>NZ_PKHX01000003.1:0-121961 GCF_002848005.1 Varibaculum cambriense | reverse complement strand
TTCAAAACCAAACTGGGCGAGAACTGGGTAATCCTGGGTCCCAATGGGGCAGGGAAAACCACTCTGGTATCGATCCTGGCTGCGCGTAGTTATCCCTCCAGTGGGAAAGCTAAAATTTTAGGGCAGCGGCTAGGGGCAGTACCGGTACAAGAATTACATGAACGGGTGGGGCTGTGTTCAACTGCGGCGCTGCGGGTAATCCCGCGCTCGCAAACCGTGAAGGCACTAATCCTTTCGGCCGCTTATGGCACTATGGTGCGCGGACGGGATCAAGATTTTGAAGATATCGACTATCAGCGCCGCGAAAACCTAATGGAATTATTCGGGGTAGCAGCTCTCCAAGACCGCAGCTTAGCTACGATCTCCGATGGGGAACGCCAACGGGTCTTGATTGCCCGTGCCCTGATGGCTGACCCGGAAATCTTGCTTTTGGATGAACCGGTAGCGGGGGTGGACCTGCAGGCTCGCGAACTTTTGCTTTCCGCCCTCGACGAGCTCAGCTCGGATCCGAAGTCACCACAAATCGTGATGGTCACCCACCATTTAGAAGAAATACCGGTATCTTTTAACCGCGCCGCCCTGATGAAGGAAGGTAAAATCATGGTTAGCGGCGAAATCGATCACGTGTTGACCAGTGAAAACCTCTCAGAGGCATTCAGCTTGCCGCTCAAATGTGGACGCAGCGGCGATGGACGTTGGTGGGCACACGCCCGCTAACTAGCCAATCTGGATCAAATAACTTAACCCCTAAATACCGGCAGACAGTAAGGAATATCGTGGACTCAGCGCAAGAGGACGTACTACAAAAGATTGCGGAACTAGGGGTACAGTTTATTCGCCTCTGGTTTACCGATGTGTCTGGTTCCCTAAAATCAGTGGCGATTGACCCCGCGGAACTTGAGGATGCTTTCAACGAGGGTATCGGGTTCGATGGTTCCGCAATTGAAGGCTTTACTCGCGTCTACGAATCTGACATGTTGCTGCGTCCCGATGCTTCTACTTTTCAAATTTTACCGTGGCGGGGCGAGGATGCCGAAGTCGGGCGGATGTTTTGCGATGTCTATACCCCGGATCTGCAGCCTGCCCGTTCCGATCCCCGCCGGGTACTAGAGCGGCAGCTAGAACACGCCGCGAATCTCGGTTTTACCTTTAATATTCACCCGGAAATCGAGTTTTACCTGCTAGAGCCGCCAACCTCTTTAGATGAACCGCTGCGTCCTATTGACAATGCCTCCTATTTCGATCATGTGCCTAACGGGGGAGACAACTCTTTTCGCCGCCGGGCAGTGGCGATGCTGGAAGAAATGGGAATCTCGGTCGAGTTTTCGCACCACGAAAACGGGCCAGGACAAAACGAAATTGATTTGCGTGCCGCCGATGCCCTGACCGGATCCGATAACATTATGACTTTCCGGATCCTGATTGAAGAGATCGCGATGCAAGATCATATGGTGGCCACCTTTATGCCCAAGCCCATCGCGGGCGAGGCCGGCAGTGGAATGCACACCCATATGTCACTTTTCGAGGGCGAGCATAACGCCTTTTACGATGGTGCCAGCGATATTTATCAGCTCTCTGCTACCGGGCAAGCGTTTACCGCCGGTTTGCTCGCCCACGCGCGTGAATACTCGGCAGTAGTAAACCAGCACGTCAACTCCTATAAACGGCTTTGGGGAGGCTCGGAGGCGCCCTCCTATATTTGTTGGGGACACAACAACCGTTCCGCGCTGGTGCGGGTGCCACTTTATAAACCAGAAAAAGCCGGCGATGCCCGCATCGAATATCGCGGCACGGATCCGGCCGCTAATCCTTATTTAGCCTATGCGGCGCTGCTGGCCGCGGGGCTAGATGGGATTGAGAAAGAAATGAAGCTCCCCCTGGAAACCGAAGATGATGTCTGGCGCCTGTCGGATAAGGAGCGGCGCGCCCAAGGGATCCCCGCCCTACCGCTAACTTTGGAAGAGGCCCTATCGGAACTGCGCCAATCCGAGTTTATGGCCCAGGTATTGGGGGAGGAAGTTTTCGCCTATGTACTGCGCAATAAAGAGCGGGAATGGCGCGAATATTCGGCGCAAATTACCCGGGGAGAACTCGCAAAGTTTTTGCGAGTATAGCTATGGCTAGACAAGTTACTCTCGCTTCGCGCCTGCGCTCTAGCGGGGTTACCGAAGTTGCGCGCGCTGAAAGCTGGGTAAGTAGCCCGGTCTTTTCCCCGCTAATAGAAAATGAGGATTTTTGGCGGGAGCTATCGGCTTCTGCCCACCCTGACCAGGTATTACTGTGTTTAACCAACCTTTTAGAGACCGGGGAGGATACCGGGAAATATTTGGCCGAAAATCCTCGTCAGCGCGCCCTGGTGATAGCTATTTGCGGGGTTTCTCGTTTTGCCGGTGATTACCTGGTATCTCACCCCCAGATCCTCTCCAATCTGCAGGCCGGAGAGCAAGATAGCTACTGGGACGGCAGCCGCTACCTAGTTGCGCAAGAACTAGACCTAGTGAACCGTTATCGCCAGCAGGTACGTCAAGAAATATTACAGACTCTTGACGCCCAACAAATCCGAGCGAATACCTGGGTGTCGCCGCAGCGCGACCTTAATGATCTGCGTCGCGCCTACCGCTCCCAGCTACTGCAAATAATTGCCGAGGACGCCTCCCATCCCGATCCCTTAGCTTTCTTCTCCGTGGTAGCCGGCAAACTTAGCGCCCTCACCGATGCTACTTTAGAAGGCGCCCTCGCCTTGGCACGCGCAAAATATGATCCGGCAGGCGAGGTCGATTTTGCGGTGATTGCCTTGGGGAAAACGGGAGCCGAAGAACTTAACTATCACAGTGACATTGACCTGATCTACGTGGCCGAGCCCGCCGAAAACAGCAGACTCAGTGAGGACGAGGCTCTGGAAGTGGCTTCCCGCTTAGCGATCGGGATTTCGGCGGCCTGCTGCGGGCCGGGAATCGAGATGCCGCTGTGGCCTATCGATCTGGCTCTGCGCCCGGAGGGACAAGATGGAGCCACCTGTCGCACTGTAGCTGCTCACGCTAAGTACTACCAAAAATGGGCGAAAACTTGGGAGTTTCAGGCACTGTTAAAGGCGCGTCCCGCAGCCGGGTCTCCTCGGGTGGCCGATGCCTATATGCAGGCAGTATGGCCGCTAGTGTGGACAGCAGTCGAGCGGGAAGGATTCTTTACCGACACTCGATCAATGCGGATTCGGGTAGAAGAATCTATCCCCAGCCCTACCGCTGGTCGAGAACTAAAACTGGGACCCGGCGGTTTGCGGGATATAGAGTTCTCGGTGCAATTGCTACAAATGGTGCATGGACGTACCGATGAAAGCTTGCGAGTGCGTCCCACGCTGCAGGCGCTAGACGCGCTCGCCCAGGGCGGATATATTGGCCGGGACTCTGCCCGGCAACTGGCAGATGCCTACCGGTTCTTGCGGGTTGTCGAACACCGGATGCAAATGCAACGGATGTCACGTACCCATTTGTTCCCTCAGAATCGCGAAGATGAGCGCCGAGTGGGCAGGTCTCTGCGTCAAGAACGTTTTGGGAAGAGCGGGGAACTCACCAGCTATTGGGAAAAGCTAAAACTTCAAATCCGCGCGCTGCAACAAGATATTTTCTATCGCCCCTTGCTGCCGGCTACTGCGGGGCTGTCTAAAGCCGAGGCCGCCCTCAACCCACAGGCGGCAGCCGATCGCCTCCGGCTGGCCGGATACCGGGATACACGCGGAGCTCTGAGACATATTGCGGCTCTGACTTCCGGGGTTTCTCGGCGCAGCCAAATTCAGAGCCATATTCTGCCGGTACTGCTGGGCTGGCTGGCTGAAGGTCCTTCCCCCGATGCCGGCTTGCTGCGTTTTCGTCGCCTCTCGGAGTCGATTGGGAAATCCCATTGGTATATGGGACTGCTGCGGGATTCCTCCCGGGTTGCTCATCGCCTGTGTACCATTTTGTCGCTCAGCCCCTATATCGCCCAGCGTCTCGAACATGTTCCCGAAGCGGTGCAGTGGTTAGATGATGATGAAAAGCTAGCTACCCGCAGTTATGCTCAGCTATATGCCGAGATGGAGGCGCTATCGCGACGTCACCAGGACAGTTCAGCGGCGATAGATTTGATCCGCCAAACCCGGGGAAGGGAATTGCTGCGTTGTGCTTTGCGAGACGTGGTTAATCATTTAGATCCCATATCTACCCAGGCAGCCATTACCAAGATTAATGATGCGACCATTGCTGCTGCCAGCCAAGTAATCCTGCGCGAGCTGTCGGCTAAAGAGAAGAACCTTCCCCGAATTGCTCTAGTAGCGATGGGGCGCGGGGGAGGACGCGAATCTGCCTATGCCTCCGATGCCGACCTGTTAGTGGTACATTCTGCTTTAATAGATCCGCGTTGGAGCGCGCCCGGGACGGTTGAAACTATCCCGGCCCCGCGAACGGAAACCACTCCTGACGGTGCTACTTTGCGCGCGAACGCTAAACTGCCTGCCTCGGAGGCTTCCCGGATTGCGGTGCTGTTTGCGACGCGGCTGCAAGAAGAAATGAATCGGCCAGCAGCTGCCCCCAGTTTGAAAATAGACTACGGACTGCGTCCCGAGGGCGAGGACGGGGTGCTATCCCGTTCCTTAACGGCTTTGCGTGACTACTATGAACGTTGGGCCGAGCCTTGGGAGATGCAGGCGTTGCTGCGAGCGCGCGCCTTTTGTGGCGACCAGGAGCTAATAGCCCGTTTCACTAAAACTATTGATCCGATTCGTTATGAACGTCCGCTTGATGAGGGCGCTACCCGGCAAATACGCCTGCTTAAAGCTCGTATGGAAAATGAGCGAATTCCCGGAGGGCAGGATGCTTCGCTGCACGTAAAACTGGGGCCGGGAGGACTTAGTGATGTGGAGTGGGTTGCCCAATTGCTACAGCTGCAGGGAGCAGTTTCCTGTCCCCAGCTGCGGGTAACGGGGACTTTGGAAGCCTTAAAGGTAGCTGCCGAGCAAAGAATGCTATCGGATGCCGACCTAAAAGTCTTGACCGAGGCCTGGAAGTTGGCGTGTCGAATCCGCTGTGGAAATGTCTTGGTCACCAATCGCATGAGCGGTAATAAAATAGATTACCTGCCTACTGCTACCGCTCCTGCCTATGCCCTGGCACGGCTGCTGGGGTATGCTTCCGGCAAAGAGAATGATTTACGGGAAGACTATTTACGCCTGGCTCGCCGCGCTCGTGCGGTAATGGAGAGGGTCTTTTACAATTCTTAAAAAAGGAATGGGAAGAAAGAGGAGAAGATGAAACTGGTTTTAATGCGGCACGGGCAAACTAGCGCGAATATTACTGGAGCCCTGGATACCGCTGAGCCGGGTTCTCCGCTCAATGCCGAGGGAGAGCAGCAGGTAGAAGCGGCGGTAAAAACTTGGGAAGAGCTGTCCTTGCCGGTTCCACAGCTGATTGTGACCTCGAATTTGATTCGCACCCACCAAACTGCTCGACCGTTAGAAGAACGATTCGGCCTTACCCGGATACAAAACGGCGACGCCAATGAAGTACAGGCGGGAAAGTTAGAAATGGCCAGTGACCTGGCCTCGGTAGAGCAATATGTGCGCACTATCGGATCCTGGATGCAGGGAGATACCCAGGTGAGGATGGAAGGCGGGGAGAGCGGAGCGGAAACCTTGGCGCGTTTTAACCGCGTGGTTGCCCAAGCTGCCGAGGAAGTAGGCCCCGATGGCTGCGCGGTGATTGTGGCTCATGGCGCGATTATCCGCTACTGGTCCTTTATGAGCACCCCGGAGATTACTTTTGCGCTGGCAGCGACGAAACCAGTTACCAATGCCTCGCTATCGGTTTTCGAGGGCGAGCCCGGAAAATTTTCCGCCCGCATCTGGTCTTCGCGTCCGGTAGAGGATTGGGAAGTTGACGAAAGCGTAACTGAACTACGCCCCTCGAAAGCCCTCCTGGATAAAGTACTCGGCACTCCTAAAAAAGCCTAGTAAGTGACTAATAAAGTACCGAAGCAGCTTTAGTAGTGGACGGAGAGAACCGCTATCCCCAGGTTTTGCGGCGCTTACTTTCCGCGCAGCATCCGACGATTAATCTTCGCCTTGTTGGGATCGACTCCCCCCGGGAGACGATAGGCTTTATTTTGTAAAGACTGGAGCCGCTGTCCCACAATCGGAACCTCGTCCTTACTGATCTCTTTCTTTAAGTGATTAATGGTCTTAAGGAGTTTGGAGATCGGAACCTGATTTTTCTCTTGTCCTGACTGGATCTTATGAATAGGTACCGAGGGTGCCACCCGATGACATTTGCGTTCTTGCTCATTTAACAGCTCACCAGCCCGCGAGGAGGGGCCTTCGGAGATTAGGACAATCCCCGGCCGACCTACCAGACGGTACACCAGGTCTTGTTTGCGGTTAAACGCTACTGGTTCTTCTTCGACAATCCAACCGCGTTTAATGGAACGCAAGATTGCGTACACATTGCCTTTAACTCCCTCTAGCTGCTTATACATGGCTTTATTAGCCAGACGAGTAAGCAGGGTAGTAGCTAGCAGCATCCCCACCGAGGCCGCAATTATGATGTAGAAGATGGTGCGTCCTACGCTAATCGAGGCGAGTAGGCAGAGTATTAGCACTATCACGGGAACTGCCAAGACGATGGCGAGCATCGCCCAACCGATCCACGGATAGGTACGTTTGGTTACGCGGTAGACATCCGCGAAGTTGTTCCACCAGTGCTTCTTTTTCTGCGGGTTATTTTGTGTAGCCATGATGTTCTAAGCCTATCGAAAAAATGCGCAAATCGTACATTGCACGGTTATCCCCAAGATAAAGCCGAGAAAAATAGCGCTGTCAGCTGTGGATAAAGGAGTGACATATAAACGGGAAAACACTTTAGTGGATATATGGAAACGAAACATGCCTTAAAAATTGCGGATGGCTCCCAGCGAAGCCGGCAAAAAAATATCGTGGACGCAACAGGTAGCAACTGGATAGCAATGGCAGTTGATGCGGAGCAAGTAGCGGTGTTACAGCTGATAGTGCCGCAGGGAAAAACTACTTTTCCCTGTCCTCACTTGATAGCGGATGAACAGGGAAAAAACTGGCTCCTGCGTCCCGATAGTCCCCAAAGTAGCTTAGGGGGTAAAAAATATCTTCCCCCCGGAAGACTAATTAGCGGTAGGGGAGATGATGCGCTCTCTCCGCCGGGTAGGCTGATAAAAAATACCGGACTTCGGATCGCGAATCCTCCTCGAAAGCAGGGCGGTGGCAGCGTCAACAGCCCGGGGAAGATCGGGGTTTCCGCGTTGAAGGCGGGGAAAATGTTGGCTCCGCAGCTAGATATGACTGCGATGCGCAGCCCCGGAGCCAACTCGAAGCTCAAAAACCCATTGCTTAAGCCGGCGGGTACACCCCCAGCAGCTGCCCTAGTCGGGAGGGGTGGTTCTCCCCGAAAGCCTCCGTTTACAGAGGTTCGGGCGGCAGCTCCGCCCTCAGCGTTTGCCCCAAAGTTAGAGCCGGGGAAAGCAGCCTCTTCCTCCAGACCGGAGCGCGCGGCTCCCGCGCCCGCAGGTAATGCTACTTCTGCCAGCGAAACCTATCTGGTCAAACCCGTCTGGGCCAGGTTAAAAGCAAAGGCTAGCAATAGGGCAGACCCACCGGAGCAGGACGGCCTGGAAGATATTGAGATTCTCACCGAGCCTGCTCCGGCCTGGAAAGTGTGGCTTCGTCGTATGCTACCAGCAGCTTCCGTAGTTTTACTTGCCCTAGGTTCTTGGCAACTAGCGGTTGGGTACTAACCCCCGGCATGCGGATCAGCTATTTTAGATCGTGAAGCTGGTAGCGTCCTCCCGTGCCTAGGAGGCGCTACCAGATTCACGGATAATCAATACGCCGGGATCTCAGTCACGCCGCAGGTAATAAAATCTCGCTACTTATTGCTATCTGGAGCAGTCTCAGTAGAGACATCCTCCTGGGCAGGGGCAGTATCCGCGGCCTCGGTTTCCTGATCGGAAGAGGTATCCTCCACGCTGTCCCAAGGAACCGGGTTACCCTCGGCATCTTTATAGGTTTCTTCCGCCTCGTCCCAATAGACGGGGTTGCCCTGCTTATCTAGATAAGTTTGGGAAGAATAATCATAGTCGATGGGATTACCTTCGGTGTCGGTGCGTCGATACCATTCAGTCAGTTCGGGGGCAGTGGAATCAAAATCTGCACCCGCTCCCTCTCCTTCTTTCGTGGGAACCACTACGATCTTGAAGTCATCCCCGTAACTCTTTAGCCCGCCTACTACAGCTTTAGATAGCGCTGAACGTTCAAAATTGCGTCTAATAGTGAAAGGATCTCGCGATAGATCTCGTAAGAGGGCGACAATCATGGTCGCCACAATAATTGCGAATGGCAAGGAAGTCACGATAATCAAGTTTTGCATTCCTTGCAGGGCGTCTTGGCCGCCAACTAGCATCCCGACTACCGCGATACCGGCCAGGCATAGCCCCCAGAAAATCGTGATTTTACGATCCGGAACCGGTTTGCCCTGCTGAGACAGCGAACCCATTACCACCGAGGCAGAATCCGCGGAGGTAATGAAGAAAATAGCCAGGCAGAACATCGCGATTACCGAAGTTATCTTAGTGAGCGGCAAATTCCCGAGGAGGGCGAATAGCATCACTTCGGCTCCGTCGTCTAAGGGCATATCTGTTCCATTGATCTGCATGTACATGGTGGTTCCCCCGTAGATACAGAAGGAAATCAGACACACCAGGGTGGGAGCAATCAATACTCCGGTTACAAACTGACGCAAAGTCCGGCCACGCGAGATTCGCGCAATGAATAACCCTACGAAAGGCGACCAGGAAATCCACCATGCCCAGTAGAATACCGTCCAGGTAGAAACAAAGTGACCAGCCTCCGGTCCATAGGAGGGAGAAGTGGATAGTAATCCAAACAAGTCGGATAGGTAGTTCATCAAAGTGGAAGGCACCAGGTTTAAGATGAACACGGTCGGGCCGGCAAAGAAGATAAACGCCATGAGGCAAAAGGCTAGCCCCATGTTGATATTGGAGAGCAACCGAATTCCGCGCGAGATTCCCGAGACTGCTGAAGCGATGAAGGCTGCAGTTAGCACGGAAATAATTGCAAACAGACCGGCATTACCGATTCTTCCGATTCCGGTTACTAGCTCGGCGCCGCGGGCAATCTGCAACGCTCCCATCCCTAGGGAAGCGCAGGTGCCAAACAGGGTGGTGGTAATCGCCAACATGTCGATTATTTTTCCAATCCCACCTTGGGCAAATTTGTGTCCCAAGAGGGGCACAAAAATAGAGGAAATCAAAGGAACTCGTCCCCGCCGGTAGGTTCCATAGGCGATCGCGCAGCCTACCAGGGCATAGATCGCCCAAGCGTTTAGTCCCCAATGCAGCATAGTTTGCGACATGGCGTCATTTAATGCTTGATAGGTGCCTGGTTTAGCGCTGGAATGAGGGGCGGGGTTCGTAAAATAAATCATCGGCTCATAGGGGCCGAAGAACAGCAGCCCGATCCCCATGCCGGCGCTAAACATCATGGCAATCCAGGAGCCATAGGAATATTCAGGTTCTTCGTTATCGCGTCCCAAGGGGATGTTGCCATAGCGTGAAAGCCCTATGAACAGCATAAATAATAAAATAATGGCGGCTAGGATAGAGAATAACCAGCCGGTATTGTCTACCACCCACTGCAAAACCACTTCAGATACGCTGCGTAGGGAATCGGTAGAAATAAGACCCCATAGAATAAAACCGAGCACTAAGGTGCCGGTGCACAAGAACACCACTTTATCGGTGCGGTACTTGATGATCTGCTCGTCAATTGCGATCCCGCGAACTAGTCCCGGGTGCATACCGTGAGGATAGGGAACCTTGTGCAACAGATTTTGGGTTTGCTCCCGGGCGATCTGGGTTCCGCGTTTCCAGGCACTCGGGTGAGAATCATTGGGAGTTTGTGCGACAGTAACGTTCGCAGGCTCTGCTGGGGAAGTAGTAGCTACTTTCTTTGAAGCCGGATGATGACCAAGCGTATTGCGTAAACGCTCGGTTCTTGAGGTTAACCGGTGAACTCGTTCGTGGTCGGACCGTTCTAACTGGGAAATCCGGCGATCATATTTTTCTAGTAACTGGCGCAGTTCTTCACCCCGGCCGGGATGCTTTTCCTGCGGATGTCGAAGGCGATGTGGCTGTTTTTCTTTGGGCTGTCTTACGTTATCTTGATTATTTTTCGTCATACTTAGCTATATTCGTTATCTGAGATTAAATGGCCGTCGTTGCTACCGCATCATGCGGCTAATTACCTTACTTAGTGTGCTGGCCGGCAGCTTTTAAGCCCGCCACCAAAGATGTGCGAATTTCCTCCATCGTGTTGGTGACCCCGGTGGGATTAGAGGGCAACATCAGGGTCTGGGTATTCGAATACTTTGCCACCTCGGCCAGGGTATCAAAATACTGGGTCATCAAGAGAATCTGTTGTGCCTGGTCGCCAATACCTGCATCCCGCAACGATTCGTATTGCTCTACTAGTCCTTCCACAATGGCGCGCCTTTGTAGAGCGATACCTTCACCCTGAAGGCGTTTGGATTCAGCGTCTGCTTCCGCCTGTTTAACTAGCTTAATCTTATCGGCTTCTGCTAGCTGGATAGCCGCTTCCCGTTCACGCTGAGCAGCGTTAATAGAGTTCATCGAATCTCGAACCCGCTTATCGGGGTTAATATCGGTTACCAGCGAGTTCACGATCCGGAAACCGTAGCGTGCCATCTGCTCTCCCAAAGAAATCTCGATCTCTTGGGCAATAGTGTCTTTGGAAGAGAAAGCTTCATCCAGGTTCAATTGGGATAGGGAAGAGCGGACTCGGTCGAACACATAGGAAGTAATCTGCTGGGCGGGGTTAGACAGGGAATAGAAAGAGGCTGCCGAATCTTGTACTTGGAATTGTACCGAAACCGGGATCGCTACGAACACATTATCTTTAGTTTTGGTTTCTACTACCAGATCCAGTTGTTGAATCCGGCGTTCTACAATCTTGGCAATCCGGTCAATAACTGGGATCTTAATATTGAGGCCGGGAGTACACACCCGCCGATACTTTCCGAAACGTTCGATGATCGCTTCCGTTTGCTGTTTCACGATGAAAATCGCGGAGTATAAGAAATATCCGATTAATACCAGCAGCAGTATAGAAACCAGCATGCTACTACCTAAAATCCCGGTCATTGGTAACTCCTCCTAAGGATCGTCCTGGCTTTGTAGACAGTTAGAGAATATCAATCCTGTTTCTGGTCTGCGCTTTGAAAAAATAAAAATTCTTTTCATCTGGGGTTTCTTACTGTGGGAAAGAGTTTTCAAAACCTTAATTCCCAGTTCGCAGTAGTTGTGAGCAGACCCACGCATAGCCAGTTTGGTAAAACCTAGGTCTTTATAGATATACTTTCATACGCAACGCGGATGTAGCTCAGTTGGTAGAGCATCACCTTGCCAAGGTGAGGGTCGCGAGTTCGAGTCTCGTCATCCGCTCGATTTAGAGGGCGTCGCCAAGCGCGACGCTCTTTGATTATGGTGGGTTGGTCGAGTGGTTAGGCAGCGGCCTGCAAAGCCGTGTACACGGGTTCGAATCCCGTACCCACCTCGGGCGATTGGCGCAGCTGGTTAGCGCGTTTCCTTGACACGGAAGAGGTCGCTGGTTCGAGTCCAGTATCGCCCACCAACGCCGCTCCAGTTACGGGGCGGCTTTTATTTTTCTGTAGTCTCGCCGCTAAACCCCGCGTAGCTTTGCTTGTAGCTGCGGGGGAAGGGTCTTGAGGATCTCTTTTGGCATTGCTGCCGAAAACGGATTTTTTGCCTCATAGCTGCAAAGCGTGCACAGCTCGCCCTCTGCAGCCGGATGCGGGTTACGACAGCGTTGGCATTCGCTCATTTCCTGAGAGTTTTCCTTGCTTTTTAAAACGCTGAAAATCTCGAGGGAACGCTGGCTGGCTATCTCCGAGTCAGAATGTTCGGGGCAGTAACGGACTGCCATGCGGCAAGTTGGGCAAAGCTGATGCCAATTGCTGCCGGCTGCCGATAGATCGAAACCTTTATTGTCGGGGCACAGACGGATCTGAGAACGGCAAGCGTTGCAGCGCAGTACGTGGATGGCATCCACGCGGTCTATCTGAGGTAGGAGCTTGTCGGTAGCGGTAGTTTCCGCTGGGGAATCCGGTGATAGGGGACGGTTAATATCCTCCGCGGTGGCAACTACGCAGGCGGCTACTCTATTTTCGATGCGTTGACCCTGAGCGAGCAGATGGTAAGCCTGGAAGGTACGAACCGCGTGGGAAGCACCGAGATCTAACGGAGAACCATTTGAGAGCGGCAGCAAGAGGCGACGGGGCAGCGGTACTGAATCTAAGCTGACGGTCCGGGGATGGCGGGCAGCTTTTTTAGGCGGTTGATAGCCAGCTATTAAGGTACCGAGTCGCGCTCTGGCAGCTGCCAATTTTTTATCTAGTCTGCCAGCGCACTGAGCGCACCCTAAAATCTGCAGGCACTGGACCTCACTAGCTAACAGTTGCGCCGCCAAATCGGCATTGAAGCTTTCACCTAAGCATCCCTGCCAGGTAAGGAGGGCGTCCTTCTTACTCACGTTGACGTCCGGGAGAGACTCACACCTAATAACTAGGGTGTTTATGGGGTCTTGCGCGCTAACCCAACGCAATAACGACGGGAAGTTAGTAGGAAGCAAAATTTACTGTCCTAAATTTGTGGGCGGCGAGTTAGGGGTACGGAAACCGGGCCAGAAAAATCTTCTTTCTGGGGAGGACGCAGTTTGGGGGCGATCTGCAGCTCATACCCGGCAGTAAGGAGCTCCTGCTCCCATTGTGAAAGCGTCTGTCCAGTAAGAACCAGGATGGTGCGGAGCCATTGGGTTTTTGCTAATTTTTCGCCCTCCAGACAGAAATCGGGTGCCCAAGTCAACAGGTGTTCTCCACTAAATCCACACAGCACGCCCAGAGTTTGGCGCCCTCGTTCCTGTTTCCCCTCCGCAAAATCATCCGCGGCGTTTAATAGGCATTTGCTTACAAAGTCCATCTCCAGCCCGATATGGTCATCAGGTTCTTGGCCTAGATGGGGAGCCTGAAAACCCATGGCACCATAGTAGCGGCGAACCTCCACGGTTTCTTGGTCAAATACCAAAGCATCATCACAGCGATGTACCGATTCAAAGGGAGGTAGCTGGGCGCTACCGGTAATTCCATACAGATTATTCTGATCTGACCAGAGGGTATAAATGTCCTCTTCACTAAGTTCGCAGGGTAGCTCGGTACCTAGTTCTGCCAGAGCTTGAGCGCCCTTAGGGGTCAGCGGCAGGGGCCACTGAGCGGTCATTGCTAGAAAATCTTTGACCACGCCCTCATCGGGAGGATTTAGGTGTAGGGCACCCAGGACACAAAAAGCAGCAGCGTAAGAATCTAGTACCTTTGGCTCCATAGCTTTAATGCTATCCCAATAAGGTATTGATACCCGCGCGAACCAATCCTTCGTAGTGGAGCCCGCGCCCTATCATCTCGGTCACAAAGGCCAGGAGGAAGGTCACCCACAGAGTGATAACCAAGGAACGCGTGGGGTAAGCAGTATCCGAAATATAGTTGCGCAGTACCAGCGCTACCAGCAAAATCGTAATCACCAGTAGCAGCAACCGGATCAAAAGATAGCCATGAGCGGTCATATTTTGTGCCACTTGGCGTTCGATGGGGCTACCTAGTCCTAGTTGGGTCATAAAGAACGCGTAGGACATCAAGATAATTAGGCCAGCAGAGGCGGCAATCCCGGTGGTGATCCGCATAGAGCGCTTGGTTAGTTCGATTAAGCCCTCTGGAAGTTTTCCAGGCGGGAAGAGGCCGCGTCGCAAGGCAGCTTTAAAGCCTTTGCTATTCGCATCCGAGTTTTTGTCGCTGGCACCCCTTTGCTTCATCCGCCAAGTGGTTAGCAGAGCTATCGCCACTGCTAGGGAGCCCGTGAAGAAAGCAGAACAGAAGAAGCTGACCCAAACAAACCAGGTGTTCCAGGCCGGAACGGTGCCGGTAAAGTAGTAAACCCCGCACATCGATATCACTAGGCACAGCCCCGCTAGGGCAGTAAGTGCTGCGAAAATGTCCCTGGTGGTGCGGCTGAAGCGGTTAAACCACTGGGTTAGCGCAAAAATCAGTCCGAACAGGGCGTAGAGCACCCCCGAGATTAGTTCGCGCGATAACCAGGATGATCCCAGATGCAACAGGGTAAACGGTGCGTGGAAGGGGTCGTTTAGATGGAAAAACGCGGCAAAGAATCCCAGAATTAGCAGCGGCCCGGCTGCATACAACCCCGCGTTGGTCAGGCTGTCGATGGCAGACTGTTTAACGCCTGCCCGCCGACCAATCAGCTGGATGATTCCTAGAATCCAAAATGCCCCTACTGACATTTGAGCGACAGTAGTAAAGATAATCATGGGCAGTTCGCCGATATGCATGATGCTCCTTAACCTAGCGGGTGAATAAGATGTTCAGTGTTTAAATCTCTTTGGGACTTTGGATAATTCCGCTGCCTTTATCCCAGTCTTGGGCATCACGGTGCGGCTTGATTACCAGGTGTGGCTGGGTGATGGACGGATCCGGGAGCGGGGCGATTCCAGCCTCTTGTCCGAACTCCTTACGCAGTTCCTCAATGGGTCCCCAACCAAGAGCGCGGGTAGGACAGGCATCGACACAGGCCGGATTCTGTCCCTGGCTGCGATAGTCGTAGCACAAATCGCATTTGGACATGTGGCCACTGCGGGCATCCAATTGCGGAGCGCCGTAGGGGCAAGCCCACTGGCAGTAGCGACAGCCTACGCACTTAGATTGGTCAACATAGACCGTGCCATCTTCGCGTTGGGTCATAGCGGTAGTCGGGCACACCTGCACACAAACCGGGTTCTCACAGTGGTTACACGCGATCGAAGTGTAGTAGCTAAAAACATTGTGGCGGAAAGTTCCGTCAGTTTCATTTACTTTCCAAGAACCACCGGTGTATTCAATTACCCGTCTCCAGGTCATACCTACCGGCAAATCATGCTTATCTTTACAAGCGATTTGGCAGGCCTTACAACCGTTACAAAGGTTCTGATTAAAAACAAACCCATAGTTGGCGCCCTTTTTCGTTAAAGGCTCCGTTAAAGTGTTGTTCCTGCTGGGAGTAGGAATCGCATCGTCGGCCATCGCGTCCTCCTTGCAAAGACTGTGGTAAATACGAGTGGCAGCCCCACTTGCTGCCCCTTTTTAATGTTATATTCTGCTGGTTTATTTCACAGATAATGCGAAATGGTTTTAGTCTTTTAGGGAAATAAATATTTACTCTATTTACCCGGTTACTACAAAAAATATTTCTTATTGATCAGGTTCTGTTAATTTATTTGGAATCTTCCTCGCTTAGGGAGCCGGCATTTTTTAACACCTCCCCGGATTGGCTAGCTGACTGTGCCCACGCCTCAATTTCTTCTTGAATGGTCTCGCGGATCATCTGTTTGGGGCTATAGCTGGAAAGGTTGAGATTCCGCAAAACTTTTAGGTTTTCTAGATCCTCGGGAGTAAGCCCCGCAAAATCTCCGGAAGTTTCTTGCCGCAGCTTTGCTGACCAACCTCGGAAACTGGTAAGCACTTTGCGCAGCGCAGTTAACCCCTGTGCCACGTTCTTCGGTCCCAAAACCAGGGCAGCAATCACCGCCAGCACCAAGAATTCGCTGCCACTGATTCCGAACATTGTCTCTTACCTCTTACCTAGAAATATCCCCGCTAGCTATGCCTTCACTACCTGCGCCAAAATGGTGTGAACCCCCATACCCTTAGCGATTGGAGTTGGATGCAGAGAGGTTAAGGTGTTAACCGAACCGGCAACATCCACCGGTTTCTTCGGATTGGCTCCCGCGGGGGGAGCAACCTCCGATGCCGGCCTGGGATCGTACCAGGCGCCCTGGGGTACAGAAATGGTCCCCGGAACAATCCTGGTAGTTACTTTGGCGGGCAGGCGCAAAGTACCACGTTCGTTGTAGATGAACACTAAGTCATCATTCTTGATTCCGCGTTCCTCCGCATCTTTCGGATTCATCCACACGGTCTGGATGTGAGCTTCTTTGAGCCAATCCACGTTTCCGTAACTGGAGTGAGTACGAGCTTTGAAGTGATGGCCGATTACCTGCAGCGGATACTTCTTATTCTTGGCCGCGTCCTCAGCGCCTTCCCAAGTAGCTAGGTGGGCGGGGATGGGGCAGAGTTCGTCACCGTCTAGACGAGGACGGAAATCTCCGAAGGTCCACTTCTTTGCCATATTTTCCAGACGCTGGGAATAAATCTCAATCTTGCCACTGGGGGTAGATAGCGGATTCGCTACCGGGTCTTTCCGGAAATCTTCCAAGGGGATACTAGAGCCCGCGTTGCGGCGAACGATCCCGACTTTCTTCCACTCTTCATAAGTAGGCAGGGTGGGATCTTCCTCGCGACCAGTTTCGACAACTTCTTTAAGCCATTGCTCCCGGGTTTTACCCCCGGTGAACTTGTCCTTAACCCCCAGGCGATCGGCTAGCTCAGTGCAAATATCAAAAATAGATTTGCATTCATATAGTGGTTTGATAGCTTGCTGAGACACAATTCCGTAAGCCATCGGGGTAGCGTTTTCGCCGTGATGGTAATCAGATTCCTCCGAAGTGGAAGTACCAGGTAGCAGATAATCGGAGTAACGGGCACTGACCGTATGCATAATGTCGCAGGTGACGATCAGTTCGCACTTAGTATCATCCTGTAGGATCTCTACCGACTTATTATTGTCGCCGGTTTGGTTCACGGTGGAGTTCGAGCCATAGGCAAAGACCGCTTTGATAGGCACCTCCAACTTGGTGTTGGTGGGATTGCCGGCCTCGTCTACCGGAACTTTCAGGGCACGCACTCCTGGTTCCGGTTTGACTCCCACCCCGGCGTTGAAAGTATCCATCTTGGGGCCGTGGTCAATAGCATCCAACCAGCTGAAAACGGAGATAATCTTTTCCGAAGGGTTCGCGACCTCGGTGTTGAAAGTCTGGGTAATAGGTAGGGATTGTCCGCCCTCACGCCCGCCGGTACCGCCGCCTTTAATGCCAATATTCCCGGTTACGCAAGCCAGTAGGAAGATCGCGCGGGCGATACCTTCCCCGTTGGCATGACGCTGCGGCCCCCAACCCTGGGTGATAGTACAGGGTTTGGCGGTAGCGATCTCGCGGGCAAGACGGCGAATATCCGAGGCGGGTACCCCGGTAACTCTAGCGGCCCACTCTGGGGTTTTAACCGTTTTATCTTTGCCTTTGCCCTTCAGGTACGCAAGATAGGACGCATTCTTAGGCGCGCCCTCGGGCATATGCGCCTCATCGAAACCTACACAGTATTTATCTAAGAAGGCTTGATCGTGGAGATTTTCTTCGACCATTACGTAAATTATGCCGGCGATGAGGGCGGCATCGGTGCCGGGGCGCAGCGCTACCCACTCGTCTCCGAGCGCTACCGAAGTTTCTGAATACCGCGGATCGATCACGATGGTTTTAACGCCCGATTTACGTTTAGTAGCCTGAGTTACGAAAGTTTGTCCCCCTCCTGACATCCGGGTCTCTAAGGGGTTGTTGCCAAACATTACCTGCAGCTTGGAGTTGGCGGCGTCGTCAAAGCTGTTACCAGCTACCCATTCTCCATAAAAATAGGGGTAAGCCTGGGTGATGTTAGTGGTGGAATAGTCAGAGTAGTGATCGAGGTAGCCCCCGTAAAGGGAAAGCATCCGCGCCATCGGACTGGCTTCGGGTGGCCAAGAACAAGCCATAGTAGAACCGAGAACCCCAGTGCCGTATTGAATGTAGAAACACTCGTTTCCATATTTGGCTTTAAGGGTCTTCATCTTTTCAGCAATTTCATCGAGGGCTTGCTTCCAGGAAATTTCCACCCACTGGCCTTCACCGCGCTTAGTGCCCGGCTTGCGCTTCATGGGCTTCTTTAAGCGATCGGGATTGTAAATCCGGTGCCTAATAGCGCGCCCCCGCGGGCAGGCTCGCACCTGTTGGCTGCCGAGCTCATCGTTGCCGGTGTTATCGGGCAATACTCGCACCACGCGGCCATCTTTCACCTGTAGACGTACTGGGCAACGGGAACCGCAGTTGACAGTGCAAGCTGACCAGACGGTTTTATCTACGTCAGTGCGTCCGGTGCCGTTAGCCACCAGCTTTCCGTTCTTATCGGGGGAATAGGGTGAGGGGGTAGAACAGGCTACCAATCCGGTAGTACTGCCAGCGATTGCTGACCATTTCAGGAAAGTACGTCGAGAAGGACGGATATTCGCCGGTTGCTTCGCTAGCATTATTTTCTCCTTGCCGCATCTGACTATTCCACCCACGTTGGTGAGCTCGCACTCATTGTATGCCCGGAAAGTCGAAAAACTGGGGATCTGAATTAACAAACTGTTTATCCTTAATTTCGAAGATAAACAGCCGAAAGCTCCGTATTTTAGGGGATGAAAGCCTTCTGGGGATGTAAGTCCTAGAGGGGAATTTTAGAGATATACGCAAGGGGTGGCTTCCTTTATTGCTCGGGATATACGAGGGAAAGCTCGAGTGGGTAGTTGGTTTAAGGCTCTGGGTGATTTTCAGGAGGGTGCCTGCGGGCGGGGTAGGCTGAGGACGTGGAAAAGTGGGTTGCGGTAGGCGGGGGAATCACTAGCTGTGTCCAAGAGTTCGGCGACCCGGGCGCCCCTTTAATGATTCATATTGAAGGTCATGGTGCCCAACTCATTTCGGTTCCGGAGAGTTACTGTCAGCGCTTAGCGCAAGCCGGTTTTCAGGTAATCAGGTTCGATAATCGGGATGTGGGACGATCCTCACGGGCACCTTTTCCTTACGATTTACGCGATATGGCGAATGATGTAGCCGCTTTGATTGCTAACTACGGATCGCCGGCGGTAGTTACCGGTCGCTCCATGGGTGGGGCGATAGCGCAGCTGTTAGCGCTAGAACACCCGGAAATGGTCGCCGGGTTAGGGCTGTTCTTTACCTACGCCAAGAGCGCCGCTTCCTCGGTAAATCCGATACGGCAGGCCCCTTATGGTTCCGCTAGCGAGTTTAAAAAATGGCATTTTCAGCAGATTAGTAAGATTGCGGGTTCCCAGTATCCTTGGGGTCAGCGGCAGTTAACAGCTCTGGTGGCAAGTTGCTGGAGGCGCGGTTTTAGCTGGGAAGGGTTAGAAAGACAGCGTCAGGCGATGGAGCGTACTCGGCCTTGGGCTAAGCGTCTTGAGGAGATAAAGGTGCCGGTTTCCATCGTGCACGGCGAAGAAGATCGGGTGATCCCGGTGTCTGCCGGAAAACAACTACACCGTCTGATTCCGCAATCGCGATTGCATCTGGTTCCGGGAATGGGGCATCAACAGCCTCCGCAGGCTGAGGAGCTGTTCATACGAGCAACACTCGAGGCCGCAGGGCAGCAGCCGCTTAGCTGCTAGGAAAACACGGTTACACCGCAGGAATCCGGATAGAAAATAAAGAAACTAACAGGTGGCACCAGAAAAATTCAGGACAAAACAGCTGGTGCGCGGGAAGGGACTTGAACCCTCACGGCCGTTAAGTTGGCCACTAGCACCTCAAGCTAGCGCGTCTACCGATTCCGCCACCCGCGCTCAAGGACAACAGAGAGATTAGCACACCTTAGAGCCTGCAGAAAAAGCGAGGGCGAAAAAGTGACCCGCTAAACCTGCAAAAATTTAGTTCGCGCCAAAGCTGCCTACAATAGAACCCAGCTAGACGTCCTGGGAAAGAAGAAGTGACAGCAGTTGCAGGGGAGTAACACAAAGCGATGGGGAAACATTATTACCAAACCGTGATTTTCGACATGGATGGCACCCTGACCGATTCGGTTCCCTTGATCACCGAGGCGGTTGCGGAAGTCATTTCCCACTATCACTTGCCCGAACAAACTCCCCAGCAGCTTAAACGTTTTGTAGGGCCACCGCTGCGCATCGGGTTTAAACAGTATCTGGATTTACCTGAAGAGCTATTAGACGAGGCAGTAGAGGTATACCGCCGCTATTATCGTCCTCGGATGACCCAGGTGCCGCTATTTGCGGGGGTAGAAGAGCTACTGCGGCGCTTACACAGTGAAGGTCTGAAAACTGCCGTCGCCTCTTCCAAACTGGAAGAATTGGTACGCGACATTGCTGAGGCCACCGGGATGAGTCCCTATTTGGATTGCGTGGCCGGAACCCAAGAAAAAGCGGGAACTAGTGCCGAGAATCCCGCTGATGTGGCTAGTCCTCAACTGAGGCGGGGGAAAGAGGGAGTGATTCGCTACGCCCTCCAACAGTTAGCTCCCTCTGGCGGACTGGGGCGGGCAGTAATGGTGGGTGATCGCGCGGACGATTACCAGGCGGCTTGTAACATCGGTATAGACGTCATTGGCGTTTCTTGGGGAGCGGGTAGCCAGAAGGAATTCCCTGGCGCTCCCTGGGTAACTTCAGTGTCAGAACTGCAGAGCACGTTACTTGCAACTTCTAAGTAGGAAAGGAAAAATTTAATGAACGAGGCCGGGGAAGCCCAGCAAACCAATAATCTGCAATCCGAACATCAGATTCCGGATCCGCACCGTCCCGAAGATTTAGTGCGTCAGTTTCATCAGGTCTATGGACTGCCGATTAAACACGATCAGCCAGAGGTGGATCGCGAACGGATACATATGCGGATGCGCCTAATTTACGAGGAAGTTAGCGAGCTTACCAGCGCAGTTTATGGCGCTGAGGCACGCCGACTCTTGGAAAAAACTATTTCTTCTTTGCCCGATGACGGCACCCGCGACACTATAGAAACTGCTGACGCTCTCGCGGATTTGATTTACGTGATTTATGGAATGGCGCTGGAATGCGGGATTTCTCTGCCGGCAGTACTGCGAGAAGTGCAGGCCTCAAACCTTTCTAAACTGGATGGCGAGGGTAAACCGATTTACCGCGAAGACGGGAAAGTTCTTAAAGGAGAAAATTTTTTCCCCCCCAATATCAAAAGCGCGCTAAAAACCCGTATTCCCGAGTAGGATGGTTACGAAAGAGTTATTCTTTTTGATACCGTAAGATACAGTAGAACTGAAGAAATGAACGTTAGGTTGGTAGGTCTTCATCTCGTCGCTCTAACGGGTGACCGATGGCAGCTGCCGGTCTGATTTAGCTCGCATCTGTTCTGGGGACAGACCAGAACAGATAAAAGGGGAGGTAGCGTGGCTAAAGTAGTTGTCATTGGCGGCGGTTACGGTGGTATAACCGTGGCAGGTGGCCTGGATGACGTGGCTGATGTCACGCTGGTCGAACAAAAAGACCAGTTCGTGCATCACGCGGCGGCGCTGAGGGCGGCAGTAGATTCCGTGTGGGGACATACCGTGTTTATGCCCTACAGTCGGCTGCTAGATCGGGGCAAAGTTGTCCATGGAACTTGTATGCGGGTAGATGGTCGTACCGTTTATGTTGCCGGTCATGACCCCATCGAGGCAGATTTTCTAGTGTTAGCAACGGGAACCACCTACCCATTCCCCGCAAAACACATGGTTTCTCAAGCCTCGGTCGCAAAAGCCCGTTTGGATCAAACTCGCGATAACTTGGCGCGCGCAAAACGAGTAATGCTGGTTGGTGCCGGCACCGTGGGTGTGGAATTCGCGGGTGAGCTAACCTCCACTTACCCGGATATGAAGATCATCATGGTGGACAAGGAGCCCTATATCCTAGGAACTCCTGGCTACCTGGATTCTTTGCGGGAAACTATCACCGCTCAGTTAGAAGATCGTGGCATTGAGCTGGTACTCGGTTCGCCCTTAGCCTATATGCCACCTACGGATGTGGGGATGCTCTCCACCTTCCAGGTAGAGACCCTGGCTGGTGTGCCCGTAGAAGCCGATATGTGGTTCCTGTGCTACGGGGCTCAAACCTCTTCCGGCTACCTGCATGGATCGTACTCCCAGGTCATGCATGCCAATGGCACAGTTATGGTTGATGAACACCTGCGCGTTAAAGACATGGAAAATGTTTACGCCGTGGGCGACATTACCGATGTGCCGGAATCAAAGCGCGCAGATGCTGCTCGCGCTCACGCCCGGGTGGTGATCGCGAATATTCGTGATCAGCTTTCCGGACGGCCTCCTTCGACAACCTATGCTCCGGGCAAGGAATGGGTCATTTTGCCGTTAGGCCCCGATGGCGGTGCCTCACAGCTAGTAGACCCGGACGGTACGACGCGGATCGTCGGATCGGAAGAAACCGCCGAAATCAAGGGCACCGACCTGATGGTGACCATGATTCGCGGACAGCTTCACCTACCCTAAGCATCCAGGTTGATTCGGAGCCCAGGGGGTAGTGTATCGTGGCTGACCGTTTACAAATAACGTTCGATAACTTTGTAGGTGCGCTGCAAGCACATTTAGAGGCGGCGCGTGGCGCGGAAGATCCAGATTGTGATCCGCAGGTAGCACGCGCCGGAGAAAAACTAGAAGCCGCATTTTCGGCCTACGACGAAGCTCTCTATTCCCAATTAGGCTGCGACCTACCACTAGATATTTTCGAGGATGAAGATATCGATTCGGAAACTCTGTTCGACCATGTAGATCAGGTGCTACAAACAGAAGAATCCGGGTATCAGGACGAGGACGAAGACTACGATTTCGACGAGGATGACGAGGACGACGAAGACGGTGACGATCTTCTAGACGAACCAGAAGAGATCCTTGACGAAGAATACGACTTTGACGAGGATGACGAGGACGACGAAGACGACTAAGTCTTCTCCAGTTTTCCTACTCGCTAGCCTCATTCAAAGCTACTCGTATCTGGTGGGGCACATGCGCATCTGCTGCTTTTAGTATCGCGGCAAACTGCTGCGCGCTGCGCGCTCCCGTTAGAGCGCTGGTGACTCCGGGCGCATCCTTCACCCAAGCTAATGCCAGTTTCAAAGGATCCCACTCTAAGCCTTCGGCTCCCGCTAACACTGCCTCGATAATCGGTTGATATTCGGCAGATAGATAAGGGGACACAAAACCCTGTAAATGTGGGGAAGCTGCCCGGGAATCCGGCGGAATACTAGTTTGGTATTTTCCGGTTAAAACCCCGCGTCCCAGGGGAGACCAGGCGATAAAGCTGGAGTCAAAATGCTCGGCTGCTCCCAGTACTTCCTCTTCAACCTGGCGGTTGACTAAAGAATATTCCCCTTGGACTGCGGCTACTTCGTAGCGATCTTGCCCCAGCAATACCGCGAGCTCGGCCATTGCCCAGGCCGGGTAATTTGATACCCCCACGTAGCGGGCGCGCCCAGAACGCAGTGCCATCTCTAAAGCGGTTAAAGTCTCTTCTACCCGTACAAATGGGTCGTAATGGTGAACAAACCACACATCAATATAGGCGGTTCCCATCCGTTCCAGAGTTTGATCCAGACCGCGTAATAGATTCGCCCGGGAAGCATCAACCGAAGGGGGATCGCCTGCTCTAACTCCTGCTTTTGAACAAATCACTAGGTCGTCGCGGGAAAACTCCTCGTCCAAAAGGGTGCCGATAAGTTTCTCCGACTCGCCCTCCCCATAGGTAGTAGCAGTGTCAAGCAGATTACCCCCGGCATCTAGGAACATCCGCAACTGTTCGCTCGCCTGTTCTAGATCGGTATCTCGCCCCCAGGTGAGAGTCCCCAACCCCAAGCTGGAAACCATGAGTCCGGTACGGCCTAATCTTCTTTTCTCCATACTCCCAGGTTAAAGGGGAGGGCGGGGAGAAGTTTTCAGGCACGGCGCAAGAGCAGAAAATAGGGGGCTGAGATTGACAGTTCGAAGGGAAGAGCTATTTAGAGTCTCGGGTCGGTAGCCGAAAAAGTGCACTACAGATAGGAGGACGGTAGCACCAGAGCAAAGCGGAACTGGAGGTGAGGTGAGAGAAAACACCTAAACGAAAGGCGAGTAGTGGTCGCTAAGACGATAGGCTTGGAGGTCGTGAATACCATTGAAGCCATAATTATGGGTCTGGTGCAGGGACTGACCGAATTCTTGCCAATTTCCTCCTCTGCCCACCTGCGGATTTTAGGGGCACTGTTTGGAGATGACCCCGGTGCCGCCTTTACCGCCATCACCCAGATCGGAACCGAAAGTGCCGTCCTCATCTACTTTTGGAAAGATATCTCCCGGATAGTGTGCAAATGGTTCCAAGCTTTCGCGCCCACTCGCTCCGGGGTTACCCAAAGTGATCCAGATGTGCGGATGGGCTGGATGATTATCGTCGGTTCTTTGCCGATCGGGATCTTAGGGTTGCTCGGTCAAGATTGGATTGAAAAAGAGTTCCGCAATATGTGGATCACCGTGGCGATGCTAATCGTGTTCGCCTTGTTCTTGGGCGCGGCAGACCGCTGGGGGAAAAAAGAGAAAACCCTTGATCATCTTTCCTGGGTACAAGCAATTGTTTATGGTTTCGCGCAGGCTTTAGCGCTGGTTCCCGGGGTTTCCCGTTCGGGCGGAACTATTACCGCCGGTCGGCTGATGGGCTTTACCCGGGTAGCTGCGGCTCGCTACTCCTTCCTGCTCGCAATGCCGGCAGTCTTTGCTTCCGGGTTTTACGAGGCCGCTAAATCGGTAGGTAACAATCCTGCCGGCTGGGGGCCGACGATCCTGGCAACGATAGTGGCTTTCGCCGTGGGCTACGCGGTAATCGTGTGGTTTATGCGCTTGCTGGAAACCAAAACTTTCACGCCGTTCGTGATCTATCGGTTAGTCTTAGGGACTGCGGTAGGAGTTGCGCTTGCCGCCGGAGCTCTCTCGGCTTTCGCTTAAAGTAAAGGAGACAAATATGGGGGCGGTTCTTTTCGATATGGACGGAACCTTAATTGATTCCGAACCGCTCTGGCAACGCACTGAGGCAAAAATAGTTGCCAGTTTTGGAAAAGTTTGGACTAAAGAGGACGGGGATACTCTAACTGGACATTCGCTTTTCGATAGCGCCTCCCTCATGATTGAGCTAAAAAATCTGCCGCTGGCACCCGAGAAAGGCGTGGAGATGATGGTAGCGAATATGCATGAGCTCTATGCCGGTGAAGGGGTCCCCTGGATACCGGGAGCCCGCGAGCTGCTCAGCGAATTGGCCAGCGCCGGGATCCCCACTGCTTTAGTCTCCGCTTCCTATGAAATCTTGGTACACGATGTATGCGCTAACGCTCCAAAGGGTTCCTTAGAGGTGATGGTGACCGGTTCGGAACCGAATATGCGACAAAAACCCTCGGGGGATCCCTACCGGCTGGCGGCACGCAGATTAAACGTACCGATAGAAAATTGCCTGGTGGTAGAGGATTCTGCTCCTGGGCTAGCTGCTGGACAGGACGCGGGAGCACGGCTGGCGCTGGTCAGGAGCACGGAAGTACCTGGCATTCCAGCGGCAAGGTTTGACTCGGTGGGACATCTACATCTGAGTGATATCCGGGAACTTTTAGCTTAAATTCCCGGTTTCCTCTGCGCTGTTTTCTTGGGCGGAAAGTAATTGCTGTACGCCCTCGCTAGAAATTTCCGGGGTGATTCCCTCCATCAAGGGGCAATAGGCGCGATAATCACACCAATTGCATAGGGGCGAGCGCCGCGCGGGAAAATAACCCGAACGTGCCTGCGTAGAGATTTGCTCCCAAACCGCGAGGATTTCCTCGGTGGTGGCGTCAATATCCGCGGGAGTGGGGGTATAGGTATAGACCTGGCGGTCTTTTAGGAACAGCAACTGCAGGCGCGCGGGTAGCTGGCCTTGCGTTAGGTACCAAAGCAGCGCATAAAAGCGAATTTGGAACTGGTAGGGACCGATATAGCGTTCGGCGGGGGCTTTGCCAGTCTTGTAATCCACAATCCGTACTAAGCCGCTGGGAGAAATATCTACTCGATCAATATAGCCATGCAGGTGCAGGCGGTTTTTATCGGTTACGCGTAGATATTTTTCCCGATGGGCAGGGGCGAGGCGATCGGGGTTTTCCATTTGAAAATAGTTAGCCAGCAACTGGCGAGCTA
Organism: Varibaculum cambriense; assembly: GCF_002848005.1. Lineage (GTDB taxonomy): Bacteria > Actinomycetota > Actinomycetes > Actinomycetales > Actinomycetaceae > Varibaculum > Varibaculum cambriense_B. Next base: position 95,907 of record NZ_PKHX01000003.1, on the reverse strand, counting down.
TTTCTAAGAACTGGTTTTCTGCGCTTTCGTCTTCCCCAAAAAGCTCGGCAAGTAAATCCGGTTTTTCGCTAAGCGTTTTGTTCCAGGCTTCTCCCATCTTGCTATCGGCGGCGGCAAAAGTTCTTTCCTGAGCTGGAAGGTCAAATAAATTTTCTAGCGCTGCGTGTACCAAAGTTCCCCGCTGGCGCACCTGAGATTCTTTAGTGGGTAGTTTGTCTATTACTTGGAAACGAAACTGCAGGGGACAGTTCCGAAAAGTACCAATCCGAGAAGGAGAGAGGGCAGCCGCGCGCTTAGAAATACTCATAAGAGTATTGTAAGGCGCTTCCTGATACCCGGAAGTCAGCAAGAAAAAGTTAGGATTAGGGGGATGAATCAGATAGAACCAGGAAAAAGAAGCGAATGTGCTCACCCGGATATCCCGGGTTTTTCAGCGCGTTCGCGCGGATCCTTTAGGCTCGGTGACCGGGTGCAGCTCCAGGGTGCCTCTGGGGATTTACATACCGTAACTATTACCGAAAACGGCTGGTTCAATACGGCGAAAGCTTCTTTCCCGCTTGCCGACTTATTGGGCAGGGACGAGGGCAGCCTGATTCGTTCTCGGGAAGGGCGAGAATTTTTGGCTTTTAGACCTCGCCGCTTGGACTATAGCCTGTCGATGCCGCGGGGAGCGGCGATTATCTATCCCAAGGACGCTGCGCAAATCCTGCAGTCTGCCGATATTTTCACCGGCGCTCGGGTTTTTGAATGTGGAGCCGGTTCCGGGGCGCTCACGATTTCACTTTTGGAGATGATTGGGGAAGCCGGACAGTTGGTTTCGGTGGAAGAACGTGAAGACTTCGCCGATATCGCCCAGGCAAACGTAGATTTGTGGTTTGGCCATCCACATCCCGCCTGGCAGCTGCAACGCGGACGCCTAGGGGATATAGACCTGGACGCCCTGTACGGTTCCCACTATTTCGATCGTGCCGTCATTGACCTGCTCGACCCCTGGAACTATCTAGACGATCTCTATAACCTGCTGGTTCCCGGCGGGGTGCTCTGTTGCTACGTAACGACCGTAACTCAAGTGTCTACGCTGGTAGAAGCGCTTCGAAGTGATGGACATTTTGGTTTTACCTGTACCGAAGAAACTATCCAAAGACAGTGGCATACCGAGGGGTTAGCGCTGCGACCCGAACATCAGATGGTAGGACATACCGGGTTTTTGGTTACCTGCCGAGTGCTAGCAAGGGGGGCGCGGCGACCGAAAAAACTGGGAAATACCCCTAAAGCGGCCAAGATAAACGGCGGGCAGTGGAGCCCGGAAGATGATTGGGAACAAGTGCGACTCGGACAGCGTAATCCCGCGGAGCGCAAGACCCGCCGAGTGCGCCGTGACGTAGTCAGACGCGCCGAGTATTGGGTGCGGGGAAACAACCCTGCCGTAAGCGAGCCCCCGCCCGAACCGGAAACTAGCCCCGGGGCGCCCTCCTAAACATCGGTAATCATGGACATTTAAAGCAGGTGGCGAGGAAAGCTAATAGGCTGAAAGGGTTTACGGAAAGGACACCGATGCCAGATCTTAGCGAAGAGCAATTGCAGGCGCTGAAAAGTGAAGTGACCTCCTTAAAGGGAAAAAATAAGCGTCTTTCTGCCGCCTTGGGAGCTGCTCGCGAACAAGTGGTAGCGATTCATCAGCAATTAACGGATCTAGCTAAACCACCGGCAACCGTGGCTGTGATTGCGGAAACCCCCCAAAGCCCCGGTAAAGTGCGGCTGTTCTTAAATGGGAAACCGATGGTACTGCGGGTACATCCCGATATCAAACCTGAACATTTACAGGTCGGGATCGAAGTTTTAGTAAACGAAGAAATGGTGGTCTCGAATATTTTGTCCTATCCCCGCACTGGGACTTTGGTGCAGGTGGGGGAAGTGATGCCCCATGGTCGCGCCCTAGTGCGCCTTTCAAATACCGATAGTGAAATTGTCTCTCTAGCTGCCCCTCTGGTTGGAAAAATTGAGGTAGGAGACTCGCTGCTGCTGGAAGGTCGCAGTGGGATTGCGGTGCAAAAGGTACAAAGAGGAGAGGTGGAACAACTACTGGCTCCCCAAGTTCCCAATGTTTCCTATAAACAAATCGGGGGACTCAAAAAGCAGATAGAAACCATTCGGGATGCAGTCGAGCTCCCCTTTATTCATCCGGAACTTTACCGGCGCTACGGATTGAGTGCTCCGAAAGGGATTCTGCTTTACGGTCCGCCCGGATGTGGGAAAACTCTGATAGCCAAGGCGGTGGCTACTTCTTTGGGGGCTAACGCCCACGGGAAATCTTCCTATTTCTTGTCGATCAAAGGACCAGAATTACTATCGAAATTTGTGGGAGAAACCGAGCGTCAGATTCGGGCAATTTTTTCGCGGGCACGCCAACTGGCCAGCAGCGAACACCCGGTAGTGGTTTTCTTTGACGAAATGGAAGCGCTGTTTCGCACCCGAGGATCCGGGATCTCCTCCGATGTGGAAACCATGATTGTTCCCCAACTACTTTCTGAAATAGACGGGGTGGAAACCCTGTCGAATGTGATTGTGATTGGGGCCTCTAACCGCGAAGACATGATTGATCCGGCGGTGCTGCGACCGGGGCGCCTAGATGTGCGGGTACGCATTGAGCGACCTAACTTGGAAGAAGCCGGGCAAATCTTTGATATCCACCTGGGGCAAAACGTGCCGGTAGAAGCGGAAGCGGGAACTTCGCCGGGGCAAGGCCGCGAAAAGCTGCGAGAAAAACTAGTGGCGCTGTTAGCTGAAGAATCTACCCGCACCCAGGTCTATGAAGTTTCCTATGAGAATGGGCAGCGGGAAATCATCTATGCGCATGCCTTACTTTCGGGGGCGATGATTGCCTCGATCGTAGAGAGGGCGAAAAAAGCCGCGATTAAAGATTCGCTGCAAGATCCGGCGAAAATAAATGGTTTGAGTTGGAGCCACGTAGAAGCTGCTGCCACGGAAGAAATTCGCGAAACTGCAGCTCTGGGGGCGTCTACAGATCCGGGAGAATGGGCACGTACCCTGGGAGTTAGGGGCGCGCGGATTATCGATGTGCGTAGCCTGCAATAGGAGGAACCGTGAACGAAAGCGCCATTAAGCGACCGTTGGGAACTGAAACTGAGTTCGGGATTATCCAAGTAGGAAACGTCTACGCCAACCCGGTTGCACTTTCTACCCAAGTGGTGGCGGCCTACCGGGATCACTCTCGGCCGTCAGAAGCCGTTACCTGGGATTATGAGGGTGAAAATCCCTTGCAAGATATGCGAGGATTTTCGCTTAATCCCCGGGAGGCAGACCCTTCACAGCTCACCAATAATCCCGAGCAGCTGGCGCCTTCCGGCCCGGGAGTACAGGCGGTTGCCCGTCCTAGCGCCCAAGAGGCCGCGTTACCCAAACCCAGCGCCTGTGTACTGACTAATGGCGCCCGCCTGTACGTGGATCATGCCCACCCGGAATATTCCTCTCCGGAAACTCTAGGTCCCAAGCAAGGGGCACTCTATGATGCGGCCGGAGATCTGGTTGCCCGCCGCGCCATGGAACTGGCAGCAGCAAGTGGTAACCAGATTGAACTTTTCAAAAACAATGTGGATGGTAAAGGCGCGGCCTACGGCAGTCATGAAAACTATTTATTGCGGCGCGACCTAGAATTTTTTGGTCTTGCCCAAAATCTGATTCCCTTCCTAGTCACCCGGCCAATTATTTGCGGAGCTGGACGCGTCGGTATCGGACAGCGCTCCGAAAAATCAGGTTTCCAGATTTCGCAACGCGCTGACTATGTGGAAAACGATATTGGGCTAGAAACTACTTTTAACCGGCCGATAGTTAATACCCGCGATGAACCCCATGCGGATGCTAGCCGGTGGCGGCGCCTCCACGTTATTGGTGGGGACGCGAATCGTTTCCAATACTCGACTTACCTGCGTTTAGGCTCTACTGCCGCTTTGCTGTGGCTATTGGAAAATCCGGATTGTCCCCAGGTAAAACAGCTGGAAGAGTTGCGAATTACTTCCGATCCGGTAGAGGAAACCTGGGCGGTATCGCATGATCTTTCCCTTACTCACCGTATCGAAACGGTATCGGGACCGCTGAGCGCCCTCCAGATTCAAAACGCCATCCGAGTCGCTATTGCCGAGGCCTTAGAAGAGCGCGGCGGGGCAGACGAGGCTAGCGCCGAGCTGCTTAAAGACTGGCAGCAGGTGCTAGATTCTTTGGCCACCGACCGGCAGCTGGCCGCCCGCCGGGTGGAATGGGTAGGGAAATATGAACTTTTAGCACGAATGCGGCAGCGTCTAGGTTGCGATTGGAGCCACCCCAAAATTCAGGCGCTAGATTTGCAGTGGGCGGCGCTGCGACCAGGAATATTCGAAAATCTTTGTGCCTCCGGAATGGTGGAGCAACTGTTTTCAGTGGAAGAAGTAGCGCAAGCGGTTTCCCTGCCTCCTCGTGGGGGTAGATCCTGGGTGCGGGGGATGGCGGTAGCTAACCTTCCGGAAGTTAAGAAAGGCTCCTGGGAATCGCTACTCCTAGATTTAGGAGGGGAGCAGCTTTTGCGCTTCAGCTTAGGGGATCCGGCTCGCCCCGCCTCCCCAGCCGAAGCGCGCGCCCTCGAAAATGGTGATGCAGCCGCTTTTGTCCGTGCCCTTAGCGGAGAAAAGGAAAAACCGGCAGAAAAATTTTAGGCTTAACCCTATTAGGAGGAAACAACAGTGGTACAGGAACAAATAAACGCTCCCGGCGGGAAAAATACTGGTCTTGACGAGGGGATAGAAGCCGCGCAGGCACAAATCAATGCGCCCGCAATTGATGCCCTCTTAGAGCAGATAGATACGGTAATGGAAACCGATGCGCAAGCCTTTGTGGAAGGTTTCGTACAAAAAGGTGGGGAATAGTCCTTGCGAAGGATTTTCGGGATCGAAACCGAGTACGGGATTACCTGCGCCGCGCCGGAAGGCAGGCCGCCCCTGGACGCAGAACAAGCCGCTCGCCGCCTTTTTATGCCGGTAGTCAACCGCCATCGCTCTTCTAATGTGTTCCTCGCCAATGGGGGACGACTCTACCTGGATGTAGGCGCGCATCCCGAATACGCTACTGCCGAATGTGACTATTTAGCGGATTTGTTGGCTCAAGACGTTGCTGGGCAAGAGATTTTTTCCGATCTGGTAACCACCACTAATCAGCAACTACCTGCTGACGGTATCAACGGACAGATTCACCTGCTAAAGAATAACCGCGACTCCCAGGGAAACTCGTGCGGCTGCCACGAAAACTATCTTTTGCACCGCTCCGCGGATTTTATGGGAATGGCCGATGCGCTGATTACCTTCTTTATAACCCGGCAAATCCTGGTGGGAGCGGGGATGGTAGACGAAGAGGGCGGCTACCATTTTTCCCAACGTGCGGACAAAATGTATGACCCGATTTCGGCGGCCACTACCCGGGCGCGTCCCATTATTAATACTCGCGATGAACCGCTGGCAGACTCTAGTCAGTATCGTCGCATGCACGTGATCGTAGGGGATTCCAATATTTGTGAAGCCACCACCGCCTTAAAAGTGGGAATGACCATCGCGTTACTAGATGCGATTGACTGTTCTTTGACTGTGAGCGATTTGGCGATAGCTGACCCCATGAGCGCGATCCGCGAAATCAATGCGGATCTAACCGGCAGGGCGCCGCTAAAACTAAAAACGGGCGGCCACCTAGACGCGGTAGAAATCCAAAACCGGATCTACCAGCGGGTGATGAACACTTTAAACGATGCAGGAGAGCTGGAGGCTACTCGGGAGCGGGTAAGGGTTGGCGATTTTGATCCCCTGGAACTTTGGGGGAGAACCCTAAAGTGTTTCCAGGACGAAGACTTCCGGGCGGTACAAACCGAGATCGATTGGGTGATTAAGCAGAATCTTCTCGAACAAAGCGCGCGGCGGCACCAAGTTCCCCTGAATTCTCCGCTAATCGCGCGCCTAGATTTGGCTTATCACGATATTACTGCTGCTGGCCTAGCTCCGGCGCTGGTTAATGCCGGGTTAATGCGGCAGTTGCTAACTCGTGAAGAAATAGAGTCCGCAAAAAGCAATCCTCCCCGCACCACCAGAGCTAATATGCGGGGCAGGGTTTTGCGGGAAGCGCAGCGGCTGCGCAGAGATGTTTCGGTAGACTGGATACACGTGCGCATCGATGAATCGAAAATGCCGACGGTGATGCTGGGGGATCCCTTTGCCTCTGAAGGTGAAATCCTAGATAAACTACTGGCAGAGTTGCAAGAGAGGTCGTGAACTAGATGGACGCTAACGCGGGAAGTCACGGCGACGAGATGCAAAATTCTGTCCCTGTCACGCATCCTGATCCGCAAACAGAGACCGGCGGAAACCGCGGGGGTACAGCTAACGATTCCAAGCGGTACTTTCCTCCGCGGAAAGCAGCAGCTCCGGCGAAGAAAAAACTTGCCCCCTGGCGTGTTTTGCGGTGGTGGCCGGCCTTAGCAGCCGTGCTCGCGGTGGCCGCCGCGGTAGTTTTAGGGTTTTACCTGTGGCAAGCCGGCCGCGGACAGGAAATGAGCGGGTTATCTACCCAGGTGAAAGTCAGTGGTCAACTAGGAGAACAACCGGTCGTCCAGTTTCAAGGACGGATGCCTTTTACCTTGCCTAACTCGCGGGTAGCTATCCGTGGCCTAGGACCGCAGATACAGGAAAATCAAGACGTACGAGTGATGGTGAGTGTCTACGAGGGCAATACCGGAAAACTGGTTTCCCAGGGAGGAAAACCGCAGCTCTTTGTAGGTAAAGCCAATGCTTCAACTTTGCCCGGCGGCTTGTTGACCGAGGTTATCGGCAGGAATGAGGGGTCGCGTCTGATTGTGCATCGCCCCGCTACTGCCAGTGACGGGAAAACTTCCATGGAAGTAGACGTTATCGATGTTCTCCCTACTGCGGTTTATGAGTCGCAGTTACAGATTCCGGAAGCGGCGGGAGTCAGTTTCACTTTCCCGCAAGGATTACCGCATTTCGAGTCGGCGGCGAATACTCAACCCCAAGAGGCTGCTACTTTCGTATTGGTGCCTGGCAAAGGGGAACAGTTGGATCCGCGTAAGAAAATTTTGGCGCAATATGGGGTTTGGGAACTGGACTCGGGTAAGAAACGTGCCTACACCTGGGGCAATGTAGGTCCGCAAAAGATCGTAGGCGGAAGTACCTTCCAGTCGCTGTCTCAACAGCTAACTGCTCTGCGTGCCAACTCGCGCATCTTGGCGATTATCCCCGCTGATCAAGCCACGGGAGATAGCGCCTTAGCAGTAGTTATGGATGTCTTGGCCTGCGCAAAATAAGGTAGCAGTTATTTAAATGCCCGTGATCGTCCTAACGGATCCAGTCCACCTAACGGCGCTGGCGCTCCCTATTCACATTAGTTTTTTACACTGAGGGTAGAGAACCTATTGAGGAGGGCTAAATGGCGGTAGCGATCAGGGTGATCCCTTGCCTAGATGTTGACCAAGGACGAGTGGTTAAGGGCGTAAATTTCCAGAACCTGCGAGATGCGGGAGATCCCGTGGAATTGGCGGAACGCTACAGTGAGGAAGGTGCAGATGAAATCACTTTCCTGGATGTGTCAGCTTCTAAAGAGGGGCGTGCCACCATGGTACAAACAGTGCAGCGCTGCGCCGAACAAGTCTTTGTGCCGCTCACCGTAGGCGGGGGAGTACGTTCGGTAGCGGACGTAGAACAACTTCTGGGGGCGGGTGCCGACAAGGTGGGGGTTAATACTGCGGCTATCGCCAATCCGGAATTAATCGATCAGATAGCTAAGCGTTTCGGTAACCAAGTGTTGGTGATTTCGGTTGATGCCCGTCGCTGCCCTGCCGGGGTGGAAACTCCCAGCGGATTTGAACTTACTACCCACGGGGGGACTCGCTCTACCGGTATTGATGCCTTGGAGTGGTGCAGCGAAGTCACCGCCCGCGGTGCCGGAGAAATTTTGCTCAATTCGATGGATGCTGACGGAGTGAAAACTGGCTTTGACCTGGAAATGTTAACGCAGGTGCGTTCGCGGGTATCCGTGCCGTTGATTGCCTCTGGGGGCGCGGGGAAAGTTGAACATTTTGTGCAGGCAGTGCGAGCCGGGGCAGATGCGGTGTTAGCGGCCAGTGTTTTCCATTTTGGGGAGGTCGCGATTTCGGCGGTGAAAGCCGGACTCAAGGAAGCGGGGTTCGAAATTCGGTGAGTGCGCAAACTTTAGATCCGCAGGTTGCTAGCCGTTTGAAACGGGACGGGGCGGGACTGGTATGTGCGGTTATCCAGGACTGGCAAAGCGGGAAAGTGCTAATGGTCGGATATATGGATGACGAGGCCTTGCGGCGCACGCTAAGTACTGGTCGGGTCACTTTCTGGTCGCGTTCCCGCCGCGAGTATTGGCGCAAAGGTGATACTTCCGGGCACGCACAATATGTTAAGCAAGTCCAGATTGATTGTGACGGGGATGCCCTGTTGGTTCGGGTAGATCAGGTGGGTGCAGCCTGCCACACTGGCAAGCGTAGCTGCTTTGAAGCTGGAGGTGAACTGGCTGCTCGCGTGGGGCAGCGCCCAGATAATAACTAGATTTTTACTGAAGGTGACAAAAACATAACATAGCCTTGGAGGTGATACTCAGATGAATGCTCTCGAACGGTTACTGGCGGGTGTGCGGCAAGAAGTTGCGCGGCGGGAGTCTGAGGTAAGCCTGGAAGAAATCAAACGGATCGCTGCCCAGCGTCCTCGTCCTCGAGATGGAGTCCGTGCATTGCGCAGCGAGGGCGCGGTCTCAGTAATCGCGGAAATAAAACGAGCCACTCCCGGCAAAGGCTTTTTGCGAGAAGTATCCGATGTAGCGGCGCTGGCTAAATCTTATGAGGCAGGCGGAGCTTCCGTAATTTCGGTTTCTACCGAGAAAAACTTTTTTTGTGGCTCCATCGAAGACCTCCGGCAGGTGCGGGCAGCTGTGGAGGTGCCGGTACTTTATAAAGATTTCGTGATCACCCCCTATCAAGTGCATGAAGCGCGAGCGCTAGGCGCTGACCTAATTTTGATCCTGCAAACCTCGGCAGAACCAATGGTAGTTACCTCTTTGGTAGAGCGGGCTCACTCTCTAGGGTTGACCGCGATCGTAGAGGTGCATTCACGGCTCGAAGCCTTCCATGCCCTAGAAGCAGGAGCTAGGGTAATCGGGGTAAATGCCCAAGATCTGCGTACCCTAGATTTCAATATGGATACCTTTGCGCAAATCGTAGATGTGATTCCCGAACAGGTGGTGGCGGTGGCCGAATCCGGGGTGGCCGGTCCGCACGATGTGTTTAACTATGCCCAACAGGGAGCGGATGCGGTATTGATCGGTTCGGCTTTGGTACAGTCAAATAATCCGCAATCTTTAGTGGCTGAAATGGTGGCGGCAGGAGCACATCCAGCTTTGGCAACTTCCCGCAAGTCCCGGATCAGCCGCGAGAGGCACCACGACTAGAAAGTTAAGGGATGAACCCGTTTTTTATTCCCTCTCCCTCGCAAGGCGTCTGGTATTTAGGACCGATTCCCTTGCGTGCTTACGCTTTAGCGATTCTCCTCGGTATTTTTTTGGCCTGCCTGTGGGCTTCCCGGCGTTATAAAGCCCGAGGAGGTGACCCGGAGCTAATCGTAGACTTGGCTATCTGGGTAGTTCCCATCGGTATCATTGGAGCCCGGATCTACCATGTTTTGAGCAAGTGGCAAGACTATTTTGGCCCCACGGGGGATCCCAAAGAAATTCCGCTGATTTGGCATGGCGGCCTGGCTATCTGGGGAGGGGTGATTGCCGGCACTATTACTGCCTGCCTGGTATTACGGCATCGCCAGTTGAAAATTGCTCCGGTAGCCGATGCCATTGCGCCAGCAATTTTGGTGGGACAAATATTTGGGCGTTTAGGAAATTACTTCAACCAAGAACTCTTTGGCAGACCGACTACTTTGCCGTGGGGGCTGCAAATTGATCTGCAACATCGCCCGCTAGGCTTCGAACAATATGCGACTTTCCATCCCACGTTTCTCTACGAAATGTTGTGGAACCTAGCAGCAATCGGGGCGCTGCTGTGGATAGAGCGGCATTTTCGCCCGCGCGGTGGCATGATGATGGGATTTTATCTGTGCGCTTATAGTCTGGGGCGTTTTTGGGTAGAGAATTTGCGGATGGATCAGGCGAATCAGTTCCTCGGTTTGCGAGTAAATGCTTGGACTTCATTACTGATGTTCATCCTAGGACTAGCGTTGGCACTTTGGTGCTATCGCCAAAATTTTCCCCGCCGGCAGGAATCTAACCCGCAAAAAGACAGAAAAAACTTCCCAGAAGTCCCAGATAACTCTGTTTCTTACTCATCTTCTAGCGAGCGTGAGACAACTAGCGCTCTAGAGAGTGGAAAGAACTGACGAACTCGTTAGGATAGAGGTATGCGCAGAGCGAAAATTGTATGTACGTTGGGGCCGGCAACAAATTCCCCGTCCCAAATTGAAAAACTTGCCGAAGCTGGGATGAACGTGGCGCGGATTAACCGCTCACACGGTAGCCAAGAAGATGATGAGGTTACGATTGGCAATATCCGGCGAGTGGCGCTGCAAACTGGCAAAGCTATTGCGGTGTTGGTGGATTTGCAAGGTCCTAAGATTCGTTTAGAGACTTTCGCTGCTGGCCCGCAGACTTTAGAAAAGGGCGACACTTTCACGATTACCACTCGCGATGTTCCCGGGGATAAAGAAATCGTGGGAACTACGTTTAAAGGATTGCCGGGGGATTGCACTCCCGGGGATGCCCTCTTGATTGATGACGGAAACGTGCAGGTGCGGGTGAAAGAGGTCACCGATACTGATGTAGTTACCGAGGTTGAGGTACCCGGGGTGGTTTCCGACCATAAGGGGCTCAACCTGCCGGGAGTAGCAGTCTCAGTACCGGCACTGTCAGAAAAAGACGAAGACGATCTGCGCTGGGCTTTGCAAGAAGGCGCCGATATTATCGCGCTGTCGTTTGTACGCAGCGCCGATGATTTTGCTGATGTGAAGCGGATTATGGATGAAGAGGAAGTCCACGTCCCAGTTATCGCCAAGATTGAAAAACCGCAGGCAGTTGAACGCCTAGTAGAAATTGTGCAGGCTTTCGACGGCATTATGGTGGCGCGCGGTGACCTGGGGGTAGAGATGCCGCTAGAGGCAGTGCCGCTGGTGCAAAAGCGAGCGATTGAGTTGGCTCGTCGCTATGCAAAGCCGGTCATTGTGGCTACGCAAGTTTTTGATTCTATGATTCATAATCCCCGTCCTACCCGTGCCGAAGCTTCGGACTGTGCTAACGCGATTTTGGACGGCGCCGATGCGGTAATGCTGTCCGGGGAAACCTCAGTGGGGGCATACCCGATTGATGCGGTGCGCCTGATGGCTTCGGTTATTACGAATGTGGAAGAAAATGGGGGAGACCGAATCGCTCCCCTCACTACCTATGATCATGATCGCGCGGGGGTACTTTCAATCGCGGCTGCCAGAGCAGCTGAAATGCTGGATCTGAAATTTATGATCGCCTTCACGCAGGGAGGTACTACCGCGCGTACCATGTCGCGTTTACGTTCCCCCATCCCCATGGTGGCATTTACTCCGCTAGAGGCCACCCGGAATCAGCTAGCGGTTTCCTGGGGGATTCACACTTACCGGGTTCCCTATGTAACTCACACCGACGATATGGTTTGGCAAGTAGATCAGGTGCTGCAAGCACAGGGATTAGCTAAGCGAGGGGATCAGGTAATTATTCTCGGCGGTATGCCTCCGGGGGTACCGGGATCTACTAACTCGATGCGGATCCATACGGTAGGGATGGAAACCGACTATCGCTAGTGCTTTATCGCTTATTTCTAGGGCGGGCAAAGTATTTTCTACGTTACCTCCAGCTATCTTGCCTCGTGGCAGATAGTGAGTTAGCTAACCATGGTTGACAATATCTGGATGGTAAAATAGAGTTGAACGCTTGTTGAAGTTTTCGGGTTTTCTCGGAAATTTGGTTGACTGCCTGCCACCTATATGGTGTGCTGAAGTTAGCCACGACAGGCAGGGTTCTTTGGGAACCCCGGGGTTACCGGTACGAACCATGTGCCAACCCCGTGAGATGAAGAAGTGAATGGAGTATCAAAATGGAAAAATTCAATATTGTTGAAGCAGGCACTGGCCGTCAAGCAAACAATCTGCTGATTAACACGATTTCGGATGCGATCAGCCCCTGGTTTGCAGACGTTAGCCAAGACCAACGGGTACGGGAAGCAATCGCGGCTCTGGCAGATGAGACTCTGCGGGCTCGTGCCGCCCAGTACTTAGGTCTGCAGCTACGTCCGGCAGCTTAAGAAGGTGCCGGTAGCGACCTTAGAAACCGAGTTTCTAAGGTATCGCCCTAAGCAATCAGATTCCCCCGCGAGACTATCGCGGGGGAATCTGTTTTTCTTTTAAGATCTTGCTGGTGAGCTACTAACCCCTGGTTTCGGCTACGCCGATCCTAGTTTCGCCGGTTAAAGCGGGTATTGTTCTACGCCCTAAGCCTGGTGGTTTTCCCACAATAGCTGCTGCAGCGGTTTGCGTTCCCGGTCTTTAGTGAGCCCAGCAGGTTCTTTACCTACGGTGCACATGGTGAAGGGCACGTAGGGAGCGGCGATCTGGAACTCCCGGCATACTAGCTCCCGATCAAAAGTGGCAAAGGGGCGCATATGTAGTCCCATGACTTCGGCTTGCAGCAACATATTTTGCACCGCGCTACCCAAGTCGTAGGGGCCAAAATTTAGGCCGTGGCGAGACGGATATTCCTGATGAATATTGAGGATCAGCCCAGAGGCGTCGAGCGCCCAATCGGAAAAACCGGCTACTGCCCGGCGCAACACTTTATAGTTTTTATCGCCGCGGATACCGGGCACAAACCACCATTCTTGAGCATTCATTGCGCTGGGCGCCCAACGCGCCGCCTCTAACAGCTGGTCCATTTGCTCGTTAGTTATCGAAAAGTCCGGGTCGTATTCGCGCGGACTCCAGCGCCTGCTAATGATTTTAGAAATATCAGTCATGTTTCTATCATAACCAGTTGCCCATAAAACGGCACTAGCAGCAAAAATAAATGGTCGGGCCGACAGGATTTGAACCTGCGACCCTCGTGGTGCTTTATTTAGTTTGAGCGCGAAAGTTTTTTAGGCGGCGTGGGTTTTGATGCCCGTGGTGAGTTTGTTTTTGTTTCTCGCGTATTTTTTGTGTCTTGGTTAGGAGTTGCTCAGTTGGGGTTTTGGCCAGGTCGGTGAGGATGCTTTGATAGCGCAGGATATCGCGGGTGAGTTCAGCGGGATTAGTGATCTCACGCAACTGGCGTAGTTCGAGTGTTTGCGTCCTTGAGAGTATCCCGGCGGTAAACAAACGGTCTAAGGGCGTGGTGGGGGTATCGTAGATGCGTTTGCACCTCCCGGCACCATCCTGACACCTTCTCAAGGTGTGAGCGAACTCGCCCTTAAGACTCGGCCCGCAATGGGCCACCGTGTCCACCTCAAAAAACCCTGGTTCCTCGCCACACTATTACGATAATTTCTCTCTGATTTAGGTAAGGCAAACCTTGCTAATTGTTTTGGGCTATGTGATGATTGGGGGCGTCGTTAAATCTTAAGGAGAAAATCGCATGAAGGATAGGATCATTGGTTCGCTTCCTACCGTATTGCTGGGCCTGCTCATTGCCATCGCGCCGCGGACTTTTGCGCCGGTTTGCGAGTTCGCTGCCAAACACAGCTCCGGCAAGGAACATATGTCCGGGATGAAAGGCTCCGGCGGCATGGACCACATGAACCACATGGGGCAGGCTGGCAAAGCGATGGGTGAGGCTCATCAACATATGGCGTGCTACTGGTCCGCTCAAGCCAGCTTGGGGATTGGAATCCTCCTGCTGGTCATTGGGCTGCTGGCATTGTTTATGAACTCCCAGATTCGCACCGGTTTGAACCTGAGTGCGGCGCTCATCTATCTGCTGGAAATTTCGATTGTCACCGTGCTTATTGGAACGTGCAAAAACGAGGAAATGTCTTGCAATGTTTACGCGATGCCCACGCTGTTGGCGCTGAGCTGTATAGGGATCCTGGCAGTCGGTGCGGCGATATTCCTGGATCAAAGGAACCGCCCGGAGCTTCAGAAAGCTGCGGCATAAACTGCAATGCAAAGCAGCCAGATAACCTGGGGTAAACTCCCTTTTCGTAATCTCAAATATTACCGTTACCGCAGTTTAGGACTGTTCCTGGTGGCAGTCCTGCTCAGCGCGATAACGTTCGGTGCAGGGATGGTTTCGCTGAACCTCAGCCAAGGTTTGTCATCGGTCAAGGAACGCTTGGGGGCGGACATAATGATTGTGCCTTCCCAGTTTGAGCAATCCGCAAAGGATATTTACCTCTGCGGGGGAAAACCGAGCGGGTTTTTGCTGCCAGATGACGTTTCGGATTCGGTCGCCAATGTTGCCGGGGTGGAACAGGTCACCACGCAAACCTATATTGCTTCCCTAATGGCGAGTTGCTGCGAGGTGCGGCTGCAGATTATCGGCATTGATCCGGACACCGACTTTGTTATCAAACCCTGGATTCAAGCCACTTATTCACGTGGTCTGCAGGACGGTGAGCTGGTCGCGGGCTCCAAAGTTCAGATTAATGCCCAGGGCAAGATTCGCCTGTTTAACTATGAATTCCCGGTAAGCGCGCGGCTGGCGCCGACGGGCACGAACCTGGATTCGTCTGTGTTTGCCAATCTGGCGACCACGAAAATCCTGGCGCGCCAAGCTGAAAAGGTGGGGCATCCGGTCTTGTCCGCAGATGAGATTGGACACCGGGTTTCCGCAGTGATGGTAAAAGTCAAGCCCGGTTACGCCCCGGAGGAAGTGGCGCAGCATATTTCTAAATCTCCCCAGCTGAAGGGCTTGGGCTTTGTGTCTGCGAACGGGATTAGTTCCCGGCTCAAGGAGGGTGTGGGTCACATTGTGGGCGCCCTGCAGGTCTTTCTGGCTGTCTTTTGGGCAGTAGCGTTGGCGGTGATGGTGACGGTCAACTGGGTCAGCGTCATGTCTCGGAGCAAAGAGTTGGGCTCGTTGCGGATAATGGGTGCCACCAAGCGGATGCTGACCGCAATGTTGCTGAAAGAGAATCTGCTGGTCAGCCTGACGGGTGGCGTGCTGGGGCTGGGACTCAGCGCGGCGCTGCTGCGACCCTTTGGCGATGCCATTCAAAGGGCTTTGAAGCAGCCCTATCTGCAAAGCGATCTGTGGAGCCAGTGTTCTCTGGGCGTTCTCATCTTGGTGACGGTGTGCCTCAGCGCCGTCCTGGCCAGTGCTATCTCGGCGATTCGCCTGCTGCGAAAAGAAACTTACCAGGTCGTGCGGGAGGGGCAATAGATGTTGTTGGAACTGTGCGAAGTGACCAAGAAGTTTTCGCGGCGGGGACGCGAGTTCAACGCGGTAGACAGTGTGAGCTTGAGTGTTGACGCCGGCCAATTTGTGGGTGTTTCAGGCAAATCGGGTAACGGAAAAACGACCCTGCTGAACCTCATGATGGGTTTGCTGCGTCCCAGCTCAGGAACGGTTCTGGTGGCAGGAGAGGATCTGTCTGATCTCTCGGATCGGGAATTGTCCCAGCTGCGCCGGTTTCGTCTGGGAATGATTACGCAGCAGCAAACCCTGGTCAGCTCCCTCAACGTCTTGGATAACGTGGTGCTGCCTGCTACTTTGCGGTCAAAAGGGCGGTCGTCGGGGAAATCGTCGCCGGTGGGGGTGGGGTCTTTGCCTGTCAATCGCGCGTTGGATTTGCTGGAAAAGCTCGACATTGCGGATCTATCCCACGCCTGGCCCGCAGAACTTTCCGGGGGAGAGATGCGTCGGGTTGCCATCGCCCGAGCACTCATGGCCCAACCGGAAGTTTTGTTGGCGGATGAACCGACCGGCGACTTGGACGACGACAGCACGGCGGCGGTGCTACGGCTATTTCACGAGCTCGCACAAGGCAGTAGCGCGGTCGTGATGGTCACGCACGACGCGGCCGCTTATGAATACTGCAACCGTAGGTTCAATATGCTAGACGGCCACTTGGAGGAGCTGTGGTAGGGCGAGGGGATTTTGTTCAGAATCAGCCTTTAATAGCTAGATTTGCTATAAGGTAAGGCTTGCCTTGTTAATTGTTTATTTGTAGCCTTGTTATGTATTTGATTTAGAAAGAAGTTGAGAGAATCGTGAACGCAACCAGAAACCAGCCTTCTCTGTGGGCACGAGGACTGCGGTTTATCGTAGGTTTTTCCGCTTTGGTGGTGGCGCTAGCCTTCGGAGGGGTGGTCTGGTCTAGCGCGGCCGCAGCCCAAGATTCCGATCTGGGTGAATGGTCTGAGGTCGTGTCGGTAATGCAGGAAAAGCTCGCCGCGGTTCCGGAAGCTGGCGATCCGAGCGCGGTCCAGACTCTGATTCGTCAAGCCTACTATGAGAACTACCAGACGAGCGGCCTGGAGGACCAGGTCAAACATGCTTTGGGGCGTGACGTAAACGATAAGTTTGTCGCCGAACTATTGAACTTACGCAATCTCAGCCGTGACGGTGCGAGCCCGGAGGCACTGCGAGAAGACAGCGACAAAGTCGCAGACCTGCTCACAGAAACGGTAACTAAGCTGGTCAAAGCCCCTAAGGTGGCGGATCAGTGGAGCAGGGTTGCCGACACAATTGCGCAAGTTATCACCGATGCCCAAAGCGCCTACGTCAAGGGACAAGCCGACCGGGCATTCACCTTGGCTACCGAAGCGTACCTGGGGCATTACGAAGCTGACGGGTTTGAAAACAACACCATTGTGCACAAAGGTTTCAATCGTGTGACTGAGATTGAGGGCATGTTCAGTGACTTGCGACAGGGCTACAAAGACGGTCGTGACCAGGCTCAACAGGAAAAACTTGGCAAGGACCTGATTGCGAAGCTGGCTGAGGATGCGAAATTTTTAGACTCGAAAACGCAGGACACGGGACCGCTGGGGATTGCCGGTTTCTTTTCCGCTTTTCTGATTCTGCTACGTGAAGGCGCGGAGGCGCTGCTGGTCGTGGCAGCGTTGGTCACCTACGCGTTGAAAGCGGGGCGGCGCGACCAGCTGCGGGGAATCTTAGCTGGCGTGGTTATCGCCGTGGTCATTTCCATCAGTCTGGCTATTCTGTTTGGGCAGCTCAGCGCCAGCGTGCAGAGCGGAATGGGTCAGGAACTGCTGGAGGGGATTACCGGCCTAGCAGCCGCCCTGATGCTGATTTATGTGTCTAACTGGATACTGAGCAAGTCCGGTGGCAAACGCTGGGAGGAATATATTAAGGCCACCGCGGGCGAAAAAACCGCTTCGGGAGGCGTTTTTGCCCTGGCATTTGTGTCCTTCCTCACCGTGGCTCGGGAGGGTGCTGAAACCATCCTGTTCTTTTACCCGATTGTCTCCGGGGCGAAAACACACAGCGATTATTGGTTTATCGTTGCGGGTGGCGTAACGGCGGTAGTCATCCTCGCGATTCTATTCGTGCTAGTGTGGCAGTTCGGGGTACGCCTGCCGCTCAAGCCCTTCTTTAAGTGGACTTCGATATTGCTGGCGTTGCTGGCGATAGCCATCGTGGGCGGGGCGATTAAAGAGCTGCAAGAGGCTGCTTTGGTCGGGGCACATATGGTGTCTGGCGTTCCTACCGTGGTGTTCCTGGGAATCTATCCCACTGCGGAAACCCTCGGTGCCCAAATTATTACCGCCGCGGTATTGGGAGTCTTGGCTCTGTTGCAACTCCGCAAGGCAAAAGCTGACCAGCCCGAGGCGGGCGGCTCCGAGATTCGTTCCGACACCCCTATCTCGGAAAGTAATGATAAAGCTTTCGAAGAAAACTCTTCGAGGGAAGATAAAAAAGACGCTGTCGAAGCGAACAGCGGAAAGGAAGAATAATGAAAAAGAAGCTACTGGCTTTGGCAGCCGTCCTGGCGTTGGGCATGAGCCTCAGCGGCTGTGGCGGAACTTCGTCGGGCGGTCAGGCTAAGCCGCAGGAATCCAAGTCGGCGACCGAGCAGAAGCAGCCGGAAAAGCCCAGCGATCCCAATGTTGTAGGTATCAAGGAAATTCCGGTTGGGGATTCTGGCGAACAAACCAACGGGCCGCTGAATGTAAACGTTGTTTATTTCCAGGCTGTCGATATGGAGCACGGCTCGATGAAGATGCCTCCGGCTTCCGAGTCCGATATGCACTTCGAGATTGATGCTTCTACCAACAAGAAGGCAGAAGAATTCGGGTACCCGGCGGATACTTTCATGCCTTACCTGGACGATATGAAGGTTACAGTTAAGGATCAAAAGACCGGTGAGGAAACTGACCTGGGCACCATGATGCCGATGATTGCCTCTGACGGTCCTCACTACGGTAACAACATCAAGCTCAAGCCCGGCCTGTACGATGTGACCATCACCATCCCCTCTCCGGAAGACAAGTTCATGCTGCACACGGGTAAGGATTCCTCCGGGGTCAAGGGCCGTTTCTGGAAAGAACCGCTGAAGTTTGAGTTCAAGAACTGGCAGTGGGACGGGCAGGTTCTCTAAGTAGGTTTCATTGCTCAAGTTATTTGTTGTCGCCCTCCGCTACGGGCTGCCGTTATTCGTGCCGCTGGCAATCTTGCTGGCAACGCGACCGCACACCCCGATGGAACGCCGAGTCGTGGCTCGGATTACCACCGTGGTGTTGGTGGTGGCAGCCCTAGCGGCGGCGACACTGGCATGGCTTCGGCTGAACACGAATCTGATAGATGTTCCGACCATGAACTTCTATCTGGTTCCAGTCATGCTGATTTGCTCGCTGGGCTTCCTGGGAATGTCTTGGTGGTTTGGTGCCGCCGACCTCTATGACATTAAACAGAGCGCTAAACATAGGGCGCTGCTGGTGGCCTCGCTGTTGACTGCCGTCAGTATCATCATCAATTTCGGCTTTGAATACGCATTTTCTACCGACGAAATTGTGCTGATGGGGTCCTCTCCGTTAGAAACAGAATCGCTGGCGCGCTTTTCTGGATTCGCCTTCGGGTCGCTGCTGGTGGTCATCGCCGGCTGGGTCTACGTGCGCGCCACCAGGCTGGTTCCCGCCATGGTGCGTTTGGCAATCACTACCGCGGTATTTTTGGTAGTTATCGGTCCGCGTTCCATTCTGTTGTATCAACAACTCGCCATACGTGGTTTCCTGCCACGGTCACGGACCATCTTTGAACTCGTGTTGTGGATTCAAAATGCCAACACCGTCATACTGCTGGCTCTGGTGGTGCTGACCGCCATTCCTGGCATCATCGCCATTTGGTTCGGTTCCAAATCCGTCAATGTTTCTGGCCCCGAAGCGCGTATAGCGAAAGCGGATCGGATTACTCGCCGACACTTTTTAGAGCTGGCCTTGGGTGGCACGGTTGTTTTCGTTTCTGCCTTGACCGTTGGCAGGCGCGTGGCGGAGACTGTTCCGGAGTTATCCCCGATAGAGCCTTCCACGGTGAAAGGAAATGTGGTTTCCGTCAGTCGGGAGCTGGTGTCTGATGGACACCTGCATCGTTTCGCCTACGTGACCAAGGACGGGACGCAAGTTCGTTTCATCGTCATTCAAAAGAACGCCGTAGCCTACGGTTGCGGTCTGGATGCCTGCGAAATCTGCGGCGAATCCGGTTATTACGAAGACGGCGGGAAAGTCATTTGCCGGCGCTGCGGGGTCATGATGAATATTCAAACTATTGGCTTTCCCGGTGGCTGTAACCCTATTCCGATTAAGTATGAAGTGGGCCCGAAAGAATTACGGTTTTTTGCTGACGAGCTGAGTGGGCACGCCAAAATCTTTAAAACCAAAATAATCTAAGGCTCTAAGGTATAAGTTTCCATGTTCTTTTTCAGGATGATTTTCAAGGCGTTACGTCGGCAGGTCGGTAAACGCCTCATGATTGCGCTAACGATTTTATTAGGGGCAGGTCTCACAACTTCCATGCTGGCGGTCATGCTGGATGTCGGGGATAAAATCAAGCAGGAACTTGGCTCTTACGGTGCCAATATCCAAGTGCTACCGCAAGGAAAATCCGTAGTTTCCCAACTCTATGATTTCGAGGATACGGGTAGCTCGGCGAATTCCCAGTCCGGAGCGTTGCAGGAATCCGAGCTGGCAAAACTGAAAACCATATTTTGGGCTTACAACATCGAAAACTTCGCTCCGTTCCTGGGAACCAAGGCTGCTTCCTCAGGCCAAGACATTGACGTAGTCGGGACCTGGTTTCGCAAGAAGCTAGCCATCCCCACTGGGGAAAAAGTCGATACCGGCATGGCGGATATGCGCGACTGGTGGGAAGTCCAAGGCAACTGGCCAAAGGCTGCCGATGAAGTCATGGTCGGAACGAAACTGGCTCAGCAAAACGGCTGGCATCTGGGGGACTCTCTGACCTTGAAACCTCCGCCCGGATTAGCTGGCTCCGCACCCAGTCCAACTTTGACTATCAGCGGTATCTTTACTTCCGGTTCCAATGAAGACCGGCAACTGTTTGCGGATTTGAGCGTAGCTCAGAGCCTCTCGGGTCGTCCGGGTCAGGTCGACCGGGTAGAGGTGCGTGCTATCACCACGCCGGAAAATGACTTGTCCCGCCGCGCTGCCCGCGATCCCAGCTCACTATCTCTGGAGGACTGGGAAACCTGGTACTGCACCGCTTACACGTCCTCAATCGCCTATCAGATTGAGGAAGTCATGACTAACGCCGTAGCCACCCCCGTCCACCAAATCGCCGACAGTGAGGGTGCGATCCTGGAAAAAACCCAGCTCATTATGACTTTGGTGGCGATTTTGGCCATGGCGGGTTCCGCTCTGGGTATTGCTAACCTGGTGACTGCCTCGGTGATGGAACGTTCCGCCGAAATCGGGCTGATGAAAGCTTTGGGGGCGCGTAATCTGTTTGTGGTGCTGATGATTTTGACGGAAACCTTCATCGTGAGCCTGGTCGGGGCCGCGTTCGGATGTGTGGGCGGCATCGGTCTGGCCCAACTGGTCGGACACCTGGTATTTGGGGTCAGTATCAATATCCGCCCAGTGGTTTTCCCCTTGATGGCGGTCATCGTGGGGCTGACGGTTTTGCTGGGCTGTTTACCTTCCATCCGGGCGCTGGTGACTTTGCAACCTGCGCGGGTTCTGCACAGAAAGTAGGCGGGAATGAACTCACACAAACGCATGTTCGTGCGCATCATTTGGAAAGCCTTTGCGCACCGTTTCTCCCGGGTTATGATTGCTTCCCTGGCAATCGCAATGGGTGCCTCCATCCTGTCCGGGTTGGGGCTGGTGGCGGTGACAGTTCCCGATTACATCGCTAAGGAACTGCGTTCGTTTGGGGCAAACCTGGTGGTGTTGCCGCAAGGTTCCAATGTAATTAGTCGGGAAACGGTGTCTGCCATCGACCGGCAGTGCGGCGAGAGTCTGATGGGGCGGGCCGGCTACAATTACGGTAACCTGCTCTACGGTCAGCAGCCCGTCCCCCTCATGGTGACGAAATTTGCCGACGCCCGGTCAGTCCGACCCTACTGGTCAATCGACGGGAAAGTGCCGCAGGGCAGCGAACAGATCCTGTTAGGGGTGAACCTCGCAGAAAAATTCCGTCTGCACGTCGGTGACCTGATTGGCCTCAAGGTGGCGCAGCTGCGGGAAAACACCGGGGGGGACGATTCGGGGCATGACAACCGGGCTGGCAAACAGCTGGAAATCTCCGGGCTGCTGCGCACCGGCGGCCCCGAGGACGACCTGGCGGTGTTAAGCCCGGACAGTTACACCGCTATGGGTGGGGTTGCCGATGGCTACAGTTTGGTGGAATATTCCCTGAAAGGCGATACTTCCCAATTGAGCGCTTTAGCGAAAACCATCGGAAAAAAGGTCAACGGGGTTGACGCTGAAGTGGTGCGTCGAACTACCCAAAATGAAACCCGCATTGCCCATACTCTAAGCAACCTAATTTGGTTGGTCAGTATTATTATTTCCGCACTAATGCTGATTGCGGTATCCGCGACACTGAGTTCGATTGTCTCGGAACGCGCTCGCGAGATTGGGCTGAAAAAGGCATTGGGGGCTTTGAGCAAGGACGTATTCACGGAACTTATCGGGGAATCGATAATGTTAGGGCTGTTCGGAGGCTTCTTAGGGGTCTTGCTGGGAATCGGTCTGGCCGATTACATATTGCAAAAAGTTTTCCTGGCACGAGTAGAAATTAACTGGATAATTTTAGTCCTCACGATTGTTTTTTCGGTAGCGGTAGCGGTTATCGGTTCTCTGTGGCCGGCTAAACGTATTGCCCGGATTAATCCTATAAATGTTCTTGGTGGAGAGTGAGAATGCTATGGCAGATAATAATGATGAACAATTGATTTATCGAGTTGAGAAGGTGTCTCGAAAATACGGCGAGTTGGCGGCGCTGGATAATGTCAGCCTCGACATAACTCGCGGCGAGTGGCTCTCGGTAGTGGGGCCGTCCGGTTCGGGCAAGTCAACTTTGATGAACATTCTGGGCTGTCTGGATTCCCCCACCGAAGGACTGGTTTACCTGGAGGGCGAGCGTCTGGACAAAATGGGTGAACTGGAATTGGCCGCGGTGCGTCGCCGCAAGATTGGCCTCATCTTTCAACAGTTCCACCTGGTAAAGCACCTCTCGGCGGTAGAAAACGTGATGATGGCCCAGTACTACCATTCCCTCCCCGATGAAGCCGAGGCGATGGAGGCACTAGACCGGGTGGGCATGTCCGCTCGCGCCACCCACCTCCCTCATGAACTGTCTGGAGGGGAGCAGCAGCGCGTGTGCGTGGCTCGTGCCCTCATCAACCACCCCTCCGTCATCCTGGCCGACGAACCGACCGGAAACCTCGACGAGGCAAACGAAAACATCGTTATCGACTTCTTTTCGCAGCTGCATCGGGAGGGCACCACCCTGCTGGTCGTCACCCATGATGCCAACGTTGCTCGGCAAGGGCAGCGCCAAATCATTTTGGAACACGGGAAAATCGTCAGAGAAGTCCACAACCAATCGCAAACCGCAGAAAAATGTGACCCACAAATGCTTGAGACGGGAGGAAACGATGCGTAAAGCGACCGCGGGAGCGCTACTCGCAATCGGCATGGTCGCCCTCAGTGGCTGCGGGTCTTACCCAGCGGCGTCGACCTTGCCGGACGGGCAATACGCGGGCAGCTCGCAGCCCGACGAGGACGGTACGGTCGGCAAAATTCGCTTCACGATTAAGCACGGTCAGGTGGTTGACGCTGAGTTTCGTCTCTATGACAAAGACGGGACGGTACATGACGAAAATTACGGGAAAACCGCTAGCGGCGGGATAGACACGGAGTTTTACCAGCGCGCCCAATCCGCTATCAGCGCTGAACAGCGTTATGTGCAGCAGTTCCAGAAGACCGGGGATCAAAATAAGGTCGATAAGGTGTCCGGGGCATCGTTGTCACATCGGCTGTTCCTCGATGCGGTTCAGACGGCTATGGAAGCCGCGCAAAAGTAGGCGTTCGTGTATCTAACGCCGACTCCACCAGGAGAAACCACGATTACCTTTGCGGCGATGGGGACGCTGGTGTCGGCATCGTGGAGCAGCACTCCCCAGGTCGCGGAGGTCCTCCGGGTGAGTCTGCCGCAAAGGGTGGCGCAGTTGGAGGATGACCTGTCGCGGTTTCGGGCGGATTCTCCCGTGAGCCGCTTGGATACCGAGTGGAGAGATGTCGGGCCGCACTGTGCCGCGGTGTTTGGGGCTGCTCAGGAATGGGCGCAGCGTACCGGGGGTTTTTTTAAACTATTTCCGTGCCTGGGCTGGGACGCCGAAACGCTGCAGTTGCGGGGCGAGCAGGCTCGTCTCACCGACGGTGTGGGGGCTGGGGGCCTAGATTTGGGAGGTATCGCGAAAGGTTACGCGGCTGCGCAGCTGGCTTCTCTCATTCAAGAATCAGGGGGTAGCGGCATCTTGGTGTCCTTCGGGGGTTCGTCGATTGTGGCGCCGGACCGCCGGGCCATCATCAGAGTGCAATCTCCCTGGACAGGCCGGGAATTCTTGGGAGACCTGCAGATAGAAAACGAGTCCCTCTCTAATTCAATGCTGCCGCAAACCCAGATTGTCCCCAGTCTGGTGCGCAGCCACATTCGCGGTCTGGACGGGCAGCTCGCGTTTACCGATATTTGTGCGGCACTTGTGGTGGGACCTGACGCGATGAGTTGCGAGGCTCTCTCTACCGCGCTGATTGCGGGAGGAAGCCCCCTGCTGCACGATTTGACTCAGAAGGGCGTTCTGGGTGGGGCGTATCGCGCCCTCGCGATGACTTCCAACGGGAGGGTGTTTGCCGACCCCGCGCTACAGTTGAGTATCACAATGGATTTGCCCGAACCGTTGCCACTGAGCCCCGTGTTGCCGGACTGACGCCGCAACGGGCTTGTGCGACCCGGCGGCACGGGTAAAACATATGAGCTTCGAACATCAGACCTAAAAATGATCCACGCTTTGCGGTGAAATTTTGATACCTTGCGATTCCAGTCGGGCCGCAATCCGCCCTGTTGAAAACCGCGCAAGCAGCAGAAGCAAGCTCAGCGAGGCGAAGCGCTCACGCTAGAGAAGCAGGAGGCATTAGACGCGATTCGCGCCCGTGCTGCTGTCCAACAGAAGGTGAATGAACTGGAGCTGTAATCATCCTCCAAAATCACCCACCCATAACACCCGCCATGTGGAGAAAAGCATCTTAATTTTCCGGGTAATGAGAGTGGTTTTGAGAGTAGATTTACTATTTAGCTGGAAATCCTGTTGCCCTAAACGAGTACTTTACCAGCGCATTTGTCGGGCTGACAGGATTTGAACCTGCGACCCCTTGACCCCCAGTCAAGTGCGCTACCAAACTGCGCCACAGCCCGTTACCTCCCCGAGTTTATCGGTGCCCGGTAGCATCCAGCAAATCACCAAGACGTGATTCTTAACGCTTACCGCGTTCTCGCTAAAAAGATTATTGTCTAAGCCCCTAGTAGACTGGAAAGGTGAGTGAGCAACTGGATCTGCGTCGCGCTAAGAAGCCGTTTAAAGTGCAGGCGCCCTATAAGCCTTCTGGGGATCAACCACAGGCGATTGCCGAGCTCACGCAGCGGATTAACAATGGGGAAAAAGACATTGTTTTGCTGGGGGCAACCGGGACCGGAAAATCGGCGACCTCCGCCTGGCTGGTAGAGCAGGTGCAGCGTCCCACTTTGATAATGGAGCCCAATAAGACTCTGGCTGCCCAAATGGCGGCGGAACTGCGTGAACTTTTCCCCGATAACGCGGTGGAATACTTCGTTTCCTACTATGACTATTATCAGCCAGAAGCCTACGTACCCCAGTCTGATACCTATATCGAAAAAGATTCTTCTATAAACGACGAGGTAGAGCGGCTGCGGCACTCTGCCACTAACTCTTTGCTGACTCGCCGAGACGTAATCGTGGTGTCTTCGGTTTCCTGCATCTACGGCCTCGGCACTCCCCAAGAATATGTGGCGCGGATGGTGCCCTTAGAGGTGGGGATGCAAATAGAGCGTAACGAACTACTTAAACGCTTTATTACCATGCAATACACGCGTAACGATATGGCGTTTACCCGGGGGACTTTCCGGGTGCGCGGAGACACCATCGACATTATTCCTATGTACGAGGAAATGGCGATCCGTATCGAAATGTTTGGGGATGAAATCGATTCCTTGGCAACCTTGCATCCCATCACCGGGGAAGTAATAGAGGAAGAAGACTCAGTGTTTATTTTCCCCGCCTCCCACTATGTGGCCGGGCCAGAACGGATGCAACGCGCCTTAGAGGGAATCGAGGACGAACTAGGGCAGCGGCTGAAATACTTCCGTGAGCAAGGCAAGCTCTTAGAAGAACAGCGCTTGCAGATGCGCACCACCTACGATCTGGAAATGATGCGGGAGATCGGTACCTGCGCGGGTATTGAAAACTATTCCCGCCATATTGATGGGCGCGGGCCCGGTAGCCCTCCCAACACCCTCCTCGACTATTTCCCCGAAGACTTCCTGTTGGTAATCGATGAATCGCATGTGACGGTTCCCCAGATTGGAGCCATGTTCCATGGGGATATGTCTCGCAAACGTACTTTGGTGGATTACGGTTTCCGCCTGCCCTCAGCGATGGATAACCGGCCTTTGAAATGGGAAGAATTCCAAGAACGGATTGGGCAAACCGTTTATCTATCTGCCACTCCCGGCCCTTATGAAATGGAACGCTCCGATGGAGTGGTCGAACAAATCATTCGCCCCACCGGTCTCGTTGACCCCAAGATCGTGGTTAAACCCACCGAAGGTCAAATCGATGACCTGATGGAAGAAATTCTGGTGCGTAGTGAAAAGAACGAGCGCGTCTTGGTCACTACCCTGACGAAGAAAATGGCCGAAGACCTCACCGAATACCTGGCGGAGCGGGGAGTGCTGGTGGAATACCTGCACTCGGATGTGGATACTTTGCGGCGGGTAGAGCTGCTGCGGGAATTGCGGATGGGCAAATTTAACGTCCTAGTCGGGATTAACCTGCTGCGAGAAGGCCTAGATCTGCCGGAAGTGTCGCTTGTTTCGATCCTGGATGCCGATAAGGAAGGATTCTTGCGCTCGACTACTTCCCTGATTCAAACCGTAGGGCGCGCGGCTCGTAACGTATCCGGAGAAGTACATATGTACGCCGATCAGGTGACTGATTCTATGCGGGCGGCGATTGAGGAAACCGAGCGACGGCGAGAAAAACAGCTGGCCTATAACCGGGAGCACGGGATTGACCCCCAGCCGCTGCGTAAGAAGATCGCGGATGTTACCGATATGTTGGCGCGCGAAGAAATTGATACCGAATCTTTGCTCGGAACCGGATATCGGGGGGCAGGGAGCGGACCGGATGCGCAGACCCGTAGACAGACCGGACAGGACGTGCGCGAACGGCTGGCAAATCAAAATGAATCCAGCCTAGCGGAGTTAATCGCGGAGCTCACCGCACAAATGCAAGAGGCCGCCCGGCAGTTACAGTTCGAGGTGGCCGCGCGCCTGCGCGACGAAGTGCAAGATTTAAAGAAAGAACTGCGACAAATGCGGGAGGCGAATTGAGCGTACCGGACAAGCCAGCACTACCGGCAGGCGCGGACCCTCAGGAGCTACGCGGACTTAGCCACACCGAAGTTGCGACTCTAACCAAACAGGGGCTTTCTAACCAGTTCACTCCCCGCGCCACCCGCACCGTCCGCCAGATTCTGCGCGCCAATGTGTTTACTTTATTTAATGCCATTCTTGGCGTCTGCGTTGTGGTTACTTTGATTTTTGGGCATTGGGCGGATGCGGTTTTTGGGATAGTGATGGTGGTTAATGCGCTCACCGGTATCGTTTCAGAACTTCGCGCCAAGAGAGTGCTAGAAAAAATCAGTATCCTCCAGGAAAACCCGATCCGAGTGGTACGGGAGGGAGAACCACAAGCAATCTCACCCCGGCAAATCGTGCAGGGCGATCTCTTGTTTTTGCGGCGTGGTGATCAGGTACCGGCCGATGGGGAAGTTGTAGCGACTGGCGGTATTTACCTAGATGAATCCAACCTAACCGGAGAGTCAATTCCTCGTCCGCGCGGCGTAGGAGAGAAAGTTTTTTCCGGTTCCGCCGTAGTTGCGGGAGATGGCTATGTAAAGGTCAGTGCAGTGGGCAGCCACTCTTGGGCTAATGAGATGGCTAACCAGGTCAAGAAATTTAAAATGGCGCATTCGGAGCTGGAAGAGGGAATCAATAAGATTCTGACGGTAATCACCTATTGTCTTCCCCTGGTGATCGTGCTGTTGGCGGTGGCGCAGCTGCGTAATCTGGGAGGACTGAGCGAAGTCACCTGGGACAATATTGGCTCGGTAGTGGTGGCGGTAGTTGCCGGCATTGTGGGGATGATTCCACAAGGACTGGTGTTGCTTACTTCCGTTAATTTTGCGGCAGCTTCCTTAAAACTGGCGCGACAAGGGGTACTCATTCAAGAGTTACCCGCGGTAGAAGTCTTGGCCAGGGTAGATACCCTGTGTCTAGATAAAACCGGCACTCTCACTACCGGAGAGATTGCGGCGCGCGGTTTCGTCCTACCCGGACAACAGGAGCTAGTTCCTGCGAGCGCACTAGCAGTAACTGCGCAGGCTGCCTTGACAGTTTTGACTAAAGATCGGGAAAACGACACCTCCGCTGCCATCTATGACCGTCTCGATAGCGATCTAGAACAGCTGACACCAAATATTGACAATCCGCAGCTAGTACCCTTTGATTCGGCTCGTAAATGGTCAGCGGTGGTGAGCGCAGGTGATACCTGGGTGCTGGGCGCTCCCGAAATCGTGTTGGGTGCAGACCTTCCCACCCAAGAACAAACCGCAACTTGGGCGCAGCAAGGGGCGCGGGTTCTGGCTCTGGCGCGCAGCGAAAATGAGCAGATTTCCCCGCAGAATCCGGCTCTCCCGGCAAACCTACAACTGAGTGCCCTAATCGTGCTCACGGAACGTTTACGCGCAGACGCGGCGCAAACTCTGGACTTTTTCCGCCAAGAAGGGGTGAAAGTCCTGATTATTTCCGGGGATAACCCGCAGACGGTCGCGGCTCTAGCGAGCAGGGTCGGGATAGAAACCACCGGTTTTGATGCGCGAAAGCTTCCCGAGGACGAGGAGGGAATCGCTCGGATCCTTAAAAAACACCAGGTGTTCGGCCGGGTAACTCCGGAGCAAAAACGCGCGCTGGTTCGAGCCTTGCAGTCTCGCGGGAAAACTGTGGCGATGACTGGGGATGGGGTAAATGATGCCCTGGCGTTAAAAGACGCGGATTTGGGGATTGCGATGGGTGATGCCGCCCAGGCCACTAAGTCGGCGGCGAAAGCAGTACTGCTAGACTCGAAGTTTTCGGCTCTGCCGCAAGTGCTAGGGGAAGGGCGACGCGTACTGGGAAATATGGAGCGGGTATCTACCTTGTTCCTGTCTAAAACTACCTACGCTGCCCTCTTGGCACTGATAGTGGGGGTACTAGGGATACGGTACCCTTATTTACCTCGCCACCTGACCCTGATCTCTTCCAGCACTATCGGAATCCCCGCCTTTTTCTTGGCGCTGGCGCCCTCGAACCGGCGTTATCGTCCCGGGTTTTTGCGCCGAGTGGGTCAGCTCGCCTTACCGGCGGGGTTACTATGCGGATCTACTTCGATTGCCGCCTACCTGTGGCTAGGAAGGACAGGGGCGGCTACTTCGGCGGCGACTATTGTCTTGGCGATTGGCGCGCTGGGACTGCTGGCTATCTTGTCGCAGCCACTGCACAGCTGGCGCGGGGGATTGCTCACAGCCATGATCGTCTTGGTGCTGGCAGCAATCGTGATACCGGTGGTGCGAGATTTCTTTGCTTTGCAGGTTTTAAGCTTCACGCAATGGCTGGTAGTGCTATTTTGTAGCAGCATTTCCCTGGCGGGATTGGCGCTTATTGGCATCAGATGGGAGCGGCGCCACTGGCCGGATCACGGTTCGGGATTGCGGCTAAAACACGTTAGACTAAGAAAGTAAATCCGGAAGGGGAGTACTTCCATTAACAGGCCAGTCGTCATCACGGCAAACTTGCCCGGCTGGTTCGGCCTGAAAAAGGCGGAAGAAGACCTGAGCATAGACAACGCCAACGAAATGGAGAACGCTGCATGGGTCTGATGCCTGCGCTTAATGCCGTCCCCGGCCACGAAGTAATTCACTGGTGGAACTGGCTGCTGCTAGCCGTAATTATTATCGGCCTGCTGGTACTTGATTTCCGTGGACACGTCCGCAAAGCCCACGAGCCTACCGTTAAAGAGGCCGCCATCTGGTCAGGGATCTATATGGCGATTGCCGCTGCCTTTGGACTGGTGGTGTGGTTGCAATGGGATTTGAACCTGGCAGTAGAGTATTGGGCAGGTTGGATCACCGAATGGTCGCTGTCTCTGGACAACCTATTTGTTTTCATCATTATTTTGAATGGTTTTAAGGTACCGCGGGTGTACCAGCAAAAAGTGATTATGCTGGGAATCATAATCTCGATGGTGTTGCGTTTGGGATTTATCCTGATCGGCGCGGCGTTAATAAATGAGTTCGCCTGGATCTTTTACCTGTTCGGACTGTTCTTGATCTACACTGCGATCAGTCAAGCTAAAGAAGGTATTACCAACGAGGACGCAAACGAGTCCAGCGAGGGTTACCAGGAAAATAAATTTACTACTCTGGTGCGCCGGGTGCTTCCGGTCTCTGAAGGTTTCCGGGAAGCTAAACTGCTTTACCGCCACCGCGGGAAAACCTATGTTACCCCCATGTTCTTAGTAATCATCGCGATTGGGTCTGCGGATTTGATGTTCGCCTTTGACTCCATTCCCGCGATCTTCGGCCTGACAAAACACCCCTTCATTGTTTTCGCCGCTACTGCCTTTTCTTTGATGGGATTGCGGCAACTTTTCTTCCTCATAGATGGGCTCTTAGAGCGCTTGGCGTTCCTGCATTACGGTCTAGCCTTGATCTTGGGATTCATCGGGGTGAAATTGATTATCCATGCTGCCCACGAGGCACCCTTCTGGGGGATAGAAAAATGGGCAGCTGCCATTCCGGAGCCCTCTATCGGATTTTCAATGGGCTATATCTTAGTTGTCCTGGTAGGTACCGCGCTGCTTTCGATTTGGTACTCTAAGCGGCATCAGAAAGCTAATCCGCAGGAGGATTAAGTAAGAAAAAATTCGGCTCGGATACCTGCTAGTTTTCAAAAAACTTTAGGTAGCCGAGCCGAAATCTATATCCGGAGATATTACTTTTCGGGTAGGTAATCGTTAGTGTAGGCGCCTTCTACGTCGGCTAGGGTAGCGGTGGTAAAGCCGTGTTCGCTCATCCACTTAGTGTAGGAACGTACTATTTCGGCATCCATTTCTCCCCAGCGTCCCGAAGGAGCATGCCAGGAGGGAGCCATGAACTTGAGGGAGGCGGTCAAGGTATCCTCTTCGCTGGCGCACATAGTGGAAGCCAAAATATCTACGGTTTCTGCCTGGTTATCGCGGGCAAAATCGTAGCCGCGGCTGGTAGCCGCCAGGAAGGCTCGCACTTGATCTTCGTGGCTACGCAGATAGCTTTCCTCTACGCACAGGAAATAGGCATGGTGGGGAGTGACCTCCACTTCGTCGAAGGATAGCTGTACTACCTCGGAGAACGGTTTACTGCCCTGGTAGGCTTCCCAGCCTAAAACATTGAAAATCGCATCATATTTGCCTTTTTCAACTGCGCGGATATCGGGTTCAAATACTCCCGGATCCATAACTTTGACCTTAGAGAAATCACCGCCATCTTTCTCGACGGCTTCAATTACCATCTGGATAAGTCGCTGAACCGGCGGAATCGAGACGGTTTTTCCTTCTAGATCTCGAAAACGGCTGATCTCTTTCTCTTTGAGGGTAATCACCCCACCTAACTGGTTTTGATTGAAGGTAGCGACGGCTACGAAGGGATGGTCGCTGTGGCGGGTCTCCAGCAGCTCTCCCAGCCTAATGGAGGCAAATTGAAACTCTCCTTTGGCAGCTAGCTCTGCCGGAGTCCCGCGGTCGAAACCATCCCAAGAAATATCAAGATCTAGGCCTGCCTCTTGATACCAGCCTTTCTTGCGAGCCACGAATAAGCCAGCGTGATTAGGCCAAGTAACGACATATTCCAAGCGGATTCGGGTTAAATCCATTTTTCCTCCCTATTTTCAATGCCCCAGAGGGCGTTTTCGATTTCTTGATAGGCTTTCACAAAATTTGGGGTGGTACGCAGTCCCGTTCTGTGACTAAAACTGCCGGTAGCCGCCGGAGAATTCGCTGATAAAAACTTTGCCCGTTCCGGAATCGTAATCGGAATTTCAGTGATAATACGGCCAGGTCGCTCCGACATCATCAATACGCGGTCAGCTAGGGTTACTGCTTCGGCAATATCGTGGGTGACCAGCAGGAGAGTTAAATCGCGGCTACTAGCGGCTTGCCAGAGCCAACGTTGCATGTGGCTACGGGTTATCTGGTCAAGCGCTCCGAAAGGCTCATCTAGGGCGATTAAAGTAGGTCTGGCCAACATCGTACGCAAAAAGGCTACTCGCGAACGCATACCTCCCGAAAGCTGCGCGGGATAGGCTCCAGAAAACTGTTGCAGATCAAACTGGGCGAGCAGGGCGCGAGCCCGCTCGCGCGCTTTTTGGCGGGAGACTCCTCGGATCCGTAAAGGCAATGCCACATTGTCTTCGATAGTGTTCCAAGAAAATAGTCCATCGCGTTGGGGCATGAGGGCGACTAGGGGACTATCCACTGACCAAGCCAGGCTACCTTGAGAGGGAGAACTAAGACCAGCGATTATTCGCAGGAGAGTCGATTTTCCACAACCTGAAGGTCCCACCAGGGCGGTCACCGTACCCTGAGCTATAGTCATCTCCACGTTGTCTAAGGCGGTCAGAGATGGGTCAGTAAATTTTTTTGTTACCGCTGATAGTTCCAATAGGCTCATTTTGCCTTCTTCCAGGGAATCAAGACACGTTCTGCTAGCACTACTAGCAGATAGGCTGCCAAAGTCATGAGGGTTAGAATCCCGGCTCCAAAAAACACCAGTTCCGTCCGAAAAGATCCTTGGGCAGTCAGTAGGTAAATCCCTAAACCGTTTTCCGCCCCCACGAATTCGGCGGTAGCGGCGGTGGCCGGTCCGTAGGTGACTGCGATGCGCAGTCCGGTCATAAAATCTCCCAGAGCGGCCGGCATTCGCAAGTGGGCGAAAATCCAGGAGGAGGAGGCGCCTAAAGAGCGCGCTACATCAATCTGGTCGCGTGAAGGAGCCGCCAGACCTTTAGTAAAAGCGACAATGATCGGGAAAACTCCAAATAACGCCACCAAGAGGATTTTCGAGGTCATCCCAAAGCCGAACCAAATAATCAGCAGGGGAGCGATAGCTACTACCGGAATGGTCTGGGAAATCACCAGGAGGGGCATCACCGCTTTACCGAAAGTTTTGGCTCTCCACAGCGCAAAAGAAATTGCTACCCCGCAAATAATTGCGAGTAGCGTGCCTGCCAGTACCTCTATCAGGGTTATTTGGGTGGCTAGTGAGGCCGCCGACCAGTCCGCAATCCCGGCTTTAATGATCACGCTGGGGGCGGGGAGCAACTTGGGGTTAACTTCCCCCAGGCGGCAAACTCCCTCCCACAGAACCAGGGTTAACAGAACCAGTCCGGCGGCCACTAGTCGCGAGCTAGATTTCATTTACTGGCGGCTTTGGCTAGGAACTCGTTGGTGACTACCTCGGGCGCGGAAATTTTTTGCGTATAGGGTTTTCCATCACCGTCAGTAACCAACTTTTGTTCAATAATGAAGTCTAAATAGCTTTGCCACTTATCCATATCGGCATGCCCCACCCCGCCAGTAGCATCGGGCCAATACTTTTTAGACAGTAAGGCCTGTGAGGCTTCTACCAGTTTGGAATCTAGTTTTGCCTGCGGGTTTGCTGCTACTAGGATCTTCGCGGCTTCTTGGGGATGATCAATGGCCCACTGGTAGCCTTTCTGAGTGGCTTGCACAAAGGAGCGCACCAGCTGCGGATCTTCTTTTATTAGGTCCGCGCGGGTAGAAATCCCTAACAGTGCCGGGGTAGTGGGTACTCCGTATTTGTCGTAGTCAAAGTAGCGTAGTTTATAACCGGCCTGCTCGGCCTCGATGCCTTCCCAGGTAGAGAGGAGTTCCGCAAAGTCGGCGCGTTCCTGTTCTACCGCCTGCAGGGTTTGCGCGCCGGCGACCACTTTTTTGAAATCACCTTTGCCACCGTCCTTTTGGATCAGCATTTTGGTGGCAATATGTTGAAATCCGCCCCCAAAGTTAGCGAGGGTCTTGCCATCTAAATCCCGGGGACGCTGAATATCCGCCTTATCCAAAAATCCCACCATATAGGAAGACTTTGGTTGCAGGTTGAACACCA
The DNA here is from genome assembly GCF_002848005.1 of Varibaculum cambriense. GTDB lineage: Bacteria > Actinomycetota > Actinomycetes > Actinomycetales > Actinomycetaceae > Varibaculum > Varibaculum cambriense_B. The sequence goes on along the minus strand of NZ_PKHX01000003.1, from coordinate 61,864 downwards.
TTTTGATCCCCAAGTTGGAGGCTTTCGCAGAGGCAATCGAGTCGGTGCCGGAGAAGCCGAAATCGGCACCTTTGGCGGCCATTACCGATTCCACGCCGCTCTTAGAAAAGCCCATTACCTTTACATTTAGTCCGGCTTGGCGGTAAAAACCTTTTTCTTGGGCAACATAGATTCCGGTGTGGTTAGTGTTGGGGGTCCAGTCCAAAATTACCGAAGTGTTTTTCAACTCGGGGTCTTTAGATGCTGAACTAGATCCGGTGGCACACCCCGCCAAAGTTAGGGCCAGGGTGCAGGCTAAAGCGGTAGCTATTTTTCGCATGCTTTTTCTTTCGCTAGTTGGTTGATAAGGGACAAATATTTTTTGCCAGGTTCGGTCAGGAACCACTGGCTATGACCTTGGAATCCGATATCCCAGGCCCAGTCTTTAATCTGCGGCTCAATCGGTGCCAGCAGGTCGTATTCGATGGCAGAAAGAGAAAACTCTGCGTTACAAAGGGCGATCATAGCGCCGAGCATCTCGATTTCCTCCGCCGGCAGGGGGAAGATCTGTCCGTATCCGGTTAGTAAGTCGCCAGCGACCTGCGGCCAGTAACTATCAGTTTCCCCAGCGGTAATACTGATCCAGTCGATACTGTGGCGTTCCAGTAATACTGCCAGGTCAAAAAGCGGGGGATTTGGGCAAGCGAGACCGAAATCAATTAGGGAAGATATGCTGTTTCCTTCCCAAAAAGTATTAGAAACATGCAGATCACCGTGGGTAAAGTAGCGAGGAACCTGCGCTAAGGGGGTAAGAGAGCGCGCAAAAGGACGCAAAGGCTCTAGTGCGGTACCTAAATCGTGGCCATTGTCTTGCAGATAATTAGCAAGCACCGGATGGGCATCTAAAAATCCTGCTAGCTTGGGTAGCGGATCTCCCAGTAGGAGCTCTATCCGGTTTTGATAGGGGCCAGGATCCAGGGACTGCGGCTGAATTTTTTGGCTAGCGATACGGAGTCGGGCGGCAACTCTGCCCAGTTCCACAGCTTCTTCCCTGGTTTTTGGAGGTAACCAGGAGCGCAGATCGTGATAGCGGTCTTGCCCGAGGGCGCCTGCGGAGGCCTCGATAATCCACTCTCCGGTGGTGAGGGTGCTGCCTCCCTGATTGAAACAGAAAAAACGCGGGGTGGAAAAGCCCCCATCTGCCAGTTGATTGACAAAGTAGTGCTTAGCTTCCAGCTCGGACGCGCTCACCAGATCTTTGTGGTAGCGCTTTAAAAATACTTGCTTGCCGCTAGCGGTAGTCACTAGGCAAGCCGCTGCCATAGGACGGGAAGAAGGGGAGAGGCTTGCGATTTGCTGGTCGCGAAAATCCGGGATTTCTCTTAAGACTTTGGCAGCTTGACTGGCGGAAAAAGGTGGCCAGGAATTATTGACCACTTCCAGCTGCTGTTCTCGATCCATCTGCGCCTCCTATATCTGTGCACAGGTGAACCAGCTTCCTGCGCCAGCATTACCTGGATCAGGTGTAACGGTCGAAGCGTTTTGCTTCCTCTCAGCTCGAAAGCTCCCGTGCTAACAGAAGCGTACCAGAAGATTGGTGGATTTGGATTGCGCCCCTAAAATCCGGTAACCTGGTCTACGTTCACCGGGCCATTGGCGCAGGGGTAGCGCGCTTCCTTCACACGGAAGAGGTCACTGGTTCGAAACCAGTATGGCCCACCACTAACAGTTATTTCTGCAGGTAAGACTGCATTATCTTAGCCATCTCCACCTGGTCGCCAAGGGCACATATTTCCCGGGCAGCATGCATCGACAAAATCGGCACCCCCACATCAATAGTGGTAATCCCTAGGCGGGTAGCAGTCATGGGCGCGATAGTTGACCCGCAGGTGACGGCATTGTTTGAGACAAAGCATTGGGTTTTAACCCCGCAGCGCCCGGCCGCGTCCTCCCAAATATGCCAGCCCTGCGCATCGGTGGCGTACCGCTGGGAGGCATTGAGTTTGAGTACCGGTCCGGCTCCCATTACCGGTCGGGTATCGGGGTCGTGTTTTTCGGGGTAGTTGGGGTTTACTGAGTGGGCAACGTCTGCTGATAGACACGAGGACGCCGCCAGCATCCGTTCAAAGGCTTCCACTTCACCCGTGGCGCGGGCGCAGCGGCGCAACACCTGTTCTAGCAGCGGCCCAGCAGCTCCGATTTCGGTATGGGATCCTACTTCCTCATGGTCAAATGCCGCGCTGATCAGAATATTTTCTCCCTGAAAGTCCGTTTCTGCCAGGCTCAATAGGGCTTTAGTGGCGCTGTAGACCGATAGCAGGTTATCTTGACGGGCAGAAGCCAGGAACTCTCCGTCAGTTCCCAGGCGCTGGGGTTCATGAGTATCGAAAGTGTAGAGCTCGTGACTAGAGATTTCCTCAGCGTTCCGCAGCCCCGCCTGCGCGGCGATTACCTCCAGAATCGCCCGCGGGGATTCGCCCAGGTACCAAAGGGGTCGCAAGTGTTGCTGCCGGTCTAATTCCAGTTTGTTGGCGGAATCCCGATCCAGGTGGGGAGCCAGCTGGGGAATAGTAGCGATCGGCCCGGTATGCACCTGGTGGGATTTTCCCGTCTGGTCATAGATAATCCCGGCGATCCCGAGTTCCCGGTTTAGCCAAGAGTTAGGGAGCATTCCCCCATAAACCTCTACGTTGAGCTGCCCCCAGCCATCGGGGCTGAGGCTATCGGGGGTGGGTTTTAGTTTGAAGGCCGGAGAATCAGTATGGCTGCCGATGATCCGGAAAGCTTTGGGGGAGCCGGCAGGTACCATCCAGGCAATGAGCGCGCCTTTGTGGCGCAAAAAGTAGCGTCCCGGACTTGTTGGCCAAGCCCTGGTGGGATCAACTGGTTTAAACCCCTGGGAGCTGTAGATATCGGCCAGGGTCTGCGCGGCGAAGCTGGCACAGGGAGAAGCAGTAATAAAGTCAGTTAAACCTTGGGAGTAGGTTTCCAGATCAAAACTCGTCATAGTTTCATTTTAAGGGGGAGGGTTAAAAAGTTCCTGCCCCTTAGCTGTAGCGGCTAAGGGGCAGGAAGAAGATTTTAACTAGCTTGGTTAACGCGGTAAGGAGACCGGGTCAGTGGAGATGAAACCATCATCGCCGTCCTCGCCGCGCACGTGGCGACCACGGCGGTTACGAGCCGCGCGAGAATTCCCCAGATCTGCAGGTTCTTCAGAACCCAAGTGCCGGGGATCTGAGCCCGCTTTTACTCCCTGGCGTTCCTTCTCGGTTTTATCATCTTCTTCCCGCTGTGCCTGCTGGGCTTTTTCCTCGGCCAGCTTTTGAGCTTTGCTCCGAGCATCCTGCTGCTTCGCGATTTTCTTGCGCTGTTTCTTGGTGCGCTTAGCCAGTTTTTTACGGAGTTTTTCCTCCACCTTTTCCTGGCGGCGAGTAGCTTTTTCTTGGCGGAGCCGCTCTTTTTCGGCTGCCCGCTGCTCCTGCGAAGCCGCGAACACCAACGCCTGTAACAGCTGTATCTGGGAAATCCATTCGGGCAGCTCCAAAGATTCGCGCAGATAGTAAAGCTGATGCGCCAACCGGCCGCGTTCGGCTAGTAGCAAACTATGAAGATCTTGGCAAAACTGCACATAATCGGTAACTTCTCCCCAGGGACGGCGGTCATCCTTAGTAAAGAGGGGGAGCGCCGCCGGACGTAGCCGAGCCAATAGCGCCGCTGCTGCCTTGGGTTTTAACACCAGCGGATCTTTAGTTAGTGCCGTCCAAATCTGCGCTAACGGTCCGGTCTCAGTTTCTAAAACTTGATCGGCAATATCTACTAATTGGGTGTCGGCCGGGATCTGAGACATTAGTTCCGGCAAAGGCTCGGAAGCAAAAAGTTGGTCTAAGCCCTTACTGTCTACCTGAAGGTCTAGATTCGCCAGCGCTAGCAGATCGCAATCTCGCAGATTTAAGTCCCCTTCCCAAGAAGCAGTCGCCATTTGCGGCTGCAGGGGAAAACTAGGAGGAAACTTTGAAGTCAGGGAAAACAAAGTAATCCGGGGATTGTCTCTTTGGCAGTAGTAATCAGTGAGTAGGACGCGTGCCTTTTCCCAGGCATCGGCGTCTCCACGAGTTATTCCGGAGACTATTTCCGGAACCTTGTTAATCATTTTTCCTCCGCAGGTAGCTAGTTGCCTAAATTGTAGTCGAAGACCGTGGCTGCCGGGTCGATACGTTCACCATGAAGAACTTTCTAATCCACTGTTAAATCAGTTAGCGCCGATGCCGCTATCCTTACGCTCTGGGGGAAATCTGAGCGCGTGCCTGCTGCTTACCTAGCAGTATGTCCTTGCAGCTATATTTTTCGAGGACGCCGCCGCCAGCGGCGGTTAGCTTCTCCGGTTTGAGCCGCCGCTACCCCCTAGATAAACAAGGTGGGGTCAATAATCAGTTCCGCGGTTTTTTGCTGTTTGCAGCCGGGGGAAACCCGCGCGGGGACTCCAATCGCGGAACATCCGGCAGGCACATCGCGTACTACCACCGCATTGGCAGCGATCCGGGAATCGGAGCCCACGTGGATGGGGCCGAGTACTTTGGCGCCAGCTCCTACCATCACCCGATCCCCGAGGGTGGGGTGCCGCTTGCCTTTCGACATTGACACCCCACCCAAGGTGACTTGGTGAAACAGTACGCAATCGGTACCGATCTTAGTGGTTTCCCCGATTACTACTCCGTTGGCATGATCAATAAAGAGGCGGCGACCCAGGCGGGCTCCCGGGTGAATATCTACTCCGGTATAGCTGCGGGAAATTGAAGAAACTATCCTGGCCAGAAGTTTAAAGTTTTTCTTAAACAACATATGCGCCAGACGATATGCCCAGACTGCATGCACTCCCGGATAAGTTAGTGCCACCTCTAGGGCGTTGCGGGCAGCCGGATCCGAGTTAATAGCTGCTGCTAGGTCTTCTTTACAAAGTTGGATTAAAGTCGGTTCCGGCTTCGCCATGGTTGCTCCTAGTCCATCAAATCTTTAAACAGCGGGGTAGTTAGGTAACGCTCGCCAGTATCGGGTAGCAAAGTCACGATACGTTTACCTTTCATATCAGGGCTTTGCGCTAAACGCAACGCTCCCACCAAGGCTGCACCAGCAGAAATTCCTACCAGCAGTCCCTCCTTAGCGGCAGCTTTGCGTGCCATGGCGATGGCGTCCGCAGTTTTAACTGTCAGAACTTTCGTCAGCACTTTAGAATCCAAAGTATCCGGCACAAAGTTTGCTCCGACGCCTTGGATGCCGTGGGAGCCGGCCTCTCCCGTAGTTAGCAGGGCGGATTCGGCCGGTTCAATCCCGAAAATCTGGATATCGGGATTTAGTTCCTTTAGACGCCGCCCCACTCCGGTGACGGTGCCTCCGGTTCCGATTCCGGCAACGAAAACGTCAACCTGGCCGTCGGCGTCTGCCCAGATTTCTTCGGCCGTGGTTTCAAAATGAGCCTGGGGGTTAGCGGGATTGGTGAACTGGGAAGCCAAAATGGCGCCTTCGCGTTCGGCCACCACTTTTTGCGCGGCATCCACCGTTCCTTGCATGCCTGCTGCTGCCGGGGTCAGTACCAACTCGGCTCCAAAGGCGCGCATCAGGGCGCGACGCTCTTTCGACATCGATTCGGGCATGGTGATTACCACTTTGTAGCCGCGGGCAGCGCCCACCATCGCTAGCGCCACCCCGGTGTTTCCAGAGGTGGATTCCACAATCGTGCCGCCGGGCTTTAACTTTCCAGAGGCTTCGGCGGCGTTTACCATCGCTAGCGCCACCCGGTCTTTAACCGAGGAGGCAGGGTTGAAAGATTCAACTTTGGCGACCACTTCGCCGTCAAAATCGGCTGGCAGCAGGTGATTGATTCTAACTAGGGGAGTATGGCCTACTAATTCAGTTACGTCCTTTGCGATATTCATGCTTTTCCTTTAAAGATTTTTAGTGGTGAGGGATGCTGGGAAGCCAGCTATAAAAGTCGGGAATCGGGGCGAAAATAGTTTGCTGCCCCGAGGGACAACCCGCGCCTTAGCGGTCGGCGGGATGCCCCTAGATACATAGCCGACAGCGAGAGATGGCGGGAAAACGCATTTGCCTCTCCGATCTGTCGTGAAAACTTGGTTACTTCAAGTTCTAACATCTTAACTTTTAGGGGTGCAACTTTTATGCGCTCAGTAAAATTTGGGGATAACTGCTGGATGCCCGGGTGCTTCTACCCAGGGTACAAACAGTCGCAGGCATCTGCCCGCTACCGGCGTTACTATCCGGTCTAACCGAGGCGGCGTCAAGATCTAATAAACCCGCTCGGCAGGGCGAGGATTATTCTCGCACTTCGCGAGTAATATCGGGCGCGGTCTCTATGCTGATTTCCCGCCCGCTGATGCTCGATAAGTAGCTTTCGACCTGCGATTGGCTAGTTTCCAGGGGGGCAGAAAAACGCAAGGTGGCATCCTGGGCAAAGTCGCGCTCGAGGATCTGGTAACCGTTTTGGGTAAGTTTTGCCTCGACTTTTCCGGCTTCGCTAATCGGTAGCTGCAGCTGGTAGGAAGGTTGGGTAACTAATCGCACGGTTTGGGCGTCCTCCAGCACTTGCTGTACCGCCCCGGAATAGGCGCGCACTAACCCGCCAGTACCCAGTTTGGTACCCCCAAAATAACGGGTAACTACGCAGGTTACATTGGTTAAGTTCGATTCGGTTAATACCTTTAGCATCGGGTTGCCAGCAGTTCCCGCCGGCTCCCCATCATCGCTACTGCGGGCAGTATCGGGTCCAGTATCTTGGTGAATGATAAAAGCGGTGCAGTGGTGGCGGGCATCGGGAAATTCGCGGCGAATCTGGGCGATAAACTCCCGGGCGACCTCCTCACTATCGGTACGCGCACAGGAGGCGATAAAGCGGGAACGTTTAATCTCGATTTCACTGCGGGCCGGGGCGTAGATAGTGCGCATAGCTTGATCTTATCTACAAGTCAGGCGAGGGAGGGTGAGCTTTTGGGTTTAGGGCGAGGGCACCCTCGGAAATATAAATGGCATTTTTCGATTATGTCTGGGTTAGATAAAGCGTGCTCGCGGTACAAATCACATGGTTGAAACTGGAATCTTTCCGCTATAAATGGCACAGTTATAGAGGTTATTTTTCTATTTGTATTAGTTAGAGGAGTCCGTGATGGCAGTACCAAAGCGCAAAATGTCTCGTGCGAATACTCGCACCCGGCGGTCTGCTTGGAAAGCCAAGGCACCCCAGCTTACTACGGTCAAGGGCAATGATGGGCGTTCCTATGTGGCACCTCGTCACCTGGCCAAAGCCGTAAAGCTGGGGCTGTACAGCCCGGCAGACGATTTCGAGTAAAGCTCGAAGTTAAGAAAAAGCCCCTAGCAGTATCCTGCTAGGGGCATTCGTTTATGTTTTTAATTTTATTGCTTCCCGAATGCAGATCACCCCGAGGTCCCCGAGGGAAATCTGCTTTCGGTCCCTCATTTTTAGCGCAGGGAAGTACCTTTCTTTAAAAATAGTGCGGTGAGATAACCTGCGACCACTGTGAGCACGCCGGTGCCGAGCAGCCACCAGATTGAAATCGACGGGGGTTTCACAGGATTAGACTCACTGGGGTCAATCGGTCCAATTATAGTGAAGAGAATTCCATCCCAATCCAGAGAAATAAAGGGGGCATCGGGGGCGAAAAATACCAGCTGCCCAGGGAGAAGTATCAGCAGGAAGCCAATAATTTGCATTCCCACATAGACCAGCACTGCTACTAATATCGGGCCGCCTATTTTTCCAAAACGATCCAAGAAAGGTCGCCGGTTGCCGGCGGTAACTATGAACTGGTAGAAGAAAACACTGGAAATCGAAGATAGTAGCAGGGTCATCAGAAGCAGAAAAGCTACTTGCCAGGTCTCTTTGGTTGTGAAGAAGGATTTTAGAGCGGCGCCAGTGGTATCTTCTAAAAACAGAGATGTGATTAGAAGTAATCCTCCGCAAAAAACCACTAGCGTGAAAAGACAGAGAGCTAAGAGGTTAAAAAGGCTTTTTGCCCAAAATAGCTCGGTAGGCCTTGCCGGGATCGACATGGTGAAATACCCAGTTTTTCCGTACATGGAACGGTAATAGTGAACTAAAAGGATTATCGAATAAACCAGGTAGGCGGCTAGCATTCCTAAGAATGCTAATAAAAATATGGTAACCCCTACGGGGGTACGTAAAATTGAGACGGCTATCGCGCTCAAGATTGCGGTCAGCAAGGTCAAACCGACGGTGATTCCCAGGGGTTTACGCAGTGCCAGGAAATCGTGTTTCATTATTTTAGTAATCATCGGTACATCCCCCTAAAGAGTCCGTCCAGACTGGTTTGATAGGTGCTGCGGAGCTGGTCAGCATCTCCGGTTAAAAATACTTGTCCTGCCGACATGAATACGGCGGTAGAAACCACGGGTTCCACATCGTTAATCAAGTGGGTCGATAGCAGCATTACTGCCTGGGGATTGAACCGGGAAATAACAGCTCGTAAGATTACGTCCCGGGCCGCCGGATCTACCCCGCTAATGGGCTCATCCAGCAGATAGACGCGCGCATTTCGCGACATAATCAGGGCTACCTGCAGTTTTTCGCGCATGCCTTTGGACATGGCAGATAGCTTCCGGTCGGCTGGTAGGCGGAAAAAATCTACCATTTCGTAGGCTTTCGCGGAATCGAAATCGGTGAAGAAATCCTGGTACTGGCGGATTGCCGAACGCGGAGTGAGGTTATCGGCTAGCAATGAACTGTCGGGTAGGTAGGAGGTAAAAGCTTTGGTTTCTGCTCCGGGAGTTTTCCCGAAAAGTCGAACCTCGCCCTCGTAATCCTGCATTACCCCCGCCAAAATTTTCATTAAGGTAGTTTTTCCGCACCCGTTTGGCCCCATCAGGCCGACTATGCCGCCACTAGGCAAAGTTAGGTTGGCGTTGGCCAGCCCGATCTGGGAGCCGTAGAACTTAGACACTCCTTTTATTTCGATAGCGGGCACAGCCTGCTGGGGAGAGGGCGTAGCTGTTGAAGCGCTTGCCATTGCCAGCTGCTCGGGGTTTCCGCCTACAGGTGAAGACGGAGGGTTTGGGAACTGGTTTAACTGGTTGTCAGTCATGAGATTTTCCCTTCTTCCATTGTTTTTCTACTAAGTCGAGTGTTTGGGGTAGGGTAGCCCCAGCTTTTTTCATGGTGGTGGCGAACTGATCGGTGTGCTCCAGGAATATTTTTTGGCGCGTCAGCCAGATCTTGTCCTGGTCTTGGGTTACGAACCGTCCGGCAGTACGTTCTGATACCGCCAGTCCTTCGCGCTCAAGTTCCGATAGGGCGCGCTGCACCGTATTCGGATTGGCACCCACCATTTGCGCCAGGTCGCGCACGCTGGGAATCTTGCTCCCCGGCGGCCAACTTCCAGAAGTTATCCGACGAGAAAACTCGTCGCGCAGTTGGCTCCAGATTGGAATCGCTGAGTTTAGCTCCATGCCTCCTCCTTTCGGTCTTTTCGGTTGCTGTGTCAATGTAGTAATACAGTAACTCTGTCGGGGTGGCTGTGTCAAGTGTTTAATACAGATTTCTTTTGGGGTAGGGGGAGAGGTGGACGGGGTGTGGATAGAGGAAATCCCGCGACATATGCGGACATATGTCGCGGGACATCACAGAGTCGGGGCGACAGGATTTGAACCTGCGACCCCCTGCTCCCAAAGCAGGTGCGCTACCAAACTGCGCCACGCCCCGTCAGTTTTATTTTCTGACCTCTAATAGGTTACACTGTTTTTCGCGGCTTTCGTTAACTTGAAGCGAAGGCAAGTTGCGAGTGTAGCTCAATGGTAGAGCCCCAGCCTTCCAAGCTGGTCATGCGGGTTCGATTCCCGTCACTCGCTCCACTTAGACGTCGGATTTGATAAGTACCCTTTTGCGTTAGCGAGTATCGCTTAGGGGGGTGTAAAAAATCGCCTGCGTTAGCGGGTTTGGATTTTGCGTTACCTAGTATGATGTTTTCCCTGTTCGCGTAGGGTTTTACGGTTTAACTCGCTAACGGAGATGAAAAATACGCCTCTCTTAGTCGCAAATAACGCTGTTCTAGTGGTGTCGGTTCGAGTCTGGTGCTCTAGCCGTGTTTAGGGTGTGGGATTAGAGATTGACCGTGATTTCTTTCCCGGTTCTGAAAATGAACCGGATCTGGTTTGCGCCGATGATGGCGTGGTCGATTAGGGCGTTCCATTGACAGGACTGGAAATGTTCGATGGGTTTGTCAGCTAGTTGGGAGTAGGCGGTTTTGATTGCGGTGGCTTTGGCGTTTTTAGCTGTTATCTGTGCGTCAATGGCTTGTTTTTCTGCGAGTGTTTTCTGGTATTTCGTGAATCGTCCTGGGTTTTGTTCCTAGTTGTTTTTGAGAGGATTAGGGATATGTCTAAGAGGTATTCTCAGGATTTTAAGGATCGTGCGGTGCGGTTGCTTTCTGATCGGTTGGCTGCTGATAGTTCGTGTTCGCAGTGGAGGGCGGTTAATGAGATTGCCCCGAAGCTGGGGGTTGCGAATGAGTCATTGCGCCGTTGGTATGAGCAGCATCTTGTGAACACTGGTGAGCGGCAGGGGATGACCCGTGAAGAACACGAGGAAGTCAAACGACTTAAGCGTGAGGTTGCCGAGCTGAGGCGGGCGAATGAGATTTTGAAAACTGCTTCGGCTTTTTTCGCAGCGGAGCTCGACCGACCGGCCCGATGATGATTGCCTATATTGACGAATATAAGGATCGTTTCGGGGTCGAGCCGATTTGCCGGACACTGGGGGCTAGCCTGGAAGGAGGGTTTATTACCTCTCGCGGCTACCGTGCTGCTAAGAGCAGACCAGCAAGCGCTAGAAGCATTCGTGATCGGATACTTGCTAGGGAGTTGGCAACTATTCACGCTCATAATTTCGGGGTTTACGGGATACGTAAGATGTGGCATGCAGCCAGGCGCGCGGGCTGGGATATTGGCCGTGACCAGGTTGCTAGGATTATGAGGATCGCTGGGATTGCCGGTATTCGCCGGGGTCGTACGCCGATCACGACCAGGGGGTCACAGGCTGTGGATCTGCGCCCGGATTTGGTTAAGCGTTGTTTCAAAGCTGGCAAACCCAATGAATTATGGGTCGCTGATATCACGTATGTGCGTACCATTTCAGGATTTGTTTATACAGCATTCGTCACTGACGTGTTCTCCAGGAAGATTGTGGGCTGGGCAAGCAGATCGACTATGAAAACAGAGGCATTGCCGCTGGAAGCGTTAGAGCAGGCAATCAAGAACGCTAAAGAAGATCTGTCTGGCTTGGTCCACCACTCAGATCACGGATCTCAGTACACGAGTATTACCTATAACGACAAACTCGCTCACTGGGGAATCAAACCCTCCACCGGGACCGTGGGAGATAGCTACGATAACGCGCTAGCCGAAGCGGTCAACGGTCTATACAAGACTGAGTTAATCAGCTCTCGTACCTGGCACTGTTGTAACCAGGTCGAGCGGATCACCCTGAACTGGGTGTACTGGTGGAACAACCACCGCCTACACGAAGCACTCGGATACAGAACCCCCAGCGAGATAATCACCAGCTATAATCAAACACGGGTCAGCTCGCTGACCCCCGTATAAGAAGCGGAACAAAACCCAGTACGCTTCAGAAGGCTGCTGGTGGTAAGCAGGCGGGTGAAACTGCTAAGTCTGGTCAATCGGGACAGAACGGCAAAACTGCTGGTGATGATGCTACCGGTTCTGTTTCGAAAACGGTTTTTAAGTTGGATCCGGTTAGTCCGGAAAATGTTAGCGATGAGCAGATTGCCCAGTTAAGAAAGATTTATAAAGAGTATGGTATGGATGATGCTCAGATTGAGGAGTGTGTTAAGAAAGTAACCGACGCTCGCGAGGCGAAGAAAGCTGAGATTGCTAAGGCCAAAGCCGAGGCCGAACAAGCCAAAAAAGCCGAAGAAGCTAAGAAAGCGCAAGCAGCCAAAGGTTATAGCGATAGCCAATTGACGCAAGCAGCCAGGGCACTCGCGTTGAAAGACGTTGGTGGTGAAGAAGGCTTAAAGGGCACTGGCGAGGTTTTAAAGGTTACTATCTACCAGCAACAAGGGGATCAGGTAGCTATCAGGCTCGACTGGTACAAACCGTCGGAAGATACTCAAAACCACACTTATTACACCGTTGATAGAAAAACTGGCGTGGGCTACGTAGGTGACAGGGCATCCCCATTTGAGAGATTACAAGGGGGGCCATCGGTAGATCTTCGCCCATATCTATAACTCTTGCCCGGATAACGCGGGGCAGGAGGGAAACCTAGCCCCCGCGCGGAAGTCCAGGGTGACGAGCACTAGGGGAACTCGCCTCCGTCTTGCGGATACTCGGTAAAAGCGGGACGGTAACCGGGATTACCAGCTAAAATAGAGGTAATCCACCTGCGATGAGAGAGGGGCTATGGGCGAGTATCTGCGGCGGAAACCGGCGGTGGCCGGAATGTTTTATCCGCAGGAAGCGGCAGAAATTAGATCCGAGGCACGTACCCTCAATGAGGCCGCTGCGAAATACCTACAGGTACGCCCGGATTTACCAGCTGATGATCCCCAAGTAAGTGGGCAGGTCAAGGCGGTTGTGGTGCCGCATGCGGGGTGGGTATTTTCGGGAATGTTGGCGGCTGCAGCCTGGCGAAGGGCGGCTTTAGGGCGCAAAGTGACCAAACGGATAGTGCTACTGGGTCCCACTCATCGGGTAGCGATTCGGGGAGTGGCTTTACCCGGTTGTGACCAGTTCGGAACCCCGGCGGGAATGTTGGCGGTGCCCACTCAAAAGGTGCTGGCGCAAACCCAGGATTTACCGCTGAAAGTAACTATAGATCCCCTTACCCACCGGGACGAACACGCCCTGGAAGTGCAGGTTCCACTAATAATCGAAAACTTTGGTGAGGACGTGGAGCTGATTCCCCTAAATGTGGGGGAGGCAGCCCCCAAGGCGGTAGCGGAAATCATTGCCGCCCTTACCGATGAAGAAACCCTGATAGCAGTCAGCTCTGATCTTTCCCACTATCACCCATACAATCAGGCAGAACGCATAGATGAGGCAACCATCGCGCAGATTCAAAACCTGGAACTGCCGCTCACTTCGGAACAAGCCTGCGGGGTGCGCCCCCTAAATGGGCTGTTAGAGCTATGCAGGCAGCGCGGGGTCTCTCCGCGCCTAATCGGAAACTACAACTCGGGCGACACCCCCTATGCGGGCAGCGACCGGGTAGTAGGGTACGCCGCCTTCGAGGTAAGGAGCGGCTCATGACAGTGCCTGCAGATGCCGGAAAGATACTATTGCCCCTGGCACGAGAGGCAATCCAGACCGTCCTATTAGAGCAGGCAGACCCGGTAATTACAGATGCGTCCTCCTGGTTGCAGGAGGAGGGCGCCAGTTTCGTTACCCTCACCGAAAATTCGAATCTGCGCGGCTGTATCGGCAGCCTGGAAGAATACCGTCCCCTGGGGCGCGACGTGATAGCAAACGCGCGCGCTGCCGCCTTTCAAGATCCTCGTTTTCCTGCCCTAACTAAGGTGGAGCTGCCTGCTATCCAGATTGAAGTTTCGGTATTAAGCCCCCGGGTAACTCTGCAGGCAGGCAGCGAGGCAGAAGTGATTTCCCAGCTAAAACCCCAGGTAAGCGGGGTAGTTCTTAATGCTGGATACACTCGCGCTACCTTTCTACCGCAGGTTTGGGAGCAACTGCCTGACCCTAAAGAATTCCTGGCGCACCTGAAAATGAAAGCGGGGCTACCCGCTTCCTGGTGGGATCCGCGCGCGCAAGTGCAAACCTATACGGTTACTGCCTGGAGCGAATGATGCGCCGCACGGAAATAACGGAAGAAACCGAGCTGCCAGGAAAGTGGTTTCACCGGCTAGAGGACGGCAGAATCCAATGCGACCTGTGTCCGCGAAATTGCCGCTTACGGGAGGGACAAAAGGGATACTGTTTCGTGCGGGAGCGGTGCGGGGAACGGATTGTGCTCGCCACCTGGGGCAGGTCGAGTGGATTTTGCATAGACCCGATAGAAAAGAAACCGCTAAACCACTTTTACCCGGGAACTCCCGTACTTTCCTTCGGCACCGCCGGGTGCAACCTGGGCTGTAAGTTCTGCCAGAACCATGAAATGTCGTCGGCGCGGCAATGGGATCGCCTGGCGCAATCCGCCGCCCCGACGCAAATTGCGACGGCCGCGCAAGAAATATCGGTGCGGGCAGTAGCATTCACCTACAACGATCCGGTGATTTACGCGGAATATGCGATCGATACTGCCCGCGCTTGCCGCGCCCGGGGGATTCACCCCATTGCGGTAACCGCCGGTTATATTTCCCCCAAGGCTCGAGGCGAATTCTTTTCCGTAATGGACGCCGCAAATATCGACCTAAAAGGTTTTAATGAGGACTTTTACTGGCATTTAACCGGCGCGCACCTGACCAACATCTTGGACAATATTGCCTGGGTAGTCCATAACACCTCCACTTGGGTGGAGCTGACTACGTTGATTATTCCCGGTTATAACGATGACCGGGCACAGCTGCAGGCAGAATGTGAATGGATAGCGCGCGAGCTGGGCACGGAGATTCCCCTGCATTTCACGGCTTTCCACCCGGACCACAAGATGTTAGACACCCTGCCTACGCCCCTGCAGACGCTGCGCACTGCCCGCGAGATCGCCCTCGAGGCCGGGTTAAAGCACGTCTACCTAGGTAACGTACACGACCCGGAGGCAGACACCACCTACTGCGCGGGTTGTGGTAAGGCGCTGATTCGCCGCGACTGGTATCAACTGCGCGAGTATAACCTGGTGGCAGGTAAATGTCCCGATTGTGGGAAAGCGCTAGCCGGACATTTTGATTCCCGCCCCGGTACCTGGGGGTCGCGCTCCTGCCCGGTGCGGCTTTAACGATCCGCAGCACTATTTTAGCTGCGGAAACCCCTCCTAAATGAATAGCTGCGGCGAGGACGAGGTGCGCTACTAAGGGAGCCTAGCTTTCTGCGGTCAGTTCACCCGTCTTCTTGCGCCGCGCCCGCCTCCAAGTGATAGTTCCGCCTACCGCAATTAGGATTACCGCAACGGCCGCTACTGCCAGGGCGATTGCCCCGGTTTGACTAAGAATCCCTTTTTTGGCGGTGGGAGTCGGTTTCGGGGTGGGCTTTTTTACTTCCTTGGTGGTTTCCACCGGTTTCCCTGCACAGCGGTCTGCGCCCTCCGGATCGTTAATCGTAAAAGGCACGTTCGCAAAAAGACGCTGGGGATCATTGGAAAGTACCTGCATGATTTGCAGGTTGCCCATATCTGCCAGCTCTACCGTTAAATCACCGCTTACATAATATGTTTGCTGCTCTAGGTTGCAAGGAACTTGGAATTCGAAACTGGTTCCCGATTGGGCAGTAATCTCTGCATTTTCTTTACCGGGAATATCTACTCGCAGATTCTCGGAGTTGCCTTCGTACTTCGAGAAGTCCATTTCTTCAGTCCAGATCCCAGAAGTGATATTCGCCGCCTGGGGAGCTCGGCTATAGCTTTCCGGATTTTTTACCGCGCTGAAGTCGACTCTCACGGTGTCGCCATAGTGCACGGCATCCAAGTCGACGCTTTTACCGGACTTAGAATCGCGGGTGGCGCTTACCGTCATAGTTGAAGAGAAGTACACCGGCTTATCGCGATCCCCGTTTAGCCAATAACCGAACTGGGCGTTATCGCTAGCTGAGGAATTGGCGGCGCTGGCAATCGCGGGCGTTAGCGCCAATGCAAGAGCTAGAGCAGTGGCTCCGGCGGCTATTTTCTTACGTTTCAAGGTTTGCTTCTCCTAGATTTTTGCTTTTGATAGGTAAGTTTTTCGAGTGTGAGGACGTATTCGAGTCTATATTTTGCTGCTGCGCTAAATCCCCTAGCCTAGGGGATCTTCTGCTTCTAGTATGCGTCTTCAAAGTTAATCTTATAGTTACTAGGAATATATTCGGAGGAGTACGTTGTAGCAGCTGCTATCTGCGTGGGTCAGAGCCGTCGAAATTATGTATAAGCGCTGGTTGAGCAACTTACAAGAATCTGATAAGTCATACTTAAGCGGCGGCGGAACTAACTGGATACTTTCGAGCCATTCAAAATCTGCAGTCTTGCCGATCGGAGGGCTAAGCATCAAGGAAAACGCCAAAACCATCAGTGAAACGGCGCCAAATCCATCAGTCAAAATACGCCAAAACCATCAGAATGGAATATGTGCGCTGGTAGAGGGATTTTGAAATTCTAAAGATTCCTAAGCTAAAAGCCCCGCAATCAAATAGTTTCCGCTACTAAAGCACCTTAGAGAAGAAATCTTGGGTGCGGGGGTTTTGCGGATGGTTAATTACCTGGTCAGGGGTACCCTGCTCCAAGATTTTACCTTCGTCCATAAACACTACGTGGTCGGCAACTTCCCGGGCGAAACCAATCTCGTGGGTGACCACAATCATGGTCATCCCTCCGCGTGCCAGATCCTGCATGACAGAAAGCACTTCCCCCACCAATTCGGGATCCAGGGCAGAAGTGGGCTCGTCAAACAACATCAGCTCCGGCTCCATGGCGAGGGCGCGAGCAATGGCTACTCGCTGTTGCTGCCCGCCCGAAAGCTGGGCAGGGTAGTGGTCGGCGCGATCTGCCAGCCCGACTCGCGCTAAGAGATCCAAAGCCTTCGCGCGCGCTTCCTCTTTGTCAATCCCTTTCACCTGCATAGGGGCTTCCATCACGTTTTCCAGTGCGGTCTTGTGAGGAAAAAGGTTGAAACGCTGAAAAACCATTCCTACTTGGGAACGCTGACGCGCGATTTCCTTATCGGTCAGGCGGCGCAACACGGTACCTTGCCCGGTAAGTGAACCGCGGCGACGATCCAAATATGCGCGTACCGGATTTTTCGAGGGCGCGCTCTCTTCCATCCCCAACAGTTCTCCGTTGAGGTAAACGCGTCCTCCAGAAACCTGTTCCAGCTCGTTTACGCAGCGTAGCAGGGTAGATTTTCCAGAGCCCGAGGGTCCGAGCAGCACGCACACTTCCCCCGGAGCCACCTGCAAACTTACGTCTCGAAGCACGTGGAGATCCCCGAAAAACTTGTGGACGTGCTGCAGGTCCACCATGAGGGGTTGATTTTCTGGTTGTGAGGTCATGGGGTGTACTCCAAGAAAGGATCGTCTTTGGTGGTGCCAGAATCTGCCATCGCGCGCATCTTCCGAGAACCGGCAGGTTTCTTATCCCCACCGGTGCGCTCATCGAAACCGCGGCCGAAATAGCTTTCAATGTGGCTTTGAATCACCATCAGAATCGAAGTAATAGTCAAATACCAGATTGCTGCCACCAGTAATAACGGAATCGGCAGGAATAGGCGCTGCCCGATGGTTTGAGTGGCGAAGGTAATCTCTAAAGTAAAGGGCACTGCCAAAACCAGAGAAGTGGTCTTCAGCATGGAAATAGTTTCGTTGCCGGTAGGCGGAATGATTACTCGCATCGCTTGCGGAAGAATAATTCGCCGCAGAATCTGACTGCGTCGCATCCCTAGGGCGCGCGCCGCCTCCTCTTGCCCAGCATCCACCGCGTTCAAACCAGAGCGCACGATTTCTGCCAGATACGCGCCCTCGTTAAGCCCCAACCCTAAAATAGCGGCCACCGCGGGACTGATTACCGTGTTGGTATCGAAAGTCAGCAGTTCCGGGCCGAAAGGAACTCCTAGCGAGAGGGTGGAATAAAGGGTGGGTAACATTCCCCAAAATAGCAGCTGAGTGTAGATAGGGGTTCCGCGGAAGAACCAAATATAGGTCCAGGAAACCCCTTTCATAATTGGGTTAGGGGACTGGCGCATAATCGCCATAGTCACTGCCAGGATTACCCCGATCAGCATGGAAACTACGGTCAGAATCAGTGTCCACATAATCCCGCGTAACACTGTGGGGTGGAAGATATATGTGGCTACCTGATCCCAACGGAACTTTTCATTACTGACCAGGCCATGCACCAGCATGGCGGCCAGAATCAGCACTACAACCGCGCTAACCAGGCGGCCCGGTGAAAACACCGGGCGCGGCCTGGTCAGCGTGGCGCCATCTTTAATTTTTTGGCTATTCATAGTTAAAGGTTATGTCCTGTGAGCTTACTCGGAAACTTTCGGGTTAATCTCGGACTTGTCGAGAATGAAGCTATCAGCTCCGTAAACGGCGAAGATCTTCTTCAAAGTACCATCATCCATTAGTTTCTGTAGGGCTGCTTGCACGGCTTTCGCCAGTTGCTCATTATCCTTGTTGACCACTACGCCATGTTGGGCGGTCTCGAAGGCTTTACCGACGATTTCCAGTTCCCCGCCGCTCATCTTGACGGCGTATCCCACGACTGGCGAGTCTGCGAGCACCGCGTCATACTGTCCGCCGGTGACCTTGGGGACAATCTCGGTCTGCATCTTGTGCTCTTTTACGGTGACTGCAGGTTTTCCGTCCGCTTCACACTGTTTGGAAATCTCTTTAATGGTGTCCTGCTGAGCGGTCCCGGTCTGTACCCCGACGGTCTTGCCACAGGGGTTCTTAGGATCGAACTTCTTGGGGTTGCCCTTGGCTACTCCATAAGAGAATCCCAGTTCCGCATAGGAAACCATCTGGGTCTCGGCTTCGCGCTCCTTGGTGATGCTGAAACCGGAAACTCCGATGTCATATTTGGTTCCGATTTGGGGAATCAAAGAATCAAACTCGCCATGAGTGGTGGTGCCGTCTTTTAGCCCCATAACTTTGGCGATGGCTTTGACCATGTCTACGTCGTAGCCGGTGGGGGTTTTGTTATCGGCTTTCATATATTCGGCGGGGGCGTAGTCTACCGAAGCGCCGTTCTTGAGTACTCCGGCCTTCTTGATGTCTGCCGGCACCAGTTTTTCTACAGCAGGATCGGCTTTAATAGTTGATACGTCAAAGCCTTTTTCACCCGGATCGGCTGCCGGATCCGCGGCAGATCCGCTGCCAGAGCTGCAGGCTGCTAGGCCGAGCGAAGTAAGGGATATAGCGGCCAATGCCGCAAGTTTGCGTTTCATGATATCTCCAATCAATAGGTCTGTAGAAAGTATGCAATGTTACGAATAATTATGCAAAATCCTGGGTGGGGTCTGTGGTGGGTATCTCTTTGCGGCTGGTTCTTGGCTGCAATATTGCGGCTGCCTCAAGGCCTAAATTTCTTCGAAGGGCAACGCTCTGCGTGCTCATCGCAGCAAAACCCCGATATGCTGGGGGCGTGAACAAACACTGCTCCCGCAGGTATGGGCGGGTCATCTCCCTATTGTTGATTGCCTTGGTGGTGACCCTGATCTACCCTCTTAACGCACAGGCGCGCGAACATCCCCGCGTCCTAGTCCTTATTTCCTCCGGTTTATCGTGGTCAGACGTAGATTCGGCAGAAAAAGAGGGTAAGGAATTCTTGGACACCCTAGGAACAGCTAGGGTAGCCAACTTGACTCGCCATAACGCGGCTAAAACTACCTGTCCCTTAGATGGGTATCTAACTTTATCGACCGGCATGCGAGTAACCCCCACTAAAGCCCGTGCCCAGGGACATTGCCCCGAAATTCCTGCTCTTGATGACGGTGTTTTCTCCGCAGTTGAGCTAAAAGAATGGCAAAAAGATGCCGCTAGGCAAAATGAACAAGCCGTTCCCGGAACTTTAGGAAAAAGTCTTGCAGAACAGGGTAAAAAAGTGGTGGCTATCGGTCCGGGAGCCAGCGTGGCCGCTATGGATAATGGTGGAAAGGTAGCTAACTATCGTCCGCGAGCAACTAGCGAGGGTCTTACCTCCCAGGTAAAAGCGACTTTGGAGGACGCCGAAGTCACTATTGTCGATGTCGGAGCGGTGAGCCCGAATAGCGTTATTAAAGTTTCCCCCACTTCGTTAAACGCCACTCCCGCCGATGGGTTACCGGGAGCAGATAGAACGGACAAACCCCGCAGTAAACAGGTCTTGGCCTCTCTTACTGCCGCCCTGAAAGCCGCTCAAGATGCAGATCTGGTTTTTGGTTTAGATGTTGCCGATCATTCCGCCACGCCCCATTTAGGGATGGCGTTTACCCGCGCACCCGGGGAAAAGTCGGGAATAATTCGTTCCTCCTCTACTCGACAGTTGGGGTTAGTCTCTACCGTTGACTTCACCAGTCGCATCCTCGACGCCACCGGTGCTAATGCTCCTGAATATCTAGTGGGAGGAACCTTTAGCGCCGCGCGCGACTATGGAATAGCCGGCAATTTAGACTGGCTGCGCAACCAGTCTCTGCGTTCCGATCAGGCAAGTATTCTGCAAGCGCGCTTTATCGTGCTAACCGGGATTGTTTTATTAGCAGCGTTGGCTCTTTTGCTATTTTTGCTGCGGCGGGAACATTTGGGGTTCTCTAGGCACTCCCGCAAGGTAATCGTGCTGCTGTGTCTGAGCGCCAGCTTACTGGGACCGGCCAGTTTCCTGGCGGCCAATATTCCGGCCGGTATCTTGGGGGGAACTGGCGGGAACTTTACTGCTAACGCCCTACAAATGTCGGTTCCCCTCCTTACCGTGCAATTTTTCTTGTTACTGATTGCTATCGCCGCGATTTTGGCGGCGTTTTGTCTAGCCGCCGGAAAGATCGTTGCCGGGCGCTGGCCCGGGCTGCAATTTTCAGCTCCGGTACTGGTTGCTGCAACTCTCGTGCTGATCTGGTTGCTGGTTAGCTTGTTAACGGGATCCCCAGATCAAATCTCTGCTATGTTCTCTTCTGCCGCCACTGCTGCTACTCGTTTTTACGGCCTTAATAACAATAAGTATTCTTTCTTATTCGCCGCGGTCTTAGCCCTAGAATGCCTGGTTTTAGCGCTCGCAGCGGCCAAGTTCCCACAGCGGCGCCGCCGCTACTTTATCTACGGTTTCACTCTTCTGGCAGTAGCCGTAATCCTAGATGGTTTCCCCTGGCTAGGAGCCGATGTAGGCGGCCCGCTAGCCATGATCCTCGGGATAGGAATCACTTTGAACTGGGTGCTAGGCAAAAAGGTGGGGCCAGGAAAAGTAGTGGCGCTGATAGTCGCCGCATTTTTAGCCTCGAGCTTATTTGTATTGGTAGACAAGCTAGCTAGCCCCCCTGCCCGCACTCACTTTGGGCGTTTTATTTCCGAGGTCGCGAACGGAGGCGGCGGAATTATTGTGAAGCGCAAAGCCGAAGCCATGATAAATACCTTCGGCGGCCCCCTCATCTTCACAGTTTTGCTAATCCTGGGAGCTGGGGTAACTATTTGGTACCTTATCGGACGCAAACGAGGTGCCAGCGGCGCCGCAAGTCGTTACCACGCGCGGTTGGGTGGAGGCTTGTCGGCCTTGAATCGCATTCCGGGGGCAGCCTATTTTGCCAAGGGAGTGTTGCTTACCTCCATACTGGCGGCACTTACCAATGATTCTGGGGCTCTGATCCTTGTTTGCGCGGGATTATTTACCCTTCCGGCTCTCGATGCCATGCTGATCTTAAGTGCCAAGGAAAAGTCGCAACTGCAAAAAACCGAGAAGCTAGAGGCTAAATAATCAAAATTCGGTGAAGTCGGTAACTTTCCTCCCTAGAGTTTTTGTATGCCTAACTCCGTTTGATAGTCTTTTGAGGTGCCTGAGTGCACGAGGCGGGTTACCCAAGCGGCCAAAGGGATCTGACTGTAAATCAGCCGGCGTAGCCTTCGGGGGTTCGAATCCCTCACCCGCCACGGTGCTAAGTTTTCGGACTTAGCGGCAATAAGGTAAACTGCTAACTGGCAGTACGGAGTAAAATCTGTTTGACCAGCCGGTATGTTGACTGTTGCCCCGATAGCTCAGTAGGCAGAGCGTCTCCATGGTAAGGAGAAGGTCCAGGGTTCAAATCCCTGTCGGGGCTCCAGGATTTGTGTTTGCAGATCCTCAAGCGGCGGGGTAGCTCAGTTGGTGAGAGCGCACGACTCATAATCGTGAGGTCGCGGGTTCGAACCCCGCCCTCGCTACTTTTCAATTTCGGTTGAAATAGGAAATGCCGCTAATCGGGCGGCCCGAGACACAGAGGTAAATAAGAATGGCCAGCAAGTCGTCCGACGTACGTCCTAAGATCACTCTGGCGTGCAGCGAATGCAAAGAGCGTAACTACATCACCAAGAAGAACCGCCGGAATAATCCGGATCGCCTGGAACTGATGAAGTACTGCCCGCGTTGCCGTAAGTCGACTTCGCACAAAGAGACTCGCTAACTTCGGGGTCATTTGGTAGCTGCTGTCAGCTAGGTTTAGGAACACTTTATTCTGGTGTTCCATAGCCGCCGGATTGGTAAAAATCCCGGACAGCCAGTAGCTCACCCAAGTAACAATAAAAAAAGAATATAGTTCAGCCTTAACGCTAAACTCATAGGCTTAAAAGTAAATGGTTGGGGGTCGCCCTCGCGGCGACCCCCAACCATTTACTATTTTAATTTTAGCGATTACCGGGGTTAATACTTCTGCGAGTATTAACCCCGGTAATGCTTAATAGGCCTTTAGCCAGCCAGTTTTTGCAGTGCCTTTAGAGACTTCTCGGCATTAACTTTCGGGCCACCACCAGCGGGAGGCTCCTCGTCAATCATGATGTCTTGTTCCAGCACGTAGTAGCCGTCGAAGCCGGCCTTATCCAGTTCCGCCACAATGGTGCCGAAGTTAATATCGCCTTCACCGATAGGAGCAAACATGCCAGCTTTAACGCCCTGAGACCAGGTGATCTCACCGGGTAGCAGTTTGTCGGTCATTTCCTTGTGTACGTCCTTCGCGTGAACAATCACGGTACGACCGGGGTATTCCTTAACGATTGCCTCCGGATCACAGCCGCCACAGATCATGTGGCCGGTGTCCAAGCACAGCGCCACCTTTGATTCGTCCAGCATCTTGCGGATCTCGCTGTCATTTTGGATCATGGTTCCCCAGTGAGGATGCACGCAAGCTTTCACTCCGGCTTCGGCGCAAACATCGCTGATCCGATCCAAGTTCCCGAACAGAGTCTTCCATCCTTCATCATCTAGTACCGGACGATCATCATAACCGTCACGGCCAGAATCAGCAGCCAGAATCAGGTACTCGCCACCGGCAACTTTAAAGGCTTCGAGCTCTTTCTTTACCGAAGGAATCGGGTCAATCTCGGGGTCGTGCATAATCGCCAGGAAGAAAGCTCCCACCGGCTTCAAATCGTACTTGCTAACTTCTTCGGCGCGCGCGGCGGCCTCAATCGGCAACCAACCCTGAGGGCCGAATTCGGTAGCGGTTAAACCGATTTCTTTCATCTCCGTCAGCACCCGCTGAGGGGTCATCTGGTATCCCCAACCTGGTACTTCACATACGCCCCAAGAAATGGGAGCTCCCGCAATCTTCATATTTTTCCTCCATTGGTTTTTATACAGGTAAATAGCAGATATCTAACCTGTTTAAATCTTTTTATCTATTAATATTGTTGTCTGATAAGACGCTCCTGGTTACCGGGCGTCTTCCTTAATATGTATTGGAAACCTGTCCGGTAGCCTATTGACCAACCTTGACCGGGCGCTGTTCACGAGCTGACTTTTCCGCTGCTTCTGCTAGCAGCAAAGCCTGCGCGCCATCCTCGATGGAGGGGGTAGGCTTGCCGCCCTCTTTAACTATGGAAATGAACTGGTTTAGCTCGGCCGCATAGGCATCGGCATAGCGAGTCAAGAAGAAGTCCAGATAGGGTTCGCGCGATAGCGAGTAGCTATCTTTAGAAAGCGAGACAGTAGTGGGACGTTGATTGTCGGCATTTAGCTGTCCATCATGTCCGGTTACCTCTAGACGCTGGTCATAGCCAGTAGCGCAATGACGATTATTGATAATCGTGGCTACTGCTCCCGACTTAGCGGTTAGTACAATCACCGCGGCGTCATAGTCGTTGCAAGCTGCGATTTCCGGATCCAAGTTCTGCGGGATGGTAGTGACGGTATCAATGTCACCGAGCAAGAAACGTGCCATGTCGAAATCATGGATGGTCATATCCTTGAAGATTCCCCCGGAAACTTTAATGTAGTCCGCAGGAGGAGCCGCCGGGTCACGTGAAATAATGGTTACTTGCTCAACCTTGCCAATTTCACCTTTATCCATCAGCTCTTTTACCCGCGCAAAAGAGGGGTCAAAACGACGGTTGAAGCCCATCATCACCGTGGGATCCAGCCCCTTGAGTGCCTCGCGCAGTTCTTCGACTTTCGCGGTCTCCATGGCAACGGGTTTTTCACAGAGCGCAGCTTTACCAGCTTTAGCAGCAGCGATGATATGCGGAACGTGCAGCGGAGTGGGGGATCCGATGATCACCGCATCAATATCGGGGTTATCCCAAATCTCTTTTTCGTCGGTTACTCCGCGTCCGCCATATTGTTTAGCGAGTTCGTCAGCCGCTTCTTGGCGGATATCAAAAACTACTTCTAGAGAAGCATCGGGGTTGGCCGCTAGGGTTTTTGCGTGAACGTGACCGATTCTTCCGGCACCAAGTAATCCAAATTTCAACATAAAACAACTCTGTTCTCTGTAGGGGAGTAACTAGCTCCCGCTCCTTTGTCCTTACATTAATCAAGAATAAAGGAACAAATCCAGAATGTAAATACATAAACAAAAATATTTCGGTAAAACCGATAACCATTTTGTCACGCAAGCATTAGCCGGTCTGGTCTAAGGAGAGGTAACTAGCCGTCGCTAGCAGGAGGACGCATGCCGACGTCCTCGAAAAAATCAAATAAAACGCTACTTCCAGCGCAGTAGCATTAAAAAGCCCCCGAAGGCCACACCTAGGCCTAAAGCGAGGTTCCAGTTACCGGCGCCGGGAATCGGGTAGGCGCTCGAAGTAATGTAGTAAACCACTACCAACACCAGTCCCAGGAGCATTAACGCCACCGAAGTTGGTGCCCACCAACTGGGAGAAGGCTTCATATCAGCAGCCCAAGATTTGTTTAGCTCCTCTGGCTGTTGTTCGCGGTGGGGCTTAGCGCCTTTGCGTTTACGAGACTCCGGCACGAGGTGACCTCCAAAAGTAGGATTTTACTAGCTAGGTTCATTCTAATGTCAATGGCGCTGGAGACCTAGTTAGATCCGTTTTCCGGTAAATTAAGTTTAGGATAATACCAGGACAAATCATTCAGAACTCACAGTAATCGAATTCGGAAGAATATGAGCAGGAAAACCAAGCAAGCGCGGGCAACCACCACGAAACGTCGGCGCCGCTTTGATCCCATTGCGGCTTTCGGCGAGCTGTTAATCATCGTGGGATTACTTGCCGGGCTCTTCGCGTTCTGGGATGTTTTTGTCACCGACTGGCAGGTAGCGAGCTATAACCAAAAAGCTTTGGCCTCGTTCCAGCAAGCAAATAAATCTTGCCCCAATCGTATTTCTAAGGATGAACGTACCAGCGCTCCCCCCAGTATTGGGATTAAACAAGAAAACGAAACCTTAGGAGCGCTGCACGTTCCGAAATGGAACTATATGGTAGTTCCGGTTAAAGAAGGAACCACGCAAACCATTTTGAATACCGGGGCTGCCGGGCACTATGAAACGACCGCGCTGCCGGGACAAATCGGAAACTTTTCGGTTGCCGCCCACCGCCGTTCCTTCGGATCAAACTTCCGTCGGATCGATGTGCTAAAACCTGGGGACACCGTGGTGATGGAGACCGCAAACGAGTGGCTAATCTATAAGGTCAGAGACCATAAGATTGTGCTACCCACTCAATCGAATGTGATTTTACCGGTACCAGAAAAACCGGGAGTCCAACCTACCGAACGGCTAATGACTATGACTACCTGCAACCCAGAGTACGGCAACTGGGAGCGCTACATCGTGCATCTAACCTTCAATCACTGGGTGCCCAGAGATAGCGGCATCCCCAGGGAACTGGCAGAAGGAGGCAACGCATGTGCGGGCTGATCTGGGATTTACTTCCCGGTCCTAAGTGGCTGAAATTCCTACAGGTAGTGTTGATAGTCGCCCTGATCATCATGGCCTGCTTTTGGTGGCTCTTCCCCTGGATTTCCCAGACCCTGGATCTAACCGGTACCACCGTGGGTAGCCCCCAAGGGTATGGCAGTAACCAGGCGGGCTGGTTTTAAAGCACCGTCCAGTCCCTGCGTATAACCCGGGGTAGTTACCAGGTAAACGTAAACCTAGGGAGTAGAGCTGCTCGGGGAAGGATCCGAACTGGAATTGTTCCCCCCGGCCGGTGCAGACGGGCTAGTTGGGGCTGGCGCTGGCGGAGTCTTTGCCACTTTCACCGTGACTGAACTGCCCACCTTTACTCGTCCCGAAGGCTCTACCGAAATGATCTGTCCATTGGGAGCCGCAGTGGTTTCTTCAGTGACCGTATTCGTCTGCAAACCTAAACCAGCTAGGTACTTCAATCCCTGCTCTTGAGATTTACCCACTACCTGCCCGGAATCGATCGATACGTAACCGGAAGACAAGACGAGAATAACTTCTTCATCCTTGCTAGCGGAAGATCCCGCTTCCGGAGTGGTGCGGATAACCCTATCAGCTGCAACTTTGGAATCGTCCTCGTATTTAACCGAGCCTACCCGCAAGCCGGCATCCTCTAAGGCTTTGCGGGCTGCCTCTTGGGTTTGTCCGGAAACATCGGGAACGGTAATCTCGGCAGCTCCGGAAGACAGCTGGATAGTCACCGTTGAACCTGGATCCACCATCGATCCCGGTTTAGGATCGGTAGCTGCGACTTTACCTTTGTCTACAGTGTCAGAAGCGATAGGTTGACCCTGCTCCATAACCAAACCCAGGTCTTCCAAGCTGCGTTGCGCCTCGATAGCGGTCATTCCGATAATGTTCTCGGGAATGGCAACCTGTTCAGGTTCCTGGTTCTTATTGGAAGCGATCAGCCACCACACCACCGCGATGAGGGCGATTGCCGCTAATATTCCAATGACTACCGCCCAAATAATCTTCTTTTTCTTCTTCTTGCGGGCGATTTCCGCTTTTTCTTCCTCGTCCTCGCTATCCGGAGCCTCTTCTAGAACCTGGGACCACTGGGCAGGGGCGTAGGAAGTTTGCGGGGCAGCAAATCCTTCCGTCGGGGTGCTAACTGGCAGCGGAGGTAGCATCGGGGCTGAAATAGCAGCTCCCGCGGCTGCCCGCACCATATCCGAACGCATTGCCGCCGCATCCTGGTAGCGTTCTTCGGGTCGCTTAGCTAAGGACTTCATCACCATGCGGTCAAGTTCGGGGCTAATATCGGCGGCGATAGAAGAAGGCAGCGGCGGCATTTCCGCCACATGCTGGTAGGCGACCGAAACTGCGGAATCTCCCTTGAAGGGAGCCCTGCCAGTGAGCAGTTCAAATAACATGCAGCCGCAAGAATACAGGTCAGAGCGGGTGTCCACGGTTTCTCCGCGTGCCTGCTCGGGGGATAGGTACTGCGCGGTTCCCACCACGGCATCGGTACTGGTCATAGTCTGTCCCGAGTCTTCTAAGGCGCGGGCAATCCCGAAATCCATGACCTTGATTTTTCCGCTATTGGTAAGCATCACGTTGCCGGGCTTAATATCCCGGTGTACCAGGCCGCGTTTATGGGAATATTCGAGGGCGTTGAGAACCCCCGACATGATTTCGACGGCCTCGTTAATGGGTACCGGCTGTCCATCAGTAAGGAGTTGGTGCACCGTGTGCCCTTCTACCAGCTCCATGACGATATAGGGAACGTGCACTTCGGTGCCGTCGGGGGCAGTCACTACTTGTTCGCCAGTGTCGTAGACCTGCACGATGTTTTCATGATTTAAGGAAGCAGATGCCAAGGCCTCGCGCCGAAAACGCGTCAGGAACACCGTGTCCTTCGCCAGGTCTATACGCAGCATTTTTATCGCTACCACCCGCGAGAGCAGGGTGTCGTAGGCTTGGTGCACTTCCGCCATTCCCCCTCTGCCGATGAGGGAACGGATTTCGTAGCGCCCTCCGCCTATGCGGTATGGAGATTCTGCCATGGGTCTTCCTTTTGTTCCGAAACTACCATTATTACAGCTTTTTGGGTATGGACGCTGGGGGAGGCGATAGCAGAGTGCGCTAGTCCGACTCCCAGACTCAAAGCGGTTACCAACATCCATAAAATCAGGGTTACTAGCACCAGGTATAGCGGGGAACGATGGGTAGCGTTTCCATGTCGCGCTCGGGAAACATCTTGGTTCCACCATTTCCGGCTCAAGAAGGGGGCTTTTTCGTAGGGGAGCCGTAACTTGGCTACCTGAGCTGCTAAGGGATCCGCAGGTCGCAGCCCAATTTGGGATTCCAGCCGCCGGCTCCAAGCAGCTAAGGGTGCTGTTAGAGAAGGAGAAGGCGTCTCGGAGGGCGGCGGGGACGGCGTGGCATAACGCGGAGGCGCGGGGTTTTTACGCCAGTTAAGCGCCGACGGTAACGATCGCAGTCGCTCAAATTGCGAGCGGGGTCGGGATGCGGAAACTGGAGGTATCAACGCCGCGAACTCGCGAGGACGTTCGCGCAGGCGTACTCGCTGTTGCCAGGCTTTCTCGGGCAGAGGCACTGAATCTGGCAGGATCGAGGGAGATGGAACCATGCCTCCGGAAAGGTAAAGCATTGGAGAGCCGTCTTCTTCAGTGGGGATGGCAGCAGCGCTGCGAGGATGCCAGGTGGCGGATTTACTGGTCGCGGCAGCTACCACAGGTTTATCACTATCCGGCGAGGGCGTCTGCTGCGCCGCAGGGGTGCTCACCTCAGCAGAGGTGCTAGCAGCTAAGGTTCCTGGTGCTGCCTGGTCTAGCTGGGCTATTTCTTCCAGATCCTCTTGTAAGTTTTCGAGATCGGCGGGCTCTGCAGGTAGCTGATCTTCCGCATTCTCTGCCAACCCCGAGGCTTCTGCTGAGGCACCGGCTGGTTCCCCGGCCTTGGGAACGCTGGCTTCCGCAGCGGGGACGGGAAGTGGGCTGCCTGCGGAAGAAAGGGCATGTTGCACTTCCTCTAAACGTTGCATCAAGCGGGCGGCACTGGAGAGGCGTTTTTGCGGCTCTTTTTCTAACAGCTCCATCACCAGTTCACGCAAGCTGGGAGCCACTGATTCTGGCAGGGATGGTACTGGTTTATTCACGTGGGCGAAAGCGATATCTACCGGTTTGTCACCGGTGAAGGGACGTTTTCCGGCTAGAGCTTCATAGGCGATAACTCCCAGGGCGTACAGGTCCCCTGAGGGGGTAGCAGGCTGTCCCATCGCCTGTTCGGGCGGCAAGTACTGCGCGGTACCCATCACCATTCCGGCCTGGGTTAAATTAGCTTGTCCCGGCGCCTTAGAAATCCCAAAATCGGTTAGTTTTACCTGCCCGGTGGGAGTAACCATAATGTTGCCCGGTTTAATATCCCGGTGCACAATCCCGGCACCGTGCACCGCGCTGAGGGCATCAGCGGTCTGGTACAGAACGGATAACAGGAAATCGGCTTCTAAAGTGTGTTCCTGATCCAGGATTTCGGTTAATGAAACCCCGTCGACCAGTTCCATACTGATCCACCCCAGCCCGCTATCCTCTCCCGAAGCGTGTACTTCCGCTAGGTTCGGGTGATGAACTCGAGAGGCGTTATAGGCTTCGATCTGCAGTCGGGACAGGAAAAGTTTTTTCCCCGCCAGTTCCGGGCGCAAAATCTTAATCGCCAGTCTTTCGCCGGTTTTTTCATCGAGCGTCTGCCAAACCTCTCCCATACCGCCAATAGCTAGACGAGAAAGTAGCAGGTAGCGCCCAGAAATCTTCATCCCCACTTTTAAGGAGGCCACCGCTTTTTGTGCATTGGTGGCTTGGGCACTAGAAGTCGCTATGGGGTCGAGGGGAGTAGACATTTCTGCTTCCCGTTCGCGCGGCGGGACGGATAATACGCGGCTGTCAGTCATGATTCATCGCCGCCTGTATCACTTGTTTGGCGATCGGTCCCGCAATCGGTCCGCCGTGGGGGGCAGGGTTGGAACTGTCGCCTTCCACCACTACCGCGAAAGCGAGCGGCAGGTTAGGGGTATCGGCCCAGCCTACATACCAGGCGTCGGTCTTATGTCCACCGGTCTGCGCAGTTCCGGTTTTAGCGCCCATTTCTACCCCGGCAACCCGACCCGGCTCCCCGGTGCCGTCATTAACGGTTTGGATCATCATTTGCCGCAGTTGTGAGGCGACCTCTTTGGAAATCGGTTTTCCGAGCTTGCCGCCGGAACGATAGGTTCGGGTAGCTTTCCCATCTGATCCCAACTCGGCAGCTACTAGGAAGGGACGCGCCTGCGTCCCCTGGTTGGCTACTGCTCCGGCGACGGTAGCCATCATGAGTGGTGAGGTGCGCACCTCGTATTGCCCGATTGCGCTCATCATAGTGGAGGCTATCCCCGGGTCGGAGGAAGGAAAATAAGATTTTTGTACCGGCAGCGGGATTTTTAAATCAGTTTTGGGGTTGAAACCAAAAGCTTCGGTTTTGTCTTTTAATGCCTGGTATCCCAAGTCCTGCCCGATCTTGGCAAAAGGAGTGTTACAAGAATACGCAAAGGCGTAAGTGAAAGTGGGATGGCCATCTCCGCAGCTAGTGGATTCGATATTGGAAATCCGTGCTCGTGATCCCGGGAGTGGCACCGACACGGGAGCCTCCACGGCGTCCTCGGGAGAGCGGATTTGTTGCTCGAGGGCGGCTGCGGCAGTAATGATTTTAAAGGAGGAGCCGGGAGGATATTCCCCGCGTAAAGCCCGATCCAGCAGGGGTTTAGACGGTTCTGCCTGCAGTTGCTTTAAGGTCTGTTGTGACTGTTTTTCAGTGCCCGCCGCTAAAGAGTTGGGATTAAAACGCGGGGTAGTAACGGCAGCGAGGATTGCCCCCGTTTGATAGTTGAGAGCAACTACCGCCCCTTTACGATTACCGAGTGCCTGCGCCGCGGCCTGTTGCATCTGGGGGTCAATAGTAAGGAGTATGCCTCCACCTTTTTGGTTTTCCCCAGCTGCATGTTTTAATAACTGGGATAAAGCCTGGCTGGAAGCTTCTCCCATTAATACCGAGTTTTGCAGCCGTTCCATTCCCGTAGCGTTACCTCCGGGAGAGAGGTAGCCGGTCAGGTTGGAGTACAGCGGTGCCTGCTCGGAGTAAACCCGGTGGTAGCGTTTGCGGTAGCCGGTAGAGTCTTTTGTGGGCGCTGAAGCCGCAATCGCGTTTTCTCCCACCATAATAGGGCCGCGTTCAATATATTTGGAACGGTAAAAGGCACGAGAATTCCGCCCATCTGCGTTTAAAGAATCCGCGCCTAGGAACTGGATATAGGTGCACGCCAGCATCAGGGATAAAAACATTACAAAAACTACAAAGAAAAGTCGTTTAATCTGTGGATTCATGACGTTCACCTCCCTGTACGGGGCGAACGGAACGGACGGCACCAGACGCCGGAGGACTGGTAAGCGGTCGCGCCGCTCGGGGCTGCTTTGCTGCTGCCGGATTAGGGACGAAAGCAGCGGGGGAGGACGCGGAGGGCGGCTCGTTCCCAGCGGTATTAGTCTCTAGCGAGGCCGAGCGTTTCTCCTGCTGGCGCGCAATTACCGCTTCCAGTTCGGCGGTATCGATAACTCCGCTCTCGGTGGTTACCGGCTTTCGTGCCTCATTAGATAGACGCAGTAGTAATGCCAAAATTACCCAGTTGGCAACCAGTGAAGATCCGCCTGCCGCTACAAACGGCAAGGTAAGTCCGGTGGAGGGGATTACCCGGGTTAGTCCGCCGACTACCACGAATACTTGGAATCCGATGGTGAAAGCAAAACCGGTGGCTAGCAGCTTTCCAAAGCTATCGCGCACGATCAGGGCAGTCCGCATCCCGCGTTCCACGAAAATAAGATACAGCGTGAGCAGGGCAAGTGAACCGGTTAGCCCCAGTTCTTCCCCGAGGGAAGCAAATATAAAGTCCGAGTTTGCGAAGGGGGTGAGGGAGGGAGAACCCTGCGCCCAACCGGTACCGAGAATGCCGCCATCCGCCATCCCAAATAGCCCGGAGACCAGCTGTCCCGATCCCCCTATGGGACGAGAATAGATTTCTGGGTCGAGGGCGTGGAGCCAGACATCAATACGCGCCTGCACATGTGAAAATAGGCGAGAAGCTAAGAACACGGCAGGGGCAAAGAGGATCGCTCCGATTAGCAGCCAGGAAGTTTGATTCGTGGCCACATACAGCATGGCTACGAATAAACCGAAGATTAGTAGGGAAGTTCCCAGGTCGCGTTCGAATACCAAGATCATAATGGAGGCCGCCCACACCACCAGGAGGGGGCCGAGATCCCGCAGGCGGGGCAGGCGCATTCCCAGTAGCGATTTTCCGCCTTGGATTAAGGCTTCTCGGCGGGTGGTTAAATATCCGGCGAAGAAAATCGCCAAACAAATCTTGGCGATCTCGGAGGGCTGGATGGAAAATCCGATGTTAATCCAGATACGAGCACCATTGAGGCTGCAGCCGATAACCGGAGCTAAGGGCAGAAGTAACAGCACGATTGCCAGCAGCATTGATAAATAGGTGTAGTTACGCAGTTTGCGATAGTCACGAACTACTGCCAGCGTAACCACCATCAAAATTACCCCTATCAGGGTAAATAATGCTTGTTTGAACCCCACATACAGGTTGGAATCCGGGCCGTAGGCCAAATCCAAACGGTAAATCATAACCAAGCCGATGCCATTCAAAGCTAAAACTGCTGGTAGCAGTACCGGGTCGGCGTAGGGGGCGAGAAAGCGAACCGCCAGGTGGGTGGCGAGGGCGAAAGCTCCCAGCACACACATATGTAAAACGAAAGAAGTGGGGAGGGCGCCGGTGCGGTTAACATTAATGGAGAAATATCCCAAGAAACACATCGCCAGGGCTACCACTATTAGCAGTAGCTCCGCCAGGCGGCCAGTGGGGTGTTTTATCTTTGCCACGAGTGCGATCCCTCCTTTCTTTTATCCGCTCTCTCACCTAAATATTTCGAATTGTGCTTTTGGGTGCCGGCTGGTTAAGAGTTGCTAGCTGCGGCAGATGGCGAAGTTTCAGTCGGTGTGGACGGGGCCACTTCTTGCTTGGTTTTCTCCGGAGTAGCGGCAGGGGATTGGGGTTCAGAAACCAAAGTTAAAGTAGCTGTCGGAGTGGGGGTGGGTCGCTCTGACATCCCATACCACAAAGCACCGGCAAATAGTCCCACCAGGACTAGCAGTCCTACAATCACCCCGATGATTCTCCCCCAGCGGTATTTAGGGGCAGAGTCTTCCTCAACTAGAGATTCCGTCGGTATTGCCGCCCGCGCCTCAGAAAAAGATGAATCTTCGTTCTCGTCCTCGGGGTCTGGGTTATCTTCAATGGTGATATCAGTGGCGTCCCGATCAGCCTTAGTAGCTGCGTCGCGGGAGTCATCTTTCTGTTGGCTGCGCAGCTGGACAAGCCGGTCAGTAGCTGCTGCCCCCACTACCTGAGGCTCTGTTTCTTGCGGATCCTCCACAATATCGGCAACCACGCAGGTGATATTGTCAGGCCCTCCGGCTTTTAACGCCAACTCCACCAAAGATTCACAGGCTTGTTGCGGGGTTTCGCTGCGATAGAGGATTTTGCCGATGGTTTGACCAGATACGAAGCCACATAGCCCATCAGAACACAGCAACCAGCGGTCACCGACTGTGAATTCGGGGTGGGATTCGTCGAGGGTAACGTCCTCTTGAGAATCCCCCAGCACCCGCAGCAGCACTGAACGTTGGGGATGAGTTTCTGCCTGCTCGGGAGTGAGCTGTCCCGTGTCTACCAGGTATTGCACAAAAGAATGATCATTAGTCATCTGTCGCAATTCCCCGCCGCGTAAACGGTAGGCGCGCGAATCCCCAATATGGGTCATAGTTAAAGCGTCTTTGCTGCGGCGAATAGCTATACAAGTGGTGCCCAGACCGGTTAATGCCGGATCTTGGGTGGAGCGTTCGCACAGTTCCTGGTGCGCCTGAGATATTGCTTCCCGCAGGCTTTCTAGCGCTTCCTCGGGATTGTCAGCTTCGTTGTCGAGGGAACGTAAATGATCAATCGCTATCGAGGAAGCGATATCTCCCCCGGCGGGCCCGCCCATTCCATCTGCTAATACCAGCAGGTTAGGGCCGGCGTAACCGGAATCTTGGTTAGATTGGCGGATCTTGCCGATATCAGAGAGGGCGGCATAGTTGAATCCGATGCTCATCTAGTTAGCTCCATTGTTGTTTGTCCAATCCGCACTACCATTCCCGGCTCTAAAAGCTGAGCGGTAGTGAGACGGTTGTTGCCAAGGTACGTTCCGTTCGTTGAGTTTAAGTCCTCGATAAACCACTGTCCGTCATTGTGGTAGATGCGGGCATGTCTATTGGAGGCATAAGAATCGCGGAGGGGAACCGTGCAGTCCCCCGAGCGCCCTAAGAGGATTGGTTGACCATCCAGTTTTAACCGGTTTCCTGCCAAGGCGCCGCCGGTGAAAGCTAGGTAACGAGGGCGCCCCCCGCGTTTGCTTTTGCGAGGTTTAGACTGCTTCGGTTGCCGACTAGCTTTACGGGAGCGGCTGGTCGGAGTTTTAGCAGAGGCGGTGGCCGCTAGGGAAATATCGCGGCGTAGCACTAGTACCAATCCGATTACTAGCAGCCATAATAGGGCTACGAAACCGAATCGTAAAATAGTGTATAAAAGTCCAACCGCCACGATTACCGCCTATTATTCATCCGCGCTTGATGTCCAAAATAGCAGGTGGGTGCGACCGATCGTTAGTTCATTACCGTCTAAGAGGGTGGCGGCGCTGATGCGATGACCTTCCACATAGGATCCGTTAGTGGAACCCAGATCGGTGGCGATCACCCCCTGGGGAGTGATCCGCAGTTCCAAGTGACGGCGAGATACTCCCGGATCGTGGACGACGATATCGGCTTCCGATCCGCGACCGATCACCGTGACCGGCTCGGTCAGTAGCCACTGTTGTCCCTCAATATCAATGATCGGATGGGAAGGGCTGGCACCGGCAGTAGTTACCGGTGCTGCCGGGCCTCGCCGGATCGAGTTCTCAATTTTTAGTTCCCCGAGCGGATGGTCACCGGCAGAAAATACCACTTCTACCGGACCTACAAATACGTAGCTTTGCTCGGTTGCATAGGCGGTAGCGTCCTGGGCGAGTTCTTGGGAAAGTACCTGCGAGTTAGCATCCATCACAGATTGGAAGTCCTTTTGGTTGAGTAACACCTGGTATTCATTCGGTACTACCACTCGGCCGTCACTCAAAGTGGCGCGGGAGTTGTCCATGCTTTCGCGAATCGCTGACTTTACGTCCACGGCTTTAATTGAACTGGCGAACATCTTAGAAAAAGGAGCGTTCACCCCCTGGGAAACGGCTCTTTCGAAGCGGTCAACCACTCCCATATTTTCGTCCTCTCCAGTAAATAATTGAATCTGCGGTAGGTGCCCCGGCTCGCTGTTTTAAACAGCCGGACAGTGCCGGCGCAAACAGCGGGCAGTAGACATACCTAAGGTCAAGGTTAATCGAAAACTCGGTAATAAGTATTATCCCAGGGTTAATAGGGCGAATTTGCTCTAACTTGTTGAGCGCTAGGGGCGACTCCCGCTTGGTAATTTTATCTTTAACCGAGGGAATCTTCGGTTTTGACTTGTGAAACGTAACGCCTTTTGTCTGTGGGCTTGCTCCCGCCTTTGGTTTCGGGGTAGATTTCTATTCGTTGGTTAACGCTTCCGGGCGTTAAACCCAAGCGCAAGTGGCGGAATTGGTAGACGCGCACGGTTCAGGTCCGTGTGCCCTTTACCGGGCATGGGGGTTCAAGTCCCCCCTTGCGCACCGTTAGTCATCTACGAAGGCACAGGTATGGGTGCCGGAGGCAGTAAGCTTGCCGTCCTCGGAAAATATCTTTAAGAAATAAGTCGCGAGGGTGCGCCCGCTTTGCGTCAAAGTCGCCACGCAATACACCCGGCCCCCGATCGCCGGACGATGGTGGGTGACAAAGATATTTGACCCCACCGCATGTTTGCCTTCTGGAGCCGCATAGTTGGCAGCCAAAGACCCGGTAGTTTCCCCCAACACCGCATTCGCTCCGCCATGCAGTACGCCCAGTGTCTGACGATTACCCTCTACCGGCATGGAGCAAACCATTAAATCTGCGCCCAAGTGGTGAAAACGGATCCCCATCGCCTCAATAAGCTGTGCCTTAGCCGAGGGACACTTGTCGGAAACATCCGGTAGGGAACACAAGAATTGAGAGGTCTGTTCCGGGTCGCTCAAATCCGGCAAAGCAATCGGGTCGTCAACTTCCTCGCGGTATACCAGTTTTTTTTGCATACCCCCATACTATTGCTGGCAGCAGGGGGTGACTGACGAGGTTTCGATTTTTGAGGATCTATTTCTTTAGTGTCTTAAGGCGGCTGCTGGAGGGATTTTAGCAGCACGTAAGGCAGGAACCAGGGATGAGAGTATTCCGATGATCATTCCTCCGGGAATCAATAGCACCGGTATTAGCGGGTACATTACTGGCGTCCATCCTTGGAGTCTGACTAAAACTAACAGTGACACTAAGCCGAGAAGTACTCCAAAAAAAGCGCCGATGCCTCCAAGAAACACTCCTTCGATAATAAACTGGCATGCAATGTGACGCGGACGTGCCCCAAGAGAACGACGCAACCCTATTTCTGTAGTGCGTTCAATAACCGAGGTTAGCGTAGTTGTCATAATTCCTATGGCACCCACTACTAGGGAAAGAATAGAAACCCCGATTGCCATTGTGTTTAATGAAGTTGTTA
Organism: Varibaculum cambriense; assembly: GCF_002848005.1. GTDB lineage: Bacteria > Actinomycetota > Actinomycetes > Actinomycetales > Actinomycetaceae > Varibaculum > Varibaculum cambriense_B. The sequence continues at coordinate 25,093 of NZ_PKHX01000003.1, read as the reverse complement.
CTTTACCTCGGAGTTCTTCGGTACTTGGTGGCATTCTGACTGCGACTAGCTCTGAATGCCTGGCAGATACTGCATACGGAAGCGCAGCTGCCACTTTTTTAGTGGCTCCTAACTCGGTTTCAACCACGCCAGCAAGTCCCTCTCCAGCTTGATATGACACATCACTGCCGTCTAGATTCTTAGAAATAATTACCGCTGAACTTGCGCCCGCGGCCTGGCCAGTGGAGGACAAGACCCCAAACACTGGAATAGATTTGCCATCGCAAATAATTCTTGTGGTGCCGTCAGTTGTGGTCATATCCAAGTTGTTAGCAGCAGTCGGCCCTAACAAGGCGACCGGCCCCGGAAATTTCTCGATGCTTTTGTCGAAAAATCTCCCACTTTTTACTTTCATTCCACTGGCTTGTAAAAACCCGGGATCAGCCACGATTATAGGAGTGGCCTGAGTCTCGCCAGGGTGAGTGCGGCAATCGGCTTGAGGAGCGCTGCTGTAACGTCCTGCTGCTTTTACCCCCTGCATTTTCGTTACCCTGTCAGTGAAGTTTCTATCTAGTATTTGCTCAGCATCTTCGCGGGCAGTAACGGTTATGGTAGTCGCTGTACGCTCATCGAAAGTTGCGTTTATATCGGCGCTGGCGGAGAGAGACCAACCTAAGGTGACAAGAAAAACTAGAATCCCCACGGTTATCCCAAACGCGGTCATGACCGAGCGCATTTTTCTGCCCCAGATGGCACCAAGAGATTGCTGTAGTAGCAGTCCCCAATTAACTCTTGTCATAATCGATCTGCTCCACGTTTCCATCTACCACCAAATAACCGTGGCCGAAGTGGGCGCGCACTTCTGGCTCATGTGTGACCACTACGAGAGCGCATCCGCTGCTCCGTTGTACCTGCAATAAGAGTTCAATAGTTTTTTGGGAATTATCTTGATCGAGATTCCCCGTGGGTTCATCAGCTAACAGTAGACTGGGTGACCTAGTTAAGGTTCGAGCAATGGCTACTCGTTGTTTTTCACCCCCAGATAAGGTGCTAATACGAGCGGTTGCTCGATGTTCTAGCCCCACTGCCGATAAACAAAAGAGTGTTTTTTCTTTTCGTATGTCCCTTCCGAGATTACTGTAGGTAAAACCCAACTCGATATTTTGTATTACATTCAGGTAAGGAATTAAACCGAAATCCTGAAAAATAAAACCAATATGATCAGCCCGTAATTGATCAATTTGTGCTGGTTTTAGTTTGCTGCAATCCTTCCCTTGTATCTTTAACGTGCCTTCGTAGTTGGGGTCTAATAACCCCAGGATGTTTAGGAGAGTTGATTTTCCCGCCCCAGAAGGACCGGTAATTACTACTGATTCCCCTTTTTTTATTTTTAGATTCACATTTTTTAAGGCATAAACCGTAGAATTCCCTGTCCCGAAGGTACGGTTTAAGTTATGCATTTCTAGGATAGGGGGCTCATTAGTCGGAGGGGCTATATCAAAGGTATTATCCTGAGCGTTAGAGTCCACTTATTTATCTCCCAGCAAGACAATTTCTCCAGTTTTTACTGCTCCTTTAATGGCTACGGCTCCATCGCCACTTTCGATAATTTCAACATAAGTTTTCTGGGTAGAGTCTCCGGTCTTCTTTTGCACATAAGTCCCTTTGTTATCCTCTCGGATTGCTGCCGCGGGCACAGTGAACGGATAAGTAGTGTTAGAACCGATGGTTACGCTCCATTGGCAAGTAGTTAGGGCGTTATTTGGGGGATTATTTAAGGGGATCCGCAAAGTGTATGTTGGTTCTGAGCTTTGTTCTTCATCACTATCATTGGAGTCGGGAGAGTTGGGGATTGCGGGTAATGTGGTCTCGTTATTCCATTGACCAGACTCCAGCTTTATTGGTAAGCCTTCACGCAGCTTCAGTATCTGTTTTGCGTCTAATTTCAGGATTGCTAAGGGGGCGCCTACCCCGATTTTCACACTAGATTTCTCACCCAGATAGCTACCCAAATCAGGCAGCGCGGTAATAGTGGAATTGGCAGGTAGATAGGCGACTTCACTGCGGGGGATAACTAATGAATCATCTGAGCCAGTTTCGTTGTCAGTGCTTTTGGCATCTGATTCCGGCTGGGATTTATTATCAGAGGTATCCTGACTGCTATTTCGCTTATTCGGGTTCTGAGCCGGAGCATAACCGTTGTTTCGATAGAGCCTCGCGACGAGCTGGGCAGTGTATTTACCTAGATGTCCATCTGCTGCAACCGAATAGCCACAGCTCTTCAAAGCTTTTTGCAGCTGGGTGACATCCTTGCCGCTGTCGCCGATATGGAGGTCGCGGTAGGCAGGTATTAATCCGTTTAACGCTAAAAGGGGACGCCCTGATATTTCTAGCAAAGCATGACAGTAGGGAACAGGTTTTCCAGCGCTGACTGGCAACGCCGAGATCACCCCTACTTCGTCCTCGCTGCTAACTGAAAGAGGAATTTCTCTTTCGCTAGAGGACGAAATGTTAGCTGTTCCTGTTAACGTGCGAGATAGTTTTCCAGCTTCTACTTTCGCGGTAGCGACCGGGTGAGCACTAGAGATAGGACGCGCCTTGGAGGGGGATAAGAAACTCAGCGTCAGAAGTAAAACAAAACCCAGACATATAGCTGCTCCAGTAGCAGTAAAAATGACTGTTTTCCACGCAACTTTGCGTTTACTGCGGCTCAAGAATTTCAAGTTATAGCATCCTAAGTCGTGGGGAGAAAATATTAATTTTCTCCGGAAATATTTTTACTCTTTTTTAGGCTATCTTGGCGTAGTTCTTGCCACTCCGCGATTAGCCCTGGTTTCTTCGCTAATATCTTATGCACCGCTAGTGCCTCCGCTTTGGAAACTTTTTCAAGATACCTGGTGCTTATCATACAGCGAGAAGCGGCCTGAGTTGCCTTTATTTCTTCTATACCGGGATTTGGTGCTGGCCAGGACATGTCGGGAGCCTGATCCCCCTTCGGGCTAGACAGGGAAGAGGGAGATAAAAACTGAGTGTATCCCTCGTTTTTCATGCATTTATTCCAAGCTGCTGCAGCTTTGTCTTTCGTTGTGGAGATTGCGTCTGTGGCTTGTAATGAAATGTTGGTTGCTTCCTGCTCTAGTTCGACCATGCGTTTATATTTTGGAAGTACCGCCTTCATTGCTTCGTTTACACATCCTGAAGGGTTTTTACTGTTTTCGTCTCCGTAGAGCGCCCGATCTTCAGGAGACGAAATTTTATCGTCTGCAGCTTTAGCATTCTGGTCATACCATCCTGGAACTGCGACGCCGTATTTTACCGCATCTTCTTCCGAGACATATCCATAAACATTTTCAATTGCCTTTTCGTTCATTGAAATCAAATCCAATGATGGGGAATTGGCGTCTGTGGGCGTATAGGAAAATCCTTGCTTCTGCATACAAGATGTAACTGCCGCATAATATGCGTTACGCAACTGGTTAGTTTCTGCCTGTGGGGGATAGAGAATAGCGTTGGTCTCGCTTAGATAAATGTGGCTATTTACAGCAGATTTACTAGGAGTCCACTCGGCGCTATCATCAACCGGTTGTGAAGCGCACGCCGTCATAAAGCTAACCAGTGAAATTCCGCAGAATATCTGTAAGAGTTTCAGAGCCTTGTTGGTTCTCATACGGATCCTCAATATATCTGGAATGGAAAGTAGGAAATGCCTGCCCAGCTGGAGCGGAATAGGAATCTCCTAACTTGGTTGACGATGAATCAATACGCTAACTATAAAACCAGACTTTTTTGTTTTTCAATGGTTTGGAGGGCGAATTTTGGGCAAACTTTTCTTAAGCACCCTCAGAGGAATAAAGTTAAGTTCTGACCGTAAAACTCAAGTAGACCCTAGCCCGCAAAAGTGCAGAGTCTCCTAGCTGATAAGGACGAAATGTCTAATAACGATCAGAATCCCCAACCAACCTCTCCCCAACAATCCCCGCAGAAACCGCTTCTAGGTTTGTGGAAACTTCACGGTGATGGCCGCTCGATCGGCCCCGGTGAAGTGGTAATGCCTCGCGAGCGGCTCTCCTGGCCGCGCACCATCGGTATCGGAACCCAACACGTAGTCGCCATGTTCGGAGCAACCTTCCTGGTGCCCTTGCTGACTGGCTTTCCGCCCAATACCACCCTGTTCTTCACCGCCATTGGCACCTTACTATTCGCGCTGATAACCGCCGGTAAACTCCCTTCTTACCTGGGGTCGTCCTTTGCGTTGATCGCCCCGATTACCGCGGTATCTGCCCAGTACGGGCAGTCGGCGGCGCTTGGCGGAGTCATCAGCGTCGGGGTAACTTTGGCACTGATCGGGGTAATCGTGCACTTTGCGGGTATCGTGTGGATCGACCGCATCATGCCGCCCACCGTAACCGGATGTATCGTCGCTCTGATCGGCTTCAACCTGGCTCCCGCCGCCTGGAACTGGTTTAAAGAGGGCGCGGTCACCGCAGTCATTACCGTTACCTCCATTGTGCTGATTACCGTCCTCTTCAAAGGAATCATCGGCCGCCTGTCCATCCTGATTGGCGTGGGCGTGGGCTACGTAGCAGCGGTACTCCAACATGAAGTGGATTTCAAAGCCATCGGCGAAGCCGCTTGGATTGGGCTCCCCGAATTCCACAGCCCTTCGTTTGAACCTTCGACTTTGGGGCTATTTATCCCGGTAGTGCTGGTGTTGATTGCTGAAAATGTCGGTCACGTGAAATCGGTATCCGCCATGACCGGAGAAAACCTCGACCATCTGACTGGGCGTGCCCTATTTGCTGACGGGGTTTCTACCGTATTCGCCGGTTGCGGCGGCGGTAGCGCCACCACTACCTATGCGGAAAACATTGGGGTAATGGCCGCTACTCGCGTCTACTCCACTGCCGCCTATATCGTGGCTGCTTTCGTGGCGCTGGCCCTCTCCATGTTCCCCAAGTTTGGGGCAGCCATCGCTACCATTCCCCCCGGGGTGCTCGGAGGCGCGGCTACTGTTCTTTACGGCATGATTGGGATGTTGGGCGTGCGCATCTGGGTGCAAAACAAAGTTGATTTTGCCGATCCGGTGAATCTCAATACCGCCGCGGTCGCCATGATTATCGCTATCGCCGACTACACCTGGCAGATCGGTTCCCTGACCTTCAATGGCATTGCCTTGGGTTCGGCCGCCGCGATCGTGGTCTACCACGTGATGCGCGGGATTTCGAAGGCACGCGGTACCTTCCTCGAGCAGGCCTCCCCGGCCTCGGTACCGGCAGGTACAGACCTAGAGTCCCGCTCCTATGAAAAACGGGTAGCGCACCTGGCAGAAACGCTAAACCCGAAAGCCGATCAGGACTAGCCGAACCAGCAGGCCTAGAGCCTAGGCAATCTGCACTAGTTTGCAGCCTTCCATCTTCTCGAGATCGTTATGTACCTCTTCCTGGAATTTTTCGGGGCTAACCATATCGGAGTAGCGAGAACCAATCGTAACGGTCACATCAGAAGTAGGACGAGGATCCAGGATAACCTCTGCATCCTCAAAAGCGCGCGCCAAAGTGTAGGCCACGTTAACCCCGGTGGGGCCGGTAACGATTCGGATATTGCCCTCATAGGAGCCGGAACTGATATTTCCAGTATCTTTAACCGGAACTCCGCGGTCTTTAAGTCCCTTGGCGACTTTCCCGGCTAGGCCGGAAACATCGGTGCCATTGACTACATGGATTTCCATTTTGTCTAAGGGAACCGCTTTTTCCGAGGTCGGGCAGGGAACGTCTCCCGCCTGAGCGTATTGGGGTACCTGTTTAAAGTCATTGAAGAAGGGGAAGGGTAAAATCCCGAACCCGATCAAGATAGACAGCACCAGCAGTCCGGCCATCACCGAACCGATAACAGTGAAAACCATGGTTTCGCGTTGTTGACGGCGCCGCACGTAGCGCTGATAGGGGGTAAGGTCTGCCAGCGGGTCTACTTTTTCGGAATTCGTTGCCAGATCTGGCTGTTTCGCGTCTTGACCGCTGTCGGGGCTCACCTGGGTTTGATTCATGCTTGTTACTTTACCTCCCTTAGCGTTCAGGCACCGTTGGCGGGTACGTTTTAGACGCTAAAACTAGTAAAGTAAAGCCAAGCAAACTACTGAGCTAGAGGACTATATGGCAAAGAAACTGTCACTTTCCCGTCCGGCGGGGACAGTCGCGATTATCGCCAGTGTGATCCTCACCTTGATTTCAGTGGCGTTAGCAGCCGGTTTCATGATTCTGCTCGGCTACACCTTGTCGCACGCGTTTTCCGGAAAGAGTCTTTCGGGAGCCTTGGGTGGGTTAATCTTCTTGGCGCTGCTACTGGGGGGATGCGAAGCAACCCGGGTTAGCATCGAGCAACACTCAATTTATAAAGAACAGCTGGCTCTCCAGTCTAGATTGCTGCGAAATTATTTCCGGCAGGGACCGGGGGTATTGGCTTGCCGGAGCGCCGGATCCCTAATAGACATGATGACTTCCGGTACTGATAAAATTCAGCGTTACCGTCAGGCTTTCCTGGGTTCTATGATCGGGGCGATGCTGAGTCCGCTACTGGTGCTGGCGCTAATGGCGTTATTTATCGACCCCTGGTGTGCCTTGGTGCTGCTAGGTTTTGTACCGCTAGTGCCCGCAATTATTTTTGGGTTTTCGAAACTCACCCGGAAAGTTTCGAGCGGATCCCGGCGACGCCGTAATCAGCTCGCTGCCTCCTACCTGGATGCCCTCTCGGGTTTAGAGACTTTGACGCTACTAGGAGCCGCTGAGTTAAAGGGGAAGCAACTAGCCCAGGTAGGGGAAGAGAATCGGCTTTCCACTATGCGCCTGCTGGCTGCCAATCAACTAATCTTGCTGGTTATCGATCTGGGATTCAACCTGTTGCTACTTACTACCGGGTTTGCGCTCACCCTTTGGAAAGTGATTAATGGTTCTTGGGGCAGCGATATTACGGTAATCGCTCCGGTAGTTTCCATGTTGGGGTTGACCCTATTGCTTTTAGAGCCGATGAATAAAATCGGATCCTTCTTCTATGTGGGGATGGCGGGGATGGCGAATCAGCGCCTGGTGCGCGCCTTTTTGAGTGGCAAAACCTCTTCCCATGGCCAAGACGGTGATGCCAGCTCTGATAAAGCGCAGGTTATACCGAACCATTCTGATTCTTTCCTCTCCCTGCAGGGGCTGAGCTTTGCCTATCCCGGCGGAGATCCCGTGCTGCAGAATCTGGATTTAGAGATAAAAAATAGAGAATGGGTGGCGATTGCCGGTGCCTCAGGAGCCGGAAAATCCACCCTCATTGAAGTGCTTAAAGGTAATCTCTTGCCCAGCCAAGGCGCCTATTATCTGCAAGGACGCCCCCTGGAAGCTAATAGTAGTGCCTGGTTTTCAGACCAGTCGGCACTAGTACAGCAACACACCTGGATTTTCACCGGCACTATCCGCTCCAATCTGATGATGGTAGCTCCCCGCGCCAGTGAAGACCGCTTATGGGAGTGCCTGGAAAAAGTGCGCCTCGCCGCAGAAGTTCGCGCTTTCGCGCAAGGACTAGATACCCCGGTAGGGGAGGACGGATACGCCTTATCGGGAGGACAAGCCCAGCGGCTATCTTTAGCGCGGGCACTATTGTCCCAGCGCCAGTTGCTGCTGTTAGATGAGCCAACTTCGCAGATTGATTTGGAGTCTGAGGCGGCGATTACCCAGGCGCTCGCGGAGGTAGCGAAAGAAAAAACTATCGTGTTGCTCACCCATCGCGCCAGTGCCTTAGAGTTTGCTGACCGGGTGCTTTACCTCCAAGATGGCGCTTTAAAGGAGGTGTCGCGGTGAAGAAACTACCGGAGCTTATAAAGTATCTGCGCCCCGCTAAAGAGGAGGCCGACAACCAGCGACCCCCTCTAAAAAATGGGAGGGAAGTAGACCAGCCAGCAGTGGGAACCCGTCAGTTGATCAACTGGCTATTGCACCTGGCCCGTCCCGTGCTGAAACCTCTTTATATCTCCGGGGTAGCCCGCCTGTTAGATCAAGCTTTCGGAATCGCCCTCATTGCTTTCGGGGTTTACCGCATCAGCGACGCAGTCCTGAAAGTCACTGTTGGCGATGCCTTGAGTTCCTCCTATCTGTGGGTGAGCGTAGGGGTGATGGCGGCGTTAGCGTTCCTGAAAGCATTTTTCCGTTACCTAGAACAGTTTGCCGGACACTATGTAGCCTTTAAAGCCCTGGAAATTTTGCGGCAAGAAATGTTTACCCGCTTATTGCCGCAATCCCCGGCTTGTATGGTGGGGGCAAAAAGTGGGGATTTGCTGGCGCGGATCACCGCGGATATTGATCGGATCGAAGTGTTTTTTGCGCACACTTTGGTTCCTGCCGCTAGTGCCTTGATTATCCCCCTCGCGGTTTCGATTCTTACCGGATTTTTGGTCTCTCCTTTTAGCGGCGTCTTGCTGTTCTTGATTTACCTGGTGACTTTACTGTGCTTAATGTTGCTAGGGGGTGGGGAAGGCAACCGGGCTGCAGATGCAGTTGGGAAAGCCCAAGGTCAAGTTGCACAGTCGGTGACCGACTCGGTAAACGGGGTTAGCGAGGTGACCGGCTACGGTTTGCAGCGGGCGCGCACCACCCAACTTGAGCGCTATATGTCGATCGCTGGTGCCTGCGCGCGCCCTTTGACCTCGCTACAGGCTTTGCGGCGGGCGCTGAGCCAAAGTGGGATGTACCTAGCGGTGCTGGCAGTCATCTGGGTAGGAATGCCTTCGCCAGTCGATTTAACTGCGATTCCGGCCGCCCTGGCCGCCATCTTTGCGGTAATGCGCTCTTGGGAAGTGTGCCGTGGGGTGGAAGATTTCTCTACCCACCTGGACAATACTTTCGCCGCGGCTCGTCGGGTTTGGCAGGTGGCCAACTCTGATCCTCAGGTACCCAGCGGCGGAAAGAACCTGCCTACGCAGCCTTTCCCAATTATTTTCGAGGACGTGTCTTTTAGCTATCCCCAAAGCGGGCAGCGAATATCCTCTGGGGAAGCCCTCCAAGATATTTCCTTTGCTATTCCTGCCGGTTCCTGGACTGCTATCTGCGGTGCAACCGGGAGCGGAAAATCCACCCTGGCGAGGTTGCTGCTGCGCTACTGGGATGTTGATAACGGGCAGATCCTGCTGGGAGATTCCCCGTTGTCACAGCTAGATACGCAGGCTATTCGCCACGCGATTCCTCTGGTTACCCAGCGGATTCATATTTTCTCGGCCTCGATTGCCGATAATTTGCGGCTCGGTAAACCCGATGCCACGGAGGAACAGCTCTGGCAGGTATTGAAAATCGTAGAACTCGACCAGGTGGTTGCAGCTTTACCTGCAGGTTTAAATACTCGGGTAGGCAGATATGGCGGGGCGCTATCAGGGGGACAGCGGCAAAGGCTCTCTTTAGCGAGGGCGTTACTTAACGATTCTCCGGTCTTGGTATTAGATGAGTTCACCGCGCATTTGGAGCCCGCGCTAGCAGCGCGGATACGCCACCGGGTGCGGGAGAAGCGTCCGCAGGCCACCATTATTGAAATCACCCACACCTTGAGGCAGGTAGAGGAAGCCGACCAGGTGCTGGTGCTTTCTGGGGGCAAACTGGCGGAGCAGGGAGATCCGAAGCAGTTGCTCGCGCAAGCCGGGGAACTGGCGAAGCTATTTGCCCACGAGCAGGAAGCAGTGTTTACCTTGTAGACCGGCTCCCCGAAAAGGGGACGAACGCGCTGCCAGAGACCCCACGCGGAACCTCAAAAATAGTATTTTGCCCAAAGCAGCCCAAAAAAACGGAAAGAAAGCTGTGAAAATGCGCACGTCCTTGCCTGACATGTGGCATAATAAGCGCTTTCAAACTAGCATTAATACTTGCGTTTGCCGTAGCCCGATGTGGTCTGGTCTGTTGATTCGCCTCTAAAATGCGCAAGGCGATCGGAAGAACAACCAGCGCCTGGAAGGGGCCGGAAACCTAGAATACGCGCGAAGTTACGTCGTCCGAAAGGAATCCTTTTGGCTGCTGAAACCGCATCTGCCAATAAGCCTTCTCGCCTGTCGTTTGCAAAACTACAGGAAGTTATGGCCCCTCCGAATCTGCTGGACATTCAAAGAAAATCTTTTGAATGGCTCTTAGGCACCCCTCAGTGGCGCGAGAGCGCAGAAGAAAAAGCGAAAGCGAGCAATCGCACCGATCCGGTGCTGTCGGGGTTAGAGGAAGTTTTCGAAGAAATTTCTCCCATCCAAGACTTCGCGGGCTCCATGTCGCTGTCGTTTTCCGACCCCAAGTTTGAGCCCCCCAAGTATTCCATCGAAGAATGCAAAGCCAAGGATTACACCTATGCGGCTCCCATCTTCGTAACCGCGGAATACATGAATGAAAACACCGGCGAGATTAAATCGCAGACCGTGTTTATGGGGGATTTCCCGCTGATGACTCCGCGGGCAACCTTCATTATTAACGGTACCGAGCGGGTCGTAGTCTCTCAGCTGGTGCGCTCTCCCGGTGTCTACTTTGAAAAAGTAGCTGATAAAACCTCCGATAAGGATATTTACGGCTGCAAGTTCATTCCTTCCCGGGGAGCTTGGCTAGAACTCGAGATCGACAAACGGGAAAACGTAGGCATCCGCATTGACCGGCGTCGTAAGCAGTCCGGCACCATCTTCCTGCGCGCCCTGGGCATGACCGCGGAAGAAATCCGCGAAGAGTTCCAGGACTACCCGATTATGCTTTCGACCTTGGAAAAGGATTCGGATAACATCCAGTCCACCGATGATGCCCGGGCAGATATTTACCGGAAGATTCGCCCCGGTGAGCCGGCTAGCGCGGAAGCAGGACGTAACCTGATAGAAGGTTTCTACTTCAACCCCAAGCGCTATGACCTGGCCAAAGTTGGACGCTATAAGGTCAACCGCAAACTGGGTCTGACCAGTGATATCCACGCCTCCACTTTGACGCTGGACGATATTATCGCTGGTTTCAAATACCTATTGGCGCTACAAAAAGGCGACCAGACGGTGCCGGCCACCAACGAGGACGGCGAAATCGTTGACCTGCGGGTAGAAACCGACGATATCGACCACTTTGGCAATCGCCGCATTCGCGCAGTCGGCGAACTAATCCAAGCTCAGATTCGCACCGGGCTCTCCCGGATGGAACGCGTGGTACGCGAACGCATGACCACCCAGGACGCGGAGGCTATCACCCCCCAGTCGCTGATTAACATCCGTCCGGTAGTGGCTGCGATCAAAGAATTCTTTGGTACTTCGCAGCTGTCCCAGTTCATGGATCAAAACAACCCGCTATCGGGACTAACCCACAAGCGGCGCTTGTCTGCGCTCGGTCCGGGCGGTCTTTCTCGTGACCGTGCGGGCATGGAAGTTCGTGACGTGCACCCGTCCCACTACGGCCGGATGTGCCCGATCGAATCTCCGGAAGGCCCCAACATTGGTCTGATCGGCTCGCTGGCAACCTATGCGCGGTTGAACTCTTTTGGTTTCATTGAAACCCCCTATCGGGTAGTTAAAGACGGAAAAGTCACCGACGAGGTTCACTACCTGAGCGCCGATGAAGAGGCCGGCTACAACATTGCCCAGGCTTCGGCTCCGCTAAACGATGACGGTTCCTTCGCGGAAGAACTAGTCCTGTGCCGGATTGCCGGGGAAGACCCGCAGGAAATGCGGCGCGAAGAAGTAGACTTCATGGACGTTTCGGCACGGCAGATGACTTCGGTTGCCGCCGCCCTGATTCCGTTCCTAGAACACGATGACGCCAACCGCGCCCTCATGGGTGCCAACATGCAGCGCCAAGCGGTTCCCTTACTGACTACCGAGGCTCCGCTAGTGGGTACCGGTATGGAACGGCGCACTGCTATGGATGCGGGCGAGGCCATTGTTAGCGACCATGCCGGGGTAGTAGTAGAAGCCGATGCGGCGCACGTCCAGCTCATGTGCGATGACGGTTCCTACTTCACCTATAACCTAGACAAATTCCACCGCTCCAACCCGGGTAACTGCTACAACCAGCATGTACGAGTGGCAGCTGGTGACCGGGTAGAGGTCGGCGATCTCATCGCTGACGGCCCGGCAACTGATCATGGTGAACTGGCCTTGGGTAAGAACCTGCTGGTTGCCTATATGTCTTGGGAAGGCCTCAACTACGAGGACGCGATTATTCTTTCCCGCCGGGTAGTCCAGGACGACGTGCTTACTTCGATCCATATTGAAGAACACGAAATCGATGCCCGCGAAACCAAGCTGGGTCTAGAAGAAATCACTCGCGATATTCCTAATATCTCCGAGGACGCCCTATCTGACCTTGACGAACGCGGTATCATCCGTATCGGCGCCGAGGTACAAGCCGGCGATATTTTGGTCGGGAAAGTAACCCCCAAGGGTGAAACTGAGCTGACCAGTGAAGAGCGCCTGCTGCGTGCCATCTTCGGTGAGAAAGCCCGCGAGGTGCGAGACACTTCGCTGCGCGTTCCTCACGGTGAATCCGGGATTGTAATCGGGGTACGCGAGTTTAATGATGAAGACGATGAACTACCTCCCGGCGTAAAGCATATGGTGCGCGTCTATGTGGCGCAGCGCCGGAAGATCACCATTGGCGATAAAATGGCTGGTCGTCACGGTAACAAGGGTGTGGTTTCCAAGATTTTGCCGATCGAAGATATGCCTTTCTTAGAGGACGGCACTCCGGTTGACATTATTTTGAACCCCATGGGTGTGCCTGGCCGTATGAACATCGGGCAGGTGCTGGAGTTCCACTTGGGCTGGATCGCTCACCAGGGTTGGGATACTTCCCTGCTGGCAGAAGAAGGTGCCAAGTGGATTGAGAAACTACCTAAGGAAGGCCTGCAAGCTCCGGCCGGTCAAAAGGTGGCCACCCCGGTATTCGACGGTGTGGAAGAGGACGTTTTGACCGGACTACTCGGTTGCACCCGCCCGAACGCGGATGGGGATCGCCTCATCAATGCCGACGGTAAAGCCCAGCTCTTTGATGGGCGCAGCGGGGAACCGTTCCCCTACCCGATTTCGGTGGGCTACAAGTACATGCTGAAGCTGCACCACCTGGTAGATGACAAGATTCACGCTCGTTCCACCGGGCCTTACTCGATGATTACGCAGCAACCGCTGGGCGGTAAAGCCCAGTTCGGTGGGCAGCGTTTCGGCGAGATGGAAGTGTGGGCGATGGAAGCCTATGGTGCGGCCTATTCGCTACAGGAACTGCTCACCGTGAAATCGGATGATATTACCGGCCGCGTGAAGGTCTATGAGGCGATTGTTAAGGGCGAGGATATTCCGCAGCCTGGCATTCCGGAATCTTTCCGCGTCCTCATACAAGAAATGCGCTCCCTCTGCCTGAATGTGGAGGCCTTAGACGCCGAAGACAATGTGGTGTCCCTGGCTGAAGACGATGACGGTGCTGAGCGTGCCAGCGAAGAGTTGGGGATCAATATTGGCTCGCGGCCAAACCCCAATGTTTCTTTGGAAGAAATCTAGGCAGCAGGGAAGAGAAGGTAAGAGTCGATTATGGATGCAAATAAATTCGATCAACTACATATCGGCATGGCGACCGCCGAGGGCGTGGCTGAATGGTCATTCGGGGAAGTCAAGAAGCCGGAAACTATTAACTACCGCACCCTGAAGCCGGAAAAGGATGGCCTGTTCTGTGAACGCATTTTCGGTCCTACCCGGGATTGGGAATGTGCCTGCGGAAAATACAAGCGGGTGCGCTATAAGGGCATCGTTTGTGAACGCTGTGGGGTAGAGGTTACTCGCTCCAAGGTGCGCCGCGAACGTATGGGTCATATTGAACTGGCAGCCCCGGTTACCCATATTTGGTATTTCAAGGGCGTGCCTTCCCGTTTGGGTTATCTACTGGATCTAGCGCCGAAAGACCTCGAGAAGGTCATTTATTTCGCGGCCTATATGATTACCGAGGTTGACGAGGATGCGCGTCACCAGGATCTACCGAATCTAGAAAACGAGCTCAGCCTGGAAAAACAGCGTTTAACTGAACGCTTTGAGGCGCAGATTGTGGCTCGCCAGGAAAAGCTGGAGAAGGATTTGGCGGCCTTAGAAGCCAAGGACGCCAAGAACGCCGAAAAGGAAAAGGTTCGTAAGGCCGCCGATAAAGAGGTTACTCAGATGCGGCGCAAGCTGGATCGTGAACTGACTCGCCGCGATGAGGTCTTTACCCGCTTCAAAGAACTGCAGGTAGGAGACTTAGAGGGCGATGAGCGGCTTTACCGCGACTTAGAGATGCGTTACGGCATTTACTTTAAAGGCGATAAGGGCGCGCAAGCGGTGCAGAAGCGGCTGCAGGACTTTGACCTGCAGGCTGAAGCCGAAAAGCTGAAAGAGGAAGTCGAAACCGGCACTGGTCAGCGCAAGACTCGTGCCCTGAAACGACTGAAAGTGGTTTCTGCTTTCTTGCAGACCGGGAATAAACCGGATTCGATGGTGCTAGATCGGATCCCGGTGATTCCGCCGGACCTGCGTCCGATGGTGCAGCTAGATGGGGGTCGCTTTGCGACTTCGGATCTGAACGATCTGTACCGCCGGGTAATTAACCGCAATAACCGCTTAAAGCGGCTGCTGGATTTGGGAGCTCCCCAGATCATCGTGAATAACGAAAAGCGGATGCTGCAGGAATCTGTGGATGCCCTGTTCGACAATGGTCGCCGCGGACGTCCAGTGACTGGTCCGGGTAACCGGGCGCTCAAGTCGCTGTCCGATATGCTCAAGGGCAAACAGGGACGTTTCCGTCAGAACCTGCTGGGTAAGCGGGTTGACTACTCGGGTCGTTCTGTAATCGTGGTCGGTCCGCAGCTGCGGCTGCACCAGTGCGGTCTACCCAAGCAGATGGCTTTGGAGCTGTTCAAGCCGTTTGTAATGAAACGGTTGGTGGAACGCCAGGAAGCGCAAAACGTAAAGGCGGCCAAGCGGATGGTGGAACGCCAGCGTCCGCAGGTGTGGGACGTGCTTGATGAGGTCATCACCGAGCATCCGGTGCTGCTCAACCGCGCGCCTACTTTGCACCGCCTAGGTATTCAGGCTTTCGAGCCGATCTTGATTGAAGGTAAAGCGATTCAGCTGCACCCGCTAGCTTGTGGGGCCTTCAACGCGGACTTCGATGGTGACCAAATGGCAGTGCACCTGCCGCTGGGAGCGGAAGCTCAGGCGGAGGCGCGGATTTTGATGCTGTCTTCAAACAACATTTTGAAGCCGGCTGATGGTCGTCCGGTAACTATGCCTTCGCAGGACATGGTGATTGGTATTTACCACTTGACTTCGGATCCCGATCCGTCGCTACCGGTTCCGACCGATGAGGACGGAAACCCGGTTACCCCCAAGTTCTCTTCTTTGGGTGAAGCCATTATGGCCTTCGACCAAGACCGCTTGGACATTAACGCGAAAGCGTTGATTCGTTTTGAGCCGGGTACGGTGCCGCCCAAGGGTTGGCAGGCACCGGAGGGCTTTGAAGAGGGCGATCCGGTCGAGTTTGAAACCTCGATTGGGCGTTGCTTCTTCAATGAGGCGCTGCCGGTTTCCTACCCGTTCGTAAACGAGCAGATTGATAAGAAGGGGCTATCCCGGATTGTCAATACTTTGGCCGAGCGTTACGACAAGGGCAATGTGGCGGCCTCTTTGGATGCTTTGAAAGAGACCGGTTTCCACTGGGCAACCTGGTCGGGTACCACTATCGGCTTCGCTGACGTAGTGGAACCGCCCGCCAAGGCGAAGATTCTGGCCGAGTACGACGAAAAAGCCACCCAGGTGCAAGAGGACGCCGATCTCGGTTTGATTACCGCGCAGGATCGCTACAACGAGCTGGTAGATTTGTGGACCGAATGTACGGCCAAAGTCGCCCAGGCGATGCGGGAGAACTTCCCGGCTCGTAACCAGGTGAACCGGATGGTTTCTTCGGGTGCTCGTGGTAACTGGGATCAGATCCGGCAGATTTCCGGTATGCGTGGTCTGGTGGCTGACCCGAAGCAGAAGCTGATTGAGCAGCCGATTAAGTCGAACTATCGCTCGGGGTTGTCGGTGTTGGAATACTTCATCGCTACCCACGGTGCACGTAAAGGTTTGGCTGATACCGCGTTGCGTACTGCCGACTCGGGTTACTTGACCCGCCGTTTGGTGGATGTTTCGCAGGACGTTATTGTGCGTGAACAGGACTGTGGCACTCGCCGCGGCCTGGTACTGCCCATTGGTAACGCCGGCGAAGATGGCCAGGTTTACAAACTGGATATCGTAGAGACCACCGCCTATGGACGTACCTTGTCTAAGGACGTTACCGATAAGGACGGCAACTTGGTGTTTGCTAAGGGCACCGATGTGGGCGACGCCGAAATTGATGTGCTGATCGAGGCGGGAGTAACCGAGATTCCGGTACGTTCCGTTTTGACCTGTGAATCCGAGGCCGGCACCTGTGCCTCTTGCTACGGACGCTCGCTGGCAACCGGTAAACGGGTGGATATTGGCGAGGCCGTGGGGATTATCGCTGCCCAGTCGATTGGGGAGCCGGGTACTCAGTTGACGATGCGTACCTTCCACACCGGTGGTGCTGCGGGTGCCGCGGATATTACTCAGGGTTTGCCGCGTGTACAGGAGCTGTTTGAGGCTCGTACCCCCAAGGGTGAAGCCTTGATTACCGAAGCTGCCGGGCGCGTGAAGGTAGTTGACGAACCGGGTGAGCCTCGCCATTTGGTAGTGGTGCGCGATGACGGTCAAGATGATCTGATTATTGACGCGCCGCGCCGGATGAAGCTGATTATCTCTGACGGTGATCATGTCGAGGTAGGTCAGCAGCTGACTGAGGGTCGCTTGGATCCGAAGAAGGTGTTGCGGATTTTGGGCGTTAACTCGACCCAAAAGCAGCTGGTAACCGAGGTGCAAGAAGTTTACCGTTCGCAGGGCGTGGATATTCACTCCAAGCATATTGAAGTGATTGTGCGCCAGATGCTGCGGCGAGTAACCGTGCTGAAGTCGGGCGACACCGAACTGTTGCCGGGTACTCTGGTGGATTCGATTCGTTTCCGCTCGATTAACCGCAAGGTGGTTTCCGAGGGTGGGGAGCCGGCTGCGGCTCGTCCGGAACTGATGGGGATCACCAAGGCTTCGTTGGCTACCGATTCGTGGCTATCGGCTGCTTCCTTCCAGGAGACTACTAAGGTGCTAACTGATGCCGCGATGGCGTCGAAGAAGGATCCGTTGGTAGGTCTGAAAGAGAACGTGATTATCGGTAAGTTGATTCCGGCCGGCACCGGTCTGTCGATGTTCCGCGACGCTAGTGTGGAGCCTACCGAGGAAGCGATGGCCAAGATGGGTTGGTCTGCCGATGACTTTAAGATTCCCGATATTGATGACGACTTCTTGGCGGGCATTAATTTCGAAGATTCTTTTGGTCTGAATCTCTAATCTAAATAGTTGAGTTCCTTCCGGGGGCTTGTCTGGCTAAACTAGTCAGGCAAGCCCCCGCTGCTTTTAGCTGGGGGTTTAAGGCTCGCGATCGCGGCGTCAACCAGTTATGACCAAGTTCTCAACAAAAATGAGATTATCACCTTGCTTTAATCTTACCGATTGGTAAGATTTCAGTATGAGTATGAGTCGAAAAAAGAACATTTTGGTAGCCACCTTAACGATGGTGGGTCTGGCACTGGGGGGACTATTTGCAGTCTCGGGCAGTCAGAACGTGCAGGCGGCGGACCGCACTCCTACGGTACGCGAATGCCGGGTAATGCATAATCAGGTAGCTAAAGGGCAACCCATCACCAATATAGATACCTTTTTGATTGGGGCTACCAGCGCCGACTCTTATACTTTGTCGCTGTATTTGGGTAACACCAAGTTCCGTCCCGCGATTGAGGCGGCCACCAAGATGTGGATCGAGCGCAGTGGCGGGAAAATCAAATTTAAGTTTGTGGACTCAATGGCTGACCGCCCGGTGCGGGTAATTGATTCCCCCTATGCTGAAGGGAAGGCCTTAGGCACTGCCTATGCTGCCCAGCGGCTGCTGTATCTGCGTCTTGATCGTAGTGGTTGGCTTACCCAGGTTTCTACGGTGGCGCATGAACTCGGGCATCTTTTGGGTCTCGACCACACCTGCAAGGGTGATTTAATGGCCGCCGGTATGGCGGGGGTTAAAGACTTCAATAACCCGATTGGGGACGCGGACGTAGCTTTGGCGTTGCAGGGTTTGGAAAAGTATTTAGGATACCCGGCCGGGTCTGAGCCGGCTGCGCCCACCCCGGATCCTACTACTGAGGCGCCCCAGCCTAGCGAGGATCCCACTACTGCTCCCGAGCCGACCACGGATCCTACTACTGAGGCACCTCAGCCCAGCGAGGATCCTACTACCGCAGCTCCTGAGCCCAGCCAAGAGACAGAGCCTACTACCAAACCTACGAGCGAACCGGCTCAGCCGGAGGTTCCCAGTGAAACCGCGCAGCCGACTCCGGATCCTACTACCGAGGCACCTCAGCCTAGCGAGGATCCCACCACTGCTCCCGAGCCGACCGCGGATCCGCAGCCGAGCGTAGAGCCTACTCCTTCCACCCCGGAGCCTACTTTTACCGAGGCTCCGACCCCGGATAATCCGCCTACTGTGGTTCCGGAACCCACTACGCAGCCGGATGAGCAAGCCGATAACTCCGATAGCTTTGTGGTTAAAGTTCGAGTGTTCTTCGTGCGCGTATTCTCCTGGTTCGGCGGATTCTTCCGCGCGATCTTCTCCTAGAGTTTTCTATATAGGTTGAGCCCGCTGGAATCCAGCGGGCTCAACCTATATCAGCTAGCTAGCGTCGGTACTTCCTGTCAGCAGTCTGCGCACCGAGCTCGGCTTCAATCTCGTGGAAACCATCTTGGCGGAGCACCGTTAGTTTTACTTTGTCTCCCGGGTTGTACCAGCGGACATAACCGGTTAGTGCCACCCCGGATCCCACCTGGTAATCATCAATTTTGGTAATTAGATCGCCTTCTTTCAGGCCCGCCCGCGCAGCGCCCGAGCCGGGAACAACCGAGGATACTCGCGCCCCCATTCGCGACTCGCCCTCAATCTGGGCAACCGCGGTGTCAATGGTGACTCCCAGCATCGCGTGAGTGACTTTCCCAGACGTGATGATCTGGTCAGCTACGTTACGCACCAGGTTCACGGGAATAGCAAAACCGATTCCAATCGACCCCGCTTGGCCGCCATTGGAGGACCCCAAGGAAGCGATCGAAGAAGTAATCCCAATAACCTTTCCGGAGGCATCGAAAAGGGGGCCACCAGAGTTACCGGGGTTGATCGCGGCATCGACCTGGATAGCGTTGGTGACCACCTGCTGGCCAGCACCGGAGCGGTCATTCAGTCCGGGAATCTGTACGCCCGAGCCCTCAGCCGATTGGGTGACCACTACCGGGCGATCGAGGGCAGAAATAATTCCGGTAGTAACGGTGTTTTCCAGTCCCAGCGGTGAACCGATGGCCGCCACCGGTTGGGCAACCCGCAAACCGGTAGAGCTCCCCAAAGCTGCCATCTGTAAACCCTTAGGCGGTTTCACAAACTCTAGCACTGCCAGGTCGGTGGAAGCATCGGAACCTAAAACCTTAGCGTCATAGATTTTTCCGTTAAATAACTCAATCTGGACTTTTGCCCTGCCGGTAATCGCGGAGGCAACTACGTGATAGTTAGTAATCACGTGTCCGGCCTCATCGAAGATCACTCCCGATCCGGTCTCCCCGGAATTTCCGGAATCCACCTGGATGGCTACTACCGAGGGCTGGACTGCTTTAGCTACTGCCTCCCAGTTGGTGTTCTTCGCGCTGGCTTGGGTAACCGGAGCCTCAGTGGCCACTTTCACCGGCGATTTCCCCAGAGAGGTAGTACGCGACCCCCATTCGGAAGGCAATAGCCATACGCACAGAGCGGCGGCTACCGCAATCGCGATAGTGGCCAGCCAGCCGGGGCCACGCTTAGTTTTTTCCTTGCGCTTAGCCGGCATAGGGGAAGGTTCCCAAGCAGGCTGTTCCGGGGGGAAGAACGTCCCTTGGGTTGCCGGAGAATAGGGAAAACTATTACCGTCTCCCGCCGGTTCTGGGCGAAAGTCGGAGGAGAAAAAGTTTTCGTTTTGCGAGGACGCGGCTCCGCTAACTCCAGAGCTGTAGGGGGAAGGATATCCCTCGGCTTGTTTCTGCCCAGTGGGGAAAGCCGTGCCTGGCAGCGGGGTGGTGCCACTAGAGGAGGCGGCTGCCTCGCCACTAATCGCCGGTATGCTCGGTTGAATATCGGTGATCCTACCGGTTAATTCGGGACGCGCGTCCTCCTCGCCGGAGTTAAGGTTGCCGTTGTTCCCGGGGTCCGCTGCTGGAAAGCTATTACCGCTAGGCTCCGGGATTTCTCCCGGCCAGCCGGCGCTTTGCCAATCATCCATTTCCCAGTCGTCAAGCGGATTATTACCGTTTTGGGGTTGGGTCGAATCATTGCTGTTAGTCATGAATCTCGATCTCCTCTTATCTACTATGTCCCCATATTGACACCAGCAACTGTTTTGACTCTGGATGTTTTCTGGATGTTTTCTGGATGTCAATTTGGTTTTGATTTAGCTACCGTCAGCTAACTACCGGCCGCAGTCAGCGGTTTTAGCGGGGGCGCCGCTTCTTGCGATTCTGCTGGCTGGGACGAGCTTTTTTCGGTTTTTCCGCATCCGCGGCTATCTGGTTGCGGTCTTTTTTGTTTTCGCGGGGATCCTCGAAATTATCATCTTGCAGCTGCTCGCGGTACCAGGCGGGTGCCAGGCGAGTACCTCGGGAAGGCGCAAATCCTAGCTGGCGATAGTAGGCGCGCAGCCAAGCTGGCCGTAGCCCCTCCGGATAGTAAAGGTTGGTTAATCCCCAAATAATGCCTACCAGGCCGATAAAAGCACTGATTAGACAGATCGCCAGTAACAGGTGGTTCCCGGGTTTCGGACTGGCGTTTGCGGGAAGCGTGGCTCCTATCGCCAAGAAAAATAATCCCAGTGCCGGTAGGAACACCAGCACCCAGCGTTCATCCAGAATCAGAATGCCGGAGCGAGAAATATCTTTCTTTTGTTTTGGGATCCAAAAACGCGCCCTCGCGCTCCCGTGGCGAATCCAGGCCGAACCGGCGAGCAGTAGTACCCCCATAAGTAAAGCAACGATGTGATTCATGAAACTAGCCTAACCCGTTTGCCAGCTTCGCAAAGATCGCGCCCGAAATCGTGCCCGCGTTTTTCGGTAAGCAAAAATACGCCAGCCACGCCGCGGCGGCTGCCTGGTTTTACAGATATTGGCTAGCTAGCTGCACAGTGTGAGGGCCGTAAGATCCTCCGAACAGGTTAGCGTGTACCGCCAGCATATGAATCTGGTGCAGGCCGATACGTTCTTGCCACCCGGAAGCTAGGGGAGAGACCTGGTTGTAACCTTGGTAGATTTCCTCCAGGTAGGGCTGTCCGAATACTCCTAGCGCCGCCAAATCAGTCTCCGCGTGTCCACCCGAAGGAGCCGGGTCGATCAACACCCCCACCACTGAAGGCAGGGCTTGATCGGGGGTGGCGCCTCGCCCTGCCAGGGCAGGAAAACGCTTTAAAGCTCCCGAGGGCGCCCACATTACGTTCCCGGTCCACAGGTCACCGTGAATCCGAGCGGCCTTGGTTTTTACTAGCTCCGGTTCGGCAACGTCGAAGACTCCATCCCGCAAACGCTCGGCCAGCCGCTCTAAAACTGCTGCTCCGGCCGAATCGATAGAACCGTTAGCGAGGGCGGGCGGCAGGTTCGGCATAATCCGGTGATCAGAGAAAAACTCGCCCCAGTTTTCCCCGGCGTCCTCGTAAATTAAATCCAAGCGGGAGCGTCCCATGAATCCGGGGCCGGAATAGCTAAGTGGGGGCTGCCCGTACCAATCGGCTCCGCCCGCGTGGGTAATCGCCAGGGCTGCCCCGAAGGCTCGCGCGGCCTCGCGGGTAATAGCGGTGGAGGGGATTAGTTCGGTGTCTAAAAATCCGCGCCCAGAAGCCGCGACTTTCGCCACGTGCACTCCGCCTTTGTCCATCGGCTCTGCCAGCCACTTTAGCCCCAGTTCTTCAAGCTCCAGAGCCTCGGGATGGCGATTATCAACCTTGTGGTAAACCTGCTCCCTCATATTCCTATTGTGCCAGCTGCCTGCCGGTGTGGGCTAGCTCGCCAGATTTGGCGAGAAATATGCCTGGCAGTCTAGGCTTAAAGCATGACTCCAGAAGAACTAAGTGCCCTAATCCGCCAGATTCTTGTCACCCAGGCAGCCGACACCGGTTTAGATTCGAATGCTATCCCGGAAACCGTGAAAGTTGAGCGTCCCCGTTCGCGCGATAACGGTGATTGGTCAACTAACGTGGCTATGCAGCTGGCAAAGAAAGCGGGAATGGCGCCGCGCGACCTCGCCGCCAAGATCACCGCCCAGCTTGACCAGGTAGCAGGCATCTCGAAAACCGAGGTGGCCGGGCCGGGATTCGTAAACATTTGGCTGGGGGCGGCCGCTGCCGGGGCGCTTGTTTCCACGATTTTGCAGGCTGGGAAAAACTACGGTCACAGCAAGTTTTTAAGCGGGCAAAATATCAACGTGGAGTACGTATCAGCCAACCCCACCGGTCCCATCCATTTAGGGGGAGGACGCTGGGCCGCCGTTGGCGACACCCTCTCCCGGATTCTTGCGGCCAGCGGGGCAAAGGTTACTCGCGAATACTATTTCAATGACCACGGCGCCCAGATCACCCGCTTCGCCAAGTCGCTTTTGGCGCGTTGGCAAGGCAAAGAAGTGCCGGAGGATGGTTACGGCGGGCAGTACGTCCTCGATATTGCCACTAAAGTGGCTGAGCGCGCCGCAAAAGAGGGCGTGCAGCTAGCGGAGCTGCCGGAAGCCCAGACGGAAGAATACTTCCGGGAAGCCGGCACCACCTTGATGTTTGGCGAGATCAAAGATTGTTTACATGATTTCCGCGCCGATTTTGATGTTTTCTTCCACGAGGACGAGCTGCACACTTCCGGGGCGGTCACGGACGCGATCGAAGAGCTGCGTTCCCGCGGCGTCATCTATGAAAAGGACGGCGCCACCTGGTTGAAGTCCACAAAATATGGGGACGATAAAGACCGGGTGATTTTGAAGTCGGATGGTGACCCTGCCTATTTCGCAGCCGATATTGCCTATTACCGGGATAAACAGCGCCGGGGAGCCACGCACGAAATCTTGATTCTGGGCGCTGATCACCACGGATATATCGATCGCATGTATGCCATGTGTGCAGCCTTCGGGGGTAATCCGGGGGAGAGTCTCGAGATCATTATTGGGCAGATGGTGAATCTGAAAGAAAACGGCGTGGAAGTAAAAATGTCGAAACGCGCTGGCACCGTCATCACCCTAGATGACCTGGTAGAGGCGGTAGGAGTCGATGCGGCTCGCTATTCGCTGGTGCGAGTGTCGATGGATTCCACTGTTGATATTGATCTAGATTTGCTGCGCTCCCACACCAATGAAAACCCGGTTTACTATGTACAATATGCTCATGCCCGCACCTGTTCGGTGGGGCGTAACGCCGATGAAGCCGGAGTGAAAGCCGATGGCGAATATGATGCTGCCGCGCTGTCTAGCCAGGCCGATAAGGATCTGCTGGGGGTTTTGGCGCAATACCCGGCAGAGCTAAAACTGGCTGCGGAAGAACGGGAACCCCATCGGATTCCGCGTTACCTGGAAAAACTGGCGGCTGGCTATCACACCTGGTACAACCAGTGCCGCGTGATTCCCCGCTCCGGCGAGGAAATAACTGCGGCGCACGTGGCACGCCGGCACCTGAATGAGGCCGTGCGGCAAGTGCTCGAAAATGGTTTGGATCTTTGCGGAGTTACTGCTCCCGAGCGGATGTAATGGGAAGATAGGGGCATGGCAACCGTACCGACCACTAAGGCTGCGCGTGAGGAAGCGATCCGCGAAATCCTCAGTCAACAGGAAATCTCCAGTCAGTCGCAACTGCTGAGTCATCTGGCTGAACGGGGAATCCCCACTACCCAAGCCACCCTGTCGCGTGATCTTTTAGCGTTGCGTGCCACTAAAGTGCGTGCTAACAGTGGAAAAACTGTCTATATGCTGCCGGAGCCCTATCCGGTGCGAGTGCGGCGGGGACAGGAAGATCCCGGTAATGAAAAATTGGCGAAATGGTGTCAAGACCTGCTGGTATCGTCCGCAGTGGTGCATAACCAGGTGGTGCTGCGCACCCCGGCGGCAGGAGCCCAGCTGCTGGCGGGTGCGATCGATATGGCCTGGTTTGATACCGTGCTCGGCTGCATTGCCGGTGACGATACTATCCTGGTCATCTGCAAAACCGATGAGGATGCCATTGCCCTAAATGAGCTGTTCATGCAGTTCGTTACCGATTAGTTCGCGCGGAGTTACCGCGTACAGGTGTCGCGAGGAGGAGGATTTCGCCTCCCGCCCAAAAACTTAGAAAAGACTAGAGTCTTTTCTAAGTTTTACGCCCGCCTAGCCTGATCGGCATAAATCCTCCTCCCCGCTCTCCCTAATTAGCGTGTCCCTCTCGCATCTTGTACCGGCTGCAACCCCCTCGGCATAAATCTGCCCCTGCGCTTTTCGTTACCGGTCGCGAGCGATGCAATGAGCGCGAGGGCTAGGTTTTTCCTCCTGCCCAAGAATTCGGAAAACGTAGCGGCGTTTTCCGAATTCTTATGCCCACCGCGCCCACTCGGATAAAACCTAGCCCTCGCGCAGTACCACCCCACCGGGAGGCTGGTGTGTGAATCACATTAAATAAGCTGTCTCGGATTTGGAGGGCTTATTGGCTCTGTCTTAAACTGGGGTAGTTGCTAAGGCAACGGCAAATGCGCTCGTGGCTCAACGGATAGAGCATCTGACTACGGATCAGAAGGTTGCAGGTTCGAATCCTGTCGAGCGCGCCAAACCCCGTCCTCGTTGCGATCCAGCGGTGACGGGGTTTTTCCAATTCTATGAACTCGGGGTTAATACCTGAATGGGGGTGCGGACGGAATGTTGGAGAGTGTTTTATGAATGTTTCGTATTCTCGGGAGCAGCGTCGTGAGGCGTTGAGGGTGTAT
>NZ_PKHX01000022.1 GCF_002848005.1 Varibaculum cambriense | reverse complement strand
GTCCCTAACCCAGATAATGGGCCCAGGTTCAGATAACCAGCAACATCAGAGTGGTATTTCACTTGCCGACTCCACAACCACTAGCGTGGCTGCTTCAACGTCTCCCACCTATCCTACACAAACACAACCAGCCACCAATACCAAGCTATAGTAAAGGTCCCGGGGTCTTTCCGTCCTGCTGCGCGTAACGAGCATCTTTACTCGTAATGCAATTTCGCCGAGTTCGCGGTCAAGACAGCACAGAAGTCGTTACGCCATTCGTGCAGGTCGGAACTTACCCGACAAGGAATTTCGCTACCTTAGGATGGTTATAGTTACCACCGCCGTTTACCGGGGCTTAAATTCACCGCTTCGCCAAAAAGGCTGACAGCTCCTCTTAACCTTCCGGCACCGGGCAGGCGTCAGTGCGTATACCTCGCCTTACGGCTTCGCACGCACCTATGTTTTT
>NZ_PKHX01000021.1 GCF_002848005.1 Varibaculum cambriense | reverse complement strand
TTTAATGTGGTTGTGGTGGTTTCTTACTCTCCCGCGCTCGTTGGGGCGTAGTACCATCAGCGTTGCCTAGCTTAGCTTCCAGGTTCGGGATGGGACTGGGCGTGTCCTAGGCGCTATGACCACCACAAGATCATGTGTTTACCCCCTTGTTGTTTTATGACTGGTAACCATTAGGTTTGGTTACTTGGGGGCACCGTTCTTGCAGACGGTGTTTGAGAGTGGGTGTGAGCGTCTTCGTGACGATTCATGTGTGGATGCTTGAACACTGTGTTTTTGTGTTGTGTTTGTTTTTTTATGGTTCTTTAGTACCAGTCAGCTTTGCGTTTTACAACGTGTACACTTCTGGCCTATCTACCCAGTAGTCTGCTGGGAACCTAAAAGACCTCATCTTAAAGCAGGCTTCCCGCTTAGATGCTTTCAGCGGTTATCCTTTCCGAACATAGCCAACCAGCCATGCACCTGGCGGTACAACTGGCACACCAGAGGTTCGTCCATCCCGGTCCTCTCGTACTAGGGACAGGACTTTCTCAAGTCTTAACGCGCGCAGCGGATAGCGACCGAACTGTCTCACGACGTTCTGAACCCAGCTCGCGTACCGCTTTAATGGGCGAACAGCCCAACCCTTGGGACCAACTCCAGCCCCAGGATGCGACGAGCCGACATCGAGGTGCCAAACCATGCCGTCGATATGGACTCTTGGGCAAGATCAGCCTGTTATCCCCGGGGTACCTTTTATCCGTTGAGCGACAACGCTTCCATAAGCCATTGCCGGATCACTAGTTCCTACTTTCGTACCTGCTCCACCCGTCAGTGTCACAGTCAAGCTTCCTTGTGCACTTACACTCGAACCCTGATTACCAACCAGGATGAGGAAACCTTTGAGCGCCTCCGTTACCATTTAGGAGGCAACCGCCCCAGTTAAACTACCCACCAGGCACTGTCCCTAACCCAGATAATGGGCCCAGGTTCAGATAACCAGCAACATCAGAGTGGTATTTCACTTGCCGACTCCACAA
>NZ_PKHX01000020.1 GCF_002848005.1 Varibaculum cambriense | reverse complement strand
CAATCGGTCGCCTCAGGTATCGCGTTCTGATGTTTCTCGGTTGGGTGGTAAAGATAGGGTGGAGACTTCTGTTGCCATTGCTCGTCATGCTTATCCCAATCCTCCGAAGATTGTGTATCTGGCTTCTGCTTTAACTTTGGCGGATGCTATGGCGGCGGGGTCTCTAAGGGATGGGCCAGTGGTTCTTACTTATAGCAACTATCTTCCCGGAGTGGTAAAACAGTACCTTAGACAGGCTAACCCAGAAAAGGTTGTGGCTCTGGGGGGCTCTGGGGTGATTAAGCCACAGGTTTTGCAGCAAGCAAAAGTTTCTAACCAAACTTTGGATCGCTTAGCGGGTAGCACCCGAATTGAGACCGCGATTGAGATTGCTAAGTATGTTTATCCCCAAGGATCTTCTCGTGTCTACGTAACTGATGGATTCGGAGACACCGGAAAACTGGGGCCGGATGCGATTCCCGGTGCAGCTTTACACGATGGCCCTATTTTGTTCGGCAGTCGCACCAACGGGCTCACTGCTAGTACTACGGATACGATTTCTAGTCTGGGAGCCAAGGAAGTTGTGCAATTGGGTTACAACAAGTTGGGGTCTTTCAAGCCTAATCGCTACTTAGCTGGTTCGGATCGTTTTAGCACTTCTGTGGCAATATCAAAAGAAGTACTGAAGAACGATGTTCACATAGGATATCTCGCTAACGGTTTCTCTTTGGTTGATGGGGTGGCTGCAGGAGTTCTTGACGATGGCAGTATCTTACTGACTATGCAAGAGGAACTGCCCTACTCGGTATGTGAACACATTCGCAGCAGTAAAATTACTAAAGTAGTGGCTCTCGGCGGGGAAGGTGCGGTCAGCCAGCCTATATTGAAGATTGCGAACAGCTTTGCTGCCAACAAATCAAAGAAGTGTGTGCCGTCCGCTTTAAGGCCGGTTGGTTGGCGTCCCCCGGCTCGTTATTTACAACCCGTCAGCGCAATTCGCGCGCCGGGAACAACGGTGGTACCGCGCCTTGGCTGGAATGGCACCAAGGTACGGGAAGTTCGCACCCGCTTAGGTGTCGGTGCACCTTTGAATGCCAGCATGACTTTTGATGGAACTACCGAAAAGGCCGTCAAACGTTTACAACGGAAGATCAAGGTAGGAGCTAACGGAATTGTTGATCATCGTACTTGGGTAAGGATGACTTCTCGGTCTTGGACCATGGATAACTTCCG
>NZ_PKHX01000002.1 GCF_002848005.1 Varibaculum cambriense | reverse complement strand
GGGGGGGGGTGCTGGATTATGTAGCCTGCTGGTACCAGAAAGCCGCCAACTATATGCAAGGCACCGAGATCCGGGCAGCCTTCGTATCCACCAACAGTATTTGCCAAGGCCAACAGGTTACCCCGCTATGGCGACCGCTATTTAAGCAAGGGATTCGGATTAACTTCGCCCATCGCAGTTTCGTCTGGGACAACGAAGCCGAGAATCAAGCCCATGTGCACGTAGTAATCATCGGATTTTCTTATCAGGATGACGAACCAAAATATCTTTTCGAGCATTCCAAAGAGGGAGAATCCCGCCGCTACCAGGTAGGACATATTAACGGCTATCTAACAGATGCCCCGGATGTGTTTGTAGACAAGCAGATGAAACCGCTTTCTGATGTGCCATATATGGCCAAAGGTTTCCAGCCTACTGACGGCCAAAATCTATTGCTTTCCGCCCAGCAACGCGACGAGCTACTAGCTAAAGAGCCGGCAGCCGAAAAGTGGATTCGTCCCTTCTCCATGGGAGCAGAATTTATTAAAGGCATCGACCGCTATTGCCTGTGGCTACCGCAGATTACTGGGGCGGAACTGAAAAAAGTGCCGGAAGTGCGCAAACATATTGAGGCCTGCCGCGCCTGGCGTGAACAGCAAACCCCGACAGGTGATGCCTATAAGCTGGCAGATCGTCCCCACCTGTTGCGTCCCTGTGGAAAATTCCGAGACGGAACCTATCTTGGGTTCCCAAAGGTGTCTTCAGAGCGTAGACGCTATATACCGATTGGTTTTGTGACTGATGGGATGATTCCGGGAGACAAACTCTATTTTGTTCCCACCGCTGATATTTACCATTTCGGCGTCCTCACTTCCCAGTTCCATAACGCTTGGATGCGAGTGGTCGCCGGCAGGCTGAAAAGTGATTATAGCTACGGGAATACCACCGTCTACAACACCTTTATTTGGCCAGACCCTACCCCGCAGCAAAAGCGAGCAATCGAGGAGGCCGCCGCCCTCGTCCTCGAAAAGCGGAAAGCCTATGCCCCGGCTACCTTGGCGGAGCTGTATGACCCGGATAATGATTTCCTCTATCCGGAGTTAACCCAGGCGCACGCCCAGCTAGACCGGGCAGTAGAAGCTGCCTACGGGGTGGACTTTGCCGGTGACGAAAGCAAAATCACCGCCCACCTGTTCACCCTCTACCAGGCCGCCACCACCCTTAACCACGGTAAAAAGCCCAGGTCCGGCGAGAAAAACCGCTAAGAACCGTTAAACCCGGCGTACAAGCAGAGCCGCCTGCTGCTACCGCGACTTATATGTAAAGCAGTTTTACATATCGCGAAAATGTGTAAAAAAATTGCCGAATTTTTTACACGTGTTCTATTATTGCGGTAAATTCTAGGTATGTCTGTCAACCCCGAGGAGCCCTACCAGGACTTGCCGCCCCTACCTCCTGCCAGGGAGTTACAAACAGGTCAGGTGGTTAATAGGGTGATATCTGCCTCTCGCGCCCTTGCTACTGCGAATGCATCGGCTAAACGGCTTCCGGACCCGTCAATATTGATACATGCTATCCCGCTTTTGGAAGCTAAAGCTTCGAGCGAAATTGAAAATATCGTAACTACCAATGATGAACTATTTCGGGCTGCTCATAATGTAGAACCGGCATCTCCGGCGGCTCGAGAAGCCCTGCGATATCGGGAGGCTCTGTATGAGGGGTATAGCTACATAGAGAAGCACCCATTTTCAGTTAATCTAGCAAAAATTGTGTGTTCAAAAATTATTGGGTTTGCAACTGATATTCGCGCTTTACCGGGAACTTTCATAGGTAATCCAGCAACCAGAGAGCATGTGTACACACCGCCGCAAGGTAAAGAAACTATTCTTGAGCATCTTTCCCGTTGGGAAGTCTTTGCCCATGAGCGAGAATCTGGGCTGGATCCCTTGGTGAAAATGGCGCTGCTTCACTATCAGTTCGAGGCGATACATCCATTTTCCGATGGGAACGGCAGAACCGGACGGATTTTGAATGTGCTGTATCTGGTGCAAAGCGGCCTCCTAGATCAACCCATTACGTACCTTTCTGGGTACATAGTGGAACATAAAGATGAGTACTACCGACTGCTAAATGGGGTAACGCAAAAAGGGGCTTGGGGAGAATGGATAGAGTTCATTCTCAACGCTGTTGACGTAACTTCAAGGTGGACCGACTCTCTAATCACCAGTATTTACAACCTGCTGGACCAGACAATCTCCGAGCTGAATCAGACCAATCTGCCGGCAAGAGATTTAGCATTCCTGCTTTTTTCCAAACCCTATCTACGGTATGCAGATTTGGTTTCTGGGCTGCAGGTAAGCCGTCCCACAGCCGCTAAATGGGCGAGCTCCCTGTCAGAAATGGGAATGATTGAGCGGATAAAAGCAGGAAAGAGCGTAATCCTTATTAATCACCGTTACTTGGATATTCTGTTTACCACTCCATTGCCAAAGTAAGTCCTAACCAACCCTGTTTATCGGCCGCGCCCTGGATGTAAACCGTATTTTTAATGACAGTAGCGAGCTGGATAAACGCTCTATGTGTAAAGCAGTTTTACATATCGGGAAAACGTGTAAAAAATTACCGAATTTTTTTACACGTTCCCGGTTCTATCCAGCCTGCGGGAAAGGTTTTGCAAGCTTATAGCGGCTTGGCGATACTTTAAGGGAAGATACCTAGATGCTTGAGAGGTTTCCGATGCTCACTTGTCCCGAACCTGCGGAAAATCCCGTGCTGTGGCCCGGGGGAGCCAAGCGAGAGGAAGATGGGCAGCTTTCTTTTGCCGGACAAAAAGTAACTGAGCTGGCTCGGCGTTTTGGCACCCCCTCCTACCTATTTGACCTAGATGATTTTGCTGCTCGCGCCGAAACCATTGCTTCGGCGATGGCGGAAGAGTTTTGGGAAGGTTACGGATTTTCCGGTGCCAGCGTCTACTACGCGGGCAAAGCTTTCCTGTGCACCGCTTTAGGAGAAGCTATCGCCAGGGCGGGGATGGGGATTGACACCGCCAGCCTGGGAGAACTTACGATCGCACTCAACCCGGCGATGGGAGCTGACCCGAAGAAAATCGGGCTGCACGGGAATAATAAATCTGTCGAATGTCTGCGCCTGGCGCTACGCAGCGGGATTGGACGGATTATCGTAGATTCCCTTTCTGAAATCGACCTCTTGCAATCCCTGTGCGAAAGCGAAAATACTACCGCCGCGGTGATGGTGCGGGTAACCACTGGAGTGCACGCCGGGGGGCACAGCTTCATCGCCACTGCCCACGAGGATCAAAAATTCGGCCTCTCCCTGGCATCCGGAGCCGCCCTCCAGGCGGTCAAGAAAATTATTTCCGCCCCAAATCTAAAGTTGGTGGGGCTGCATTCCCATATCGGCTCCCAAATCAAGGATTTAGCATCCTTCCAGGTGGCCGCGGAAAGACTGCTGACATTCCGCGCCCAGGTGCAAAAGCTAGGTGAAGCCGTCCCTGAGGTCGATCTGGGTGGGGGCTTAGCAATCTCCTATCAGGGAGAGGAAGTGCCCAGCGCCAGTGAATATGCGCGCTCCCTGGCGGCCTCGGTAAAGAAAGCCTGTCAGCAGGCAGGTACCGATATACCCCATATCTCGATTGAACCGGGACGTTGGCTAGCCGGCCCGGTATGCGTCAGCCTGTACCAGG
This sequence comes from Varibaculum cambriense, assembly GCF_002848005.1. Lineage (GTDB taxonomy): Bacteria > Actinomycetota > Actinomycetes > Actinomycetales > Actinomycetaceae > Varibaculum > Varibaculum cambriense_B. The sequence continues at coordinate 311,186 of NZ_PKHX01000002.1, read as the reverse complement.
TGGGAACGGTCAAAGACGTGCAGCTAGAGGACGGCAGTATCCGCAAATACGTGAGCGTAGATGGGGGCATGAGCGACAATATTCGCCCCGCCCTCTATAACGCTGGCTATGTGGCCACCTTGGCCTCGCGGGTTTCAGATGCGCCTGCGGTCAGCTGCCGGGTAGTGGGAATGCATTGTGAATCCGGAGATATTTTAGTGCCCGAGATTGCCCTGCCTGCCGATATTTGTGCTGGTGATTTGCTGGTAATTCCCGCTACCGGAGCCTACGGGCGGGCGATGGCTTCCAATTACAACCTGGTACCTCGCCCCGGGGTAGTGGGGCTGAGCCGCCAAGCGCCGCCGCGCTACATAGTAGCGCGAGAAACCGTAGCTGACCTGCTGCGACTTGATACCGGAGCCTCCGGCTTATCTCAGTGAAAAATCTCGGGCGCGCCTGAACCCAAATACCCGCTAGAGTAGAAAGCCCCGGACGGGTAAAAACGCCCGCTCGGACAAGGTGAAAAGAGGGTGTAAATGAAGCAAGCGGTGAAAATAGCGGTCCTCGGGTGCGGAACCGTAGGTGCCCAGGTGGTGCGCCTACTGCAAGAACGTGCCGCCGATTACCAGGCGCGGTGTGGAGCCCGTCTGGAGATTATTGGTATTTGTGTAAATAATCTGGCTGCCCCGCGCCCCGATTTTATTAGCCGCGATCTGCTTACTGACCAGGCGGAGTCCCTGATTGATCAGGCGGACCTGGTAATTGAGCTAATCGGGGGAATCGAGCCGGCGCGCACTTACATTACCCGCGCCCTCGAAGCTGGTAAATCTGTGGTAACCGGCAATAAAGCCCTACTCGCGCAACACGGTCCGGAACTTTTTGACCTGTCGCGGCAGCGCGAAGCCGACCTCTACTATGAGGCCGCAGTCGCAGGCGCTATCCCTGTGGTCTACGGCCTGCGCGAATCCCTGGCCGGGGATCGCGTGCAGGTAGTACAGGGCATCGTTAATGGCACCACCAACTACATGCTTGACCAGATGGCAAAGAAAGGCTGGTCATTCGAGCAGGCACTTTCCACTGCGCAAGAACTGGGGTACGCCGAAGCAGATCCCACTGCCGATATTGATGGCCTAGATGCCGCCGCCAAATGCGCCTTGCTGGCGCAGCTGGCTTTCCACACTCGGGTTTCCCTAGATCAAGTAGCGGTGAAAGGGATTCGCCAGATCACCGCAGACGATATTGCCGACGCCAAAGAATCAGGACGCACTATCAAACTGCTGGCAATTGCCCAGTTGGCGCAAGATGAACAGGGACGCGAATGCGTATCCTGCCGGGTAGAACCGGTATTGGTGAAACCAGAAAATCCGCTCGCTAGCATTGCGGGAGCCTTTAACGCGATTGTGATTGATGCTGAGGCCGCAGGCAGATTAATGTTCTACGGTCAAGGTGCCGGCGGGGTGCAAACTGCCTCCGCAGTACTCTCGGACGTGGTAGCCGCCGCCTTCCACCTGGTGTCTGGGGGCAGTGCGCCCCGCGAATCCGCCTATGCAGACTTGCCACAAATGCCGGCCGGACAGGTGCGTTCTAAGTACAGTATTCGCCTAGAGGTCGAGGACGCTACCGGGGTATTAGCCGAGGTGGCAGGAATTTTTGCTCGCCAGGGGATCTCTATCGAGCAAGTACGCCAACGCAATGACGCCGAATCCGCTAAAGCGATAGTTTCCCTATCAACTGCTTGGGCGCGGGCGGACGCCATAGACTTAACGGTAAAAGATTTGGCCGCCGCGCAGCCGGTGAGCCGAGTAATCCAAGTAATCAGTATGGAGGGCTAATAATGGCGCATCTGTGGCAGGGAATAATCAACGAATACCGCGATTGGCTCCCCGTAAGCGACGAAGAAGAAATAGTTACCTTACAAGAGGGCGGCACTCCGCTGGTTTATTCGGAGGATCTGTCTAGCGAGGTAGGGGCGAAAGTCTATATCAAGGTGGAGGGCATGAACCCCACCGGATCTTTTAAAGACCGCGGGATGACCATGGCGATTACCAAAGTAGTATCCCAGGGACAAAAGATGGTGGCCTGTGCCTCGACTGGAAACACCTCTGCTTCGGCGGCCGCCTATTCGGCGAAAGCCGGCCTGGAATGTGCAGTAATCCTGCCTGCGGGGAAGATCGCTGCCGGCAAACTCGCGCAAGCGATAGTGCACGGGGCGCGGCTAGTGGCAGTGGATGGCAACTTCGACCAGTGCCTAACCATTACCCGCCAGCTCACCGAAAGCTATCCGGTAGCCCTAGTTAACTCGATTAACCCCTACCGCCTGCAGGGGCAAAAGACTGCGGCCTTTGAAATCGTTGACTTCCTGGGGGATGCCCCCGATATTCACGTGCTGCCCGTAGGGAACGCCGGAAATATCTCCGCCTACTGGATGGGGTACAACGAATATGCTGGTCGGCGTACCGCGGCCTCTTTAGAAAAAGAAACCAAGCTAGGTGAGGCGCGCGCGAGCAGGGTACCGCAAATGTGGGGGATCCAGGCCAAAGGGGCAGCTCCCTTCGTAGCCGGACACCCGATTGACAATCCGGAAACCGTGGCTACTGCGATTCGGATCGGCAATCCCGCCTCTTGGGATTACGCTTCGGCAGCCCGGGATGATTCCCACGGTTTCATCACCGCCGTGACTGATGAAGCTATTTTGGCGGCGCAAGCCCGGCTCGCGGCCAGCACTGGAATCTTCGTAGAGCCTGCCTCGGCGGCTTCGGTAGCTGGACTTTTGCAGGCCGCTAGCCAGGGTAAAGTCCCGGGGGAGGCCACGATTGTGTGTACGGTGACCGGTAATGGTCTAAAAGATACCGCCACTGCTCTGGGGGATCGCGATATTACCCCGCAAGTAATTGAGCCCACCTTACAGGCCGCCCTCAGCGCCCTCGATCTGAAATAACGGGAACTGAGCAAGATGCGAATCGTAAAGGACGAAGCAGAAGTAAAAGTTCCTGCGACCTCGGCAAATCTGGGGCCGGGATACGACTGCATGGGGCTAGCGGTTTCTCTGCACGATCGAGTACGTTTCCGAGCGACCGTAGGAAAAACCCAGGTGCATGTGCGCGGGGAAGGAAAAGACCGGCTGCCCACGGACGAAAAACATCTAGTAGTGCGAGCTATCCGCTTGGGGCTAGATGCGGTAGGAGCATCCCAAGTGGGGATCAGTCTGTGGCAAGAAAATCAGATTCCCCAATCGCGAGGCCTGGGCTCTTCCGCTTCCGCGATCGTTAGCGGTCTGGCCATTGTGCGGGCGATTATTTCCGACCCACAGGCTCTTGATAACGACACCATGCTGCGTATTGCAACTTACCTGGAAGGACACCCCGATAACCTGGCGCCGGCAATCTATGGAGGGATAACCCTGGCGGGAATTCATGGTACTTCCAGTGAAGAAGCCGCCACCACCAAGGAACTTACTTCGCCTTTTATTGAAATGGGGCAAGATGACGAGGACGATCAGGAGGAAGAAACTGACCAGCCCGTCCTGAACGCAGATTTTCCGCAGACTTGGGCAGTGAAAATCGAAAATCAATACGACTTATACCCCACGGTATTTATCCCGGATTTTGAGTTAGATACTTCCCAGGCGCGGGCATTACTGCCTGAACAGGTGCCTCACGCTGATGCTGCCCACAATGTGGCTAACGCGGCACTTTTGGTGACTGCCTTGCAAGATCATCCCGAACTATTAATGGCCGCCACCACGGATTATTTACATCAAAACTATCGGAGAGCCGCCATGCCGGCTTCTTTGGATTTGATGTATTGGTTGCGGGCGCAACAATTGCCGGCAGTTATTTCCGGAGCGGGACCATGCGTGTTGGCACTGACTAACGTGGGGGATCAGGTTAAAGCCCAAGCCGAAAAAGTGGGTTGGAAGGTTCGTACCTTAGAGTTGGATACCCGCGGGGTGCGGGAACTTTAAGGTGCTAGCGGCAGATTAAGGGGTTAGCACTAGTTAACTGACATGGCCAGGTTCACTAAACACAAGTTTCCGGCCTGCCGAAAATCCTGGTAAGCTAATCTCACGAAGGCAAAAGCACCTAGTGGGTTTACCGCCAGGAACGCTCAGTTCTGGCCTTCAAAATCGAGGCCTATTTTTCTCGATTCTTAATATCCAGGCGCATCTGCGTCAACCTATATTCAAAAGGAAAGTTTGTGAGCACAAACGAGAATGCTAACGATCTGCGCACTATGAAGCTGGATGAGCTAAAAGCTCTAGCTACAAAAATGCAGTTGCGGGGGATTTCCCGGCTGCGGAAGAATGAGCTGATCGAAATGATTAGTCAGGCTCGCTCCGCCCAACCCATCAGTGATGTCGCTGAGGATGCTGGGAAGGCTACTACCAAGCAAAAGGGCTCGCCCAAGCGGACAGCGGATACGCGCGGTCACAAAGGACAACCTCACGCTGCGGTTCGCCAAGAATCAGATGCTAAAAAAGATGCGAAGGAGCAGCTGAAACAAGATTTAGCCGAGCACGCCAGCAAGAAAGATAACCAAAATAAGGGGCGGAAAAATAAGGGGGAGACCCCGCATTCGGTCGATGAGATTGCCTTGCCTAGTGCAGAAGATGAGGATCGCGGGGAAGGACGCGGCCGCGGACGGCGCAACCGCCGGCGGGATCGGAATCGCCGTCGCGATGACAACTGGAATGACAATCGCGGTCGGGGCAAAAACGACAATAACGACGAGGATACTAGCGAAGAAAACGGGGAAGAACTCTTGCCGATCGCCGGGGTTCTGGATGTACAAAGCAACCATGCTTTTGTCCGTACTTCGGGTTATATAGCTGGCCCCAATGATGTTTATGTCACCCTCGGCCAGGTACGCCGTTGGGGACTGCGTTCCGGGGATGCGGTACAGGGCGCAGTCCGTCCTCCTAAAGAGGGCGAAAATAATCGCCGGCAAAAATACAACGCCCTGGTGCGACTCGACACTGTGAATGGAATGAGTGTCGAGGACGCGCGGACGCGTACCCAGTTCAAAGATTTGGTGCCGCTGTACCCCAATGAGCAGCTGCGTTTAGAAAACACCCCCAAGAACATTACCCAGCGGATAATCGATTTGATTGCTCCCATCGGTAAGGGGCAGCGGGGGTTGATTGTTTCTCCGCCTAAAGCCGGTAAAACCATTATTTTGCAGCAGATCGCCAATGCGATCACCACTAATAATCCGGAGTGCCACCTGATGGTGGTACTGGTAGATGAACGTCCCGAAGAGGTCACCGATATGCAGCGCACGGTGAAGGGAGAGGTTATTGCTTCTACCTTCGACCGGCCAGCCTCCGACCATGCCTCAGTTGCCGAACTGGCCATTGAACGGGCAAAGCGCCTGGTAGAGCTAGGTCAAGATGTGGTGGTGCTGCTAGATTCGATTACCCGCTTGGGGCGTGCCTATAACTTGGCGGCTCCGGCCTCGGGACGGATCCTTTCTGGTGGTGTGGATGCTTCGGCGCTTTACCCGCCCAAGAAATTCTTTGGGGCGGCGCGCAACGTTGAGAACGGTGGTTCGCTAACTATCCTGGCCACCGCCTTGGTGGAAACTAACTCCAAGATGGACGAAGTTATTTTCGAGGAGTTCAAAGGTACCGGCAATATGGAACTGCGGCTGTCGCGGCAGCTGGCTGATAAGCGCCTGTTCCCGGCAGTCGATGTGAATGCTTCGGGTACTCGCCGGGAAGAACTGCTGCTGAATAAGGAAGAACTGCAGGTCACCTGGAAGTTGCGGCGGATGCTTAGCACCTTGGAGCCACAGCAGGCTACCGAGTTTGTGCTTTCTAAACTGAAGAATACTAACTCCAATGCCGAGTTCTTAATGATGATCGCTAAAATGAGCTCCCAGGTTTAACGGGAAAAATAACGGATTTTAAATCTGACACTAAGCGTGGTGCCCCGACCTTTGGTCGGGGCACCACGCTTTCTGCGAAAACTGTGGTACGAACTACGAATGTAACGATTTGGTAGCGAAACGATTGCATATTGGTTTAGACTGATTTTCGCCTGGTTGAAATCAGGCAGGTTATTGTGTCGACTGAATGGGAAAATCGTGGGACGTCATTGCCAAGAAAAGAAACCATTCCGCCATCTGCTCTGGCAGGCCGGATTAGCCACTGCGGTAATCGCAGCAGCGGTCGGCACCTCGGGAGCAGTAGCTCTGCATTCTTCTTCCCTACCCGCCGGGCAACCGCAACCAGAAATGACGGCGCAAACCATTTCCGCTACTAACCCGGCTCTACAAGCCGAGGGCGAACTGGGACTGCAGGTTATTAACGCCAAAGTAACGCCCGAGACGGCAACTGTGGAAACTGCCGCGGGATCTCCTTCCGGGGATTCAGCGGTAGCAGCAGGTGCGTCCTCTTCAACAGCTCAGTATTCTTTACCGGCGTTACGCCGGGCGGGAGTAGTTAATTGGAGTGGCTATAAGTTCACTTACTATTCTCAAAAAGTATTACCTGGTGGGGGACTGCGGATCCCCGGTCGCCATGTCAATGCCGACGGATTCGTAGCCGATGCTGATGGATACATTGTGCTAGCGAACGACGCCCCCAAAGGCACGGTGATTAACACTCCGTTTGGAGCACCTGGCAAGGTCTATGACCGGGGTACTCGGGGTAACCACTTCGACGTCTACACTTCCTAAGCTTCTGCTATTTTTGTTAAAGTCAGGGCGCGTCCTCGTACCTGTTCTTGAGCTGATAAACAGGCGAAAGTGAACTGCATAGCGCTCTCATCTAGGATAGAGACGATGAGTTTGCAAGCCGTAGTAGAAAAAGTAGCTAGTGAGCCGGCAGCTAAAAAGTTCTTTTCCCACCCCGCTAGCGCGCAGTCTCTATACTGTCCTGCCGGGGTAAGGCCGGCGCTGACGGCAGCCGCGGCGCAAACTGATCCAAGTAGCGGAAGCTTCTTCCCATTGCTTGCTTCATCAGCAAAGACAGACCTAACCGCCAAAACTGAAGCCGTAAATACCCAGCGGCGTGGCCTAATCCTGTACGTAACCGCCTCGGGTCGCTCGGCCGAACAGGTAGAGGCAGAACTGACCGGTTATCTGCCCCGAGTTGTCCGCTTCCCCTCCTGGGAAACCCTGCCACATGAACGACTATCTCCCCGTGCCGACACCATGGCGCAGCGGATCGCTGCTTTGCGCCGCCTTACCCATCCGGAAAAAAGCGGTCCCGGGCAGGCTATTTCTATTCTGGTAGCTCCCATTAGGGCGCTATTACAGCCGGTAGTAACCGGTCTAGCCGAGATTGAACCCCTAAAAATTCTAGAGGGCGAAGATTATCCTCTCGATAAATTAGCTACCCGCCTCCTCGACCTGGGATACGAGAAAACCGATTTGGTATCTACGCGCGGACAGTTCGCGGTGCGCGGAGGAATCGTTGACGTATTTGTTCCCGGGGAATCCCACCCCCAGCGCCTAGATTTCTTTGGCGACACCCTAGAGGAAGTAAGTTATTTCTCCCTCTCTGACCAGCGCAGCCTAGAAAAAAGTCCCGCCGGAATCTGGGCTCCGGCCTGCCGGGAACTGTTACTGACCGACCAGGTGAAGCAGCGCGCTAGGGAGCTGCAACCCTCCCTACCAGGCGTGGCCGATATGTTAGAACTGATCAGCCAGGGGATCGCGGTTCAGGGAATGGAATCTTTAGCCCCGGTATTGGCGCCGGGACTACAAAGCGTGGTTTCCTTGTTGCCAGGGGATACCACCATCGTGATTGACGAACCGGGGAAAGTAGCCCGCCGCGCCGCAGATTTACTGGCAACCTCTCACGAGTTTGAGCAGGCTGCCTGGCAAGCGGCCGCCGGAGGCGGAAAAATCCCTATCCAAGCTGCCCGCGCCCTCCAAAGTCTCAATGATTTCAATCAAGAGGCTCTCGATAAGGGGCTTGGCTGGTGGGAGCTGACCGGTCTACCTAGCGCGGATATTTTGGCCGCCGAAAAAGAGGAGGAACCGGCTGCGGAGACCGGAACTTTCACGGAAGAATTTAGCGGTGGCGAAGAAGAAAATGGGTTGAGCGAAACTACCCGACCCACCTATGTTTACAACGGTCAAAGCAGTCTGCAAGCACGGGCAGCAAAAGGCTACCGCGGTCATATCGACCAGGCAGTTAAAGATTTAAGTCAGTATCTAAACGCCGGTTGGCAGGTGATTGTCTCTTGTTCGGGACGCGGCTTGGCCAGCCGGTTTGCGTCCAATCTTTCCGAGACGGGACTCCCGGCCAAAGCGGTAGCAACCCTAGCTACCTCCTCGGATATAGAAAAGGGAAGCGTACTGGTTACCGCCGGTAAAATCGCCGCTGGTTTCGCCCTGAAAGGCTCCCGGTTGTTGATATTAGCGGAGGCGGATTTGACTGGCCGCTCTCCGCGCTTGGCGCAAGCTCCCCGCAAACTGGCTAGTCGGCGCGGGAAAACCATCGTAGATCCCCTTGCTCTAAAACCCGGGGACTATGTGGTGCACGCCCAGCACGGGGTGGGGCGCTTCGTGCAGATGATCAAACGCACTATCGGTAAAGGTCAAGACGCGGTTACCCGGGAATATCTAGTGTTGGAATATGCTCCTTCGCGGCGGGGTCAAGCTGGCGACCGGCTCTACGTGCCCACTGACTCTTTGGATTTGGTATCCCGTTATGCCGGCTCAGATACCCCGCAGCTCAACAAGATGGGGGGAGCCGATTGGGCCAAGACTAAGAACCGCGCTCGCAAAGCCACCCGGGAAATCGCGGCGGAACTTATTCGCCTCTATGCGGCGCGGCAAGCCACTACAGGTCATGCTTTTGGTCCCGATACTCCCTGGCAAAAGGAACTTGAGGATGCCTTCGAGTATCAGGAAACCCCTGATCAGCTTGCCACCATTGATGAAGTCAAGGCAGATATGGAAAAACCTGCTCCCATGGATCGCCTGCTCAGCGGAGATGTGGGGTTCGGGAAAACCGAGGTGGCGGTGCGCGCGGCCTTCAAAGCTATCCAAGAAGGGTTCCAAGTGGCACTGCTGGTGCCGACCACACTGCTAGTAAAACAACATTTTGAGACCTTCTCTGACCGTTTCGCGTCTTTCCCGGTGAAAATCGGGCAACTATCGCGTTTTTCCACCCCGGCCGAGGCGCGAGAACTCAAAGACCAGCTACGCGGCGGCGAAATAGATTTGGTGATCGGAACCCATAGTTTGATTACCGGAGAAGTAGGGTTTAAGAACCTGGGGCTGGTAATTATCGACGAAGAGCAACGTTTCGGAGTGGAACATAAAGAAACTTTGAAAGCCCTGCGCACCAATGTGGACGTGCTCTCGATGTCGGCTACTCCGATTCCCCGTACTCTGGAAATGGCAGTTACCGGGATTCGGGAGCTATCGACTTTGTCGACTCCGCCCGAAGAACGCCACCCGGTACTCACTTTTGTTGGTGCTTACCAGGACAAACAGGTGAAAGCGGCGATCCGGCGCGAATTACTGCGCGATGGGCAGGTGTTCTATGTGCACAACCGGGTAGAATCCATCGACCGGGTAGCGGCGCATCTTTCCGAACTGGTTCCGGAGGCTAGAATCGCGGTGGCGCATGGCAAAATGCATGAAAAGCAACTGGAACAGGTAATGGTTGATTTCTGGAATCACCAGGCTGACGTGCTAGTTTGCACCACGATTGTAGAAACGGGGCTAGATATTTCCAACGCCAACACCCTGATTGTTTCCGGGGCGCATCGGATGGGACTCTCCCAGCTACACCAGTTACGAGGACGAGTAGGGCGCGGGCGGGAACGCGCCTACGCCTACTTCTTCTATCCAGGCGATAAGCCACTAACTGAAACCGCTCAAGAACGCTTACAAACCATCGCCGCTAATACCGATTTAGGGGCAGGAACAGCCGTTGCCCAAAAGGATCTGGAAATTCGGGGAGCGGGAAACCTGCTGGGCGGGCAACAGTCCGGACACATCGCTGGGGTAGGGTTTGACCTGTATATTCGGATGGTCTCCGAGGCGGTGCGCGGTTTCAAAGAGGGCGCAGAAGCGGAAGAAGAAGACAGCGAGGTTCGAATCGAACTGCCGATCGATGCCCATATTCCCCCCGAATATATGGATTCGGAGCGGCTGCGCCTAGAGATGTACCAAAAGCTCTCCAGCGTGCGTAAAGAAACCGAGTTGCAGGCGGTGCGGGAAGAAATGACCGACCGCTATGGGGTACCCCCGGCAAATGTGGAGCTACTGTTTACGGTGGCTAAGTTGCGGATGCAGGCACGCGTCCTAGGAATCAAAGAAATCGTGGCACAAGGGAGGTTTGTACGCTTTTCCCCGATTAGTTTGGCGGATTCCCAAATTTTGCGGATCAAGCGGCTGCATCCGGGAACGGTGATTAAACCGGCGGTGCGCCAAATCTTGGTGCCCGCTCCTAAGGGAGAAAAACTGGGACAAGGCGCTCTGCATGATGAACCCTTAGCCCAGTGGGTGGCTAAATTGCTGCAAAATGTACTTACTCCTTTTGGAAAAGTAAAAACGGACGCACAAAAATAGAGCTGATCGCGCCCTCTTGATAAGCTAAACCTAGCTATTAGCTTCAGAAAGACAGTCTTATGAATAACAAAGTGCTTCGAGTTATTGGTATTTGCGCCGGCACCGCCCTGCTAGGGGTGGGGCTTAGCGGATGTTCTTCCGCTGAAAAGGCGAAAGATAGTTTCCCGGTCGAACAGGTAGCAGCCGAGATTAATGCGGCTACCCCCACTGATAATCAACGGGAAAGCTATATGCAGCAAATGCGGACAGAAGTACAAAATCAGTTGGGAACCGGAGTATATCCTCAAGCCGTTTGGGACTCACTAGAGCGCGGAGAAATACCCTCCCAATACCTTGCCTCGTGGACAGCATCCATGAAGGTTGCCCGAGAAGAACTACGGAATCAGCCCGGATATACCGATGCTGATATTAATCGCTGGTTAGCTCAGGGAAGCAAAGAAGCGGGCATGCGGAATGCAGATTTTTCTACGGACACCCTAGATTTCTGGCGACTACAGAAGTTGTCTAGCGATCGCGAACAAGGGAAGTTATCCCCGGATCTAGTGAAGAAAATTCAACCGAAACTCCTGGCTGCTCAAAAACAGGATGCCAAGCAGGCTGCGGGATTGAAAACCAATCCCCTCTTAACTCAGGTGTTGGCGACGGCAACCGGAGTACAGGTCTTAGAACCGGATCTGGGTCCAGGCGTGAAACTGCAGGGCTTTGCCAAGGTGGAGCAAGCGTTGCAAACTCAAATGCAGCAAGGTCTGCAGCCGGCTAAATAAATAATTTTTTCTTTCCGCATAGAAAGGGACTTTTGCAACCTGCCGACTCGCTTTGCTTCCAGTAGACTGTAACTAAGTCATCAACATAATCGATAAGGAGCATGACCGTGTCACTAATCGTTGCTATTAATGCCCGTGAGATTCTGGATTCTCGCGGAAATCCCACTGTGGAAGTTGAAGTCCTACTAGATTCCGGTGCCTCTAGCCGCGCCGCGGTTCCCTCCGGTGCTTCTACCGGAGCCTTTGAAGCGGTAGAGCGTCGCGACGGCGACAAGGGTCGCTACCAAGGTAAAGGCGTACAGGATGCCGTACAGGCAGTTATTGACGATATCGCCCCCGAACTGATCGGCGAGGATGCCTGCGATCAGCGTCGTATTGACGACATCATGATGCGTCTGGACGGTACCCCGAACAAGGGTAAACTGGGTGCCAACGCGATTTTGGGTGTTTCCCTCGCGGTAGCCCACGCGGCAGCGGAAGATTCCGATATGTCGTTGTTCAAGTACCTGGGTGGACCGAATGCGCACGTGCTACCGGTTCCCATGATGAATATTTTGAACGGTGGATCCCACGCCGATTCCAACGTGGATATTCAAGAGTTCATGATTGCCCCCATCGGTGCGGAAACCTTCGCGGAGGCACTGCGTATGGGTGCCGAGGTATACCACACCTTGAAGGGGGTTATTAAAGATCGCGGTCTGTCCACCGGCCTAGGCGATGAAGGCGGTTTCGCCCCCAACTTGGATTCGAACGCGGAAGCCCTGGATCTGATCTGCGAGGCCATTAAGAAGGCTGGATACGAGCCGGGCAAGGACGTGGCGCTAGCACTGGATGTGGCGTCCACCGAGTTCTTCGAGGACGGAAAGTACAACTTCGAAGGTGAGGCTCGCGACACTGACTACATGGTGAAGTACTATGACGAACTGGTCGCCAAGTACCCGATCGTGTCCATTGAAGATCCGCTGTCTGAGGACGAATGGGATTCCTGGAAGGCGCTGACCGCTCATATTGGTGACAAGGTACAGCTAGTCGGTGACGACCTGTTCGTAACCAATCCGGAGCGCCTGGCTCGCGGCATCAAGGAAGGCATCGCGAACTCGCTATTGGTGAAGGTAAACCAGATCGGTAGCCTGACTGAAACCCTGCAGGCGGTAGAGGATGCCCACCGCGCTGGTTACACCACCATGACCTCGCACCGCAGTGGCGAGACCGAAGATGTAACTATCGCTGACCTCGCGGTAGCCACCAACTCTGGTCAGATCAAGACCGGTGCCCCGGCGCGCAGCGAGCGGGTAGCTAAGTACAATCAGCTGCTCCGCATTGAGGACGAGCTCGGTGAAGCCGCTGTTTACGCTGGGCGTAGCGCCTTCCCGCGCTTTCAGGCCTAGTAGCTGACGCAGGTAATAACTGAATAAAGCATCAAGGGGTGGGGACGAAACTTAGTTTCGTCCCCACCCCTTCTAGGTGTCCGAACTATTCGCTGGTTGCGTTGGCCGGGCTAGCAAATACCTCCATAAGGTCATGGCTTCCGCAATAAATCGGGAAAGTCTTCCTTAAAGCGGTGATAGAGTTCCAGGCGTGAAGACGCTGGTCTGCCTTGGGCGGCATAGGCGCGTCTAATGCGCTGTACGTAGGTGTTCACCGTGTTGGTGGTGAGCCCCAGCTGACGGGCAACCGTTTTGGCTGGCATCCCGCGAAAGCCGTAGAGTTCTAATACTCGCAGTTCATTAGGGCTAAGCAGTAAAGCCTTAGGGTGGGGTGAAATTGGAACTTCGTCTTCCCTGCGGCTGGACTCGCCGGTTTCCTCCCCGTGGGCATAGCAGAGGGCAGTGATTAAGCGGTCTAGCGGTTCACTTTTGAAAATCGTCTGGTTGCAGCAGCGGCGCTTGCTGACTGCGGGGATCAAAGAGACTTCCTCGGATTGCAGATAGGGCAGCACGGTAAAACCTCGGGCACATAGTTTATCTAGGTTATCGAGAAGCTGGGAATCATCAGCCAATTTACCCGCCAACACCACCGCAATCGAGGAATTTTTATCTGATTTTTCTTCCGGAAAACTATGTAAAAACTCATTTAAGGTGTTGAAACTACCTAAAAAGTTCAGGGCGGTCTCCGCTAGAACCACGTCACGAATCCCGAGGCCGATTGCCGGTTGCTCGTCCAATACTGCTACGGATTTAAGCATCTTCCACTCCTGTCTTAAAAATTAGACACCTTAGGTTCTAGTGGTGGTTGCAACACCGAGTTTGAAAGGATGTTTCAACGGTGTTGTATGAGTATGCGGGTGTTGTTTACCCGTCCCGTTCAAAGATGTGTGCTGCTCGGCGTGAGCATTATGTAGAGCTTTTGCGTCAGGGACTGAATTTTACGCAAGCAGCCAAGGCAGTGGGCGTTTCCAAACGTACCGGGAAAGTATGGCGTAATGGACGTACTCGCTCGAGCGGGCGTAACGAAAAGGCTAGCGTTGCCTGGTACTGTGCAAAAATGGAGATCCCTGAAAATGCTGGACCATACTATCTAGGCCTGCAAGAACGCATCATTATCGCCGATAGACTTCATGCAGGTAAAAGTATTCGCGCGATTGCCGCAGAGTTAGGCAGGGCGCCCTCAACGATCAGCCGCGAGATAAATAAACATCGCAGCCCTCTAACAGGGGACTATCAGCCATATCACGCTGACCAGCAAGTAGCACAAGCCAGGAAAAGACCTAAGCCAGCTAAGATTAACCGTAGTGCGCTATTGTTTCAACTGGTGGAGGACGGGTTAAAGAAACACTGGAGCCCGGAGCAAATTAGCGGGTGGCTGAAGAAAAAATATCCTGATAACCCGGCAATGAATATGTGTGTAGAAACCATTTACCAAGCGATCTATGTTCATGCCCGTGGACAGTTAAAGCTAGAGGTTAAAAAGATGCTGCGTACAGGACGAGTCAGGCGTAAACCGCATAAACAACCCCAGCAGCGCACACCCCGTTTTAAAGACCCTATGACAATGATTGCTGACCGCCCAGCACAGGTGGATGAGCGGATCGTCCCAGGACACTGGGAAGGGGATTTGATATGCGGTGCCGGTAATAAGTCCGCGATTGGCACGTTGGTGGAGCGTAAAACCCGGTTCACGATTTTGCTGTATCTTCCTAATCACCATGATGCCGGCAGCGTTCAAGAAGCAATCGTGAAAAAGATGCAAGGACTTCCAAAACTACTACGTAACTCTCTTACCTGGGATCAGGGATCTGAAATGGCGCTGCACAAGAAAATCACTACCTCGCTAGATATGGATGTTTTCTTCTGTGACCCTCATTCTCCTTGGCAACGAGGCACAAACGAGAACACCAATGGTTTGCTAAGACAGTACTTCCCAAAAGCTACCGACCTGTCCCAGTACCCAGAAGAATATCTTGACGCAGTCGCAGAAGAGCTAAACGATCGACCACGCAAGACGTTAGAATACGATAAACCCAGCGAGCGGATCCTCAAACTGCTTGCCTAAAACCACCAACCGTTGCAACCACCCCTAGAATCCACCGAGGATGGGCAGAGGGTGACACCTAGAAATCAACAATACAAAGGGGCATGAAAAAGGCGGCCGGAAACTTTCGTTTCCGGCCGCCTTCCTCTTGTTTTATAAAAAGGAAAGAGGTAACTCTCCGTTAGGTGGTTACTTCAGTGCCTGTAGACGCTCACGCAGCTTAGCGAGTTCGTCAGAGATGGCCTTCGGAAGCTTGTCACCGAACTGCGAGAAGTACTTCTCGGTATCTTCGGTTTCGGCCAACCAGGCATCGGGATCGATGGCGAACATCTTGTCCCATTCTTCCCGACCCATACCGGTGCCTTCCAGGTTGAAGTCCTCGAACTTGGGGTAGTAGCCGGTCGGACCCTCAATGGCGTCAACCTTGCCGGAGGCGCGGCGCACGATCCAATCCAGAACGCGAGCGTTGTCGCCATAGCCCGGCCAAATGAAGCTGCCGTCCTCGTCCTTACGGAACCAGTTAACCTGGTAAATCCGCGGGAACTTGTCGCCCACCTTTTCTTGCATTTCTAGCCAGTGACCCCAGTAGTCAGCCATGTTGTAACCACAGAAGGGCAGCATAGCGAAGGGGTCGTGACGTAGGGAGCCCACAGCGCCTTCAGCAGCAGCGGTCTGCTCGGAGGCTACGGACGCCCCAATGAACACGCCGTGTGCCGGGGAATACTGCTCGGCTACCAACGGAACGTTGGTGGCGCGGCGTCCGCCGAAGAGGATCGCGGTGACCGGAACGCCCTCGGGAGCTTCCCAATCGGGGCAAACAATCGGGCACTGCGCAGCCGGAGTGGTGAAACGGGAGTTCGGGTGAGCGGCCTTTTCGCCAGATTCCGGAGTCCAGTCATTGCCATGCCAATCGATCAGGTGATCGGGGGTGTCTCCATCAATGCCTTCCCACCAGACATCGCCGTCATCAGTCAAAGCTACGTTGGTGAAGATGGAGTTTTCCTTCATGGTCTCCATCGCCATCGGGTTAGTCTCGTAAGAGGTTCCCGGGGCAACTCCGAAGAATCCGGCCTCGGGGTTAATGGCGCGCAGGGTGCCGTCCTCGCCCGGACGCATCCAGGCAATGTCGTCACCAACGGTTTCGACTTTGTAGCCGGGGATGGTCGGCTGCAGCATAGCCAAGTTGGTCTTGCCACAGGCGGACGGGAAGGCGGCGGTCACGTGGTACTGTTCGCCACTCTTTTCATCAGTTAGACGCAGAATCAGCATGTGCTCTGCCATCCAGCCGTCACGGCGAGCCATGGTGGAGGCAATACGCAGCGCGTAGCACTTCTTGCCCAGCAGGGCGTTCCCGCCGTAACCGGAACCGAAGGACCAAATTTCGTTGGTTTCGGGGAAGTGGGTGATGTACTTTTCGTCATTGCAAGGCCAGGCTTCGTCAGTCTCGCCCTCAGCCAGCGGTTTACCTACGGAGTGAACCGCCGGAACCCAGGGACGTCCCTCGTTGATGAGATCCATCGCCTTGGCACCCATGCGGGTCATGATCCGCATATTGCAGACCACATAGGGAGAGTCACTGAGCTCGATGCCCAGCTGAGAAATCGGGCCACCCAGCGGTCCCATAGAGAAGGGGATCACATACATGGTGCGGCCAGCCATAGCGCCGTCAAACTTTCCATGCAGGGTCTCGCGCATCTGCTTGGGATCTGCCCAGTTGTTGGTGGGGCCAGCGTCCTCTTCTTTTTCGCAGCAAATGAAAGTACGCGATTCTACGCGCGCCACATCGGAGGGTAGCGAGCGAGCTAGGAAGGAATTAGGACGCTTCTCAGGATTCAACCGGGTGAACATCCCGGTTTCTACCATGAGATCGGTTAGGCGAGTCCATTCTTCTTCGGAACCGTCGCAAAATTCAATCGCTTTCGGCTTCGCCAGTTCTGCAACTTTAATTACCCAATCAACGACCTCTTTCGGCGCGTTCTTCGGGGCGGCAGCTAGCACGTCTTTCTCGGTCACTGTCATTTATCTCTTGCCTCCTGCGGCACTCGACACGGCAACACTTAGTTGCTCTTGCTCTTCCATTGTCCTTCATCCTTGCCGCATTCTCTACCGCGAGCATCTAAAACTTTCCGGAAATTACTATGACCTGGCTCATATTGAGCAGAACTTTAGGCCGTAGGACACCTTCCCGATTAGTTTTTAAAGGGGGGAAGTGAAATTTTTACCGTCGGCATAAATAATTCTTTACAGTATGATTAAAAGTAACGGTAACGCGATGGCTGGGTTTAGAACCGTCACTCAAGGAGGTAGCGAGGGTGAAAGGTAAACGACTTTTAGCTCTAATTCTACTTCCCTGTGCGCTGTTGCTTTCCGGGTGTGAAGCAAGCACTCAAATGCAGATTTACGAGAACGACACCTATTCGTTTAGTACTCATTTAACCCAGCCCCGAACCGCGCAAGATATTAAGTGTAAGGACCAAATTCCGGGGATAGAGAACTACCTAAAAACTGCACAAGTCGCGATTAAGGACAAATCCACCGATCAAGTTTCAGACTGTACAATCACGGTGAAAGCGCAGCATATTTCGCAGGCCAAGAAACCCTTTGTGACCATTAAACATATTGGTGACAGCTACGTGGTTAAACTCGCTCCGGTGCAAAGCCTAGATTTTCTGGATGCCCAAACCGACCAATTTCGCCTGACAATCACGTTCCCCGGTCCGGTGCTGAAAACCGATGCCTATTCTGGGGCGAAAGCTGAAGGCAACACCGTCACCTGGACAACTCCCCAAGCTCTGGTTAAAGGTTTCGAAGTGCGCGGACAAGACCACCCGGGGATAACTATTAACCAAAAATGGGGGATCGGGTTTTTAGTTATCCTGGTAGCCCTAATAGTGGCGTTGGTGGCTTTCCGCAAACATCCGCGTATCGCCCCCATTTGGGGCAAGCTAACGCAAGCTGGGAAAATCATCGCTGGAGCCTGCCGCAATTTATTCCTCCGCATTTTGAGCTATTTGGATTTGGGGGGCTCCTCTTCCGGACGCCGTTCCAAGCATTCGCGTAAGCGCCGCGGTAAATAGACTCATATCCGATTCGAGCACCGGTAGTTTCCCTGTCTGATCTAGACCGAAAAATCTTGGACTCCCTGTTTGGTGCGACCACCAGGATTCCAACTTCAGGAATTTGGCACTTCCCGTGACACCAACTCCAGTTTGTCCCCAAGGACAGATAGCTCTCCGGCGTCCTAGGCAAGCAGTTTTTATATTTGTCTCCCCTGCGCCCTATTAATAAATCTAGGTTTGATCTCGTAAACAAACCGCAGGAGCCGGCCGTGCCAAAAGTTCTACAAACCCCCGTGCCCGCCAGGGAAGTAGCTGCCCGCGCAAATCCCACCTGCCTGCTGTGGGAATTTAGCCCCGGACAGTTACAATTCCTGTCCCAGATCCTCGGAGTTGCTGGTATCCATTTCACCACCCGTCTGTCACCTTCTGCCGCCAGCTTAAGTGTGATTATCTGTCCTGCTAGAGCCCATTTAAATTGGTTACCCTTCCCCCTTCCCATAGTCCGCGCAGATTTTTCTCCCGGCTCGCCGCCCCTGTCTCGGGGTAACTGTTCCCTAATTGGAGGCGTCCGACAACCTCCCGGGATTTTTCAGCTTCCTTCCCAGGTTGGAGCTTTTCTCTCGCAGGTCGATCAGTACTGCTATCCGCCGCGAGGACGCATCCTCAATGTTTTCGGATTACAGCCGAAAAGCGGCACCTCCACCATTGCTTTTGGACTGGCAAATAGGGCTAAGGATTCGGTTTTTGTAGATGCCAGTTGTCCCCTCCCCGACTCGCTTTCGCGCCGATATTCGCCGGGGATGCGCAAACTAGGTTTTCCCGCTGTTAGCAGCTTTTCCTCTCGTGATCTGCAGGCAGACCTGCTGGTTTCCCGCTTACGGGAAATCCTACCCGTGGCACAAAATACGCGTTTTCTCCAGCTTCACCGCACCAATCCCATCCCTACTTCCCACCTTTTTTCTTTGTTGGTTCGCGCATTTTCGCTGGTAGTCATTGATTGGGGGCTGCTCGATTCTATAGAAGACCTGAACGCTTTATCCGGGCAAACATTGGTAGTCAGGGATTACCCGCAGGCGGCGGTTAATCGGCAGCTGCTGCTACAACTACGCCGCCAGCGGATACCGATAGTAAGCAATCGCGTCCCTGCCAGAATTGTTCCCGCTAACTGTGGTAATCAAAGATATTTCGTGCCGCATTACCGGGAACTAAAACGGCTGCAAGATCAAGGCTTGGGTACTTTGTGGCCGATAAGTTTGCAAACCAGGCTGGCACAGCTACTTCAAAATATTTTGGCGGCTGCGGCATGAAAGATTTCAAAAAATGGCTACTAACCTTAACCAAGGGGACAGCCCCGCAGCCGCCAAGTTCCCAAACTAACCGGGATACCCGCCTGCTGGTGGCCTCGGGTGCAGCTCCGGCAGAGGTAATCCGCCGGGAAAGCGCGCCGGCGGCGGGAGCGTCACAGCTACTTGGAAACTTGGCGGCTATAAATGCAGAACTTTCCGGTTTTGGTTCCGAGCTGGCATCTCTCCTACAAGACCCACAGGTAACCGATGTTTTGATCAATGGCCCGCAGCAAGTGTGGGTAGATAGCGGTGGCGGTCTGTGTAAAACCAAACTAAATTTTGGTTCTCTCGGCAACCTACGTACCCTCGCAGTCAGGCTGGCAGGGGCTGCCGGAAAGCGTCTAGACGATGCCGCGCCAATCGCAGACGGTACTTTGCCGGGCGGCATTAGGCTCCATGCGGTACTGCCGCCCCTAGCGGTTCCCTCTCCGGTTATTTCTTTGCGATGCCCGCGAGCTCAAGGTCTAAACTTTACCCAATTGGTGGAATCAGGAACCGTATCTGCGGCGTTAGCGCCGGTGGTGACGGCATTAATTTCCCGACGAGCTTCCTGTTTTATTTCCGGGTCAACCGGTTCGGGGAAAACTACGCTGCTATCTGCCCTGTTGGAATTGGTGCCTCCAAATCAGCGGATTGTTTGTATCGAGGAAGTTTCCGAGCTTTTCCCTTCCCACCCCCACCTAGTTCATTTGCAAGAACGCAGCGCTAATGTGCAAGGGGTAGGTGCAGTTCCGATGTCTACCCTGGTGCGCGCGGCTATGAGGATGCGCCCGGATCGGATTGTACTGGGGGAATGCCGCGGCGCAGAGGTGCGCGAAGTTCTTTCTGCTATGAACACGGGTCACGAAGGTACCTGGGCTACGGTACACGCCAATGCGGTTACCGAAGTTCCCGCCCGTCTGGTTGCGTTAGGGGCGTTGGCATTAATGCCGGAATCTACCGTAGGGGCGCAGGTGACAGCCGGAGTAGATGCCTTTTTACAGATTCGCCGCTTAACGGAACGGGGAAGCACCCGACGTTATATCTCCGAAGTTGGGGTGCCTATTTGGGATCATTCCCACCTGGCGGCGCAGCTAGCACTCAAAGTTAGTCCTGCGGGGCAGTTACTTCGGGGCGCGGGATATCAAAAACTATCACAACTGGTAGATATGGATTTCGATCATCTTGAGGAGGTATCGTGAACTGGAAAACTGCGACCTTAATGGGACTTTTCCTAACGCTTGGGAGCCTACCTTGGCATCTACCGGATGCTCGTCCGCCGCAAAACCGCCGCCTACCTCTGCCGAAAATAGCGGGATCGATTACGAAATTTGCCGGGTTTTTGAGGCGTCGCTTCCAACCTAAACCCCAACTAGCAGCGGCTGTCGTCGAGGTCGCGAGCCGCCTTAACGCCGGAGCTGATCCTGATTCTGCCTGGATAAAAAGTTTGCCCCGCCACGGGTTTTCCCCTCCGAAAACTGCCACTTCCACAGATATTCAGGCGGCGATCCAACCATATTTAACTTCTTGGGAGCAGGCTTCTTTAACTGGACTCCTGGCGGCTGTCCGTTTTTCCGAAGCAGTCGGCGCACCCTTAGCCGGGGTGTTAACCGGTTGCGCTGATTCTCTTACGGAAGCAGCTAATGCCGCACGTTCTCGGAAACTGGCACTGACTGCCCCGAAAGCTTCCGCCACTATTTTAGGACTTTTGCCTTTGGGAGGAATCGCCCTGGGATCCCTGCTAGGAGCCAATCCGCTAAATGCAATACTTGCTGGGGGATTAGGAACTATCAGCGCCTTGGCTGGCCTGATCGCGCTGTTAACCGGGATGTTTTGGATGTTTCGCTTAGTAGCGCAAGCAGAGAAGGCTTGAAAGTGTTTATCCTGGGAATCTCGGTATTCGTGGGCGCCCTACCCTGGTTTTTACCCGCAGTAGCCTCACGCAAATCTAGAAAGGAAAATAAGCGATACGGCGCTATTGATCCGGCCGTAATTCTGGACTTGGCAAGTGCCGGACTGGCGGGGGGCGCCGCGATCCCGCGTGTCTTAAGTGCCCTGGCAACTGCCATTAGAGAACCTCGCCTGGCAGCGGTTTCCCGCGCGTTGATCTTCGGAGTGGAATGGAACTCCGCTTGGAGCTTGTTGCAGCGTGGGGATACCTGTCCCGAGTGGGCGCAGTATCTTTCTGCCGCACTCGAACCTGCTTGGAAAGATGGAGTAGCGCCAGAGGCGTTACTGAAAGGATCCGGACTGCGGGTGCGCGCCAGTAAAGACCAACGCGCCCGTCAGGCTGCCCAAAAACTCTCGGTACGGTTAGTTATTCCCTTAGGAATCTGCCAATTACCGGCATTTATCCTCCTGGGAATAGTGCCGGTAATTTTGGCAGGCCTAGAAAATCTTTAGTTGTCCGAATCGGGTTTTTCGGTCGCGTTTTCCTGCGGTTTAGCGACTTCATCTAGTTCCTCTTCATTGAACGCCAAGCCGGCACTTACCAAAGATTGGTTGCGTTCCCGCGCCACCGCATCATAGTCGTATTGCTGTTTCATGCGACCTTGGGCAATATCGATAATCAGACCGAGCGCCAACATAACCAGGGAGGGGATTAGCCAACCTAACCCTAGCGAAGCCAGCGGAATGGTACTGTCAATCCACTCCTCCAATACCCCGGCAGCCTTCAAGCCATCGAAAAGACCAAAGAACGCGGCTAACCACACCGATAAACGGTAAGCCCAGAACATGTGGCCGGGGATGAAAATGTCCAGGATGCAGGTAACTACCAGCATGATGGTGATGGGGTAGCAGAACATCATTACCGGAACAATCACGTTCACCAATGCCTCTAGCCCCAGGTTTGCAATCGCTAAAGAAACAATCACGTGCAGCACTACCCACACCGGACGGGAAACCTGGGGGAACAATCCCCTAAAGAACTGGGTCGAAGCCTCAACTAGCCCAATGGCAGTAGTTAGACAGGCCAAGATAGCGATGGCGCCCAAGATTACCCGACCAGTCGGTCCAAACAGGTGCTGCGCTGCGAACGCTAGCCCTTCCCCTCCGTCCTTAACGTCGGGATTTAGGCGTCCCACACGTGAGCCCACCATCGACAGCCCGAAATAGACCAGTCCGAGGAAGAAAGCGGCGATCACTCCCGAAAGAGCAGTAACCCCGAAAAGTTGCCTTCCGGGTTGGAATCCTTTTTGCCGCAGCGCGCGGATAATCACTACCCCGAATACAAAGGAGGCGATGGCATCCAAAGTACCGTAACCGTCAAAAATACCCTTCAAAGTCGGGGTGGAAGCGTATTTTTCAATCGGAGCCGCTTGCGAAGGATCCATAGTAGCTACCGCGGCAATAATCATTACCGCCAGCAGAATCAATAGCGCCGGGGTTAACAGACCTCCAATGCGATCCAAAACGTTACGCGGATTTAAACACAGGTAACCGGCGATGCCGAAAAATACCAGAGTGTAAATAAATAGTGCCAGGTGCGAGTCCCCGGTGGAGGCCTGGAATGACATCGAGAAAGAAGCGGCAGCGGTACGCGGAATCGCGTACAGCATCCCGGTCGATAAAAAGATCAGCCAGCAAAACACTAGACCGGGGTAGTGAGAGATGCGTTCAATAATCCCCAGTACTCCCGAAGAGGAGGTAGCGGCAGCAATCATACCGGCCATGGGCAGGAGCACGCCGGTAAGCATAAAGCCAATGGTGGCGGGAACTTGTTCAACTCCCGATTCCACCCCAATCATTACTGGAAAAATCAGGTTGCCAGCCCCAAAAAACATGGCGAACAGCGCCAATCCCGTAACCAGCACATTGAGAACTCGTGTCTTGCTATTCATTGTGTGAAATCCCCACTCTTATTTTTTTAACCGTTCCAGTTTCGCAAAGACCAGCTGCTATTCAAAATAATCTTCCATTCTGGGATACTGGGTTAACATATTTTCAGCAACATGTTTACAATTGCGCCTACTTGGCGCGTTTTTCTGAAGCAGGTGAGGTGAGATGCTTGCAGACCCAGGCGCAGCTTTCCCCACTTGATCAGTATTTTCAAACCCTGGCATCCTTACTTTCCCTTACCCCGATCCTGCGTCGCAACCAAATAATAGGATCGGTTCGGCTGGCAGTAACGGAAATGGAGGAAAACGCTTCCCTACCCGCGCCCTATACCCTAGAGCAGCTTTATGCCTATCTGGGGGATCCCCAACAGGTGGTAGCTATCGCCGATGCGGATATGACAGTGATTAAAGCTGGAAACGGAGCGCAAGTTATTCAGGCGGCAGAGGCTGCGGAAAATAGCCCAGTTCCCTGGGGAAAGGCGGCCGCCCGGGTTCGCTTTGAGGATGCTCGCCTACTGCGTAAATATGGGAACCTGGTGGGATGGGGAGAGACCGTGCCCGCTGCGCCCGTAAGATCAGATTTTTTGGACAGTAAAATTGAGTCGCTAATTAGCTCCGAACGTATCCGGCACAACTTCCTCTCCTATTTCTTGCCAATTGCGTTTGGGATAGCGTGCAGCGCAACTGCCCTGCTGGTTCCTCTCGGGTTCTTCCTAGGGATTTTTGCCCTGGTGCTGGTGTTTTATCTTTGGCGCAAAAAGGTTACTCCCTTATGGCCCCGCATTTTCTGCGCTTTAGCGAGCTTATTTGCGATTGTCTGTACCGTGGTTGCCACTCTCCGTCTGCTGGGTTACAACTCTTAAGCAAGCGCGGCTTTTTCCCTCCGCACTGCCGCCACTTCGAATAAGGCAATCCCCGTGGCGACCGCAGCATTCAAAGATTCCACCTCAGAGGAAATCTCAATTCGGGTCAGCAGATCGCAGTTTTCCTTCACCAAGCGGGAAATCCCCTCGCCCTCTGCTCCGGTAACTAGCGCTAAAGGACCGTCTGCGAGTCCTGAATCGCGCACCGAGGAGGTGCCGCCACCATCTAGCCCCAACACGAAACATCCTTGCTCTTTACACTGCCGAATCGCATTTACCAGGTTGGATACCCGGGCAATCGGCAGGCGCGCGGCGGCTCCGGCAGAAGCTTTCCAAGCAGTGACGTTCATCGAGGCGCTACGCCGGCCGGGAATCACTACCCCACTAGCTCCAAAGGCAGCGGCACTACGCACAATCGCCCCCAGGTTATGCGGGTCAGTTACCCCATCTAGCAGCACAATCAGTGGTTTAGTCTGCTTTTTCTCAGCGTTTTCAAAGAGCTCAGCGAGATCGGTGTACTCAAACTCAGGCACCTCCAGGGCAACGCCTTGATGGACTGCGCCCTCGGTAGCTAGATCCAAATCGGAGCGGGGAACTTCCACGATGGGCGCCCCTTGCGCACTGGCTTTGCCAAGCAGCAGGGAAAGTTTCTTATTAGCCGCCAGGTTACCTGCCACGAACACCCGGGTCACGGGGATATCAGATTCTAAGGCTTCCAACACCGGGTTGCGTCCGGCGATTAGTTGATGCCCCCGCCGCACCTGGATTAGGGAGCGTTTGGCACGCGCCTTACGTTGAGCTGCTTGCGTTTCTTCCCGCCGCTCTTTTTGGATCCGGGCGCGATAAGCCGCATGGTAAGGGCGATTTTCTGCTTTCGGGGTCGGTCCTTTCGCCCGCAACCCGCGTTTATTGCCGCCGCTGCCTTTAGGGGCACCCTTCTTATCGCTACGCTTCATTCTGCCGTGGTGATCTCCGCGAACTGCCATGCCAACCCCTAACCTAAATGCCAAGTGGAGCCGCTAGCTCCGTCCTCAATAACTATCCCGGCCGCGCTTAAGCGGTCACGAATCCCGTCCGCGCGCACCCAATCCTTTTCTTTGCGTGCTTGGAGACGCTGTTCCAGCTGGTCAGCAACCAGTTTTTCTAAGGCAGATGCAGCGGCAGAATCGTTTCCACTGTCTGCTTCCCGCCATTGCGCCGAGAGGGGATCAAGACCCAAGATCTCTAGCATGGCGCGAATTTGGATGGCGACCTCCGCGCCCTCGTCAGTTTTCCCGCTTTCAAAAGCGGTATTTGCCTGCTTGATTTTCTCGTGTATCACCGCTTGAGCAGCCGCGATATTAAGATCATCGTCCATAGCTTCACAAAAAGCTTCCGGGAGGAGGGCAGCTGCTAACTCTTGAGGGCTCGCTTGACCGACTTCGGGAGCCACCTGGGCAAAACGCGCCAGAGAAGAAGCAAACTTATTCCAGGTTTCACCGGCCTGCTCCAAGGTTTCCGGGGAATATTCCACAGTCGAACGGTAGTGAGTAGTTCCCAAGGCCAAGCGAAGCACCGCCGCCGGCGTGGTCTTCAAAATCTCCGACACCACCAGGGAGTTCCCCAGTGATTTCGACATTTTTTCGCCTTTAATGGTTACCCAGGCGTTATGCATCCAATACTTAGCGAAGGGCCAGCCGGCGCCGTGGGATTGCGCCTGCTCATTTTCATGATGGGGGAAACGCAGATCAATCCCGCCCCCGTGAATATCGAAAGCCTCGCCCAGGTAGCGCCGCGACATCGCCGAACACTCTAAATGCCAGCCGGGGCGCCCTTTACCCCAGGGGGAATCCCATTTGGCGGTTTCGGGTTCGCTTTCTTTCGCCGCTTTCCAGAGGGCGAAGTCGCGCGGGTCGCGTTTGCCCGCCTCTATTTGGCTATCAATTTGGCTCTCGTCCTCGGTAGTGCGCATATCAGAGAGCTTTTGCCGGGTAAGCGAGCCGTAATCCTTTAACGATTTAACATCGAAATAGACGTTACCGTTGCCATCACTATAGGCGTGACCCGCATCAATAAGACGCTGGGTGAGGGCGATTTGTTCGGGAATCTGCCCGGTGGCGCGCGGTTCATAGGTGGGAGGCAGCACCCCCAGGGCGCGATAGGCGGCGGCGAACTCTTGCTCGAAGCGATAGGCCCAAGCCCACCAGTCCCAGCCGGCCTCCGCGGATTTATTCAAGATCTTGTCGTCAATATCGGTCACGTTACGCACATAGGTAACCTGATAACCACTGCGGCGCAACCACCGAATCAGCACATCAAAGGCAATTGCCGAACGCACGTGTCCAATGTGGGGAGAGCCTTGGACGGTGGCTCCACACAGGTAAATCCCTACATGTCCGGCTTTCACCGGCTCAAAGTCCACGATGCGGTGACGGGCAGAATCATAAATGCGAAGGCTCATGTCACCATGGTAACGGCAAGCAGCCTTTTGCCTGAACTTTCCTGCGGTTTTCGGTCAATGCGTCCTCCTTATAAGAAATAGCAGATTGTTTCAGGAAAAACTATGCGGCTACCAACTCGAGCGCAAGACGGATAAACTCAGATAGTAAGAGTGCAAACGCTGCCGAGTAAATCTCGTCGGTGGCCTTGCCGCAATCCTTATTCGAGAGGAATAGTTCATGCCCGCACTGATTGTTGTCGGAGCCCAATGGGGAGACGAAGGAAAGGGTAAAGTCACCGACCTAGTTGGCCAGAGCGTAGACTGGGTGGTGAAGTTCAACGGCGGCAATAATGCTGGTCACACCATTGTAGTCGGGGATCAAAAGTTTGGTTTACACCTGATTCCTGCCGGCATCCTCTCCCCCACGGTCACCCCGGTAATCGGTAACGGAGTGGTAGTTGATCTGGAAGTAATGTTCGCGGAAATCAAGATGTTGGAAGAGGCAGGGGTCGACTGTTCGCGGCTAAAGGTTTCGCTCAACGCCCACATCATTCCCCCCTATAACAAGGTGATGGATGGACTGGCAGAGCGGTCTTTGGGCGAACGCAAGATTGGTACTACCGGTCGCGGGATTGGACCTACCTATGCGGATAAGATGAACCGGATTGGCCTGCGTATCCAGGATCTCTTTGACGAATCAATCTTGCGGCAAAAGGTTCGCTCCGCTCTGTCGGGTAAGAACTTTGTGATCGAAAAACAGTTCGGTGAAGAACCTATTGATCCCGAAACTATTTCTGATCAGCTGCTTTCTTATGCTGATAAAGTGCGACCCATGGTTTTTGACTGCACCACCGAGCTGAACCTGGCTCTAGATCGTGGAGAAACCATTCTCTTAGAGGGCGGTCAGGCCACCATGCTAGATATTGACCATGGCACCTATCCCTTCGTAACCTCCTCCTCTTGTACCGCGGGTGGTGCCTGCTCCGGGTCGGGAATCGGACCGACTCGTATTGACCGAGTTATCGGGATCGCCAAGGCTTACACCACTCGCGTAGGCGAAGGCCCCTTCCCCACCGAACTGTTTGGTAAAGAGGGCGAGGATCTACGTAGTGCCGGCGGTGAATTCGGGGTAACTACCGGACGTCCGCGGCGTACCGGCTGGTTTGATTCGGTCGTTGCTCGTTACGCCGCTCGGGTCAATGGTCTCACCGATCTGGTGATTACCAAGCTGGATGTGCTTTCGAAATACGATGAAATTCCGGTTTGCGTAGCTTATGACGTTGATGGTCAGCGTTTCGAGGAGCTCCCTGCCGATCAGACTGCTTTCCACCATGCCCAGCCAATTTACGAGATGCTACCTGGTTGGAAAGAAGATATCACCGGCTGTGAGACCTTTGCGGATTTGCCGACCAAGGCACAGGAATACATCCACCGCCTAGAGGAGCTGTCGGGCTGCCGCATTAGTGTAGTGGGAGTGGGAGCAGACCGCGCCGCCACTATCGTGCGTCATCAGCTACTGGACTAGTGTTTCTGCCACTAACTTAACTGCTTACCTAGCGTCACTATTTTTTAGTTGCGCGGCGCGGTCTCCCGCGAAATCTGCTCTCATAATCTATCGTGGCTGTTGTATAGACTACGCGATTTCGTTGGAGGTCAGATGAGCAAGAACGAGCCGGATAACGACTTCACTACCCGAACTTGGTTCGTGGGAGAAGAAGGCGAAGAAGAGCAGGCTCCCGAAGATACTTTGATCCCCGGCGAGCATCACGCTGCTTCCCCCTCTGATAACGACTCCCTGATAGCGGGGGACGGCCTCAGCTCCGAGGCAGCTTCGGTAAGCGAAGAAAATCTTCCTTCTCAGCAGCTAGAGCATACCGATAGCATGATTGCGGGTACCGCGGAAAGCCAGGAAGCGGACGCTACTGCCGAGGACGAGTCAGCAGAAGTGCTCCCGTCTCCTACAGCTGCAGAAGACGCTACTGACTCCGCTTCCCCGGCTCCTGAACGCAAGTCACTGATCGCACGTAACCGCGAGGCCGACGAAGATGACTCCGGGGTGGAACCCGCTTCCACTAGTGAAGTGGAAAGCACCGCTGACCGACGCTATTCTTTGCTGAACAGCTCTGACGAGCCGACTGAGCCAGTCGCGGAGGAGTCGCCTCACTGGGATTCGGTAGAGGAAACCGAACCGGAGGAAGTATTAACTACTGCTGAGCGGCAAAAGAGTTTTGAAGATACTATTTTTGACGGCGCCACGGTCAAACCTACAGTTCCTTCGCGAGCAGCAGCGCATATCTGGTCGCTATTGCTGTTTTTAGTGATGGTTCCGATTACCTGGTACCTAATTCTAGATGTCGCCACCCGTTTGCGTACCCGCGGTGGAGATGTTTTGCTGCCTGCTTCCAGTTTGAATGCCGGTCAATGGGTTGAAATTGTGGTGACGATCATCATGGTCTTCCTGCTGGCCTTAATAGCCCGGTTCTCTTCGCTGGGTGCTTTTATTACCGGATTGGCCTTGACAGTAGGGGGAGCGTTCTTCCTGGTAGTTCCGGAACAAACTGCCAACGGTTTGCAGCCGCTACTAACTGCCCTGGATAATGCCGGTCAACAAGACCACTTCTATCAGGCACTTCCTTCCAATATCGCGCATCACTTGGCTTGGTCGGGCGGATCGGGAATGCTGCTAATGGCGGGTTTGATCCTGCTGGCAATGGCCTTCTTGGCACATAGTGCGCGCCGCGCGGGACGCAAAGATTATCTAATTGAGCGCAAGGTTAAAGCGGCGGAAGATAGCAGTTCGCAGAAAGACTAGGGTTTCACCTGAGCTTAGCCTCGGCGTTCTTTAAAACCAGCGACAACTACGCTAACCCGGGGCAGATAACCATATACAGGTGTCCATAACTGGTTCTGGTTTTAAAAGACTAACTCTGGTTTCCTTCATGTTTTATCAAACGTTGGGGGCGGCAACCTTTATGGTTGCCGCCCCCACAACACTATTAAGCGTTAGTTTTTAGCTATTTTCCCCTAATCTTAGCGAGCACGCCGCGCCAAACGATCAATATCAATCAAGGTAACTGCTCGTCCCTCGAGGCGAATCCAGTTGCGGTTCACGAACTCGGCCAAGGACTTGTTCACGGTTTCCCGCGATGCCCCCACCAGCTGAGCTAACTCTTCTTGAGTGAGGTCGTGGGGTACGTGAATCCCGTCCTCGGTGCGAATCCCGAAACGGTCTGCCAGATCCAGAAGCGCCTTGGCTACCCTGCCGGGCACATCCGAGAACACCAGGTCAGCTAGAGCCTCATTGGTGCGGCGCAGGCGCTTTGCCAGCGCTTTGAGCATATGTTTCGCCAAGGAGGGGTTGTCCTCCAGGAAAACCATCAAGTCGCTGTGGTTTAAGAACACCAATCGGGCCGGAGAAACCGCGGTAGCAGTAGTAGAACGCTGCCCGGGATCAAACAGGGTTAGCTCGCCCAGGATTTCCCCGGGTCCTAACACCGCCAGCAGGTTTTCGCGACCATCCAGGGACTGATGCGATAGTTTTATTTTGCCCTCGGCCACGATATACAAGCGGTCGCCATCATCGCCCTCTTCAAATAGGTTTTCCCCTCGGCGCAAGGTGGTTTGCCCCATCATTGAGAACAGGCGCATCTGCGCTTCCTGATCGAGTCCCTCAAAGAGAGGGACTCTAGCTAAAAAGGACGAATCCAAGCTAATCACTCCTTACAAAAATCTAGACAGACGGCGAACCATAGATACCGATTCCACATTACTCGTTTGTTGTGACTTATGCCACCCGAGAGTCTGGGTGTGGTAACTACTTTACTCTGCTAGCAATAAGTTGGCTTGGAACTGGGACTTCTGTCCGGAAGCACCCAGCTTTTAAGCAAGGCTAAACTAACTATTTTTCAGTAGTTTGCCGCTGGATCCATTCCGCTAGTTCCATCCGCTTGCCGGTATAGAAGGGAGTGTCTTGACGTACATGCAGGCGAGCTTCACAATCACGCTGCTGACGCAGTACCCCCATTACCCGGTTAATGTCATCGGACTCTAGGGTCACTGACCATTCGTAATCATTAAGCGCGAAAGTCGCCAGGGTCGAAACCGCTACATCCAGGTAGCCAGCACCATTGCGACCATGCTCGGCGAGCATAGCGCTACGTTTAGCCTTCGGCAGGTAATACCACTCCAGGGAACGCACGAAGGGATAAACCGCGGCATAGGCACGCGGGGCCCAACCCCCGAAACAGGCCGGCAGGTGGGGCTTATTAAACTCGGCAGTCATATGAGCACTCATAATGGACCACACCGGCACCAGGTGGGCGCCTAGGCGGGAGTTCAACACCGCATGGTAGGCATCTTGCAACTTGTCATTGGATTCGTCCAAGAACCAGAACATGAGGTCAGCGTCAGCGCGATAACCAGCAACGTCATACCAGCCGCGAACAGTTACTCCCAATTCGGAGATGGTTTCCTCTAGTTCGCGCGCCATCGCTGCTCGCTCGGCCTCTTCGGCAGGTAGCGGCAAGGCTAGTTCGAAAACCGCGTGCATAGAAAAGTTATTGCGGGCATTTACTTCGTCAGGATCCACCTTATGATCGCGAGGATCGGGGGATACATCATTGGGCATCGAGTGAGCCATTATTTTCTCCTTTGGCTTTCTAATTTTGTTTTATTTCAAACTCAACGGGCAGGTCAGCTCCCTGCTTGCTGACTCGGGAATCTCCTGGCGGAGACCAAGCCGGCCACCGGGGTTCCAGGGCATCTGGGGTATAGACCACCTCTCCCCCTGCCTTTTCCTGGGCGCGTTCCCTCACCAAATCGGCGAGCGCCCCGATAAAATCGGGATCGATGCCGACCGTAGGCACCCGCAAATAGTTAAGTCCCAACTGGGCTGCGGTTTCCTTAGCTTCGGTATCCAGGTCATAAACCACTTCCATGTGATCGCAGATAAAACCGATAGGTACGCAGACCACATCCGTTACCCCATTTGCTTTTAGCTGCGTCAGCCGGTCATTAATATCCGGCTCTAGCCAGGGCATTTGCGGTGGCCCCGAGCGGGAACAAAACGATAAATCCCAAGGTAACTCTCGCCCTAGTTCTTTGCTCGCCCTCGCCGCCACCTCGGCACATACTTGCTGGTGTTGGCGGACATAGTCGGGGCGGGAGCGGTCGGCAGGGCCGGAGCATTCCTGCATGGCGCGAGGAATCGAATGGGTCACGAACGCTACGTAAGGAATCCGTCCAGTATTTTCTTCCATGGTGCTCACCGCTTTTACCAGGCGTTTCGTATAGGCGGTCACGAAACCTTCCGTAGTGTAGTAGGCGCGCACTTTGTCCAGTTCCAGCCATAAATCTTGGGATTGTAACTGGGCTTTCGCGGCGGCTAAGTCTTCCCGGTACTGCCGACACCCCGAATAACAAACATAAGCAGAGGTAAAAATACACAGCACCCGGGTAAGCCCCCGCATCGCCAGGTCACAAAGGGTGTCGTGAATAAAGGGGTGCCAGTTGCGGTTACCGATCACGACTTCGATTTCGTCTCCGCGCCGGCTGAGCTCTAACTCGAGGGCGCGGCGGATTTCCAGGTTACGAGCATTTATGGGGCTAATTCCGTGGAAACGTCCGTAGTGGGTGGAAACCTGTTTTAGCCTCTCATCGGGAACTCCCCGCCCGGAGGTCGCGTTGCGCATAAACGGCAACACGTCCTCCATTTGTCGCGGCCCGCCATAACTGACCAGCATCACCGCATCGTATTGGGAAAGAACCTGACTCACTGTCCCTCCTCACTGGGGGTTTCCTGTTTCAAATCATCAACGCTCAAGCCGGTTACTGGGCAAACTTGCGACTTATCTGGTTGAACTTGCGGCATATCCAGATCCAATCCCCACACCTGCTGGAGGGCGTTTACGTATTGCCGTCCCATCCCCTCGCGTCCGGCGCGGTGGGCATTGATAGTGGGGATATGTGCCAGGCGCGCAGCTAGGTGCCGCAGCGCGTATTCAACGTCTTCGCGAGGAATAGTCTCCCCCTTCGGCAAGCGGGCAACTTCATCAGCCAGCACCTCGCGGAAGGTGTCTCGCAGCGCTACCACTACCGAATCCATTTGGCGGTCAGCGAGCAGGGCTTCGGCTTCCTCTACGCCCTCGGCCACAATTTCCTCTGCCCGCTTAACCTGCGCTTTTCCTGCTTCCGGTACCTGGGCGCTGATTTCTTCGAGGTTGATTACTCGTACCCGTTCTAAATCGGCGACCCCGTCCTCAATATCGGTTTGCAGCGCTAGATCGAGAATGGTTTTTTCTCCGCTAGAGAGCGCCAAAGCCCGCTGCACTTCCGCTTTGGTGAGCACCGGAGACCCCATGCCCCGACAGGTAACAATCAAAGTGGCAGCTTCTAATGCCGCCACCAGCTGATCCTTGGCTACCGGTTGCAAGTCATGGCCGTAAGCGAAACGTTCGGCCCGCCCGGAAGTGGAGTAAACCGCGATATCTTGCACTCCCTTGGCGCGCAACGCCGCCACTGCTGCTCCCGCATAGGAGCCGGTACCGATCAAGAGGGTGGGGGTGCCTGCCAGCGGATTTATTCTTTCTGCCACTATTTCCAGGCCGCAGGCCACTACCGAACGCCCCTGGGAGGCAATCCCGGTTAGCTGCGCAATCCGGCGGGAGGTAGTAAGCGCGCCTTGGCAGGCACGGGTAATCGTGGCTGAGGATATCCGCTCCTGGGTGGCCACCCGCAGGGCGCGGCGCAGTTGCCCGGAGATTTCTCTCTCCCCCACCACCATGGAGTCCAGGCCGCAGGCGACTCGAAATAAGTGTTCCAGTACCTGGCGGTCACGGCGAATTTCGCAGACAGTGCCGAGCCGGGATTGTATATAACCATCTACCGCGGTTAGCTGCTCGCCGGAGATTGCCGGGGCAGTTTCAATAATGATCTCTACCCGGTTACAGGTTGAAAGCGGAAGCACTCCCAATACTTCGGGCAAGCGTTGTAAGAGATCCTCAGGCAGGCCATCGGTGGTACTAGCAGCTGCCGCCACGGCGTTAAGCCCGTGCCGGAGATGATGTACCGAATAGGAGGAAAGACCCACGGCCTCATTAGACCATTTTTTTATTTTTTGAAAAGCATCCCCCGGTTTTTCTCTTAGCCGCGCCCCAAGTTTTTCTATTTTCCCAGTACAGAGCGTTGCCAAAGAAAAATAATCTGCCAACATGTCACTAAGAATCCAGGCATTAAACAACAGACAGATGCGGAAAATGTGTCAGAAAAATATTTACGCTGGTTTCTTGACCGCAAGGGGGCAGTCTGTCGCCGGATCTTCGCTGCACTTGCTTGCGCTAGCCAAAAATGCCAGCGATGATGGAAATATGTCTGAGCAAAATTCTTTCTTAAAAGCAGTTCGCGGCCTGCGCCCCGAGAAAACTCCGGTTTGGTTTATGCGCCAAGCCGGGCGTTCCCTCCCGGAGTATCGCCGCCTGCGAGCTGATAACGATATGCTCACCGCCTGCACTACCCCCGACTTGGCCGCCGAAATCACCTTGCAGCCGGTGCGCCGTTACGGGGTGGACGCCGCGATTTTCTTTTCTGATATTGTCACCCCGCTGTATCTGGCAGGCTTAGAGGTAGAGATCGTTCCTGGTAAGGGCCCGGTTTTCGCCGATCCCGTTTTGGATCCTAAGGACGTAGATCGCCTCACCAGCCATCAGGGTTTTGACCCCGACTGTATTACCGAGGCCGCCCAGATTGCCTGCGCCGAGCTGGGCGAAACTCCCCTAATTGCTTTTGCGGCCGCGCCTTTCACTTTGGCGTCCTATCTAATTGGGAAAACCCGCTCGAAAAATCACCTGGAGGCGCGGGCTTTTATGCATTCCTATCCGGATGCCTGGAACCGGCTAGCCGGCTGGTGCGCCGATATGTCGGCGGCTTTCCTGGCCGCCCAGATTGCCGGTGGGGCGCGTACTGCCCAAGTTTTTGATTCCTGGGTGGGCGACCTTTCGCGCGCTGACTATCAAACCTACTGCTCAGAGCATTCGCGAGTAGTGATTGATTCCGCCCATGCCCACGGGGTTCCGGTGATTCACTTCGGGGTAGGCGCCGCCTCCTTGCTGGATCTAATGCGCGACGCAGGCGCCGAATGCATCGGGGTAGACTGGCGACTGCCCCTCGGCGAAGCCGTAAAGCTAATCGAACACGGCCCCGGCGACCGCTTTGCGGTGCAAGGAAATATCGATCCTGCGATTTTGTTCGCCTCCAGTAAGGTGCGCCGCGACCACGTCAATCAGGTTTTAGCGGAAGGCAAGAAAGCCGCCGCCCATATCGTCAACCTGGGACACGGGGTACCCCCGAACGCTGACCCGGCGGTTTTACAAGAAATCGTCGACCAGGTACATGAATCGCGTTAAACGCTAAACCCGATTAACCTGTATAAACCCTCGCAACAGGCGAAAAACCAACGCCAACAACCCAAACATCACAAAGGACACTAGCTGACCGAGGATGATAGCTGCCTGGCCAATATCGTGTACCACACAATAGATGCCGGGGACTACCAGAAATAGCGCTGCACAAATCCAAAAGGTAACTTCCAGAGTGCGCAGATATTTAGTGACCGCAAGGCTGCTTTGCTTTTGAGAAATACTGTTGCGGGCAAAATTAAAGGTGAAAATGCAGGCCAATACCAGGGGTAGTAAAATTATCCACCCCACGATGCCCCAAATAGTACCGTCTTTAAATCCCACTTCTTCCGATAGTTCGCCAACCAAAAAGTATTCGGCAACCGTTGAGAGTATGACTAATACGCTGGCCGCTGCGCTAAAGGCGACCATCCACTTCGCAGTAGAGTTTTTCATTTTTAACCCTCCAACCTCGGATCAACGCTGCAAGCTCCGCGAATATATGTCTACATTCTATTTTTTTTGGCTTGATGTCAATAGTAATTTTTTACTTTCCATATGATTTATTTGTTTATTCATTAAGATATTTTATTGTTCCAGTTCTTGGGGCAAGCATTCTGACTATTACCTACTGGTGTCTGACCTACCGCTAAGCTAGTTTTGTTAAGTAGCAACCCACGATATCGGAGATGCAATGCACGACCTAGCTCGATTAGCCGATTATGATGTTCTGGTTATCGGAGGGGGGCTGGCTGGATTAACCAGCGCCTATACTCTGCAAAAACAGGGCGCGCGGGTGGCGGTGATCGAGGAACGAGGACGCCCCGGCGGCCTAATCTGCTCGGGACGTTTTGGGGACTTCACTTTCGATATTGGCGCTGAGGCTTTCGCGGCCGGAGCTACCGAAGTCAAAGATTTATGCGGCGAGCTAGGTTTACCGCTGGTTGCTCCCCGGGGTAAATCTTGGATTTTCCACCATAAACGTGCAGGTATTCCCGAGGGCGCCCTCCCGATTCCCCATGGAATGCTAGGGATTCCCGCCAGCCTGGATGACCCCGGGATTGTACAGGCACTCAGCGAAGCAGAAATGGAGCGCGCCCGCCAGGACTTGACTATGGGCCCCGACGTGGGAGCAGAAGAAACCACTGTCTCCGATCTGGTAACTGCCCGCCTCGGAAAAGCAGTTTTAGAGAAAGTAGTTGCCCCTGTGGCCGGCGGGATTCACTCCGCGAGCACCGACCGCTTAAACGCCGACACCACCTTGCGCGGTTTGCGCCCGGCACTAAAAGAACACGGTTCCCTGGTGCAGGCAGTTGCCAGTTTGCGGGGACTTAAACCAGGTAAACCGGCAGTGCTCGCCCCTGAGGGAGGAATGTTCCGCCTGGTAGAAACCTTAGCGCAGCGCATTGAAGAGGGCGGCGGGCTGATTTTGTCCCATGTGCGCGCCCTCTACCTAGAACCGGTTGCAAATGAACCTGACGCCGATGCCGGATCCGTTGCCGGGGGATCGAATCAGCCCGGCTCAGCAGGCTGGAAGGTCACCGTTTCTAACACCAAATCGGGGCCGACTCCCGGGGCAAGCCCCATAAATATCGGAGAGGCGGTCACAGTCACCGTTCCGCAGGTAGTAGTAGCACTACCAGGTTATTTAGCCGCGCCGATGCTTAGCAAAGTACCGGGTATTGAAGTCGGTCAGCTCCCGCAGGGCGGACCAATCGCCCACGTAACCCTGTTTGTGGACTGCCCGGCGTTAGATGCCCATCCGCGCGGTTCGGGAATGTTAGTCCAGCGTCCGAGCAGTGAAGATATTGAAAATGGCTGCGTGGGAGCAAAAGCTATCACCCACTACACTTCCAAATGGCCCTGGGCGGAGGAAGCTGCCGGTAAAGGCCACCATCTACTACGCGTGTCTTATGGTTGGGCGAATGGGCCGCAGATTCCGGTATCGGTTGAGGGGGCATTGCAGGATGCTTCCCGGCTGCTGGGGGTGGAGATTTCCCCCGATCAGCTGCTGGGATCGATGATTATTCACTGGGATGGTTCCCTGCCGCCCTTCACCCCCAAACATCGGGAAATGACCGCCAAGCTGCTGGAAGATCTGCGCGCTTATCCCGGTCTGGAGCTGGCAGGCTCCTGGGTTGCCGGTTCGGGGATTGCCGCAGTTGTACGCCAGGCACAAACCATTAAATTGCGCGGTACCGGCTGGATTAGCGAGGCGGAGAAGGATGCTTTGGTTTTGGGAACTCGCGCCTCCCGCCTGGCAGTTACCCAATCGGAAACCGTGGCTAGTGATTTGCGTGACCAGGGACTAAATGTGCAGCTGCGGCAAGTGCGAACCGCCGGTGACATTTCCCGCGCTTCTCTACAGAAACTGGGAGGAGTGGGCGTATTTGCCGCGCAACTACGCCTGGCGCTCCTGGAGGGAAACTGTCATTTAGCAGTGCATTCTTTTAAAGATTTACCTACCCAGCCGGTTTCGGGACTAAAAGTTGCGGCGATTCCCAGCCGCGCGGATGCCCGGGACGCCCTGTGTGCCGCTCCCGGTTTAACTTTGGAAACTTTGCCGCCAGGCGCCACCGTGGGGACAGGCTCTCCGCGCCGCGCCGCCCAAATCTTGGCTTTGCGTCCTGACCTGAAGATAGTGGATATTCGCGGAAATGTGCCTACCCGCCTGGGCAGAGTCAAAGGCATTACCGCTCCGCAGGCCGACTTTACTGATGGTCGGGAGACACGGGAAAAAATCTCGCAGGGCGCCCATGACTTGGATGCGGTAATTTTGGCGGCCGCCGGTTTGGATCGGATCGGGCTGGGCGATTACGCCAGCGAGCGTTTCGATCCTGAGCAGGTGCTGCCAGCGCCAGCGCAAGGCGCACTCGCGGTGGAGGCATCGGAGGCGGCGCTGGACGCTCACCCCGATTTAGCGGCTGCCCTGGAAGAAGTTAACGACCTGGCAACTGCGCTTACCTCTACGGCGGAACGGGCGGTTTTAGCGGAGCTAAACGCCGGGTGCGCCGCACCCGTGGGGGCGTTTGCGCAGATGGAGCGAGGGATACTCACTCTGACTGCCGCGATTATTTCCCTGGATGGCACCCGCGAGGTGCGCATCAGTGACTGTCTGCAGGCGGATCCGGAGAAAACTTTTGCCGAGATGCTTGACCAGGCACGCGAACTCGGTGAGAGCGTGGCGCGCGCCCTCTTGGAGGCAGGCGGCGGCGAGCTCGCCGACCTGGGCGCTGCTAAGGCGCGCGGCTAAGAACCGGCAACGGGAAACTATTTTCGGAGGGCGACGATGACGTTTACAGTGGCACTGACTGCCGCGGCTACGCGCCCGCTTACAAAAAAGTTACAGGCGGAATTGCCTGCGTACCGAGTAATTGGCGCTCCGGTTACCCGTTCGCGTCCGGTTTCGCCTCCGCAACTTCCCGTCTGTCGGCAGCGCTTAAAGCGCGGGGAATATAGCTGGGTGATTATTACTTCTGCCCGCACCGTCAAGTACTTGCAGCAACTTTTGGCTACCGAACCGTCTTTAACTACCTTTCCGCAGGTAGCCGCGGTGGGTAAGGCTAGTGCCGAGGCCGCGAGCAAGGCCGGTTGGAATGTCACTTTGCAGGCGGGGGGTAACGCCACCGATTTGGCGTGCCGCTTTGCGGAATTACCCCCCGTGAAAACTTCCCCTGACCGAGTGTTATTGCCGGGATCAGCGCTGAGCAAACCCGACCTCGCGGCAGCTTTAAGCGAGCAGGGCTACCAAGTCGATAGCTGCCCCCTCTACACCATGACCCCGGTTTCCGCGTGTCCGCAGGATTATTTCCAAGCAGATGCGGTGGCGGTTACTTCTGGTTCTAACCTGCGCGCCCTCGCTGACTTCGGGGTGTTTAGTTCCGACCCCGCTGCCTCTGCCCGCACCCTCCCCCGCCTAGTTTGTATTGGGGAGCCTTCTGCCCAGGTGGCACGGGATTTGGGGTTAGCAATTGCGGCGGTGGCAAAGACTCCGGACGCGAGCGGACTGGCGCAGGCGCTACGTTCTTGCCTGGCACCCTAACCGCGGGTTGGCGCCGCAGATGGGAAAGTGAAAGTTAACGTTGGTTAACTTTTACTGAAAATCTTGCATTCCTCGCCGGCTAGCTGGAATGTAGCTGTTAACATGAAGCATGACTTATACACCCCAACCTGATAATGCCAGCCCCGCTCCTCAGGGGTCCCCGATGCCAGAGAGCCCCCAGTTTTCACCGGTGAACCCGCAAATGTCGCCGGACGCAATGCCGCCGGCTACCCC
Organism: Varibaculum cambriense; assembly: GCF_002848005.1. Taxonomy (GTDB): domain Bacteria; phylum Actinomycetota; class Actinomycetes; order Actinomycetales; family Actinomycetaceae; genus Varibaculum; species Varibaculum cambriense_B. Next base: position 272,265 of record NZ_PKHX01000002.1, on the reverse strand, counting down.
CACCAAGAAGCCCAAGACCGGTTTGATCGTCACCATCGTGATTGTGGCGGTACTGGTTGTTGCCTTGATCGGGCTATTTATCGCCAACACTTTAGTGGCAAGTGCGCAAGAGAGATCCTTGAAAAACGAATTCGTCAAAGAAGGATTTTCGAATGTGCAGGCTGAAATTAACTCTAGCCCTATGCTCCTTAGTTACTTTAAAGACTATTATCGCGAAGCAAAAGTCACTGCCTCGGTGGGAACTTTTGCTACCGAGGGGTCAAAACAGAATTTAAAGATTAAGGATGTGCGAGCGGTTTTCCATGGGCTGAAAGGTGGAGATAATCCCATCATTGAAAAGGGCAATATGACTTTCACCCTACCGGGTGAAGAATTTGATAAAGCCATAAAGGAAGATGCCACTGCCTCCAAAATGAATATGCGGCGCAACGGTAACAAAATTACTGCCGAGGCGGAAGAACAAGGTCTAAAGATTCAGGTTGAAATGGGTATGCATTTTGAACCTGGTAAAGACGGACAATCTGGAAAGCTCTTCATGTCGATAGACAAAATAACCATTAACGGTAGCGAAGAGTTTATGGGGCAAAAACTAACCCCCGCTGATCTGGGATTTAAAGATAATAGGGAAGAAATTCCGCTAGGTTTCCAAGAAGATGGTTTCATTTTGAAGAACATGGTTTTTTCAGGTGAAGATATCAAGTTTGATATTGATGTAAAGAACATCAAACTTAACGACATTGGCAACTAGGAATAGTTGCTGACCCGTTCCGGCAGGTTCGAGCACCCGCGCCGCGCCCTCGGGAAATATTTGCGAAACTGTTCACGGTTTTGGGCGGGAATCTCGTTGCAGCGCCCCGGCGCGGTATGCTTTTTTTAGTTTTCTTATCCGCAAGCCGCACGGCTAAGCCAAGGAGGAACGGTTGTTTAACTCCCACGAAGAAGCCCTCAAATTTGTTGCCGACCAGGATATTGAGCTGATTGATATCCGTTTTTGCGACCTAATCGGCACCAGTCAGCATTTCACGATTCCTGCTGACCAGTTTGCGGATGCCCTGGAAAACGGGTTGATGTTCGATGGTTCATCGATTCGCGGTTTCACCTCGATAGAGAAATCGGATATGAAGCTGATAGCCGATGTGTCCGATGCCTATGTGGATCCCTTCCGCGCTTGCCCCACTTTGGCGGTGAACTGTTCCATCGTGGATCCTTTCACCGATGCGCCTTTCCCGCGCGATCCGCGCCAGGTGGCTGCTAAAGCCGAAGCCTATCTGCGCTCTACGGGAATCGCCGATACCTGCTTTATTGGCGCCGAAGCCGAGTTTTATCTTTTCGATTCGGTGCGTTACCAAACCCAGCCTTATGACACGTTTGTGAAACTGGATTCTGTGGAAGGCTACTGGAACACTGGTCGGGATGAAGAGGGGGGAAACCTCGCCTATAAGACTCCTTTGAAGGGTGGCTATTTCCCGGTGGCTCCCTCCGATAAGTTCTGTGATCTGCGTGATTACATGGTGAAGCTGCTCAGTGACTCCGGGTTAAAGGTAGAGCGCTCCCACCACGAGGTCGGCTCCGGGGGGCAACACGAGATTAACTATCGTTTCAACTCGCTGATGGCGGCGGGTGACGACATGATGAAGTTCAAGTACCTGATTAAGAACGCCGCGCAGGAATTCGGAGTTACCGCCACCTTTATGCCGAAACCCATGGCGGGCGATAACGGTTCCGGGATGCACTCCCATTTTTCGCTTTGGAAAGAGGGCGAGCCGCTGTTCTATGACGAAACCGGTTACGGTTCCCTCTCTGACCTGGCTCGTTACTTTATTGGGGGCTTGTTGGAGCACGCACCGGCGCTGCTGGCGTTCACCAACCCTTCGGTTAACTCTTACCGGCGTCTGGTTCCCGGTTTTGAGGCTCCGATTAACCTGGTGTATTCAGCGCGTAACCGTTCTGCCTGTATCCGGATTCCGGTGACTGGTACCTCCCCGAAAGCTAAACGGGTGGAATACCGGGTTCCTGACCCCAGCGCGAATCCTTACCTGTCTTTCGCGGCTTGCCTGATGGCGGGGATTGATGGGATTCAAAACCGGCTAGAGCCGCCAGCTCCCATCGATAAGGATCTCTATGAGCTGCCGCCAGCCGAATATCATGACATTCCGAAACTGCCTTGTTCCCTGGATGCCGCTTTAGAGGCACTCCGCGCTGACCAGGACTTCTTGACTGAAGGCGAGGTATTTACCCCGGACTTGCTGGAAACTTGGATTAACTACAAGGAACAAAATGAGGTCGCCCCGCTGCGGCAGGTGGTACATCCTTATGAATTCCAGCTTTACTACGATATTTAGGTCTGTTTGCTAAATAAATCCCGCCCCCGCGGCCTCGGAAAAAATAATGGCTTTATTCAAAGGATTTCCGAGGCCGCGGGGGGCGGAGTTTGAGTATTAGAGCTATTCCTTTTGATCGCGATTAGTTTTAGTGATTTCCACTCCCCACAATACGCAGCCAATCACCCCGAAAACTGGGGCGGCCATCACCATGAATCCGGCGCCAAAGGGGAAACTGCTGTCAGTGTCGATCACATAAATAATCAGCGCCCCTACAGCTAGCAACACTACACATAGGATAGTGAATATCCAGGCAAAAACTTTCAGCATCCAACTGTTCCTTTCTTGCTGCCCACAGCTTTGGTTACCCTAGCAAACGCCATCGGCGAAAAGTAGTTTTTCTAAAGATTTATTATCGTACTGTTTAGATATTTCTGGCCGATAACTTTCCCTGGTTCTGGCTAATGCAGTACAAAGCTCACCTGCTTTTTCTTCGTATCTATTTCTTTTTATCATCTTGACTTCGCCATCTTCATCGGATGCTTCTTCCTTCGCGATGGCAAGTTGATCAGGAGCACCCTCTTTAAAAAATGGAGCCGCGAGTTTATCGAACTCGGCTAGACTTTTACGCAGTTGCGCATTGGTTTCCGCTGCCTGATATCCTTCGAGAAACTCCCGAATAATACTGATTTCTTTTAAAAACCGCATCCCTGATAACTCATCGAGCGAGTTCCAGTATCTGTGTTCTTTATTGCCGGAATTCCTCCAGGCGGAGAAATTTTCCGGTTTGAAGGCAGGCAACCGTAGCTTCTTCTGGATGTTATCAATCCAGGGTTTATACATGGTATTAAAAGCCTCGAAAGCCTTATCTTTGTTGAGATATTCCGGATACAGCAAGACTTTATAGTGTTTTTTCTGAAACTCCATAGTGCCAACTACTGGTTGATAACACTGATTTTCGCTTCCCTCCACCCCGTAACCAGCATCGGTAGCATCTCGCAAGGTAGAAAGCGAACACCAGCTATACATGGGCAGATCTGCTACATCTTTGATGGCGGCATGTTCCTGGGTATGGCTCCCCCACAAATACCCCACCCCAACTGAAGTTATGCACGTCAAAACGCATGCTAAAACCACCGCCCCGACCTTCTTGCTAATCTTCATTTTGCAACCCCCTAGTGGTATTTGAAGTGACACTTTCATGTTTCCAAAGGTGATCGCGGTAATTCAATGGTCAAGTGGCTGGATATTAGCGCCAGGTGGCCAGGATTAATATCCGGGTGGCTGCCCGGTGGTTACATTTTTCACCGGGGTACTTACTGCCGGCTGGTTTGCAGCCAAAACCTCGCCAAAACGTATATTCTAAATAACAACGAGGGGGTGGCCATGAGCGAACAAGAAATCACTATCGGGCTGGTTGATGACGATCCCTTTGCGCTGCAAGCATTGGCAGCGATTTTGAATAGTACCCCCAATTGTGCAGTCTCCTGGACAACCTCCAATCCGGAACAAGCCCGCGAATCCTGTCACCGCGACCCCGTAGACCTGGTGTTATTGGATTACCTTTTAGGGGAGACCACCGGGGACATAATCTGCAAGCAGATCACCCAGCAAAACCCGCAGCAAAAAGTGGTGATTATTTCTAGCCTGGAAGTAGCAGATGTAGCTCGCACCGCCCTGCTCGCCGGTGCGCGGGGGTTCCTCAATAAAGCCGATGTTTTAAAAGACTTGCCCAGTTTCCTCGCGGTAATCATGCAAGACTCCGTGGTGGTCTCCCACGCCGTAGTCCAAGGGCTGTTCCAAAGTATCCCTGCCCCCTCGCAAATTACTCTTAGCCAGCGCGAACAAGCAGTTTCAGAGCTAATTTTGCAGGGAATGTCTAACCGCGAAATCGCAGAAAAAATGAGTTACTCCCTGTCCACGGTGAAAGAAACCGTAACCGTTTTGCTGGAAAAAACCCACACTTCCTCGCGAACAGCAGCAGTAGCCGTCCTAGTCCAAGACGGAGCAGTCAGCTACCCGAAAACCCTTCCCTAAGGTTGGAGCAACGAGGACGCGACAATAGCTGAAGCCAACCTAGTCGCTACCAACCTCAAGCTGTAATAGGTTCTGCCACTGGTCAGCGCGTTTACCATAGGTGAGCAGGCCGCCAATCTCCAGCATCCGTTTACTGGCCAGCCCTAACCCCATCTTCGAAGAATCCACTGTCCTGCCCCGGATCTGATTCTTGGTTTCTAGGCGGAAGCTATTTTCAGAAATCCGCGCATCGACAGTTACTGGATGCTTGGGATCGCCGTAGCGGAAAACATTTTCAAAAAGTTCTGCCACCACCTGCGCCACTGTGCGCTGCTGCTGCCGAGAACACTCAATTTCTCCAGTTTTTTCACACTGATAAGCAACCTGGAATCCCTGCTCCTTCAACCGGGTGACTGCGCTGGAAAGCACCTCCGCTAAACTTTGGGTCACCACCTCACTCTTTTCCGGCAGGGTTTTTTCCGAATTGATGAGGGCGCGGATAGCCTGCGATATTTCCGCGGCTTCGTGCGCGGCAGTATCCCTAAACTGGTCTAAAGGTAACAAGTCCCGCTGAGTTTGTTCCGCAGCGAGTGCAATATGCGTGCAGTGCCGCAAAACATTATCGTGGAGGCGAACATTAAGATCCCGTCGCTCCGCCTCCCGGGCTGCCTGTTCTTCGCGTCCTACCTGAAAAGAACGCTCCATCCAAACTTTGATCAGGATTCCGGCAACTGAAAAACAGGCCACATCCGAAAAAGCACCTATGGCTTCGAAATCTACCGGGTTTGCCCAGACGAAAAAGAAAAAGACATTAATTAGCGTAGGAATGAGTACCGCTGGCCCCAAGCGTTTAGGGGAGAAAGAAAAAGTATCTAAGAGGGCGATATTGGAGGCGGGGAAAATTGGCGCCCAATAAATCTCATCTCCCCCAATCAACGCGACCGAAGTCAGCGCGTAACCGACCCAGAAAACCGGGAAACGTATCGCCAGCATTGCCATGACTAGAGCCTCAATCGCCAGCAGATACCCGATATCAAATTCTTGGGTTAATATCCCGTCATACAGTAAGAACAGGCAGTTAAAAACCGCGACCGTAATAATGATGGCTCGAAGTAACAAAACCTTACGTGCAAACTTCTTCCCTAGAGTTTGCCGATCAAAATATAAATACGAGCCCAGAACCTTAAATACCGCATCCACAGAAAAATCATACTGAGAATCACCCGGCAGCTGGAGGTATTAAGGCTTATTACCGAATATTTCGCCGCTTTTTCACTGAGTATCCGGAGATTAAAACCAGATTCGGCAGTTGGAAGCGAGCGCTACGAGCGCTCTTTCGGAAAGCGGCAGGCAGGTGGGTTAAAATCATTGCAGATACCTAGGAGAAAAAATGACTGATGACCTTTTGCTGACACCAACTATTCGTCCTCGCCGCCTGCGGGCTTTCCCCGCGATGCGCAACCTGATCGCCGAAACCCGGGTGAGTCCCGCCCAGCTGATGCTGCCCGCGTTTGTACGAGACGGCATCGAGGAAGCGGTAGAGATTCCCTCTCTACCAGGGGTTTTCCAGCATACAGTGGAGTCGATTCGCGAACTGGCCGCCGAGTGTGTGCAAGCCGGAGTCGGCGGAATCATGCTATTTGGGATTCCCAATACCGCCGATAAGGATGCGCAGGGCAGCCCCGCCTGGGATCCGAATGGTATTTTGAATCGCGGCATCCGCGCGGTGCGCGAAGAAGTAGGAAATGACCTGGTAGTGGGGGCAGACACCTGCCTGGATGAGTTCACTAGCCACGGGCATTGCGGGGTGGTCACCGCCGACGGTCAAGTCGATAATGACGCCACCTTGCCGCTATATGCGAAAATGGCACTCAGCCAGGCGCGCGCCGGAGCCCATATGGTGGCGCCCTCCGGGATGATGGACGGACAGATCGCGGTGATTCGCCAGGCGCTTGACGATGCCGGATTCACCGACACCGTGATTTTGGCTTACTCCGCGAAATATGCCTCCGCTTTCTTTGGTCCTTTCCGAGATGCGGTGGCCTGCTCCTTAGAGGGCGATCGCCGCTCTTACCAGCAAGATCCCCGTAACCGCCGGGAGGGCGTATTTGAAACCCAGCTAGATTTGACCGAGGGCGCCGATATGGTGATGGTCAAACCTGCCGGTTACTATCTGGATGTGCTGGCCGATGTGGCAGACATGTCGCCGGTGCCAGTCGCGGCCTACCAGGTCAGCGGGGAATACGCCATGTTAGAGGCGGCAGCCGCTAACGGCTGGATTGACCGCGAGCGGGCTATTGACGAATCTTTGCACGCGATTGTGCGTGCCGGAGCCGATATGGTGCTCACCTATTGGGCGCTAGAGTACGCGCAGCGAGACAACTAGCCTAGTCAATGCCTGATTCTTCCCGCCTGCTTGCAGTTTCCGAGGTGGCACATGCCGCTAACTGTCAGTGGCGGCTTTGGTGCTACCTGACCGGCAATACTGAGCTGGAAGCCCCCGATGTTTTTCACCGCTACATTGGGGATTTAACTGGCGCCGAGGATGCAAAACTAGCGGCGAAATATCGGGCAGCCGGGAGAGTTTTCCAAACCAACCTCACCTTAACCAGCGCAGATCTGACCGGAACCCTGCCCTTCTTGGTTTACGAGGACGATTCTTGGGTGCTGCAATTGGCGCGTTTTTCCGCCCATGCCCGGCAAGACTCGGTGAATCTTTTGGCCGGTTATGCGCATCTAGCTCGGGCTAATCAGGAGTTATTGAACGCTGATTTTCCCGCTTTAGCGGCAAAACTTGCCCCTTACGCCCAGATTCTCTTGGCCGATGGCAAGACCGTAGATTTTCCCCTCGATGAACTGGAAGAGCTGTGGGAACCCATTGCGCAACAGGCGAGCGCATTAGCCACCGACCAGGATTTACTTTCCGCTACCCCCGAGGAGGCGTGGCGCGCCCTCGACACGGTTTGCGGTAGCTGTTCACACTGCCGCTGGGCACTGGAGCGTTACGATGATCCCCTGCTGATCAGCGGGGTGGGTCCAGGCCTGCGCCGAGAATTGCGAGCCGAAAATATCTTCACTGCCAGCGGTTTTGCCGCCAATCCCCCTAATGGATATAGCCCGGAACTAATCCGACAAGCCCAGTTGCAGGTGGCGCAGCATCCAGGAGAACTGCTGCTCGAAACTAATCCCCTGGCTCCGGCGCTGACGGCTCTTCCCGAGCCTCGACCGGGGGATGCGTATTTAGATTTTGAGAACGACTCCCTATGGGGTTGGACTCCCAAAGACCACACCGGACTGATTTACCTAGGCGGAATAGTCTGCTGCGATGAAGATTCTTGGGGCGAACAAAAATCTTTAACCCCAGCGGTTCCAGTTCGCGGTCAAGAAACTCTCCCTGCGACGGACAGCATAAACGTAGCGGAGGAGGTAGGGGAACTATCTTCACGCATTAGCGGAGAATACCAGAGTTTTTGGGCGCATAACCGCGCCCAGGAACGCCAGCTGCTGATTGACCTACTGGATTTCTTGCGCCAACGTCTCCAGCGGTTCCCGCAGATGCATATCTACCATTATTCGCCGCAAGAACGTCTCTACCTACAACGTTTATCCTCCCGGCACGGATTATTACAGGGCGAGGTGCGCGACTTGCTGGCCAGCGACGGACCGATGCGGGATCTGCAGCAAGTGGTACAGTCTGCTATTCGCACCGGCCAAGGCGGATATTCCCTTAAAGAGATGGAACCGTTCTATATGGGGTCTTGGATGCGCTCGGAGGATCTCGATAACGGCGCAGATTCGGTAATTGTCTATGACGCGTTGTCGCGAGCAGGCGCCCTCGATCCGGGAGCAGAGCTTAGCGCTGAGGACGCAGAGCAGCTGCGACTCCTCGCCCTCTATAACGAGTATGACTGTTGTTCAACCGCGCTTTTACATCACTGGTTAATCGCTCAACGCCGCCGCCCGCGCCTAAAGGTCAAGCTGACCCCCGCCGATCTCGCCGCCAAATAAACTACGCTTTGGCTCCACCCGCTACACTTTTACCTGCGCTTTTCGCTAAAGAAAAATTATTGCTAGCTCTACTATTCTTGCCCCCAACCCCATGGGAAAATGGGGTTATGAGTAATAATCAACCCCAAGCAGACAACTTCAGTAACCAGCAGTATCCCGGGGAACAGATCGGATCTTCCAACCCCTCTTTCCCCCAGTATGCTTCCGGGGACGAGTACCAGTCTTATCCCCCCGCAATGCCCACCGCTCCTGGCGCTAATGCCAGCAGTGGTGAGGTTAGCTCTGATGAGCGTACGATGGCGATCCTGGCGCATATAGCAGCCGTAATCGCCATGGTAGTTTCTGCTGGTTGGCTCACTTTCGTGGGTCCGCTGATTGTTTGGTTTATTTATAAAGATAAAAGTTCCTTCGTGCGTAATGCTGCCGCGGGTGCCTTTAACTTTAACTTGGCGATGACTATCGCAACCGTGGTGGGTTGGGTACTCTGCTTCACCATCATTTTGATCCCTCTGTCCATTATCGCGTTCATTGTGATTTTTGTGATGACCCTGGTGTGCTCGATTAAAGGTGCTTTGAAAGCCTCCAATAAAGAGTTTTATTACTACCCGTTCGGGATTAACCTGCTCGACTAACTTGCTGGGAGCCGCTTCTAAATCTTTGTGACCTAAGATACTTGCGGAATGCTATCCCTGGTAAGAGTATTTTCGCTCCCCGAAATTTTTGCCTTTTCAGATTCTTTCTGTCCCTGACCCAGGATTCTTTCAGTCCGGCTAGAAAAGCTAACATTTGTTTATTGGGGTTACCTAAGTTGTGCTTGGGTTCTATCGAAAGGATCTGGACTTGTCCTTCGCGGGAAGAGCTTGGCGTTACGTCGTCAGAAAACCAGTTAAAACTATTGTTATCTTCGCGGTGCTTACCCTGGTAGCCACCGTTTTAATGTCGGCGGATGCTATCGAGAGGGCGAGTGCGCGTGAGAGCGCGAAGGTAGAAGCCAAAGCGGGAGCCGGTTTCGTCCTGGGAAATAATCCTCAGTTCAATCAGGGAACCCCGCGAGGAGCCGGAACTGTTAAACCTGCAGATATCGCCCAGATTGCGAAGCTACCTGAGGTTAAAACCTATGTGGCCCGGCAAAACGTGACTGCTGATCTGGTTGGCGCCCAGACCCAAAAACTGGGAACCAATGACTATGACGATAAGAAAGAAGCCCAGTTTGGCAATGCGGTAAACGTGTGGGGAGTCAACCGCACCGATATCGACACTAATTTCCGTTCCGGGGCGTTAACCCTGGCAGCGGGGCGGCATTTGCGACCTGGTGATCACCATAAGGCGATTATCCATGAAGATTTGGCGAAAGCTAATGGCCTGAAACTCGGCAGCAAGCTGAAACTTAAAGGCAACCCCTATGACGTCGATAATTTGCGGAAGTCCACTGCGGAAACCGAAATGGAGATCGTGGGCCTGGTGCGGGGCTCCAATACTCGGCAGGCAGCTCAGCGTAGCGAACTGTTCTCCAACACGGTGTACACCGATCTCGACACTACCCGTGCCCTCTACCAGATGAGCAAAGATAACGAGATATATCAGGACGCTAACTTTTTCGTCGCTTCCGAAAAGGACTTAGAGCAGGTAGAAAAGAAGGCCGGCTCCCTCAAGATTGATTGGCGCAACTACCAACTCTCGCCCGCCACTCAGTATTTAGCCGGCATTACCGGAGCCCTGAGCGGAATAAATTCCCTGATGAGCACCACTAAAATGGTCGCCTTCGGATTTGCGCTGCTGATTTTAACCTTGGTGCTGTTCCTGTGGATGAATGAACGCAAGAAGGAAACCGGGGTGCTGCTTTCCGTTGGTACTTCCAAGGCCAGTATTTTCGCGCAATACCTCTGCGAACTGGTAATTACCGCGATCCCCGCGTTTGTGTTGGCGTTCTTTATTTCTGGAGCAGTCGCGCAATGGCTAGGCAATTCCGCATTGGCCTCGGTCAATAGTTCACTAATGCAAGAACTAGCTCAAGCCGGGCAAGCAGGCGCCGACATGGAATCTTCAGCGGCTACCAAGACCCTAGATGCTTTAGCAGTGTCCCTAACTACCCCCTCGGTGATTACCGCGGTGTTACTAACTCTGCTGGTAGGCCTACTTTGTGTACTGGCAGCATCATTCCCAATGCTGCGCCGCCCCCCGCGCGCCCTCTTGGTGGATATCAAATGAGGTCGCTTAGTATATGGCGGCGCGCCTGGTATTCGCTGAGCCGCCGCCCGCGCCGCGCCTTACTGCTCACGCTAATCATGGCGGTAGTATTTACCGCGCTGATTTCCCAGTCAGGGGTGCGCGCGCAGGTAGCGGGGATTTCCGGGGCAATTAACTCCGGGGTAAACGCGGGTTTCACTGCCTATAGCAATAGCGGCAATGTCTCTCTAGCGCAAGCCGAAAAGCTGAACCACTTGCCGCAGGTAAAACGCTCGGCTTTTGAAAAAGAAACTTTAGCTAAGCCCGAGGGCGCGCGACTGGTAGCCACCACTTCCGGGGTGCAGCTTGACGCCGAGTTTGCCGGGGATGCCGGGATTATCGGGACTACTAATAGCCAGCTGCATCCGTCTTTCATGGGGAGGCTGTACCGGTTAGAAAGTGGCAAACACCTGGCTGGAGGCACACGCGGCGCCCTGATTCACCGCGAGTTTGCCCAGCGTAACGGGTTGCATGTCGGTAGCCAACTGAGCCTAAATGCTAACGGAAACGCAGTAACCGTGCCGGTAGTGGGGATTTTCAGCGGAAAAACCGAGAATCCGGGAGGGCTGCCAGCCGGGGCTAGCGAGAATCAGATTTTCACTGACCTGGCTAACAGTCAGCGCCTGGGCGGAAAAGAACTGACCACCGCTAGGTACTTTACCGGGGACGCTAATTCCCTACCTGCCGCGTTACGAGCGGCCAAACAGGTGGATTCGCAGCTGAGTTTCGAATCTAATGCCGCCCAATTTGCGGGAGTACTGGCAACCCTGTCGGGGGTAAATAAACTGCTCACCGCGCTGGCCGTGGGGGTTAGTGCAGCCGGGCTAGCCGCCCTCGCCCTGATTATGATCTTTTGGATCCGCGGACGCACCCGCGAAATCGGGGTGCTGCTGGCGGTAGGAAAAACCAAGGCGAATATTTTGGGGCAACTTGCCTTGGAGAGCGCTTTCTTGGCGCTAGTGGGTAGCGTTATCGGTGCCACTTTGGGTTACTTGCTATCAGGTAAGGTATCTTCACTAGTATTCGCCAAGTCCGCCAGCCCGTCTTTATCTGCCCTGTCTGCGAGCGGGAGCGCCGGGAGTATCCTGGCCGCCCTCGTACTCGGATATGTGATTACTTTTACGGCGCTACTTTTAGCGACCGTTCCCCTGCTTCGTCAAACCCCGCGAGCTATTCTCGCCAAAATTAGTTAGGAAACATTATGAGTATTTTGCAGTTAGACCACCTTGAATATGTGTATCCGGGAACCAACACCCAGATTCTGTCTGATGTGTGCTCCGAGTTTGAGATCGGGAAGTTTTATGCGATTGTTGGAGCCTCCGGAGCCGGCAAATCCACCCTGTTGAACCTGTTGGCGGGCTTAGATACGCCCACTTCTGGGGCGGTGCGTTTTGATGGTACCGATATTGCGGAGACCGGCTATGCTCAGCACCGCAAAAAGCAGATTTCGCTGGTTTTCCAAAACTATAACCTGATTGATTATTTGACGCCGCTGGAGAATCTGAGGCTGGTTAACGGCAAAGCCGGGATTGACACTTTGATTGAGCTGGGGCTGTCTGAAAAGGAGGCGCGGCGCAGCGTCATGGCGCTTTCGGGAGGTCAGCAGCAGCGGGTAGCGATTGGGAGAGCGCTGGTGTCGGGGGCTCCGATTATTTTGGCGGATGAACCTACCGGGAACCTGGATGAGGATACCGCCCGCGAAGTAATCGAGATTTTGCAGCGAGCCGCGCATGAACAGGATAAATGCGTTATTGTGGTGACCCATTCACGCCAACTCGCCCGCAGCGCCGACGTTACTTTACGCCTAAATCGTCGCAAGCTAGTGGTGGCGTGACCTGCCAGTAGTCAAGTGTTTACGTTCAGAGCAATGTAAAGAAATTCTCACTAGCACCTTGCTGCGACTATAGGTAGACCTTGATAAATGCTAACTACTAGCTCGCCTATTTACTGATTTATGCGGTAACTAAGCTATCTGTTGCCCTAAAAGCGTTCTATAAATTGGCTGATCTTTAAGCTCCTGATGAGTCCCTTCCGCAACCACGCGTCCGCCATCAAGAACTACGATATGGTCCGCGATACGAATAGAAGCCAGCCGATGGGCAATGACGATAGTAGTACGCTCAGCCCTCGCGCTACGAATATTTTTGGCAATGGAGGCTTCGAGGAACGGGTCAATATTAGCGAGCGGCTCATCGAGGATAAGCATGTCGGGACGCCGAAGAAAAGCACGAGCAATCCCGATACGTTGACGTTCCCCACCCGAGAGCGTGGTTCCCCGATCCCCGACTTTCGCGTCTAATCCTCCTAAAGAAGTAATCAGCTCACTGATATCAGCTTCGGCAAGAGCTGCCCAAATGTCATCATCACAGGCCTGCCGATTAGCTAAAACAAGATTGTCTCGCACAGTTCCGGCAAAAATATGGCAGTCCTGGGGAACAAGAGCTAGTCTTTCGCGATATTGGTTCGGTTGATAGGAGCGAAGATTTCTCCCATCGAAACGCAGTTCGCCTTCCTGAGGATCAAGATAACGCATAGCCAGATTGGCTAGGGTAGTTTTCCCCGCCCCTGATTTTCCGACAATGGCGATTGAGCGTTTAGGAGTTGCGGTTAAGTTAACTTGGTTAATAACTGGCGTACCTGCCTGATAGGAAAAAACCGTATTGTCGCTAACTAAATGATTTGTTTCTGCCTCGTATTCGGCATGATTGGTTTCGGGGATGGAGGGGATGGGATCCTTAGCGTTAAGAATGGTATTAATCCGGTGTGCGCATGCCCCAATTTCTCCTACTCTTCCCAGCATGCCCACTAGCGTTGTCGCGGGGGTTGGTACGAGACCCGCTAGCACCACCGCAACTGGTAACAAAGCTGAATCCAAATGTCCGGTCAGTACCCATCCAGTTAGAATGACTAGCAAAATCGTGGATCCGACGGTGGTTGCAATCGTAGAAAAAGCTGATTCCCAGGCTTTTCTTATCGTTTGCGAATTCTTAGTTACCTGCACTTTTCGTGTTAGATCCAAAATCTGCGCATTTTGTTTATCCACCATCCCCAAGGATCGCAGTTCCCTTTGCCCTTGAATAGAATCCAGAACTGCAATACGCAACTGGGCTAGTTGATAACGTAATTTTTTACCTTGCCGGCGTTGTATGGACATAAGGGCGAAAGGGAATGCAATCATAGCTGCAGTTGGTAGCAGCATTATCAGTCCAATCGGACCAATAAAACTCACCAGCACCCCGGTGAATAAAGTTGGAGTGAGAATGGCGCAGATGGCAGTAGAGGCCGTATGCGCATAAAACCATTCCAGCTGTTCCGCATCATTCATGGCAGCCGATGCCACATCACCGGTACGTTTCCCTTGCAACCCTAAGGGCGCGATTCGTTCGATAGCGTTATAAATATGCACCCGTAAGGTGTGTAGAATCCGGTAAGCAACTTCATGTGACCACCAAACCTCAAAGAGGGTACTCACGGCATGCACGACCACCAGGGTAAACATCATAACGAGCAGCAGGTTCAGATTATTCGTACGGTTTAATATGAATTGCGTAGATATCCATACTGAACTGACCGCAACCCCAACAACACTAATTTGGGCAAGCGCAGTCACAATAGTCGCGGCTACGAAAAGGGGAACACATTCGCGTAGCCGCTTCATCAGTGCAAGGAAATTACTGAAAACTAAGGTCATAGTCGACTAGGCTCCTATCTGTGCACTAATCAATCTTGACCAGGCATTATCTTCCTGGCTTAACGTACAGGGATTCCCGCTACAAAGCACTTTCCCATGTCCCATTACCACTACATGATCTGTTTGCTCAGCAGCGTCAATACGGTGGGTAACCAGCAATAAAGTGAGATTCGGGTACGCTTTGCGAATATTCGTCAGAACCGTTGTTTCTGTTTGGGTGTCCAGACCAGAAGTAGATTCATCGAGTACGAGGAGCGGGCATTTGCGAACCAGAGCCCGAGCAATCGCCAGTCGCTGTTTTTGTCCTCCCGAAAGGTTCTGAGCATGTTCTTCAATTTCTAAATCAAGAATATTGTCACCAGAATCAGGATTGTTATCGGGATGCAGGTTTGTAGCACAGGCTAGCTTGAGAGCCGTCATCATCTCTGCTTCATCCGCCTTGGGATTAGCTTCGGCCAAAATTGACCTTACTGTTCCTGGAAAAATAATCGGGTCTTGCGGAACCAGGGTGACGGTACGCGCAATCTCCAAACTATCCGCTGAAACCCCTCCCACTGTGATACTTCCACTATCAGGGTGATCGAAACCCATTAATAACCCGAGCGCAGTGGATTTTCCGGAACCTGACAGCCCCACCAAAGCGGTTGTTTTACCTGCAGGTGCAACGAAAGTGACTTGCTCAAGAGCCGGCTCGGCAGCTCCCGGATAAGTGTAGGAGATATCCACGAAAGATACTTCGTTACTGCGAGGCATGTTTTGCGGAGATTTGCGGGTAGTGGCAGAAGTTTGCTCCTGTTCAAATAACTCGCTCATAGCTGGCAGCGCGGAAATACCGAAAAACGCTTCATGCCAACATGCCGATAAGGCAGTAAACGGGCGGAAAAGTTCGATAGCTAGCAGCGTAACCACAAATAGCGAGCTAATCGGCATCGACTTGGAAGTAATCAAAGAAATTGCGATCACGAGCCCGAGAGCAGGACCGAGCACTTTCATCATTCCTGATAGGCCAGTTTCTCCCAATGAAAGCCGTAGCTGCCCCATAGTAGTTTTGAGCAGCTGGCTGGACTGTTTTTCTAATTGGGTGCCATGATCTTTAGCCGCCCCAAAAGACTTCAAAGTGGACATTCCCATCATAGAATCCACGAAATCGGCATTGAGATTTTCGTACGCTACCCAATGCGATTGTCCGCGATCAGCAAGAGCTCTATCCCATAATCGGGGAATAGCAATAATCGCGACTCCACAGACTAAAAGAACTCCCGCAATCAGGGGAGAAATGCTGGCAATAGCAATTGTTAAACCAATCGCGGTTAGAGCAGTGACCGCCAGTTGGGTGAAATACTTGACGAAATAGGGTTCGATCGCCTCAACCCCATCAGTGAGAACCGACTGTATTTGTCCAGAACGCCCCAGTCCTCCCCGCATAGGTCCGCGCGCATCTAGTTGCTCTAGAAGCGCCTGCCGTAAGCGGCTTTTCACCACTAGTCCCGCTCGATTTTGTAGAAGCTGTCCACTGACCTCAAGTAACGGACGGATTAAGAGCAAACCGGCAATAGCTATGATTAGTCCCACCACCGTGGAGACCCGGCGAGAGCTCAATAGCTCATTGAAAAGCATGGCGTTGCACACCGCGGTTGCAATATATAAGCAAGACACCAGGACACCCAACATCATGGCGGGGGCCAGCAGCCACACGGAGACTCCGGCGGCGCGCATAACTAAACGCTGCTTTGCGAACACAATCGCCTTTCCTTTCTCAACAACGGTATCGGTTCTACGCGTGCGGCATTGGGAAGGGGTTCATGCTACCTTCAGGTCTTGGCGAATCCACCCATCCTAACCGTACTGCTTCCTCTGCCACCATATTGCGCCCCAGGTAGGGAAATGCGGCAGGAGTATTGCCGATCGTGCCGGGAATTAATGTGCGGATCACATGCAGTCCGCAAGAAGCGACATCGCGAGAGGTGATATCAACGGTAATTACCCGCATACCCCGGGCGTGGATACGCTCTATATAACTAGCTAGTTGGCTATCTTTCAGCTGTGGCACAGATGAAATACTGCGGGTTGCTGGTATATCTAACAGCGGTTTCACTCTGTCTACTGCGCGAGGATCTAGAAAGACCTCTTGCTGAATTAGGAGGTCATCTACATCTTTGAGATCCTCACGGAAATCATCCAGATAGCGGCGGTCACGGCGCCATTTCTTATATGAACGTCCAGGAAGTAGACCTTTACGGATTGCTGTCCAATGTGCCCCTTCGGGGTTTGCGAGGTCGTGAGCTCCCTCTTGTAAGGTGAGCGCTTCACTCCAAGCTTTTAAAGCGCCTTGTTCAACGCTCGAACGACAAGAAAAACCAACGTGTACCAGTTTAGAGACATCATTGTGAACTACCCCGGCTAGAACCGGAATATTGAAAGTGTTGTCTAGATTGATCAAAGCGGGGCGAAGTGGCTCTTTCGTCCCGCTAAAAAGATCTAAATATTTCTGCGGTAATTCCAGGTGCGGAAGCGGCTGGGCATTCAACCACCACACCATGGTGGCATGCCGCTCAATAATTTCACTGATACCCGACAATATCGCCTGGTCACTGCTGGTTCCTGCAGCTACTCCAGCAAACGCAGGAAAGTTAACTTTCGGTTCTTGCCGATACTGGTTGGTATACCAGTTGACATACACCAAGGAGGCAGGAACGAAAACTGGCTCTTCATCCTCATAATAGGTACCTTCCACCCACCCTACGGGCAGGTCAGGGGTCAAAGGTACAAAAGGAAATCCGGGGTGCTGGTACTGGTTTGCAGAGAATAGCACCAGTTCTTCCGGATGAAGAAGCGGGTATCCTTTTCTCGTTAATTCCCGATAAGAACCATGTAATATCGGTTTGAGATCGATTAGGTTAGAGCAATAACGCTCGACCGATTCACCAATAGCCGCTAGTTCAGTGTCGTGGATCTGCGCTTCTTTTTCTGCTTCTCCAACCTCATTGGGGATTAACGTTGAGCCTTGGCAAAATACAGTGTTGATATAAGTTGATGTTCTGCGTAAATCACACGTTCGCGCCTGGGTAGTATGCAACGTAGGCGGCATATAGGCACTGTGATGTACCCGAGTGAGCTCTTTTACGATTCCATAGCATTTATCAACCACAAAGGTGGGAGGGTGAATCGGGGATTTAGGCTGAGGGCCCATCATAAAATTCGTGGGAAGCACCGCGTGAACTTCGAGCTCCCCGTCCATGGAAATTGCCCAAATAGTGTCAAGGGGGGTTGATTTCTGGTTATCGATTTCATTGCGAGTAATAGCTTTAATTAATTCCGCTGCTTTGTGCCCCATATTTGTGGCTGCACCTAAGCGCGGTAAGAAACTTCCCCATACGGGGCTACCCATTTTTGCCTGAAATACTGCACTATTGACTGCATTTCCGGCGAGACGAGCAAGACTGTCGCTATAAGTTGCACCTTGCCCTTTAAGTACTGCTGGGCCAACCAATAGTTGGTCGGGGGTGTGATCCACCGTGATCACTGAAATATTTAGTCCGAGATTGTCTTCAATAGTTTGCGCAAATACGGGAGCAGGATCATCTCCGCGACACACCACCAGGGCGCCGCGATTGAAGACTTGGTATGCACATTCGCGAACTGACTGGGAAGACAGGCGCGCCGTGACATCAATCTTTTGGAGCTCTGAAGTTATTAAACGCGCAATTGTGGGATCGCCGCAGACAATTACCTCTGCATCGGCCATAGATTGAGGATCAGGGGTCGGGGAGACTAGGTCCTGCGTGTTGATAAAACAGCTGTGTTTTTCTAATGCTTTTTTCAACGGAGTGCCCAAAGGGTGAGTGGACTGGACATCCTGCGCCGCATCTAAGACGCGCACGATGCTATTAGCATCCGTTGAGAGCACCAGATCACGACCATCTGCACATGTAAGGACGCATCTATTCGTATCCAAAGGCCTTACTTGCGCACAAATCTTCCACATAACCCCTGATCCTCTTACCTATATGAAATATTGGGTAAAGTGCGTCTTAGCACTATCTTTTACCCGATGCTTATCTTCTTACCTCCATGCAAAGCTCTGCTGGGTGGCACCGTGATGGCAGTGAGGAACAGTGATTTGATCGGTGTTCACTTCCTCAATCTCTACGATTTCGAGTGTGTTCATTTCCCCTCCTTTCAAACGATAGCAACTTCAGAGGCTAGCCTTTAAGTTGTTACTTAGGCTATGCTAACCTAAGCACAGTTTACATGGTTTCTTCTTTTGCACAAGAGGGAAATAAAACTACGGAACAAATAAAGGAGGTTAGGTGAACCAGATATCGCAACTATCCCCGCCTAAGTGCGAAAACATTATCAAAGTGCGTGGTGAGATCCGGTTACCCGACGGCAGCGCCTTCTACCCACAGTGGAAAACCTCTGGATCTAACCCGGTATATGGCGGTTACCAAGATGCTTGCGAAACTCTGGTTTATGACACCAAAACTTTTGATGTCATCACCCACAAATCTGGAAAATCATTCCCTCTAGGACAACACATTAAACCGATAAAAGTACTCGACCAGGAGCTCTATTTACAAGGCTCCTCCTTTATTAATGCTCCCCGTCTTTACCGTCTTGATCGGAAAACTGGAGAACTAACTTTCGCCAAGAATGACACCTCCGAAAACGCCAACACATTTACCTGCAGACAAATTTGGGCTCATAGCGAGGACGGAACCCGAATCCCTATAGACTGCTTCGGAACGTTAGCCGGAAAACAGCCGACAATCGCATTCATTTACGGGGGATTCGGGAGGAACAATCACAGTTTCTATAGTCCAGACATTTATTCAAAATGGTTAACCCTTGGTTACAGCGTTGCCGTCATTCACTCCCGAGGCGGAGCTGAATTCGGGAAAGCTTGGCATCAAGCCGGGGTTAAAGCAGGAAGACGTAAAGTCAGGGCAGATATAGCCTCCTCTATTCGTGAATTGCATCGTCAAAATATTTGCACCCCCGAGACTACATTTGTACACGGCATGTCTCATGGAGCATTGCTGGCGGCGAATACCGCCATTCACCATCCGGAACTGGTATCCCATGTAATATGTCGCGTCCCGATCAGCAGCACGAAAGACCTGCCAAAAACAACCTTAGGCCGTCAATGGTTAGACGAGTACGGGGATCCTCAAACCTCTGATTGGGATAACTTTATGAAAGAAGAAGATCCCCTAGCCTGTGAAGCCACACCCCGAAGTTTAAGCACCACATCTTGGCTGATTATTGGCTACTGTCACGATGCAGTCACCACTATTTCTCATGCAGATTCCCTAGTCGAACGGGTGAAAAATTTGGGAGGGGAAGTAACGTACTGGCGTTATTCCAGCAAAGGCGGACATGAAGGGGCATTTGATCCCAGCGAGAGGATAGCCCACGAACGCAGACTGTGGAGCTATCTCAGCCAAAAAGCATCTGAAACAAAACCGGAAGCAACAGGTTCACCATGTTAACGAATAGAAAGCAACGCCTAATTCTGGCAATCGTTTTAGCGATAACGCTAGCTTGCTCGTTGATAGTGGCTGTCATTGT
Source organism: Varibaculum cambriense (assembly GCF_002848005.1). Taxonomy (GTDB): domain Bacteria; phylum Actinomycetota; class Actinomycetes; order Actinomycetales; family Actinomycetaceae; genus Varibaculum; species Varibaculum cambriense_B. The sequence continues at coordinate 252,432 of NZ_PKHX01000002.1, read as the reverse complement.
GGGAGCTACTGATATTTCACTATCGGCCGCACTTGAGGGCATCAATGCCACCCTGAGAAGAACTGCTGACGCTGACGTTGACACTCAGATTATCGGGGAGGTCAGATTTCCCCGCGCTGTTCTGGGAGCAATCGTAGGTGCCGGCTTGGGTATATGCGGCCTGATAACTCAGTCGTTACTGCGCAACCCGTTGGGAGATCCCTATATTCTAGGTATCTCCTCCGGAGCTTCCACCGGCGCAGCAGCAATCATCGTTTTCGGAACGACAAGCAACATCCTATCCGCACTAGGAATCACGTTCGGTGCTTTCTTGGGGGCAGTAACCTCCATCCTGCTCGTTACCCTTTTGGCTTCTGCGGGAGGAAAAATCACTCCGACACGCATCATTTTTGCAGGTATGGCGGTAACCTATTTTTTTTCCGCGATCACCAGCCTAATAACCCTCATGGCTAAAAACGCTGCAGGAACCAAATCCGTAATGTTCTGGATGCTCGGATCAATATCTAACGCCACCTGGCATGACGTCATTATCGCAGGCAGCGTGGTAACTATTGCATTAATTTGCTTCACCATCTGGGGAAGACGGGTTGACATCCTTAACCTGGGAGACGATGCCGCAATCTCACTGGGTACTAGTCCCCGCCTCTATCGAAACCTCCTATTTCTCATAGTGGCGCTCACTATAGCGGTGCTTGTCTCCCTTACCGGTGCCATCGGATTCGTCGGCCTGGTCGTTCCTCATGCCGCGAAGCAGCTGGTAGGTTCCACCACCCGGGCAGCATTACCTATCGCTGCCCTGGGAGGCGCACTGCTTGTCGTCATTGCCGACACCTGCACCCGCGTGGCTATCAGACCAGCGGAACTACCAATCGGAATACTAACAGCCCTGGTAGGAACCCCTATGCTAATGGCTCTCATCAAGAAATATTCCAAATAGAAAGGAAAAAGAATGATAAAGAAACGAATTGTGGCTGGCGCGTTGGGCGCATGCCTTGCGGTCGCCGCCCTCACTGGCTGCTCCGGGACAAAGGATTCTTCTAACGCTGCTGCTGACGAACCCCTTACCGTAAAGAACTGTGGGGTGGAAACGAAGTTTACTACCCATCCTAAGAAAGTTGTTTCGATGGGAGTTACCGGTTTGGCGTACCTATTTGCTGCCGGAGCAGAAAAATCCATTGTTGGTCGCGCCAATGAATGGGGTGAAGAACCACCCTCCTGGATAGGTAAAAAAGCAGACGGAATCAAAGTGCTGTCAACGGAATCCATTTCTATGGAAGCCCTCATGAAACTGAAACCTGATCTTGCTTATGGTGGCGGATTCAGTTCCGAAACTACCGCTCCGAAAGCGGTAGCAGAAAAGGGAATCCCTGCCGTTGTAGATGCTACCGAGTGTAACTACTTCTATCCGGATCAAAAATCCGATGAATCGTTCGATACTACTTTGGCGGAGATTACTCAGCTAGGCAAGATCATGGGCACCTCCGAAAAAGCGGATGCCACCGTCAAGGAACTTAAAGAGAAGCTAGAGCAGATTAGTAATGAGAAAATCGGTAAAGACCGCAAAGTTTCCTACGCCTACTACTACGGAGAAGATGCCGACCTATTTAGTTACGGAAACAAAGGGGTCATGGGGGAAATAAATAAGACCCTTAACCTTGTTAGTGCTATCGACCCGAACTATCATCCGCACCAAGGTCCCATTGCGCCAGAAGCATTTGTTAAATCAGACCCCGATGTAATCATCTTGCTCACCGGAATGGGGGGTGCCACCAAAGAAAGTTCAATGCAACGACTTGAAAAGATTCCTGGCTTCAAGGACATGAAAGCGGTTAAAAATGGCAACATTATCTACGCGGAATCCGCAGTAGCCTATGCTTCCCCCACCGCGATTTATGGAACATTTGAACTGGCTGATCAGCTCAAGAAACTAGGAAAGTAAACGGATGACTGATTCTCCCCTCACGATAGACAAAGCTAGCGTCCATTTCGGTGACACCAAAGTTCTTGACAGGGTCTCCTTCGAGGTACCTCAAGGTAAAATTTTAGGTATCGCCGGCCCTAATGGTTCCGGGAAAACTACCCTCATGAGGGCTATGTTCGCTGCACAAAAACTATCGGAGGGGAGAATCCTCCTCAGTGGGCAGCCTTTAGACCAAATGCGTCCCGGTCAGGTTGCCCGGCGTATCGCAGTCGTTTCCCAATTTGAGCATGACATGGAAAGAACCCGCGTGCTCGATATTGTTCTCCTGGGACGATCCCCGCATCGTAAAGACATCCAAGGATATAGCGAAGCTGATCGTAAAATCTGTCAAGAGGCTCTTGCCGCTGTTGGAATGAGCTATGCACAAGACCGCTACGTGGACACCCTTTCCGGTGGGGAGCGTCAACGGGTACTAATTGCCCGCTCCCTCGCCCAACAATGTAAATGTATCCTGCTAGATGAACCCACAAATCATCTAGATATCAAATACCAACATCAAATTCTTAGTATCATCAAGAAAGTTAGCGACACAGCTGTCATAATCTTGCATGATCTTAACCTGGTAACCCGCTACTGCGACCAGGCAATTATTCTTAAAAATGGTCGGGTACACACTCAAGGTATCCCGGACACGATTCTCACTTCTGAACTCATCCACGATGTTTATGGCGTAAGCGCCAAAGAAGTTCAAGACGGAAACGTCAAACAATTTATTTTCAAACCATTGCCATCCACCACCTGACAGGTGAGCTAATGCCGCAGGCTCTAACGGTGTACTGCAACCAGGAAAACACGCCTGTTAGAGTTACGAAAGGGCAAGACTTCATGGTTGGTTTAAGGCGATAGGCTGCGATTAAAACGCGCTGTCCGCGAGGAAATGGTTGGTAGTAAACTAGCTGTTTTCTACCGAAATATCGAAAAGTAATCTGATTAGGGCGTCGGCCTCGGGCTTGGTTTTTTCAACAATATCTTTATTGGGGGAATCAACTTCATCTACCCATTTAACCGCGAGTTTTCGAGACCGTCCCCCAGCCATTTGCCTTTCAATAAGCCTGTCTTCAAGTAAAGAAGTATCAGTATCCAAATACCACAGGATATCCAGCATTTCTTTAACATTTTCCCAACCACCATACTGGGTGGCCAGATAATTCCCTTCAGTGACAATAACCTGAGTGTCTGGCTTGATCTCGATAGCAGCCGCAATCGGCTCGTGTAGCGTGCGAGAATAGGTAGGGACGAAAAGAGGGTAATCTACTATTTCCCGCAACCGTTGCAATACATTGAGGTATCCGTTCACATCAAAGGTTTCCGGAGCGCCTTTCCGATCTAGTAGCTGTTTTTGCCGCAATACGGCATTCGAAAAATGAAACCCATCCATAGGCAGGTACGCACTATGAATGTCTAAAACATCCGTTAAATAAGCAACAAGTTTCTGCGCTAACGTAGATTTTCCAGCGCCAGGAGCTCCGGCGATACCCACAATACTGCGACCAGGGCGCAACTGCCGGCATAGATCTCGCGCAAGATATTCCAGGCATCCAAATTCATAAATCTTCACTCGAAATCCTCCTAACAGGGATTTTACTCCTTTCATATTACTGGGAAGAGAAGAGTTTCGGCTGGTATTAGAGGTACAAACTACCAGCAGAAGGAGCAGGGGCTACCTCCCCGCGCCAGCCCTCGCGGGTTCTCGTCCCTAAGCTCAAAACACTGATGCCCCGGCACAAGGCCGGGGCATCACCATCGTGCTAGCAACACTTCGTGTTGCGCACCGTTTCCTCACCCTCACTAATACGAAAACCCGAACGGTTTTCGTACCGTTCGGGTTCGTCACGGTGGAGCTAGCGGGACTCGAACCCGCGACCCTCTGCTTGCAAAGCAGATGCGCTACCAGCTGCGCCATAGCCCCTTCGAGCCGGAAAACCCGCTTACAGGTACTTCCAAACTCCGGAATCGTTGCGAAGATCATTTGCTGCATTTAGCAACCAGGCGAAAAACACCCCGATAAACAACAGTTTTAAGGTCTTTTTCAAATCTACCTACCTGGTCGATTACTAGAACAAACTTCCCTCGCAGTGGGCCTAGCTGGGCTCGAACCAGCGACCTCAGTCTTATCAGGACTGCGCTCTAACCAACTGAGCTATAGGCCCATCGTGTCCATCCGTGAACACCATTGCAGATTACAACATTCCTAACCCGGCTTTCAAACCCGTCCTGGGTGCGTTCCGTCACGCCGCCCTCGAGTCTTAGCACCCGGCAAGGAATGCGGTAATATTACTCGTCGATCAGCGCTAGCCGGATCCCGCCAACCAGCGAAGTCACTAAGTTGTAAATAAGCGCCCCCACCGTAGAGAAGGCGGTCATTAAAATCACGTTCGAGACTGCAACAATAGTGCTCATCGCCATCACCCGCGGTAGCCGCAAGTAATCAATAATCGAAGCAATCGAACCGGTGGGATCGATATCGTTAATAAAGTTTTCCACCGAACTGAATACGCTCATCGAATTTAGCAGCAGCCAGACCAGCAACCCCGCCAGCACCATGGCGATTCCCAGCGCTACCGATAGCAGGAAGGAAACCTTCATCACCGACCAGGGGTCAATCCGGGAAACCACCAACGAGATTTGGCGCGGCTGATACTCGGCAGTCTTCTTTGCCGAGGACGCACCCGCAGCCTCGGTCTCTCCCTTCTTCTGCATAGCGGAGGATACTTCCGGAACCTGTGGAATCGCAGAGTTTTTACCACCCTTAGAACCAGACTTAACGGCGGCTTTCTTTCCCGCAGCCTGAGGTGATTTTTCGTTCTTTTTCACTTGGCTGTCCTCATCCTTCTTTTGTGTTTCCTCAGTTTGCGGGGTTTCATCCCGCAATGACTGGTGAGAGCGATTATCTTCGCTCAGATTAGGCGATTCACTCTCCCGGGAAACATTATCCGCCTCTTGCTCTGAGCGAGCCTTATCTTGATCTTTACCATCAGTTGTCATTGGTCAGCCTCTCACTAGAGCTCAGTTTTTTCGGTTTCTAACGCGGCCACTTCTTGATCGAGATCCTCATCCGTAGCCTCTAACGATTCATCATCTTCTGATTTCTCATTATTTAACGCTACAGCCAAAACCGCATCACCTTCAGCCGGACGAGTGAAAATTACTCCCTGGGTGTTGCGTCCCGTGCGGGGAACTTCGTCCACCCGGGAACGCTGCACTTTACCAGAATGCATGATCACCATGACTTCATCATCGTCATTAACAATCAAGGCGCCCACCAGGCCGCCACGCTCAGCCACCAGATTAGCGACCTTAATCCCCAGGCCGCCGCGTCCTTGCACCCGGTATTCCTCTACCGATGTGCGTTTCGCGTATCCGCCCTCGGTCACCACCAAAAGGTCACTATCGGGACGGATAACTGTCATCGCCAACAGGTGATCCCCTTCGCGGAACTTCATGCCCCGCACCCCAGAGGTGGCGCGACCAGTAGGACGCAAAGCCTCGTCGGAAGCTAAGAAGCGCAGCGACTGTCCCTTATGAGAAACCAATAGTAGCTCATCATCGCCATTTACCAGTTCGGCAGACACCACTTCGTCAGCTGTTCCATCAGGCATTTCCCGTAGATTAATCGCGATTAGCCCGCCGGTACGATTGGAATCATATTCGGTAAAGCGAGTCTTTTTCACCAGCCCCGAGCGGGTAGCCAGCGCCAAATATTCGGCATCATCATAGGAACTGAACGCCAAAACCTGCGCGATTTTTTCTTCCGGTTGGAACGCCAACAGGTTAGCTACGTGCTGCCCCTTAGAGTCGCGTCCTCCCTCGGGAAGTTCGTAAGCTTTCGCCCGATAAACCCGTCCTTTATTGGTGAAGAACGCCAACCAGTGATGAGTAGTGGTGGTAAAGAAGTGATCTACCACGTCGTCTTCGCGCAGCTGCGCACCCTTGATCCCTTTACCGCCGCGCTTTTGGCTGCGGTATTGATCCAGGCGGGTGCGTTTGACATACCCGGAATGGGTAATAGTGACCACCACGTCCTGTTCCTCAATCAGGTCTTCCATCGACATTTCCCCGGCAAACGGCATAATCTTGGTGCGCCGTTCATCGCCGTATTTATCGACGATCTCGCCCAGTTCGGTGGAAATAATTCCCCGCTGCCGCTCGGGACGAGCCAAAATATCCTGTAAATCCTTCACCCGCGCCTCTAGCTCGGTGTGTTCATCCAGAATCTTTTGTCGCTCGAGGGCGGCGAGGCGGCGCAACTGCAAAGCTAGAATCGCATCCGCCTGGACTTCATCTACCCCGAGCAGTTCCATCAGGGCGCTACGCGCTTCATCAACCGTGGGAGATTTACGGATGGTCGCAATCACCGCGTCCAAGGCATCCAGCGCCATCAGGTAGCCTTGCAAAATATGGAGGCGATCCTGCGCCCGCTTCAAGCGGAAATTGGTGCGACGCACGATTACTTCTAGCTGGTGAGTGATCCAGTTAGAGATAAACCCATCGATAGAAAGCGTCCGCGGAACCCCATCTACCAGAGCCAACATATTGGCGGGGAAGGAATCCTGCAACTGGGTGCGCTTGTAGAGGTTATTCAAAACCACCTTGGGAACCGCGTCCCGTTTAAGCACAATCACCAGGCGCTGCCCAGAGCGATCCGAGGATTCATCGCGAATATCTGCGATGCCCTCGATCTGTCCGTCTTTAACCAGTCCGGCGATTTTTGCTGCCAGATTATCCGGATTGACCTGGTAGGGAAGTTCGGTAACCACCAGGCAGACCCGGGAGTTGATTTCTTCTACGTTTACTATTGCTCGCTGCACAATGGAACCGCGACCGGTGCGATAGGCACTTTCAATCCCTTTACGCCCCAAAATAGTGGCGCCCGTGGGGAAATCTGGTCCCTTAATCCGCTCGATTAGGGCTTCCATTAGCTCCTCGCGCGAAGCCTCGGGATGCGCTAATGCCCACTGCACCCCATCGGCAACTTCCCGCATATTATGGGGAGGAATCCGGGTAGCCATCCCCACTGCGATCCCCTCTGAGCCGTTAAGCAGCAGGTAGGGCAGGCGGGCAGGCAAAACCGTGGGTTCTTGGGTGCGCCCATCATAGTTGTCCATGAAATCGACAGTGTCTTCATCGATGTCCCGCACCATTTCCATCGACAAAGGCGCCATTTTACATTCCGTATAACGCGGAGCTGCTGGCCCCAGGTTACCGGGAGACCCAAAGTTACCTTGACCAGCCACCATCGGATAACGCATTGACCAGGGCTGCACCAGGCGTGCCAAGGCGTCGTAAACCGCGGCGTCACCGTGAGGGTGGAAGTGCCCCATCACGTCGCCGACTACGCGCATACATTTGGAGAATCCGGCGTTGGGGCGGTAGCCACCGTCATACATGGCATACAGAATCCGCCGGTGTACCGGCTTCAAACCATCCCGCACCTCGGGCAGGGCACGCCCTACGATCACGCTCATCGCATAATCCAGATAGGAGCGCTGCATCTCGGTTTCTAGGTCAACCTGATTAATATGCCCTTTTGCCTGGAAAAGACCGGAATTATTTTCGAGGGCGTCTGGCGAGGAGGCATCCCCCGCACCCGCCCCGAAAGCCGCGCCGGAGTGCTGGGGCTTTTCCGGGGAGTCTGCTTGCTGATTTTGATCCTGGTTGTCTATTTCACTCATTTTTCCCGTCCCTTAAATATCCAAGAACCGCACGTCAGTGGCATTGCGCTGAATGAAAGCGCGCCGCGACTCCACGTCCTCGCCCATTAGCATGGAGAAAACTTCATCCGCGCTGGCCGCCTCGGATAAGGTCACTTGTTTGAGCATCCGATCTTCGGGGTTCATAGTGGTTTCCCACAGTTCCTGGGGATTCATTTCTCCGAGCCCCTTGTAGCGCTGCACCCCGCCTTCTTTCGGCAGGCGCTTACCATCGGTTTTGCCGTCCTCTAGATATTCGTCGCGTTGGCGATCCGAGAACACGAACTGGTGGGGCGCATTCGACCATTTCAGCCGGTAAAGCGGGGGGCAGGCGATAAATACGTGCCCTTTTTCAATCAGGGGACGCATATAGCGGAACAGCAAAGTCAGCAACAAAGTAGCGATATGCTGACCGTCCACGTCGGCGTCTGCCATAATCACAATGGCGTTATAGCGCAGCTTGGAGATATCGAAGTCCTCCCCAATACCGGTACCGAAGGCGGTAATCAAAGACTGGATTTCTTGACTGGACAGGGCGCGGTCTAGCCGCGCTTTTTCTACGTTTAGGATTTTCCCGCGAATGGGCAAGATTGCCTGGTGAGCCGGGTCGCGCCCCTGCACGGCCGAACCACCTGCCGAGTCGCCCTCTACAATATAGATTTCACATTGGGAGGCATCGCGGGAAGAGCAATCCCGCAATTTGCCGGGCATAGACACGGACTCGAGGGCGGACTTGCGCCGGGTAGCTTCCCGGGCTTTACGGGCTGCTACCCGCGCGGTTGCCGCCTGCTGTGCCTTTACCAGGATCGCTTTTGCGTCCAAGGGGTGGGCATCTAACCAGTCACCCAGTTTGGAGTAAACCTGCTGCTGCACAAAGGTACGTGCCTCAGTGTTGCCCAGTTTGGTTTTGGTTTGCCCCTCAAATTGCGGCTCGGTGAGCTTAACCGAGATAACGGCGGTTAAGCCTTCCCGAATATCGTCACCGGTCAGGTTATGATCCTTGTCTTTGAGGATTCCTTTGTCCCGGGCATATTTATTCATCAAGCTGGTCAAGGCCGAGCGGAAACCTTCCTCGTGGGTACCGCCCTCGGTGGTGTTAATCGTGTTCGCGTAGGTATGCACGGACTCGGAATAGGCGGTGGTCCACTGCAACGCGATTTCAAGGCTGATGGAAGCGTCCTCGTTAACCGCGTCAAAATCGATAATCTCGGGGTTGATGACCTCGGATTTCTTGGAGTGGTTAATGAACTCTACATAGTCGCGCAGACCGTTTTCGTACATGAACGATACTTGCCGGAAACCGGGAACCGGATCATCGGCGGTACCTTGCGCATCGCCAGTCACTAAATCGCCGGCATCGGTCGCCTCGGGGCGTTCATCAGTTAAAGTAATCCGCAGCCCCTTGTTCAGGAATGCCATCTGCTGGAAACGCTGCCGCAAAATTTCGAAACTAAAAGTAGTGGTCTCGAAGATTTCCGGATCCGGGTAAAAGGTCTGTTGGGTACCGGTTTCCTCGGTTTCTTCCCCACGTTCCAGCTCGGTAAGGGGATGCCCGCCGTTACCGAATGACTGTCGCCAGACGTAGCCTTGCCGTTTTACCACGGTATCCATCCGCACCGAGAGGGCGTTTACTACCGAAACCCCAACCCCGTGCAGACCGCCGGAAACTGCGTAACCGCCAGATCCGAACTTGCCACCGGCGTGCAAGATAGTCATTACCACTTCCACTGTGGGGCGTTTTTCGGTGGGGTGCATATCCACCGGGATTCCGCGGCCATTATCGCTGACCCGCAGACCCCCATCTGCCTGAATGGCGACCTCGATATGGTCGCAATAGCCGGCCAGAGCCTCGTCAACAGAGTTGTCGACTACCTCGTATACCAGGTGGTGCAGACCGCGCTCCCCGGTAGAACCGATATACATACCGGGACGTTTGCGTACTGCCTCTAGCCCCTCTAAAACTGTGATGTCGTCCGCGCCGTATTCGTGCTGGACTTGTTGGTCACCCAGGTCAGCCACCTGCTGGATCTCCTTGATCTAGTTCGTTGACCCCGAGCCGGACATTCCCAGCCGCCGAGCACTGTATGCCCCGGGGCATTCACGCCGAAAATCCGGCGCTCACTAGCTCTATTCTACCGTGAAAGCCTCAAAAACCCACATTTTACGGCCTCACCCCACTTTTCGGGGAAAAGTCACTTTTTTGCTTTCGGCGCGTCAGACGCAAATTTTTTCCGAGGACGTGCATGGGGCGCCCCGGAACGACAGTCACGATAATCTTTCGCGAAGTTAGGAGGTTAATAACGGAGGATCAAATCGCTGCGACACCCTTATTATTATGATCTGATTTCTCAGTCACCTGGGCTAATAGCTTGCAATTATCTTGCTCTCCTCGGAAAGCTAGTGGTGTAAGAGAGTTTTTGAGGACGCTTTTGCGGAGCAGAGCTGACGGCAGTAGTTCTTTCTGACCTACTTGTTTGATGGTTTTGATATTGATTGAAGCCACTTGAGTCAGTTACTTGCCTTGGCACCGGCCGTTTTATACAGATAACTCCGCAGAACATCCTTTAAAAAATCCCTATCATCAGCAAAAACATAGGAGAGAAAAGATGAAACTTGGCAAACTAGCTGCCGGGGCAACCGCCCTCGCCCTTTCATTAGCGCTAGTGCCCTCCGTGGCCAGCGCCGCTGAAACCGGGTTGACTAACAAGGATTATTTCATGATCATGCAGGCGAAAAACCCACCCGCACCTGGAGTGTTCCCGGAGGGGGTCTCAGTTTATGCTTACACGGCTAATCTAACTGCCACGCGGAATGGGAACCCAGTGGATACTAAACAGGTTCACTACGGTGACCAGATTGTGGTGACCACCGGAAAACCTACCTTGGCTAACGGATCCGAGCACGATTGGAAAGAACCGTTTTCCACCAAGCAGACCCTGAAAATTCACAGCGGATTTACTTCTAACCCCACCCCTCCTGTTGGAGAGAAGTATCTGTGGCAGCCCACCGGCGTTGTTAACACCTCGGAAACTAAGACTGTTGCTCCGACCGAGGAGGGCAAGTTTACTTATACCGTGGGCTGCAAGCTTAAACCCGGGGAACGCTTCGCGTTCTTGGAGGCGCTATACGACAAAACCGTCAAAGACACTTCTCCGACCACGTACGGTTCTGGATACGATGACGCCCACAACGTCGCCTTGCTAAGTTTTACCATTAACGATCCGGAGGGCGCCGCTAACTGCGCCAAAAACGATCCCGGGAACCCGGGAACCGATCCCCAACCTGAAGCCACTCAAAATGAATTGGATCAAAAGGCCAAGGAGCTTCAAGATAAAGAATACGGAGATAATCTCACTAAAGCAGCACTTGCTAACCGCGCCCTGGTGAAAGATCGATATGTTTCCGATATTGACAAGCTGCTACAGCAAGATGCACAAAAGTACGCTGCTCTTGAACCTTATAAAAAACAGATTAGCGACGCACTAGCTGCAGTTGATACAGCTGTTGCAGCTGCCCAGGATCCCCTATCCGACAGCGCAACAAAAAATGCGATGGCAAAATTCCGTCGGGCTTACCTAGACGCCTGGGAGCAGGCGTTAAAGATTCAAAACCCGGAACTAGCCCAGCAGTACCAGGCTTTGCAACGCTTGTATTACCAGGCCAGGACCAGTGGAAACAGGCAGTTGGTTAATGAGGTTACCGAAATGCAAAATGCGCTGAACAAGGCTTGGCCGGCTTGGTTCTCCCCCGAATCCACCGCCGAAAACCAATACTCCTTCATGGTAATTAATACGGAGAATAAAGACCTTACCGCTTACACCAAAACCGTAAAGGAACAGATTACTTCTCTGAAAGCTGCTCTAGATAAACAGGGTGCGAACAGCGATAATCACGATAAAAAGGTTGAGCAGAAGCCTGTCAAGAAAGATTCTCTGCCTCCTACCGGCGCCATTGCCCTAGTAGCTACTGCCCTAGCAGGAACGCTAGTTGCTGTAGGTGGCGGTATTACCTATCTGTCTCGTCGCAGTAAACAACGTTCCTAACTCTCAACTAGATTAGGTTTTTGCCCGGCAGGTTTTCCTGCCGGGCAAAGCTTATCTCCAAGAACTATTTTGGATCCATAATCCGGTAGCCGAGCCCCCGCACAGTCACGATAATCTTCGGCGAGTGCGGATCGTCCTCAATCTTGGAACGCAGTCGTTTGACGTGCACGTCCAAGGTCTTGGGGTCTCCAAACCAGTTTTCGCCCCACACCCGATCCATAACCTGTCCGCGAGTCAGCACTCGTTCAGGGTTACGTAAGAAGTATTCCAGTAGTTCAAACTCCCGCAGCGGCAACTCTTTAAGTTCTCCGTGTACCCGCACTTCGTGGCGGTCAACATCCATCGTCACCGGACCGACCTCCAAGACGTTTCCTATTTCAGGTAGCTCTTGGGTACGGCGCAAAACCGCAGTAATTCGTGCCAGCAGTTCGCGGAACCGATAGGGCTTAGTCACGTAGTCGTCGGCTCCCAGTTCCAAACCGATTACCACATCAACCACGTCATCTTTAGCCGTCACCATAATGATGGGGGTATCGAAGTTCTCGCGTACCTGGCGGCAAACTTCGGTACCGGGGATCCCCGGAAGCATCAAATCTAGCAAAATCAGGTCGATATGGTTGGATTTAACCGCTGAAAGCGCCTGGTCACCGTCTTCTACTCCGATGACTTCGTAACCCTCACGTTTTAGGGAATATTCGAGAGGCTTGCGGTAGGCTTCCTCGTCCTCCACTACTAATATGGTGGTCATTGCTCTTCCTTTGTCAGAGTTATTTGGTCAGTTTGCTTAGTGTTTGGGATGTGGCGCGGCAAAATGATGGTGAAAGTTGCGCCCTCCCCCGGTTTCGAGTTCACGTGGATGGAGCCATTAAGATCCGAGACCACGTGTTTTACAATCGAGAGCCCCAACCCGGTTCCGCCAGTAGAGCGGGAACGAGCCGGATCAACCCGATAAAAGCGTTCAAAAATTCGTTTTTGGTCTTCCTCAGAAATGCCGATCCCATTATCAGCAACTTCGATAACCACATTGTCGTTTTCTCGCAAGGTGATATCTACCTGCCCACCGGAATCAGAATAACGAATCGCGTTTTCCAGCAGGTTCTGCAGGGCAGAAGTCAGCAGTTCCAAATCGGCATGCACCAACACATCTTCACCCTGTGGGAAATGGGTGTTTACCGTAATATTTGCGTCTTCAGCAGCAGTAGCCACCTGATCGAGAGCATCATTAATAGCTTCGATCACCAACATAGAACGCGGCTTGGCTGGCAAGCGCCCATCTTGCAAACGCGCTAAGGAAATAATTTCGTAAACCAATTTGGTCAGCCGCCGCGATTCTTTAACTAGCTGAGTGGAAAAACTTTCCACTGCCTGCACATCATCAGCGTTATCGTGAATCGTTTCTGCCAGCAAGGAAATTGCCCCCACCGGGGTTTTCAGTTCATGGGACGCGTTAACTACGAATTCCCGCCGGGTAGCATCTGCCTGGAGGACGCGGGTACGATCCTCCAGCAACACCAGGGTGTGCCGGGAGGAAATGGGAGCAACCCGCACCCTGACCGACCAGGGGACGGCCGCATCCGGATGCACCAGATCGTATTCTTTTTCTACGATTCGCCCAGTCGCGCGCGCCTTTTCAATCTGCGCTAGCAGCTGATCATATTCGATTTTCCCATTGTGAAACAAGGGGATTAGGCGCGCCAACTGCGAGCTGTAGGCAAAGGAATTATCGGGATTCAGCACCACCGAGGCTTCCGGGAGGGCGTCAAGGATCGTGGAGAGATCTTCAACTTTCCAGCCGGATCCATCCCAATGTGGCTGGCCGCTTTGGCTTTCCATAATTCATATATTAGGGGGGTAAATATCTGAGTCACTAATTGCAATGACTGCGTTAACCAAACGTTTACCATGGGTAACAGTTACTCTAACGACAACAGACGAAAGACAACTTTCTGTCGATTGCCGCTATCGGTGTCCTAGTTTTTCAACCATCGGACTGCTCCCTCAGAAAACCGCTACTACTGCTTAACCAAAACGCCCCGCAATATAGTTTTCGGTGACCTTTTCGTGCGGAGTGAGGAAGACGGATTCGGTCGGCCCGATTTCGACCAGTTTCCCGGGTTTACGCGGCCCGGAGATATTAAAGAACGCGGTCTGATCCGAGATCCGGGCGGCCTGCTGCATATTGTGCGTGACAATCACAATTGTGTAGGTCTCTTTCAACTGGGCAATCAAATCCTCAATCGCCAAGGTGGAGATGGGATCCAGCGCCGAGCAAGGCTCATCCATCAAGAGCACCTCTGGTTTAACCGCAATCGCCCGCGCAATACACAACCGTTGCTGCTGGCCACCCGAGAGGGAAGCGCCCGGTTTATCTAGCCGATCCTTAACTTCCTCCCACAGGTTCGCGCCCTTAAGGGATTCTTCTACGATCTGGTCGCCCTCGGATTTGCTGATTTTGACCCGATTTAGATGCAAGCCGGCGAGCACATTGTTCTTAATCGACATGGTAGGGAAGGGGTTCGGACGCTGGAACACCATGCCGATCATCCGCCGTACCTCCACCGGGTCGACATCTTTGCCGTAAAGGTTGTCCCCGTTCAGCAGCACTTCCCCTTCGATGCGTCCTCCGGGAGTAACTTCATGCATCCGGTTTAAAGTGCGCAGCACCGTGGATTTACCACACCCAGACGGCCCAATCAGCGAAGTTACCGTTTGGGTTTCAATCGTCATATTTACGTCCTCTACGGCTTTAAAATCTCCGTAGTAAACGTCTAAATGTTTAGTCTCTAAACAGATTGCCATTTTCTTTTCCTATCTGCTTTTGCTTCTTGCAGCCCTGCCCCAGGCGAGGGCGAGTTAACTATTTACCGATCGAGAGTTTTTTGGCTAGGAACCTGGCTCCCAGATTCAAAACCAATACCGCGAATACCAGCACCAAGGCCGCTCCCCAGGCGCGATCCACATTGATAGTGGGGTTACAGTTCACCGCGTGGGCAGCACACGAAACCGTGGAGGTGTACTGCTGATAGATATAGACCGGCAGAGTTTCCATGCGACCGGAAAACACATTGCTATTGATGGCGTCAAACATGCCCGCAGTAATCAGCAAAGGAGCCGTCTCCCCCACAATGCGGGCGATTGCTACCACCACTGAGGTCACCAAACCTGCCGCCGAGGTACGTAGCACAATCGAGACTACGGTGCGCCATTTAGGAACCCCCAAAGCATAGGAAGCTTCCCGCAAATCATCAGGTACCAGCCGCAACATTTCCGACGATGAGCGTACTACCAGGGGAATCATCAATACCGAAAGGGCAACTGCCCCCATCAGACCGGAACGGTACGCAGAACCAATAACCATGGTGAACAAGGCAGCCGCGAATAAACCAGCAACTATGGAGGGAATGCCGGTCATCACATCTACCAAGGTGGTAGTGAGTTTTGCGAACTTAGTATTGCCCGCGTATTCGGTTAAGTAGATGGCTACCAGCAACCCTAGGGGAACGGAAATAATTGCTGCTACCAGGGTAATCAGCAGGGTACCGACCATCGCGTGATAAATTCCGCCAGCTTGCATCCCTCCATAGACGCCCTTCATAGAAACGCTCAAGAAGTAGGGGGAAATAATCCCAATGCCCCGGCTGATCAGCTCGTATCCGATAGAGATTAAAATCGCTAGCACCAGCAGACCGCACAGCCACATAGAAGTCCCGATCGCGTTATTGGTGAACCGGCGGCGAAAACTCAGCTTTTTATCTCCACCCAGCCGGGCATGCTTTACCTCGGTTTTTGGCTCTGCGTTTTCTGGTTTTTCCTGATACTTCAGCTTTCTCTCCAGGATTACCGCCTGCAAAGCAGAGGTATTATCCGAGGAAGATAAAGTCGCAAGCTTATCGCTTTTACCTTGGCTAACTGCTCCGGTGCTGGCGGAATCTTTGCCGATGCCTATAGATTGTTGCTTTAACTTCAGGTCACCCTGATTTTGATTTTCTTCCCTCATTTATTTCCCCGCACTTTCTTTACGGGCTACCAACCAACGTGCACCCGAATTGACCAGTAATGTCAGCACGAACAGCACTAGACCGGTGAAGATTAGCGCTGCCGCCATATTGGAATCAGCCTCTGGGAACTGCAGGGCGATATTGGAGGCAATCGTAGAGTGCGCTCCCGCCCGAAACAGCGACCATACGTAGGAGGCACCGGGAGAAAGTACCATCGCCACTGCCATGGTTTCTCCCAGAGCCCGGCCGAGTCCGATCATCGCCGCCGATACCGCACCGGAACGTCCGAACGGTAAAACCACGGTTTTTATCATTTCCCACTTGGTGGCGCCCAACGCCAGCGCCGCCTCCATTTCCAAGCCGGGAGCGCGAGCATAAACCTCTCGGCACAGCGCGGTAATAATCGGAATCACCATAATCGCCAACACTACTGAGGCCGAGAAAATTACCCGTCCAATCGGAGAAACCGGTCCAGAAAACAACGGGAACCAGCCAAAATAGGTGGCAAGAAACTCCATAATCGGCTGCAAGATTGGCAATAACACCAACCCGCCCCACAGGCCGTAAACAACCGAAGGAATCGCTACCATTACGTCAATCAATCCTGCGATGATTGCCGAGATTTTCTTCGGAGCATAGAAGTTAATAAATACTGCCAGCGCCATAGATAGTGGCATCGCAATCGCTAAGGCTACTGCTGCTGCCAGGACTGTTCCAAATAGCTGCGGCGCTACGTATTCCCAGATGCTAACCATTTCGGTACGTCCGCGCATCCGTAGCCGCAGATCCGGGTTAGAGATTGCCGGCCAGGCTTGCAAAGTTAGGAACATTGCTACCAGGGCTAGCACGGCGGCAATGACTACCGCTGAGCTTTTAGTAGCTAGGTAAAAAAG
This sequence comes from Varibaculum cambriense, assembly GCF_002848005.1. GTDB lineage: Bacteria > Actinomycetota > Actinomycetes > Actinomycetales > Actinomycetaceae > Varibaculum > Varibaculum cambriense_B. Next base: position 235,827 of record NZ_PKHX01000002.1, on the reverse strand, counting down.
TCCATCCCAATTGAAAATTCCTTTTCGGGAGGGAGTTTGCAGAGATTGTCGTTTATCGGGGAGGGTTTTGGTACTCACGTTTCCTCCAGGTGGTTAAGGCCAGGGGTACCGGTATTTCTCCGGTACCCCTGGCCACCATTGCCCAAATTTGGGGGGGTCTTACTTGATTGCGTCGAGCGCAGTAGTGATCTTCTTGGTGATTTCGCTACCCAAGGGAGCAGATCCGGCCGCCTCGGCAGCTTTTTGCTGTCCCTCAGCGGATACCACATAGTTAACCCAAGCTTTCACCATTTTGGCAGTGTTGGCATCCTTGTACTGCGGGCAAACCGCGTAGTAGGAAACCAGTACCAGCGGGTAGGCTTCGGGATCATCCGGGGTGCGGTTCAGGTTCAACGCCAGGTCGTTCTTTTCCCGCCCGTCCTCAACTTTGGCACTTTCCACGATCTTGGCAGCTGCCTCGGCCGAATATTCCACGAAACCGTCTCCGGCCTGCAGCGCGGCAGTTCCGAAGTCACCGGCTTGCGAGGCATCGATATAACCGATCGCGCCTTCAGTTTTCTTCAAGTTATCGACTACCCCAGCGGTTTTATCTCCGGATTCGCCCCCTGCTACCGGCCAATCCTTAGAAGGATCATCCGGCCAAGCGCTAGGAGCTGCCGCGTGCAGGTAATCGGTAAAGTTCTCAGTGGTTCCCGACTGGTCGGCGCGGTGAATAGCCACAATCTTGGAATCGGGAAGTTTTGCATCCGTGTTATCGGCGGCGATTGCCGGATCATTCCACTTGGTGATTTCCCCGCGGAAAATCTTGGCGATGGTTTCCGGTTTCATATTCAGAGTCTTGATTCCCTCCAAGTTGAAGGCCACCACCACTGGAGATACATAAACCGGCAGGTCAATCACCTTGGAGTCTTTACAAACCGCAGCGGATTTATCGACCTCTTCGCTGGAAAGCGCCTCGTCAGTGCCCGCGAAGGCTACGCCTCCCTGTAGGAAGGTAGTAACCCCTGCCCCGGAACCAGTCGGGTCATAGGTTACTTCTACATTTTTAGCTACATCCGCAAACCCGGCTTTCCAGGCCTCAACTGCGCTCTTTTGGGAGGATGCGCCCGCGCCTGCAAGTTTGCCAGAAATATCGGTGGTCTCTACTTTCTTGGTGTTTTCAGCTGTCCCCGTGGCGTTATCGGAACCACAGGCGGCCAAGCTGGTTGCCGAAAGGGCAAGACCAGCGATAACAGCTAAAGATTTAATGCTCTTGCGCATGTCTTTCCTTCAATTCTTTTAGATCTTTCATTGACACTTGCAAGCTAAGACAAGAAGTTAACGCCTCTCTGAAGCCAGCGTTAATTTTTGGTAAACATTATTTCCAAGTCCCGAAACTAGTCAGCTAAACCGCCTCTACCTGCAATAAGGCAGATATCTAATTAGCCACCGGGGCGATCCACACCAGGGTGTAATACGGCAAAGTCACGCTTTGCTCAGGGTTTAAAGCTAAATCATCGAATAAATAAGAGCTCAGATTAGTCTGCAAATGCCGCTTTCCGTTGGCGCTGGCTCGCAGATAGGATGAGCGGGTTTTCGCCAAGGTAAAAAGGGCAGCTACCGGTAGCGATATTCCCCAGTGGAAAAGTTTTAGCTCCGGTTTTGCGAATCCCTTGCCCAGCTGAGGTACGCGGTCAGGATGGTGTACATCCCCCGAACGCATCACCCGTGAAAGTCGCTTTACCCAGGGGAAAGACACATTCATCTGGTTATAGATAATCACTAGCCTCCCGCCGGGCTGCAACACCTTAAGAGCCGCTGCGCAGGCCGCCTCCTTATCGACCCAATGCCAGGATTGCGCAAAACAAAGCGCATCGAAAGTTTCAGGCGCAAATAACTCTGCCACGTCCTCGGCTTTACCCTCGTATAGGGGGATTTGAGGAAGGGATTCACGGAACATTTCCCGCATTGCTGCCGCGGGCTCTAGGGCACTAACCGTTACTCCCCGCGCCGCTAACGCCCGAGTAAATTTGCCGCTACCAGCCCCAACATCTAGTATTTTCGGGTTTTTTAACCCAGATAGCGCCGCGTCTACTGCCAACGGCGGATAGGTGGGACGGTAGCGTTCATAATCGGTTCCGGCCAAAGTGTAGGGGTTTCCCCCGCTAGCAGCGCCCCCTACCTGCTGCCGATCGGTAATACTGCCGGGAGGTGGACCTAAATCAACCATAGGTATCGCGCGGACCGCGCCCTTTCACCGAACGCGGCCCGTATTTCCACGAGGGCACCTTCGGACCCAACACAATCAAGCGTTTGATCACTACTGTCCCCGCATGCTCTTCGATTAGCCCCATTAGTTGGGGAATCAGGTTGCGTAGCTCGCTGGCCCAGCGGGTAGAGTCACAACGTAAAATCACATCCCCATCTTTAATGGATTCAATCTGGGCGTGTTGGGCTACTTGACTGCCCACTATTTGTTCCCAATTGGCCTTTAGCTTGCCTTCATCAAGCAGTTTTCCGAGCCCAAAATTTCGCACATAATTTTTCCAAACCGTCCCTAAACTGCGCGGTTCTCGGCGCGACCATCTGCCGCCATTCCCTGCCCCCGCAAGTCCGGGAGAGGGCTGCAATTGAGCCAATCCCGGCACCTGATCCCGGGCATAGCTGTCATTGATGCCTGTAACTTTCCCTAAAGAAATCTCCCCAAACTCGGTGGCAGATGCGTCCTCGACAATAGCGGGAGCCGCCAACCCATCCCAGTTTCGTCTTCCCCGAAAACGCCGCAGCTCACTAGCGGACATGCGGATTAGACCCTGCGAAAAAGCGTGCTCTTGGGCGGAGCGTAGCATCCGCTGGGTGTAAGTGGGAGTTTGCTCTGGCTGCTCACTCACGAAGCATTCCCCCGGTCGTTTTCCGAGGCCGCATTAACGCCCTCCTGCTCAGTCCGGCTGGCAGGTTGAATCTGGGTTCCCTGCGCTCCGCGTAAGACTTCAAAGAACTGTCCTGCGATATCGGCAGGCAAATCCTTACGGTTAGTAGCAGTAATTAGTACCTGATCAGCGCGATCCATAAAATCCAGGAGGGCGGCTCGTCGGGAAGGGTCTAGCTCCGCGAACACGTCATCTAAAATCAGAATCGGAGTTTCCCCCACCTGCCTTAACAGCTCGAACTGTCCCAGACGTAAAGCCAGGGCAGCGCTCCAGGTTTCCCCGTGGGAAGCAAACCCTTTTACCGGGAGGGCATCCAGCATCACCGCCATATCGTCACGGTGCGCACCTGCCAAGTTAACTCCGCGAGTAAGTTCTTCTTCGCGTCTCGCGGCGAAAGTCTCCTGCAAAGCACCAGCTACCGCCTGGGGATCTGCCAGGTCAGTAGGAGGATTAAAAGATGGCAGGTAAGAAAGTCCCAAAGTTTGCGAGGAGTTCGCCAAGTGTTCTTCCCCTAGCACCAGCAAATAGGCCTGCGCCGCATGCGGGCTAAGCGCCTGCAAAGCCCTCACTCTCCCCGCGATCAGGCGCGCCCCCACCTGGGATAACTGATTATTCCAAACATCAAGGGTAGACAGCTCTAGCGACAAATCTGCCCCGCGGCGCTTCTTTTTCGCCGCCTGTTTTAACAGGGCGCCGCGCTGGCGCAAAATCTTTTGATGCTGAGTGATCGTACCGGCCTCTACCGGCCATAGTTGCACTAGCAAATCATCCAGGAAACGGCGCCTAGCTGCGGGGTCGCCCTGCAAAATATCTAAATCTTCCGGAGCGAACATGGTAGTAGGTACCAGGCCGCGTACCTGTTTTAAGGGAACCGGGCTGCGCGCCAGACGCGCGCGATTTGCCCTCCCAGAACCTATCTCCAGGTCAAGCTGCACTTCGCGCTCTTGAAAATGCGCTTTCACTCGAATAACTGCCGCGGCAGAAGCCCCGCCATCAGCAGTATTACCCGCTGCAGTCTCCGAAAGTTCTAAATCTTGCTCCTGGCCGGCTGCAGGTTCCGGGCTTTCGCGCTGCGCCAACGCCGCTGACTGCGGCGCAAACCGTACCAACGCACTGTCTGCGCTCGCGCGATGGGAATGAAAGTTCGTTAAATATCCGATCGCCTCCACAAAATTGGTTTTACCTTGGCCATTCGGGCCAACCAGGATATTTACCCCCGGCGATAACTGCACCACACACTGATGAAAACTACGGTAATCATCAAGGGCAATACTGGAAATATACATAGCCGGGGTACGTTCTACCCTACCCTTTAGGATGAGTAGCGAATCGGCATCAACAGGTACCGGAAGTCTTGGGAGTCATCCCCGTCTAGTTCTTCCTGCCCCGTGATTACCGCGGGTTTGGTGGGATGGGTAAAGGACATGCGCACATAGTCAGAATCTAAAGCCCCTAATCCATCCAATAAATACTGGGAGTCAAACACGATCATCATCGGTTCATCGGCGATAAAAGTGCAGGTCATCTCTTCATGAGCCTGTGCGTCATTACCCTGACCGGCCTCTAAAGTGAGGGTGCCGTCCGCAAAATTCATGCGGATCTGGGCGCTGCGATCAGTCACCAAAGAAACGCGCTTAATAGCCTGTTCCAGTTCTTCGCGGCGAATAACTGCTTTAATTGGTGCTTCCTTGGGGAAGAGGCTGGTCACTGGAGGATAATCGCCCTCGGTTAGCTGGGAGGTAATCTTGCGTCCTCCGGCTTCGAGAGCAATAATCGCGCCCCCTTCGGAAGAGTTTTCCAAACCGAGGTGAATCTCTCCGGAACCAGACAGCGCCTTGGCCATTTCGGAAAGAATTCGCGACTTTACCAGGGCATCGGCAGAAAAATCAGTTTGTTTCGGTTGCCAATCCATTTGCCGTACTGCCAGGCGATAACGGTCGGTAGCCATCAAGGTCAGGTGGGAATCTGATAGCTCCATCCGCACGGTCGCCAGCAAAGGTAGCGCTTCATCGGAAGAGGCCGCGCGAGAGACCTGCGCGACCGCCCGCGCGAACTCGCCGGAGTCAATCTCTCCGACTGCTTCGGGGACTTGCGGCAGCGCCGGGTAGTCATCTAGTGGCATTACTGCCAGCTGGAAACTGGAGGCGCCGCAAGAAATGCTGACTTTGCCCCCCTCCATCTCTACTGTTACTGGTTTCTTGGGCAGCTGCTTACAAATGTTGGCGACCATTTTTCCAGAAACCAGCACCTCGCCCTCCGATTCGACCTCGGCTTCAAATTGGTTTCGGGAAGAAACTTCATAGTCGAAACTAGACAGGGTGACAATCCCGGCCTTGGCGCTCATCCACACCCCACCTAATACGGCCACTGCGGGACGTGCCGGCAAAGTGCGGGCGGTCCAACTGATCGCGTCCTCGAAAATGTCACGCTCGACTACGAACTTCATGCGCTGCCCCTTTTATCTTCTTGACCATGGTTTATGGCGCGGAATCTGCAAAATTCAGCCGGAAAAATTAGGCTGAATCATTTGTTCAGTCTCCCATTATAAGGTTTCGTACCCCGATTAGCACTAAAGTGCTCAAAACTGGGGATAACGCGCCGATTCTAGCTGCAGACCAAAATTTTTTATAAGTCTTCCACGCTGCCTAGCGGAACATTTTCACGGTAGACGTGGGGCAGCCGCGATGAGTTCGCGAGTGTAGTCCTGCTGCGGATCAGAAAATACCTGCGCAACCGAACCGGTCTCCACGATTTTCCCTTCTCGCATTACCACTACCCGCTGACACAGATGGCGCACCACCGCCAGGTCATGGCTGACAAACAGTAAGGTCAAGTTATCTCGCTGCGCCACCTGCATAATCAAATTCAAAACTTGGGCGCGCACCGAAACATCCAGGGCGGAAACCGCTTCATCCGCTATTAGCACGTCCGGGCGGGCAGAAAGGGCGCGAGCCAGGGCGATCCGTTGCCGCTGCCCCCCCGAAAATTGATGCGGATATTTATCGGCGTCCTCGCTACTTAAACCCACTTCGGCCAGCACTTCTTTTAGGCGTGCCGGAATATCGGTAGGCACCCCTTCCCGCCCGCGTACCCAGGGAGAACGCAGCGGTTCTGTAACTATCTTTCCCACCCGCATCCGGGGGTCTAGGGAACTGAGCGGGTCTTGAAACACGATTTGTACCCGGGAACGCAGATTTCCCAATTGTTTTTCTTTTAGCCCGGTAATCTTTTGCCCCGCAAACCTGATTTCCCCGCTAGTAGGACGAGATAGGCCGCAAAGCATCCGCACCAGGGTGGATTTTCCGGAGCCGGATTCTCCCACGATTCCCAGGCGCTCCCCGGCGTTAATCTCCAGGTTTACTCCCGCTACCGCCCGCACCTGTCCGGTAGAGCGCGGATAAATTTTCCCTAAATCTTGGGCGCGAAAAATTGGTTGCTCACTCATCGCTCCCCCTAAAGAAATCGCTAAGCACGGGTAGGGGCTGGCCGGGTGCTACTGCCGCGATATTAGCGGTTGCCAGCAGCCCGCGAGTATAGGGGTGTTGCGGCTGATCCAAGACTTGCCGGAGGGGACCGCGTTCAATGATTTGTCCCTGATACATAACTAATAGGTATTCACAGATTTGGTTGACTACCGCTAAATCATGGCTGATAAACAGGCAAGCAGAACCGCCCCGCGCCAGTTCTTTATCTAAAAGCCGCAGCACTTTCGCCTGCACCGTAACGTCCAAAGCGGTAGTGGGCTCGTCGCAAATCAATAGCTGGGGGGCATTTATTAGCGTCATCGCCATCATTACTCGTTGACGTTGCCCTCCAGACAACTGATGGGGGAAAGCGCTGGCACTTTGCCCCGGATCAGGTAACCCCACCCTCTCCAGCATTTTTATGACTTCTTCGCGTTTGCCCCGCTTGCCGCGTTGATGCAGCGCTAACACCTCGGCCACCTGTTTTCCTACCCGCATAGTGGGGTCGAGGGCGGTCATGGGTTCTTGAAAAATCATCCCGATTTTCGCGCCCCGCAACTGCGCCAGCTGCCGATCTGCCAGCGACAATAGTTCTTGGCCGTCAAGAGAGATGGATCCGGAAACCTGCGCGCCCTCATCGAGCAAGCCCATCAGAGATAACGCGGTTACCGATTTACCGGAACCGGATTCGCCAATCAATCCCACGCGTGCCCCGGGCGGAATATCGAAACTGATTCCTTTAACTACGGGGCACCCTGCAAAGGAAACCTGCAGGTTATCTACTTTTAGTCCTTTCATGGCCGCTCCCGAAGTTTCGGATCGAGCACCTCGCGCAGTCCGTCCCCTAATAGGTTGAACCCCAGAACAGTCAAGGCGATCCCTAGTGCTGGCCACAGCGCCAGCTGCGGGCTGACCAGCAGCGATTTTTGGGCTTCAAACAACATCAACCCCCAGGTGGGAGTGTCCGGGCGGGTTCCTAACCCCAGATAGGAAAGGGCGGCCTCCGCCAAAATCGCGAGGGCGAAACTCACCGAGGCCTGCACGATGATCGTCGGCATAATATTGGGCAACACGTGGGTAAAGGTTGAGCGATGCCGCGGAGTACCTGCTGCCCGAGCCGCCACCATATAGTCCTGCGAGATTACCCCCAAAGTAGCGGCGCGAATATTGCGGGCAAATGCGGGCACCGAAGCAATCCCGATCGCCACCATAGCGGTCCAAGTAGACCCGGATCCGCGTGCTGCCGCCAGTAAAATCGCCAGTAGCAGGGCGGGGAAAGCATAGAGAATGTCCAGGCCGCGTTCAATAATCTTTGCTGGCCAACCTCCGCGCCCCGCAGCATAAATACCCAGGGGAACTCCGATAAGAGCACCGATACTTACCGACACTATCCCCACCAACAGACAGATTCCCGCTCCTGAGAGCATCCGAGAAAATACGTCGCGGCCAAAATCATCGGTACCGAAAATATGGGTTGCGGAGGGCGCGCTTAAACGCTGCTCACTAACTTCCGTCGGGTCGAACGGCAGGTAAAGGAAAGAAACTATTCCCATCAGCACTATTAGACTTACCAGCGCGATCCCCATCCACAGGCTAGGGTGGCGCCGTAGCGATATTTTCTGATCGGTCTTCACCGTTCCACCCCCTGCCGAATTCTGGGATCCAGTAACTGGTAAACCACATCCACCAGGGCATTAATCACCAATACTGCCGCAACTAGCAGCATTACCACCGCTTGCACCACGGTTAAGTCTCGCTGCCCAACCGCGGCGATTAGGTAGGTACCCAAACCGGGAATCGCAAACACCTGTTCTACCACGATTGCTCCCACCAGCAGGGTGGAAAGTTGCAGTCCCAAAACCGTGATTACCTGTAAGGAGGCGTTCCGTACCCCGTGACGCACGAGCGCTGCGGGAAAGCGCCAACCAATCGCCCTCGCCGTGCGGAAATAATCCTGTTTGATCACTTCAATAAAAGCGGAACGGGTATAGCGGGTCAGCACCGATCCTTGCACGATCGCTATCGACAGCACCGGCAGGAATAGGTAGCGTGCCCATTGGAGAGGATCTTCCTGGAAAGAAACATAGCCATTGGCCGGCAAAACCTGCAGTTTCACCGCAAAAATTATGGTTAGCAGCATTCCCGCTAAGAATGCGGGGATGGCCATTCCCAGCTGGCTGAGGGCGGAAACCACGATCCCGCGCTTGCGGTTACGCCACAGCGCCCCCGCCATTCCCAGAGGAATCGCCAGCAGTAAAGCCAGGATCATCCCCCCGAAGACCAGTGAAAATGTGGCTTCTAACCGGTGCGGAAGTTGCTCGGCGATTGCTTGTCCGGTGAAAATCGAATTACCCGGATCCAGGCGAATCATTCCTGATAGCCAGCTAAAATAGCGAAAAATCAGTGGCTGATCTAGTCCCATAGCTACCCGGAGCTGCGCCACCGACTCTGGGTCGGCATTCGCCCCTAAAATTACTCCGGTAACGTCCCCCGGCAGCAGATTTATCAGCAAAAACACCACCAGAGAGGCCACTATCAGGCTAACTAATAGGGTGGCAATCCGTTTAAGGATGGCTTTTGCTGGCGCTTTCATTTCAGCTTTGGTAGCTAATCGAGGACAAATCGAAGGATAGTCCGGTTACATTCGCGGCCAAACCGCTAATATCCGCCTTGGTTACGATCAAATTCGGCAGCAGCCACAAGAATCCGGCAGCGGCATCATCAGAAAGTACCTTGGCTGCCTGCTTCATGTATTTAACTTGGTCTTCCGGGGAAGACTCATCGGCTTTTTGATACAAATCCCGGAACTGCTGCGAATCATAATGCCAGTAATAGTCGGTGTTGGTGAAGCGAGAGATATCGCGCGGCTCCAGGTGAGAAACAATGGTGAGGTCATAGTTAGATTTCACCATCACTTCGTCTATCCAGCGCGCCGGGAACTCTAGCTGTTCAATCTCTAAAGTAATCCCCACTTTGGAAAGCTGACTCTTGATATGGGTAGCGGCTCCCGCAGCATAGGGCAAAGTAGGTATCCGCATTTTGAGGGTAAGCCCCTCGCCGTATCCCACCTCTGTCAGCAGTTTCTTGGATTTTTCCCGATCCAGGGGATAGGCAGTCGACAGATCTTCATACCAGGGATCTGTCGGCGGCACCATCGATCCAATCAATAGCCCTTTACCGGCCCAAACTGCGTCCCGCACCGCTTTGCGGTCAATAGCATAGTTAATGGCTTGACGCACCCGCTTATCTTTAAGGGCCTCTCGCTGCTGATTCATCCCCATCACCACTTCGCCATTAGTGTGGCCTTCCAGCACTTTAAACCGGGAATCACTGGTGAACTTATCGAGCGCCTGCGGGGCAGCCAAGTTAGAAATAATATCCAGAGAACCAGACAGCATCGCGGTATTCATCGCATTCGGGTCAGAGAAGTAGCGGAAGGTCGCTCCCTTAACCTTGGGTTTTTCACCCCAATACTTCTGATTAGTGGCTAACTGGATTTCTTCGCCCTGCCGCCATTCTTTCAAGGTGTAAGGGCCAGAACCAGCCGGTTTAGTTGCCAAGTCGCCCTTATCCAGTGCCTGCGGGTCGTAGATAATCCCGGCTGTGGAACTCAGGTAATACAGCCACGCATTCGAGGGGTGAGACAGCTCAAACTGAACTTTATTGCCGCCAAGGTCTTTCACCGCTTTCAGGGCTTCCATTTCTTGTTTGCGGGTGGGGCTCACGGTCTTATCGTTGAGCAGATAGTTAAAGCTTTTCGCGACTGCCGCCCCATCCACCGGCGCACCGGAAGCAAACTTAGCGTCCTTCAAAGTAAAAGTGTAGGTCTTGCGATCAGCAGACACCTGGTAATCTTTCGCGAGTAACGGCACCAGCTTGCCCTTGCCGTCCACTCGCAGCAGGGTTTCATACACGTTATAAAGCAACGCATAGGTAATCGCCGCCGCATCGTTATGCGAGGGATCTAAAGTCGAGGGCGTAGCATGCACCCCAATCGTGAGCACGCGCTCCGATTTATTACTGGAAGAATTAGTGCTGGAACAGCCAGCTAACACCAAACCGGCTACCGCCAGTACGGCCAAAAGACGCTTACGCAAGGATCTCCCCTTTATCGGCAATGGGTCATGATCGCTTCAATCATAGTCGCTTACCCGCCTTGCTATAATTTTCCGCCAGCTAGCAGCCCTCACGGGTTCGACCCCCCGCTTGTACTAAAAAATGGGCTGCGCCGACAGGCGCAGCCCATTTTTTAGTACGCCCGCAGGGGATCGAACCCTGGACCCACGGATTAAAAGTCCGTTGCTCTACCAACTGAGCTACAGGCGCCTGCCTTAAAGGCACGTTTTATTGTACAAGGGCATAGGGCATTTCCCCAACTTACTTTTTGGTTGCTTCCATCACTAAAGAACCCGTAAAGTAGTATTCAAATCCCTACATACCAGGCGGAATTTATATTAGGAAAGGGTTTTTATGCTAACGCCAACTACCTTCGGAACTCCCCTATCAAAATCTTCACTCCGGGTTCTCCTGCTCGGTTCCGGAGAATTAGGTAAAGAACTGGCGATTGCATTCACGCGCCTGGGAGTAGAGGTCCACGCCGCTGACCGGTACCAAAACGCGCCGGCGCAGCAGGTGGCACACTATTCCTACGTCCTAGATATGACCGATGGTAAACAGGTTGATTTCCTGGTGAAAAAGGTGCGACCTCATTTCATTATTCCGGAAATAGAGGCGATCGCGACCGATACTTTGGAAGAAATCGCGGCTTCTCGCCAGGTGACGGTAATCCCGACTGCCCACGCCACTCGCCTGACTATGGATCGCGAGGGGATCCGCCGCCTCGCCGCCGAAGAACTAAATATTCCTACCTCTCGTTACGTGTTTGCCTCGGGGGAAGCAGAAATGCGCCAAGCGGTAGACCAAATCGGGCTACCCTGCATCGTTAAACCAGTAATGTCTTCTTCCGGCAAAGGACAGTCCCTGCTGAAAACCGCGGAGGATATCGAGCCTGCCTGGCATTACGCCCTGGAAGGGGGACGCGGCGCCAGTCAGGGACGAGTAATCGTAGAGGGGCTGGTGGATTTCGACTATGAAATCACCCTCTTGACGGTGCGTTCGCGTGATCCTCAAACAGGAGAAACCATCACCAGTTTTTGCGAACCGATTGGCCACCTACAGGTAAATGGGGACTACCACGAGTCCTGGCAGCCAGCACCGATGGACAGCGCGGTACTAAAAAAGGCGCAAGCTATTGCCACCAAAGTTACTTCCGCGCTGGGCGGACGCGGGCTGTTCGGGGTGGAACTGTTTATTTGCGGGGACGAGGTCCTCTTTTCTGAGGTGTCGCCGCGTCCTCACGACACCGGGATGGTGACTATGGCTTCTGGTTACCTGTCCGAGTTTGAACTGCATGCCCGCGCTATTTTAGGTTTGCCGGTCGATACCCGCCTGCGCACCCCGGCGGCCTCGGCAGTTATTTGCGCGAATCTGCAAAGCGAAGGTCCGGTATATCGGGGTCTGGCGGAAGCCTTAGCGGTGCCGGAAGTGGATTTGCGGCTTTTTGGTAAACCTGATTCTCGCCCCGGCAGGCGCATGGGAGTGGCGCTCGCGCGCGGAAATAATATCGACCAGGCGCGGGAGCGGGCAAAGAAAGCCGCGGGATTAATTACGGTAGCGGACGCCTAAATCGGTCACGAAAAAGCTATTTTCTTAAAGACCGTAAGGTTTTCTCTGGTTTTTATAAACTGGATTTACCTACTACTTGCAGGTAGCCACAATATTTGTGCGCTAGAAAGCGACATTTATTGCCGATATTGCCACCGCCAATTATTAATTGAGTTAGCGTCTAAATATATATAGAAATGTCTCTTTAATAGCGTTAATATAAAAATCAGCATTAACTTTTTAAAAATGGAAAGGCAACATAATGGCCAGGAAAACCAGAATTGTTCTTATTGATGACATTAATGGCGAACTCGGGGATGAAACCATTAAGTTCGGTCTTGACGGTGTTGATTACGAAATTGATTTATCTGCGGAAAATGCCGCTAAGTTACGAGAGGTTATAGATCCCTGGATTCAGGCGGGACGCCGGGTAGGAGGACGCCGGGTGGCCGGTACTGACACTCGGAAGGTTTCCGATGCCTCCAAGATTCGCGCCTGGGCTCGGGAACAAAATATGCAGGTATCGGAGAAAGGACGTATCTCCGCGAAAGTACGTTCTGCCTATTACCGCACCCATTTGAAGTAATTTCGGGACTTATACCCCGTGCAGCTACGACTAGAAAATGAGACACTTAAACTATGACTTACAAACTTATATTGCTCCGTCACGGGCAAAGCGAATGGAATGCTAAGAATCTTTTCACCGGTTGGGTGGATGTTCCGCTCTCCGATCAGGGTCGCCAGGAGGCCACCCACGGCGGTGAACTAATGAAGCAAGAGAACATCTTGCCGGATATTGTTTTCACTTCTCTGCTACGCCGGGCGATTATGACCGCTAATCTATCTTTGGATGCGGCTGATCGCCACTGGATTCCGGTTAAGCGCAGTTGGCGCCTAAATGAACGCCACTATGGCGCCTTGCAGGGCAAAGATAAGAAAGCTATCCGCGATGAGTACGGCGATGAACAGTTCATGTTGTGGCGCCGTTCTTACAGCACTCCTCCCCCAGAAATTGAATTGGGTTCGGAGTTCTCGCAGGATACCGATCCGCGTTATAGCGGGGAACCGATTCCGCGCACCGAATGCCTAGAGCAGGTGCTAGAGCGGCTGCTTCCCTATTGGGATCAGGAGATCGTCCCCGAACTCAAGACCGGTAAGACGGTACTGGTCGCAGCGCACGGTAACTCTTTGCGCGCGATTGTAAAGCACCTTGACCAGATCAGTGACGAGGATATTTCCGGTTTGAATATTCCTACTGGGGTTCCCTTGTACTACGAGCTGGATGAAAATCTACAGCCGGTCAAGAAGGGCGGAACCTACCTGGATCCGGATGCTGAAGCGAAAATTGCGGCAGTAGCCAACCAGGGTAAGTAGTTTCTTTTCCTAGGGAAGTCCCCGAGGTTTTCCTCGGGGACTTCCGCAATTTTCCCTAGCATGTTGCTGGGGGCCCCTGGAAACCTCAAAGTCCCGAGTGAAAGTGAGGTTCAGGTTCCCGGATCCCGCCTCTGAAGAAGAATTTTAGTGGGATTGACGGCACTATGAGGGATTACACTTCCTCCAAGGCTATAAATATGGCAAACTGAGTTTAGGCGCTACCTGCGCCTGTGTCGCAGGTGACACGTGGGGAAGCGATTTCCCACAGTTACAAAAAGACACTCCACTCGGATCGTCGGGCACGTACCTGCCCGTGGAGGAGATATATAAATATGGGAAAAGTTGTATTTGATTCGGTAACTCGAATCTATCCGGGTTCAGATCACCCGGCGGTTGATAAGTTGAATCTGGAAATCGCAGATGGAGAGTTCCTGGTTTTGGTGGGGCCTTCGGGCTGCGGTAAAACTACTTCGCTGCGGATGCTAGCCGGTCTAGAGGATATTAACTCCGGCAAAATTTACATTGGGGATAAAGACGTAACCAATGTGCAGCCGAAAGACCGCGATATCGCGATGGTTTTCCAGAACTATGCGCTTTACCCGCACATGACGGTGCGGCAGAACATGGGCTTCGCCCTCAAGATCGCGAAGGTTCCGCAAGAGGAAATCGATAAGCGGGTTGAGCAGGCTGCGGAGACTTTGGATCTGACCGAATATTTGGATCGTAAACCGAAGGCTCTATCTGGTGGTCAGCGTCAGCGTGTGGCTATGGGACGCGCGATTGTGCGTAAACCCCAGGTGTTCTTGATGGACGAGCCGCTGTCGAATTTGGACGCGAAGCTGCGGGTACAGACCCGTACCCAGATCGCTCAGTTGCAGCGCACTTTGGGGGTCACTACTTTGTACGTGACTCACGACCAGACCGAGGCGCTAACCATGGGTGACCGCATCGCGGTGATTGCGGGCGGTATCCTGCAGCAGGTGGGCACCCCACGGGAGCTTTATGATCGCCCCGCGAATGCGTTCGTGGCTGCCTTCATTGGTTCGCCGGCGATGAACATCGGTACCTTCAAGGTACAGGATGGTTCCGCGGTACTTGGCGGAGCCAAGATACCTTTGGCGAAGGCTACTTTGGATGCGCTCAAGCCCGAGGATAACGGGGAAGTCATTATTGGTTTCCGTCCGGAGGCTCTCGAGGTTCAAGAGGGCACAGTGGATCCGGAACACACCATTCCGATCAAGGTTACCCATGTAGAGGAACTGGGTTCTGACGCCTATGTTTACGGCACTTTGGATGGTCATGAGGCCAAGGAGCATCGCAAAGATGGTCGTCCTTCTTTGAACCAGGTAACTATCCGGGTGGCTCCGCATTCTGCGCCGCCAGCAGGATCGGTTATGCCGGTTCGGATTAAAGAGGGCGGAGGGCATATTTTTGCGGCCTCTACGCAAGAACGGCTACCGGAATAAGCTAATCGAATAGCAACCATTATTGTGGGGGGCAGGCGTTTCGCCTGCCCCCCACTGCTATATAAAAATAATCTGGCTCCTAGACTGGGAACGTCCTAGGAGCCAGATTTTTTCTTTTCACTTATTGAAGCCAATCAGCCAGGTAACGACTGGATTCTTTTATTTTTCGAGGAGCCGCATCCTCGTCCCTAAGGACGCGACCCTCTTTGGGACCGTTAGGCATAGAAAACGCAAGTTACCCAACGGAGTATGCGGGCAGCTTCAGCTCGTAGAGAGAAGCTGACATGAACGAGGTAAGCCAGAACTGCACGGTGGGGCGGATCTGCTTGCCCTTCATATCGGGGGTCAGAGTCAAAGTGTCACCGGTTCCGAGCTGCTTACCGTTTTGGTCTTTCCAGATCACGTCACTGAAACGCTCCACCGAATCGGAGTTACCCTGCAAGGTAACCTTCGCGATCAGCTTGTCGCCCTGACGAACTACCTTGTCCTGATCGAATCCGTAGTATTCCAGTTTCATCGGTTCCGAGATCGAGGTACCCACCGGGTTGGTGACCTTCAAGCGGAAGCGCAAGGATTCGGCCTCGGCGCGGTTAGCAATCGGAGCCGACCGCAGCAGACCCCATTTGTCTTCGGTGCGAGCACCCGGGGCGTAGTCCAGATCGTTCGCGGTTCCGTAGAAGCTGTGATCAGCGGGAATCCGGAACTTGTCTTTGACGTCCTCCCAAGTCTTACCGGCATCCTTGGAGCGCTGCCACTGGTATTTCATCCCGGTGGAGCCCTGCACAGTCAGCTTGGCCGGTTCGGCGTATCCACCCTGGGCTACGCGAGGAGCGGCATTCACCTTGATCTGGGGAGCCATCTCGGAAGAGGAGATCATGGGATCGAACAGTTTCACGGTGTAGGTGTAGGAGGAACGAGCCGCACCCTTAATCCCGGAAACGCTAACCGTGTAGTCACGGGAGCCATCGGTGCCCACCGGAAGATCGGTGATCTTCGGCATCTTGATTAACAGGGTGCTGTAGTAGTTCCAGGTTCCCGGGCCTTTGCCATTGAGCTTGTTGTTCAAAATGGTGGTGGGAACTTCCGCGCCAGTCGGGCCGGTCACGCGTACCTGGGCACCCGAGAGGTCGGGGCGCTGCGACTTGCTGTCTCCCCGGAAAGAGATGCTCCAGCGTTCCACATCGTCGCGGTCATCGCGGTTGGTGGTCAGCAGCTGGTAGGGGAAGTAACCGGCAGACGGCCAAGTCATAACTTCCGGCTTGTAAGCGGCATCATTGGTGATCTGCTTGTTATTGAAATCCGGGGTGCTGACCAGCTGGTCTCCGGTGACCGCAATGGCGTTGTAGCCATTTACGTTTCCGTAAGAAGTGGTGGACAAGGTGGGATCCATCAAAGCAATCCGGTGTCCCAAGCGGTCGTTAGCGCCCACCTTGGTCATGGTGGAAGCACCCAGGCTGGAAGGATCGATGAAGTACCACAGAATCTGTTCTGCCGGAGTCTGTCCCGCGCTATCAGAAAGGTTAGATATGGCTGCTCCCTGCTGAGCTTTAAAGCTAAAGCATTTGGAGCCTTTTTCAATCGTGTGCGAAAGGCGGCCATTGGCAGCCATATTAAGGGCGGCCTGCTGAGTGTAATCTTGCAGCGGAGAAGTGGTGTCCATTTTTACCGCTTCGGCTCCGTTGAGACCGCGGAAGTAGTTAAGCGCCCGACCTACCGAGTTAGCGGTGGTGGGGTTGACCACGCCGGCGCGGCAGTTCTTATGATCCGCACCGTTGTTGGGGCTTTCGGGGTAATCAGTATCGGCAATATCGCTCAGGTAACGGGTACGAACCTCTTCGCGGTTGTCAGTGTTGATCGCGTTTGCAGTCACTGCGCTCGAAGCAGCGGAGGAGGTGCTGGTGAAAAAGGTAGCTGCGTCGGCCAGGTTTACCCCTGCGGCGACAACACCGGCTACTAGAACACCTACAGCCAGAGTCTTGGCGTGTTCTTTCCACGTTTTCATCGTAGTTCCCGTTCTTTGCGTTTTCCTCTTGTGGAAACCAAATCCTTTGATTCCCGTGAACTTCACGATCCTTCGCTCCGTTCATTAACTATTATCCACGAAAACGAACATGAAGAAAGCGGATAATGTTTGAAAATGAAAGTTTTACACCTGGTAGGTCACTTTTGCGAATACTTACCAACCATAAAGTAGGCCTGACCTGGGCTATTAGAATGTTTTCAGAATTTTTTAACGATAGTAGCACCCTGGGTCTAAATTGTGACTTCCATCACCCATAATTTTGACCATTTGAATGATTTAATGTTTGCTTTCATCTAGAAACAGCCGATACCTGCGTAGATGTACTAAAACATTCGCTTTTCTCATAAAAAGTTAGAAAAATGTCGGGTTTTGTTAGCGGGTAATTTTTACGCCTGAGTTTTCACTCATTTGGCACTGAGTTTTCACTCAGCCAGAAAACTAACAAGCAGTGTGAGAACTATTTGAGTCTACTCATGTTCAGGCAATCTTTATGCCAGGTTTTTGAGTTTTGTATTGATTTTTCCTAACCATCGGCATCTAAAAACAGTCGCGCCTGAGAGTTGCTCCCTATAACCTGGCCAATAGACCTCATTTGTTAGCCTTCCAAGTTTGCAAGGTATATATAAGGTATAAAGGTAGATCATTAACCCAAGGGAAGAGGACGTCTTGAGCGCTAA
Organism: Varibaculum cambriense; assembly: GCF_002848005.1. GTDB lineage: Bacteria > Actinomycetota > Actinomycetes > Actinomycetales > Actinomycetaceae > Varibaculum > Varibaculum cambriense_B. The sequence goes on along the minus strand of NZ_PKHX01000002.1, from coordinate 218,250 downwards.
GAAACTGGTAATCGTCGAATCTCCAGCTAAGGCTCGCACAATCAGCGGGTACCTGGGCGCTGACTTCCAGGTAGAAGCCTCGGTAGGGCATATCCGGGATTTGCCGCAACCATCTGCCTTACCTGACAAGCTCAAACAGTCCGGCTACAAGAAGTTCGCGGTAGATGTGGACGATAACTTTAAGCCCTACTACGTGGTCAACCCCGATAAGAAAAAAACTGTAGCGGGACTACGTAAGGATCTAGCGCAAGCCGAAGAGCTCTACCTCGCCACTGATGAAGACCGCGAGGGCGAAGCGATTGCTTGGCACCTGCTGGAAGTACTAAAACCCAAGGTTCCCGTAAAACGGATGGTATTCCACGAGATTACCCGGGAAGCCATCGATCGCGCCCTGGAAAACACCCGGGATATTGACACTGACCTGGTAGAAGCCCAGGAAACCCGGCGGATTCTCGATCGCCTCTACGGCTACGAAGTTTCCCCGATTCTATGGCGCAAAGTAGCTCGCCACCTGTCAGCCGGACGGGTGCAGTCAGTGGCCACTCGCCTAGTGGTGCAACGCGAGCGGGAACGGATCGCTTTCATTCCCGCCAACTACTTTGATCTGAACGCCACCTTTAGCGCTGATGGCACTGACTTTACTGCCCGCGCCTTGGAAATGGATGGGGTGCGTTTTGCCGTTGGCCGGGACTTTGATGACCGCGGTCAATTAAAACGCCAAGCCACGGTGATGGATGAAAAGCTGTGGGAAAAACTGGTGGCAGCCTTAGAGGACCAGCCCCGTTGCCAGGTGACTTCGGTAGAATCCAAACCCTATACTCGCCGTCCGGCTCCGCCTTTTACTACCTCTACCCTGCAGCAAGAGGCGGGAAGAAAACTACGCATGTCTTCGCGGCAAACTATGGCGCTCGCGCAATATCTATACGAAAACGGCTACATCACCTATATGCGTACCGACTCGACTGCGCTTTCTAGTCAGGCGATCTCGGCGGCGCGGCGCCAGGCTAGGGGCTTATATGGAGCAGACGCTGTCCCCGAAAAACCCCGTTTTTATGCCAAGAAAGCCAAGGGCGCACAAGAAGCGCACGAAGCTATCCGCCCCGCGGGAGATAACTTCCGCACCCCGGATCAGGTGCGAGGGGCTCTGACCGATCAGCAGGCCGCCCTGTACGAACTGATTTGGAAACGCACCCTGGCCTCACAAATGAATGATGCCCGCGGAACCACCGACACCGTGCGGGTAAGCGCTCAAATTAAGACAGAGGGCGAAGCCCACGAACTGGTGTTCACCGCCTCAGGAACCGTGATTACTTTCCGCGGCTTCCTGGCTGCCTACGAAGAAGGCAAAGACAAATCCCGCTACGCTAGCACCGACAGTTCCACGGCTCTGCCGAAACTAAGCGAAGGACAAGCAGTAGCGTTTAGCGAGGTAGACCGGGAAAAAGCAGCGCATGTTACCAGCCCGCCTCCGCGTTATACCGAGGCCTCGCTGGTGAAAACCTTGGAAGAAAAGGGAGTAGGGCGTCCCTCTACCTATGCTTCGACTATCGGGGTGATTATTGAGCGCGGCTACGTCCATCGCGCCGGGCAAGCGCTAGTGCCGTCCTGGCAGGCTTTTTCGGTGGTTCGCCTACTGGAAGAAAATCTCGCCTCCCTGGTGGACTATGATTTCACCGCCACTATGGAAGGGGATCTAGACCAGATCGCCGCCGGGGAGAGGGACGGCAAAGAACTGTTGGCACACTTTTATTTTGGGGGCGGGACTGGCGGAGAGTTTTGGGCTCGCGGCCTCAAAGATACGGTGGAGGGGCTGGGGGATATTGATGCCCGCGCCCTGAACTCGATCGAGGTGCAACCCGGAGTAAATGTGCGGGTAGGACGGTATGGCCCTTATCTAGAGGACGCAGAGGGCAAGCGTGCCTCGGTACCCGAGGAACTAGCTCCCGATGAACTAGACGCCGAAAAAGTAAAAGAACTGTTCACCATTTCGGCCGATACCGGCCGCGAACTGGGTAAAGACCCCGAAAATGGGAACACGATTATAGTAAAGAACGGCCGTTACGGCCCCTACTTTACCGAGGTACTACCCGAGGACGCCCCTAAGGGCACCAAACCGCGCACGGCCTCCCTATTTAAGACCATGTCGATTGAAACCGCCAGCCTCGGTGATGCCTTGAAACTGCTTTCGCTGCCGCGGGTGGTGGGTAAGGATCCCGAGTCCGGCACCGAGATTACTGCGCAAAATGGCAGGTACGGCCCCTATTTGAAGAAAGGGACGGATTCGCGCTCCCTAGAATCGGAAGACCAGATTTTCTCCCTCACCCTCGAGCAGGCTCTAGAGATTTATGCCCAACCGAAAACCCGGCGCGGGCGCACTGCGAAACCGCCGCTGAAGGAGCTGGGAACCGATCCTAACTCCGGGAAACCGGTAGTAATCAAGGATGGGCGTTTTGGCCCCTATATTACCGACGGCACCACCAATGTGACGGTACCTCGCGCTAGCACCGTAGAGGATATTGACCCTGATCAGGCCTATACTTTGCTGGCGGAGAAACGGGCGAAAGGGCCGGCGAAGAAACGCGGGACCCGTAAAACTACTAAGAAGACCGCAGCGAAAAAACCGGCGAAGAAAACTGCAACCAAGAAAACTACCACCAAGCGGACGACCGCCAAGAAAACCTCTGCTAAAACTGCTAAGCAGTCGGCAGCGAAAAAGTAGGTAGTATTCTTGCTGCTAGTGCAGGGTATGTCCGGTTACTAGTTAGGGTTTTGCGCAGAGCACGACCCCGCCCCGAGGCTGGTTTGCCACCGGGATCGCTAACCGTTCGCAGGCATAAAATAGCCACCGGGGTATGCGCGCAGGAGGATACGAAGATCCTCCCCCACAGGGGGCATTGCTGAAGTCTAGTAGGTGGTGTGGTCGGCTTTACGCATCGTAAAGCCACGACCCGTCCGGGAGTTCCAACAGTTTACGCCGGTATATTTACCCACTTCACAGGCGAAGTCGGCGTTGTAGTAAACCGTGCCATAGGTGGCTTGATGCTGCGGATCAGAACCACCGGCATAATCGCACTGTTCGCTTACTCCGGATGCGTCAAGCTGCACTCCCCATAAGCCGTCACACCCCAATTGCCACTGCCGCTCCGCAATCTGGCATTGCACTCCGCCAGAGGACATTAAGCAACCAATATTACCGGTGGGGGTATAGAATCCTTGACCTTCGTACACCGCGTTTCCGGGGATCGGTTGGCCTGTTTGGATGGGAGACTGAGTACTGGTCACCGTGGTTTCCATGACCGTCGCCGTCCGGGTGGTATCGCTTTCAGACTCACTGGCGCTAGCTTGCCCTTTATTGTCTCCGCGCGAGGAAACAATCCAGGTACCCACAATTGCCAATCCGATTAACGCCACTACCAGCAGTACCGTCAGCACAATAATCCCCCAGCTGCGACGGGATTTTTCCGGTTGCGAACTCTCCCCTGCCGGATTTTGGTAACCCGGGAAGGGCGAATAGGCAGCTGGCGGCGGACTCATTATTGGTTGGCGGGGTGGCTCCGGATAGGCGGGCTCCGCATATACCGGAGATGCATATGCCGGAGGCATGGCCGCGGGGGCCGCCATCGGACTCGCCATCACTGTCGGATAATCCTCAACCGTTTGCGCAGAAGATCCGGGATTTGCTACCGGCAGGCTTCCCAGACGAGTAGCATCATCATCACTTTGCTGATCGCTACCCGCACCTGGTGAAGATTGGGCACCGTCACTGGAGTTTTGGGAGTTATCTGCCGCTGCCTCCGCGCCCGCCACCGGATTTTCCTTTAGCTCTTCGGTCTTGGCTTCTTCGCCCTCAGCAGCCGAGTTTGCTTCCTCTAGCTGCTCGGTTTCCACTGCTTGGCCGGTAGTTTCGATTTTCTCGGTAGCTTCCGCTTCGCTTTCGGGATTGGCGGGGGGCGCAAAAGCTAGGGGTGACGAGTCAGCAGAGCCGGCTTCCTGCTTTGCCTGGTCACCTTCGGAAGCACTAGCTTTTTCTGCGGAAGTAGCCTCCGCAGCCTCCTGCCTGCCTTTTTCTAAGGCTTCGGTGCCAGAAAGACCGTCTCTCCGCGCGACTACCACCGCTTTTACCCGGTCATCGCCCACATTTTCCAACCAATCAAGCAGATCCGGATAGGAGTTCGGATTCGCCGCGACCTCTGCATACACCTCGGGATGTTGCGCAGATATTTCGAACAATTCATTTGCGTCTGTCTCCGGCGCCAACGCGCGCTCACGCAATTTCTTTAAATCATCACTATCAGTCATGGCTTACCTTTGGGTTGGGAAAACACTGCTCCTATTCTAACTGGCTTCTAATAGCGGCGTACAGCGCTTGCCTGATAAGTCAGTTAAACCCGAAAGCAACAAAAATCTGGTATACCAGCAATTTGAAGAAAAATGCCGCCTCCAAGACGCGGGTAGGGCGCGCGGCTAGCCACCCCGGACGCAGCGAGCTCGGTAGCCGGGCTATTTGGACAAACTATGCAAAGTAACTGCCCACGGGTAGCCAGCTGAACTTTAGTAGGTGGTGTGGTCGGCTTTACGCATCGTAAAGCCGCGACCCGTCCGGGAGTTCCAACAGTTCACCCCGGTATGTTTACCCACTTCACAGGCATTATCACCGTTGTAGTAAACCGTGCCATAGGTGGCTTGGTGTTGAGGATCAGTGCCGAAAATAGAATCACACTGTTCCGTTACTCCAGATGAGTCAAGCTGCACTCCCCATAAGCCGTCGCAACCCAATTGCCACTGCCGCTCCGCAATCTGGCAGTGCACTCCTCCAGAGAACATTAAGCAAGCGATATTACCGGTGGGGCTATAGAATCCCTGACCTTCGTACACCGCGTTTACAGGAATCGATTTGCCGGTTTGCGCGGGAACTCGGTTAGGGGCCCCGCGGGGGGCCTGGGTGGCAGTCACCGTAGTCTCCAGGACGGTATTAGTCTGGGTGCTAGCGGTCTGGGACTCGCTGGCCGCCGTGCCCTCTTTCGCCTCACCTTTAGAGGTAAACAGCCAGGTAGCCCCAATCGCCAAGGCGATCAGCGCCAAAACCAAGAGGACGCTCACCCCAATAATTCCCCAATTGCGCGGCGGCGTTTCGGGAGGCGGCGTACTTGGGGAAACGCTTTGCGCTGCCGGGCTAGAATACCCCGGGAAAGGCGAATACGCAGCTGGTAGCGGACTAATCACCGGCTGCCGGGGCGGCTCCAGATAGCCCGGATTCGGGTGGACAGGAGCAGAATAGCTAGGAGACATCGCCGCGGGAGACGCCATCGCCGTCGGATAATCCTCCCACGTTTGTCCTGCCGGATCCTGATTTACCCCGGATGGGTTCCCCAGGCGGGTAGCATCTAGATCAGGCGGAAACGCCCGCTCGCCCAGTTCCTTTCGATTATCGCTATCTGCCATGATTTACCTTTGGGTTGGGAAAAACTGCTTCCATTCTACCTGGCAGGCCCGGCCCGCGGCGCAGATTCCTAACCCAACTTGGACGGTAAATTCCGGCTCTCAATTTTTCCGCTGATGGAAGCACGCGCAAACCACATCCAAATCCCCAAGCCACTTAAGCAGGACGGAAAGAAAACTTTTCCCACCCCAGCTCCTCGATTTCCTCAGCCCAGGTTTTTACTTGACTATCCCAACCTTGAGCTCGCGCCTTAAACTCTGGAGACGCTCCCAACTCGCGTGCCTGCTGTAAGGCAAAGTTTTTCACGCCTCGCGCCGCCAGATCCCGCGCCAACTCGAGCACTTTTCCCGGGTGGCCTGGGTAAACAGTTAGCCTAACTTCATAGTCGATGCCGCTAGCCAACACGGCATCTAGACAGGTAAAAGCCTTATCCCCGCCGGCAACTCCGGTCACCTGTCGGTAGTCGGCGGGCATGGCTTTAATGTCTAGCCCCACCCAATCGAGCAAACCATCCGCCAACATTGCTTGCAGGCGCGAAGGATAGGCTCCCGCGGCATGCAAACCCACTTGGAAACCCTGCGCCTTCACCCAACGCGCCGCCGGGATTACCGCTGCTTGCGCCAGGGCTTCGCCGCCGGAGAACACCACTCCGTCAAGTAGCCCTTTCCGGCGCCCTAGTAACTCTTCTAGCTCGGCAAACGGCACTGCGCCAGGGACTTTGAAATCTAAGATTTCAAAGTTTTGGCAATAGGCGCAGCGCCAGGGACAACCTTGGCAAAACACACTCGCCACGATTTTCCCCGGCCAGTCCACCGTGGAAAACGGGACTAGACCCGCGATGTTAAGTTGCCTGGCCTGCCCGAGCAGGCTCGGTTCCCCGTTAGCTGTTGAAAAATCAGACACCGGCTAACTCTTGCGAGAAAGTAGTGCGCTCGGCGTACTCGCTCTGCTTGCCGGTATTGAAAGAGGTAACCGGACGGAAGTAGCCCATTACCCGCGTCCACACTTCACAGGGCTGCTCGTGGTTGCCTTCCTGGGCACACTTGGGACAATCGAAATGTTCACCCGACAAATACCCGTGGACTGGGCAAATCGAGAAGGTGGGGGTAATCGTAATATAGGGCAGCTTGAAGTTCGCGAGCGCCCGGTGTACCAGGGTCTTGCAGGACTCCGCAGAGTTCATCGCCTCCCCCATATACAGGTGCAACACGGTGCCCCCAGTGTATTTACCTTGCAGTTCCACCTGTTCTTCTAAGGCTTGGAAGGCATCTTGGGTGTAGCCTACCGGCAGCTGCGAAGAGTTGGTGTAGTAGGGAGCATCCGCGGTACCAGCCTGAATAATGCCGGGGAAGCGTTTAGCGTCCTCTTTCGCAAAGCGGTAGGTGGTACCTTCGGCCGGGGTGGCCTCCAGGTTGTAGAGGTGACCGGTTTCTTCCTGCAGCTGCACCATCCGTTCCCGAATATGATCGAGCAGGTCAGCGCACATCTTATGCCCTACTTCGCCGGTAATATCTTCCGCATCATCAGTGAAGTTACGCACCATCTCGTTCATTCCGTTTACCCCAATAGTGGAGAAATGGTTGTCGAGAGTACCCAGGTAACGGCGAGTATAGGGGAAGAGCCCGGAATCCATGTGCCAGGAAATAACTTCCCGTTTCTTCTCTAGGGACTGGCTGGCCAGGTCAATCAGGTGATCGAGCTGGCGGGTGAGCCCTTCTAGATCACCCTTATAGAGGTAGCCGAGGCGCGCCATATTGATGGTTACTACCCCCAGGGAGCCGGTTTGTTCTGCCGAACCGAACAGTCCGTTGCCTCGTTTTAGCAGTTCTCGCAGGTCTAGCTGCAAGCGGCAACACATAGAGCGAATCATATGGGGATCCAGGTCCGAGTTCAGGAAGTTCTGGAAGTAGGGCAGGCCGTATTTCGCGGTCATCGCAAATAGCCGCTCGGTATTGGGGGAATCCCAATCGAAATCGGGAGTGATGTTATAGGTGGGGATGGGGAAGGTAAAAACCCGCCCATCGGCATCCCCGGCGGTCATCACTTCGATGAACGCCCGGTTAATCATCTCCATTTCTTCGGCCAGATCCCCGTAGGTGAAGTCCATCAGTTCATCCCCAATCAGGGGGTATTCATCGACGAGGTCGTCCGGGCAAGTCCAGTCGAAAGTCAGGTTAGTGAAGGGGCACTGGCTGCCCCAACGGCTAGGCACGTTCAGGTTATAAATCAGTTCCTGCATGCACTGGTGAACTTGCTCGTAGTCCAGGTTATCTTTGCGGATAAACGGCGCCATATAGGTGTCGAAACTAGAGAAAGCCTGCGCCCCTGCCCACTCGTTTTGCAAAGTTCCCAGGAAGTTAACGATTTGCCCGCAGGCAGAGGAAAAATGGCGCGGCGGATTGGAAGCAATCGCGCCCGGAACTCCGTTGAAACCTTCCTGCAGCAGCTGCTTTAGCGACCAGCCGGCACAGTAACCGGCGAACATATCCAGGTCGTGAATATGGTAGTCACCCTCGCGGTGTGCCTGCCCGATTTCGGGAGTGTACACCTCGTTTAGCCAATAGTTGGCAATCAATTTGCCCGAAGCGTTAAGAATCAGTCCCCCCAGCGAATACCCCTGGTTCGCATTGGCGTTTACCCGCCAATCAGCCTTGGATAGATACTCATTCACGGTCTGAGCGGGATCAACTAAGTGCTTCATTTTCGTTTGGGGTGCCATTTTTATCCTCTTCTGGTTCCTGCAAGTTCTTCTTGTTTGTATACGGCTGTGTAGCCACCGCTATCGACTATAGGCATAAACGCGCGGAAAAAGGTAAAGACACACGAGATATAGTAGGTTTTCTAAATGCCAACCACTAGATATTGTGTTTGCGCTGATTCTTCTCATATTTGCTGGCGAGGGCGGAAATAACCCCCCAACGCAAGCTGTCAGCAGCGCCTGATGCTCCAAAAACCTTTTAGGGCAAAGGGCCTAGACGGGAGCAACGGAGGATTTTCGAGTACGCATTCCGGCTCGCGCGACCTCGAAAACGAAAATCCAACAAGTTCCAGCGAGGGCGAGGACGGTTCCTCCCGCCAACAAAAGGGCGAGCCAGTGACGCGAAGCCGCGAGCTGTCGCAGGTCACTACTGGCGCTACCGACAGAAAAATAAGGGGTGCCGGCACCTAGTTGAAAATAGCCGTAGGCGACCATGATTATTCCTACCAGAACCATGATCGCCGCCAGGAAGGTGACGATCCGTCCTCGTCGCAGAGCCTGTTGCCCCCGTTCTCCCCCCAGCTCCAGAGGAGACAGCAACAGGGAGAATACGGCGACTACGCAGATGGCGGCAAATACGTCAGAAGGTCGATGCCAACGCGCTACGATTACCGCTAAAGCCACCAACCACAGCACTAGCGCTGACAGATAGGTGGCTACTTCTCGCCAGCGATCGGCCGCTACCATCACCAGCGCCACCGCGGCCGCTCCGGCGGTAGTGGTGTGACCCGAGGGGAAGGAATTCGTCATATAGTAAGTGATTCCGAGCGCGGGACGCGACAGCAAAAAATGCTTGAGAACCTGGGTGGTTACCGTGGCTGCCACCACCATCACCAACATCCGGGCACCCAGAGCAAAACGCCGTCTTACCAGGGCAACTATCACTGCCGCCGCGACTAGCGGAACCAAAATAAATAAGTACCATTCCCGCAGCAATACTTGATCCCAAGGCGCAAATGCGCCGTTGAGTTCCGATAGCGCAAACATGGCCAAGGTATCGGTAGCTTGCCCCGCGCGGGTACCCACAAAAATCAGGTAGCAGGCTACAAACAACAAGACCGCAAATAGCGCTACCGAAAAACGACGCACGTAACCGGCAGTCAGTCCCCTTCTCAGCGCGCTAGTCATGCTTTAACCTTATTTTGTCACCCCTGTGGTTTCCACAACCAGAGGGATTTTGGGCGCAGACTCTAATTAATAATATTTTCACGTCAACAAGGAGACCCCGGTGAGTATCGCTGACCTGGCGAACGGATTACGTTCCTTTAGCAGCGACCAGTTGCTCTACGAAACCGTACTGCCGGCTCGGCGCGCCAGTTTTGCTCCCTGGCCAAGCTGGGTAGAGGAAGATTTACAGGCAGGGCTTAAAGCCGACGGAATCGAATGCCTCTGGGAACATCAAGTTAGCTGCGCAAATGCTTTATATAGTGGGCGGGACGTGATTCTGACTTCCGGAACCGGATCCGGTAAATCTTTGGCGGCCTGGCTGCCGTTCTTGGCGCAGCGCCAAAAATCTGTGGTAGGTACCCGCCCTACCGCCCTCTATTTAGCACCTACTAAGGCCTTAGCTCGTGACCAGGCGACCGCTTTAACCCACTGGGCCAGCCTGGCCGCATTGGATCTCCAGGTTGCCCCGGTAGATGGCGACAGCCCTACGGAAATCAAAAAATGGGCCCGTGCAGGCGCCGACGTAGTGCTGACCAACCCCGATTTCCTACATTTTGCACTGTTGCCTCATAACGAACTTTGGCGCCCTTTTTTGCGGGGATTATCGCTGGTGATCGTGGATGAGGCGCACTATTACCGCGGGGTACTTGGGGCAAATGTGGCCCTGGTTTTACGCCGCCTGCGCCGCCTCGCCCGTAAATACCAAGCTGACCCGGTCTTTGCTTTACTCTCGGCTACTACCGCTAATCCGGCCGTTCACGCCGCTAATCTATTGGGGCGAGGGCGGGAATTAGCGGTTATTGACCGCGACGCTTCCGCATGTGGGGCGCGCACGGTTTTTGTGTGGCGCCCGCCGTTAATCGATGCTAGTGACCCTGCTTCCTGGGAAGAAGAAAATCCGTGGGAAACCAGTGAAGAGGGCGCCGGGGACAGTATTGGGGACGGTATCTCTGTAGAGAAGGAGCCAAAAGTAACTGCGGAGACCGCCGACCTAAGTACGGCTGAGCCGGCAGAGGGGTCACGCTACCCCGCGATTTGGGAAGGCGGACGCCTGCTGGCGCAGCTAGTAAATAGCGGAGGGCGAGTTTTGACCTTCGCCCCCTCCCGGCAAGGAGTGGAAACTATTGCCCAGATCGCCCGGGATCAGCTAAGCACCCGTAACCCGCAGCTAATGTCGCGAGTGGCCGCCTATCGCGGCGGTTACCTGCCCGAAGAGCGCCGAAAGTTAGAAAAAGAGCTACGCGCAGGTACGCTGCAAGGCCTGTCAGCGACCTCCGCCTTAGAATTGGGGATCGATATTTCCGGGCTGGATGCCACCATCACCTGTTCTTGGCCGGGAACCCGCGCCAGTTTCTTCCAACAACTTGGTCGCTCCGGCCGCTCTGGGCAAGATGGCTTGGGCATCTTGGTGGTTTCCGATAACCCCTTAGATGATTTTCTAGCTCACCACCCGGAAGAGATTTTTCGCTCTGCCGAGCAAATAGTTTTCGACACCGAAAATCCCTTTGTGTTGGCTCCCCAATTGCTGTGTGCCGCGGCAGAACTTCCTTTAACCAGTGAAGATACTGCTTTATTTGGAGAGGCTAGCGCCCAGATTATGGCGCAGCTTCGCCAGCAAGGCTTGCTGGTAGAGCGGCCGGGGGGACTTTGTTTCGATATCACTAAACGGTTTTCTCCTTGGCAGGCAGTAAAACTTCGCGGAGATAGTGGCCAAGTACAAATCATCGAAGCGGAAAGCGCCCAGGTAATAGGCACGGTTGATAGTTCCCGGGTGGACAGCGTGCTGCACCCGGATGCGATTTATGTACATCAAGGCCGCGTCTGGCAGGTTTCTCGTCGAGAAGAAGACATCGCAGAAGTGGTTCCCGGTCCGAAGAAGCTACGTACCCGCCCCAATACGGATACCAGTATTTCGATTTTGTCAGAAGAGGAAGCCCCACTGACCCCTTCGCAGGGAGTCAGCTGGCATTATGGGCAGATCGAGGTGCAAACCGCGGTTACTTCTTTTGACCTATTGCGCCTGCCGGGTCATGTTTATCAAGCTACTTTCCAATTGGATTGCCCCACCCGCACCCTACAAACTACCGGCACCTGGTTCACGCTAGCTGAATCGGTAGTTAAACAGTTGCAGCTAAACGAAGAACAACTGTTGGGCGGGGGTTTGCACGCAGCTGAACACGCCCTGATTGGTTTGCTTCCCTTGGTGGCCACCTGTGACCGTTGGGATCTGGGGGGACTATCTTTAACCCAGCATCCGCAAACCGGTCTGCCCACGGTGTTTATTTATGATGGAACCCCCGGAGGTGCCGGTTTTTCGCGGCAAGGTTTTCGCCAGCTAGCAACCTGGCTAGATTTAACCTATCGGCAAGTAAATGAGTGTCCCTGCAAACAGGGATGTCCGCGCTGTATCCACTCCCCCAAGTGCGGGAATAGAAACGAAATGCTCTCTAAATCTGCCGGACGTGATCTTTTAGAATTCTTACTGAGCAGTTTTGGGCGGGAAGATACTGCCGGTTAATGCGACCGCTCTAAGGGGGATTAATGGCGGGACCGGCTCGGGCATGGGCTTTAAGTTGCCAGTTAAAAACGGTTTTTACCCGCACCGATACTTCCGCGTCTCTAGCGCGCAAAATACAGGAATCTAAGGACGCCGCATTTTCCTGAGCAACCTGACTCGCTAAGGCACAGGGAGAATTGGCGGTGCCATAAAAATGCGCCTGAGCGGCGGCCAAAGCCGCAAAGTCCGCCCCGTTTTGTGCTCGTGCCTTCTCACTTAAGGCTCCTCCTAATAGTCCAATCCCTACCGCCAAAGCCAATAACAAACTAATAAAACCCACCGCCCAAATAGTGGCCGACCCGGCCTCTGCTGCGGTGGGGGATAACGGGCCGCGACTCTTCTCGGTTTTCACGGCTCTATCCCCATCGCTAACTCGGGTTCTTTCAGCGTGCTAGCTTTGCAGGTCACCGCGGGTAAAAGTTTTGCCTTCCCCACCAGGTTCTTACTGGCCGTGGCGCGTACCCACTGCCCACTGCTGTCTACGCTGACCGTCATGGAGCCGCCGCCTGGCCAAGATTTCCCGATACTCACCGCGCGCGCTGCGGTTCGAGCCACGTCACAGGTTTGCACCTTGGCGGCGCCAGCTGCCCCGGCGCCTAGCCCCATCACCGCTACCGCTATTAGGGCAGGAAGGGTCAGGGCAGTTTCGACAGTGGCGTAACCGTCCTGACTATCTCGACGCATTTGCCGCAGTCGGCGCAGCCATCTAAAGAACTGCGCCGACTGCGGATGTTTCCCAAATATTGTTGTCACTTTAAATCGAAAGTGCTTGTTTAATAATTGCAGTTAACGCGCTTTTTATCCCTCCTCCCTTGATGACTGCCATCAACAGACCGGCGAAAGCAGCGGCCGCTAAAGTTCCGATTGCGTATTCGGCGGTGGTCATCCCGTCCTCTTCGGTTCTTAGCCGCGCAATTGCCTGCCGGGTTTGCGCCCAAACCAAGGCGCGCAATCCGAAATCTTTCATCCCTTACCCCTTCCTGTTCCCCCAGCCGGTTCGAACTGAGGTGGTATCAGCTTCGCGGAGGCAGAAAAAAATGGAAAAAACTAAATAATGTTCTGTGTAAAGGCCGCAATTATCGCCTCTTGGGGACTTGTGGGCGATAATGGGCGCATGAGTGAGCAAGAACCCCTAACCGATAAAGAACTATTTGCCCAAGCTAGAAAGGCGATTCCCGGGGGAGTTAACTCTCCGGTTCGTGCCTATGGAAGCGTGGGTGGCACTCCGCACTTTATTAAAGAGGCGTTCGGAGCGTATGTACGTGACGAGGAAAACCACACTTTCGTGGATTTGGTGGGGTCTTGGGGACCGGCGCTACTGGGACATTCGTGCCCCCCGGTAGTACGCGCAGTGCAAGAAACTGCCGCCAAAGGCCTTTCCTTTGGCGCGCCCACGGTAAACGAAACCAAGTTGGCACAGGCGATTACCGCCCGTATGCCCGCTTGTGAACAGGTACGTATGGTTTCGACCGGCACCGAAGCTACCATGACCGCGATTCGTTTGGCACGCGGGGTAACCGGACGTGACCTAATCATTAAGTTCGCCGGTTGCTACCACGGTCACTCCGATGGGCTGCTAGCTGCCGCTGGGTCGGGGGTGGCCACCCAGGGGCTACCGGGCTCTGCAGGGGTAACTGCCGCAGTCGCTGCGGAAACTATCGTGCTTCCCTATAACGACTTTGACGCCCTCACCGAAACCTTCGAGCGCAAAGGCGAACAGATCGCGGCAGTTATTTGTGAATCCTGCCCCGCCAATATGGGGGTCGTGCCCCCACTTCCCGGTTTTAACCAGCACATTCGCGCGCTTACCAGCAAGTATGGGGCGTTGATGATTACCGATGAGGTGCTAACTGGTTTCCGGGTCGGTCCTTCCGGATACTGGGGACTGCAAAATAATTACTGGGTAGACCTCCCCGCTAAGCTTCCCGATTTTTCCGATGAGGACGAGCTAGCTAGCTGGAGGGCAAATGAGCTCGAAAAAGCCGAGTTCGTGCCGGATCTGTTTACTTTTGGCAAGGTTATCGGAGGAGGCATGCCGCTAGCGGCTCTAGGCGGCTCCCGCGAAATCATGGAGCAGCTTTCCCCGCTCGGTCCGGTTTACCAGGCAGGTACGCTTTCGGGTAATCCTTTGGCTACTGCCGCCGGGCTAAAAACTTTAGAACTGGCAGATCACACGGTGTATGCCCGCACTACCGCAGTTGCCGATGCTCTCATCGGGGCGATTGAGCACGAGGCTCAAGAAGCGGGGGTTGCCCTGAAAGTCAACCGGGCGGGCAGTTTGTTCTCCGTGTTCTTCGGGGAACTTCCCGCACAAAACGGAGTTACCAATTTCGAACAGGCCAATGCGCAAGAAACTTTCCGTTACCGCGCTTTCTTCCATGCGATGGAAGAGGAAAACATTGCCCTACCCCCCTCGGGTTTCGAGGCTTGGTTCGTATCTTCGGCTCACGATGATCGGGCAGTAGGACGAATTCTAGAGGCCTTACCTTCCGCGATGCGTGCCGCTGCCGAAGCTGAAAGCAATGATAGCTAAGTTAAAATTGTTCACATTGTTGTTCTCATTGAGACCTCATCACCCCAGGACTTTAGTCGCTTTTGACCGAATTCGATTAAAACTCTATCGCTAAACTTTAATGTTGTGATACACTAGGCGTAAGAATATTGGTTGGGTTGGAAAGTTGCGATCAACTATGAGCATTCTGCGCAAGATCAGCAGTTTTGCTGCCGCTACCCTAGTGGCAGCAGCGCCGCTGTGCATTGGCGTCTGCTCCGCTCCCCTAGCCCAAGCCGCTCCTTCCGACACGCCAGCCACCAGCACTTCCACTACCAACCCAGCTGGCCAAACCCAGGATCTTACACGGTGGGCACAGGACAACTGCCCTGGTGGGGAACAGTTTGTTAATGATGCTGATAAAAATACCCCGATTTATTTAGGATATGCCGACGGGAAAACCTACCTGGGGTACACCAGCACCACCAAATACAGCAAGGTTAACGCCAAGAATCAATTCATTGATGCCCGAACCCTTAAAACCGTAAAAACCGTAAATGGAAAGCAACAGGAAGTCCCTACTTACAAGCGCGAATTTGGTACTTGCGTGCGGGTAGCTGCGGACAAAACCGGGCAGTCCACCGCGAAGGTTTATTACGGAACCCTATTTAAGGCAGATGAATCTGCCCGATCCTCCTCCGGTTTTAGCGACAACACGGAGACTGTGTTTCAGGTGACCAAAGAAGCAAGAACCTGGGAACCGGGAACAAAGATAGAGTCGCGGGCTAGCGAGTCTAGTGACAACTACCAAGAGATGCCTTACGCGGTTTCCGGGGGGCAATCCGATAGCGGTTTCAAGAATCTTTTGTCTGGTGAGGAGAGCTCGGTTGACCTGCGTTTTAGCCAGTCCGGTTTTTACACCATCTACCTAAAAGCCATCACCACCGACCCGCAAAATGCTGGTAAGTCTTACCAGGCTGAAATGGCCTATACCTTTATCGTTGGTAAAGAAGCCCGTGTTCCTGAAGATTTACAGGATATTGTCGATGGAAAAGACGGGGAAGGATCTGATAATCCCCCCACTCCCGATCCGGGGGAAACCACCCCTGATACTCCCGATCCGGAGCCCGGTGATGAGGGTGGAGGCACCCATCCGGGAACCGATCCCACCCCTAACCCCGGAAAAACTACCCCTGGCACTTCCACACCCGGTCACGGGGATCAGGGTGGAACCTCGAATCCGGGAACTAGTCCCACCTCGAAACCTGCGAACGGGCATAATGGTGCGGAGCGTAACCCCAACCTGTCTTCCTCTTCGCGACTACAAGCAAGTTCGCAGCTAGTGGGCACTAACTTGTCGCGCACCGGTGGCTCGCTAAATCGCACGCGGCTAGCCCAACCACCGGCAAACGCTTTCCCCACCCTGCCCGACCCGGCAGCTGGTTCTTCCCCGGCAGAAAATCCCGCGGGAGATAATCCCAGCTCTGCCGCTGATAAAGACTCCAATTCCGATAGCCAGGCAGCTAGCGGCAATCCTTTAAAGTTCCAGGCAGATAGCACTTCTACCGATCTGGCTTCCAAACAGTGGATTCGTTCTTCCTCTTTGGCTGTATTTGCCTTAGGGCTGGGAGCTGCCGGGATCACCGGTATCGGATTACTTATTTTTTCCCGGCTACACCCCTAAATGAAAAAAACGCTACGCAACCGGGTGCGAGATTACCGGTTAAAAAGGGAAAAAGACGGTCCCCTCGATCAAGCCATATATATGACGAGAGCTACCGGCCGGCTGGAGCCGCTGCTGCGCGCCCTCGCAAGCTATCCCGTCTATAGCAGCGGCGAACTGTGCTCCCAGGGGGACTCCCAATTTTTAGTTGCCTACGCTAGCCGGTTGCGCGCCCCCGCATCCGCCGAGGTTAACGCCGCCCTCCTAACTGAACATCTCGATGCGATCCGCGAGAACGCCAAACACCCCCAGCCGATAGGCGCCCTCCTTAACCCGGAGGGACAATTTGAAATCACGGTGGAAGCTCATAATCTGCCGCGTTTGACACCCCTGGTAGCGGGGATTCCCACCGAGGATGCCCTCACCCCGATTGCTTCGGAATCCTTAGAGGTCACCCCGGCAACCAGTGAACACGCCCAAACGTTGGCTTCTTTGGCATCCGAGCTACCGATACCAAGCGGACAAACACTGCGAGCTTTAACCGCCAGCTTTCAAGGCTTTAAACCTGGTACTTGGCCGGTAGTTTTTCTACTTGATAGTGCCGGTACTCCCCAGGCGATGCCGGAGGACCTTAGCGAACAGCTCACCCAGCAGCTCCCGTCAGCGATAACAGTAGATCCGGCCGTGGCCGATTGGCGGCGCGATCTGTTTTGGCGCTACCGCGATTTACTGGTTTAAAAATTATCGGCTCCATACCCACGAAAAACAGTAATTTAGCTGGGTTTTATACTGCTAATAGCCGTCAAGAACTGATCATTTTCTGCCCGGCTACCGATAGTTACCCGCACGCCCTCGACAAATCCCCGCGTTTGTACTCCCTGGGAAAGTGCCGCCGCCTGAATTTGTGCCCCTACCGGAGCGCCAAACCAGATAAAGTTGCCCCCTGCTTGCGGGATTGTCCAACCAAGATTACGCAATTCACTAAGAACCCGCTCACGCTCCTTACAGATCTGGGACACCTGAGAGAGCATCGCCGCATTATCGGCCAGTGCCGCCAGGGCGCAAGCTTCCGCTACCCCAGACAGTCCAAAAGGAGTAGCCACTTTGCGGATCGCTTCCGCCAGGTAGGGGCTGGTTAAACCGTAACCACAACGCAGGCCCGCCAATCCGTAGGCTTTCGAAAAAGTACGCAGCACCAGCAAATTAGGAAAGTCCGCGAGTAAAGTCGCCCCGTCAACGTGACCGGGGGAAGTATCAAATTCGAAATACGCTTCGTCCAAAACCGCCAGCACCTGCGTAGGCAAAGCCGCCAAAAAATCGCGAACCTGAGTCCCGGTCAAAGAAGTCCCCGTAGGATTGTTCGGGCTACACAGGATAACCGCCGCCGTGTTTTCGTCCACCGCGCTTAAAATCGCGTCCAGGTCATGGCCGCCGTGACTGTTAAGCGGGATCTGCCGGGAAGAGGCGCCGGTGATTCCCACCAGGATCGGGTAGGCCTCAAATGAGCGCCAGGCATAGACCACGTTATTTCCCGCCTGCGCCACGGCGCTTAAGGCATTCGCTAGTACCTGAATCGATCCGGGGCCTACCACCACCTGCTCGGGGTTTAACCGGTAATGCGCCCCCAATTTTGCTGCCAGGGCGCTCCCAATGGCATCCGGATAACGGTTAATACTGCTCAGAGCCTGCTCGCCGGCCTCGATAATCGGTTTTGCGGGCGGGAAAGGCAGCTCATTACTAGATAGCTTAACTACTTTGCCGGCATCGCCTTTCCCGGCCACATAGGCGGGCAGGTCGGAAAGCACCTGCCGTAATCGAACCTGACTCATAGCTTAAGTTTGCCTTGTTTCTGCGCGCTGCGCTTTCGAGTTTCAAAATCATCCGCGGCATCTATCGCTAATCTCCCCCTGCCCGCCAGTTCCTAACTTCTCCCGAGCATCCGCTGTGACTTGGCCGCGCGGCCTCGTGCCATAATAGGAGTTATGCAAACCCTTTTTGATGACTGCTTTGATTTCGCCAAAACCGATATTGCTTTAGGTCCCTTAGATGGCCGCTACCGCGCTCAGGTTAGTGCGCTCACCAATTACCTATCAGAACCGGCGTTAAACCGCGCCCGGTTATTAGTCGAGGTAGAGTGGCTAATTTTCTTGGCGGATAACCGGGTATTAAAAGGGGTAAGCCCCTTTAGCGAGGACGAAAAACGCTATTTGCGTTCGCTGATCACTACTTTTGGCGAAGCTGAAGTGGCAGAGCTAAAGGAAATCGAAGCCGAAACTAAACATGACGTGAAAGCAGTGGAATATTTCCTGCAGGCGCGGCTGCGCGGTGCTTCGGAAGTCCTGGGTAAAACTTCCCTGCCTAACTACCTGGCGGCGGTACATATTTTTTGTACCTCTGAGGATATTAATAACCTGGCCTACGGAATTGGGATTAAAGCCGCGATTCAGCAGGTGTGGCTACCGCAAGCGCGCCAGCTAGTCGACCAGCTTTCGGAGTTAGCTCGCCAGGCGGCAACAGTTCCTATGCTGGCACATACTCACGGTCAACCGGCCACCCCGGTGACTTTAGGCAAAGAGATGGCAGTGTTTGCTTTCCGCTTGCGCCGCCAACTTTCCCGGATCGAAAAAACCGAATATTTGGGTAAGATCAACGGTGCTACCGGCACTTGGGCAGCACATAAAGTGGCGATTCCGGGTGCTAACTGGCCGCAGCTCGCTAAGTCGTTTGTGGAGCATTTGGGTCTTGCTTGGAATCCGCTTACTACCCAGATTGAATCGCATGACTGGCAAAGTGAGCTTTATAGCGACTTAGCGCGCACTAACCGGATCCTGCACAACCTGGCCACCGATTGCTGGAGTTACATTTCTATGGGTTACTTCCACCAGAATCTGGCGGCGCAAGGCTCTACTGGGTCTTCTACTATGCCGCATAAGGTAAATCCGATTCGTTTTGAAAATGCGGAAGCTAACCTCGAGATTTCCTGTGCGCTGCTAGAAACTTTGGCGCAGACTTTAGTTACTTCGCGTCTGCAGCGCGATTTAACCGATTCTTCTACCCAACGCAATATTGGGGTGGCTATCGGGCACTCGCTGCTCGCGCTATCCAATCTTCAGGGAGGCTTGCGGGGATTGGATGTGGCGAAGCAGGTAATGGCGCGTGACCTTGACCAGAACTGGGAAGTACTGGGCGAGGCCGTGCAACAGGTGATGCGAGTAGAGGGACTAGCCGGAACCCCGGGAATGGATAACCCGTACGAAAGGCTGAAAGAGCTGACTCGCGATAGCCATGTTGATGAGGCAGCGATGAAAGACTTCCTACTTTCCTTAGGGCTATCTGAGGAAGCCGAGTCTCGATTGTTGGCGCTTACCCCCCAAACCTACTTCGGTTATGCTGAAGAACTCGCCACCGGGGAAGCATTAAAAAACTAATACTTACCGGGTGGTAAGTATTGAAAATAGGGTTTCTTCGGGGAATTTCGCAATTTTTAACTCCGAAGGAGGTACTCTTTAGCGCGGTCAGAGCGTTTTGTGACTCATATCACCTAGATTAGATAATTATCAGCTGGCAATTTATTAACCAAGCGGTAAGATTAGAACAGGTACCAGATAAATGGAGCGTTCCCAACAACGGCTCCGCAATAGATGAGGGATTTGATCATGAGGCTTAAGAACTTCGCCAAGACCCTAGTTTCCGGGGTTTGCGCAACGGCATTGATACCTGCCGGTCTCTTAGCAGTCGCGGCGGCCGGTAACGTGGCAGATGAATCGCCAGCCGGTAACGTGGCGGTATCTACCTCGGTCGCGAACACTCCCAAATTTTTAGCCGGATGCATTGGCTCAGATCAGTTGGGCTATGAAAACGTGCGAATTAATAAACTCCCTGCCGGTAAAGATTGGTTCCTAACCGTTTCTGACTCTGAAAACAGCCCCTTCCCCAGCCGCGAAAGCTACACAAATCCAAACGGCGGCGGCTATATGTACAGTTTTGAACCTGGCGCTGAGGAAAGCTCGCGGTGGTTACAAGGCTCGGTAGGGAACTCGGGTCTCGGACTGGCTGGCAGCTACCACTTTGACAGCTCGGTCAAGAACCTTCACCCCTGGGTATTTGTCCAACTAGAGGACGAGATCTACGGAGCCTTGAAAGTAAACACTGGCTGCGAATATGATTTCAGCACTGTTTTGGAGAACAATACTTTTGATAAGTACCTGGAAATCAAAAAGTTCCTAGTAAATCCGCAGGCGGTAAAGCAGGATTGGAATCCCCTCTTAACCTTGCACCAGTTCCGCGCCCCGGAAGCGGCCGACTTAAAGGTTCTAGATACTCGCCCGACTCCGCCACCGGAAACTGACCCGGATACGGAGCCCAGCCATCCTGATGTTCCCGAAGTTCCCGATACTCCGAAGCCTCCGACGGTAGAACGTTCGGCACCTGTTCTGGATGCAGCGGACAAGAAGACGACCCCTCGAGCAGCAAAGCCCAGCAGTTCTGCCCCCGCATCTAAGGCTGCAACTAGTCAGCGACAGGCTGCCAATCCTGCGCCCGCGCAGCCCGCTCCGGTACGCACCATTATTCAGAATCGGGAAAACACTCGCACCGTGACGGTTCCCGGCTCGGTTCGGTACCGCGAGGCTCCCGTAGCTTCCTCTAATAACGCAAGTAACAATAACTCTTCTACTACCTCGGACAACTCCGCGAAACCGGCTCAGGAAGGGTCCGGTAACGCGCAGGAAGACACTGGCAATGGGACCGCCAGTCAAGTTCAAGGAGTAGAAGAACCCAAGGCGGCGCCCTCGGCGCCCGCCGCGGCTAGATCCGCCAATGCGAACCCGAGCGTGGTTGACCGCATGGGTGGACTCGGTACCATTGCCGCGATTGCAGTTCTTGGGTTAATCGGCGCAGGTGGCGCCATAGCCCTGACCAGATCGTTGATGAACGGTTAAGTCCACTGGGAACTGGCCTTAACGGTTTCTAGATCGGTCAGGTACGGGGCAGGAGATTCCCTCAATCTCCTGCCCCGTCTTGCTATCTCTAGGCCTTATTAACACCTGGCGTTGCAAAGCTTCTATAAGAGATTAAACTTTAGGCTAGGTAGAACTACTAGAGAAGAGGATGAAATATGCGGTTTTTCCCAGCAAAACAACCCGGTAAGAAAGCCAATGACCGCACCATAGATGTTTCAGTCACCGGCATGACTTGCCAAAAGTGCGTAGAACATATCACTGCAGCTCTAGAAAGTTTAGAAACCGTCAAACGGGTGTCAGTGTTGTTGCGCAGTAACGAACCCAGCCAAGTCACTATCCTCACGGATTATGAAATCGAGGATCAGACTATTCGCGACACCATTAAAGAGGCCGGTTACGAAGTAGTAGCCATCGAGCGCGACGAATAATCGATCTCCTTCGGCTAGTTCTTAACCTGCCCTATTTGGCGGCTTTTTGCTTGCTGGATCGAGTTTTAAAGTAGCTAACTACCATCGGCAACACCGAGATAGCCACAATTGCAATCGCGATTACCTCTACGTTATTAGCTACCACCGGAATATCTCCCAATAGTACTCCCGCCAGCATGAAAACTCCGATCCAGAGGGCGGCTCCCACCATGTTCCAGATCAGGAATAGGCGGTAATTTTGTTTACCGATACCGGCAATGATGGGGACAAAAGTACGTACAAAGGGTACAAAGCGGGCCAGGACTAGCGCCACCCCACCGTAGCGGCGGAAAAAGTCCTCAGATTTGTGCATGTTTTCAGTTGATAAATAACGGGCATCATCTTTGAAAAGCCGCCGCCCAAATTTACGTCCCAACCAGTACCCCACCATATTTCCGCAGATAGCAGCCACAAATAGCACTAGAAAAGTTAACCATTCCGGGACTCCCGGTATCCGGTTATGCAAGATACCAAGCGCAAAAATCATAGAGTCACCCGGCAGCACCGGGAATAACACTCCCGACTCGATGAAAACTATCAGGGCGACCGCAGCCACCATCCAGCCACCAAGCTCTGCCAGCAAAGTGTTAAGCAGAAGATTAGGGTCGGTTAGATAATCTAAGGCTCCTGCGGGTATTACAGACGCAAGCATTCGTCCTCCTGATGCTAATTCATGATCCTTTCTCATCCTAGACGAGCATGCCAAGGGGCGGACAGGCCGCAAAGCCGGCTGGGCGCAAGTTCACATCTAGGTATGCACCCCTAATAACGCATAGAATCAAAGCATGAGCATTTCGGGAGATGTAGCTAAGGGGCAGCTAAATCAGCATCTCACCGAAATTGTTGACGCTAAGAATTCCCATTTGCGACGCATTGACGACCTGGCTCGCGCCGGGATGTACCTCGCAGCTATAGTCTTGATAGTTCTAATGGCTATCTACGCCCATGCCACTACCCAGGCAGTTGCCCAGGATCTGACCAAAGTATTCGTAAATACCACCTTGGCTCAAATCCTGCTACTGCCGCTCTCGATGTTGCAAAACCTATTTATTTTGGCAGCTCCGATAGCTTTAATTGCCATGTTGGCTTTACGCCGCCAATGGGTACGCACTTTTCAAGCTGCTTTTACTGCCGTAGTCGGAGGGATGGTGGCTTTAGGGGCTGCCACTTTGATCTCTGCTCTTCCCCACGTATTTTCCAATGCTTTGAAAGTGTGGTCCGTAGAGGGATCAATAGTAGCAATCTCTATTCCCTTCACTTCGGTAGTGGCCATGATGACTATGGCCGGTGAACGCCGTCGTGACCAGTTAGTGCGGGTGCTGTGGGTATTAACCTGGGCCATTTTACTCTTAGCGGTCTTACAGGGACGCATGACCTTACCCTCCGCGCTAATCACGGTATTTTTAGGAACTTTAACCGGTTGCCTAGGACGTTACGTTTGGGGGGTACGCAACTACCGTCCGACGGGACGGGCGCTGATTACTGCTCTGATCCAAGTGGGAATCACTCCCCGGATGATTTTACGTCTCGATCCTCCCACGGAAGGTGATCTGCTTAGCGTAGAGGAGGTTACCTTCACTACCGAAAGCGGTTCCCTAGTACCAGTCGGGGAGATGGAAAAGAAGAACCTAGACGTCGATCCAGTTTTAGAACTAGCTACCTTTGCCGGTGGCGACCTAAAATCTTTTACGGAAACGGTAAGACCCGGTGAAAGGGTTTATTGCGTTATTGCTGAGAACAACCGTCGCTATCGCATGATAGCTACCGATGGAGATTCCCGCCTTTCTACCTGGATCACTGGAATCTGGACCAATCTGCGGCTACGTTCTTTTTCAAAATCAACCGCTGCTACCGTGCGGCAAAACGGAGAATACACGGCGCTTATGGGAGCGATGACTACCCGGGCACAGCTTAAAACTCGCCCGTATCATGGTCTGGCTCACTATGGAAGCACCATG
Organism: Varibaculum cambriense; assembly: GCF_002848005.1. Taxonomy (GTDB): domain Bacteria; phylum Actinomycetota; class Actinomycetes; order Actinomycetales; family Actinomycetaceae; genus Varibaculum; species Varibaculum cambriense_B. The sequence goes on along the minus strand of NZ_PKHX01000002.1, from coordinate 194,788 downwards.
CTAAATGTCTTCGAAGACGATGTTTCTTTGCGCTCTTTTTCTAGCCTCTCTCCCTCTGACATCTCCGATGAACAATTAGGTGCTGCCTGGTCACAGCTTTTAAAAGCCCATCAAAACGGCCTGGCTCACCGTAACATTAATGCAGATAACTTATGTTTAGGAGCAGATGGATCCCTATACTTTCTTAACTGGTCCGATGGGGAAGTCGCTGCCTCGAAAATGTCGATATTAATTGACCAGGTTCAGTTGCTAGTTTTAACTAGTCTTTACCTCGGAAAAGACCGGGCAGTTGCGGCCATGCGAGCAGTAGTCCCCGCTTCCCAAATCGAAGCTATGGTGCCAGTACTGCAAACCTTGGCTCTGCCTTCCGCGACCAGACAAAAACTTCGCAAAAGTCCGCTGCTTGCAACGCTACGTCAAGAACTCTTCTCCCCAGCCAAGAGCGATCCCACCCCGGTTCCGCGGGCTCAGTTACGCCGTTTCTCCTACTCTTCTTTGCTATTCACCGCCCTGGGAGTTATGGCAGTACTGATTATTTTGGGTTCTTTAAACTTCAAAGAAATCTATACCACCATTTCTACCGCCAACGTTTGGTGGATTCTCATCGGGGCTTTCTTTGCCATAGCTATGAGTAGCGGCCAAGCGCTGTCCCTGCAGGCAGTAACCCCCAATCGCTTAGGCTACGGCGAGCTATTCTTATTGCAATTGGCGGGCTCGGTGACCTCTTTAGTAGTACCTGCAGGAGTGGGAGTGGGCGCCCTTAACCTGCGGTATCTAACCAAGAAGCAGATGAGTGGCGCTCTTGCGCTGGCAACCGTTTCCCTAATGCAACTATTCCAGTTTGTTATTACGGTAGCGCTACTAGCCGTCATGGTTATGTTTACCGGAACCTCCATGAACGTGCGTTTACCTTCCTCGACAGTATTGGCGACCGTCTTGTCGATAGTGGCGCTACTAGTGGCGGCTATGGCGGTTCCCCAGGTGCGTAAATGGATTTGGGCTAAGGTGCAACCCACTTTTCGCCAAGTTTGGCCACGCCTAATCTGGATTACTTCCAGTCCCCGCAGAATGGCACTCACCACTGTGGGATGTTTAATGCAAACCGGTCTGCAGGTAGCAGCCTTTTATTGTGCTCTGGCAGCATTTGGCTACCATTTACCAATAGCTACTATTACGGTTACTTTCCTAGTGTCAAACACTTTGGGTTCTATGATTCCCACTCCCGGCGGACTCGGTCCGGTAGAGGCAGCCCTAACTGCCGGTTTGCAAGTGGCGGGCGTACCGGGCGCCATTGCCCTATCGGGAGCCTTGCTGTATCGGCTACTCACTTTTTGGATGCGCGCCCCCATTGGCTGGTTGGCGATGCGCTACCTGCAACGACGTGACGTACTATAACTAACTAGCTAGCTTCGCCTAATCTCCCTTAGGCTAGAAGTGACGAAAGGTAATAAGTTTATGAGTGACTCCGTTAACCCGGCGCCGTTAAAAAAGAAACCAGCAGCCATCGTGATACTCACGCTGCTGGCCATCTCGGTGCTAGTGTTGGTTTTTTCCATTGCCTACTATCTGGGATCGGACAAAACTACTGCTAGTGGCAGCAGCGATACTCCCGTAGCCAGCCAAAGCGATCGCCCCGCCGATTCGAGTGAGCGCCAAAGCGATCAGCTTCCGCAAGGAGTTACCGCGGTAACCGAAGAACAGGGGAAAAAGGTAATTAAATCTTTTTATCGCAATGATAAAGCCGATCCGCGGGCGATCGGAGACCCCAAAGCCCCGGTAACTATGATTCAGTTCTCTGACTTTTCCTGTCCCATGTGTTACCAGTATGAATCAGCGGTTTTTCCACAGCTCAAACCGTATATTGATAACGGGACTTTGCGTATAGAGTTCAATAACCTGTCGATTTTTGCGTCGCAATACCATTCTGACCTGGGAGCTGCTGGCTCTATCGCGGCAGCTAAACAAGGAAAGTTTTGGGAGTACCTGCTTAACGCCACCAAAGTTGCTGCTCAGGATGGTAACGGCCATATTACTTGGGATAAACAGCTAGTTACCCAGGTAGCCCAAGCTAGTGGAGTTAGTGACTTGGCACGTTTCAACCAAGATCTAGCGGCTGGCGAAACCGCTACCACTATTGAAAATGAAAGTTCTCATGCGCACGCGGTCGGACTTAGTGGCACTCCCGCATTTTTCATAAACAACTATGTAATTACTGGTGCGCTCCCCGCCGACAGCTTTATCCAAACCATCGAAATAGCAGCTAAAACAGCTAAGACTCGCTAATGTCCATTAACTTCACTATCGCCTACCTGGGGGGTTTAGTTACCTTCCTAGCTCCCTGCGGTGCTTTTTTACTCCCCGCCTTTTTTGCCTGTGCTTTCGAGGATCGTTCGCGACTACTGCAACGAATCTTAGTATTCCTAGGTGGGCTGGTGATCGCCTTAGTACCTTTAGGCTTTGCCGCCGGAGGGCTGGGAGGCTGGTTGCTTTCCCACTCGCATCTGCTGACCCTTTTAGTTGGGGTGGTAATTACGGTTTTAGGTATTGCCCAAGTTCTTGCGCTTCCGTTACCTAAACTGCCGTTACCTCGGTCTTTGGGAGGAGCTACCCGACCGAGCGTTATTGGTATTTTTCTTTTTGGTATTTCTTATGGTCTAGCTGGATCCGGTTGTACCGGTCCCATTCTGGGGGCGGTACTTTCAGCCGCTACCTTAACGGGTTCCAGTTTGCGCGGAGCCGCGCTGATGTTTTGGTACGCTTTGGGAATGTTCACCCCGGTTGCCTTGCTGTCTCTAATCTGGGGTTCCTTAACTGCCCGCCAGCAGCGCCTATTCCACCCGCGTCCTCTAAAGTTTTTAGGGCGTCAAACCACTTGGGGTTCCTTGATATCGGGATTAGTGTTCACGGTGGTGGGCGTGCTGTTAGTAATCACAGGGGGTACTAACCTAGGCTCCCTACTTTCCCCTGCTCAACAAGTGGCTTTGGAAACCCGGATTACCAGAGCAGCTAGTGTGCTTCCAGATTTACTTTTACCTTTACTTTTAGTGTTATTGGTGGCATTTTTAGGAACCTTGATCTGGTATTTACGCGCTCAGAAACGTGAGTCCCCTGAGGACAACGCGCCGAAATCAACTCCCCAGTAAAGCGGTTTTACTCCACTTTTGCGCTTTTTATGGCTTTGGCTTTGGTCACTTCGCTTCTTCGTGCGAAAATAACAATTAATCTAGTAAAGGAGACGTAAATGAGCGCGCAAAAGCATGGAACCCATCTCGATCTTTGGCAGGATTCCTACGCCGCGCGAGCTCACAATCTCCGCGAATCTGAAATTCGGGCATTGTTTTCAGTGGTGTCTCGTCCCGAAGTGGTATCCCTAGCGGGAGGTATGCCCAATATTCATGACCTTCCGCTAGCAAAATTGGCTAATAGTGCCCAGCAATTGGTGCTCGAACATGGCGAACAGGCGATGCAATATGGCGGCGGTCAAGGTTGGACACCTTTGCGCGAATCGATTACCGAAGTCATGGCGGCTGAAGGTATCCATGCCAACCCCGATAACGTGGTGATTACCACCGGATCCCAACAGGCGTTAGACCTGGTCACGCAGCTTTTCATCGAACCAGGAGACGTGATTTTAGCGGAATCGCCCTCCTACGTAGGAGCCTTAGGTGTCTTTAAGGCCTACCAGGCAGATGTTCGTCATATTCCCTTGGATGAAGAAGGTTTGATTCCCGAAGAATTTGCCCGCACCGTAGAGCAGATTCGCGCGGAAGGAAAACGGATTAAATACCTCTACACCATCCCCAATTTCCATAATCCTGCTGGGGTTTCCATGTCTCTTTCCCGGCGCAAAGAGTTAGTGAAGCTGTGCCGCAAATATGGGGTTCTGGTTTTAGAAGATAACCCCTATGGCCTGCTCGGCTTTGAGGGACAGACCATGACTCCGTTAGTGGAACTGGCACCTGATCTGGTAGTTTACTTAGGTTCTTTTTCTAAAATCTTCGCTCCCGGCTTTAGGATTGGCTGGGCCTATGCGCCGCCAGCGGTACGAGACAAACTGGTGGTGGCTTCCGAATCTGCCATTTTATCGCCCTCTATGGTGGGGCAGATGGCAATTCATGCCTACCTGCGAGATTACGATTGGCGCGGACAAATCGATTCCTATCGGCAAATGTACCGAGGTCGTCGCGATGCCATGCTAACTGCTTTGCATGATTATTTACCCGAATGTACTTGGACAGTTCCAGAAGGTGGCTTCTATACTTGGTTAACTCTCCCGGAAGGTCTAGATTCCAAAGCTATGTTATCCCGAGCAGTTAGTGAACTGGTTGCCTATACTCCAGGCACCGCTTTCTATGCCTCTGACGAGGGGACTCAAAACATTAGACTCTCATTTTGTTATCCCACCCCGGACGAAATTCGCGAGGGGGTGCGCCGCCTAGCCAAAGTGGTGCATCGGGAAATGGAACTGGTTAAGTTATTTGTTTCCCAGCAGAAAGGTAAGAGCAATGACTAAAGACCGTAGTATGAAAATCGCGATAATTACCGGGGGACAGTTGCATGAACGGGAGGTTTCTCTACGTTCAGCGAATCGAGTAGCGACCCAATTGCGCAGATTTGGCTATGAACTCCATAGTTTAGAGCTTGATCGGGATTTACTTAATTCTTTGCGAGACTTTGAACCCGACGTGGTATGGCCGATTATCCACGGCCGCGAGGGCGAGGATGGCTCTCTGCAAGATCTATTAGAATTATGTGGCGTCGCATATGTAGGTTCTGGACCTAAGGGTTGCCGAATTTCTCTTTCTAAACCGGTTGCAAAATCGGTAGTCGAAAAAAACGGGCTGCCTACTCCGCAGTCAGTAGCGCTTCCCCAGATTCTATTTCGCCAAGTAGGAGCAGATACTCTGCTCAAGGAAGTCTCTAGGCGTTTGGGATATCCGCTAATGGTGAAGCCATCTCGCGGGGGATCGGCAATGGGAATTACCTATGTTGAGAATGAGAGCGGCCTCCGGACTGCGATGGTAAACGCTTTTGCCTATGATGATGAAGTACTAATTGAACGGTTTATCAAGGGTCGCGAAATTTCGGTATCGATTGTGGAAGAACAGGGAACGGCTCGGGCGCTTCCCCCGGTAGAAATCCGTACCGATGTGGGAAGATACGATTTTGATGCCCGTTATTTAACCGGACGCACTGAATTTTTTGCGCCTGCACCGTTAACTGCCGATCTAGATAAATCAGTTAGAGCTTTAGCTTTGGAATGTCATCGCGTCCTAGAGTTAGAAGATTTTTCTCGCATCGATCTCATCGTAGATGAAGCTGGTAATCCTTGGTTTATAGACGCTAATGTGGTTCCGGGAATGACGGACACCTCTTTGTGGCCGCTAGCGGCTGAGGCTGATAAGGGATTTGGAAAACTAATTCAGACAATTACCCTTCAGGCTGCTAGCCGCGGACCACGCAGCTAGAAAACAAAGAGTTACTACTTACTGATATTAGTTGAACCTCTGGGGGGCTATTGACTAGCCTGTTCTAACAAGTGGGTCAGGCGTTCTAGGTCAGCTTCGTCTGCATATTCAATGACCAGCTTGCTAATTTTCTTTCCGGGCTTAAGCGATACTCGGGTATCGAGAATTTCTGTCCAGCGTTCCTGAGTCGCCGCTTGGCTAGGCGAAAGCTCAGGTTCGCGACGTTTTCCATTCTTGCGAGTACGTACGGGAGCTCCCCGCACATTGCCCAGCGCCACAATTTCTTCAGTGGAACGTACCGACAGTCCCTCAGCGATGATGCGCTCCGCCAAATATTCCTGATCTTCAGGATCAGTAACCGCCAATAGTGCCCGGGCGTGTCCTGCCGAAAGCACTCCGGCCGCAACCTTCGGTTGCACATTGGCTGGAAGCCTTAACAACCGCAGGGCGTTAGTAATGGCGGGACGGGACTTCGCAACTCGCTCAGATAGCTCCCGTTGAGTACACCCAAAATCTTCCATCAATTGCTGGTAAGCAGCCGCTTCTTCTAGCGGATTAAGCTGTACCCGATGCAGGTTTTCAATTAGTGCATCCAGCAACATTTTATTATCACTAGTATCGCGGATAATAGCGGGAATCTGCGGTACCTTTGCTAGCTGACAGGCTCGCAGACGCCTTTCCCCCATTATCAGTTCGTACGCGCTTTTATCAGTCGGATCAATGCGCACTACAATCGGCTGGAGCAAACCGACCTCTTTTATGGAAGCCGCAAGTTCAGCAATTTCGTCCTCACCAAAGGTTTGCCGCGGCTGAGAGCGGTTCGGATTTACCTTACTAACCTCGATTAATTCCAATTTTGCGCCCGGGACTGGCACTAGCGATGTTTCACGTGAAACCTCATCTGCTGCAGTCTTTTGTTTCGCATCAGATTTGGAACTTTTCTTAGGCGATCCAGACTTACTACTTTTTTTATTTTCTTTCCTACGCGAAGCGCTTGATGTTTCACGTGAAACATCTTTTCGCGGTTCCAATAATTCCTTTGCCGAGCCACCCTTAGGAGAATGTCCGTGTCCACCAAAAAAAATATCTGCCGGCCGGGTATTAGCATCTTTGTTTATTTCATTGGTTTTATTCTCAACCGGCTCAGTGGGGATCAGTGCCGAGAGGCCTCTCCCCAAATGACTTTTTCGCGCCATTACGATTTCACCTCACGACTAACTAACTCATAGGCAGCATCTAAATAACATTTTGCACCTTTAGAAGCCGGTTGGTAAGTCAAAATCGATTCTTCGTGCGAGGGGGCTTCCGCTAAGGCAATATTACGAGGAATAATAGTTTGCATCACGATGTCACCGTAGTAGTCTTTTACCTCTTCTAATACGCCTTTGCTTAACAAGGTATTAGTGGTGACCATCGTGGGCAAAATGGCAGTGAAACGCAGAGTGGGGTTAAGCCGAATTACCAGCATATCGATGGTTCTCGTCAATTGGGTTAGACCCTCCAGAGCCAGGTATTCCGCCTGCAGGGGTACCAATACTTCTTTTGCAGCCACTAGCGCGTTAACCGTCATAATTCCCAAAGATGGGGGAGAGTCAATGAAGATGTAATCGAATTGTTCGCCGCTAGAAAGTAACTCACCTAGGGCTTCAGCTAAAATCTGCTGAAAATTGGTTCTCTCATTAAGTTCCAGCTCAATCCCGGCCATATTCATAGAGGCCGGTACCACCCATAGATTCGGTATTTCCGCATTTTGTGACAGGGCTTCTCTAAGGGGTACTCCTTGCGTCATCACTTCATATAAAGAATTCTGATCATCTTCTAAGTGCCGAAATCCTAGGGAAGAGGAAGCATTGCCTTGCTGGTCGGCATCAATTACCAGTACTTTGAGGCCTCCTAAAGCCAAAGCCGCAGCAATATTAACCACCGTAGTAGTTTTACCGACCCCACCTTTTTGGTTCGCTACTGCAATTACCCGAGTGCTTTGCGGGCGCGGCAATGTACCTAGCTGGAGTTTAGAGCTAGCCCTTTGCCCCGATGAGAACTCCTCGTGAGTATCTGCCTGTTCGACCATAGCGGCATCAGCTAAACGATGCTTACTCATTGTGCCTCCAAAAATGCAAAATAGGTAGCCACTAGGGGCGTTTGGTTGCCATAATAATCCGGGTAATCGAATCGTCCATTAGGGACGGGACTTCCTCAATATGTGCGCTATCAAGTTTAGCTGCCCGCAACTCTGCCTCCGCCGCAGATAACTCTAAGGGAGCACGCTCCCCCTTAATCGCTAGCATTCGTCCTCCAGGTGCCACCAGCTTCCCGGAGATGCGGATCAGCTTCTTTAAATTTGCCACCGCTCGCGAGGTAACCGCGGAAAATCTCTGCCCGGAGGGGAGATCTTGACTACGAGAACGTAAAATCTCCACATTATCCAATCCCAACTCTTGTTTTACTTCCTCCAGCCACACTACCCGTCTAGCCAAAGGTTCAATCAAGAAAAATTCAAGATCAGGTCGCATTATCGCCAAAACAACCCCAGGAAGTCCCGCGCCAGACCCGACATCAGCAATGGTTACGCCGCGCCCTAGCGGTAAGAACTTTTCTGCCGCCGCACAGTTCAAAATATGCCGCGGCCAAATCCGAGGTAGTTCCCGCGGACCGATCAAACCTCGCAGTTCCCCCTGTTCCGCAAGCATCTGGGCATAAGCCTGCATCTTTGCATAGGAGGAACCAAAAAACGCTTCGACCTCAGCTCCGGGTTGAGCTACCTTACGGTACAGTTCTGGTTGCATAGCAAAAATTCGGTTATTACCAATCGAACAGTATCCCACGAAATACCGTCGATTTCCGGCAAACTATTCCTCTTCAGCTTCCGGACCCGAAGCATCAGGGTAAATAACCACTGCCCGGTTGGGAGCCTGCCCCTGCGAACCCGAATACACGCCTTCTTCGGCGGCTACGTCGTGACAAACTTTGCGCTCAAACGGATTCATGGGTTCTAGTCGCACTGGCTCACCCGTAGTTTTAGCTTTGGTGATGGCTTCTTCCGCGATAGAGCGCAACTCTTGTTTACGTTCCTGGCGATACCCGGCGATATCAAGCATTAGACGGGAATGTTCTCCCGTTTTTTGGGAAACTGCCAGGCGAGTTAAATCCTGTAAGGACTCTAAAACTTCGCCCTCTTTGCCCACGAGACGTTGCAGATCATTCAAGTCTTGCGCATCAGCGACAATATCGACACTGGCGCGATCGTGCTCTACATCGATTTCGAGATCTCCACCTAGATCTGCAATATCTAGCAGCTCTTCTAAATAATCGGCGGCGATATCGCCCTCTTCTTCCAAGGCGGCAACCCGCTCCGGAGATGCTTCTTCACTCATGGCACCTATTCCTCTCTTAGCTATCTGCAATGATCTTATCGGTTCTTACGCCGATTTTTATTCGCATTATTCTTCCTGCGAGCCTGCCGGCGTTTCGCTTTTTCTTGCTCACTTAGTCCCTGGGCTTGCCGACGCCGTTTAGCCTGGGCATCACGCTGAGCCCGGGTTAACCTCTTCGGTTGCGCCTGGGCATTACGAGTACTGGGTTTGATCGCGGCTTGCTGTTCTTCAGCCTTCTTCTGCAGTGCCGTCATCATCCGAGATTGCTTTACGGGCTTCTTTGGTTTTTCTTCTAACTCGAGATCTTGAGCTTTCTTATGCAACCGATCTTGAGTTTCCTTGTGGAGCGCAACTCCTTCGCGCAGTTGTTCCCCATTTTCTAATCCTGAGAAGGGATCTTCCTCGCCCTTGCGATTAGCTTTAACCTCTAGACGCATTCCTTTAGCTACGTCGTCACCGCTTAGCCCCAACTCAGAAAGCTTCTGGTTGTACTCCGTTAACGTTTCCTCTTTAAATTTGTCATATTTTTCCTGGTGACGCCGCATCTGCGCATCGTGAGCAGGAGAGCCGGGGGTGGGCAGATAGTGCAATACAAACAATTGTTGAATAAAGCTGACCACCATAGTCACTACTAAATAAACCAACACCCCGATCTGCACAATGAAACCAAACCAGGCGGTCATCAGGGGCATTACGTAGACCATCATCTTCATCATCCGCATTTGCTGCGGATTGGAAGCATTCATATTCCGCCGCATATTGATGAACTGTTGGAAGAACATCAATCCGGCATAGAGCACTACCGACACAATGATCAGAATTTTTGTGGTGGTGGGGTTCGAGGCACTGTTGTTGAAAGTATCAGATAGATAAACCCCGAAAACTGTGGATTTATCCATTTCGGAAGCTAGCTGGGAATCGAAACCGCCAATATGGGCTCCCGGATTCTTAGCGATTAACGGCATTTGCCACAGCACCCGATAAAGGGCAGCCAAAATCGGCAATTGAATCAGCAAGGGGAAACATGAGGCCATAGGATTAACGCCGTACTCTTTGTACAAGGCCATAGTTTCTTGGCTCATCTGTTGCTTAGAGACCTGGTCATTGCGACCCTTATATTTGTCCTGGATCTCTTTGATCTGCGGTTGGATCGCACTCATGCCCCGCGTAGACTTTATCTGCTTAATAAATAACGGAATAATAAGCAGCCGCACAAAAATGGTCAGTACCACGATAGATAGTACCCAGGTAGCCCCGGGACCTTCCGGTAATCCTAGAACCGTTAAGCCCTTATGAATCCCTACCAGTACCCAGGCGGTGACCCATTTGAAAGGGTATAAAACCGTGTCATACCATCCGCCGGAAGTGGGTTGGTTAGCTGCCGCTAACAGCTGCGCACTTAGCATCATCCATATGCTCCTTTACTTATTATCCCCTAGTAGGCATGGTGGCGTTATCTATCTTCGCCCAATGTGCTTGGAGTTCACTTAAAGTCATCTGGTGATAGGGCGCGCTCTTCCAGTTACCTTTTTCTGGTGGGTAATCCACCCCGCCATCGGAAAAAGGATTACAACGCATCAGTCTCCAAGCCGAAAGCAGGCTCCCTTTCAGGGCACCGTGCGTTCTTAAGGCCGTGATCGCGTAGGTACTACAAGTGGGATAGTACTTGCAGCGGGCAGGAAATAGGGGAGAGATATAGCGCCGATAAAGGCGAACTAAGAACACTAAACCCACTTGCCCCAGATTTTTAATCACTTTTTCCCTTTCGCCTGCGCCCTGGCTAAAGCTTGATCCAGAGCCGCCCCTAGTTGCGGATAGGAAGCAGTTTTAGCTTTCCCGAGGGCGCGCACTACCGTAATACTCCCGCTGCCAAAGCTGTCTAGCCGTCCAGCACTAAGAGCGCGCAATTGCCGTTTAATGCGATTGCGATCCACTGCCCGCGGTAGGTTTCTTTTTGGTACAACGAAACCGACCAGCGGCTTTGCAGTGCCTAACTGGTCGGGTAAGTGGTGCACCACCATTAGTTGATTTCCAGCGCTTTTTCCACGCCGAAAAACTTGGGAAAAATCGGCTGATTTCTTCAGGCGATTGGCCTGGGGCAACATGCTCTAGGCCGAAAGATCCTTGCGCCCTTTACGCCGGCGATTAGCGATAATAGCGCGGCCTGCGCGGGTACGCATTCTTGCCCGAAATCCGTGTTTCTTGGCTCGGCGACGGTTATTCGGCTGAAAAGTCCGCTTTGTCACTGTAGTTCTCCTGAATGTTATTCACTAACCGGATAAAATTCCGGCACCTTAGTTTCATTTAGCCTCGATTAGACAACATATGCAAGCCTACGCATAGCGCTTTGCCAGGTCAAATAGTTATTGAGTGGTTATGAACACTATTTTTTCCTCAACAGATTCTAAGCTGTGGAACTTAGAAAAACTACAAAGCTGTAAGATGTTAATTTTTTTATTTTTAAAATTTTCGATTTCTCCTAGTTTTTGCACGCGGGAAGGACTTCAAAGCTAAAACTACAACCGCGTAAGTTATCCACAATCTTTTCCCCAGATTGGGGATAACCTGTTTTTATCCTAGAATCGTTACTATCCCCATCGTTGGGGTGGCCTGTCACATTGCTGCTTAGAAATTTTGGAGAAACTGATGTCAAGTTCGCTACAGTCAGTCTGGCAAGACGCGATCCGACAGTTAAAACAAAATCCACAGGTAGGTCAAGCTGATCTGGCCTTCGTAAGAATGTCAAAACCTTTAACCACTTACGAAAACACCATTATCATTGCCACTCCTAATAACTATTCGAAATCAATTATTGAGACCCGCCTAGCTCCTTTTTTACGGCAATCACTTTCTGCAGCTACCTCTCGCGACGTAATTTTGGCGGTCTCGGTAGATCCCTCTCTAGATACCGGACAAAGCGTTAATCCTTCCGAACAACAAACGGTTGCCCCCCTTCCCGAGGCCCCAGAAACTACCGTTACTAACACCACTACCCCTTCTCCGATAAAAAAACCTTTTGAAAGCCGTTTAAACTCGAAATATACTTTTGAGTCCTTCGTCATCGGCGCTTCCAATCGCTTTGCTCACGCGGCGGCGATCGCAGTAGCGGAGGCTCCGGCCAAAGCCTATAACCCCCTTTTTGTTTACGGTGGTTCCGGGCTGGGAAAAACTCATCTGCTGCACGCTATTGGTAACTATGCGCTGAACCTTTATCCCCATATCAAAGTGCGTTATGTAAACTCTGAGGAATTCACCAACGACTTCATCAATTCCGTATCAGAGGGCAGTGCCCACGAATTCCAAAGACGCTACCGCAATATCGATATTTTGATGATTGATGATATTCAGTTCCTGCAGGGGAAAGAACAAACTATTGAGGAGTTTTTCCATACGTTTAACTCCTTACATAATGACAACAAGCAGGTGGTTATTACTTCCGATGTTCCTCCCAAGAAGCTGGAAGGATTTGAGGAGCGACTACGTTCTCGTTTTGAGTGGGGACTTTTAACCGATGTACAGCCTCCTGATTTAGAAACTCGCATCGCTATTTTGCGTAATAAAATCCGTCAGGAAAAAGTGGAGGCGCCCTCGGAAGTCTTGGCCTATATCGCTTCGCGTTTTACTATCAATATCCGCGAGCTGGAAGGTGCCCTGCTTCGGGTTACTGCTTTCGCTTCCCTCACTAAACAACCGTTAACGCTACAACTAGCAGAGATGGTACTTAAAGATATTGTTTCTGACCCCAATGATCAAGAAATCACCCCCGCTCTGATTAAGGCACAAACAGCTGGGTATTTTGAAACCACCGTTAATGACTTATGCTCTCCTTCGCGTTCACGTTCTTTAACCGAGGCGCGCCAGATCGCCATGTATTTATGTCGCGAACTTACCGAGCTCTCATTACCGCAGATTGGCAAGGAGTTCGGAGGACGCGACCACACTACGGTAATGCACGCCAATAAGAAGATCACGCAACTTATGAAGTCCAAACCCCAAATTTTTGATCACGTCAATGAATTAACCAACCAAATCCGCCAAGCTGCCCGCCATTCAAAGTGATTTAGCCAATAAAATCACTCCGCTCTCCAATAACCTAAGGGAACCTTTGGGTATTTTTTTACCTTTATTTTTAAATATATCTACCAGCAAAACTACAAAATTGTAGTTCTCATGATTACAGGTTAAAGCAGGTTTCTCCACACCTGTGAATAACCCTGTGCATATCTGGGGATTGAGCTTCCAGAACTGTTTATAAACCGTGCATAGTTTGCTTGATATTTCCCCGTCCCCAAAAACATCCCCAGAAATATAACCGTAAATTCACAGGCCTAAAACCCATATAAACTGCACGTTTAGCTAATAATCCCAAAGATTCTAGGTAGTGATGACTACCAAAGAAATAAAAATAAATTTTTTAAATGATTCACCACAGCAGCGCAGGAAGACCAAATAAAAATTGTTATTACCTTTGAAATATAAGTAGCTCAACCCTTTTCCTAAGCTAACCTGTACTTATGACCGAAAAGCACTCATCGCGTGGTAACCAAGCTGGAGAACACAAGTTTTCCTCTCGAGCTGAGCGCCGCAAACATGAAAAAGAGCAATTCCAGGCGCGCGCACAAGCAGGTGATCAACGTATTTTTGCGCCAATAAATCCGGATCAATACCGTAATCCTGTTAAACCAGCTGCTGCCCGCGCTGCTCGCAAAATGCCAACTATCCCCCAGAGTGCGGGGAAGCCCCGTTCCACCACCCTTAAAGGAGCAAAATCTCCTCAGCCTAGAAATAGCGTTAAGTCGCAGGCAGCTGTTAAAGGTGTAAATAGCAAAAAGGCTAAGGCAGCTTCCAATAATAAAACTTCAAAACAAAAGCACCCAAAGGTTAAGAATACTTCCCGCCGCAGCAGAGTTGGACTGTGGGTGAAGAGAATCCTGGGTCTAGTAACCGGGCTAATTTTAGTGGCAGTTATTGCCGGTTGTATTACTTTTTTGATTGCCTACTATCGTTTGGAAGTACCTGAGGCTCAAAAATTTGCAAACGCTCAGGTCACCACGGTTTATTGGGGTGATAACAGTAAGATGATGGGAAAGTTTGCGGAACGCAACCGTACCATCGTAGATACAAAGTCTTTCGAAAAAACCTATATTCGGGATGCTGTAGTAGCCAGCGAAGACCGTACTTTTTATGAAAACAGTGGGATTGATATTAAAGGTATTGCCCGCGCCCTCTGGAATAACGTGCGGGGACGTCCCACTCAGGGAGCTTCAACTCTCACCCAACAATATGTAGAGAACTATTACACCGGGAAAAATAAGGGATATACCGGAAAATTTAAAGAAACTATATTGGCATTGAAGATAAATAGGCAGGTACCTAAAGAAAAAATTCTTAATGATTACCTGAACACCATCTATTTTGGTAGGGGTGCCTATGGGATCGAGGCAGCAGCAAATGCCTATTTTGGTAAAAGTGCTAAAGATCTGAATCTTTCAGAATCAGCGCTACTTGCCGGGATTATTCCTGCCCCGAATGCTTGGGATCCGCTAGTTAGTCCCGAGAAAGCCCAGCAACGTTGGCAGCGGGTATTAAATCTCATGGCCACTGACCACATGATCAAAAAGAGCGACAAAGATGCCGCAGAATTTCCTCAGGTACAAGAGAAAAAGCAGGAAGGCACTTATTTTAAGGGCACCACTGGTTATCTCCTGCAGCATGTACGCCAAGAATTGGTAAAGCAAATTGGTTATACCGAAGATGAGATCGATCGGGCGGGGATTAAGATCTATACGACTATCGATCCGGAAAAACAGAAACTGTTGGAAGAGGCAGTACATACCCTGCCGGAGAATAAACCTGAAGGACTAAGGGTGGCAGCAACCTCCATCGATACTGCTACCGGAGCCGTGATTGCTGAATATGGGGGAGAGGATTATCAAAAAATTCAGCGAAACGCGGTCACGCAAGACGTAGCCCAAGCCGGGTCAACCTTTAAGCCTTTTGCGCTCTTAGCAGCCTTAGAACAGGGTCATAAACTGTCTGAAAGTATCAATGGTTCCGGACCAATGAAAGTTGGGGATGCTTGGGTAGGTAACTACGGAGGTGCCTCCTACGGTCAAGTAGACCTGCTAAAGGCTACAAAATATTCGATTAACACTGCCTATGTCCGGTTAAATAGTGAAATCGGGATGGATGCCACCCGGCAGGTGGCAATTGCGGCCGGATATTCCAAAGACACAGTAGGATTGGATAAAAATTCGATCGTAGGGGTGTTAGGAACTAGTTCTCCCCATAACCTGGAGATTGCAGAAGCCTATACCACTTTTGCTACCGGGGGAATACGGAAAACAGCTCATATTATTGAAAAAGTTACTGATTCGTCAGGCAATATTCTTTACGAAGCTGATACTGCTGGTACTCGCCAGTTTGAAGAAGAAAATATTTCGGAGTTAACGAAAGCACTAGCAGCGGTGGCCGAGACGGGAGGCACCGGTGATACCGCGGGAAGACTAGGTCGCCCGGTGGCGGCGAAAACGGGTTCTTCAAATGATAATCGCTCGGCACAGTTCGTTGGTTATGTACCGCAAATGGTGACTGCAGTTTCCATGTATCAGGTCGGAAAAAATGGGGCAGAAGAATCAATCACCCCATTTGGCGGAGTTAGGGAGGTTACTGGTGGCACCTGGCCGGCTAGACTATGGCTGGCATACATGAAACCGGCGGTTAAAGGACTGGCGCCAGAGCCTCTATTCTCTTCCGAAAAAAACCAATATCGAGTAAGACCAAGTGAGAAGAGTACTCCCTATAAGACTGCGGAAGTACCTTCGGCTCCTCCTCCTGAAACCGTAGGTAATCCCCTGACGGTTCCTAGTAGCCCCAGTTCCCCACCACCAGCTTCCTCACCTCCCCCTTCTCCCTCTGCGCCTATTCCTAGCCCCTAGGTAGGGCGAGGTATGGGGATTAGTTTTAGTCCCGTTTCGCGCCCGGAGGTAGGCAGCGGTTTTACCTGCGAGGAGCGAAAAACGAGCGTTTCCTAACAATGTTAGATAACGGCTAGAAATAGCACTTTGAACTAAGTTATCCTGTAGTGCGGCCTTCGGTCGCATGCATAAGCCCTCCTGCCACGGAAGGACCGTGGCCGTTAGACCAAAGGAGGTGGGTTGAGATGCGTAAATATGAGATGATGGTGATCCTGAATCCCGAAATCGACGAACGCACCGTAGCCCCGGCATTAGAGAAACTACTAAACGTGGTTTCGGCTAATGGGGGAAGCGTAGACGCGACTGATATTTGGGGCAAACGTCGCCTTGCATATCCGATTGAAAAATATTCTGAAGGGATCTATGCGGTCATTGAGATGACCACTACCCCGCAGATTGCTGAAGAGCTAACCCGGCAGCTGTCGCTTAACGAATCAGTTTTGCGCACTAAGTTGTTGCGGCGCGATTAAGATCGCGGAGAGGAAAAAAGATGGCTGGAGAAACCCAGATAACGGTTATTGGGAATCTGACTGCAGATCCCGAGCTGCGCTATACCGCGCAATCGGTGCCAGTGGCTTCGTTTACCGTGGCCTCCACTCCCAGAACTTATAATCGCGCATCCGGACAGTGGGAAGATGGCACTGCCATGTTCTTGCGTTGTTCAGCGTGGCGGGAAATGGCCGAAAATATCGCTGAATCCTTAACCAAAGGCATGCGAGTGATTGTTCATGGTCGCTTGCAGCAACGCAATTGGGAACGGGATGGACAGAATCGTTCCTCAATAGAGATTCAAGTCGACGAAATCGGTCCTTCCTTGCGTTATGCGCAAGCCCAAGTTACCCGGATTCCGCGCTCAGGTGCCGGCGGATTCAATCAGGGTGGACAGGGCGGATTTAACCCGGGCGCTCCAGCCGGCAATTTCAATCAAGGTGGCGGATTTAACCAAGGGGGTGCCGCGAACCTGGGGACAGGTTCTATGACTGCGGCGCAGCCAGCTGCGGATGATAACCCCTGGGCTGCTCCTGCCACTAGTGATAACGACGGCGACAACGAACCGCCGTTCTAAAGTTTCAGGATAAGACCTTAGGGTCACACCATTAAGGAGTAAATATGGCGAAGAAAGTTCTTCGCGCGAAGCCGATCAAGAAAAAGGCTAACCCGCTACGTAATATGCCGGTTGAAAAAATCGACTACAAAGATACCCCGTTCTTGCGGAAGTTTATTTCCGATCGCGGAAAGATTCGTTCGCGCCGGGTTACCGGAGTTAGCGTTCAGCAGCAGCGCGCCATCGCCAAGGCAGTTAAGAATGCCCGGGAAATGGCGTTGCTTCCCTACACAAGTTCTGGTCGCTGATAGGAGGGTCTAGTCATGGCAACAGCCAAAATTATTTTGAATATGGATGTACCGGGGCTGGGTTCTTCCGGTGACGTAGTAACCGTAGCTCGCGGATATGCCCGCAACTACCTGGTACCGCGGAAAATGGCGCACCCTTGGACTAAGGGAGCCCAAAAGCAGATCGACGAAATGATTCGGGCGCGCCGGCGCCGGGAAATCTCTAATGTTGAGGATGCCCGGGCAGTGCGGGATGCGATTGAAGCCCACAATACCGTGGTAGTTTCCAAGCGGGCGGGCCATTCTGGTCGCCTCTTTGGAGCAGTATCTACCCAAGACGTGGTAGCAGCGGTGAAAGAACAGATCGGGCAAACTATTGACCGGCGCAAAGTTATTATCGAAAAACCGATTAAAGCGGTTGGAAAATATCAGATTCAAATCAATTTGCATGAAGATATTAGCGCCAAACTGTTTGTCAACGTTGAGGGCGGCAAGTAGGTAAATCCCTACTAGGCAGCGCTTAGCTAATAAAAAAGTAGGGTGAGCGAGGTTAAGGCCTCGCTCACCCTACTTTTTCTATAAATAAACTAGACAGTTGTCAGCAGTAAAGGGAACTATATTAATCGCAGCTAGAGCCAAGCATCGGTGCGGATGCGCAGCCAAAGCGAGAGCGCCCTCCCACCGATGAAAACCACCCCGTAGATAGCCCATAACCCGGCTAAAGCTATAGCTCCTGCCGGTAGCAAGCCAGCTAGTAAAATTGCTGGAAGATAGGTGATAAATACTATTGTCATCGCTTTTGCCAGGTATTTAGTATCATCAGCGCCGATCAAGTAACCATCGTAGATGTAAGTTAAGGCTGCCACCGGTTGCATAAGACCCACCACGATGATGGCGGGGACACTAACTGCGATCACCTGGGGATCACTGGTAAAAAGGTGCGGCGAAAAGCTAGAGGTGGCCGCAAATACCAGACCAATCAGGGTGCCAGACACTAGCGCCCAGCGATTTAACTGGGAGATTAGAACCCGAATTTTTCGTTTGTCACCCTCCCCCAGGGCGTTGGCAAGGAGCGCCTGAGCGGCGATCGCTAAAGCATCTAATCCGAATGCTGCGAGCGTCCATAGGGTTTTTAGAATCTGATAGCCCGCCAAAGTTACTGCCCCTAAACGAGCCGCCTGCCAAGTGGTGACTACGATGGCAGCCTGTAGGAACAAGGAGCGGAGAACTAAGGGCAATCCGTGCAGCCCGGAACGGAAGATTAGTTTTAGATCAGGGCGCGCTGATACTCCTTCGGCGCGCAGTTTCTTAATCACCACTATCCACAGCCACATAGCCATAAAGAACTGACAAATTGCGGTGCCAGCGCCGGCACCTGCCACCCCGAAAGAGCAGCCGAAAATTAAGAATGCGGATACCGGTACGTTGAGGATTGCTGCGCTGGTGGTAACCAGGAGGGGAGTGCGGGTATCTAATAGTCCCCGCAATACCCCGTTAGCAGCTAAAACGGATAGCATGGCGATGAGTCCGGGGGCCGATACCGTCAAGTAGCGGCGTGCCAAACTCGCCACTTGCGGCTCAGCTTCGAAAAAGCCAATAATTTGGGGAGCGAAAACTATCAACACTACCGCCAGTGCCGCCCCGACCAGCGCTCCCAACCACATTCCCTGAATACCGAGGCGGAGACCTTCAGCGCGTTTACCAGCCCCAATGGCTCTGCCCGTAACCGCTGTAGTGGTGTAAGCGAGAAATACGCAGATTCCCACAACCAGGGTAAGTACGGTGGAGCCGATAGCTAATCCTGCTAAATCTGGGGTTCCTACATGTCCAACCAAAATGGAGTCAGCCATGGTTAGAAGCGGTTCGGCGATTAGGGATCCGAGGGCGGGTAAAGCCAGAGCCAAAATCTTGCGGTTAAGACTAGTTTGTTTAGGCTTTTCCACGAATCTTCCCCTATTTTCTATACACAATCTGTGAATAACTCTGTTAGTAGTTTCCCAGTTTGTAACTGGTTTATAAACTTGGCGTCATTAAATACCCACATATTTCCTGATATTTCCACAGGTTATTAACACTGTCTGCACCAAAATTAGCGAGTTTTCAACAACAGGTTTTCTGGTTCTACCGCCGGAATGTGGCACAATCAAAGGGCTTAAAATTCTTTCTAGGAGGTTGTGATGGCAGATTTTGATCGTACGCCTCCGCAAGATATTGCTGCTGAACAATCCGTATTGGGAGCGATGATGCTCTCCAAAGATGCGATTGCGGATGTCACCATGACGATCAGGGGAGAAGACTACTATCGCCCGGTGCATCAAACCATCCACGAAGTAGTACTGGATCTATTTGGGCGCGGCGAACCCGTAGATGCGGTTACCGTAGCTGGGCAACTAAAACGCCGCGGTGATCTGGAGAGAATCGGGGGCGCCCCCTATTTACATCAATTAATCTCCGGGGTTCCCACCGCCGCAAACGCGGGATATTATGCCCGGATCGTGCGCGAGCGGGCGCAGCTGCGTTCCCTGGTGCAAGCGGGTACCCGGGTGGTACAACTGGGTTACGCCGATGATGGCGGCGACGTAGATGAACTGATCAACCAGGCGCAAAGTGAAATCTATGCAGTCAGTGAACGCGGCGATAGCGAAGACTACCGCCCCATCACCGAATTTTTAGATGAAACCGTAACCGAGCTGCAAGAACTGCAAAAAAATGGGGGTATGTCTTCGGGGGTTCCTACCGGTTTTTATCAGTTAGATAACCTCACTCATGGTCTGCATCCGGGGCAATTGGTGATTGTGGCCGCTCGCCCGGCAATGGGTAAATCTACCTTGGCACTGGATTTTTGTAGAAACGCAGCGATCCATCACGACCTTACTTCCGTGATTTTCAGTCTAGAAATGGACGGAACGGAGATTTCGCGGCGCATGATTTCCGCGGAATCCGGGGTGTCTATGTCGCGGCTCAGCGCGGGAGATTTAGAGGACGCGGATTGGACAAAAATAGCCCAGGTGCTATCCCGCTGTTCCCAGGCTCCGCTGTATATAGATGATTCTCCGAATATGACCATGCCGGAGATACGTTCAAAATGTCGACGGCTCAAGCAGCAAAACGATTTGAAATTGGTAGTGGTGGACTACCTCCAGTTGATGAGTTCCGGTAAACGGGTAGAGTCCCGGCAACAAGAAGTAGCGGAGTTTTCTCGCTCTTTAAAACTGCTAGCTAAAGAACTAGAAATCCCGGTGGTGGCAGTCGCCCAGCTAAACCGCGGACCCGAACAACGAATCGAACACAAACCAATGCTTGCTGACCTGCGAGAATCTGGTTCGTTGGAACAGGATGCGGATGTGGTAATGCTGCTAAATCGCCCGGAAGTTTACAATCAGGAAGATCGTCCCGGGGAGGCAGATGTGATTATCGCTAAACACCGTAACGGTCCGACCGCAACCATTCCCTTAACCTTCCTCGGGCGTTTGTCTAAGTTTGGTAATCCCGCCCGCGAGTAAGTTTTCTGGTAGCGTCGCCTTGTTCGTCCTGGAACCGCCCTAGTGTCCAGGAAGGGGCAGCCGGGAGCGGAAAGACCGCAGCCATTTGGGAGCCCACCAATTAGCTTTTCCGCAGATTGCCATAATGGCGGGTACTAGTCCCATGCGTACTAAAGTAGCGTCCAGGGCTACCGCCACCGCTAAAGTAAATCCAATCTGTTTTATGGCTTGGATGCCTCCGGTGGTAAAACCGAGGAACACTACTAGCAGAATTAATGCTGCGGAAGTAATAGTTGAGGCCGAATGGGTAAGTCCCTCCCGCACCGCACGTTTGTTATCTGCGGTTTCATCCCAGATTTCTTTCACCCTAGAAACTAGGAACATTTCATAATCCATTGATAAGCCAAAACCGAAGCAAAATACGATCGCCACTACATAAGATTCCACTGCGCCCAAGGAAGTGAAACCTAGCAGCTTCTCTCCATGACCATATTGGAAAACCCATACGGCTACCCCTAAGGAAGACATTAACGACACCATGTTTAATACCAAGGCTTGCAGTGGTAGCAGCAACGCCCCGGTCATCAGGAACAACATTAAATAGGTAGTGAGGGCGACTACCGCAAATACGTAGGGAGCGTATTCGTAAAGGGTGTCTTGGAAATCGGTTTGTAGTGCAGCTTCTCCGGTCACCCAAATTTTAAAGGGGGCAGGTAACTGGCGTACCTCTTGCATTTCTTGTTTCACTTGCGCGGCGAAGGCATCTTTTTCTTTCGTGTAAACATCCAGAGCCGCGTATTGTTGGCCATCGATTTTCAGGTCTTCGGCGGGCCGAATTCGTTTCACATGGGATAGCGGTTCCACTTCTTCTTCTGCCCAAGTTTGCAACTTTTGCGGGGTGGTTTTGGCTACCAAACGGATTTGTGGGTTTGCCGAGTCGGGGAAGCGTTCCCACATATCCCATAATGCCCCGATTTGCGGGATTGACCGCGGCATCGATTCTACCGCGGAGGAACGCATTTGCATCTGGTAGAGCGGAAGAGACATCACCACTAACACTAGGGTCACCACTACTAGCACTGGCCAGGGGCGGCGGGTCACGAAAGTTGATACCGCGCGAAAAACGGGAGAGGGATCGTCTTCGGAGCGCTCGCGGGAACGGCGCAGTAAATGGCGGCGGATCCAGTTCATCCAGTGGGAAAACTTGGAGGGAGAAGCCAGGCTCGGTCCGAACAGCATCATCAGGGCAGGCAAAAACGTCATATTAGAAATCATCGCCAGCATGGTTACTAACACTCCGCCGATGCCCATCAGACGCAGTAATGGTAGCGGGAAGATACATAGCCCCAAGATCGCGAGGGAGACAATTAGAGCCGAAAAGAAAACCGTGGCTCCGGCAGTGTCCATAGTTTTATCTAGAGCCTGAAGATAAGGTTTACGGGCACGCAGGAGTTGGGTGCGGTAATCTTTCCGAGTAGCGATACCAATTTTCCTATCGCCTTCGCGGCGCGAAGCAACTAATAATTGCAGCACGCGAGGGTAAAAAATTAAGGTATCTTCCTGGCCGTGAATACCACGTTTATGCAGTTCATGACGGTAACGAGACACGATTAGTAATCCGTAGTCAATCGATAGCCCCAGCCCGAGGAAAGAAACAATATTGACTACGAATGATTCCACAGTGATCAGATAAGTCAGTGCCAGGATCAGCATTAAGGTGATTCCAATGGCAGCCCCGGCTCCCATTAGCGGCAGCAAGGCAGCTAACATTCCCCCGAAAACTATGGTCATGATCAGCAGAGAAATTGGAATCGAAATTCCTTCCCCGCGTAACATATCGGCTTTGACTTGCCCGTTAGCAGCATTTTGCAAACCGATGTTATCGACTACATTAACGGTGGCAGCAACGTTTGAACCGGAAAAATAATCAGGTAGTTCCTCTAAAATCCGGGCTACCTGGTCGCGGGCATCCGGGTCAACCTGGTCATAGCCGCTGGCAGCTAGCTGCACGTTGATCAGGAAAGTTTTCCCGTCCTCGGCAATCATCTGCTGGAGTTCACTGGACTGGATAGTTTTCCAAGCCGGGGGTAGCTGACTGGTGAAAGCTTTTTTAACCTCTCTTTCGGCACGCTGCTTTGCTTTTTCTAGTTGCTGGCCACTAGCGCCCTTAGCTCTAGCGACTTGCTCGGCCTGGGTTCTTCCCTGCGCTAATGCCTGCGCTAATGCCTGGTCGATTTGTTCTTGAGCTTTTTTCCCGGCGGGGAGCTGGGGGTCAAAGGTGATAAAGGGATCTGCGATCTGTTTTACCTTACTTACCTGCAACAGATCCGCGTGTAGCGGGCGCAGCATTTTTGCAATCTGATCAGCATGTTTTTCTAAATCCGGTATTTCAACTACTGCCGTTACCGGATAGGTATCGCGGTGGCCTTGCTCATACAGTTTCTTACCCACGGCTGATTCCGAAGCGGGGCTGGCCGGCTGGGGGGTAATTAGTCTTTCAAATAGTGGTTTTCCTCCCAGACCCGAAAATACCGCGACGATGGCGAGAGTTACGGTTAGCAACCAGATAGTCACGATGAAGCCTGGGTGTTTTCCCCACCAAAAGCGCTTCATCCGTTTCATATTTTCAATTGTGCTGGTTCTGGCGTCAGAGTGCAGCCAAATCAGGTAAAGATTTTAAATCGGACGCAGGGTAACTGCGGAACTGCTGGCCCCGTGCCGGTTTAACTGGGTAATTAATACTTTGATAGTTGGGGGAAAGTAATAATCTAGGTGACAATTATCGGTAGCAAGCTGCGGGAAGTGGGGATAGAGCGAGGATTTTAGGAACCAAAATCCTCAAACCAGGAAGCGGAAGGCATCCGAAAATTGCTACCTCCCCGTTTTTTGATCTGCTCTATTAGGGAATCACTATCTTTTGCTACCCGCTTCAAGCTGGCAGAAACCTTACTAGTAGCGGGAGTACCTCTCTCCAGTTTCCAGTATTTTTGGCGAGTTTTTAAAGCTTCCTGATTGCAGTAAACCAGCTGCTGAGCAGCCTGGACTAAAACATCAGTGGATTTGGGTTCCTCACTGGTTTTTATCGTCACTAAAGCTAGGTTGTAGTTCACCTGGCAGCCAGCCAATACGGCCTGGGGTTCAGTCATTTTTGCTTCCAGAACGAACGGCATTTTCTTACTAGCCCTAGATAAATATTTGTTAGCATTTTGCAGGTCGCCGGCGTTTAGATAGGTGGTTCCCAGGTTGTAGTTCACCAGCCACCGATCGGCTAGTAGGCGGGAGTCGGCTTGGCGTAGACGCAGATCTTGCGCCAAGGAAGGATCCCCCTGCCGGTCTGCGCGGACTGCCTGTTGTTCTAGTAGCCAACTTTGGGTTTGCAGCCCGGAAATAACTAGCAGACAGAGCACGGTTAAGGTTACTGGCACTATCCAAAACCGGGATCTGCGAGGAGGTTTGATTACCAGATCCTGGCGGGTATTTAGAGCGTGGGCGTGGAGTTGGCTGCGATAGCTAATCTGGGAGAGCGCGGCCGTTAGCGTGGCAGTGTCGCTAGGAGAAACCTGGGCGCGTCCTCCCCAGGGAGTTTGTCCGGGGAATTGGTCGGGATGAGATAGCGTCGAAATCAGGGTAGCCAGTTCTGGCCAGTCAGTGGCTACCAGCTGTTGCGGGTGATAGTTACCCCAACCGGCGGTGCGGTAATACTGTTGGCTTAGATTTCTTAAGATTTTGCCGAGGATGACTCGGCGAGCGCTAGTATCTAAAGCCGCGTATCGAGGATCGGCTCCTAGGGAAGCCAGCCGCTGACGGTAAGCAGCCAGTAGGCGGTATAAATTCTCGTGGCGACGCGCACTAAAAGTCAGGATGGGGGAGCGGGAGGCACTTTGGTAAAAAACCACGGTCCATACCACTAGCAGCGTGGCCACCACTATCAGGGCGGCCGCACCTACCAGCGCCATAAAGGAATGCTCCATTAGGGGCTGAATAGGGAAGTTGGCAGTTGAGTATGGGAGCATAGATCCCTTCCAATGCCTTAGTGATTTAGTGGTGGTTGCGAAGTAGGAGCCGAGTTAGGGGGCATAAATGACTGCGTTGGCGGCGCCGGGAACTGCGGGTAAGGCTGGGGCTGTCCGCTTTGACCTGCCGGTGGTACTGGTTCCCCGTAGTAAGACTGTGGAGGGTAGGGGTAGACAGGGTATTGTCCCGGCTGGTAGTAGCCCGGGTACTGATTAAACTGCGACTGGTTCCTAAAGGCTGCGGTTAAGTCAGTGACTGGTTTTTTCGCAATGGTCTGGTAGATAGCCAAGATGCAAGCTGCTAGGACTATCGCGGAAAACACCCAAGTTAGACCGCCGATAATCCAATAAATCCAACCAACCTTTTCTAGCTGTCCTTCATTGCTAAATAGAGTTCCATACAGACTAATTCCGTGGTAATCCCCGTTTAGTCCCAAGAAACAAGCGGCAGCGGGGGAGGCCAAACCAATAATGAAATTTGCCAGCCCCAAAGTCCCGCTTACTCCCAGAACTACGAAGTAGGCCGGACGCGGCTTAATTACCGCGCAGGCGGCAGCCGCGATTAATAAAATCATGCCCACTGCGTGAATCACCGGAGTAGTGGTGGCGGCCAATAATAAGAACAGGCTGATTAGAAGCGCTGGTGCCGGGGAAATAGGCTCACTGGGTTTACTAGCCAGTACCGATCCGGTAATAATTCCCCCGATAAGTATCAAGACGAATAACACGGAGAAAATTAGGAGGGTCGTGGGGAAATACGATCCGTTTTGGGAAATTCCGAGCACCATATTTATCAGCACGCAAACCCATCCTCCGGTGATTACCCCACTGGCCACCCAAGCTGTGGCGTAGGTAAACCCGCCAACTTGCTTAGCGGTAGCCAGGACGAAAGCAACTAGCAGGGCTTGCCCTAGAGTTAAGAACAATAAACCGGTACCCGCCGCTGCAGCTGAATCCAGCTTTGAGACCGCAATTACGATGTATCCCACCAAAATAAAGAACAGGGCGAAGGGAATAAACCAAACTCGGTTTCGTTTCACGCTGTTTAGTAGCCAAGAAAGGTCGGTTCCAGTTTGGGGGGCAGGCATGCCTCCCGGGTATCCTACCGGGGGATAGGGGTATTGGCTATTAAATCCATTATTGCCAGGTAAGGGGTAAGCAGCGGGAGATAATCCGGGCTGCGGATTTCCCTGCGGTAGATTGCTGGGCGGATAGGGATAATTTGGGGACGACATTTTTCTCCCGACTCTCTTAGCAAACAGTTACGTAAACTTCTAATATAAAGCTACCAGTGACCCTAAGTTTAGAGTTGCTACCTGGTTCAAGCAATAATATTCGCTAGCTGGCGCTGAAATCGCGCCTACAATTCCTGTTTATTAAGACCAGCATCTTTAGTGGCGGTTTCTAGAGACTGATTACTAGTCACCATCGGGGAAGAAACCAGAATTTTTTGGTGTCCCGTAAAAACCAAAGTCTGGCTTTTAGAACAGTTCTTCTTCACATTTTGCGGGCTTAATCTACAATTGCAATCGAGAGTAAGTAACAGGAGGTAACGCAATGACCTATCGGGAGCGGCAGGTTCCTAGTGATCACGAGCTGGAAGCTCTGCTCGCTGATACTCGCGCTCTCCTTGCCGAAAAAGCCCGATGGGAAAATGACCAGATAAATCGCGACTTAGACGTGTTATTACACCGGGTACGCGGGGCAAAGCGGGTCTCTTACTCCCAGGTACTGCGTCAGCGTGCCCAAAGGTGGCAACAGAATCCGGAAAATACTGTCGCGTCCTCGGAACAGGAAAAGACTCCTCACTTAGACTCGGGGCTGCCCTCTTGGATAGGCAAAGATGAAGCCCCGGATAAATTGGCTGATCAGCTAGCCCGTTCAGAAGCAGCGATTAGGGAACAGTCCCGTGAAGGGGAAAGCGAAGATTTAGATATCCCAGAAGATATCCTGGAATCTGTTGACGGGGAGATTCCTCCAGATTCCGATAATAATTTTTAATCACTATCTAGGAGGCAGGCAAGGATGCTAGTACTAACCCGCAGACGCGGAGAAGAGATCGTGATCGGGGATCAGGTCGTGATTACGGTGGTGGAGTCACATAAGGACTCGGTGAGACTGGGAATTAGTGCCCCTAAGGATTTAACTATTCGTCGCGGCGAATTGCTAGAGCAACCAGATCGGGAACGCCTGGGATTAGAAGGACCAGGACCTGGATCTAAGCAGGCCACGCCGGAAAAATAGTTTTTTTATCTTCCCCTTTCCCCGGGTAGCATTTTATTAGCTGGACTTGGAGTGCGCGCGTAACCGCCGCCGAGTACGCTAAAAATAAGTTATTCACTAGTAAAATAAGTGGATAAATATTGGTATTTTAAAAGCCAAAACTATAAGGAGTAACTGTGCGAATTGGAGTTCCTAAAGAGCCCACGCCAGGCCAAACCTTGGTTGCCGCCACTCCGGATACGGTAAAGAAACTCATCAAACTGGGATATCAAGTCCTAGTCGAGAGGGGAGCGGGAGAAAAAGCCGCCTATCTTGATGAGCAGTATTCGGCCGCCGGAGCGGAGATCGTGGATACTCAGGCCGCCTGGCAGGCCGATATCGTAACCGTCCTGGATACACCCCCCACCAACTACCTGGATTTGGTCAAACCCGGAGCGCTCTTAATAGCCCGGATGGCACCAGGCCGTCACCCTGAGACAGTAGATGCACTGGTAGAGCGGGGTATTACTGGGTTTGCGATGGATACGGTTCCGCGAATTTCTCGGGCACAATCTATGGATGTCCTCTCTTC
This sequence comes from Varibaculum cambriense, assembly GCF_002848005.1. GTDB lineage: Bacteria > Actinomycetota > Actinomycetes > Actinomycetales > Actinomycetaceae > Varibaculum > Varibaculum cambriense_B. The sequence continues at coordinate 167,348 of NZ_PKHX01000002.1, read as the reverse complement.
CATGTCCAACGTTTCTGGATATCGCGCGGTCATTGAAGCTGCGGAAAGTTTCGGCCGCCTCTTTACCGGTCAGGTAACCGCCGCCGGAAAAATTCCGCCCGCCAAGGTCTATGTGATCGGCGTAGGGGTAGCCGGCCTCGCTGCTATCGGTACCGCCAACTCGATGGGTGCCCAGGTTAGCGCCACGGATGTGCGCAGTGAAACTGCCGAGCAAGCAGAATCGGTAGGCGCGACTTTTGTGCCCATCCCGATTGCGCAAGAAAAATCCGATGATGGTTACGCCAAAGAAATGAGCGCGGATCAAGCCGATGCTGCCACCAAGCTCTACACCGAGCAGGCCGCCGCGAATGACATTGTAATCACCACTGCGAATATTCCCGGTCGCCGCTCGCCGCTGCTAATCACTAAAGAGGCAGTAGCGGCCATGGCTCCCGGTTCAGTCATCGTGGATATGGCCGCCGCTGGCGGCGGTAACTGTGAATTGACCCAACCCGGCAAAAAGGTAGTTACCGAAAACGGGGTTACCATAATTGGCTACACCGACCTAGCCGGAAGGCTGCCGGGACAGTCATCACAGCTGTATGGACAAAATATTGTTAACTTGTTTAAGCTGATCACTCCGGAAAAAGACGGTAACTACGTCCTCGATATGGAAGACGAAGTAGTCCGAGGGATTACGGTCGCCAAGGACGGGGAAAATATGTTCCCCCCGCCCCCCATTCAAGTGCACGCGGCGCCTGCTACCCCTGCTAAGGCAGAATCAGTAGAGGATGCCGCGGCCAGTGCGCGCCAGAAAGCTGAAGAGGCGGCGGCTAAGAAACGCAAGCGTTTACTGTGGGCAACGGTAGGGATAGTTTTAGGGCTGGCTCTGATTGCCGCCACCCCCAAGCCGCTGATCCCCTACTACTTCATTTTGATGCTGGCGATTGTAGTGGGCTTCTATGTGATTACCTCCGTTACTCACTCGCTGCACACTCCGCTAATGAGTGAAACTAACGCCATTTCCGGAATTATTTTAGTGGGCGCCATATTGCAGGTAGGCAGCGCTAACCCACTGGTGTCCGCGCTGAGCTTCCTGGCAATCCTGGTGGCCTCGATTAATATTTTCGGCGGTTTCTCGGTCACGCACCGGATGCTGGCCATGTTCCGGGGGGAGGAGAAGTAAGAAATGAGTAACGTGCTATTTGCGGTAACCCCCACCCTGGTTGCCAGTGCTTCTAAAGGCGAATTTTTGATTAGCAGAGGGCAAAGCATTGCCTATCTGATTGCGGCGCTGCTGTTCATTTTGGCGCTCGCGGGTCTATCAAAAAATGAGACCGCCCTGCGCGGTAACCGTTTCGGCGCGATCGGAATGTTGGTGGCCGTGGTCGCTACCATAGCGGTGGCGCTACATAACGCGGGTGGACCTGGATATCAATCCACCCTCGTAACCGCGCTTTTAATAGCGGTAGCGATGATTGCAGGTGCGATTATCGGGCTGTGGCGCGCCAAAACTATTCCTATGACCGGCATGCCGGAACTGGTAGCCATGCTGCACTCCTTTGTAGGTTTAGCGGCGGTGCTGGTGGGATATAACACCTTCATTAACATGCCCGACGAATTTAAAAAAGCAGGCGCTGACGCGGCCACCGCGATTAATCCCGCCACGGTAGGGTTCCATCTCGGGGAAGTGGGAGTAGGGATATTTATCGGCGCGGTTACCCTCACCGGTTCTATCGTCGCCTACCTGAAACTATCGGGAAAGATTAAGGGCGCGCCCCTGACGCTGCCGGGACGCAATTGGCTGAACGCTATCGCCATTATCGTGTCTATCGTGCTCATCGGAGTGATGGTGCGCGGCTCGCACCTGAGCGCTACCACTATGACCTTGACTTGGATGCAGTGGGTGGCCATTATCGTGATGACTGTAATCGCCCTGGTACTGGGACTGCACCTGGTGGCCGCGATCGGCGGCGGCGATATGCCGGTAGTGGTTTCGATGCTTAACTCTTACTCCGGTTGGGCAGCGGCTGCCGCGGGCTTCATGTTGGGTAACAATATGCTGATCATCGCGGGTGCCCTGGTGGGCTCTTCTGGTGCCTACCTGTCCTACATCATGTGTAAAGCCATGAACCGTTCGTTTGTCTCCGTGATTTTGGGAGGCTTCGGCTCTGACGGGGGACCGGCGAAGGGGGCAGACACCGATTATGGCGACTATACCGAAACCAGTGCGGCCGAGGTCGCGCAAGCGTTAAAGGATGCCTCCAGCGTGATTATTACCCCCGGTTACGGGATGGCGCAGGCACAAGCCCAGTTCCCGGTAGCGGATCTAACTGCCAAACTGCGCGAGGCGGGAGTAAACGTGCGTTTCGGAATCCACCCGGTAGCCGGACGGATGCCCGGACATATGAATGTGCTGCTGGCAGAGGCGAAAGTACCCTATGATGTGGTGCTGGAAATGGATGAGATTAACGACGACTTCCCCGATACTGACGTGGTGTTGGTGATTGGGGCAAACGATACTGTTAATCCCGATGCCACTAAACCGGGCAGCCCGATCGCGGGAATGCCGGTACTGGAAGTGTGGAAAGCCCGCCAAGTAGTGGTGTTTAAGCGTTCGATGAATCCTGGTTATGCCGGGGTGCAAAATCCGCTGTTCTTTAACGACAACACCGATATGCTCTTTGGTGACGCGAAAGCCTCGGTAGAAGAGATCGTGCGCAGCCTGTAGCCCGATCCCTAAAATAGGGTTTCCGTACCGAAAGCCAGGGGCGGGGTCGAAGTAGGTACTTTCTATTTCGACCCCGCCCCGTTTTCACCTTTGCAGGTACTAGCCGGTCAATACCCTGGGATTAACCGGTAAACCCAAAATCAGGAGACAGAATTCTTTTGCATCGGGATGTTTTCCCCGGTCAGCTTAAATTTGAGGTGATCGGTTTTAATCTCCACCGCGCTCAGCTGCAGATTGGCGGGCAAGCCGTTGATCGGGATATTGATGGTGGGTACGAATTCCGGCAGTTTCAGGCGAGCCTGCAGGTGGCGCGGCAATTCAGTCTGGAGAGCAGTGGGTTTGAGTACCAGGGTGGGGGTTAAACCATCTGCCCCGCCAGCTAGGGAGAGCTGTCCCGTAGCTAGGATTTCTTGCCCCCACTTTTGGGTAGCAAAAGTTAGCTTCCCGGCTTCCAGTTTTACTTTTACCCCCGGAGCCTTCTTTGCCACTAACCGGGCAAAAGCCTCTTGGCTGAGATTGCCTTCAGCGTGTAATTGGCCGATTCTCTCGATATTTAAGCGTCCGGCGGTCAGATCCAGCTGATTGAGCTGGGCGCGGACGGTGGTTATGGGGATGGCGCCGCCCTCAGCGGCAATATCCAGGCGGGGAATGTTAAGGTCCACCTGATTAATACTGCCGGACACCAGGGAGGTTAGAAAGGGCAAGTCATTAACTTTAACCGTGGCGTTTTCTGCGCCCCGTTTCTCCAGAGCCTGCGTGCCCTCGCTTTCTGCCCACCAGCAAGTAACCCTATCCAGCACTCCCAGTAGGAGTGCTAGGACGGCTACTACTATTAAAAATCGCTTCAGACTTCGCACCTGTTCAGTATAGAGTGCGCAGCATAATTCCTATGCACCCCGCTGAACCCCTAAGTAGACAGGATCGCTGCCGCCTGGAGAGGTGAAAAGCTACTTGGCGATTTCTTGCTGCAACGGTCCCAGGAGTTCCCGCTTGGGGTTAGCTCCCAGAATCCCGCGAGTAATTTCGCCGTGGTTGAAAACCATAAACATGGGGATGGAATTAATCCCGTATTTGGCGGCCAGCTGGGGGTTCTCGTCAATATTTACTTTGACGACTTTAGCTTTCCCGGCAACCTCGGCGGCTACCTCGTCTACTATCGGTCCCATTTGGCGGCAAGGTCCACACCAGGGCGCCCAAAAATCTACCAAAACTGGGGTTTCTGCTTTCAATACTTCCTGGTCAAAGTTATTTTCAGTTACTTCTAAAGGTTTAGTCATCTCGTATTTTCCTCTCTAAATATGGTAAAAATCAGTTCTTAGTCGGCTAGGGAACGCTCGGCATCCAGGGCAGCTCGGCATCCCGAACCCGCGGCAGTAATCGCTTGGCGATAAGTGTGATCCACTAGGTCTCCGCAGGCGAAAACCCCTTTCAGATTAGTGGCGGTTCCCGGTTCATTAACCCGCACGTATCCGGCCTCATCCAAATCCACTTGGCCGGTTACTAGCTGCGAGCGTGGTTCATGACCGATCGCTACGAATACTCCGGTGGCATCTAAAGTACTTTCTTTGCCGTCTACCGTTGACTGCAAAGTAAGCGATTCCACTTTATTATCCCCATTAATTTGGGCAACAGTACTGTTCCAAGCAAAATCAATCTTCGGGTTAGCTTCAGCGCGTTCGGCCATAATCTGGGAGGCACGTAGTTGTTCGCGGCGGTGAATCACCGTCACTTTCTTAGCGAACTTGGTTAAGAACAGCGCCTCTTCCATTGCGGAGTCCCCGCCCCCCACTACTGCCAAGTGCTGGTCTTTGAAAAAGAAACCGTCACAGGTGGCGCAATAGGAAACGCCGCGTCCGGACAGTTCCGCTTCTCCCGGCACGTTTAGTTTGCGGTATTCCGAACCCATAGACAAAATCACCCGGCGCGCCAGATATTCTCCCTCCGAGGTGACTACTTTTTTCTCTTCCCCGGCAAGAGAAACTTCCAGGGCGTCCTCGTAAAGAATTTCGCACCCGAAACGCTCGGCTTGAGCAAGCATATTCGCCATCAGATCCGGGCCTTGAATCCCTTCGGGAAACCCGGGGAAGTTTTCCACCTCGGTGGTGTTCATCAGGGCACCACCGGCAGTTACTTCCCCGGCGATTAATAGGGGGTTAAGCCCCGCGCGGGCAGTGTAGATCGCTGCCGTATAGCCGGCTGGTCCGGAACCGATAATGATAATGTCGCGTACCGACATGGAGCCTCCTAGATTAGGGTCTTAGCGCCGCTATTACTAAACCCATTTTCCCAGCTAAAAAGCTCGCCACGCAACCAGTTAATGCGGTGAGCGAAACCGGGCAGGCAAGGCTCGCTAGGAAACCGAGATCTCAGAAATGGTTGCCCGGTTATTTCCCGTGTTATCAAGCGGAAGTTCGGGGAACCATAAGATCAGAGCCTGGGCATTAGCTTTCGGGTTAAGTTTGAGGTTAACGGTATCGGAAAAAGTACCATTGGCCAGGACTTTGCCATCACGCGGGAGTCCGGATTCCGGTAGCGAACGCACCTCAATTTTTCCGCCTTGCGCATTAGTTTTTAGCTTAATCTCAGAAACATTAGCCTGTTCCTTGAAAGTTATTACTACCCCAAAACCGCTGCGGTCTCCTAGTTTCGGGTTGCGGAAGAACCGTGAGCGCCACCAGGTGTTTTCGTCGCCATCTATCATCCGGTCAGCTAGTTCAGGATGCTCGGTGTCATTGCCTTCCGCATCGATAGAAGCCACCCCGGCGATTTCCGCCGGTTTTTTTACCGGCGCTGGTTCCGAAGACGGCTTTTGGGTTTGGGTTTGCGAGGCGGACGGTTTGGCTACCGGCGGGGTGTGCCGTGGCCAAAGCGCTAAGACCATCACCGAAAGAACTAGCACTACCGCCATCCCGACCAGGCTAGAAACAATCAGCCGCCGACTAACGTTCACCGGTTCTAAATCTCTAGGGGAAAGCTGGGAAATTCGGTCTTTCCGGCGCTGCTCCCGTTGCTGTTGCCGTTCCGCTTTACGCGCAGCTTTTTGCGCGTCCCTATTGATTTTTTCTGCTAATTTCGCTTTCTGTTTAGCTGCCTTTTTCGGATTCTTAGAAAACTTCGGTGTCTGGAGTGAAGATTGAATAGCGGTTTCCTCTGCGTTTATCCCCAGTTCTTCGGGTGTTTTCATTTTCGAATCTAGGGTAGCTAGCGTAGGTATTTGTCCTGCCGAATCCGCCGGTTTGCCTGATCCGAGGCGACCTAAGAAGTTTGGTGGTTGCGGGTGAGATCCCTTCCGGGCCTGCTGGGAACTCACCGCTTCGGGCACCCAGGCGCCATCCCCTGCTTTTTCCTCCTGCGGGTTAAGATCCATTTCCTGCATTTCGGCTAAGGGGATCGCTTGGGTCTTTTCTGATTCTTGATAGGGCTGCTTGCGATGTCCCGCGATTTTAGCTGCCGGAGGCAATACCGGTTTTATGGCTCGGGGAGAATCAGTAGCCTCCATAGCTAAAGTATTGTCCCGGGGCTTTTCCTCTAAATTCTTTTCCCCGCCATTGTCGTTTTTATCGTCCCGGTCGGCTAACCAGTTAGCTACCGGATCCAGTTCGCCCGTTCCCAGTTGCTCCCAGATGGCCTGGCAGAGACGAGGAGAAGGCATGGCTGCCCCCGCCAGGGCTACCGCATCTAAATCCACATCGCTGCCTTGATGGAAATCAGAGGGAGGGAGCAGTTTTTCTCCCGCATTTGCTTTCTGGAACTGGTCACGATCACCGCTAGTCAAGAAATAGAGCAGCTCTAAAACTCGCTGTCCGTCGCGGGTTTGCGCCGTGGTTAAATCAGCGGACGCGTTTTGATCTGCTACGTCAAGACGGATAAATACTTTTCCGGTCGGCGAGACCAAAATATGGGCGGGATCGATAGCCCCATGCGCTAAACCTGCCTCATGAAGTTGTGACAACCCCGCGCTCACCTGCGAAATTAGAGAGTGGATTACCGGTGCCGGCATTCCAGATCCTACAATCTCGCTAAGCGGTAGATCCGGGGTAGCTTGCAATAAAACTGCATCCACCGGATCAGAACAAACCCAAATAAATTTCTGGAAACCTGGAGCCTTAACTCGCTGCAGGCGGGAATAATATTCGCGGGTTTTTTCCCGTTTACCTTGTAGCACCAGCAGCTCGGCAGGTTTATTGGTTTCATCACTAACTGCCCAGGCATCCTTTTCGGGTAAAAATTCGCCCGCCAGTCGCTGGTTGAGAGTCAGCAAAGAAAAATGTTCCTGACCGGGGAAACGCACCGTCATACCGGATTGCAGGTTAACGTATCCGTCGGCGTTATAGCTGATAGCTGTCACCTCGGGTTCAAGATGTTCACTGGCCACTTGATCCTCATCTTCCTTGCTTAGTTCATTTTGAGGCTGCAAATAGGAATTTTTCCCAGTTTCGCTGGGATGCGATTGCGCTTCAACCTGGGTTTGCGCGGGTTCGTCCTCCCCTATAGATGCGATACTAGGTTCATCTTCCCTAGAGTTTATCGCCTCTGGTGCGCTAATGCCCTCCTGGGACCGCGAGTTAGAGCTCGGCTGAGTCTCGCTGGGAACGTAGGTTAGTACTTGCGGCAAAGGACGCCCTTTGCTCAACTTGGCCCAGATGGGAGCCGCCAAAAGGGCAAGCGCGGGACAGCGCCAAACCAATAGTAGTCCCAGGTACACCAGGGTTATTACCAGAGTGACTACCAATACCCGCGCCAAAGCCCCGGTCATATGTACTAGCGCCGGATCATTTTTGGCACCAGCCAGTGGCCCCCAGTAATGTAAAATCAACCAACCCGCACAGCCGGCTCCCAGGGTCGCGAGAGAAATAGTCAGCAGTGAGCGCCCTAGTTGAGCAGTAAATTTTAAAGGCAGATGCTTCTTGTGCAAATGCCAAAGCGTAAGTGCCGATCCCACCAGGTATGACAACTGCATACCGGCGGAGGCTCCCATTACCCAATATTTGACCGGTAGTAGCAGCACCGTTAACCCACAAACAATAAGGGTGGAGATCGTCATGGGGATTTGCACCAGGAAAGTACTGCGAGCATCCGCAAAAGCCAAAATTAGTCGCTGTGAAAGGTTAAAGAATCCCAGGAAAGGAATCCCCAACGCCATCACCGCCAACACCTGTGCAAACGCCTGCACCGAGGCGATAGGGGTAGTGGGCATAATGAACTGCATAATTGGCAGCGCTAAAACTATGATTAGTACCGCACACAGGCAAGTGATTAAAGAAACCCCCTGCTGGGTGTTAAGGAACTGGGTACGCAGGCGAGAGAGCTGTCCGACGGCCACCATGGCACTCATAGAGGTAAACATGGCGGTAACTACCGAGGTCACAATCATTGATTGCGGAATCATGTATACCGTAAAGGCGGTGTTATAGGCGGTGGTGGTGGCGATAGTTACCTGATGTTTGGAGGCGTAGCCGTTAGCGGCTGCCGCAATATTAGAAATCGCCAAAAAGCCCAGTTGGGCTACACATAAAGCCGAAAAAGCCCAGACGGCAGTGCGAGATACTTCCCCCAGGCCATAGCCACGGATACCCCAAACCGGACGCATTTTAAAACCGGTGCGACGCAGGGGAATCAGCAAAATTAAGGCTTGAACCACGATTCCCAACGTGGAAATACCGGCTAATAAAATAACCGGTTCCCCAGTCCACACGCTGGGGTCTTTAGCCCAATCTGTTTCGGTGCCCAATACTTGCCAGAAAACAAAGATTCCCGCAATCCCCACCACATTGTTTACTACTGGTGCCCACATATAGGGGCCGAAAGAACCTTTAGCGTTTAGGAATTGTCCCCACAGGGAATAAAGACCATAGAAGAAAACCTGGGGCAAAGACCAATAAGAAAAAGTAATCGCCAGTTGTTTCCATCCCGGATCCAGTTTCGCCGCAAATAAAGTAACGAATACCGGAGCGAGGGCTACGCACACCAAAGTGAGAATCAGCAGCCCGGTAGTAAATAGGGTAAGCAAGCGATTAATAAACTCATCAGAGTTTTTTCGTTGCAGAGCCCGCACAATCTGGGGAACCAGTACCGCGGAAAGAATAGAGGAAGCTAGCAGATTGTAAATAATATTGGGAAGACTATTGGCGGCCTGGAAAGCATCATTAGCCCCGATCGAACCGATCAGCGCAATTAGCAATGCCGCCCGCACAAAACCCAGCAACCGGGAAACCATAGTTCCGGCTAGCATGATTCCCGAGGCACGAGCTACATTAATTTTCTTGATGCCCTTGATTTCCGGGTCGGTTTTTTCTTCCTCGCTGCTCACTGCCTCCTCCTTCGCTTTATTCTTGTTCCATCCGAGTGCCCCGGCGGAAATTAACAATCAAACCAACTATAAAGATCGCTGCCGCAGTAAAAATAAAACCAAGAAAAATTCTATCCTCCCATCCGGTACGAATACGCAGGTTAATTTGCTGTTTCTGATCAAGAACTAGATTACCGGTCTGCGGGAGGATCACCACGTTGACGCGGACGTTGCCATTGCGCACTGCAGTAATCGGAATCTTTACGGTTTTTGATCCCTTGGGTGCTAAGCTCACCGCTACCGTGGAGTCGGCTCGCAGGCGCGAATCAGTAGGCTGTAGCTTTAAGCGCACATTCACCTCAACCGGGAGTTGATTTAGCACCTTAATTGGTATTTGAGAACTGCTGGCAATCAAATTTATTTGCGAAGAAGTCTGGATTTGTACCGCCCGCGCCAGCAGGTCGAGCTGACTACCCGCATTAGTGATCGCTTGGTTACGTTCCGCGCTAGTCATTGCCCGTGAAGTGGAAAGCAAAAGTTGCTGATCTAAGGGGATAGTAATGCGCTGGTGATCCTTAGATATTTGCTCTAGCGAGGGTACTACGCGTTCGCGGACAGTATGTAGCGATTTGGAGGCGCTCCGGGAAGAACTCCCGGCGACCCCTAAAGATCCCGGAGTATCCGGCGCCAGATTCTGGATTTTGGGATCGGCACCTAAAGTTACGGAGGTGGGGTCGGCACCGAGCGCTTGCGGTAAAGCGGTACCCGTTACCCACGAATCGCTAAGCACCTTGCTTAAACGCTGTTGGGTCACCGGAGAATTTAGGGCTCCATTAGGTAAAACTGCGTTAATAAGTCTTGATTGCGAAGGACGTTCGCTGGCGATTGCGGCCAGCATGGCTCTGGCCACCTGGGTATTAGTGAAAGCGCCCTCGGTAGAGGTAGCGGCCAAAAGTGCCGATAAAGTTCCGTGATCTGCCAGGAAACTGCGGGTTTTATCCCCTGTTTGCGCTCGGCCAAGCAAATCCGGTTGATAGTTGTAACTTTGAGTTAGCGGCAACTGGTCCCCGCCGGTAACTAGCGCGCAGCCTCCGCTCAATTGGGTTTCAGGATGCTCACAGATAGCATCGGTGCGGCCGGCCCAGTGAGGATTGGCCAAAAAAATAGTACTGGGAGCCAGGGTTACTTGCTTTTCCAGTAATGCTCCCACTTGGCGGTTCCCGTCCGCGGCTTTAGCCAGCGTATTTTTATCCAATTGTACTAGGTCAGGTGCTCCCCATAGGTCTAGCGACAGGCTAGCGCCTTTAGCTTGCGCAGCTTTGAGGGCGTCAAGCATCACCGGATCCAGACTTAAGGGCGCAGGTTTTTCCGGTAAAGGAGCAAAACTACCGGTTAAGAGGGGAGAATTAGCGTGCAAAAGCGCCGGGTCAACCACCCAAGTAATCCCCGCTGTCGACAGGTTACTCAAGATTTTTGCATTCTCGCCGACGCTTTTTAAAGGTGCGTTTACGCGACTGGAGGTCTGGGTGCTGGCAGTAGCCTCCCTGCCTGTCCCGCCCCTGGCCAGCCATTTCGCCATTTCGGGAGAAGAGGCCGAAAGGGGCGCTATTATCGCCAGGGAACTTTTTGCCGGTGATTCTGCTTCCGGTGCATACAGCAGCAGAGAGCGATCAGTCTCGGTATTTTTTCTTTTCACCTTACTGGCAGAAACGCTAGCTTGAATCCCCAGACTCCCTAAACTGTCCTTATTTAAGGCAGGCAGGGTGTTTGTGGGAATCTCTATTGCAAACCGAACGGTTTTTTTCGCTGGCACCTGCGGGAAGGTTTTACTTTCCCGCAGGCGCAAAACCCCCATCCCTCTATCGGATTCCCCTCTAACCCAGGAACGAATAGTCTCGGCGTCCCCTCCTAACCTGGAAGTAGTAGACACCTGCACTGTTACGTTATGTAAAGTGGCGTCAGTGCGGTTGCTGACGATGCCGGTCACCGTAACTTTTTCTGCGCGCGCGTGCGGATCCTCTTTATAGGAGAGGGTATCGGGGCTAATAGCAGTAATGGCAGCAGTTAGCTCCGAGGACGGCGCAGATGGGGCAGCTTTAGCCACCGGGGAGCCAACGGGATTAAGGGTGCAGGTAAGAGCGAGTAAGAAGGTAACTAATACCCCGAAAACCCTGCTTTTCAGCCGCGAGATAGCCACCCTAGTCCTCTATTTCTAATAGTTCCAGGGCAGTGGCTACCACTTTGCGTTCATTAGGGTAAACCAGCACTTTGGAGACCATATCTAGGGGAACCCAAGCGGCGGCCTCCGCTTCATGGTCAGGATCATTATCGACGGTAATCGTGCCGCCTGTAGCCTCTAAAAGATAGTGGTGTACTACTTTATGGATGCGCCTGCCTGCCCCGGCGAACCAGTAGTCGATAGAGATCAGAGGAGCAATCACTTTTCCTTTGATTCCAGTTTCTTCAAAAATTTCTCTCCGCGCGGCTTCTTGCGCGGTTTCTCCTGGTTCCAAATGGCCTTTGGGCAGGCACCATTCAATATTGCCATTGCGGTTACGACGGGCGATTAAAGCCACGAAAGCCTGGCGGTCTTCAACTTTTACCACCAAACCGCCAGCAGAAGTCTCGTCCACAATTGGTAGGGAGGCGACGCGGCGCGACTTGGCGCGGCGACGGCGACGATACGAATTGCGAGCGGACATATCTTTAATGCTACCTTGCTCGCTTGTTGGCGAGCTAACAACTTGCCACTTGGAAGACGGGTAGGCTTTCTGGCAATCTGGAAACAATGAATAAAAATCTGAAGTTAGCTAATGATCCTGCTGGCCTGAACGCTACCGAGGTGCAGCTGCCGGAAAATGCGGCCGCCGCCCTCGGAAATATGTTGCAGGCGCTTTCGAAGCTGCCGGCGGTTATTTTAGAACTTGCGGAACTATTTACCGCGAAAGGCGAAGAACTTTCCCTGGTAGGCGGACCGGTACGGGACGCGATGTGTGGCCGCAAACCTCACGATTGGGATCTGGCGACCTCGGCGCGCCCAGATACCACCGAACAGATTTTGAAAGACTGGGCGGGCAATGTGTGGACTATGGGTAAAGAGTTTGGCACTATCGGCGCCCATAAAGCGGGCCTGACCGTAGAAGTAACCACCTATCGCAGCGATAAATATCAAAAAGACAGCCGCAAACCAGCAGTTCAGTTTGGGGATACTTTAGAGGGCGACCTGACGCGCCGCGATTTCACGGTGAATGCGATGGCGTTGCGCTTGCCCGACTTAACTCTGGTGGATCCCCATCAGGGGATAGTCGATCTAGTTGCGGGGCAATTGCGTACCCCGGTTTCTCCGGAACAGTCTTTTGATGATGATCCGCTGCGAATGATGCGTGCCGCCCGGTTTGCTTCCCAACTGGATCTAGACGTGACCATGCCGGTGATGGCGGCGATGGAAAATATGGCTAGCCGCCTCGAGATTGTTTCCCCCGAGCGGGTGCGCGCCGAACTGGAAGCTTTGATGGTGGGTAAGAATCCCCGCAAAGGCTTAGAACTAATGGTTTATACCGGGCTGGCGGCGATGGTACTACCGGAAGTGGCGAATTTACGCGCCACCGTTGACGAACATGGCCGTCACAAGGATGTTTACGAACATACCTTGACCGTGGTGGATCAGGCGATAGCTTTAGAGACCGGCCCGGAGGGAGAGGTGCCGCGTCCCGATTTCATTTTGCGTTTCGCCGCCCTCATGCATGACGTGGGCAAACCCGCTACCCGGCGTTTCGAAAAAGATGGGACGGTATCTTTCCATCATCACGAGATCGTGGGGGCGAAACTTACCCGTAAACGGATGTACGCCCTCCACTTCGATAAGCAAACCATTAAAGATGTAACCCAGTTAGTTGCATTGCACCTGCGGTTTCACGGCTATGGGGAGCAGGCCTGGAGTGATTCGGCGGTGCGCCGTTACGTGGCCGATGCCGGAAATATGCTGACCCGTCTGCATCGCCTGACCCGCGCTGATTGTACGACCCGGAATCGCCGCCGCGCTGCGCGCCTGGAACACGCCTATGATGACCTGGAGAAACGAATCGAGCAGCTGGCAGAAAAAGAGGAACTTTCCCGGATTCGCCCCGAACTAGATGGGGAAGAAATTATGCAGATCCTGCAGCTAAAGCCGGGCCCGCAGGTGGGGAAAGCCTATAAATATCTGCTGAATTTGCGGCTAGAGGAGGGCGAGATTGGCAAAGAAGCGGCGCGTGAGCGGCTGCTGACATGGTGGGAAAGTGAGTCTGCCTAAGGAACCTAGAGCTTACCGGCAGCTTAGATAGCTTTTGTCACCGGAGGCAAAGCGCTATGCTCGCCAAGTTCGGTAAGCTAAACACATGAATGCCGCCACGCCCTACCCAGGTTTCTTCATCTCCTTTGAAGGAGGGGACTATACCGGGAAATCGACCCAGGTGAAACTGCTCATGCAGGCTTTAGCGGCACGCGGGGCGGCGGCGATCGCCACTTTTGAACCTGGCGGCACCAGCTTGGGACAGAGATTGCGCCGGGAAGTTATGCATGGCGAAGACCTCGACCCCTACACCGAAGCGTTGCTTTATGCGGCAGATCGGGCTTGGCACGCGCAGACGATAATCAAACCACATCTGCAGGCGGGCGAGGTAGTGGTATCTGATCGTTACCTGGATTCTTCGCTGGCCTATCAGGGAATAGGACGCCGCCTAGGGTTAGAAAAAATTGAGGAGGTTTCTCTGTGGGCAACCAGAAATCTGCTCCCGGATCTGACTATATTGCTGGATGGTGATCCCGAGGTGCTAGTGGCGCGGCGCACTGAACGCCCCGACCGGATGGAGTCGGCTGGCCTCGGCTTTCACCAGGCGGTGCGGCAGGCGTTCTTGCAGATTGCTAAGCGCGATCGGCAGCGGATAAAGGTGCTAGATGCTACCTGTGGGGTAGAAGAGCTCCATCAGCAAGTGTTATCGCTAGTTAGCGCGGCTTTTGCGGCGAGGGCGAAAATGCAGGCTGGCCAAGAGCAGACCGGAAGCGCGTGGTCGCTACCAGATTTGGGTGCCTGCGAGGCGGATACTCAGGCCGGTGATAGTCCCCAAACCGGGTTGCAGCAGTTATGAGCGTTTGGGATCAGATCGTCGGGCAAAAGACGGCGGTAAAAATTTTTGAGACCGCTGCGCATTCTGCGCGCGCCCTCCGGCAGGCAAATGAGGAGCAGACAGAGGATTCTGCTTTAACCAGGCAAATGTCGCATGCTTGGTTGGTTACCGGTCCTCCCGGCGCTGGGAGGTCGGTAGCTGCCCTAGCTTTTGCGGCGGCTTTGCAATGTGAAGATCCGCAAACCCCGGGGTGCGGACAGTGTCCCGAGTGTAAACGCGTGCTTAAAGGTACCCATCCGGACGTGAAAGTGGTGACCACCGAACGCCTCATTATCAAAATTGAGGAGATATCTTCCCTGGTGACCCTGGCACAGCAGGCGCCTGCCGGAGGAAAATGGCGAGTGATTTTGATGGAGGACGCCGATCGGATGGTCGAGCGCACCTCTAATCTACTGCTCAAAGCGATTGAAGAGCCGCCCCCGCGCACCGTGTGGCTACTTTGCACCACCCAACCCGCAGATGTGTTACCCACGATTCGCTCCCGCTGCCGCCACGTCAGCTTGGTTACTCCCAGCGTGGAGGAAGTGGCGCAGTTGCTGATTGAAAAACAAGGGATCACTCCCGAAACCGCCCGCCAGGCGGCGGCGCTGTCGCAATCCCATATTGGGGTGGCGAAATCTTTAGCTCGCGATCCGGAAGAACTGGAGCGGCGCCGAAAAATTTTACTTTCTGCCACCACTACCTCCAGCGTGGGCGAGGCCGCGCTGCTGGCGCAAAAATTGGTGGAGGCAGCGAAAGCGGATGCTAGTAAACGAGCGGAAGAAAAAGACCAGCAGGAACTGGCGCAGTTGCGACGCTCCCTGGGATATGACCAGGAAGGATCGCGACTACCCCCGGCCTTAAAAGCCCAGGAAACTGCGCTAAAGGCAGATCAAAAGCGGCGCGCTACCCGCTATCTGCGTGACAGTCTCGACCGGGTACTGCTTAATCTTTTAGGTTTTTATCGGGATGTTTATCTGCTGCAAAGCGGGGCGCAGGTGCCGCTAATTAACCTTGACTTGACGGAAACGATTACTCAGTTGGCGCAAGGCTCTTCCCCAGGGCGCACCCTGCAGCGCCTAGACGCGATTCGTACCGCTAGGCGGCGCCTAGCGGCAAATGTGACGCCCCTACTTACTATGGAAGCAATGATGATGGATTTGAGGCAGTAGCTATGGTTAAACACAAACTGTCAATGCTGCTGGCAACGGTTTTTACCAGTTGCTTGGCGCTATCAGCCTGTAGCGTCGGGGGTAAAGCTGATACCCAGGTGCCTCCTTCCGTTTCCTCAAAAACTAATTCTTTAACCGGGAAAGCTGCGACCATTCCTCCCGGACTGGAAAACTACTATCAGCAAAAAGTTTCCTGGGTGCCCTGCGAGGAAAACGACTTGAAGGATTATCAATGCGCGCGGGTGAAAGTACCTCTGGATTATAACGACACCCAGAAGGAAGATATTGAGTTGGCGTTGGCGCGCAGCCGGGCAAGCGGGAAACGCTTAGGGAGCCTGCTGATCAACCCCGGCGGACCGGGAGGATCAGGGGTTGACCTGCTAAAAAACTCGGAAGAGATGTTTTCGGAGCAGGTGTTTTCCACCTTTGATGTGGTGGGATTCGATCCGCGGGGAGTTTCCCGCTCGCATCCCATAGAGTGCACCACGGATGCGCAAAAGGATGAGTCTCTAGCCGAAAGCCTGGATCTGGGAACGGTCGCGGGACGGGAACGTTCCATTACCGATATGAAAGAGTTTGCTCAGCGCTGTAAGGAAAAAAACGCCGACTTGGCGCGGTATCTAGATACCGTTTCTGCCGCGCGAGATTTAGATATTTTGCGAGCCGTCCTCGGGGATAAAAAACTCTCTTACCTGGGGTATTCCTATGGGTCTTTCCTGGGGGAGACTTATGCGCAACTATTTCCGAAGAATGTGGGACGCCTGGTATTAGACGGGATTTTAGATGGGTCTTACTCCTATGGGGAAGTTTCGCTGGCGCAAGCCAAAGGTTTCGAGGCGGCGTTTAGTAACTTTGCTGCCTGGTGCGCGCGAGAAGGTAAAGATTGCCCCTGGGACACTACCGCAGCCGGAATGAAACGGTTACAACGGTTTTTTAAAGCCGCCGATGCTTCCCCGATTCCTACTAAAGATTCCGCCCGCCCTCTAAATGGAGCTTTAGCCTTTGGGGCAGCAGTGGGGATGCTCTATTACGAAACTCTGTATCCCTCCCTGCTCGAGGGGCTGCAAGCGGCGTTGAAAGGCGATGGCGCACCCCTATTGAAAATCTCGGATCTGTTCAATCAGCGGGGGGCTGACGGCAGATTTGAGAACAATGCTTTAGATGCTTTTATAGCGATTAACGGCGCCGATTATCCGGTGGAAGGCACTCAAAAAGAGTGGGATCAGCGCGGGCAAAAACTAGTGCGGGACTTCCCCTTGATGGGTTCTTCGATGGCCTACGGAGAGTATGCGCTCGCGGCCTGGCCTTGGGAGTCTACCGCGAAACGGGAAAAAGTGAAGATTGTGGGGGCGCAACCCATTTTGCTAGTGGGAAATACCCACGACCCGGCCACGCCCTATGAAATGGCAAAATCGGTACACTGGCAAATCCCGAATTCGCGGCTGCTGACTTGGGAATCCTATTCCCATACTGCTTATGGTTTAGGATCGGATTGTGTGCAAGAAACCGTAGATAAATACCTGGTAGGAGGAGTTTTACCGGATAGTGATGTTACCTGTGATGATTAAGGTAAAGGGGATAATCGATGAATAAATCCCCTGATCCGGCTCAGCACCCTGCCCGGCGTATAGGAGCTGATGCTGTCGCTATTTTCCTAGGTGGCATGGCGGGAACTTTGGCACGCTGGGGGCTAGATACCTGGACTTTACCGATTTCAAAAAGTTATTTTACCTGGTCGGCGGTGACTTTTGGGGTGATTGTCGCTAATTTGTTGGGGGCTTTCCTGCTGGGATATTTCAAAACTCGGGCTAATCGGAAAGGGACGGGCCTGCACCGTTTGGGAACTCCGGTAAAACTGGGGATCACCACCGGGTTCTTGGGGTCTTTCACCACCTTTTCGGCTTTTGGAATCGCGGCGGTTACCGGCGGGGAAACCTCTTTGCATAGTGAGTTTTGGGCGCTGGGGGGCAAGTTTTATCCCGCCGCAGCTTTAGCGATAATTCTCCTGGTAATCGGGGTGGTGCTTGCCGGTGTTGGGTACCGGTTGGCTACCAAAGATGCCCCAGACGGACGCGCCAAGAGCGGACGAGGGCAGGAGCGTTAATGGGCGGAATAGGTTTTGTGTTGGCTCTGGGGGCGAGCGGCGGAGTGGGGGCACTTTGCCGTTGGGGAATCGACGTGACTTGGCTAAAGCTAGAAAAACGTCACCCAGCTGGAGGGATTGCCCTGGTGAATGTGCTGGCCTGCCTGCTGGGCGGGATGCTGATTGCTGCCGTTTCCAGTGGTGATTTGCAGGCGGATAGTCGAGTTTATGCCCTGTTAGCTACCGGGTTTTTGGGTGGGTTTTCTACTTTCTCTACTTTTGTACTCGATATTTTTTCGGTTACGGAACGGGGAAATTGGCGCCGCGCCTGGGGGGCATTGCTCCTAGTATGGTCGCTCTCGCTGCTGGCAGCGGCGGTCGGGATCGCGCTCGGTAGCTTCCTGTTCTGATTTTTTACTTCCAGATGGGATTTCTGGTTTCAGGTCTGACTTTTTGTGTGACATCTGCCGAAATCTAGGCAGGTGATTTTTAGATTTACCTAGGGTCTGCCTACAATATGGGAGTTACGCGGGGTGTGGCGCAGCTTGGTAGCGCGCTTCGTTCGGGACGAAGAGGTCGCAGGTTCAAATCCTGTCACCCCGACGAGTGTGACCGAAAGGGAGAGAAACGAAAGTTTTTCTCCCTTTTGTGTTGAGCGAGGAAGGGGTCGTAGGCGAGCTATCGAGCGGCAGCAATCTTTACGCGCTGCTATTTTTAAGCCTATTAAAATCATCATAATCCCTAATCAGCGCACTAAAAATAACGATTTCATACATGTAAATTCAGTTATTAATTCGTGAAAAGTTTTGAAAAGGGCTTGACATCTTGAGTATGAACGTTCACAATAAAGACATCTGGTTCCTCCCTTACGGATCGGAGCTTGAGAAGTCTCACAGTTCAAAGGAGAACGATTATGAAGAAAAGAGCATTGCTTATCGCTGCTGCTTTGGCAATTGTCGGCAGCACTACGGCTTGCACAGTAGAGTCCGGAAGCAGCGAAAAAGCTGACACTCAGGTTGCAAGCAAGGCAGATGCCGCTCTCAAGGAAGTAGAGGGCAAAGTGTTCAGTAAGGGGCCGAACGGGGAGACTCCCGTCACGGCTAAGGCTGTTGAACTTACCGATGACGAAATAGCACAGGTTAAAGCAAAGAAGGCCACCGCGGCCCTCGTGATGCACTACGCTGGCAACGACTGGGCTAATGCCCAGATCGCGGGGCTTAAAGCCGAGTTCGCTCGGTTAGGCATCGACGTTATCGCGGTCACCGACGCGAACTTCAACCCGGGTCAGCAGGTATCCAACATCGAGACGGTGCTCGCCAAGAACCCGGATATCGTGGTGTCTATTCCTACCGACCCGGTAGCTACCGCTGGCGCATATCGCAAGGTCGCGGAAAGCGGCGCGAAGCTCGTGTTCATGGACAACGTTCCCAAGGGATTGAAAGCTGGCGTGGACTACGAATCGATCGTTAGCGCCGACAACTTTGGTAATGGCGTTGTTTCCGCTCACCTGCTCGCCAAGGCTCTAGCCGGCAAGGGAGAGATCGGAGTCATTTACCACTCCGCAGACTTCTTCGTTACCCGTCAACGCTACGAAGGTTTCACCAAGGTTATCGAGGAAGAATACCCGGATATCAAGATCGTTAAGAAGCAGGGGATCGCCGGTCCTGATTTCGCTGGAGATGCGCAAAAGGTAGCCGACGCGATGATCAGCCAGAACCCTAAGCTAGCGGGTATCTGGGCAGTATGGGATGTTCCCGCTGAAGGTGTGATGGCTGCTGCCCGTTCCGCAGGTCGTACTGACCTCAAGATCGCTACCGAGGATCTCGGGACAAACGTGGCAATCGCCCTGGCTCAAGATCAACTTGTAGTCGGTCTCGGTGCCCAGCAGCCGTACCAGCAGGGTGTTGCTGAGGCTCGTATCGGTGCCGGGGCGCTGATTGGGAAGAAGGCTCCCTCCTACGTAGCGCTAAATGCTTTGCCGGTCTCGCACGAGAACGTGCTTAAGGCATGGAAGCAGGTCTACAACACTGAGCCCCCAGCTGATCTGAAGAAAGCGATGAAGAAGTGACTGCCGCAGAGGACACCAAACGGGATGTAACCAACCCGGAGCCCTTGGTGGCCATGAGAGGAATCCAGAAATCCTTCTCTGGTGTGAAAGTTCTCGACGACGTTGACTTTGAAGTCGTCGCCGGGGAAGTTCACGCCCTGGCAGGCGGTAATGGCGCCGGGAAATCTACGTTGATGAAGATTCTCCAGGGCG
This sequence comes from Varibaculum cambriense, assembly GCF_002848005.1. GTDB lineage: Bacteria > Actinomycetota > Actinomycetes > Actinomycetales > Actinomycetaceae > Varibaculum > Varibaculum cambriense_B. Next base: position 147,690 of record NZ_PKHX01000002.1, on the reverse strand, counting down.
TGTACTCCCTGGACAAGGGAACCATCGAGATTGCTGGTAAGCAGCGCCACTTTGGAAATATCCACGATGCGAAGCGAGCCGGGCTGGGCATGGTATTCCAAGAGTTCAGCTTGGTTCCTACTCTAACCGTTGCGCAAAACATCTTCCTTAATGGTGAGCCTCGCAGCGGGGGCATGATCAACGACAAACAAATGATTCGTCGTTCTCGGGAGCTATTCGAGCGTATGCAGGTCGATATAGATCCCACGGCAAAAATGTCCTCGTTGTCTACGGCCTACTGGCAGTTGACCGAGATCGCGAAGGCTTTGTCCGAGGATGCTCGGGTACTCATCATGGACGAACCTACGGCAGCTCTTGCTCGAAACGAAGCAAAGTCTCTGTTCGAGCTGATCGAACGGCTTACAGCCGAAGGTATCTCCATCGTCTACATCTCCCACCGGATGGAGGAGGTCTACCAAATCGCGGATCGCATCACGATCCTGCGCAATGGCAAGCGTCTACTCACTTCTCCGCTGTCGAAAATCACTCCGGAGGAGATCGTCGAGGGCATTGTTGGTCGTAATGTAGCCATGGCAGCTGCTCCCAACCGGGACTGTGCTGAACGTCCGGTTGTACTCTCAGTAAAGGGTCTGGCCGCTAACAATGGGCTGCATGACGTGAGCTTCGAAGTCCACGAGGGCGAGGTCCTTGGCCTGGCTGGTCTGATGGGCTCCGGTCGTACTGAACTGGCTCGTTCCTTGTTTGGCATCGACGAAATCACGGCGGGAACCGTGAGCATCGATGGTAACAAGGTGAAGATTGGAAAACCTGGGGATGCGCTGGCACATGGCTTGGTACTGGTACCCGAAGATCGCCGGCGTCAAGGTCTCGTATTAAGGCACTCGGTTAATAGCAACCTCCAGTTGCCGCACCTGGCGGAAAACTCTCGGGTTGGATGGGTGAATGATCGCGTCCTCGGTGGCCTGGCTGACAAATTGATCGAAGAGTTTCGCATCAAGGTGGCACGTCCCGAGGCGCCTGCTTCGTTACTATCCGGCGGCAACCAGCAGAAGATCGTACTCGCCAAGTGGATCAGCCGTAACCCGCGGGTTTTGGTGATGGACGAACCCACTGCCGGAGTCGACATCGGAACCAAATCAGAGATCATCGAGACTATTCGTAACTTTGCGGCCGAAGGCCACGCGGTGATCGTTATTTCCTCCGAATATCCCGAACTACTCGCCATGAGCGATCGCCTGCTCCTGATGCGCGAGTCCACTGTTGAGCGCGAACTCACCGCGTCCGAAACTACCGACGAGCAGGCACTAGAACTAGCAGTTCAAGGAGTGAACCATGAGTGATTCAACAGTCCCCGCCAAGGTGGCCAGAAAGCGCTTCAGCTTCGACTGGCGTCGGGATATCATCTATGTCGGTTTCGTAGCCGTTTTGATCATCTTCTCGGTGCTGCTGCGCGATCAGGGCTTCCTGTCCACAGCCAGCTTCTGGAACATCCTCCGTCAAGCGGCCATCGTCTCGGTGATTGCCGTCGGGATGACATTGGTGATCGCGGCCGCAGAAATTGACTTATCCGTCGGCTCGGTCGCGGGTCTGGCCTCCGTGGTGACAGCCATGGCACTGTCTCAATATGGGTTAGTGCCCGGTATCCTGGCAGGACTGGCTCTCGGGGCGGTCGTCGGCAGTATCAACGGCGCCCTCGTGGCCTTTGTCCGAATCCCGTCCTTCTTGGTGACACTCGCTATGATGGGCATAACCTTCGGTATCGCCCAATGGATTACCGACTCCGCACCGGTACCTATTCTGGACATGAACTACATCGCTAACTTCGGTGGCGGAAACATAGGTCCTATCCCCGGCTTGATCATCTGGATGCTGCTCTTTGTCGTGGGTGGCGCCATAGTGCTCAAGAAAATGCGCTTCGGACGCCAAATCCTGGCGACTGGCGCAAATCCGGTAGCCGCCGAGTACTCCGGTATCAGTACCTCTTGGGTACGTTTCCGGGTAATGCTGATCTGCTCCATGGGAGCAGCCGTGGCCGGTATGCTCTACGCTGGTCGCCTCATGTCTGGTCGTTTCCAGTGGGGTGCCGGTGACGAGATGAACGCTATCGCCGCAGTAATCCTCGGCGGTACCGCACTTGCTGGTGGTCGTGGCTCCGTTGTCGGCACCTTCTTCGGTGCTTTGCTTATGGCAACGATTAACTATGGTCTCATTTTGGCCGGACTCGATACCTCTCAGCAGCAAATCATCCGGGGCATAATCATCATCCTGGCAGTCGCCCTGGCTCGCAAGGACTAGCCGCCTAACAAGCAGGAACAAAGAACTCTCCGCAGTAACAGAAGAAAGGAAGAACTATGGAGAAGCAAACAGACAACCGACTAGTGTCGGTTGGCAAGAGCGCCTTCAAGGTTGATGGCGAGACCGTCTCGCTCTACGGCGGTGCCGTACACTACTGGAGGCTTGACCGGGACAAGTGGGATCAAATCCTAGAATCCGTCAAGGACATGGGATTCAACATGATCTCGATCTACATTCCGTGGGAAATTCACGAAGTAGAAAAGGGAGTCTTCGACTTCTCGGGTAACAAGGACATCGATGCTTTCTTGACCCTATGTGAAGAAAAAGATTTCCGGGTAATCGTGCGTCCCGGACCGCAGATCAACTCGGAGTTGACCTGGTTCGGATACCCCAAACGCATACTTGAAAACGAGCGGCTGCAGATGCGCAACGCTAAGGGTGGACGGACCGTCCTGACCCAGGTGCCTAAGCCCATCCCCGCTGTCAACTACGCGGCCGATGAATTCTACGAAGAGACCGCACTCTGGTACGACGCAATCTGTGAGATCCTGGCTCGTCACTGCTACCCCAAGGGCGGCATTGTTGCGTCTCAGGTCGATAACGAGATGGCGTACTTCTTCTGCATCAACGCCTACGCGGCAGACTACTCCGAAGAGTCCTTGGCACAGTACCGCACCTTCTTGCTTGACAAGTACGGTGACTTGGCCAGCATCAACAAGGCCTACGGTACGTCCTATGCCAGCGAGGACGAGATCGACGCGCCACGCCGCTTCGAAGGTAAGGACAAGCATGATATCCCGGTATTGGCTGACTGGATTGAGTACCGCGAACAGTACCTGATTATTTCGATGGATCGCCTCGCAGACATGATGCGTGAGCGTGGCCTGGATCAGATCGCGCTATTCCACAACTACCCGCACCCGCTCGGTCCGGGTGGCGCCGCTTCTGGCTTCACCACTCCATTCAACATCGCCAAGCTGGAAGAGAAGCTTGATTTTGTCGGCTTCGACATTTACTCCCGCAAGGAACTCTACAGCCACGTCAAGACCGTTGGCTCGTATGTGGTGGGAACCAGCCGCTTCCCCTACATCCCGGAGTTCATCGCCGGTGTATGGCCCTGGTACCTCAACCCGGGCGAGATTTATGACGAGGAATTTGTTACCAAGGCCGCGCTGATGCAGGGCATCAAGGGCTTCAGCCGCTACATGCTGGTGGAGCGCGACCGCTGGCTAGACTCTCCCATCCGTCGCGATGGTCGGGTTCGCGAAGACCACGAGAAGATGTTCAGCAATGCCAACCGGATGCAGTCCGAGAACAGCTTTACCTCCTTGCGTCGTGACGCAAAGGTACTGCTCTTGGCGAACCGCGAATATGACCGGCTCGAGGCGGCCTCGGTGCTGGTCTCCTTCCCCGGTGATTTCTTGGAGACTCCGTCGGGCTTCAGCGAATACGCTAACCCGCTGACCATCAGCGAGGACAATCTGGGCTTCGATGCGCCAGTACAGTTGGAGAAGAGTAAAGCCTTCGGCGCTTGCTTCGAGGCACTGTCTGCCGGTGGTCACGACTTCGTGATCTCCGATACGGATCTCGATCCCGCTCGTTGGGGCGAACGCAGCATCGTCGTGCTGCCGACCCTCGATTACCTGGATGCTAAGATTCAGCAGGCTCTAGTGGACTTCGTAGCCGGCGGTGGCTGCGCGGTCGTTGGTCCGAAGCTGCCCGAGCTGGACTCCCTGATGAACCCCTGCACTATCCTCAAGGATGCTGTTGAATCCGGCAAGGGTAAGTGGTTCGTTGTCAAGAACGGAGATGACGCCGCCAGCGTGCTCGATAAGGCTTGCGCTGCTGCCGATGTTGCCGCTGTAAGCAAGAGCGACTCTCGGCTAGACGTGGTGGTACATGTAGACCAATCCGACGATAAGCGTCGCGTGGTCTTCGTTGCCAACCCGACTGCCGAGGCTATCGAGACCCGTATCGAACTGCCCTTCGAGATCGAAAAGGCCACCGAACTGTGGTCCGGTCAGCCGGGCACCGTTGAGGGCAGCCAGTTGATGGCTTCTATGCCCGCCTACTCAATCAATGTCTACGACTGCTCACTAAAAAACTGAAAGGAACTGCAATGCTTCACGGTGATGTTTTAATGGCCGATCTGGACGTGGACCAGTGGCGGAATGCGCAGCGCCTGCTGCTACGTTCCGCCAAGGGCGCCCGTAGGATCGTGTGTTTGCTGGAAAAGGGAAAGGTAGTCAAGTGCCGCCACACCGAAGGTGAAGAGGTGGCTCAGGCTCCGACCCAGGTTGATGATCTGCAGGCTGCTGCGGACGCGCTGTACGCCGCCAACCGCGATAAGGTTGATTTCGTCCTGGTGGCAGAGCGCGATGAGATGGACGAGTACTTTGCCGAGTACCAGAATACCTGGAACGCGGACGAGGATCTCGACGTATACGTCTGCCGCTCTTGGAGCCTACTGCGTGGCCGCTACAAGTCCTCGATTGTGACGGCGCCGGAACCCGCTGACGAGACCCTGGGTCTGCAGTGGAAACTGGGTGCGTCTCACGACGATGTGGTCTCGGCTGCGGAAGCGTTCGTGAGCCCGGACAGCACTGTAGTGCTAGCCGTACACGACAACAACTCCTTGTGGACCAGCCTTATCCTGCGTTTCGATAAGGATCGCAAGGTTATTTCGATTGGTACTGCCGACCCAAGCTTGGTGGATATCAAGGGTGACCGGGCTGCGGTCACGGATCGTTTAGTCTCCTTTGCTAATGGTCGCGAAGGCGACGTTAAACTCGTGGTGAGCTGTACCCGCGAGGCCGCCGAACAGTTCTTGGCTACCAAGGACAAGGCAGCGGTCGTTTCTAAACTTGGAGATGACTTCAAGGTAGAGCGCATCGGCTAACCGTAATATATAAAAGATGTGGCCGGGATCCCAGGGACGGGATCCCGGCCACATCGTGTTACACACTTAAATACTGTTTTATCAGGATTTTCACCCCGGATTTGGGAACTTCTGCGCTCTTTAGTTCACAGGCACCTAGCTGTTGCTGTGTGGGTTACTATCGCGAAATCTTCGAGCCGGAGGGCGGTGCAGTGCTCTTCCTGATGATGAGATCAGGGGGGATGGTGTGGCGTGCGTCAGATTTAGGATCTTGCAGGCTACGCACACACAGGGTTCCCAGTGCCACGAAGTCCTGCCGCACGGTGGTTAGTGGGGGATCGAATTGGGACGCAAACTCATGGTCGTCGAAACCAATGATGCTGATGTCTTGCGGTACGCGGAGGCCGTGCTCGTTAAGTGCCCGGATCAAACCGAGCGCCATCAGGTCGGAAGCTACGAATACGGCCGTGGGGCGGGGATTCAAGTCCGCTATGCGGCATCCAGCCTGGTAGCCACTTTCCCCTGACCAGTCACCGATTAATGCTTCTGGAACGGGTAGATCCTGAGCCAGCAGGGCATCTCGCCAGCCATTGAGTCGAACTTGTCCTTCGAGCCACTCCTGGTTGCCAGCTACATGGGCAATATCTTGGTGACCGAGCCGTATCAGATGTTTCACGGCTCGCACGGATCCCTCGTATTGATCCTCGGATACGACTACGGCGTGTGGAAGAGGGGCAAGGTCAGCGGCGAGCACCACAATGGGTAGTCCGCTGGCCCATCCAGAGTTTTCGATGGAGTTCAAAGCAAGTTCGGCTTCCCGGATTAGCGGGGCGATGACGATCAGACCGTCAACGTAGGCATCGCGGAAAGTATCGAAAGTTGACTGGAGTGAACCAAAAGAATCGCGATCATTGACGGACAGGATTACATTTTTTTCGACTTCTCTGGCAGCGATTTCGATTCCTCGCAAAGCTCCCATCGAGCCGTAGCGCCAGGATGAGTCAGTAACCACCCCAATACTGCCAGGTCGGTCAGTCTTTAGAGCGGCAGCTGCGACATTACGACGATAGCCTACCTCAGCTATAGCGGAGAGTACTCGCTCGCGAGTATTCGGATGCACGGCTCCCTGATCATTAACCACGCGCGAGACGGTCTGGTAGGAGCATCCGGCTAGACGGGCAACATCATGTAGGGTTGGGCGTCGCTTGCTAGGTGGAGAAGACATACAAGCAACTCTACTACGGAGCGGTTGCCCGCCACTTTCGTAGGTTGTTAGTTTTTTATCTTGATATTGGTAAATCACCAGGTTTAGCAACCTGGTATTTTAACCTAGAGATATAACTAGGCGTCATTTTGAAGATGGCGAGCAGACACAATACGGGATGGATGGTTTCCTATGAGTCAATCTGCAGACGAAACTCCAATAGAACAGGTCGCGCCCACACCGGAAAATATCCGGCAAGATGCGAAAGTTAACTTTCCGGTCTTCCTAGGTTCCTCAGTGGGGATCTTAGCCATAGCCCTGTGGGCACTGATTTCGCCCACTAGCGCCGCCGAGGTGCTGGGAGTTGCGGTCGGGGCAATCTCGAAATGGTTTGGCTGGTTTTATATCGCACTGGCTGCCATCATTCTAGTTTTCGTATTTTTCTTGGGATTCTCCCGCTATGGGGAAACCCGCCTGGGGCCGCCTAACTCCCGTCCCGAATTTTCGACCTTCTCCTGGGCATCCATGCTGTTTGCTGCCGGGATTGGTACCGATATCCTATTTTTCTCTGTAGCCGGCCCCGTCAGCCAATATCTGCATCCTCCCGTGGGCAAAGGGGAAACTGTCCAGGCTGCCCGGGAAGCTACGGTTTGGACGCTTTTTCACTACGGGATTACCGGTTGGGGGATGTATGCCCTGATGGGGATGGCTTTGGGGTATTTTGCTTATCGCCGTAAAAAACCCTTATCGGTACGCTCCGCTCTCTACCCGATTTTTGGAGATAAACTCAACGGTCCGCTGGGGCATACCGTTGACGGAGCCGCCATCCTGGGAACTATCTTTGGGGTGGCCACCACCCTGGGAATCGGGGTAGTACAGCTTAATGTGGGGCTTGAAATCCTGTTCGGGATTGACCAGGGGATTCCCGCCCAGGTGGGACTGGTGATCCTTGCGGTAGCCATGGCTACCGCCTCGGCCACCACTGGCATTCATAAAGGAATCCGTTTCCTCAGCCAACTCAACGTGGTATTAGCCCTGTTCTTGGCAGCCTGGGTTTTCATCACCGGGAGAACAGATTTCCTGCTTAACGCTATTGTGATGAATATCGGGGACTTCGTATGGTCTTTCCCGCGCCGCGCCCTCGAAACCTTTGCTTACAATGACGTCAGTGCCTGGATGTCGGCTTGGACGCTGTTTTTCTGGGCGTGGTGGGTGGCCTGGGCGTCCTTCGTGGGAATGTTCCTGGCTCGGATTTCTAGAGGACGCACCCTGCGAGAATTCGTAGTAGGAACCATGCTGATTCCTTTCTCCTACGTTCTCATGTGGGTAGCCATCTTTGGTAACGCCGCCATCGACCTGATTCGCAGCGGAGATAATTCCTTCGCTGAGGCCACCTTAAAAACCCCAGAAATGGGCTTTTATCTACTTTTGCAACAGTGTCCGGCGGCGGTATTCATTATGGGCCTAGCCACCTTTGTAGGCCTGCTGTTTTACGTAACCTCGGCGGACTCGGGTGCCCTCATTATGGCGAACCTGTCCTCATTTTTGCCAACGGTACGTTCCGATGCCCCCGGTTGGCTCCGAATTTTTTGGGCGGGGGTAACCGGGCTGTTAACTATTGGCATGCTGATTGTAGGGGGGATCCCGGCGCTGCAAAACGCCACTATCATCATGGGATTGCCGTTCTCGCTGGTAATGATCCTAGTGATGATAGGCCTGGCCAGAGCCTTAAAACAAGATCGGCGTGCCCGGCAGTTGCGGGCGCACTCAGCCCGCAATATTTTGGCGGGAACCGGGTCTATTGCCGGGCGGCTAGAAACTAATTGGCGAGAACGTCTCTCGAAAACTTTCGGGCAAGTAACCCCCGTGGAAGCTCAAGCCTATCTGGATAAAGTGGCGGAACCGGCGTTGCGTGCCTTTGCCGCAGAACTAAATAAACAGGGGATTCCCGCCGAGGTCGTCCGGGGAGATAATGATCCCCTCGAGCAAGTAGATCTCCAAGCCCGCATCTATGACCGCCTAAAACTAACTGCCTTCAAAGGTCCTGACCAGTTTGTTTACCGGATTTTGGCGGTAGATACCGCTAATACTATCTACGCGGGTTCTGCCCCCAGTAGTCCGCGATCTACTCGCCTGGAAGTTCATTTGCCCGATAATGATCAAGATTATGACGTTATGGGGTATTCGCGCAGCGCCATTATCCATGACGCCTTTGACCATTTCGACCGTTACCAGGACTATTGGCGGATTAACGACGGCTAAAGCGGGAAAAATTTGTGCTTGGGGTTTTGACGTTTCCTATTGTCGAGCGGGGTTTTCCGGTAAACTGCAAGTATAGACAGGATTTTGAGCCGCTATTGTTAGCACAGTAGACAATAACGCTCGCGGATCGGGCGACTCGTTAACTAGGGTTAAGTTGACGCCATCGCCAGTAGTTTAGAGAGGAAAATAGATGACTATCCCGGTGCCCCTGTACAGACTACCGGAGGCTATGGCCTGTTTTAACTCGGCTTCTTTGATTACTTTGCCCTACGGCGCGCACGTAAAAGTCCATACCGTGGATCCGATATTAGAGGACGGGCGACTGGTAATCCGGAATGCCCGGGACTCGGCTCTGCGTAACGGAGCTGCCAACCCGAATGTTACTTTGATCTGGCAAAGTCCCTATCCTCATGGCTGGAGCCTAGTAGTTGACGGCCAGGCTTGGGCGAACGGTCCAGATTTGATGATCGAGTACGAAACGGGGATTCTGCATCGTCCTCGCTACCACAGCGATGGCCCCCAGTGGATGTGGCAAGACGGGGAATGCCCCGCCCAGTAGGAGGGTGCCAAGTAGGGGACGTCCGCCTCGGCAGGGAGCAAGCGGAAACTAATTGGCCTTTACGGGCTGAAATGAGCGTAGCCGCAGGCTGTTTCCCACCACGAATGCCGAAGAGCAAGCCATAGCGGCTCCCGCCAGCATGGGGTTAAGTAGTCCCAGGGCTGCCAGCGGTATGGCGGCAACATTGTAGGCGAATGCCCAAAACAGATTCCCTTTAATAATTTTTAGGGTGCGGCGCGAAAGCCGAATCGCATCCACCGCGGCCAGCAGATCTGGGCGCATCAAAGTAATATCGGCGGCTTGCATCGCCACATCGGTGCCGCTTCCCATCGCGATTCCTAAGTCTGCTTGCGCGAGCGCGGCCGCATCGTTCACCCCATCACCAATCATGGCTACGGTGGCGCCCCGTCCTTGTTTACGGAAAACTGCCACCACTTTGTCTTGGGGCTGTACCTCCGCGATTACCTCTTCAATCCCAACTTGTTGACCTACTTGGCGGGCTACGTTTTCGGTGTCCCCAGTCAGCAATACCGGAGTTAACCCTAACTCTTTGAAGCGGGCGATGGCCGGGGCACTGGTTTCTTTTACCTGATCGGCAATTCCTAGGAGTCCTTTCACCTGGCCATCAAGGGCTACCAGCACCATAGTTTCGCCGCGGCTAGTGTGTTCCGTGATTACCTCCTCGAAAGCGGAGGAAATTACGGCACCTTGCTCGCTAATAAACTTGCGGTTCCCGGCCAGTACCACCTGTCCGGCAATTGTGCCGCGCACTCCGCCTCCGGGGTAGCTTTGGAAATCTGCTGGAATCTTATCGCTGGAGAGGGTGATGCCTTTAGCGGTTGCTGCCCGGGTAATCGCCCCGGCGATGGGATGTTCGCTGCCGCCCTCTAAGGTGGCAGCCGCCTGCAACACCCCTAGATCATTGGGGGGAAAGATGCTGACCAGTTCCATGTTTCCACTGGTAACGGTGCCGGTTTTATCGAGGATGACGGTGTCGATTTGCCGGGTAGATTCCAGTATCTCCGCGCCCTTAATTAAAATCCCTAGCGAAGCCCCGCGGCCGGTTCCCACCAGCAGCGCGGTAGGCGTAGCCAGTCCTAGGGCGCAGGGGCATGCAATAATCAACACCGCAACTGCGCAGGTAAAAGCGGTAACCGGGGTTCCAACTATCAACCAGATAACTAAAGTAAGCAGCGAAATCGCGATTACTACCGGCACGAAAACTGCGGAAATCCGATCTGCCAGGCGTTGAATCGGGGCTTTACCTGCCTGCGCCTGTTCTACTAGGCGGGTAATCTGAGCCAGTTGCGTCTGGGAACCCACCCGCGTGGCGCGAACTACCAGGCGGCCATAGGTGTTGATCGTGGCGCCGGTAACCTGGTCACCTACTCCTACCTCTACCGGGACTGACTCCCCGGTTAGCAAGGAATTATCGACGGCGCTGACCCCGGAGACTACCACTCCATCGGTAGCGATTTTTTCACCCGGCAGAGAAATAAATTCTTCACCCTCGCCAAGTTCTTTGATCGGGATCTTTACTTCCTGGCCGGCTCGCAGCGCGGTTACCTCTTTCACCCCCATTTCGGCGAGGGAACGCAGTGCATCCCCGGCACGCACTTTGGCGCGTTTCTCAAAGTAGCGTCCGCCTAGAATAAACACCGTTACCCCGGAACAAACTTCCAGATAGATGTGGCTGGCGGCATCCCCCGGTTGGGCAAGTAGCTGGAAATCATGGGTCATGCCTACCTGGCCAGCATCCCCTAAGAAAAGGGCATATAGCGACCAAATAAAGGCAGCGAGAGTACCTAGCGAAATCAGGGTGTCCATAGTGGTGGTGGCGCGGCGGGCATTTACGAAGGCCGCGTGGTGGAACGGGTAAGCTCCCCACAGCACCACCGGAATCGTCAGCGCCAGGGAAAACCACTGCCAATAGGGGAACTGCAGGGGCGGAATCATCGCCAAAGTGATGACCGGAGCCGCCAGGAGGGCGCAAATAATCAGGCGGCGGCGCAGCCTCGCCAGTTCCTCCGTGTTGTTCTTCGGGTTTTCCTTCCCGTCCTCGCTCCCTAAATCTTCCCCCGTAAACGCGCTATAACCGGCTTTTTCCACGGTTTTTATAAAATCTTTCGCGCCAAAATCACCACTTTGGGAAATAGTGGCTTTCTCAGTCGCATAGTTAACGGACGCGCTGACTCCCGGCATCTTATTGAGGGCTTTTTCGATATGGGCCGCACAGGCCGCGCAGCTCATGCCTCCGATGTTTAGTTCAAGGTTCTGGGGATTATCGATACTACTAGCCAACTGTTACCTCCTGCGCCTATGCTAACCGGTTCCTATCTCCCTCTTAAGCGAATTTTCCTAGGGCGAAAAGCAAACCGGTACCCCGGTTAACCAGGGCAGATGCTGAAAAATCCCGGTAAGCGGGCGGGAAAATAAATGTAGCTAAGGAAGCTAGCAGAGCCGCTAATCGGACTTGAACCGATGACCTACGCTTTACGAGAGCGTTGCTCTACCAACTGAGCTATAGCGGCAAAGTGCCTTAGGCACCGTGTCAGTCTATCTAGCCTCCCCCCGCTTTCCAAACTTTTCGACCAGGTAGAACGGTTATTTTCGCCACGCTATAGGTGGCAGCAGGGTCGGGCGATGGAAATATTAGGTTACAGCTGACGGATGGTTTGTTTAACCATGGCGATCATCCCGGCGCGCACTGAAAGCGAATCCACGCCGGCCGCAACCAACTTGCCTGCCCAAGCCGGATCGGACGCCATATCTCCACATACGCAAACTTCAATGGGAGCGTCGGCTTCATGGCAGACCTCAGCAATTTGACGCACCATTTCCACCACTGTTTCCCGCACCTCATCAGCCAGGTCAGCTACCTGCGAATTTCCCCGATCTGCGGCGGCAACATATTGACACAGATCGTTGGTGCCTATAGATACAAAATCCACGGCTCCACAAAACTCTTTCATGCGTAATGCAGCGGAGGGAGTTTCCACCATTATCCCTAGCGGTAACGGCATTTGGGCTGGCCGAGCAGCTTCATCAATCCCGTAAGTATCGGCGGTGATTTCTTCTAGGAGGGAACGCACCCAATCAACTTGATGCACGTGATTAACCATAGGAATCATCACCCGCAAAAGTTTTCCTAGTCCTTCGGATTCTAAAGTTTGGTTAGCATCGAGGACTGCCCCTAATTGGTCGCGTAACAGATGTGGGAACTTACGCAGTAAGCGGACTCCCCGCACCCCTAGGAAAGGATTACGTTCCGGTGGCTGTTTGGCAAAAGGCAAAGGTTTGTCTGCTCCAATATCCCACAAGCGAATCGTAGTTGGCCCCAGGTTGCGCGCCAGCTCGGCATACACTTCTGCCTGCTGCTCCCGAGAAGGAGCCGCCTGGTAACCCGCAAATAGGGTTTCGGTCCGCACCAGGCCACACCCTTCGGCGCCTTTAACTGCGCCGGTGGGGGAAGAAACATTGACCTGGATGGGGATTTGCTTACCACTGGTGGTAATCGCCGGGTTCTCTAACTGCTCTAAGGCTTTGGTGGCGGTAGCGACCCGCTCGCGGGCTAGTTCAATCCAGTGGGCAAATACTCTAGCCTTGGGATTAACTTCTAAATGTTTAGTGCGCGGATCGAAAACAATGGTGTCCCCATCATGCACCCCCCATTTGAGGCCGGCATAAACCGGGATTCCCCTTGAGGCTGCCACAATCGCGCCATGACCGGTAGTCCCGCCACTGCGGGTAACTACCCCTTCGATTTCTGGAGGCAAACTGGCGGCTAGCGGGGCATCAAGTTCTTCAACTACCAGCACTGCGGGAGTGGAATGCTTCTTAATCAGCTCATCTAGGTTATCGAGCTCGGTACCGATCAACGCCTTTTTTAGCAGGCGCGATACCGCATGTAAATCGGTAGCCCGCTCCGCCAAATAAGGATCATCCAACTTTTCCATCTTGGCAGCAGCGGCACTATAGGCATTGTCTACTGCATTAAAAGCATTGGTTCCCCCCGCAATTTCATCGGCGATTTCTGCGCGTAACTCGGGATCGTCCACCAGCGCGATTTGCATTTGGATAATCGAATCCGAACCTAAAGATGCTAGGTAGGCTCTAACGGCTTTGCGGGCTTCTTCTAACGCCTGTCCCTCATTAGGACTGACCCGATAAAATTCGGCGTCCTCGTGCCCCTCCAGCACCAGCGCGTATCCGATAACAATCTGGTCGCCGTTGCGCGCCGGGTCGGTGGGAGTAGACACTTCTTTAGCTAGCTGCTCGGCAATCGCATTAACCGAACTGCCCTCTGTTTCCGCGGAGCCGCCTGCAATCGTAGGGGGATCAGTTTGGGTCAAGGCGTCCCGGATAGCAGCAAAAATTTCTGGAGCTGCCGGATCTGTAGTACCTAGCTCCAGAGTGTCACCTTTGGCGATTCCCAAAGAACTTACCTGAGTGAGGGAAGCGGCGTTTACTACCCGGAAAGTGCCGGCTTTGCGAGCAAAAACCGGTATTTTTCTCGCTCCCATAGCACCGGCGAGGGCAGCGGCGGGACGGGCATGCATTCCGTGCGGATCAATAATTTCTAAAGCCAGGGTCGCGGCCTCGGGGGAAGAAAAGGATTCCTCTCCCGAGGCCGCCTCGGCAGTATTCTCGCTAAACTCTCCCTCGTCCTCGGGATGAGGCTCCTGCGAGTCGCTAAGCTGGTCGATCTTACCCGCCAAGGCTGCTTGTGCCTGGGTGGCTACCTCTTGCAAACTCGCGCCCCCGGCGGCGCTAACTACCGCAGCAACCAGTCCTTCCACCAGGGGGCCGGCAGAAATTAGGCAACGATCAGCCAGGTCGGGGTCAACGAACTCTAAGGCCATTTGCGAACTGAGCAGCGCGGAACCCAAATCTACCAAAATCAGTACCCCATCGGGGTTATCAGCAGCTGTAATAGCTTCGCTGATTTGCTGAGCATCGGTACCTAGTTCTACCTGCTCGCCATCGCTAATCCCCGCTGCCACCAACACTTTGGGGGCGCTGGCGGCGACGGTCATTTGCATCGCGAGTTCTTTTGCGGCAGTAGCTAAGGGCAGTGAATGAGACACCACTACCAGGGAGATCATGCCTACTCCTTATAACCGGGGGTTACGCAAAAGCCGCGGCGGCAGCTTTGAACAGTAAAGCAGAGGAAGTCGCGCCTGGATCTTGCGTCCCCTGCGAGCGTTCCCCGAGATAAGAGGCGCGGCCTTTCTTTGCGATCATCGGTTCGGTTTCGCTGGCAGCCTTATCAGCGCGTTCGCTGGCGGCCTGCAGCGCGACCTGCAGTCCTCCGGGGGCGGCCTCATCAAAAGCATCCAGAGCCGGATAGAGGCAGTCAAGCATGGTTTTATCACCCAGGTTGGCTTTGCCTCGCATCTTTACCCCATCGGCTCCGGCTCGCAGCGCCTTCCCAATGGCCTCAGTATCCGCATCGGGGGTTAACGCTGCCCCCATTCGCATGAAGAAGGTGCCATACAGCGGACCAGAAGCGCCCCCCACCTTAGAAACCAAGGTCATGCCGGCTTTCTTTAGCAGAGCGCCGGCATCAGCGAAACTGGTGGGATCGAGCTCTGCCACTGCGGTCATGCCGCGAGCCATATTGGCGCCATGATCGGCGTCCCCGATGCGTCTATCGAGGTCAGTCAGGTAGTCGGCGTTTTCGACTATTAACTCTTTGTAGGCGGTGAGCCAAGCGAAAAAATCTTTAGTTTCCGCCACTACTAACACCCCCAACGCAAACCGGTAGTGTTTACCGGAGCATCCCAGAGTTTGAGAAGTTCTTCGCTGCCCTGGGTTAGGGTCAGGGAACAGCCCGCCATATCTAGGGAGGTAATGTAGTTACCGACCAGGCAACGGGCTACTTTAATCCCTTTAGCTTCTAGGATCGCGGCTACCTCGCCGTACGCTAGGTAGAGCTCAATCATCGGAGTGGCTCCCATGCCGTTAAGCATCGCAAATACTGGTTCCCCACTAAAATCTAGGTCTGCCAAAATTGGTTCTACCAGTTCCGCAGCTAGTTCATCGGCGGTAACTAAGGGGCGGCGTTCCCGTCCGGGTTCCCCGTGGATACCGATACCTACCTCGATTTCGTCTTCTCCGAGGTCGAAGGTGGGTTTCCCGGCAGAGGGCACCGTGCAGGAAGTGAGCGCAATCCCGTAGGAGCGGGAACGGTCATTTACTTCCTTAGCAATGCGTTCTACCTCGTCTAAGCTGGCTTTTGCTTCGGCGGCGGCTCCCGCCAGTTTTTCTACGAACACGGTGGCGCCTACTCCGCGACGCCCTGCAGTGTAGAGCGAGTCCTGCACCGCCACGTCATCGTTTACTACCACTGAACGCACATCTACCCCGGTTTCGGCGTTTGCCATTTCCGCGGCCATCTCGAAGTTCATTACATCGCCGGTATAGTTCTTGACGATATGGAGGACGCCTGCGCCCCCGTCTACTTCGCTGGTGGCCGCCATCATCTGGTCGGGCACTGGGGAAGTGAAGACCTCTCCGCAGCAGGCGGCATCCAGCATTCCCGGGCCTACGAAACCGGAATGTAGCGGCTCATGTCCGCTGCCTCCTCCGGAAACTAAGCCAACTTTGCCTTTAACGGCTCCGCGGCGAGCGTAAACTACTTTGTTTTCATGATCGATACGCAGAGTATCTGAGTGAGCTAGTTCTAAACCTTTTAAAGAATCCGCGACTACATTGTCGGGAGAATTAATTATTTTTTTCATGTCCCCCATTGTGTCACGTACCATTCCTGGGCGCTAGCGTTTTTGGGTAGGCGCAGTAGACGGTTTGCTATTTAACTTTTTGCTTAGCTTTAAGCGCAGTTAAATCCGCTGACATTTCGTCTATGTTTTGCCGGATCAATTCCCCTAGCTTGACCGATCCAGTCATACTGGGGTGAGTTTGGTCTACTTGCAGCCATTCGGGATGCTGAGAGACTGCTTTATTCCAATCCACCAGTTTCACATTGGCGTACTGACTCGCTATCTCGGCCAAAATCTGGTTTGATTTCGGGACGAAAGTCGAAGGTGAATACAGGTTTACTAGTAAAATCATCCGGTCAGATCCTAGTTGAGCGATCACTTGATGTACGAGGGCAGGATCGTAGACTCCCGCATTAGTTCCGTAACTGATAACCACAGTTCGCCGGATTTGTCCGCTTGCTAGTCCCTCGGAAACTATTTGAGGGGCAATTCCCCATTGTCGGTTGGGGCGGGCTAAGAGGTTAATACCGGGTATAGCAGAGACTAAGCCGCCGCGGGAAGCAGAAAACATGGAATCTCCGATGAAGGTTATTTCTTCCCCGGTGGGATTGGTAGTATTTAGATTTTCCGATAGGATTAGGCGCTTATCCACCGGGGTCGGCTTAGGTTTGGGGGTGGTAGCCACGGGTTTAGGAGCGCCGGTCTTCTGTGCTGCTTGTTTATCTAGCTTTTCTGCTGCTTCAATGGCCAGTTGGGTCTGTGACTTTGCGGGTGCTTTTGCAATCGCCAGACCAGTAACCCCGGTCAGCGCTAAAGCAAGCAGAACCGCTACTACCTGGATGCGGCGCTGCCATATAGGTGCTTGCGAACGGTAAAACGCTTTGCGGAAACCGCGTTTGCGCACCGGGGTTTCTAGGAAGCGATAGGAAAGTTCGCAGATCAGCAAGGTAACTAACACGCACAGAGCCGATCTTACCCAATACTGTGAGGAGTTAACCGCGGCCGGGTAAAGGGCGCTGGCGATTACTAGAATTGGCCAATGCTACAGGTAAAGGCCATATGAGCGGGTACCCAAATATTTCAGCGGGCGCAGTTCTCCCGCTTTAGCCAGCAGGCTTCCCGGCTTGAGCAGGCACCAGATCAGGATTGCTACTAGTAGGCTGCAAGCGGCAATACCTGCTTTAAAGGTATAGGGCGAGGCGTCGGTTAATAAGAACATGGAGGCGATCAGGGCTGCCAGGCAGATAAATCCCAGCAGTTGCGCCAGGATCTTCCCGGGTTTGCCGCTGGCCTTAGCAGCGGAATTAGGAGTTTGTACCGAGTCCAACGTGCTCCACAAAAACGCTACGCAAATCCCGAGAGCCAGACCAAACAGGTGGGTGTCAGTTCCATAGTAGACGCGGGTAGTGTTATCGGGATCGAATAGGTACCCCATCAGGAAAGCGCTGGTTCCCGCCATTGCTAGCGGGATTATCATTCGCATCCACCGTCGTTTAAACAAGGTGACGCAAGCCAGGAAGATTAGTGGCCAAAACAGATAGAACTGTTCTTCAATCGCTAAGGACCAAAAGTTTTTGAACAGAATCGGGGTAGTGGAGGCAAAATAGGAACTGCCGTGAGCGATTTCTAGCCAGTTGGTGGAAAAGGTCAACGCTCCCAATACCTGGCGTCCGATCCCCACTAGTAGCTCCCGGTTAACTAAAAAGGCCGTGGGTACCACCGTGATTATTAGTACCAATAGGGCGGGGAGGAGGCGCCGGGCGCGGCGCAGCCAGAAATGCCCCAGGGAAACTTTCCCGGTTTTAGATAGTTCCCGCAGCAGCAAAGTGGTGATTAGGAAACCGGAGAGTACGAAGAAAACATCGACCCCTAAGAAACCGCCGGGGAATCCACTGGGGAACAGGTGATAGGTGATCACTGAGACTACCGCGAGGGCGCGCAAGCCATCTAGTCCCGGAATGTAATGAGATTTGGGTTTGCCGGCAAGATAGTTAGCCCGGGGTTTGCCGGCTGGCAGTGGAGGTTGGTGAGCAGGGGAAATCTGGGAAGTCCGCGGTTTGCCGGCTGGCAGTGGGGGCTGGTGAGCAGGGGAAATCTGGGAAGTCCGCGGTTTGCCGGCCGGCAAGGGAAGTTGGTAAGCAGGACGAACCGGGGCAGCAAGAGGTTTACCGGCAGGAAATTTGGCAACGGGGATAGCTGTGCTCCGCCGGTTCTTGCTAAATACGGATTTATTTTCTGATGATTTCACAGGATGCTCTCTATTTTCCGTTAGCTCGGGTTACCCAACTTTATGATTACGGCGATTACCTTGAAAGAGCAACAGTGCCAAGACTGGTGAAAAAATAATCGATAGGGCTATAGCGATCTTAGTATTTCTATTCTTGCTTTTAGTTCTGTTTTTAATCAAGATGAGGCGCTACCTAGATTTGTACTTACTTCCCATGTTAGCTGTAGCTAATCTAGCACTGTACAGCGTCGCGGCTATCCCAGATGCTAATAGCTGATTTATCAGACAGGGACTGGTTTCTGGTTTTCAGCTGGTAATCCACACTTTTTGAGGTTGATACAGTTTTGCTTTTCCGGATATCTTCCTCCGTCAAATTGCTTTCTATATAATCCTATTACCGCAGATAAATTTGATGCAGACCAGTCTTATTTTTGAGGACGCTCCGGGGCTTTTAGGGGAGCAAGCAGCGCGAATCCTACTCCCAGCAGCAAAGTGATTCCCAGAACTCCGAAATGTTGAGAGCTAGCGCCGGCGGGCACGAAAAGTTTTCCAATCCACACGAATAGGGCAAAGAGAGTGGGGGACATGAAAGAAACTGCCCGTCCGGTGGTGGCGTAAAGTCCGAATAGTTCGCCCTCGCGCCCTTTGGGAATAATCCGAGCCAGGAAGGAGCGGGAGGCCGATTGGACGGGGCCAACGAAAATACACAGCAACAGCCCGAAGGACCAGAAAATCTTGGCACCACCGTTATGGGCAAAAAAGAGGATTAACCCCAGGGTGGTCATGCAGCCGAGAGAAAAAATCATTACTTTCTTCGGGCCGAAAAAGTCATCGGCAGCCCCGCAAGCGATAGTGGCGATTCCTGCCACTACGTTGGCGACGATGGCGAAAATCATGACTTGCCCTCCGTTGAGACCGAACACGGTAGAGGCCAAGATAGCGCCATAAGTAAACACCCCGGCAAGGCCATCTCGGAAAATCGCGGAGGCAATCAGGAAGCGTAAAATCTCGGGCGCGGTATGAGCTAGCCGTTTAATGGTTTCCCACAGCTCAATATAGGCGGCTTTTACTCCGGCCAAACCCCCGATAGGTTCTTTATCTTGGGAATCGACCCCCGCCATAGTCACCGGGTGTAGTTTGCCGTCTGCGCCCCGGCAGCGCCACAATCACCGGAATCGAAAACACCGCGAACCAGATGGTGGCAAATACCATGGCGATCCGGATATTTAGGAAGTTTTCACCAGTTACCCCGAACCAGCCCACCTCGGGGGAGATGAAACCGACATAGAGCACTCCCAGCAAAATAATTCCGCCCAAATACCCCATACCCCAGCCGATACCGGAGACTTTCCCCATGTTTTCTTTAGTAGAAACCCGCGCCAACATGGCGTTATAGTTCACGGAGGCGAACTCAAAGAAAATATTTCCAAACGACAGCAACGCCACCCCTAGCCACAGCGCCCCGGTTTTTCCCAGGGGAGAGGTGGGGTAGACCGCGAACATTAGCGCCATGCAGATAGTGACTAGGACAGAAAACAGTGCCAACATCCGGGTGCCGCGGCCCTTATGGTCAGCGCGCTGCCCGGAAACTGGCGCTACCAGGGCAATCACCAGTCCCGCGAAAGCTAGACCAATAGATAAATCAGTAGTAGCGCGGTTTCCGGGGGCAAATAAATCTTTGGTAGTTAGGTAGACAGTGAAAACAAAGGTGGTGGCCACCGCGTTGAAGGCAGCAGAACCCCAATCCCATAGTGACCAAGCTAAAATTTTGCCCTTGGTGCGGTCATGATTTTCTGCTGGTAAATGTTTCTGATGGTCACCGGTGTCAGCCATGTTTTTCCTGCCCTTATGTTTGCTCGGGATTTTCCGCCAGCCAAGTGGCCAGTTTGAGATCCAAGGGGTACGTGATTTTCAAGGCTCGCATTGATCCTGCCACAAAGTATTGTTGGTATCCGAGCCTAGCTGCAAGTAGCGCATCGTCTAGGGCTCCGCCCTCGGAAATACTTTCTACCTGCGCCTGTTCGTGAGCCGCAAAAATAACATCCCCGGCAAACCCTTGCGGGGTTTGCACGCAGCGCAGTCGCGAACGGTCAGGGGTAGCGCCCGAGGGAGTAATCTCTACCCCTTCCCGGCAAAAAGACTCACCGGCGATTTCTCGTACGGTGTCAACCAAAGCGGTGGCAGGCACTACTGCCGGGCAACCAGAAGAGACCGCACTGCAAACGCGTTGAAACTGATCGCGGGGAGTGAGCGCCCGAGCCGCATCATGAATTAAGACGATGGCTTCCGGGTCATTGGCGGGCAGTACTCCCTCGGCAGTATCGAGGGTTAATAGTCCCTGCAGTCCCTGGTAGACGGAGATTTGCCGGTTTGCGCCCCCGGCCACAACTTTCCAAGGATAGGACAGCGCCGCAGCGTGAGCAATCTCGGTGAAAACATCTAGGTAGTCGCCGGGAGCAGTGATCACTACCCCGACCAAGTCATCCAGCGGCTCCAGGGAGCGCAGAGCGTGGTGCAATAAAGTGTGACCAGCCAACTTTACCAGCACTTTTGGCCCGGGATTGCCCAGGCGTGACCCGGAACCAGCGGCGGTCACGACGCAGTAAACGCTGCGCCCCATAACCCGTCCTTTAATCCTTATTTATTGTTAACCCGGTTGTATTCTACCTGGGCTTCTTCCATGATTTTATCGAGGCGATCCGAAGCCGCCTCCTCGTCCTCGTCCTTAGCCAGAGCAAGTTCAGAAACCAGGATGGCTCTTGCTTTAGCCAGCATCCGTTTTTCCCCCGCAGACAGTCCCCGTTCATTGTCACGGAAAGTTAGATCCCGCACCACTTCGGAAACTTTTAAAATGTCTCCGGTGGCGATTTTTTCGCCATTGGCCTTGTAACGGCGTGACCAGTTGGTGGGTTCCTCGATATGGGGTTCTTGCAGCACCGCGAGTACCTCTTTGAGGCCCTCTTCGTCGACCACATCGCGAACTCCCACCATATCCACATTCGCTGCCGGCACTTGGATAGTCATATCACCATTGGTAACCCGCAACATCAGGTAGGTGGTGTCTTCTCCCTTGAGTTTACGAGTAGTAATATCTTCGATCACCGCGGCGCCATGATGGGGATAAACAACGGTCTGGCCGATTTCAAATGTCATAACTTACAGGCTCCCAAATACAAATTTTCCGGATCCTATTCTACCGTAAATCGGCTTTACCTGCTAAAGAGGGCTTGCAGGTCACATTTTAGGGAAGAAACCGTTTCTTCAGGGTTTGGTCAGGTACTAGAAGATAAAGCCGAAACCCGGATTGATTTTGGCATATTCTGCCGTGATCTGGCTTTTTCTTTAGCTGCAGCCAGTGACGGTGATGATTGCCGCCTCGGGTGGGCAAGCCAGACGCACCGGGGTGAACTTGGACGTGCCCAGTCCTCGCGAAATATGTACCCGGGTTTTCCCGCCCGGCGTCCCATCGGAGATTTCTGCTTCGCTAGCTAGTGCCTTAAGGTTTGGCAGGGGGTAGGTTTTCCCTTTGTGCACCCGAGGAGCCGGATTAGCTACGGTACCTACTTGCCACCAGTGCATGCCCCCTGAGTAGGACAGTGGCAAGTCCGTGTTGTTTACCAGGGCACCAAATTTCGGCAGACACACCTGACCTCCGTGGGTATGTCCCGCCAGTACCAGGTCGGCTCGGCAAGCGGCATATTGGTCGAGGACGCGCGCATAGGGGGCATGGGTGAGGGCGAGGCGCAAATCAGCTTTCCCCCAGGTGTCCGGTACCTGTACCGGCTCATCGCGCCCGATATGGGGGTCGTCGGTTCCCGAAAACGCTACCGTTAACTTTTCGGTGCTGCGTCCTTGCCGCGCCGGAGAAGTAAGAGTACAGGTTGCCACCTGATTATTAAGGTCTCTCCAGCCTCCCGTAGTTAAAAAGTCCCGGAACTCCTCAGTTGGCAGGTCGGGAACGTTTCGTAGTTTAGGTTTCTTATTAGGGAAAAAATAGTGCAACGGCAGCTTGGGGATGCCCGAATAATAATCGTTGGAACCGAACACAAAAGCCCCCGGAAGCTTAAGTAAAGGGTTGAGGGCGCGATAGAGCATCTCTAAGCCGGAAGCATCCGCAAAATTATCCCCGGTTAGTACCACCAAATCTATGTCCGGGAATTCGGCAAGCGAAGCTACCCAGTGGGCAAGCCAGCTGCTTCCTGACCATAGATGCAGGTCAGACAGGTGTAGTATTCGCAGCTGCCAGGCAGAATTATCGGCGGAAATACTAGGAGAACTGCTGTCTGCTCTGCGGTTTTTTCCGGTGCTCTCTACGTTTATAACCCTGCTAGGGAGATAATCCTCGCAGGTGGCTGCCGGTACTTGCCCCGGATTCTTCCCCAGTTGATAGCGGCGCAGGCGTGGTAGCCGAGCCTCTAAAAAAGGGTAAGCTACTGCCCCTGCCGCCAAAGTTAAAAGGGTGCGATTTCGCCGCAATAGCTAATCTTCCTGGTAATAAAAAGTTTGAGTAATCTGGGTAGTTTGCGGACTGGGGGAGGCGGGTCCTTCGCTAGGTTGCTGTGTGGGCGTAGGTCGCGCCCTGCCTTGGGAAATAGTTTTACCCTCTCCAATATTGGCGTCAGGGAAACTTGCTGCGGGCAGGTACTGTACCGCGGCGGACATATATTCCCTAAACGCCATGGCGGGAACGGTATTACCCCAAACAATTCCATAGTAAGCACCGTTAATTCTCATTCTCACCAGGTCACGTTGACTTCCCTGGGAGTAGCCAACCCAAACCGCAGTTGCCAGATTCGGGGTTGCCCCCAAGGTCCAGGCGGCGTTCGGGCCGTTAGTAGTACCGGTTTTCGCCATTACTTGCCGGCCGATATTAACCCGGCCCCCGTAACTATTAGCGGTGGATACTAGCACCTGAGCGGTCTTATTCGCCACGCTTTCTTCCACGGTGCGTTTACAGTTACCAGAGGATACTTTGAAAGTTTTACCGTCAGCATCCACTACCTTTTCCAGTGCGACCGGGGAGCACAGGGTACCTCCCGAAGCGATAGTGCCAAAAGCATTCGCCATATTTAGCGGCGGAATTGAATCGGCGCCAATAATGAAGGACGGTCCTAAATCCTGTTTTTGCGTAGGATCCCCAGTTACTGCCCCCAGCTTTTGGCTCATTTTGTAGATATCACAAAGGTCAAGGTTAGAAGCCATTCCGGCGTAGGTGGTATTTAAAGATTTTTGAGTACCTTCTAAAACCGAGGTGGCATAGTTATTACCGCCGGTGGCGTTCTTTAAATCCCAAGATCCGGCATGTACCGGGCAGTTACCAGATACTTTCCAATCCCGCGCAGAATAGTGGTTGCGTCCGCCCACTACCGAATAGGCTGAGTAACCATTATCAAACCAGGTAGCCAAGGTTACCGGTTTATAGGAAGATCCGGGCTGGAAGCCCGCGCCGCCGCCATGAGCCTTATCTACTCCGAATGAGTTCTGGGTGGCACGGGGGTGCTCTTTATCGGGATTACCGTAAGGAGTATTTTGCGCCAGCGCTCGGATCTTTCCAGTGCCGGGTTCGATGGAACTAATAGCGATCGAGAGCCCGGAACTATCCCCTTCTGGAATCCGATTAAACGCGGTGTCGGTAGCCAAGTTTTGCAAATTGGAATCCATGGTGGTGTAGATCTTCAGACCTCCCCGCAGCAACAGGCGACGCCGGTCGTTGAGGGACTTGCCGAAAACTGGATTATTGTAAATTTCATTGACTGCATAGGCGCAAAAGTAGGAGGCCTTTCCGGCGGCAGCACATCCTTGTTGACCAGGAGAAACCTTCAATAAATCGGGAACCGGGATGGCTTTAGCTTCCTTATATTGATCGTAAGTGATCATTTGTTCGCGCAGCATCGCCTTTAATACCTGGTCACGACGATTTTGGCTATTTTCGGGGTGGAGAGTGGGGTCAAATTTCGCGGGGGATTGGGTAATGCCAGACAGCAGGGCACCTTCACTGAGGGTCAGGTCTTTCGCGCTCTTTGAAAAATAGAACCGACTGGCGGATTCCACCCCGTAAACCGAAGTTCCATAGGGGGCAATATTCAAGTACCCCTCTAAGATTTGGTCTTTAGAAAGTTGCTTTTCGATAGCGAGGGCGTCTTTGGCTTCGCGCAGTTTACGGGTAATGCTCTGCTCGCGAGCCTTGCGAACCTGGTTCATATCGCCGGCGCGCAGACCCTTGTCAATCAGAGTGTTTTTTACCAATTGCTGAGTAAGGGTGGAAGCGCCTTGGGTGTCTCTACCGGCTAGGTTATTTGCGATAGCGCGGGCGATTCCCTCGAGATCAACCCCGCGGTGCTGGTAAAAACGGTGATCCTCAATAGCCATGGTCCCTTTTTGTACCCAGGGGGACATGTCTTTGAGCTTGACCACGATGCGGTTCTCCGCATAAAAACGGGCGATTTCTTTACCGTCACGCGAGTAAATCACCGATTGCTGAGAAGGCTGCGTGGGCTTGAATTCGCTAGGGATTTCGGTCATGGCGCTCATTCCGGCGCGAGCAGCTAGCCCTGTGGCTCCCACGACCGGCAGGGATAGGCCAGCGAGGAGCACTGCCGCCAGTGCGATTAAAGCCGCCAGTGCTGCGAGGGTGCGCCGAAGCTGGCGACGTGGCATATAACGAGCGTTGCCTTTTTGCATATTCCTAGCCTACTTGGCTTCGGGGGCATTGGGCATCTTCGTTGGCAGTTGAGAACAGATTGTGGGCAATAACCATCTATTGGTTTAGGTAAAATTTTTCTCTGGTTTTCGTTTTGTGTTTTTAGCAAAATGTAGGTACGGTCACATATATAGGCAATGTCGCCGCGAGAGCTCAAGGAGTGAATAATGAGTTTTAGCCAGGATGAGACGTGGGCTGCACGTGCTCTGTGTGCTGGTCAGGAACCGGATGCTCTATTTGTACAGGGAGCGGCGCAAAGACAAGTTCGCACCCGTTGTTTCGCGTGTCCAGTCCGTCTAGAATGTCTGGCCGATGCTTTGCAATCGGAAGCTAACTACGGGGTGTGGGGTGGCCTCACTGAAAGGGAACGTCGCGCGATGTTGCGCCACTACGAGGACGTAACTGACTGGTGGCAATGGCTAAATGAGTCTCATGACGAACTGGCGGCCGAGCTACGTCAACCAACCACCCCCAATGTTTTAGCGCGGGTGCGTTAGACGCCTCGCTGCCATTAGACTTGAGCCATGACTAAATGGGAATATGCGACGATTCCGTTACTGTCGCACAATACGAAAGCGATTCTGGATAACTGGGGCGAGGACGGCTGGGAACTGGTCAGCGTAATTGCCGGTCCCAACGGTTGGGAAAACCCGGTCGCCTATCTAAAACGTCCGCGTGGTGAATAAGATGTCCGAGGTGTCTAAGCGCCTGGAGCAGGCAGGTATGTTACTGCCAGCGGTCGCGACCCCGGTGGCGGCCTATACTCCCGCCATTGCTTTGGAGAGCGCAGGCGGATTGGTGGTGCGCACCTCCGGGCAGATTCCGGTTGTGGACGGGGAACTGGTGGCCACCGGTCTAGTAGGAGCGGAAGTTAGTCCCCAGGACGCTTACCGGGCTGCCCAGGTTTGTGCCCTTAACGCCCTGGCTGCGGGCGCAGAAGTTGCCGGTGGGGTCGATCAGTTAGAACGGGTACTAAAAGTGACCGTGTTCGTAGCCTCGAGTCCCACTTTTACCGGGCAGGCGAGCGTGGCCAACGGTGCCTCGGATACTTTTGGGAAGCTCTTTGACCAGCCCCATATTCGCTCCGCAGTGGGGGTGGCTGCCCTCCCTCTAGGAGCCCCTTGCGAGGTAGAGGTAGAGTTTCTGGCTCGCTCTTAGAGGCAGGGTTTCTAGCGAAATTTCTTAGCACTGGCAGTGGCGACCCGGCGCGCCGACCAGTAAACGATCCCGGTAAAAATCGCGGTGCCTAAGGCGCAAATAAGCTGCACTGATACGGCATGGTCGGCGGTGAGAGCAGCGATGGCAAAGCCGTTAATCACACAAAGCACGGCGGTAGCCCCCACTAGGGGAGCTGCCGCCCGGTGAGCCTGGATCCAGGCGTTATCACTGGCAGTGGTAGCGGCATTGACGATCCCCCACCGGGAGCCGCGAGGCAAATGCTGGCGATGAAATAAAATCAGTCCTACCCCCAGGCAGGCTGCTAGCAGGAGGTAGCAGATGCCAATTACCAAAGCCATCATTTATTCATTCTCTTTCTCCGGCGGATTTACTTCTAATTTTAACGGATTTTCCCGGCGCTTCAGCGCGTCAGCCAGTGCAAATAGGAATGCGATGATGATGAAAGCTACTACCGCGGCCATTCCGTAGCTAAATGCCCCGGTGTAGGCCGCTCGAGCAAGTTCACTGCCGGCAGGGGCAGTGACGGTACCCAGCCGCAGGTAAAAAGCTAAGGTAGCGCCGGCCAGTCCGATTGCTCCTCCTACCCGTTGCGCAGTTTGGGAAATCCCCCCGGCCGCACCGGCTCTGCCTGGAGGTATCGTAAGCAGCGAGAGTGCTTGGGCAGGAGAAAAGAAAATTCCCGATCCTAAACCTGAACAGAACATGGAGACTATTAGCAGGTAGGGGATGCTCCCGGGAGAGGCAGTCTGAGTTATTAACACGGTAACAGTCAAAGAAATGACTACGAGGGCGCAGGCGATTACTAAAATCCAGCGCCCCCACTTTAAGGTCAGGCGCGAAGATTGGGCGGAAGCAATCGCGGAGCCGAGTGCCAAGGGGATCTGTAAAAGTCCAGCTACCAGGGGGCTTATTCCTAATCCTTGTTGCAAATACAAGGTGTAAATAATAAATAACGCCGTCCAGCCGGCGCAAAATGCAGTCAGTACTATCGTACCCACCATATAGGAGGGATCTAGGAGTAGTGAGCGGGGCATGACTACCGGGATTTGGCGTCTTTCTCGGAAGTTTTCCAGCGCCCAAAACCCGAGGAATCCCAAGGCTCCGCCCGGCAGTAACAGCCAGCGCCAGTTTCCCAGTCCTCCACTGGGCATAGTGGCATCGATAAAGGGATACATCACCGCCAAAAAGGCTGCCGCCAGCAGCAATATCCCCGGCAAATCAAGGCGGGTGTCGCTAGCGGTGCGGGCAGGGTCAGGGGCAATAGTGCGGTAGGTGACGAAAATAATTACGAGGCAGATGGGGATATTGATTAAGAACGCGGCTCGCCACCCAAGATCGGTACCCAGCAGCGCGATTAGCACCCCGCCCATAGTAGGACCGATGGCGGTGGCAATCCCGATAATCATTCCGAAGGATCCGTAAGCGCGAGTGCGTTCTTCCCCGTGAAAAAGTATCTGGATCAGCCCTAATACTTGAGGACTGATGATGGCGGCACCGATTCCGGCCAGTAGGCGCATCAAAATTAAAATCAGCGGGGTCGTAGCTAGACCCGCTCCTAATGAGGAAACCCCGAACACTACTACCCCGATTACGAACAGACGGCGATGACCCCAGATATCCCCCATTCTGCCAGCCGGGATTAGCGCAATTCCAAAAATCAGGGTGTAGCCCGCCATAATCCATTGCACATCGTTGCTGGTTAGACCCAGTGCCTTGGTCATGGAAGGGATAGAAACGTTAAGCATCGACACTGCCAGTAAGGTCAGTGCTGCCGCCGCCAGCAAAGTATAGAGGGCTCGGTAACGTTGAGGCTGTTCTAGTGATTGCTTGTGCATCGGTTATAGCCTAAGGGGTGGCGGCTTAAAAGCGTTAGTAAAGGCAGCCAGGGCGCGCTCAGTGTCGCCCAGTTAGTAACTTAGGAGGCCGGTTTTGGGGCGAAAAATTTCTGCGGAGGACGGGCAGGCGGCTTTGGCGGCTTGGAATCGGGGAAATGCTAGCCGGGTAGATCAAGGCACGGCGGTACGTTACAGCTTGCAAGTTTTAGCTCAGCGTCATCCGGGGCAGGCGGTAGAGGTGCGGGTGCCACCTTTTGGGGCAGTACAGATCGGCACGGGAACTGTACATCGGCGCGGAACCCCGCCAGCGGTGGTGGAAATGAAAACTGACACTTGGCTCTCCCTAGCCACCGGCATCTTGACCTGGGAAAAAGCCGTGAATAGTAAGAAAATTAATGCCACGGGCGTGGGCTCAGATTTAACTACCTATTTGCCGGTATTTTCCTTGCCGTGCCCGCGTAGTTAGGGGGTAGCGGGCGGTTAGTGGCGGGCCGCGGGAGCCTGATTCGCTAAGGGGGAAACTCTGCTCAACTATAGAAACTGCTTATAGCTTAGAATATGGTTACTACAAGGAACAGCTCTCAGCAATGGATAGGAGCGATTTGAAAATGTCAGATTCACAGCGGCCAATACCGCCTACTCCCGGATATCATTCGGCACCCGGAACTCCGCCGGAGCATCGGGCAACTCCGGGAGTTCCGGCAACTCCCGGTTACCACTCGCCCCAAAATGGAGTATCTCCGCAGGGATCTGCTGCTCCTCAGGCGGCAGCGGATAGTGCTCCCGATAGGGGTAACAAAGGCGTTCCCCGCTATGTATCTCCGAAGCCAGCTGCGTCGGAAAATGGCGGTGATAAAGAGGCTGCCGGCAAACCGGTTGGTTCTGCGGCGGTAGAAACTGCATCTGGACGTCCTAACCTGGGAAATCTAGTTTCAAAGCTATCTGACCAGGTGCAGGCCTTGGTAAAAGGTGAGATTGAGCTGGCTAAGGTGAAGGCCACGAACATGGCCAAACGCTCCGGGGTGGGAATTGCCCTGCTAGCTGTAGCCGGGGTGCTCGCCCTCTATATGTTGGGGTTCCTATTTGGGGCAGTAGCAGCGGCACTGGCGCTGGTAGTACCAGAATGGGCGGCGAAACTGATTGTTGCCGGCATCCTTTTGGTGCTGCTGTTGATTTTGGCGCTGGTAGGCAAGGCTTCTTTGCAAAAAGGAATTTCTGAAAAACCAGAGCCCCAAGAAGGTATAAAAGAAGGTATTGCGGCGGTAAAGAAAGGCTTGGAATAAAATGGCAGCACGCAGCGAAAATCAGATTAAGGCAGATCTCGAAGCTGCCCGGGCAGATTTAAGTGGCACCGTAGAGGAACTTTCCGATTATTTTTCTCCAAAGGCGAATGTGGAGCGGGCAAAAGCCGATGCTCAAAAGAAGGCGCGCGCCTTGGCGGATAAGGCTCAAGATACCGTGCAGGAGGCCAGTACCGGCAAGCCAGAAGCCTTGGGAAAGGTGGCCTTAGCTGCGGGGGGAGTCTTAGCGCTAGGCGCTCTGCTGGTGCGGCGGATTCTAAAGTAACCCTAAAGGCTAGGTATTTATAAAGTACGGCTATTGCCATTGCTGTCTGGTGTCATTAACCTCACCTGACGATTCAAATGGTTTTGGCGCCCGTAATGGGGTATCTTTTTATACAGAACATTTTAGAAGTTTTTGGGTGCGTTTAACGTACCCGTGATTATTGTGGAGGGGGTCACGCCATGGGGCGCGGCCGTCAAAAGGCTAAACAGACAAAAGTAGCGCGTAAGTTAAAGTACTACAGTCCCGAGACGGACTATGAAGCGTTGCAGCGCGAGCTGCAGGCTAAGCAACGCGATCAAGCCGAAGAAGATAACGGCGATGATTACGACGATTGGCGTAAACATATTCCGTCCGCAACCGACGACGATTGGTTTAATTGATAAGCTGCGCCGGTGCTAGTAACCGGTAATCTTTAAGGCTCTGCGCAATTAGGCGGGGTTTCTGCTTTGCTATTAGGCGCTAATCGTTAGTGGAGATCGCCTCTAAGACCGGCATCCTCCGAGCGCGACGTGCCGGCAGTAGCGCGGCAATCGTTCCCACCAGTACCGCCAGCAAACAAATTAACCCTAGCGAGCCCCAGGGTATCTCGATAATGCTGATCCCCCGGTCGGCTAGGTAACGGCAAAGGAACACTGCCAGGCAGACCCCGCCACCTATCCCCAGGAGGGTACCTGCCAGCGTAATCAGCACCGACTCGACGGTAATCATCAGGGATAGCCCCCGGGAAGAAAGCCCCACGGTGCGGATTAGCCCCAGTTCTCTAAAGCGTTGCTGTACTGAAAGCGATAGCGTATTCATAATCCCTAAAGCGGCGATTACCAGTGATAATGCGAGCAGGGCGTACAGGACTGACAAAACCTGATCTACCGTAGCTGCCACTCTATCTGCCGCTTCCTTATGGGTTTGTACCACCATAAAGGGGTTTTTGGTAACTACTTTTTGTACCTCGCGTTGTACTTGAGCCCGGTCAGCCCCATCTTTAATCTCGATGGCGGCGCTGGTAGTAATATCGGCTGCTTCTGGACCTAGTTTGCTGGCCAGGGAGTGAGGTACCATCACATCCAGGAATATGAATCCGGTGTCGACAGTGGCAGCGATGGTAACTGTTTCGGCCCCGTGAATCCCGCCTAGCTGAATCTTGTCCCCCGGGGCGAGCCCTTGAGATTTAGCCCAAGCGCTAGAAACCAGCGCCCTAGGAGACGAGGGTGGCTGAGAGAAATAGTCTGCGGTTGAACCGGTAATGGCGTCCACCTTTATGTAGCGCTGGAACTGCGGATAGGTCACTTGCAACATGGTTTGCTCCGGATTCTTCCCCGGAACTGTCATCCTAAACAGACCGATCCCGGTCATAAGATCAACCTGTTCTACCCCAGACACTTTGGCGGCTTTATTTAAAAGGCTAGGAGAAAGTGAAACAACAGTAGGATCCGTACTGACCACTAAATCGGCGTTTATCTGCTGATCTATTACCGATTTGGTGGAGGCTTTAGTAGAGGCAGCCAATGTCGCTCCCACTGCTACCAGGGCCACCCCGATCATCAGGGCGGCGGCCGTATTGGCAGTTTGTCGCAGGTTGGCAGTCAAGGTGCGCATCGCTAGGCGGGCATGAGGACGCAACCACCAGATAAGTCCCGCTAAGGCTTTAACTATTACTGCCGATAGCGGAGCAACTAAAATCAGCATAGCCAGCAAGAATAGTGCGGCGCCGATCCCTAGCCGCAGGCCACTTTGCCCGCTATCAGAACAGGCCCACGCCAGCAGTCCTACCGCGAACGCCAGTACCACCGCTCCCATAATCGCGCGGGGCCACACTGGCTTTTGAGTTTGCGTGTTTTGCCGCATCGCCTCAACCGGAGGAGTTAGCGCTGCTGACCTGGCGGGCCAGAGGGAACCGATTACCGTCACCAGAATGCCCACTGTTAAAGCCAGGAGGGTAATCGACCATGACCAGACGATTTGTAATGCCTCGAATCCGGCTTTCGCCAAACCCCAGGAAACCACGCGGGTGAGTAGATATCCGGCTCCTACCCCGATCAGGGAACCTAGGGTGCCCACTAGCAAACCTTGCAGTGCCACAATCGAAAAGACTTGTCCTCCGCCAGCTCCGATTGCTCGCAGCATCGCAAATTGTGGTTGCTGGGCGCGCACCATCATTTGGAAAGTGTTGCTAATAATAAACGCCCCTACAAATAGGGCGATTGCCGCGAATACCAGCAGGAATACGTTGACAAAATCTAGGGAGCTATTAGCTGCCGCGTTTATTTCATCGTTGTATTCGGCTTGGCTCATTACTTGCGCAGTATCCGAAAACTCGTTATTGAGGGAGGCGCGCAGCTTCTGGGAGGATATCCCCTTTTCAGCGGTGATACCGACAGCGTTGGTGGCTAGCGGCGCAGGCTTTTGGGTGAGGGGCACGAAGCCATCAGCATCGACAAAGACATAGTTGGTGAAGCTAACCGGGGAGGGGAAGCGATAAATCCCGCTGACGGTAGCGGTTTTACCTTCGCTAGAAACGTAAACCTTCAGCTTTTGGCCGGTAGTTATGCCTAGGCGTTTAGCTGCAGATTCTTCTAGAGCAACTTCTTGTTCACCGTGGGGAGCTTGTCCTTTTAACAAGCGAGGCTGGGGAGCGTGCCCCGGATAAATTACCTGCAAAACGGAGACTTGTCCGCCTTTACCCAGACGCTTATTGTCCTGGTCAGCCAACATGCACACGTCCACAAGGTATGGGTCGGCATACTTGACCCCTGATATCTTTTCTGCTTGGTGCACGGTCTTTAGGGGTAGGCTTTCTCGCACGGGAGCCTGTCCCTCCACTTTTTCGCCCTGCGTTTTTCCTACCAGGTAATACTGATAGGTATTGGTGGACGCAACCAAAGAATTATAGGAATCGGCCAGGGTAGCGCGCAGCGCAAAAATTCCCGATAAGAAAGCCACTCCTAGTACCACCGCCAGTAGCGACATTTGGAAACGTCGCAGGTGGGCACGCAAGTTGCGCCAAGCTATCCTAATCATGCCTTATCCTGAGGGGTCTCAAAGGAGTCGATCGCATCTTGCGAGGAATCCAGGAGCGCTTCAGCCTTCTTAATCATGGCGAGCAAACGCTGCTTTTCCTGATTTAAAGTGTCTTCCGGAGTGCGCGGAACCGATTTAGCTGCTTTGACTTCGGCTGCGGGCTCCCGATTTTCCGCAGATTCTTTAGTGTCTGCCTCGCTAGCGGCTACCTTTTCCTGGGTGGTATCAGCTGCCTGCTTGCCCGAGATCTCTTTCGCGACGGCCGCAGCTGCATTCTCCTGGGAATGGTTTATAGCTGCCACTTTGGTTTTTTCAGTGCGCGAACTTTCCCCAGAGGCGGTGCCATCCGCGGCGCCCTCCCAAAATCCGGTAGTTTCTGCCACCGGATTGGAAAACACGGAATATAATCCTGACCAGCGCTCATTATCAGTTTTCTGGCTGGTATTTTT
This sequence comes from Varibaculum cambriense, assembly GCF_002848005.1. Lineage (GTDB taxonomy): Bacteria > Actinomycetota > Actinomycetes > Actinomycetales > Actinomycetaceae > Varibaculum > Varibaculum cambriense_B. The sequence continues at coordinate 114,799 of NZ_PKHX01000002.1, read as the reverse complement.
CCTGGGCGCTTTAGGAGAAACCTTGCTGGCTTCAAAGCTGCGAGGTGAGGTGGCAGGTGGTTTTACCGGGGCGTGGGGGCGCGGCGAGGGCGTAGGCTCTGGTTTAGTTACGGTTTTTGCGGGGTCTCGCCGCTCCGGTTTATCTTCTTTGGTAGTCTTCTGTCCCGGTTTGGGAGTCCACCCCTGCCAGGTAGTGCCGCGTTCATCGCGGGTTTCCCACACGCTTCCACTCAAGCGGGTATTGGGCGTTTTTGAGGCGGCGGAATGGTTTCGCTTAGGGACGTTTTGGGGTGCTGCCGCTTTTACCGGCGGGTTGTTCTTCTTTTCTGGTGCCGCCGGTTCCCGGTTTTTAGCTAGTACCTTTCGCGCGCCCTCCCGGGTACGTAACTCTGCCGGTACTACCGGTTTTCCCGCTCCCATTAAGGCGTGCAAAGCCCCAGCATCTATACCCCCGATCTTATTCGCGGCAGTGGGGTTAGGCGGCACTTCCACTTGTGCCCCTCTGGCCAATTGTAAGTTCGCTAGGCGAGCCTGCATTTTTTCCCGATCTGGCCAGGCGCCCGATTTGGCTCCGGCCGGCAAGAAAGAGGGAGATTGCGGGAGATCATCTACTGATTGAGTCGCACCATTTTCTGTCTTAAGTTGCGAGTGCGCCGCCACAAACGCCGGTAATTCGGTTTGAGCCGCCAATATCCCTTCGCGTTCCGGATTATCAAGTTCGGCCACAATTTTGCCATCGGATAGAAACAGGACGCGATCAGCATAGGCGGCCGCCGCTGCCTCGTGCGTTACCATCACTACTGATTGCCCAAAATCATTAACTGCTTTACGCAGATAGCGCAGTACTTGTTCCGAGGACTCAGAATCTAGATTTCCCGTGGGTTCATCCGCAAAAAGTACCACCGCATCTTGTAGGAGGGCGCGAGCGCAGGCTACCCGCTGCTGTTGCCCGCCAGAAAGTTCTGAGGGGCGATGAGTTAGACGATCTTGTAGCCCCAAGGCAGCTACTACCTGTTCGAAGCGTTCTGCCGGAAATTTGCGACGCGAAATTTCAAAGGGCAAAACTATATTTTCTTTTGCGCTCAGCGTGGGGATCAAGTTAAATGCCTGAAAAATAAAACCGATACGGTCACGGCGGAGACGAGTCAGCCGGCGCTGGTTCATCCCTACGATCTCGGTGCCGTCAATCTTAATAGAGCCGGAAGAAGCGGATTCGAACCCGGCCAAACAGTGCATAAAGGTAGATTTCCCAGACCCAGATGGCCCCATAATCGCGGTGAACTTGCGACGGGCAATCCCGATGGAAACACTATCTAGAGCGCGTACTTTGCCCGCTCCCGAAACATAATCTTTGGTGAGGTGGTTGACCTCAATCACCGGGTCGGCAACTTTAGAAGGCAGTTTGAGACCGGCTTTCAGGCGGCTGTCTTGGGAGTTCACCATGTGTTTTATGTTATCTCATACCGCTAGAGGTGTCGTTAGTGCCACTCGCAGCAATATTGCACAGCCGGAGATAAAACTTGGTTTTCCTAATTTGTTTATTTGTAAATGGCTTCGCGAATTATTGCCCCGTTAGATTAACCAGCAGCTTAGGAAGGGAGAGGATATGGCAGGCGGGGTGACGATTGCGGCCGCTATTAGCATGGATATGCGACAAGCCGCGTTGGTGGCAGACAGTGGCGCTATGCAGTTGGCCGGGATGGATTTGCGGGAACAGTGGACATCAGATGCAGCAGCAGCCGCGCAACTAACTTTGCGGCGTAACGAGCAGAACCTGACTGCGCTGGCAAAAGCCGCCGCGGCAGCCGATAGCTTAGCCCAGGAAGCAATCTCGGCGCTGCTAGCCCTACAGCAGGCGGGAAAGTAACTATGTCCACCGATGATCATTCCCTACCAATTAGCGTAGTTGGCGGTCACCAGCTGGGGATTAACACTGCGGTTATTCGCGCTAATGCGCAGAGTTTAAGCAGTACCTTAGAAAAAATTTTGCAGGTCAGACGGATTGCCAGTCGGGCAGCAAGCGCCGCGGCCACCTTGCCCCGGATTGCGGTTACCGAGAAATTGCTTTCAGCTTTACAGCTGCTCGCAGAATCAGCGATAAATCTTTCTCTCCAGATGGGATTGCTGCAAAATCATTTGTTCCTGGCAGCAACGCGATACGAAAATTGTGAGGCACGGGCGCGACAGTTAGGTTCTTCGTTGGATGCGCTTCCCGGTTTCCTCGCTGTTGGCGGTCTTCCGGGACTGATTTTGTGGAAAGCGTTTGATGATACCTGGGACGATTCTGCGCTGTGGGTTTCGAAAAACTCCCAGATCAGCGACAATTCGTTCCGCGCCGCCTTAAATGACCAGGGTGAAAACGCTAAAGGATTCCTTATTCAGTTCTTATCTGCCGAGGTCGCCAGGCAGATTGCGGCATTTCAAGGACCGAGTTCGCTGTGGGTAGCGCACAAAATCGGCAGAAACTCCCAAAAAGTTTCCGCACCCTTAAATATTTCTGGGCTGGTCAGCGAGTTCAATCAGGCAAAAGCGTTTCCCGATCATGGCGAGTTGCGGGTAGTTAAATACCGTACCGGTAATCGAGTTGCTTGGCGGGTGGACATCCGCGGTACCCAGGTTTGGACTGTCAATGGAGCAAATCCTCAAGATATGCGTACCAATTTGCAAACTAACGCTGGAGGTAGGGCAGGAAATTCCGATATGACCATTGCGGTCACTCGCGCCTTAGATCAGGCCGGGTATCGCCGCGGACAACCGGTAGAACTGATAGGACATTCGCAGGGTGGAGCGGTAGCAGCACAGTTAGGTTCAAATCCCGCGTTGGCTAAAAAATACAATGTTAAAAGCGTGGTAACTATGGGTTCTAATATCGGTAATTTTCGTCCCGCACCAGGAGTGCATATGGTGTCGCTAGAAAACTCTGCCGATATTGTGCCCCGGCTTGATGGACGAAAAAATCTCAATGTTCCCAACCTGACCACGGTGCAGACCTACCAGAACTATCACAGTGTGGGAGGCAACCATGCTAAAGAACTATATGGCGAGGTTGCGAAGGCATGGGAGCGGTCAGGAGATGGGGACTATGCGCGTTTTATCGAAACTCGTAACCACAACTTGGGGATTAATAAGACTACCAAAGCGACTGCGCAATCATTTGTAGTACAACGCATGGAAGCACCGCGCCCCGCAGACCCCAGAGTCATTAAAAGATTGCTCGCATCCTAGTAATGGCATTACACCAGTAAAGTAATAATGATCAGCATCGCCACCGCTATCTCCGCAAATCCGATCCGCGATACCGTAAGTGCCTGCGGATATTTCTTTTGCAATAGCGGCACTGCAATCGAACGCGCCAGCAGAAAAACCCACACCAACAGGTGCCACCAGGTAACCCAGCCCAGGATGAAAAATGCCAGGATAACCGCGGTTAATACCGCATGAGCACCTATGGAAAAAAACCAGAAAGACTGGGAGTTTCGCCGGCGAACTAAAGAACGTACATAGGGAATAGTTGACCAGTAGTAAGAGGTGATCACCCAAGCTACTACCAGCATCCACCCCCACCCCTGGAGATTCCCGGTAGGAGATACGACCCAGTTAACATTACTGGTAGCAGTATGTTCCAACCAGGGTATAGCGGCGAAAGATCGCGAAAATTGGGTGCCGATATCGTAGGAAACTAGGCTCATGATTCCAGTCGCCAAAATGGTGCTGGTGCGAGCCAATAAAGATCGCTCCCGATGGAGTACTGATTCGACCACGGCGATCATTATCAACGGGAAAAATACTAATGTCCACTCTAAAAGCGCTGGCTCCACCAGCAGGCTAATAACCCCTAAAACTAGCGTGATAGCCCCATAAATTTGTAAGGGCTTGAAGTAGCGGTCTTTGCGGTGGGAGCGCAGCCAGATTCCTCCCACATTAAAAGTGAAATAGCCGCAAATCCACAGCGCAAACACCAGCCAGTGAACTGGACGTAGCGAAGACTCTATGACTCCAATCCAGTAGGGCAGCAGCGCCATCGCATAGGCACCTTCTTGACCGGGGATCCAACCTTTGCGTTCCCATTTGCCCCAACGGCTGGGTTGTTTACCTTTCCGCTGGCTCTTGTGGACCTGCTCATCGCGGGGGTGTGGCTTTTTAGTGTGTGAGAACTCGTTTTTCGTTACCCGGCGAAAGCGGGAAGTATGGGCTTTTACTCCCGGAAGCTGCAGATTTTCCTGGGGCGCAGAGAGCTTTTCCTCTGGCGCGGAAACTTCGGCCGGTTTTGTAAGTTGATCACTATCAGGGGCGTTAGCGTCGGTTTCCCCCAGCAAAGGAGCGCGAACCTTTTGAATATTGCCCGTGTTAGGAACGGCAGTTACCCCGCCGGTGATAGCAGAGGAAGCGCTGTCCTCGGCACTGAACCCCTGTGGTTTTCTAACCAGTAAAGATCGCCGGACAGGGGTGGTGGAGCTAGCATCGCGAGAATCCCCGCTCTGCTTGTCCTCGTCACCGCTTGAGGTGGCACTCTCACTCGCTAAAGGTTTTGCAGCGGCGCCGCTAGCGGAAGACTGCGGAATGGTGCTGCGTATAGGTTGCCCTTCTGAGGGCGCCTCCTCCGGTTTGACCTCGCCTTTGCCTGTTATATCTTCGGGCTTAACGGCTTCATACGCACTTTGCACATGGGCAACCGTACTATGAACACATGAGATTGTGCTTAATGCAGGCTCACGAATCAGCAGCGTTTTGGTCTCATTTAGATATAAAAGCACCGATAAAGAGGCCTAATAACACTTCGGTCACATTTTTCCTGGTGGCATAAATCTACTTTTTGGCATTTAAGATACATCTGTGTCAGGGAATCCCTAACCAGCATGAAAACCCGATAAAGTTAAATGCGCTGGTAATGGCGGTTAGAAAATTAGATGCTCTTCTGTTGGGACCGCAGTCCTAAGGTAAAAGCATGACTGAAGTTCGTATTCATGGCAGAGGTGGTCAAGGGGTTGTAACTGCTGCTGATCTGATTGCTTATGCGGCATTCACCGATGGGCATCATGCGCAGGCGTTCCCTTCTTTCGGTTCGGAGCGTACCGGTGCGCCGGTAGTTTCCTATTGCCGGATTGCAGATAAAGAAATCCGTACCCGCGAACCCGTGCAGGAACCCGATCTAGTGGTGGTGCAAGACGCTACCCTACTGGCGATTATGGACGTATTTTCGGGACTGAAACCAGACGGTTTTGCCCTGGTTAACTCGGCCAAGTCGGCCGCTGAACTGGGAATCGAGGAGGTAATCGCCGCCCACCCGCAAGGGCACGTGGTGATGATCCCGGCTACCGAGATCGCCAAGAAACATCTGGGTCGTCCCCTGCCGAATGCAGTGATGCTGGGGGGAGCGGCCGCCCTGACTGGTCTGGTGAGGCTATCCAGCGTTACCCAGGCGATTCAAAACCGTTTCCACGGCAAAGTGGGCGAGGGGAACGTGGCCGCCGCAGTCGCCGCCTACGAATTGGTCAGTTCGATGAAAGCAGAGGCCAAGTAACGTGCTAAAACAGATTGAAGGTTCGCAAGCTATTGCGCAGTCGGTTGCCGCCTGCAGCCCGGAAGTTGTCAGTGCTTACCCGATTAGCCCCCAAACCCACATTGTGGAGGCGCTATCGGCGCTGGTGAAGTCCGGCAAGCTGGGCAGCGCCGAATATATTAATGTCGAATCCGAGTTCGCAGCCATGTCAGCCTGCATCGGAGCTTCGGCAGTGGGGGCGCGCACCTATACCGCCACCGCTTCCCAGGGACTGCTCTACATGGTAGAGGCAGTTTACAATGCCGCCGGACTCGGCTTACCGATCGTAATGACGGTAGCTAACCGGGCGATCGGCGGACCCATCAACATTTGGAATGATCACTCCGACACCATGAGTCAACGCGAATCCGGGTGGCTGCAATTGTTCGCGGAGAACAACCAAGAGGCCTCGGATCTGCACGTCCAAGCGTTCAGGATCGCCGAAGAACTTTCGGTTCCGGTAATGGTATGTATGGATGGATTTATTTTGACCCACGCGGTCGAACAGGTAGATGTTCCGGAAAAAGAGCAGGTAGAAAAGTTCCTACCTCCCTATACTCCCCGCGTCGTCCTCGACCCGGCCGATCCCATCACCATTGGCGCGATGGTGGGGCCGGAAGCTTTCACCGAAGTAAAGTACCTCCAACACGTCAAACAACTGCAAGCTCTAGAGCTCATCCCCCAGGTACAGGCCGAGTTCCAGGAAATTTTCGGACGTGATTCCGGCGGGCTGGTTCGTCCCTACCGGATCGAAGACGCCGAAACCGTAATCGTGGCCATGGGTTCGGTGCTCGGCACCATTAAAGATGTAGTCGACCAGCGGCGCGAGAAAGGCGAAAAGCTGGGGGTACTGGGGATATGCTCCTTCCGTCCCTTCCCCTTCGAGCAGGTAGCCAAGTATTTAGGGGGCGCCAAACGCTTTGTATGCCTAGAAAAAGCCTTCAGTTTAGGGATCGGCGGAATCGTGGCATCTCATTGCCGCTCTGCTCTTTCGCGAGCCGGTAAATCAGTTCGTGACTATGAAGTGATCGCCGGTCTGGGCGGGCGCAACATTACCGAGCGTTCTCTAGACCAGATGCTTGATCAGGTAGCCGCCGACCAGCTAGAACACTTAACCTTCTTGGATCTGGATCAGGAACTGGTCGAGGCAGAGCTGGAACGGGAGAAAGCCACTAGGCGTTCTGGTCCGATCAGTGAAAACATTCAACGTCACGCCACTCAGCGTGCCAATGCGGCGCGCGGAATTTAGGAGGCAGACCATGTCAGCAACTATGAGTGTTCCGCTTCCGGAACCGCAGTTTCGCGAAAGCGCTGAAACCGCGATTCCGGCGCGCGAAAATGTAAAGTTTTACCAGGTAGGCTCCTATGCCGTCGGTAACCGACTGGCGGAACTGGATTACCGATCCGTCCAGTCTGACCCGAACCGGATTAACTCCTTGACTTCCGGACACCGCGCCTGCCAGGGCTGCGGGGAAGCCTTGGGGGCACGTTACGCCCTCGACACCGCGATGGACGCTGCCGATCGTGACTTGGTGGCGGTCAATGCCACCGGCTGCCTAGAGGTATTTTCTACTCCTTACCCCGAAACTGCTTGGACGATTCCCTGGGTACACTCCCTGTTTGGGAATGCGCCCGCAGTCGCTTCGGGTGCGGCGGCGGCGCTTCGCGCTAAAGGTAAGAACACCCGGGTAGTTGCCCAGGGCGGCGATGGCGGCACTGTGGATATCGGGATGGGCTGCCTATCAGGCATGTTCGAACGCAACGACGACGTTCTCTATATTTGCTACGACAATGGCGCCTATATGAATACCGGGGTGCAGCGAAGCGGCGCTACCCCGCCCGCGGCACGTACCGCCACTACCCAACCGGTGGGTGAAAACCCCGGAAACGTGTTTGGTCAGGGTAAAGATGTACCGCGAATCGCGATGGCGCATGAAGTCCCCTACGTGGCGACTGCTACGGTAGCGGACCTGCGCGACCTGGAATATAAGGTACGCAAAGCTATGCAGTTCCGCGGTTCCCGCTATATTCACGTACTGGTGCCGTGTCCGCTGGGTTGGGGGTCGGCCTCTAATCTGACTATTCGCCTGGCACGCCTGGCTACCCAATGCGGACTGTTCCCAGTGTACGAGGCCGAGAATGGGGAAATCACTTCGGTTACCAAATTGCGTCGCCCGGTGCCGGTCACTGAATATATGCGTCCGCAACGCCGTTTTGCCCATGTATTTAAGAAAGGGCAAGAGGACGTACTAGAGAGGATGCAGCAAATCGCGGATCGTAATATCCGCCGCTACGGCCTCATCGATCCAGAACAACTAGATGAGGACGTGCTGGAGCGGATTCTCGCGGCGGGAGAGGATCCTGAAGGCCGCTTTACCCAGCGCATTATTGAAGAGGCCTCGAAGGCTAAGCGCACCCAAAGCGACGCATTTTCCGCGGATGATCACCCGCTTTCTGGGGCAACTTCTGCTTCTGCGATGCGTCATCTTGCCGGAAACTCGGCTGCAAAGGGGGAAAAGTAAATGAGTGAAACTGCTTTACCAACACCGGAGGTGCGCAGCGAAGATACCGCTCCTTGGGCGGTGACTTTGAATGTGGGGTCGTCGCTGGCGAATGAAACCGGTTCTTGGCGAACCGAACGCCCGGTTTATGTATCTATGCTGCCTCCTTGTAACAAGGCTTGCCCCGCCGGTGAAAACGTCCAGGCGTGGCTCTATCACGCCGAGGAGGGGGACTATGAGGCCGCCTGGCGCGAAATTATGGTAAACAACCCGCTACCTGCCACTATGGGGCGGGTTTGCTACCATCCCTGCCAAACTGCCTGCAACCGTGGGCAAATGGATGAGGCCGTAGGAATTAACGCGATTGAACGTTTCCTGGGCGATAAAGCCATCGCAGAGGGCTGGAATGTAAGCGTAGATGCGGCTCCCACCGGTAAACACGTACTGGTAGTGGGGGCAGGGCCTTCCGGGCTGTCCGCTGCCTATCACCTGCGCCGTCTCGGTCATGAAGTCACCGTAAAAGAGGCCGGACCGATGGCGGGCGGGATGATGCGTTTTGGGATTCCCAAGTATCGTCTGCCGCGCGAGGTACTCGATGCCGAAATTAAACGGATCGAGGATCTGGGGGTACGTTTCGAGTTCAATGCCAAAGTCGAAAACGTTGATGACGTGGCCGATGACTTTGATGCCGTATTTTTGGCGGTCGGTGCCCATATTGGGCGTCACGCCGATATTCCTGCTGGTGGCTCTGCGAAAGTTATGGACGCGGTTCAGCTGCTTGCCGATATGGAAGGCGAAGAAAAACCGATGCTAGGGCGGAAAGTAGTAATCTACGGCGGGGGTAATACCGCTATTGATGCTGCTCGTACCGCCAAACGTCTGGGCGCAGAGGAAGCGGTGATTGTGTATCGCCGTAACCGCGACCGGATGCCCGCCCACGATTCTGAGGTTACAGAGGCCGAGGAAGAAGGCGTGATGATGCGCTGGCTATCCACTATTAAACACATTGATGGCGGCAAGCTTACGGTAGAGAAAATGGAGCTGGACGAGAACGGCTTCCCCCAACCGACCGGCGAGTTTGAAGAACTCGGCGCCGACTCGGTGGTGATGGCGCTAGGTCAGGAATCTGATTTAGGTCTGGTCGAGCGTGCCCGCGATATTGAGATCGAAAAGGGAGTCGTCCAGGTTAACTCGCAGATGATGACGGGGCGTCACGGTGTGTTCGCCGGTGGGGATATGGTTCCTTCCGAGCGTACGGTTACCGTGGCGATTGGTCACGGCAAGAAAGCCGCTCGTTATATTGACGCTTTCCTGCACGGCACCGAATACCACAAGCCTCCGGTGACTGGGGATGCCACCTATGATCGCCTCACTAACTGGTATTACGCCGATGCCCCTCACCGGGTACGCGCCAAGATTGAATCTGCCCGCCGGGCTTCTACCTTTGACGAAGTAGTGCAGGGTCTAGATCAAGATTCTGCCCTGTTTGAGGCGCGGCGCTGCATGTCTTGTGGCAACTGTTTCGGTTGCGATAACTGTTTCGGGGTATGCCCCGATAACGCTATTAAGAAGATTAAGCCGGGCGAGTACGAATTCAAGTATGACTACTGCAAGGGCTGCGGGATTTGCGCCGAAGAGTGTCCCTGTGGCTCCATCTTGATGATTCCGGAGGAAAACTAGCTGCTCTGAGAGGACTATCCCTGCCCAGGTAAAGCGCCCGCAGCAGGTGTTTCCGGGGCAGGGATTTTCCGTACCCTAGCGCCGCGCCCTCGTTAGTAGGTTTGGTGCTCGATTTTCCGGGGCTAGGGTGCTGGCCGCGCGGTTTAAGCTGATTTCTACCTTTGGCTTCAGGCTGCCGCAGGTAAGCGGGTCTTTATCCGGTGATTAGGCGCGCTAAAGAGTAGATCGGAACCGCAATAAACAAAGTGGGTAGCAGGGCGAGGGTAAGTTGCCGCCAGCGGTAGTTTTTACCTGCCGGCACCATAAACAACACGTTTATACAGGCGACTAAGAGTCCAGAAAGAAATCCTAGCCCCACCGTCATAATCCAGATCGCCAAAGCAGGATTGCGGTAGGCGAAGGGAATCGCCAGCGCCAAATCTGAATATTGGTAGAGCACAAAATACGTCAGCAAGCCCGCCGCGAGAATCCCGGCTAAAGAACAGTACAACCAGCGGATACTGGCGTATTTAGTGGGTAGTGCCAAGGTTAGGCAAGCTAATCCCATAGCCGGTAGCGCCGCCATCGCCAGCAGATTCATAGTGGGGTAGGCAATGGCCAGCCCCCAGGCAGATCCTGCCGCTACCAGGGCGCATCCGGCGATAGTGCTAGCTAGAGACCAGGTAGTTAAGGGGCGATGTTTTCCCCGGGTCATTTCCGCGATAAAGGCTGCCAGTAAACACCAGGAAAGCACTAGCGGAACCCAGGTGAGATTATTGGTTAAGAATGCGGCGAGCAGGCAGCCGATTCCTGCCAATACCACCACTAGACCGGTACGACCCGGGCTAGGCGCCTGGGAGAGGCCGCCCCAGGTAAGGGAAACGGCGATGGTAACGCCGGCGGCGGTAAGTACCGCCAAATAGGGGTTCCAATAGAGGAAAAAGAGCATCGCTAGGGGAGGCAGGGCAGCGAGTAGCGCCACCCACCAACTGCGAGCGGCTATCGGAGAAACCGCGCTTTGGGCAGGTTTTGTGGCGGTATTGGGCAAGCTGGGGGCGCTTTTTTGGCTGTGCTTGCCCGCCGGAACCGGAGAGTCTGATGCCGCAGACGGGTTCGCGCCGCTCGGGGTTGCCTGCGGTTTGGCTACCGAATCTTCCATATTTTCGATTCTCTCCCAGTTTTGCTCTTCGCCCAATTACTTCACTTATATAGCTCGTGTCTTACTTACTCTACTAGGCTGTAGCTCATGATGGATTTACCTTTGGGATTAGCGAAAGAATTAATCCCCCTAGCGTGGCTACTGGGATCTTGGCGGGGCTGGGGAACCGCGCTTTTGCCAAAAGATCCGGAAACGGAAAGCGGAGAGCGCGAAGAATGCTTTATTTGGCAAGAAACCACTTTTCGCGCCACCGGGACGAACCTGCAGCAAGCAACCCTAACTTGGCTGGCAGAGCCGGTCGCCGAAAAACCGGATATGCAGGCGGATGCGGCTACCGGCCTAAAGCAGTTACGCCGCGGCGCTTTGCTGTGGCGGGAGGATACTTCTTGGCGAGTAACCGCAGCCGCTGTAGCTGATAGTGAACAGGAAGCACGCTCACGTTGCCGCCTGACTTCTACTGGCGGCCCCTACACCGCCGAGGTTTCCTGGGAGGCGGTTTCTATGGGACCGCGGATCATGATTTCTTCTCGCCGCGCCCCTGCCCCCTTCGAGCAGCTTTCGCGCATGATGGGGCTGGTTTCTTCGGAACTATTTTGGGCGCAAGATTCAGTTTTACCGGGTAAAGATTCCGAATCCGACTTTTCGGCGCGTCTGCTGCGCCTGCCCGCAGGCGGGGAAACCTTAAGTGCCCCCGGGGTAACTTCTCTGCCGGCCGGGGAAGATCCGCGCGAAGAGCTAGATAAAGAGGAGGCCGCGGAGGCGAAAGCGGCGAAAGATACCGGACAGGCTGCTGCCGACAAGCGCGAGGAAACTCCCGACCATAACCGGGAAGAAGGAGCCTAATAGTGACATTTGTAGACAACCAAGTGGCTTTGCGGGCCGGATACGGGATCGCGGAAACCGGTCTAGAGGTGCTTACCGTGTCCGGCCCGGATGCGCCCTCCTGGCTAACTACCCTATCTTCGCAGATAGTAGCGGATATGGGTGTAGGGGAGAGCCGGGAAATGCTGTTCCTGGACGCTAATGGCCGGGTGAAATTCGCAGCCGGAATCGTTTGGGCTGACCAGGTTGCTTGGCTGTTTACTGCGGATGCGCCGGCTCTGGCACAGTTTTTAGAATCTATGAAATTTATGTCTCGGGTGGAGGTCGCCGTGCGCGCAGAGCTTACGGTTTGGGGATTTTTTGCCCCCAGCCTAGCCGAGGAAGTGCTGGTAGAGTTTGGCCCTACGTGGGCAGATCCTTGGCCGGGAATAACTGCGGGGGGCACCGCCTATTCTCCCCGTTCTCAGGCTCATGCGGGGCAAGATTACTCGGCGCACCTGGAGGTAGTTCCGGTGGAAAAGGCTGCCGCAGTTCGCGCCCGGTTGCTTGCGGAGTGGGAGCAGCTTTCTTGGCCACAAGAAACTGAGGATGGTTACAGCCTGGCTGCTCCGGTATTTGCCGTCGAGGCCGATTGGCGAGCGTTGCGGATAGCGGCTTGGCGCCCCTACGGCACCGACATTGATCAACGCACCCTGCCGCATGAACTCGACTGGCTGCGCACCGCTGTGCATTTAAATAAGGGATGCTACTGCGGACAGGAGACGGTAGCGCGCATCGTGAACCTGGGGCATCCTCCGCGGCGGGCAGTGTTTTTGCACCTGGACGGCACGTCCTCGTTGCTGCCGCCTCCGGGAGCGGAGCTTTATGCTGGGAGCCGCAAAGTCGGTGCGGTGCAGGCGAGTGCCAATCATTTCGAGGACGGACCGATTGCCTTGGGGTTAGTTAAACGGGGTGCTCCTGCCGGAGATCTCACGGTCTGCTGGCAAGAGGACGGGGAAGAGCAGTCTCTAGCGGCGGCGGTGACGGTGATTACCGATCCTGCTGGGGTTTCCTGGCAGGGACAGTCCCAAATTGATCGGAAGTCCTTTTCGCGCACCCCACCACCTGCCGGTTCTGGGTCATTAAATATTGCTGGCTAGGAGGATTTTATGCGCACCTTAATTCAAAGAGTACTTTCTGCTGAGGTGACGGTCGAGGGTAAGACCGTCGGGAAATTGGATCGACCCGGTCTGGTGGCTTTCGTGGGGATCACGCCTGGTGACGGTCAGGAGCAGATTGATTGGACGGTGCGCCGCCTACTTAATCAGCAGGTTTTTGAGGACGGGTCTTCAGTGCTGGAGGCGGGGGCGCCTCTGCTGGTGGTTTCCCAGTTCACTCTCTATGGTTCGGTGCGCAAGGGTCGGCAGCCTTCTTGGACTTACGCGGCTAAGGGCGAGGTGGCGCATCCTATTTTTGAGAAACTGGTAGCGGATTTGCGTGCGGGAGGCGCGGAGGTGGAGACCGGAGTCTTCGGAGCGATGATGCAGGTGTCTTTGGTGAATGACGGCCCCTACACTTTGTGGCTGGCCAAGGAACCTCAGTAATTATTTAATTAATATCGGCTAAAGTTTTTACTTTGGCTCTGCTAAGTGGTTTTTTACACGGTTTAGCCTGGTCAGAATAGTTCTTTTAATAATTGAGGATTTATTGCCCCGTTAGCTGCGCACCAGTTTAATGAGACTGTAATCTTTTACCGGTATTTGATACAGGCCTTTTGTCCTGTGAATCTCTGCACGTTTCCTAGTCGTGCTTTGTGGCTATGAGCTTTAAAATGCCTGTTAAAAGCGGAGTTACCACCAAAAGTTACCGCCTTATCCTGCGGAAATCCTGATAAATCTGTTGCGTTGTTCTATGAAAATCTTGTAAGATGGTAGATGCATTAAAATATATTAACTGCACAACGACAAGTTAATAGTGTTCCTGTCGGCATTGACAACAGGCCAGATCCCTCCAGGCGGGGCGTTTGGGCATGACATACCCCAGATAGACGCCTCATCAGGATCTGTTGGTGGAGATGTCGATCCCTCCTTCTAGTAGACACAGGATAAATGATGATTAACAGTCAAACTGCGAAGTTGTTGCGGCGTTGGATCGTCGCTGGATTAGCTGCCGCATTAGCCCTGGCATGGACTATCACCACCTTGGTAGCCCCCTCCCAGGCCTCCACGGATGAAAATGTCACCGTAGATGCAGTAAGCGGTACCCCTACCTCTCTAAATCTTAAATACCCAGATTCTGACAATGCCGGACGGTTCCCATACCCAGGTGCCTACACGGCTGTTGAGAGTTGGCGCAATAATAACCCTCAGGTCTACCAAGAATGGCAGCAACGAATTAATGACTCGTATGGAGGCTCGGCAGATACCCCGGTTGAGTATCGCTATATGACCGTTGAAGAACCCTTTAGAGATGTTCAGGGACAGTGGCGTTACAAGTGGGTGGATCCACTGGGTTACTTCCTGCCCAATGCAGGTCCCGGTAAGAATCAGGTAATTACTGAATCGGCCTGTATTGATCCCAATGTAGGGCAAGATCCTATTTACACTACCTATGTTAAGAATCTATCGAAGAACGCAGTTCAGACAAGAATTACTTTAGATCCCCAAAAAGCAATTGAGTACCAAAAGAAGGCCGGGAAAAATTACTCGCCTGAGCAGCAGGGAATGTTTAAGGCTCTTGCCTATGTGAATACCGGCGGTGATCCCCGCCTAAATGACTTTGTCAATTACGACGACGCGACCTTGAAACAGAAGATTGCTGAATATCCCGCCATTGGAGACTTCTATAACGCCAATATGGCTCTGATCGAAGCGCAGCGTGATGCCGTAGCCAAGATCAAGTCTTTGAAGCCTAATCAGAAATATCAAGTCTTGCAGGGGCTGGCCTGGGCCATCAATCGTGGTAATACTGACTGGTTAGCTATCGGTGATAACTGCACCTATATTGATCAGTATAAGACTGCAAACTGCCAGGTAAACAAAGAGCTTACCCAACTGGCGCACGATGTCTATGCTGACCTGAAGGTTATGGCTTCCTCTGAGCTGAAGATGTACGAGGCTTACGCCAAGTACAAGGAGCAGTTTAAGAATAAGAGAGATGAGTACGAAAAAGCTCTCAAGAAGTGGCAAGAGGAAACTCAGCGTCAGGTAGAAGCCAATGAAAAGCTCTACCAGACTAATAAAGAACTTCTGTCCTCTATAAAAATTTACGTTGATAAAACCGATGACGGTAAAAAGCTAGCTATCAAGCTACATGGTTCCTCCGAAGCTTTGGCGTTGCTACAACAGAGCAAGACCAACATTGACGTTAACCTCACCGTGAACGGAAAGACCGTTCCGGTGAACGGAGTGTCAGTGGCTGCTGCCGCCTCACCAGAAGGTATTCCGGTCCCGGTTGATTCCACAGGTCTCGGTTGTGACCAGAAACTAGCCGGTACGGTTACCGCATCCTTCAGTGGGGAAATCGAGATTTCCGGTACCTATATTTTCGATGGTCGGAACAAACTGCAGCGCCAGGTAGTTTTACAGAAATACAAGGTAGCTGTCAGCGGTAATACTAGCCATGATTTCAGTTTTGCAGGTACCTGCCCGGTGGCTCCGGAGCGTAAGATCGGCACCACTTTGGAAGGTAGCGATGGAGCCAAGGTAATCGATACCGCCGGTAAGAAACGCACTGAAAAAGTCACCTTGGTTGACAAGGTTAAGTTCGAGAACCTTAAGGGCGGACAAAACTACGTCATTAAAGGTGAATTGGTAGACGGTAACGGCAACGGTGTTGGCGTGACCGGTACCAGCGAAACTTTTGATCCGAAAGCCTCAGGAGCTACTGATAATGGCAACGGATACTATTCCGGCACCATCAATATGACTTTCCAGGTGCCGGTGCAGACGATTCGGGACAACCAGAAACTGGTAGCCTTTGAAACCCTCTACCAGGGTGATAGGCCAGAGACTGGAACCAAAGTTACCGAGCACAAAGACAAGAATGACGAGAATCAGACCGTAACTGAGAAACCACGCATCGGTACCAGCGCCGAGGCGCAAGGCGAATCGTCCGATGACGGTAAGGTAGCGGTACCCGAAGAAGGTAAAGACGTCCTCATCAAGGACACGGTCACCTGGAACAAGCTGAAGCCCGGAACCTACACCCTTAGCGGACAGCTAATGAAGAAAGTAGGCAACCAGGTAGTGCCAGTAGCAGGCACCAAAGCAGCCAAAAACTTCACGGTAAATACTGGCCAGCTAGAAGGCACCCAGGAACTGACGTTCACCCTGCCCGCCAAGCAAATCGAAGCTGGCGCGTCCTATGTGGTGTACGAAAAAGTATTCAAAGGTGCCAACAACACTGCTGGAATCCTCGTGGCATCCCACGAAGATCCCAACGATAAGGGACAGACCGTAACCGTCAATCCCAAGCAACACAAGCTACCCACCATTAAGACCGTGGCCTGGGTGCGTGACGACGGAAACTCGTTAATCAGCACGGTGGAAGCCGATGGCAAAGACTTCAAAGTCAAAGACAAGATTATTTACAATGATCTGAAGCCCGGCACCTACACCGCCTTTGCCACCTTGGTTAATAAAGATAACCCCAAGGAAATAATTGCCAGTGGACGGCAAGTATTTACCAACGGCGCCGAAAATGGCTCCACCCTGGTAGAGCTCGCAGTTGCTGGCTCCAAGGTAAAGGCCGATGGCAAATACGTCGTGTTTGAACGCATCTACCAAGGCGAGCAAACCAGTGAGCCCAGCGGCGAACCTTACGCCAAACACCAAGAAATTGGCGATAAATCGCAGACGATCACGGTAGCGCCCAAGAATCCGGTGCCTGCCGAATTCAAGATTGTTAAGAAGACCGTAGGCGATAACGCCAACACTGATCGGGTATTCGACTTCGACGTAGCCTGTGATGGGTACACGGGCACCGTTTCTGTGGTAGTGCGTAAAGGCCAAACCCAGGGTGAAACCAAGGTTTCCAACTCCGCGCTAACCAGCGGCATGAGCTGCCAGGTAAGTGAACAGGCAGTACAGGATGACCAGAATACGGTGAAAGTGCAGTTCTCGGGTACCGACACCAACAGCGACGGTACCGTAGCGAAGTTCAACCTTACTGAGAACAACGCCAAGACCGTGGTGGTCACTGCGACCAACACCTTCACTCCTAAGCAGGCGAAGTTCACCGTTCGTAAGAACGTAGAAGCAGCCGGAGTAACCCACTTCAGCGTGCCGAACTCCTTCGACTTCTCCTACAAGTGCGATGGCGATGCCTACTGGAAGGCCATACCCACTTTGAAAGCCGGAGAAACTTCCGCGGCAATCAAAGTAAAGCCCGGTGTGGAATGCCAGGTGAAAGAAAATAGCGGCACTCCGGAGAATCTGGATCGGACCCTGGAATGGCTTGGTGCACAGAGCCAGGCAGGTGGCACCGCTACTTTCCGTACCGATGCTAATAACACGGTGGCACTGGTAGCCACCAACACCTACACCGAGAAGACCGGGCAACTGGAAATCTCTAAGCAGGTAGTAGATGGAACCGCCGGCGCAGGCACCATTCCGGGCACGTTCGAAATGAAATACATCTGTGCCACCGGACAGAAAGCCGAAAGCGTAACCAAGAAGCTTACCTCGATTAGCGTAAACAAAGGTGGAAGCGCAACCATCACTGGTATTCCAGTTGGTTCCCAGTGTGCAGTCTACGAAGATACCACCGGTATCAACGTACCGAACACCACTTTGACCACCACGTTTAACGGTAAAGCGCCTCAGCAAGTAACTATCGGGGGACAGGTACTGCACAACGCGGCTCTATCCAACCCGATTAAAGCCGGCGAAAGCCAAAAAGCTACCATCAACGTAGAAAACAAATACGTAAACCAGAAAGCTGGTGGCTTCGAGGTAGAGAAGCTAGTCGCCGGAGTAACAAACCCCGGCACCGTCCTCAAAGACGTAGCCTTCGATTTCGGATACTCCTGTGAGATTCCTGGCAATGCACATGCGGTTAAAGGCAGCTTCAAGCTCAAGCATGGTGAAACCTTCACCAGCGCTGACCCTGCCAACCCGCAGCTAAATAACCTGCCCGTAAACACCGTATGTAAAGTATGGGAAGAAACCCCCAAGTCCAGTGCAAACGCTGACTATGTAGGTTCTGAGCTACGGGCAAGTGCCACCAACGGTGCGGAAGTAACCGGAACCGACGGGAAACTAGAACTGACCATTAAGCTGAATAAAGCTGCAGCAAAAGCCAAGATTTTGGCTACTAACCAGTACAGCCAGCAGCTCGGTGGGTTCACCCTGAAGAAAGAAGTTCAAGGCAGCGCTGACCAGGCTCTGGATATCCAGTCATACAAGTTCAAGCTGACCTACATGGACGGCACCAACACCCACGTGAAGGAGCAAACCATTCCTGCGGGTGGTGGTTCCTACTCCTTCTGGGGAGTACCGGTCGGCAGTCAAGTTCAGGTGGAAGAGCTCGGTGCTGTTGACAGCCAGGGTAACTTGATTCCGGTAAACGAATTGTCCACTGCTAAAGTGAAGCACTCGATTAGCTGGAACGGCACCCAAGATGATTCCTCTACCGCGTCCGCTAACATCTTCACCATCAACAAAGCGATGACTGAAGCACAGTGGAAAGAAAGCGGCAAGCAGGCGAACGTGGTAGTGAAAGCTACCAACACCTACAAGGCGATCGAACAAAAGGGTACCTTCTCGGTACAGAAGACCGCGGTGAAAGTAGCCGGCGAAAGCAAGGACAAGGTTAAGAACCTGCCTACCAGCTACAACTTCACCTATGACTGCTCCGACGGCATCCACGGTAATATCCCCAACGTAAAACCGGGCGGCGAGCCAGTAGTAGCCCCCGCGCAGTTCCGGGCGGGCACCGTCTGTACCCTAACTGAGCAGCAAGTGCTACCTAAAGGCACCAATGCCCAGACCGTAAGCTGGACAGTTGACGGTAAAGGCAAAGGCGTAGGTCCGGCCGCTGGAACCAGCGCGACTGTAACCATCGGTTCAGATGCGAAGCATCCGGTAGCCGTGCAGGCTGCCAACGAATACCAGACCCCCGATGAGCCGAAGATTGCAACCGAGCTGAAAGGCGAGGGTCGCAATGGCAACATCGACCTGGTTGAGGGCGCGGATCATACCTACACCCTGACCGACAAGATCAGCTACTGGAACCTGGAGGTTGGCAAGACCTACAAGTTCTCCGGTGAGCTGGTAGTACCTAACGCGGATAAGACCGATGCCACCCGCACCGGAATCAAAGCCGAAAAGACAGTCACCATTACCACGCCAAGCGGAGTAGTGGAACTGCCCTTCAAGCTGACCCAAGCAGATGTAGCCAAGTACTCGACGCTAGTCGCGTTCGAAAAGCTAGACCTGCAGGTCGAAGGCGGATTTGAACCGGTCACTAAGCACGAAGATCCCAAGGACGAGAACCAGACCAAGCAGGTCAATCCCTGGATTGCGACGGTACTAACCGACGAGGGTGGAAACAAGCAGATCGATACTACCGGTAAAGCCGATAGCGAGCTGGTAACCCTGGTTGACACCGTGAAATACCGGAACTTAGAAGCTGGGAAGACCTACCACTTGACCGGGAAACTGGTCGATGGATCTGGAAAGCCGATTGGGGTCAGCTCTACCTCCAAGGCATTCACTGTTCCTGGTGAGGCTGGAACTCTCCAGTCCGGTGAAGCCAAGATGACCTTCCAGGTCACCGTGGGACAGATTCGTCAGAACGCGAAACTGGTGGCCTTCGAATACCTCCACCCGGGGCAGCCGAACACCCCCGGTGACGAAACAGTGATCACCAAGCACGAAGACCCGAATGATGAAAATCAGACGGTAAACGAAGGGCCGCGGGCGGCAACCACTGCTCAAAGCTCGACGGGTACCAAGGTATTCGACGCTAAGACCCCGGCCAAAGTGCTTGACCGCGTAACTTGGTCGAAGCTACCTGCCGGAAACTACGTGCTGGTTGGCACCTTGATGGATAAGGGAACCAAACAGGCGGTACCGAATGTCAATGCGGAAATCGTGAAGTTCACCGTGAGCAACGGCGAGCTAAAGGGTCTCCAAGAAATGACGTTCACGGTACCCGCGGAACAGGCCAAATCCAACGCCCAGTTCGTGGCGTTCGAGAAGATTTACCGTCAGGGCGATGTCGATGAAAACGGCAACGTTAAGGACGGAAAGAAACCAGTTGTTGAACACTCTGATCTCAATGACAAGGCACAAACCGTAACCACCGGTGAAGAACCGCAAAGTCCGGTAACTCCGACGCTAACTTTGCAGAAAGTTGTTAAGAGCGAAGGACTGGAGGTTCCCTCCACCAAGCAGTTCGCCTTCACCCTGAAGTGCTCCAGCCCGATTGACGGAAAATCCAAGCAGCAGACCTACCAGGTTACTGCCGGATCCAAGATCTCGCTGCCCTACGTCAAGGGAGCCAACTGCACCCTTACTGAGGATCGCGAGGGAGCCAAGGTAGCGGGCATTGCCCCCTCCCAGGTAACCTTCAGCGCAGATTCCGAAAAGATCGGTCTGATCACTTCTGATAACTCGGCCTCCTTCAAGATGCCGGCAGAAGAGACGACGGAAGTAAACGTGGTCCTTACTGCGACCAACACCTACCCGGCACCGGAAAAGCCCACTGTGGCGACCTCCGCCAAAGATGCTAACGGCACCAAGGGTAT
The DNA here is from genome assembly GCF_002848005.1 of Varibaculum cambriense. GTDB lineage: Bacteria > Actinomycetota > Actinomycetes > Actinomycetales > Actinomycetaceae > Varibaculum > Varibaculum cambriense_B. The sequence goes on along the minus strand of NZ_PKHX01000002.1, from coordinate 94,388 downwards.
GTATGGCCAAAGCAAGCAGGCCAACCAGGTTTACGCTGGTACCTCCGCCAAGATCGTGGATGAGGTATCCTGGGCGAACCTGCTGCCTGGTGACTACGTCCTCATCGGCAAGCTGATGGACAAAGAAACCGGTAAAGCGGTAACTTCCTACACTTCCACCCCGGCACCCTTCACGGTGAAAGCGGGCGAAAAGAACGGGAAGCTGGATAACACCTTCACCGTCAGCGGTGACTCTCTCAAGGCTGGTAGCCATTACGTGGTTTACGAATACATCTATCGCGCAGGTGATGTAAACGGCGCAACCCCGAACAATGGCGCTAAGCCGGTCGTGGAACACGCCGTAATCACTGACGCGGATCAGACGGTAGAGGCGATTACGCCTCCGACTCCGCCGGCCGCGAAAGTGAAGATCATGAAGAAGGTAGTGGCCTCGGGTATGGAGGTATCCAACAACCGTGCCTACATCTTCACCTTGAGCTGCCGTGATAAGGACGGCAATGCCGCAGGCGATAAGACCCTGCTGGTACGTCCGGACAAGGCTACCGAGGTAACCGGTTTGCGCAGCGGCTACGTGTGCTCCATTAACGAGGATCTGGATGCCGCCATTGAGCAGCAGGTAACCCCCTCGATCTCGCTGACCAGCGGAACCAATGGGTTCAGCGTGCAGCAAGACTCCACGGCGGGTGCAGCGCACTTCACCGTACCGGCGGCCACCGAACAGGTGCCGGAAGTACTGGTGAACGTGACCAACACCTACAACAAGATGGGCAAACCGGAACTGCAGACCAACGCGGTAACCGATAACGGTAGCTCCAGCGTCCAGGCAGGAACTGCCACCACCGTAACCGACAAGGTCACCTGGAAGAACCTGCCGGAAGGTAAATACCTGCTCACCGGTAAACTAATGCACATTACGGATGACAACGCTGCTCCGGTAGCGGGAGTTACCAATGAACCCGTGGTACTGGAAATCACCAAGGATAACTCCTTGGCAGGCTCCACCACCATGAAGTTCAATGTGCCAGCCGGGGCAATCAGCCAGGCCGGAAAGTACGTAGTGTACGAATACCTCTACAACTACGAAGATACTGACGGACACAAGCCCAAGCCGAACACCTCCACTGTGGTTTCCCACAACGACCCCAGCGATGATGCGCAGACCGTGAACGTTACCGAGGCACCCTCGGTGAGCACCACTGCCACCACCGATGGAGCAAATGAAAAGGAAATCCAGAAGGGTAAAGCTGCGGTAGTAACCGATACCGTCAACTGGAAGAACCTGCCCGCCGGTAACTACCAGGCGCTCAGTGAGCTGGTTGACAGCAAGGGTAACCCGGTCGCCGGGGCCACCACTAAGGCGGTTCCCTTCACCGTGAATAACGGCGAAGAAGCAGGCAGCGTTAAGACTAAGATCCAACTACCGGCCACCGCTACCTCGACTGCAGGCGCAAAGTTCGTAGTATTCGAGCGGATCTACCGCGCCAGTGATGTTGACTCCCAGACGGGACGGCCAGCTCAAAATGCGCAACCGGTAGTATCCGAACTGGATCTGAATGCCATCAACCAGACGGTGCGGGTAGTTGAAAGTCCGAAGGGACCGCCTGCCATTACCTTCACCAAGGTAACCGAGAAGGCGCTTGACGGACAGGTGCCGGATAAGGATCGTAAGTTCCAGTTCACTATTAGCTGTGACAAGAACTTCGGAGGAGCATACAGCTTCGAAATGCCTGCCGGAGTCTCCGCTGCGTTGCCTGCTGACAAGCAGTTGCAAGCGGGAACGGTATGTACTTTGACGGAGATGCTGACCGATGAGGCTAACGCGGACGGAATTCTCCCGGACGCCATCAGCTTCAGCTCCTCGAATAAGGCGATGGCAGTATCGAAGATCAACAACCAAACCGCGCAGTTCACGGTGCCGGATGTAGATACCAAGGTGGTTCCGGAAATCCAGGTGACCATTAAGAACATCTACAGCAAGGACTTCCCGGAACTAGGCACTATTGCCCGCGATAACGCTGATCAGGACAAAGTCCTAGATCTTAAGAAAGGCGAAAACGCGCAGGTGCAAGATGTTGCCACCTGGAAGAACCTAGCGCCCGGCAAGTACACCATGATGGGTACTTTGATGGACAAACTGACCGGTAAGCCAGTCGTAGGGGCCAACACCCCGGCGGTTGACTTCCAAGTTAAGAAGGGTGAAAAGACCGGAACCATCTATGCGCTGTTCACAGTACCGGGCGATAAGGTCTCGACCAAGGCCAGCTGGGTAGTCTTCGAGAAGGTCTACAAAGCCTCCGATGTGAAAGATGGCAAGGTTGTGAGTAAAGCTACTCCGGTAGTGGATCACTCCAATCTCGAGGACGCCGACCAGACGGTTCAGGTAACGCCTCCGCCGGCCTCACAGGAACAAAAGACCCGGGAGATCGCCACGGTCGCTAAGAACGGTACTACCTTCAACGACGGAACCAAGGATCCCAACCTAGGTAAACCGGTATTGACTCCGGGTCAAGATGCGGTGATCGTAGATACCGTTAAGTGGAAGAACCTGGAGCCTGGTGAATACACCATCACCGGAAGCCTAATGGATAAATCCACTAACGCTCCGCTAACCTACCTGGATAAAGATGGTAACCAGAAAGATGGCGCTACAGCTGAACGTGGTTCCTTCGCCGTCAAGGAAGGCCAAACCGAGGGAGAGACGAAAGTCTACTTCACGGTTAAGGGTGAAGCTATCCAGGCTAACCGTCAGTACGTAGTATTCGAGGATCTGTACAAGACCGCGGATATTGATGAGCACGGACAGCCCACCCCCGGCGCCGAAAAGGTAGCGCAGCATCACGACATCAACGATGCCGCGCAGACCCTGAGCGGTGACAAGCCGAAGCCGGGCACTCCTCCAGAAACTCCGAAGACCCCGAACACTCCGGGAACTACGCCTCCGGGACCGACTCCGCGAACCCCCTCTGGGTTCCGGGGTGTGGTGAGCACGGTTCTAGCTAAGACCGGCTCTACCACCGGAATCATGGCGATGACCGGGGTTCTAGCAATGGTTGCGGGAATCGGATTAGTAATGATCCGCCGCTACCAGCGTGAAGAACTAGAGGACTAGGAAAGACATACAACTAAATAGCTAGAAGGATCTCGGGGTCGGAAGTAAAGCTTCCGACCCCGAGTGCTAGGTAGCCGCGCTCCCTTTCGGGTTTTAAATCGCCGCGGTGCTTGAATAAAAATGCTGGCGAAAAATGGGTCTGGCTCGGTAAAAGTAGCAAATGTGAGGGGCGGGGAGATAGCTTTTTCCTCCTGCCCAGAGTCCGGGAAATACCTGCGGTATTTCCCGGACTCTATGCCCACCGCGCCCACTCGGATAAAAGCTATCCCCCGCCCTCTGTAGTGCCGTCGTTCTTTTATCGGTAGTGACCCTTATATTTCGCCAGAATATTGTTTTCTGGACAACGTTTCCGCTCTCTTATCTGTCCTGAAAGGGAGCACGGTGGAGGGTCTTATCTTTTTCTGGTTGCTTCGAATCCGCATATGTACTGGGAAAAGCGTGGCAGGCGGGTCGCGGCCGGTAAAAGATACGAGAGGGGCTTGACCGGCGAAGCCGGTCACGGGGTCCCCGGAGTGCTTTTACCGAGCCAGACCCGCGCGAAGCTATTACATTTGGTTACAGGGCGAAGTTGGCATAACAATGCCCTCCCTGCTTTGGGCAGGGAGGGCAGCTTCAAATATTTGAATGACTTACAGGTTACTTTTCAACCTTGTCTTTGACCGCGTCTACGGCTTCATCGGCCTTCTCGGCTACATTCTCTGCAACCTCTTTGGCCTTGTCCTGAGCTTTCTCGGCAGCTTCCTGCGGATCAAATTCGCTCACTTCTACATCCTCCCAATATTCCTCTGCCCACGGATCATCAACCGGTTGCGAGCGCCGGTACAGGAGGTACCCAACGCAACCGGCTACCGCCGCTAGCACCAAGAACAGGAGAGTCTTACGCCCCCGCTTGGGTTTCGGTTTACCTAATGTTTCTGCTGATTGTTTCTTCACTTGCTTAGCAGCCTCCTTCAAAGACTTCTCGGAATGCTTCTTTACCTCATGTAACTGGTCACGCATATTGTCTACCGCTTGTTCGACGCCCGGCACTAGTTCACTGCTAACTTTATCCTGCAGATCTTGAGCGCCCTCAATAACCATATCTTTGCCTTGATCTGCCAAACTCCGCGCTTGTTTGAACAGCTTATACGGGCAGCATGTCTTCATGTTCGCTCCTTTGTCTTAGGCATACCGAGGCACTCCGCTTCGGCAGCGACAACTTGTACTCTATTAGTCTAAACGTTAACACCCAGCTTGTGGGAAGAATAGTCCCCAGATTTAGCTACTGTTAGATAAGGTTGAGTATCGGTAATTTGGCTTTCATGAAAGGATAAGAAGTATGGAAGCAACAATTCACACTTCAAAAGGCGACATTAAGGTCGAACTATTTCCGGATAAAACTCCGATTACGGTCAACAACTTCAAGGGTTTAGCCACCGGTGAACGCGAATGGCAAAACCCCGCCACCGGGCTGAAATCCAATGAACCTCTCTATGACGGGGTGATTTTCCACCGCGTAATCCAGGGATTTATGATTCAGACTGGCGATCCCCTAGGCACCGGAACTGGCGGCCCCGGCTACCGTTTCGGCGACGAGATCGTACCGGAACTGACCTTCAATGAACCCTATGTGCTAGGCATGGCCAATGCCGGTCCCGGAACCAACGGATCCCAGTTCTTCATCACCCAGGTACCTACCGAATGGCTAAACGGCAAGCACACCGTGTTCGGTAAAGTAACCGACCAGGCTTCCCGCGACGTGGTTGATGCGATCGCCGCGGTGAGCACCGATGGGCGCGACCGTCCGCTGGATGACATCACTATCGAATCCATCGAAATCACCGAATAAGCTGCGGTTTCCGCCAATTTTTCGGCGGGTAAAACCTCGTATCGGGACAAATGGCGAACTCTAATAGCCGCGTCAATGTAATCAACGCCCTCATCATTGCCTGTGGGATTGTCTATGTGGCTTCATGGTTGGCTCCGGGTCTGGTAGAACAGTTCCTGTTCTACCCCGCCTTGGGATTCACTGAGCCTTGGCGCTTCTTGACGGCAGCCTTCTTGCATGGGGGGATCGTACATTTAGCCTCCAATATGGCGTTCTTGTACATCCTGGGCGAGCTCGCCCGCCGGGTGATGAGCAACTATCAGATCCTGCTGATCTACCTGCTCTCTGCCTGGGGAGGATCGCTCGGCACCCTGGTGTGGGCGCTCATTACGGGGCAGCAGCAGGCGGTAGTAGGTGCTTCCGGGGCAGTCCTGGGGCTGTGCGCGGGCGTCTTCGTCTACACCCGCAATCTGCATGCCTCCTCCAGCGCTTTGGGGGGCCTGCTGATAATCAACCTGCTGATCGGGTTCGTGATCCCCAATGTGTCTTGGCAAGGACACCTCGGGGGCGCCCTGGTAGGAGCGATAATCGGCTGGGCTCTGCACCTGGTGGCCGTGATCTCCGGTAGACGAGGACGCAAAAAACTGGGGCAAGCCCTCCCGGACCTGGTGGATCGCCAGCGCGCCACCACTACCGTTAAACGCACCCAAATAATAGGAAACCTGCTGGTAACCGTGCTGTCAGTGGTGCTATTGCTGGCAGTAACCCTGGGTTGCTATCTCTAGGAAAACCCGCAGATAAATCCCGGGGAAACCCTAAAGCGCAGATAGCGGAGGTTATCTCTCCCCACTGGAGCAACTCCTTTGCTAGCCCGCCGCCCTCGTCCTCAGAAAAAATAACCTTAGCCGGTAGTGAAACCAGGTGAGAGGGAGGGCAAAAAGCTAATAATGTACATAGTGGAGTTAATTCCCTAACCGAAAGAATCCTCTCCAAAGGTCAAGGAGTAAAATGTTCGAACGCTTTACAGATCGGGCGCGCCGGGTAGTGGTGCTGGCGCAAGACGAGGCGCGCAGCCTGGAGCATAACTATATCGGTACCGAACATATCCTGTTGGGGCTGATTCGCGAGGGCGAAGGCGTAGCCGCAAAAGCCTTAGAAATGGCAAACATTTCCCTCGAGGGCGTGCGCGATCAGGTCATTGAGATTATCGGCAAGGGCGAGAACGATTCGAAAGACCACATCCCCTTTACTCCGCGCGCCAAGAAAGTCCTGGAACTGTCAATGCGAGAAGCCCTGCAGCTGGGGCACAACTATATTGGCACTGAACATATCCTGTTGGGGCTGATTCGCGAGGGAGAGGGAGTCGCCAATCAGGTGCTTACCAACCTGGGCGCTGACCTGGGAAGCATCCGCCAAAACGTGATTCATCTGCTCTCGGGTTACCCGGGAGCGGGGCAAAACGAAGCGGGCGGAGAAACCGTGGGGGTGGGTACCGGCACCCAGAAGCCGCAAAAGTCCGGTTCAGCCATCCTTGACCAGTTTGGCCGTAACCTGTCCGAGGCGGCGCGGGAAAACAAACTCGATCCGGTTATTGGGCGGGTTAACGAGATGGAACGGGTCATGCAGATCCTCTCGCGACGCACTAAGAACAACCCGGTCTTGATCGGGGAACCCGGGGTCGGCAAGACCGCGGTAGTAGAGGGACTCGCGCAGGCGATTGTGCGTGGAGATGTCCCCGAAACCCTTAAAGACAAGCATATTTACTCCCTGGATATGGGATCGTTGATCGCCGGGTCGCGTTACCGCGGTGACTTCGAGGAGCGCCTGAAGAAGGTTCTGAAAGAAATCCGTACCCGCGGGGACATTATTCTGTTCATCGATGAGATCCACACCCTGGTAGGCGCCGGGGCGGCCGAGGGCGCGATCGATGCGGCTTCCATCCTCAAGCCCATGTTGGCGCGGGGGGAACTGCAGACCATTGGGGCCACCACCACCGAGGAATACCGTAAATATATTGAAAAAGATGCGGCCTTGGAGCGGCGGTTCCAGCCAGTCCAGGTGGAACAGCCCAGCGTGGAAGATACGGTGAAGATCTTGACCGGTCTGCGGGATCGTTACGAGGCGCACCACCGGGTAATAATTACCGATGATGCGATTCGGGCGGCAGCCTCTTTGTCCGACCGCTATATTTCGGATCGCTACCTGCCTGATAAGGCCATCGATTTGATTGATGAGGCCGGGGCGCGTCTGCGGATTCACCGGATGACCGCTCCTCCTGAGATTCGGGAAATGGACGAAAAAATCAATGAGGCGCGCCGCGATAAAGAGGCCGCGATTGATGCCCAAGACTTCGAGAAGGCCGCGCGTCTGCGTGATGAAGAAAAGCAACTGGGCGAAAAACGCGCCCAGCTGGAGGCCGACTGGAAGTCCGGGGAGGGCGACCGGATTGGCACCGTGGATGAAGATGCCATTGCGGAAATCTTGGCAATGTCCACCGGCATTCCGGTGTTTAAGCTGACTGAGAAAGAAAGCGCGAAGCTGCTACATATGGAAGATGAGCTGCACAAGCGGGTTATCGGCCAAAACGAGGCGGTCAGTGCCCTTTCGAAATCTATTCGCCGTACCCGCGCCGGGCTGAAAGACCCGAATCGGCCTGGCGGTTCCTTTATCTTTGCCGGCCCCACCGGGGTGGGTAAAACCGAGTTGGCGAAGACTCTGGCCGAGTTCCTCTTTGGTGACGAGTCGGCGCTAATTCAGCTGGACATGTCGGAGTTCGGGGAAAAGCACACTTCTTCCCGCCTGTTTGGAGCGCCTCCCGGATATGTCGGTTATGACGAGGGCGGACAGCTGACCGAAAAGGTGCGCCGCAAGCCCTTCTCAGTGGTACTTTTTGACGAGATCGAAAAAGCGCATGCCGATATTTTCAACACTCTTTTGCAAGTGCTAGAGGACGGGCGGCTGACTGATTCTCAAGGGCGGATGGTTGATTTCAAGAACACTGTAATCATCATGACCACCAACCTGGGTACCCGCGAAATCAATAAAGGGGTGCAAACCGGTTTCCAGGTCGATAACGACCAGGTCGGTTCCTATCAGCGGATGAAGAATCGGGTACAGGAAGAGCTCAAGCAGCAGTTCCGTCCCGAGTTCCTCAACCGGGTAGATGAAGTAATCGTGTTCCCGCAACTGGGGATGGAAGAAATCCGCGAGATTGTGGACTTGATGATCACGAAACTGCAAGAACGCACCCAAGAGCAAGACATGACCTTAAAGCTCACCGATGCGGCTCGCGAAGAACTAGCCACTCGCGGTTTCGATCCGGTGCTGGGGGCGCGTCCTTTGCGGCGTACTATCCAGCGCGATATCGAGGACGCCCTCAGCGAAAAGATTCTTTTCGGAGATATCGAGCCTGGCCAAGAAATCTTGGTAGATGTGCGCGAAACCGAGGACGGGGAAAAGGAATTTACCTTCAACGGCAAGTAGACCGCGCCTTATTGCCCACCCGTAATCTTTTCCTCCAGTACCTCCCTTGCTTATCATCTCGCTATAATGTGGAGTTAGAAGTTTAAGGAGGGCGCGTGAGTGCAGTAGCGGAGGAAAAGGCCGGGTTACGACCCGAGATATCCAATGCTGCTGATGATACGGCCTCATCGCAAATTAAATCTACGGAACCAACAGCTGCCAAAAGCAGCGGGGAAAAAGAAGCAGCTTGCGAACAGCCGATCCTGTTTCTGGATGTAGATGGTCCTTTAAATCTGTGGGGGAGGGCCGGTCGGCGCATCCTCAATCCGCTACTCCGTGCCCACTTGGTACATCTACAACCAGATGATTCCTTTAATGTAAACGTGGTGCTTTCCCGCCTACTGGGCCCGCGCCTGCGGGAACTCGGTAAATATTTCGAGGTGCGGTGGGCGACCTCCTGGAATGAGTGGGCGAATCAGCATCTTTCCCCACTGCTGGGGATTTCGAAGAATCTTCCTTGGGTGCGTTGCCCCAACGGTGATCCCCGGGCAAAGTTTCCCGAAGTTATGGCTGCTGCCGGAAACACCAGTTTTGCCTGGGTAGATGATTATTTAACCGAGGAAGTAGCCCGCCAAACTCGCAAGAAATTACGCTCTCCCCAGTGCGCTCTATTGGTTTCTCCCCATATTATGTGCGGGATAGATCGCGAAGTTACCCACCTGCTAAAATGGTTTTCGCAGATACCGCAAACGGAGCGGGAACCGGGCAGACGCGAGGCTCGAAAAGCAGCTCGACTGGTAAGTTCAGGGCGAGTTGCCGCTTGGCTGGTTACCCCCTCAATGGTGATGTGTTTAAGTTTGCGAAAGGGGGCAAAGCGCCATGGCTAAACTGACGGTAGCAAAAGTGGCGAAGCGTTGCCTGGAAGTATCGGAACAGCTAAAACCCCAACTTGACGATCCCCGTCTACAGGATCTGCGAGTCAGTATTGAGCAGGCACGCAGCGCGCTCGCGGCAGGGCAGCTACCGCGCTGGCAGGTGAAGCGACTGGTAGATACGGTGGCTTTGGCAGCAATGCTTGCTGGCAAAGCTAAACTTGCGGAACAGGTTTTTGGGCTGTGGATGAAAGCCGGACAGTCAATTTCGCAAAACCCGGCTTCTCTGGTCTTAGAAGCAATCCCCGATTTAGGAAAAAAATCCGCGGGTGAAGGAAAGAGGAAAACGCGGCCAGCACCGGCGCCGCCACCGGAAACGCCCGCTCCAGCAGCCACGTCTCCAGTAGCTCCCGCCTCTTCCCAGCCGGGGTCCCAGCCGGGGGCACCGGAAAACCCGGCACCCGCGCCAGCGCCGGCAGTCTCTGGGCAGTTTGCCACGTCACATAGCTACCCCCCAGACAGTTTTGCTAGTCCCGAGGGAGGTTTACCGCAGGTTAACCCGGCGCAGCCCGCCTGGGAGGCGGCTCCGGAAGTAACTGCGCCAGCTGTCGATAATACTCAAAGCTTAGGAATGGGACTTGCTGCTATGGTATCGGCGGCCTACGCGGCCGAAAATGGTACTGTCGAAAATCCTCCGGCTACTGCCGAGGTGATAGCGACGCAAAATATAGTCCCTGCGCCACAGCCAGGGGAAGCGGAGCCGGTTTCTGACCAGGGCACTCCCGCGGAAGCAACCGCTGCCGCAGAACCCGCTGATTCTGCTCACGCCGACTGGAGCGCGCCGCGCGGACAAATGCCTTGGCTTCCCGTTCAGCGCCCAGCTCCTGCCCCGGAGCAGCGAACGGAAGCGGCACCAGATCCCGTCGCCAATACTGCTATGGCGGCCTCTTCCCCAGTAAAAACAGAAACTAGCCCAGCTAATGTTTTGGCTTCTAAGAGCGAGTTTCCTCCTCGCCGCTCCCTGGTTCGCCGGGATCCTTCCCCGCAGCTTCCAGTCCCGGCAAGTAACCAGATGCGATTGGCTCCTTCGCCGCCCTTAGAGCAGCCCTTGCCAAGTGCGGAGCCCCCCAAGCCAGCGGTACCCCCGCAGCCGGCAGCCCCACCGGCAAACCCTTCGCCCACTGCGGCACCTGCGGCGGCAGCAGAAGTAATGCCGACAGCTGCCGCACCCGAATCTACCCCAGCCGAGCCAACTCCCCTGGATGATGCTGCTATCTGGGATTACTTCCAAAAAATGGGTTTTGATTCCAAGCTAAATATGAGTTTCGAAGAGTTCGTGGCGCGCAAAAATCACACTGTGGCCAGTAACAATGGAACCGAGAGTATCTTAGCCGCGCAGCCGGCTGCGCAACCAAAGGCACCCCGTTCGGCTTTTGCGGAAGTAGCGGATGAAATGCCGGCTAGTCTGCTAGTTGCCCAATCGGAAGCCTCCGAATTATCCTTATCCCCCGCAGAATCCGCCCTGCGGAGAGCTGCCCAAAGTCCGCTGGCACCCTCCCGGGTACCTCCCGCTGCCCCCCATAAGCCCCGGGAAATTTTGGCTGATGCCGATCGGCAGCCTTCAACCCGGCTAATTACCATTCGAGTTCGCGGATATTTTGACTATCAACCCCGTTTTACTCGCCCGAAACAGCGCCTCGATGAACCAGCGGTGGCTGGCTCTACCACCTCTTTTGCCAAAAGTATTATTAGTGCCGAAGGCCCCATGCCGCTGGAATTTTTAGCGCGCCGGCTGTGTCAGAAGTACCGGATTGAATATCACGATCAGCGACCAGAGGAAATCAGTCGCTGTCTCGGACCCGCTTTACATCTGATATCAGAGCCCGGAATGCGCACTGTCTGGCCAGCTGGGGTCGATCCCCTCAACTGGAATACTGCCCTGCAATCCCCGATCGGATTGCCCCGCAAATTGGAATCGTTGACCTTAACAGAGGTAGTTAACGCCTTGCGGTGGCAGATTTCTCGTACTAATAGTATGGAGCGGACAGAAATTATAGGTGAAGCCTTTAAGTTGCTTTATGGTATTTCTCCGGTAACCCCGCAGGTTGTCGAGCTTGCTGACCGAGCTATTTCCTATGGGATAGGCAATAATCTATTGGCAGCCGGGGACGGTACCCTGTGGTTACCTTGATTGCTGTCTAAAAACTAATACCGGTAAACGTTTTTCGGATCTAATTCGCTATGGCATAAACATTGGTTTGCTCTGCGGGTTAAACTGAGAGCTGTTGGATTTATTGTTAAATCCCGAAACCTCCCCGTTTTAAGGAATAAGAAAGATGGCTTTTTGTTCGCAATGTGGCAATGACAATCCTGACGCGGCAGATTTTTGTAATAAATGTGGGGCTCGTCTAGAACCCGGAAGCACCGCACCGGCAACTAGCAAAGGAAATGATCCGCAGAATCAGCCCCCTCTCTCTAATAGTTACCCGGGCTCCAGCGCCTATCCTGGTCAATATCCTCCCGCGGCCTCGCCCCATCCCGGGCAGTCGATCCCCGGGTACCCGGCTGCGGGCGCCTCTTCCTCGGGATATCCCTATCCGGGGGGATACCCCTACCAGGTGCCGCCTGCGGCCGGCTATGCGGCGCCGATGGCAAATGCCGCTGCGGCCACTAACCGGAAAAATCGGGGTCTGATCATTGGCTTGGCCAGCGCCTTGGCACTAGTGCTAGTGCTAACCCTAGGGGGCTGGTTGTATTACGCGAAATTTGTGTCGCCGGTTTCCGGCACCACTGCCGATTATGACTCGCTGCGAGCAGAGTTAACCGAAAACCATGCCGACTATGATTTAGAAATAGTAAGTACCGATGTCTCTCAATATCCGACGGTGCGCCTTTACTTGTCTTTGACCGACAGCGATCAGCAAGAACTAACGCTTAAATCTCCCACCGCGGCGATAAAAGAAAAAATAGCGGGCGGGGGTGAAATAAAACGCGAGATAAAGAAAATAGAGAGGATCAAAGATAACCAGGGCGTAGGTTTCGAGGTGCTCTTAGATAAGTCGGCTTCCATGTCGGAAGATTTGGGAGAGATGCAAAACGCGATGCGTAACTTTGTTAATAGCCTCGACTATAAAGTCGGCGATAAAGCGGAGCTAATGGCGTTCGATACCTACCTGATGTATATGTCTACCCTGACCGGAGAAAAGAATCGGTTATTGACAGGGATCTCGAATATCACCGCTGATGGTGACACCGCTCTCTATGATGCTTTATACGAGGGCGTAGCAAATGCGGGCAACCGCACGGGATCGAACTGTGTGATCGCCTTTACCGACGGGATCGAAAACTCTAGTTCCCACACCCTAGACGAAGTAATCAGCTTGGCTACGGAAAAGGCAGTTCCCATCTACTTGATCGGTAGCTCCGAATCTGATTTGGACACCTTGCAGCAAATCGCAGATCAAACCAAAGGATATCTGTGGGATATTAATTCGATTTCCGACATGAGTGAAGTCCTGGAAAAGATTAGCTCTCGGCAAAAGAATCTTTACACCATTGAATATACTTCTGATGCCAAAGCCGACCCCTATGCACAGCGGACTATTTCGGCACTGATCGGTGATGCCGATGACTTTAAACTAGGTGCCATTAAGGACGGTTTTGCTTTTACACCGGTTAAACGTACTGGCGTGGAGAAGCACAAGAGCCGCTATGAGGCGTTTAGAGAAGATAAGACCTGGTCCGAGGCCAATAATATCTGCATGAGTAAGGGCGGGCATTTGGTGACGATCACCAGCCAACAGGAAGAACAGCAGATAATTTCGTTAGTTGAATCTAAAGGAATCGAGTTCGCCTGGATGGGTGGATACACTTCCGAAAGAGATAATGGGGTTTTTGCCCACTGGGTGACTGGTGAAGAATGGTCATATCAGAACTGGTTCCCGGGCGAACCCTCGCATACTGATTTAGACGGTGCACCGGAGTTCTATCTGCTGTTGTGGAAGATTAGAGGTCAGTGGTCGTGGAACGACGAACGCGACAATATGTTTGAGGCTCCCGATGCCGCAGCCAGGATCAGCGGGAAAGCCGGTTATGTTTGTGAGTACGAACAGTAGGAATCACGGATAACAATGACAAAAAGAAAATTACTGGTCAGCAAGAGTCTTACAAAAAAGTGGCGTTTGATAGTAACTGCAATGCTACTGACGGTCTCCTTAGGAATGGTAAGTGCCTGCTCCAACGCCACCGATGGCTCTAAGGCAAAGCCGGAAAAACCTACTCCCGCTCCCACCGCTAGCACCCTGGCGAAAAACGCCAGTGCGGATCCGGCTGCAGCTCTGGTAGCAAAAATGTCTTTAGAAGATAAAGTTGCCCAGATGTTTATGGTAACTCCGGAAGCGCTCTCCAAGTTCAACGGGAGCGTAGTGGCTTCGGGGGACCAAACCAAAAAGGCGTTTGTGAAGCGACCAGTGGGGGGCGTTATCTATAACTCGGCGAATTTGCAATCACCGGAGCAAGTAAAAACTATGCTCGCTAACCTGCAAAAATACAGTAAAGAGCGGGTCGGGATCCCCGCCTTTATTGCGGTTGATGAGGAGGGCGGCACCGTCGCTCGAGTTAGCGGCAGCAAGGGAATGGGGATTAAACCCTATCCGAATATGAGTGAGGTCGGTGCGGGGAAAGATAGCAATCGGGCCCTCCAAATTGGTACTGAAATGGGTAAATATCTGGCTGATCTCGGGTTTAATATCGATTTTGCCCCCGATGCGGACGTGCTAACGAATCCGCAAAATGATTTGCTTAAATATCGCGCGTTCGGCAATGATCCCCAGATGGTTGCCGAGATGGCAGCGGCTTTTACTAAAGGCTTGCAGACCAGTGGCGTACTTGCCACCTATAAGCATTTTCCCGGCCACGGCTCTACCAGTGCGGACTCCCATAAGGGGATTACTGTTTCGCAACTGGACGCCACTCAGTTGGAAAATGTGGATTTAGTGCCGTTTAAAGATGCGGTTGCTAAAGACGTAAAACTGATTATGGTTAGCCACGTGTGTTTTCCGAAGGCTTTTGGGGACAACACTCCCGCTAGCCTGTCAAAGCAGGTGGTAACGGGTTGGGCGCGAGAAAAGCTAAAGTATCAAGGAATTTTGATCACCGATGCCATGAGCATGGGGGCGATTAGCGACAACTACCAGCCGGCAGAGGCCGCAGTACAGGCGATCCAGGCAGGAATCGACATGGTGCTCGATCCTAAAGATTATGATGCCGCCTATCAGGGGGTGCTAGCGGCAGTGAAATCTGGGAAGATCAGCCAGGAGCAGGTAAATAAGTCAGTAACTAGGATCGTAACCACCAAGTTGCAGTTAAAAGCGGCTAAGTGAGCCCCAGGAGCAATTAGCAGACCTGCCAGTGCGTAACTAGCCGGTTTTGACTCTGCTAGAGTCCTAGGCCAATTGGTGCTTAGGACAGTTGGCAACTGCGGGCAGGCTCCAGCTTGAATCCTAGGGTACGAGCATGCAGACAGCCCAGCGGGCGCAGCGGAATAATCAGGTGCTAATGCCCATAATCAGCCGATGTTTACCCGTGGTAGGTGTCTTATTTTCGGGGAAAACTTTTGCGGGGGTTGGGAAATATTTCCCAACCCCCGCAAGGTATTTATTTAGTTATGGAACTAACGCAGCGCCTAGATTTTCACCTGCTCCGAAAGCGGAGTGTGATTACCGAAGCGGTGGTTAGTGAAAGCCACTGCCTGCTCGCGAACAAATGGGATCATTTCTACGCGTCCACAAGCGGTCACCGGATGCGACCAGACGGCCACATTCACATTGCCATTGACGGCTTCATTGAGTGCCTTTACATCTCCACCGATGAGGCGGATACGGGCGTCCAGTCCGGCACCTGCAGCCCAGGCGGGCAGCCGGTCACGGAACGCTTGATCGGACTCGACCTCGTAATCGATGTGCTGGACTCGCAGATACTGCAAGAGCGCGGAATCTGGTTCTTGTGGCATCGATACCGACACTTGAGAACCAGCGGCGCGACCGGCAGCGGCCAGCATTAACACCTGCGAGGCATCCTCGCCCTCGGATAGCCGGATAAGTACCGGTAGCGGACGGTAACGCAGCACGTTGCGCTCTACCCGCAGATCCGAGGGATCATGTCCAATAGCGAACTCGGTGTCTAGAGCCTGCTGTGAAGAACGTAGCGAAGCCATTACGAACTCTTTATTGGAGTCCAAAGAGCGTGCCACTTTCGCGGCCTCCACCAAGGCGCGGTTACGCAGTTCCACGCCTTCGTTCTCCGGAGTACCATCGGCCTCCCATTCGCCTAAACCAAACAGGTAGGACGGACCGCCGGCTTTCGTACCCGCGCCGATCGCGGAGTTCTTCCAACCGCCGAAGGGCTGGCGGCGTACAATCGCGCCGGTGATGCCACGATTGACGTAGACGTTGCCGGCTTGTACGCGATCTAGCCACAGGTTGATTTCATCAGCATCCAAAGAGTGTAAACCGGCGGTCAAACCGTAGTCGGTTGCGTTTTGGATCTCGATAGCTTCTTCTAGGGTGTCGCAGCGGATAATACCCAGAATCGGACCGAAGTATTCGGTCAGGTGGTATTCACTGCCCGGTTGTACCCCGGCGCGGATACCCGGAGTCCACAGCTTCCCAGATTCATCTAGCTGCTTGGGCTTGAGTGCCCAATGCTCGCCCGGTCCCAAAGTGGTGAGGCCGCGCAGCAGCTTGCCCTTAGCCGGAGTACATAGCGAACCGGTCTGGCTGGAAGGGTTGGAGGGGTAGTCCACGATCAGGGAGCGCACGCCGTCAAGTAGCTGACGATGTACCCTCTCGGAGTAACCTACCGAACCGACCAGAATCGCCAGTGAAGAA
Source organism: Varibaculum cambriense (assembly GCF_002848005.1). GTDB lineage: Bacteria > Actinomycetota > Actinomycetes > Actinomycetales > Actinomycetaceae > Varibaculum > Varibaculum cambriense_B. The sequence goes on along the minus strand of NZ_PKHX01000002.1, from coordinate 78,251 downwards.
GCGGAGCACTTTTGTCCGCAGTGACTAAACGCCGAGTTAATAATATCTTTGACTGCCAGATCCAGATCTGCCGAGGGAGTGACAATAATAGCGTTCTTGCCGGAGGTTTCCGCCAGCAGCCCCATATTGTTGTCCCAGGAACGGAACATCTTGGCGGTGTCGATCGACCCGGTCAAAATAACGCGATCTACCCGTTCATCAGCCATCAGGTTCTTGCCCAGATCCCGGTTGCCTAGCTGGACAAACTGCAGCACCTCACGCGGAACTCCTGCTTCCCACATAATCTGGGCTAGCAACGCGCCCGTGCGGCACGATTCCTTGGCCGGCTTGAAGATCACGGCTGAACCGGCAGCTAGCGCCGACACGGTGGAACCGGTAGGAATCGCGATCGGGAAGTTCCAGGGCGGGGTAGAAACCGTTACCCGTGCCGGCTTAAACTTCGCGCCCGCTTGCTGTTCTAGCTCTAGGCACTGCTGAGCGTAGTAGTGGCAGAAGTCGATAGCCTCAGATACCTCGATATCCCCGCCATCTAGGGCTTTACCGCATTCGGCAGCTGCAACTTCCATCAGCTGGGCGCGGTGCTGGCTGAGTCCGATGCCTACGCGGTGAATAATCTCGGAGCGCTCTTTGGCGGGGCGAGCTGCCCAAACTTCGGCTGCGGCGGCTGCGCCAGCCAGCATTTGGTCCAGTACGTTAGCGTCGGAAACGGTGGCTTCCGCGACCTCTTTTATTCCAATCTGGCAATCGGGAATCGCCTTAACGATCTGGCGTGACCATTCGATATTTTCCAGTAGCGAAGGATCAGAATCCGGGGTATTTTCGAAAGTCCACTCCCCGTCCTCTTGTACGAAAGATTTAATGTCTTCAGCTGTTTCAGTCAGACGATTCTGCTGGCGGACTGGGCCGACCTCAACGTCGTGTACCCGCTCCAAGGCACGGCGGAAACGCTGCTCTTCCTTGTGCAGCACATCGGCATCGTCCAGATCGAAAATATCCGACATGAAGTTTTGATCCAGCGAGTTTTCTTCCAGTCGCCGCACCAGGTAGGCAATCGCCACGTCGTACTCTTCCGGGTTTACTACCGGCACATAGAACAGGAGGTGACCGGTGTCCTCGGCTACTGCTTTGGACTGGGGTGAAGCCATCCCGGTCAGCATCTCGAACTCTACGCCTCCGGACTCTAGTACTCCCCGTTCATGCGCCAGCTCGTAGGCAAAGCCTACGGTGAACAGGTTCATCCCGGCCACGCCGATCTTAATGTTGCGAGTGCGCTCTTTAGTGAGGGCGTAGTCCAGCACCTTCATGTAGTTGGAGTCAGTATCTTGCTTGCACTTTTGGGTGGTGAGTTCCCAACCGCGTTCGCGAGCATCAACCGTTTCCATCGATAGGTTCGCACCCTTTACTACGCGAACTTTGATCCGTCCGCCCCCATTGGCTACGCGCTGCGCTGCCCATTTTTGCAGGTTCTGCATAGCGGGGAGGGCGTCGGGCAGGTAAGCCTGCAACACGATGCCAGCTTCCAGCTTTTCTAGACCGGGGGTTTCCAGGATCTTCTTGAATACATCAATGGTCATATGGAGGTCCTTGTATTCCTCCATATCCAGGTTGATGAACTTCTTTGGTTCATAGGAGTTTGCGCGCCGATATAGCGGCAGGAGGGCATTTACCGCCCGATCTACTACGTGATCGTAAGCCCAGGGATTGTGGGGGCCGGTCACTGCCGATACCTTCAAAGATACGTACTCTACATCGGGACGTTCCAGTAGCGCCATGGTGTCAGTGAGGCGTTTATTGGCTTCCTCGTCACCAAGAATCGCTTCGCCCAGCAGGTTCATATTCAGTCGCATCCCGCCTTGCTTTAGCCGCTCAATCGCCGGTCCCAGTTTGGCATCGGATACGTCCAGAACCAGATCCCCGACTAGTTTCGCGAACACAGTGCGGGTAATGGGGATAACCATTTTAGGTAGCAGCGGAGCCATTGCGCCGCCCACCTTAAAGGGTAAACGCAGGTACCAGGGCAGGAAGCTCACGGACGAGGATGAGAGACGGTTTAGCTCCTCCGCGGCGACCTTAATGTCCTCGGGGCGGATAACCCCGTCAACAAAAGCAACGGTGAAGTCGAGACCGGCTTGATCTTCGAGCACCTGGGACAAGAGTTTGGCTGCCCGATCTTCGGGGTATTTCTCAGACTCCCGTACCCATTTTTGGGCACGGGCAACCGCCAAATCCGCTAGATGACGGCAGTCGCCGGTTTCCCCACCAGCTTTGGGGGGAGCCACGCTTTCTGACATTTGTTTGCGTCCTTTCTTAGGAAACTGTTAATAGGTATCGATCGCACCTAAGGCGTAGAGAGCCGAGCTGTCTGGGAGCTCGACCCTCTACGCGCTTATATGTTCAAGGTAACACTAGATGCGGGTAAGTGTACCCTGATTTAAGGGACTTTTTTCCTAGAGTCCACTTTTATTTGCTGGGCTTGTCTGTGGTCAGCGATTGCTCCCCCTCTACCTCAGCAAACGGAACGGTAGTAACGGGAGTGACGGAGCGACCTTTCAGAGCCGAATTGATTTCATCTTGCGAAGCGTGAGCGAGCTTGACCGACAGGTCGAACTCTTCCTCAATCTCTGCATTCGGCTGGTAGGTGGCGCGGGAAACCAGCCACGATACCAGCAGGTTCAGCAAGAACCCGGGCAGGATCTCGTATACCTGGAAGATCATCGGTAAGGTATCGGGCAGGTTGCCCCAGATACCCACGGTAATAGCTCCCACGGCCATACCGGCTGCCGCACCCTGCCAGGTGTATTTGCGCCAGTAGAGGCTGAGTACAATTACCGGACCAAAGGCGGCGCCGAATCCTGCCCAGGCAAATGCCACCAGACCCAGAATCGAGTCAGTGCGGAACCAAGCGAAGAAAGCGGCGATCACCGAAATCGCTAACACCACCATCCGGCCGGCATTGATACCCTTGGCACCCAGCAGGCGGCGTTTCTTGATACCGCGGTAGATATCTTCTACTACTGCCGAGGAAGTCACCAGCAACTGTGAAGAAACGGTAGACATGATGGCGGCCAAAATAGCAGCCAACATGAACCCGGCGAGTACCGCGGGGAAGAGCTGTTGCCCCATCACCAGGTAGATACTTTCTTGCGGGTTTTGCTTCACCATGGCCAAAGATTCTTTGATTCCGGCGAGGCCGTTTTCAGCCAAGGCGCGACCGATCAAAGCGGTCAAAGTTGCGCCCAGCACGCACAGGAACATCCAGCCGATGCCTAGGCGGCGAGCCGCAGTTGCTTCCTTGGGTGAGCGCAGCGCCATGTAGCGCACGATCACGTGAGGCATACCTACGTAGCCGAGGCCCCAGGCAAGACCATTGAGCATCGACAGCTTGCCGGCAGCCCCATCACCTACGATGGAGAACATATGACCCTCCAAGCCGTTGAGGGTACCAGTCATAACTCCGAAGCCGCCCAGGGCAACCACCCCGAAGACTGGCACTAGCAGCAGGGCGATTAGCATCATGATGCCCTGTACCATATCGGTCCAGGAGACAGCTAGGAACCCGCCTACCAAGGTGTAGAGAATAACTACGCCGGCTACGATTACCATGCCTACGTGGTAGTTAACGTGGAAAATCGATTCGAAGAATACGCCACCGGAGACCATACCGCTGGCTACGTAGATGGTGAAGAAGAAAAGAATAATAATCCCGGCTACCAGCTGGAGAATGTACTTATCGTCCTTTAGACGCGCTGACATGAATGACGGGACAGTAATTGAGTCTCCGGCTATTTGCGAATAGGAACGCAAGCGGGGGGCTACCCATTTCCAAGCGCACCAGGAGCCAATCAGCAAGCCGATCGCAATCCAGGATTCCACTAAACCGGTTAGGTAGAGCGCCCCGGGCAGCCCCATCATTAGCCAACCTGACATATCTGCTGCGCCCGCCGAGAGGGCAGCGACCAGGGGAGGTAGGGAACGTCCCCCAACCATGAAGTCATCCATGGTTTGGGTGCGGGTGTAACCGTAGATACCGATCAAGATCATGGCTACGAAGTAAATAACCATGGCGATGGCGATACCGCTGGTGCTTCCGCTATTTATAAAATCTGCCGCACCGACGGTGGGCATCAGTAATGTTGAGAATGAAGTTATCATTTGCTCTCCCTTCGGGGGATTAGCGCCGAGACTTTCGACTGCGAAACATAATATCTCGTTGTCAAGCTAATCACAATATCCCACGGGACTTTAGGTATATGAGAGCTAGGGATCCTTTTTGCTAAATTCGGGTAAAACCCCAGAAAAATCCGGGTTTATAGAAGGTGTTTATGGAGCATTTTTTTCTTAAAAAATCTAGGCCTTAAGACCTGCATTGCTATGATCTGGGTCGCTTAAAACAGGAAAACTGGCTCGGAAAAGCAGGAAACGGCAATTTTACTTACGTATATTTTTGCAAAATATGCGTTTTCTTTACGTCTGGAGGAAGGTTATTTTCACTCTTCTGGGAACGCAGGAGCTAGGTACTGGCTTCACCCCGGGAGGGGGACTACTGGTTAGCTCCCCGCGCTGAGTTCGGGTTGCTTAGGGGATAAACCAGCGCGGTAGCTATGGCGGCCGCGCCCTCCCCGCGGCCAGTGAACCCCAGCTTGTCCGAGGTAGTGGCAGAAATCGATACCGGCGCCCCTACTGCTTCCTCAAGTACGGCACGCGCCTGTTGATAGCGCTGCCCCATCCGCGGTCGGTTCGCGATCACCTGGACCGCGGCGTTTCCTAGCGCCCACCCTGCCTGATTAATAATCTCCATAGTGGCTACCAGTAACTGGGTGCCGGAGGCGCCTTTCCATTCGGGGCGATCGGTACCAAAATGGGTGCCCAGATCCCCTTGCCCAGCAGCCGATAAAATCGCGTCACAGAGAGCATGTGCAGCTACGTCGGCATCCGAATGTCCTTTAAGTGGGGTTTCTCCCGGCCAAGAAAGTCCGGCTACCATACAAGGACGAGCAGCAGAACCGGGGTCTTTCGGGTCAGCAAAAGCATGAACGTCACTACCTATCCCTACCCGCGGGAGTAGGTAAGAAGCGGAAATAGGCTTGGCGTTTTGGGGGTCGCCATCCGAAAATGCGGAGCAGTCCGGGGTATGGGAATTACTCATGTCCCCATTTTAGCGATCCTGACTTTCGCGCAAGTTGAGTCCCCCAGGTACCTAAAATCCACAATTGCCCCACAAGGCTTAGGGGAGTAGAGAAATACTCCACCGGCAAAACCCTAGGGGTCTAGCCGAAATACTTCCAGGTCAACAACACGCGGCTCCGGGTAATCGGCTATATGTACCAGTAGCATTCCCGCGGTTTTTAAATAGGGGTCACTCTGGGGCAGCAACCTACCCAGATGGTTAGGAGTAAACGGGGCAAGCTCCCCAATAATCCCGGGAATCGTGGGACGATGAACGCAAATCGCCAGGGGAGCAGCTGGCTTATCTAGCTGACTTTTCGAAAGTATTCCCCGGATTACCGCGCGCATCTGCGCGGGATCTTCCCGATAGGCGTCCTCGGTAAAGGAGGCCTCCGTTTTTAAGGGAGTTCCCGAAAGCGTGGCATAGGGGGCGACGGTGGCCACGCAGCGGCGCCACGGCGAAGTAATTATCTGATTAATACCCAAAGCTGAAAGCGCTGGGATCAACCGTAACACTTGCGAGGAGCCACGCCGCGAAAGGGGGCGAGTCATCTCGCCACCTTCCCAATGGGAACGTTTAGTGGCTTTAGCGTGCCGGAGCACTGCCACCGTTCGGGTAACTAAAGTGTGATCTGCTAGCCGGGTAAGCAGTTCTTCTAACAGGCGACGATCCCCGCGGCGAGTCAGCAGCCGCATAGCTTTGCGCGCTCCCACCCATTGGCATTTATCAATTTCTTTACTAGGAGCTGGGGGAGCTAAGGGGCGTGCCCGCAAGGTTTCCGCGGGAACATCGGGGAATCCCACCCAGTAATAAACTTCTTTGGTTACTCCCGACCCCAGTCGATATCGCTGCACGGTCAGCGGCGCTCCCAGCCGAATGGGAACCCCGGTTTCCTCTTCAACTTCGCGTACTGCTGTTGCCGGGATAGCTTCCCCAGGTTCGCGTTTACCCTTTGGCCAAGACCAGTCGTCGTAGCGGGGTCGATGCACTATCAGTACTTCGATATCTTGGCGCTGCGCGGGGAGGGAGGTACCAGCACTTGGGTTGGCTTCTGGCCGCAGACGCCAAACTAATGCGCCTGCGGATCGTACTATCCGCATATGCGGTGGCTTAGGTCGAGCCGTCATTATAGCCACTTGCCTTTCTCGTAATCTGTTCCCATTGTCTAACAAATTACTTATAAGGTCATTACCCCAGGTAAAAGGGGTGATAAATGTTCAACGGGGAAAGTTAGAGGGGAAAATCGCCGTTTAGCGTCCTTTCATCCGCGAGTTAGCCTTATTAATTAGGTACTCCTGAATATCCATCAGCGGCGATCCATCCTTGGCGTCAACATGGCGCCGCCAAGTACCATCCCGCCGTAAATGCCAAGAAGATACCTCCGGGGAGGCCTCAAGTTTCACCAAGTCCATGAGTTCGGCGGTCATGTCGGGATCCTTAATCCGAATCAGCGCCTCTACCCGGCGATCCAGGTTGCGGTGCATCAGGTCAGCAGAACCGATCCAAACTTCCGGCTGTCCGGCATTTTCAAAGGCATAAATCCGTGAGTGCTCCAGGAAACGCCCTAAAATGGAGCGCACTCGGATATTTTCCGATAGGCCGCGCACCCCGGAACGAATCGTACAAATTCCGCGCACCACAATATCGATAGGCACGCCTGCCTGGCTGGCGCGGTAGAGAGCATCAGTTACCGCCTCATCTACCAGGGAGTTTACTTTAATTCCGATATAGGCGGGCAACCCTTTGCGGTGATTTTCTACCTCGCGCTCAATACGTTCAATAATGCCCGGACGGATAGAGCGCGGAGCCACCAGCAGGCGATGGAAGGAAGTACGCGGTGCATACCCCGACAGCTGATTAAATAGGCGAGTGAGGTCTTGAGCTACCTCGCGATCGCAGGTCAGCAAGCCCAGATCCTCGTATCCGCGGGCGGTCTTGGGGTGATAGTTTCCGGTACCAACGTGGCAGTAACGGCGCAGCCCATCAGATTCTTCGCGAACCACCATCGATAGTTTGCAGTGAGTTTTCAGCCCCACCATGCCATAAACCACGTGCACCCCGGCGCGCTCTAGTTTGCGTGCCCAAGAGATATTGGCGTCCTCGTCGAAACGAGCTTTAATCTCTACGATGGCAAGCACCTGTTTTCCGTTTTGCGCCGCCTCTATCAGGGCAGACACAATCGGAGAATCCGAGGAAGTACGATACAAGGTTTGCTTGAGGGAACGCACTTTCGGATCTCTAGCGGCATAGGTGACAAAATGTTGCACCGAGGTAGAGAAGGAATCATAGGGGTGATGCAGCAACACATCGTGGCTGCGGATCATTGCGAAAATATCGGTGGGGGTAGCCGATTCCACTTCCGCTAACCCGGCAGCAGTAGCCGGAACAAACTTCTGGTACTTCAGTTCCGGCAAATCCAGTTCATGAAGCTCATTCAGGCAGCGCAGGTCAATCGGTTCCGGAAGCGCAAAAACGTCCTCCATGCCGATCTCCAGTTTGGCCACCAAAAAGTCTAATACCGGGCGCGAGATTCCTTCGGCAACCTCTAAGCGGACTGCCGGGCCGAAACGGCGCCGCAACAGTTCCTGTTCCATCGCGGTCAGCAGGTTCTCGGCGTCGTCCTCTTCGACTTCCAGATCCTCGTTGCGGGTCAGGCGGAACACGTGGTGTTCCAAGATTTCCATTCCCGGGAAAAGGTGATCGAGGTGGGGGCCGATAACATCTTCCAGGGTAATGAAGGTGGCTTCCCCGTTAGTATCAATCGCGTCTTCCGGGCTGACCTGGTTTATTGCCTGTTCCACGCAGATTAATCGGGGCAGGCTTTCCGGGATCTTTACCCGGGCGAAATGCTGCTTTCCAGTTAGGGGATTGCGTACCACTACCGCCAAGTTAACTGACAGCCCCGAAATATAGGGGAAAGGGTGAGAGGGGTCGACTGCCAAGGGAGTAAGGATGGGGAAAATTTGGCGGCGGAAATATCCATGCAGAAAATCTTGTTGCTCCGGGGCAAGATCATCCCAGCGTCGCAGTTTGATTCCCACCTCTTCCAGTTCGCCTAGCAAAGTGTTTTGTACGAAACCGGCTTGCCGCGCACACAGAACTTGGGCACGTTCAGTCACCAGGTCAAGTACCTGCCGGGGGGTGAGTCCGGAGGCGGCAGTACGGGCAATTCCGGCGGCAATCCGGCGTTTTAGTCCGGCCACCCGCACCATATAGAATTCATCAAGGTTAGAAGAGAAAATCGTAGTGAACCAGGCGCGCTCTAGAATTGGGAGCCGTTCGTCCTCTGCCTGCTCTAATACCCGTTGGTTGAACTGCATCCAAGATAGTTCCCGATCCCCAAAGCGTCCCTTGGGGAGGGGTTTGTCTTGACCGAGGGGGCCGGCTTGCGCCAGTTTGTCAATGCCGGGAGCCTCCCGCAAAGTGGAGGGGCTGATTTGGGAAAGATCTTCGGGGCCATCGGTTTGGGCGTGACCGGCGCTCGCCGCTGCTGCCGGCGGGTTTCCCTTTTCTTTTGCGGGTGCCGCTTTATCGCTGGTGGTATTAGGTTTCTTAGTGCCCGTACTGGGCTTTGTGGAATCCGCCTTGGTTTTGCCGCCACCGGTTTCTTTTGAGCTTTCCTGGCTGGCTGCTTTATCGTTAGCGTCAGCGGTCGCAGCTTCACTGTCTTTACCGGCAGCTTGGGGCTTATCGCTGTGATCTGAACTAGCCGGTACAGTTTTTTTCGGTCGCGGCAGCAACTCGTCATCAATATTTATTTTCCTGCCGTCAACAAAAGGTGAGGATCCGGTGGGCAGGTCATAGTCGGCATCCTCATAATCGGTACCGGGAAACTGTTCCGGGGAGGTCTTAGAAGAGATCAGTTCGTCAGCAGTGGCGGTCTCAAAGTTGGATTGGGCGGCTACCCGATCTACCTGCGCTACTGGTTCAGTTTGCGGGTTTTCTTTATAAATCCGGGCAATATCGGCAGGCGAAGGCACCACCTGGGAGTCACCTTGCGCATCCTCTTTAATTTTAGCTTTACGTACTTTCGGTTCTGGCTTGTTGTCAGCTTCCTGTTTGCTGTCCATGCCGATCCCTTCTAATAAAATTTTTGGCGACGGTACCTGAATTAGTCTGGGTTGATTTATTTCTAGTCTAGGCGATTTACCTGGGCTGCACGCGCTGAAAGTTTTAGGTCACGCGCGGTTTGTAATAGCGCTTCGGGACGCAAGGTCACCGGATCAGCCAGTTCATCGCGAGCGTCTTTAATCCAGTCAGCACTGACCCCACTGGCCAGCACTTTCAGGAAATCACTAGTGCGCTCTAGCAGGGGAGTCAGTTGGTCAATAGGGGTTTCGGTACGCCAAAGAGCCGCTAGTTTATCCATGAGGACGGCCACCGATTTTTCGCAGTGATCGGGAGAAAAAACCTCCCCAATTTCCAGAGCCACCAATCCCTGCTGGAAACGCTCATTTACCAGCTGTGGATCCCGTAAATACCACTGATACACCAAGTACAGACGCCAGAGCGTGCCGGGTAAAGTATTGGCGGGAGAGGCAGACCAAAGCTCACTGACCGTATCTACCCCGCCAGATTCCAGCAGCTGGCGTAAACGCTGAACCTTATCGTCGCTTTCTTTTTCTATCCCCAGCAGAGTTTGCGCTACCAAGTGGGCAACTTCCGAGGAGATCGCCCCGTCCTCGGCTCCGGGAATATTTTCTGCTTGCTCGGCATCCAACATCGCTGGCCTGCGCGGAGCCCTCCGTGTAGTCATTTGTTTCCTCCTTTAATATTCCTATTGTCTCTCAAGCGTCACTATGGGGGGCAGCTTTGCTGTTATTGGGCTAGTTAGGCGCTGCTGGTGCCCAAAATAGCACCTGTCGTTTTTCACGCCGTTGCTTTTCTCTGGCCGTCCTCGTTTACCAAAAGTGGCTAAGCCATTGTGTGAGACCGCTCAACAAAATGCGGGATAGCGGTGATTCACGGCTACAATAATTTGAGGTTTGAGGTGCTAATAGTAGGTGCCGCCAGATTGATAACGCAAAAGGAAGGGTTATAGTGTCTGACCGTCCGCTTAGTGTCGCCGTAATTGGAGCCGGTCCTGCCGGTATCTATGCCTCCGATATTTTGTCCAAATCTGGTCTTGACGTAGAGATTGACCTATTTGAACGCCTACCTGCGCCCTATGGTTTGGTGCGCTATGGGGTGGCGCCGGATCATCCCCGGATTCGGGCAATTATTACTGCCCTCTACAAGGTTTTGCAGCGCGGAGATATCCGTCTGCTGGCAAACGTGAATGTGGGTGGCGAGGACGCCGATATCACCGTTGAGGATCTGCATGAGCACTATGATGCGATTATTTTCGCTACCGGCTCTGATAGGGATAAACCGATTGACTTGCCCGGTCAAGACCTTCCGGAATGTTACGGTGCCTCCGATTTTGTTTCCTGGTATGACGGGAATCCGGACTATCCGCGTTTTTGGCCCCTAGAGGCCAAAGAGGTCGCGGTTATCGGGGTAGGTAACGTTGCCCTGGATATTGCCCGGGTAATGGCGAAACATCCGGCGGATATGCTAAAAACCGAGATTCCGGAGAACGTAGCGAAAGAGCTTTATAAATCTCCGATTACCGATGTGCATATTTTTGGGCGGCGCGGGCCTGCCCAGGTGAAGTTCACCCCCTTAGAGCTGCGCGAACTCGGGCAACAGCCGGGAGTAAAAGTTATTGTTTCCGAGGAAGATTTCGAGTTCGATGAGGGCTCGGAGCAGGCGATAGCGGCCTCGAAACAAACCAAAATGGTGGTTGATACCTTAATTAATTACGCCATGGACGAGGACGACCAGGAAGCTGACCGCCGCATCCACCTGCATCTATTCTCAGCTCCCAAAGAGATCTTGGCCGATGAGGACGGGCATGTGCGCGCCCTGGTTACCGAACGCACTCAGCTGAATGGGGATGGAACAGTTTCCGGTACCGGCGAGTTGCGGGAAACCCCGGTACAGGCGGTATATCGCGCGGTAGGGTATTTCTCGTCCCCGATTGTGGGGCTGCCTTTCGATGAGCGGCGCGGAGTAATCCCTAATCAGGAAGGGCGGGTCACCGACCTGGAGGGAACCCCCTTGAACGGTATTTACGCTACCGGTTGGGTCAAGCGCGGCCCGGTAGGGCTGATTGGGTCTACCAAGTCCGATGCGCAGCAAACTATCGCTCACCTGGTAGAGGACGCGGAAGCTGGCAAGCTAGTGGCTACCGGTAAAGCGGTGGGTCACGACGCCATGATTGAGCTACTTGAACAGCGGGGCGTCCCCTTCTCCACCTGGCACGGCTGGGAGCTATTGGACGAATACGAAAAGCAACTGGGTGCTGACTTCGGTGAAGTCGAAGGCGGCCGCGGGGCGCGCGAACGCGTCAAAGTAGTATCCCGTAAAGCGATGAGCGCGATTTCCCGCGGCGAGGACGTACCGGAAGATTTAATCGGCCAGGACGGCGAATAGCCGTACCTACCGCGTCGGGCGCAGTAGGGGCAGCTGCTGGTGCGGCAAGTCGCAATTAGCTGTTGCAAATATTGCTATTGCCTCAGCCAGGCACATTGTCTAACTACCAGGAGCTATTCCTTGCGCTAGTACCCTGCCATTTCCTCTAGCCGGCGAATCCGCTGATCCATTGGGGGGTGAGTCGAAAATAGTTGCTGCACTCCGCCCGCCTTAAAGGGGTTCGCGATCATCATGAAGCCGACTTTCTCGGTTTGTGGGTTTTTCGCCAGGGGACGGGCAGTAGTTCCCGCCTCCAGCTTCTTTAGGGCGCTGGCTAGCGCTAAGGGGTCGCGGGAAAGTTCCGCGCCGGTTTGGTCGGCATCAAACTCGCGGGTGCGAGAAATCGCTAGCTGGGTTAAAGAGGCCGCAAGCGGGGCGAGCAATAGCATTAGTAAAGCCCCAATAGCCCCCAGGGGTCCCGAGCTTTCCTCGTCGCGGCGTCCTCCCCCGAAAAAGAACATCATTTGGGCGGCGGAAGTAATCAAGCCTCCGATAGCAGCCGCAACTGAGGAGGTTAAAATATCGCGGTTGTATACGTGCATCAGCTCGTGGGAGAGCACTCCGCGCAGCTCTCGTTCGTTAAGTAGCTGCAAAATCCCTTCGGTGCAACAAACGGCAGCATGGGAGGGGTTCCGGCCGGTGGCAAAAGCGTTCGGGGTAGCGGTGGGGGCGATATAGAGACGGGGCATCGGTTGCCCGGCAGTCTCGGATAGCTCGGTGACGATCTTTACAATTTGGGGGTATTGCCCCGGATCTAGCGGATAGGCACCCATAGCTTTAATCGCCAATTTGTCCGAGTTCCAATAACTATAAAAGGTGGAGGCCAGCCCAATCGCCGCGAAAATCCATAGGAACGCCGAGTTATTGGTGCCATAGGAAATCAGGTATCCGATTCCCAGCAGAATCGCCCACATGATTCCCAGTAGCAGTGCGGTTTTTACGCCGTTTCCAAAACGTTTTCCAGCCATATTTCCTCCTATTAGCTCAAATCTAGCAGCTCAAGCTGAGGGCTCCCTGGCAAGGGGCTTGGCTTTCTCTATTAGCGTTCTGCTGCGGGGTTTAGTGAACAAGTTTGAGGACGCAGGCGCTGGGTGCAACTAAATCTTCACCTTACGCACGCTGGGTACGCACCTACGACCAGATACGCGCCGGGAGCTATTTTTAGCTGGAAGCACTCCCGACGCGGTAACGCTTCACAAATGCTACTGGTCAGCCGCGTTTAAGGCTTCAACGGGGCTGGCCTTCGCCGCGCGCCTGCCGGGCAGGATTGAAGCTAGCAGGCAGAAAAGCTCGGTTACCAGCACTACCAGTCCCACCCACAGCCAGGGGATTTCTAATTCGATATTTTTTTGGGAGATTATGCCGGCGAACGGCATGCACTGCATCACGAACCACGAGAACAGTGTCGATAGGGCCACGCCCACTACTAGCGCTCCTAGCCCGATCAGAGTCCCCTCGGTGATTAACATCCGCCTGACTTGAGTGCGAGTAGCGCCTACTGCCCGCAGCAGCGCATTTTCTTGGGCGCGATCAACCACCGACAAGCTGAGAGTATTGGCCACCCCTACCAAGGCGACGATGGCAGAAATTCCCAGCAGACACAACAGAATCCCCATCATTACCCGCAAAACCATGGTGACTATGGAAGATAACATCGCGGAACTTTCCATACTTGCTGATGGTAGCTCCCAAAACTGGTTGGTGAAGTCTTGAATCGTCTGAATAGTGTCGGTGGAGCCTCGCGACAAATCAAGCTTTGCGATTACCCCGTAGGTTTGAGTTTTTACTCCGGAGGCGGTTAGCTCTTTAAAGTCTGCTTGCGACAGCACCCCGTAGACCACGCTGTAATCGACGGGGAAACCGCTGGCGCTAGCAGGAATCTTCTTCGCTTTGACGGTTACTTTTTCCCCTCCTTTGAAACCGAGGTGTACCGGTTGCGATAGAGGTTTTTCTACCGCCCCTACCAGCCATATTTCTCCGCGCTGAGGTTCTTTAATCCTTTTTCGAGTTAAGGAATTAACCTTGTCAGGCAAAGTGACTACTACCATTGAGGACGCCCGGGGATTTTTGGCGCCCGCGCCCTCGTTAGCATCAGCGGTCTCGCTACTGCCGGTTTCGACCTTTACTTCTAGGGGGGTGCTACTGGTAGCTTCAGGAGTTTCGGTTGTAGGTTCCGTATCCGCTGGTTTCGCCTCCCCTGGATTTTCGTCAGCTCTGCCCGTCAGCTGTTCCTCGGTGAGCGTGTTGCCCTGCGCATCTGTAATCGCCTGCGTAACCATTCCGGGGATTTCTCCAATGGAGCTAACCCCTTCAATCTGGGCAGCTTTCTTTAGCTTGTTCCCCGGCAAAGGGATGCTCGGGTTGGCAGATACCAGGGAATAGTCAACTGCGAACCGCCGGTTGATTTCATCATTTACGGTTTTTTGTACCGAGGCGGTACCAATCAAAATGGTGGCCATCAAAGTAACCCCCAGCACCAGAGCGGTGGCGGTCGCTCCGGTGCGATGCGGATCCCGCTTGACGTTTTCACCAGCGAGTTTAGCGGTCGCATACTTGCGGGCGAAGGGGCGGGTAAATAGGGCGGTAAATGCCGGCAATAGGAAACGACAAATCATTAACACGGCACACATCAGGATTAAGGCGCCGGCTATGGCGGCTCCCAAAGTTATTAGCTGTTTTTCGCCATCTTCACTGCCGCGATTATTCCAGGCCAGGACCCAAAGTCCGCTCCCGGACAATGCCAGGAATGCGGTTAAAATCCAATGGAAAATATGTCGCTTGGGTTTGCCTTTCTTATTGAGCTCCTGGGTATTGAGCGCCGCAATCGGGCGGATTTTTCCGAGTCCAAAGGTGGGGCGCAAAGCGCCAATAAGCGGTACTAGAATCCCGGTAACCAGGGATAGAGCCACCGGGAAAATCCCGATTACTTCCAGGGTTTGCGAAAGGGAACCGATCATGCCGGTGCCATAGACCAAAGCGATTGAGCCTAGCCAACCAATCAGAGTCCCGGTTAGCGCGGAAACTATTCCTACCAGTAGACATTCTAAGAACGCCGCCCGGCGTACCTGCGCGACGGTAGCGCCTACGCAGCGCAGCAGGGCGGTTTCCCGTCGCCTTCTAGCCAGCACCACTTCAAAAGTAACCGAAACAATCCCGATACAAACCAGCACCGCTAGTAGCGGGAAAAATAAGGCGACCGCCTGTAAGGCGATTTGTTCTGCCTTGCCGGCAGTGGTTTCGCTTTGTTTTTGGGTTACGGTAACTACCGCTAAATCTTTGCTGAGCAGCTGTTTATCATTTAGATATTGCCCCAATTTTTGGGCGAGCGCCGCCGGATCCTGCTGAGTATGCACCAAAATCTGGCTAACTCCCGTCCCGGTGGCTTTCGCTAAACGTTTACCCAGTTCAGGGGAGAGGTACACGTCGGGAACCTGACCGATATACATGGAGGCATCCCGGCGTACAATCCCGCTGACCGTAGCTTTTTGGGTGGTGGGTTTCGCACCCTCGCCGTCGTAGGAGGGTGGAACCTGGATTTCGATAGTGTCCCCTATCCCGACTCCAGTTTTTTCCAGATAAGAGTTAGCCAGGGCGATCTGATTTTTTCCGGTAGGTGCTTTACCTTCACTAAGGGGAGGACGGTAGAACTGGGGCGAAAACAGTCCTATCCCTTGCATCTGTACGGCCTTTTTCCCGATAGTAGCTCCGACCCGGGTCTGATAAACCGGCTGTAATTCCAGGTCGATGCCATTTGCTTGGCGAATCCCGGCACGGTCAGCGATGATTCCCGCTAGCGGATCCGCTTTGAACTTTTCAACAGCGACGGTTCCGTTTACGGCCGCTTGAGAGTTTTCGTCAAACTCCCCGTAGGTAACTACCACCTGGGTGTTTTTCATCAATTGGGTTTCGCCGGCCCCCATAGTCCAGGCCATGACGGATCCGAAGGAGCTGGCGAGGCAAATAAAAATACAGCAGATGATAATAGCGCAGGCAGTAGCAATATATTGCCGGGCATGGGCTTTCAGGTTGGCTTTAGTTAGGAAACGCATTTAGATCACCTGGGAAAGTTGCCCGCGAGTGGGGTGAGAAAGTTCTTCGGTGATTTTTCCGTCTTTGACGATCAACACCCGGTCGGCAACCGCGGCGGCACCGGGGTCGTGAGTAACCATCACTACTGATTGCCCCAGTTCACTGGCAGCATTGCGTAGCAGTTTCAGGACTTCCTTAGAGGAGGCCGAATCCAGGTTTCCAGTGGGTTCATCCGCTACTAGCAGGGCAGGTTTAGTAATCAGGGCGCGGGCGACCGCCACCCGTTGCTGCTGCCCCCCAGAGAGTTCGGAAGGCTTATGGGTTAGTCGATCTTTGAGATCCAAGATTTCAATGATCTGGTTTTCCCAGTTGGGAGAGGTCTTTTTGCCCGCTAGCAGTTGGGGGAGCCGGATGTTTTCCAAGGCGGTCAGGGTGGGCATCAGATTGAAGGATTGGAAAACGAACCCAATGTGGTCACGGCGGAACTGAGTGAGGGTTTTGTCGTTCATAGTGGCCAAATCTTTACCAGCTACCTGCACGGTACCCTTGGTGACACTATCGAGACCGGCCAGGCAATGCAGGAGAGTCGATTTACCGGAGCCGGAGGGGCCCACAATCGCGGTGAACTGTCCGAAATAGATTTGCAGATCAATACCGTCGAGGGCGCGCACTTCGGTTTCGCCCTGCCGATAGATTTTATAAACACTATTGAGGCTTACCACCGGGGATCCTTGCGCGGCGTTGGAGCTACTAGGAGCAGCGCTAGTGTACGGCTCTGGCACCGCGGTGCTGGGCTTTTCGGGCAGTGAGGAGGTGTCTGCGTGGCGACGGAGCGGCTGCGCAGGAGCCATTTGGGGCGCAGCTATCTGGGTTGCTGGTGGCTGCGTAGCTGCCTGAGCTCCTGGCGACCCTGGCTGAGGGTGCTCGGGAGTGGTAATAGGCTGCGGGGAGGGCAGTGGTGGTTGTTGTGGGCTAACTGCCGCCGGTATTTGCGGCGCGCTCGCTTGCGTCTGGGGAAAAGTTGAGCTTGCCGACTGCGGGAAAGCCGGGGTTACCGGCGGTGAGGCTGGGGTGAAAGTCGGGTTTACCGGCTGCGGTGTTTGGGGGAGAGCCGGATTCGCTCCCTGATAGCTATTGACCTGTGGAGGTAGCGGACTTGCCGCTTGGGGAACACCGGTGTGTCGGGGAAGGACGTTGCCGGACTGGCGGGCTGGGAAAGCCTTCTGTGTTGCCGGGCGCTGAACTTGAGTTTTAACCACTGGCATTCCCGCAGGGGGAGCTGCGGGAGAAGGTGGCGTGGCGTGGCGTGGCTTTTGGTAGCGGTGGAACTCCTCGGGAGTTGCTGGCTGATCGGGCTGATTATTATTCACCGGTTTACCTTTCGTTTTCCTGCAAAAAATTTGTTGCGATTTCGCTTGAACTTCCCGAAATTATTGAAGATTCCGGAACTAAAACAGCGGGATCATGCGGGCGTACCTGCTGCTTAGATTTTAACTGTTGGCGTTTAAAATGCGGGATTATCTCGGTGTTCTGCACTCGGGTGAGCACCATAAACACCAGGGCTTGCAGACCCAAAACCCCGATTATCATCCAGGTGAGAGGGGCTATTGCCGAAGTGACTATTTCCCAAATGTTTATCGGAGGCGAAACGGTCGTAGAGCTGGCCGTGATAAACAGGAGTAATGTGCATAGCAAGAATCCAAACGCGTAAACGATGATGATTTCCCACATCCGCTGCCTCCAGATAACTGCCGGTGGGCATCCGAGCTTTAATAGCAGATTGGTTTGTTCTTGTTCGCGGCGATTGGAGGCCATCACCGTGGTAGCTAGGGAGAAAGCAGTAGTCACTGTAACTATGGCCGCAGTTAACAGCCACCCGGTTTTTACGTCCTGCTGCACTAGGCGCATCAATAAGTAATGCAGATGCAAAGTTTCCTGATATTCACCATCTGTGCCGGGAGAGGCGGTTTCAAGTCGCAAGGAATCGGTGTAGCTATCGGCTACCGCCAGGAAGAATAGCGACAACAGATAGGTGGCGGCCAGAGAAAGCACCGGTGCCAACGCTGTCCAAATTCGAGAGGCATGCGCGCGGATCGCGCGGGCAGCCAAAAGCACTGCGGGGTAGCGACTAAAAGTTAAAGGCCAACAAATCAAGGTCAGCACTTTGGCGGGCAGCCAAAACAGCAGCACCCAAAGGAAAGCCAGCATCATGACGGGCGCTAAGGCTAGTGCCGATAATCCGGCGATCACCATTCCAGCTAGCAGAATCGGTATTGCCAGCACGATTAACCAGAAAATAGCGGTGTTACGGGTGGAACCTTTAAACCAGGAGGAAATGAAAGAAATGTTGAAGCGGCGGCGGGTTTCCGCGGGAATTCCCCGCTGTTGGCGCAATAGCAGAGTGATTTTCCAGATCGGGATTAACAAGAGTACAACCAGGGACAGGAGCAGAATCCACCAAGGGGGTAGCAGGTCTTTGGCGGTGGGGTTAAAACCGAGAATCTGGATATTTTCAAGGATTGGCAAAGAGAGCGCGTAAACTGCGGCACCCAGCACAAATCCGGTAAAAATATAGCTATAAATCGAATAGCAGCTAAAGAAAAAACGAGTTCTGGTGCTCGCTCCCAAGCGATACAAACTGACCAGAGCGTCCCCTAAACGCTGCTCATCTAGCTCCAGACGGTTCCACCACAGCGCAATCAGCGGAAAGGTGATCAGCAGAGTGGCGAAAACAAACAACGAAATATAGATGACAGACACGGCCTCGTGCTCATAGCTACGGGTATGGCTGGGCAAGACGGCGAGGGCGCGCCCCAAAGTATCTGCCCCCTGAGGTAATACCCATAAACGCCTGACCAGAAAAGCATGAATCCCGCCTAGTACGGCTAGCAGGCAGTAACAGGTGAGGGCGGCCGATAGTATCGAGGCCGCTTGAGCGGGGCGATCCTTAAAGTCTCGCCCTCGCCAGCAGATAATAATTCGTCCCAGAGTCATTTATGCGTCCTCGATCTGGAATACGGTTTCTGAGGTAGATTCGCGTCGACTGTCTTGGGCAATTAATCCGTCTCGCAGGGTGATAGTTCGCTGGCACCACGCCGCTACCTGCGGATTTACGGTGGAAACCAAAAGGGTGGCGTGGGTGCGCGCTGCTGCCAGCGATAACGCCTGCATCGCTTCTTGGCCAGAGACGGGATCTAGCAGCGCCGTCGGCTGATCAGCAAAAATCACCCGGGGGCGGATTGCTAAAGCGCGGGCGATAGCTACTCGCGCAGCCAAAGCCGGGCTGAGTCCGGCAGTCATTTGCCGACTAATATCTTCGAGTCCCAATCGTTGTAGCTCTTTTAAGGCGCGCTGTTTTGCTTCTGCGCGTCCGAATCCTTGTAACAGCAGTGGTAAAGCCACATTTTCTAGTACTTGCAGTTCGGGAAGGAGTTGTTCGGATTGGAAAATAAAACCGAAACGTTCGCGGCGCAGTGCCTGCAACTGGCGGCGCGACATTTCTGATAAATCCCGGCCATCTAAGATCACCGTTCCGGAAGAGGGACGCACAATCCCGCTGAGTAGATACAGGAGGGTGGTTTTTCCGGCTTGAGTCGGTCCGGTAATCGCTACCTGTTCGCCCTCGCCAATAGTTAAATCAATATCAGCCAGCACCGTGTGGGAGCCGTAAATCTTGGTGAGCCCCTGGGTTTGAATCAACATACTCTTATCTTGACGCCTTTCCCGCTGTGCTAACAGCGGGTACAAACTACTTTTAAGGTAGAGCTGGCACTACCCTAAAGGTAGTCAGCGGGCGGTGTTCTTTACCGGGAGCGTCCTCCTAAAATATAGGTATGCAGCGAACTGATCCCTATTTTCGCGGGGTAACTTACCACCGAAGCTCCCTGGTACGTTCCAGCCTCCGGCTGGGGATTCCCTTCCTAGCGATTGAGCTATTTTCACTGGTGGCACACGTGGGGGCAATGCTGGTGCTGTTCCGACGCTCGCGGGCGGTACTTTCCCACTACACGGCGGCGGTGCGTTACCGCGCTAGCGCCATGCTGGGGCGGCAAGATGCTGCTATCTGGCATTTTTGGCAGGTTCCCGGCGGGGAAGCGATTCTAGAAAGAGATGATCATAGTACTGCGGAATACATAAATACCCGTTCCATCCCGATTTTCCTGTTTTGCCTATTAGCAAATCTGATTGCCTCTTTGCCGTTACTCAATTTATTGATTATGGCACTTACCTATCTCCTGGGTTTGAGAAGCTTTAGTGACCGGCGGGTATATCTGGTGTTGATCCTGCTATGGCTGCTGTTTGCACTGGCCAGCGGAATTTACGCGCGGTTGGTTTTTACTATTGCCACTACCGGTCCGTTAAGCGCGGAGGAAATTGTTCAATTGCATCGCTCGCGCCGGGAAATAGTCGATGCTTTCGAGATTGAACGTCGCCGTATTGAACGGGATCTGCATGATGGTGCCCAGCAATACCTAGTGGCAGCCTCCATGAAAGTGGGTGAGGCGGAACTAAACCTGGAAATGCTGGCCTCCTCGGAATCTTCTAAGGACTGTCCGGAGGGGGAAGACAACGGCGAGTCCGATACCTGCGCGCAGATACAACAGATTTTAGGTTTATTGCGGGAAGCGCAAGACGCCAATGACCAAGCTTTAGCGGCGCTGCGACGTACAGTTGCCGGGGTACATCCGAAAGTGCTTTCCGATAAGGGACTGGCCGAGGCAGTACGCGATGTTTGTGCTGAATCTCCTTTGAAAGTGGATGTCCGGATGCCCTTTGAGCTGCCCAAGCTGCCGCCGGGAGCCGCTGCTGCCGCCTACTACCTGGTATGTGAGTCCCTCACCAACGTGGCAAAATATGCACCCCAAGCCGAGGTTTCAGTATTGGTGGTGGCGGGTTCTTCCCTGGTGGTTTCGATTACCGATAATGGAGCCGGCGGGGCAAGTATTAACCCGGGGCATGGCTTGGCCGGTTTGCAGGCGCGCCTGGAAGCCTTCGGGGGAACTTTGCGGGTAATTTCCCCGACCGGCGGACCAACTACGGTGCGCGGGGAGATTCCGATTCTAGTATCCGCGAAGGAGACAGTATGAAAATCATCTTGGCTGATGACGCAACTTTGATCCGAGAAGGATTAGCCGGGCTGCTCGAGCGCCTAGGACATCAAGTAATCGCCCAAGCCGAGGACGCGCCGGGGCTAATTGCCGCGGTGAAACAAGCGGGGCAGGCTGGTCAGCTCCCGGATGTGCTGGTAACCGATGTGCGGATGCCGCCCGGCATGAGCGATGATGGCTTGCGCGCCGCGGTAAAGATTCGCGAAGAGTACCCCGACCTGGGGATTATGGTACTCAGTCAATACGTGGCCCCGGCCTACGCGGCGCAACTTTTTAGTGCCGATCAGCTGCCCCCACCCGGGCAGCACGCAGCTGGTACCGGGTATCTGCTGAAAGAGCGGGTGTCGCGGGTTGCAGACTTCTTGAACGCTTTGAAGACCGTGGCCAGCGGTGGGGTAGTAGTAGATCCGGAGGTAGCAGTGAAACTGGTGCGAGAGCGGGGCTCCGCCCTCGCCAGCCTTACTGCCCGGGAAAGCGAAGTCTTAGGGCTAATGGCGCAAGGTTTATCCAATGAGGAAATCGCAAAGAAACTATTCCTCTCGGGTGCCTCGGTGGCAAAACATATCGCCAATGTGTTTATGAAACTGGGACTGACTCCCGATGAACCCAACCGTCGGGTGCGCGCCGTCCTCGCCTATCTAACTGCCACCGGTTTGCAGTCCTAATATTTCCCAGTGTCCTATCCCGGTTAACGCGGCGTTAAACCAGTTTTACTTAAGTAGATTCAGTGATAGCTCGTCTAGATAAACCAGAAAGTGATATCAAAATGGATATGGATAATCGAGTCTTTGCGCATCGTGGCTTAAATACTTTAGCTCCCGAAAATACTATGGCCGCTTTCCGGAAAGTGGTCGAGCACGGTCTTAACTGGATTGAGACCGATGTGGATATTTTGGGGGATGGAACCGTAATCATCTGCCATGACACCACTTTGGATCGCACCACCAATAAATCTGGCGGTTACTACGGACTCACTGCCGCCGATCTAGAATCGATTGATGCCGGCAGTTGGTTTGGCCCCGAATTTGCGGGAGAAAAGCTTCCTACCCTCCGCCAACTGGTGGACTTTATGAACGAGACGGGGCTAAATGCCAATATCGAAATAAAATCCAATGAAGCGGGTGCGGCTATGACTCGCCAGCTGATTAAAGCAGTAATCAAAGAACTAGGTCGGCTAAACGGACCGGAAGTGCTCGTTTCCTGCTTTAACCACGTACTACTATCGGAGTTCCATGCCCTGGCACCGGAAATTCCTCTAGGTTGTCTGTATGAAACCTGCTCGCTGCATGATGATTGGCGTTCGGTGTTAGAGCTGGTGGGCGCCAGTTATATTCACCCCGAAGACACCGGCTTAACTCGCGAAAAAGTGCGATCCTTTCGGGACGCCGGTTTTGGGGTCAACGTGTGGACAGTTAACTCTCCTGCCCGCGCCAATGAACTATTTAATTGGGGTGCAACCGGTATTTTCACCGATGTGGCGCATTTAATTCCCCGCCGCTAGTTAGCGTCGGCCGCTACCCACACCGGCTCGGGTTCTAGATTTACGTTGAACTTGGCTTTTACTTTTTCCTGTACCGCGCGTGCTAACTCCACGATGTCGCCAGAAGTAGCGTGATCGCGGTTGGTGAGCGCCAAGACGTGTTTAGAAGAAAGCGCCGCTCGCGGCGCGCCGTCGTCTGGATTAGAACGGGGGAGGGCGAATCCTTTTTCCAAGCCTGCGTGCGAAATCAACCAGGCGGCAGAGGTTTTTACTTGTCCCTCCACTTGGGGAGCTTCGCCAGTAACCGCATTGCGCAACTGCAGGTTATAAACCGGGAAACGCGGCGCCTGAGGCGGAAGTTGCTCCGCGTCCTCGGTAGAAATAATCGGGTTAGTAAAGAAAGAACCGCACGAGCGGGTATCAGGGTCGGCGGGATCTAGTACCATCCCTTTAGAGCGGCGCAGCTCTAAAACTGCCTGACGCACCTCGCGCATATCGGCGCGTTCCCCTAGCTTAACCCCTAATTTATCGGCCAGCTGCTGGTATTCGATGGGCGCAGACAGGGAGGCATGCGCCAACTGAAAATCAGCCGCTAGCACCACGTAACGTCCGGTATAGCCCCAGGTGCGTCCGCCTCCGGCCTCCTCATCCTGTAAAGAACGTTTAATAATCGAGGTGCGGTAGCCCAGCTGTAAATCCCCGACCGGCAGTACCCGGATCCCGTCTTTCAAACGGTCAAAAACCCGCACCGTAGACAGGGTCTCCGCTACTTCATGCCCGTAGGCGCCAATATTTTGTACCGGAGCGGCTCCTACGGTTCCGGGGATCCCCGAAAGAGCTTCTAAACCCATTTGATCTTCATCAATGCAGGCGCATACGAACTCATCCCAGGATTGCCCGGCAGGGGCGCTCACCAGGGTGCCTCCGCAAGCGGTATCTTCGGTTACCGTTACCCCGCTGCGCCGATCTTGCACCACCACCAGGTCAGATAAGTTCTCCCCACATAGCAGATTGGAACCTCCCCCCAACACCAGGAGTTGCTCTCCCGCGCGGTCTGCCTCTCGTACCGCCGCGACCAGATCTTCCTCCGTGTCTACCGGGTAAAACGCTTTCGGTTTCCCCCCGGTACCGATAGTGGTCAGGTGCTTTAACTCTGGGATTTCACCGCCCTCAGCAGCATTCTCTTGGTCTGCGGCTGTCCGGTACCAAGCGGGAACTGGTTTCGTGGGTTGGTGATCAGTTCGAGGGGCAACCCACTCGCAAGCATCGGTGAAATCGGTTTTTACCATGTCTCTATTCTAGGACTTTGCCAGTGCCCAAACCTTTTCCGCTATCGCTTTATCGCAAACCACATCGGTAGCTACCCCGGCGTTAAGCGCCCCTAGGAGAGATTGGGCTTTAGTCTTGCCCGCAACTACGCAAAAACGCCGGGGGATACGACGCAGCTGATCGGGAGTCGGACCGGTGGCGCGTCTATTTAAGGAAATATCTCGCCAAGATCCATCAGGGCGGATGAGTACGGTGCAAACATCCCCCACCACTTTATCTAGCGCCAATTTGTTTAACTCACTGCGGGTAAGATAACCGGCAGCATAAACGTGGGAGGGAATTTCAGCACGTAATGCCCCCACGCTAAACACCGCTAAAGTACATTTTTCTTGCCAGTTAAGGACGCGCCGCACCGCTCCCTCCCGCCAAAGCGCCTCTTTGGTATCGGGATTGTCAAAAAAGGCCGGCACCGGAAACTGTACGATATTAGCCTTCCACTGGTAGGCCATGCGGGCTAGGATCCCTCCTACGTGCGCGATTCCGGAAGTCTCGGTGGAGGCTGCGCCATTTAGCTGCACCAAGGTGACGTTATCGACGTCCTTTTGAGTTATATGACCGGCCATCTCGGTGGTGGTATTCCCCCAGGCAATGCCTACTATTTCACCGTCATTGACCAGCTGCCCTAAGATTTGTGCCGCGGTTTTGGTGACATTTTCGAGGACGCGGTTTTGGGTAGTGTCAGGCGGCATCTCCACGATATGTACATTTACCCCAAATCGTTCCTGTAACTGTCGCTCCAGGCGGGTGTGCGGCACATTGTTGGTTTGCACCGAGATGGTGACGATTCCCCGCTTACGGGCATATGACAACAGTCGCGACACTGTAGAGCGGGATACTCCCATGCGACGGCGGATTGCCTCCATGGTTTGTCCCTGCACGTAGTAGGCTAGGGCGGCAGAGCGCGCTAGTTCATCTCTGGTGGTGTTTTCTTCACTAAAATGTTCCTCGGTTGGTTTGACGTCTTTTGACAAAAATCTCACCCCCGCGCTTTAACGCGCACGTTTGTTCTACTATGTTGAACATTAGTGTCCAAAAGCAAAAAATGGAAGCAGACCATTGGGAGAAAATGAAAGGCGTGGAAGAAGATCGCTCATTTTTGACCGTGACCTAACAAAATTGAATAAATAATAATCCAATAACCTAGCGCAAAGGAGCGCATATGTTTGCGACATTGAATGATCTCCTGGTACCGATGGCAGCAGCCACCCCAGGTAGTGGTGAGATCTTCGCATCAGAATTCTTTGGCACCGCCATTCTTTTGATGTTCGGTGTTGGCACCTGCTGTACCAATAACCTTTTGAAATCGAAAGGTAACGGCGGCGGCTGGTTAATGATCAACTTTGGGTGGGGTTTGGCAGTGTACATGGGTGTGTACGCTGCCTATAAGACCGGTGGTCACCTCAACCCCGCAGTTACCATTATGAAAGCTGTTTGGCACGGACTGGACAGCAAGGTAACTCTTAATGGCCCCAGTATCGCTGACGGTGGCATCCCAGTTACTGGGACGAACGTGTGTATTTATATTATTGCCCAACTACTGGGAGCAATGGTGGGTGCGCTAATCGCCTACTTGGCTTACAAGAAGCATTTCGATCTGCAGATGGATGATCCCCGCCCCAAGTTGTGGTGCTTCTCTACTGCTCCCGAGGTGCGTTCTTACGGATGGAACACCCTCACCGAGATCATCGGCACCTTCGGCCTGTTGGCCTTTGTAATGGTATCTGGCGGTACCCCGACTCAGGTCGGCCCCTTGGCAGTTGCCCTCTGTATCGTAGTCATCGGTATTGGTTTGGGTGGTCCTACCGGATACGCCATCAACCAGGTTCGTGACTTGGGACCGCGTATTATGTTCAGCATACTCCCGATGAAGGGTGGAAAGCCGGACGCTGACTGGGGTTACGCTTGGGTTCCGATTCTTGGACCCACGATTGGTGCCATTATCACCCCGCTGATCGTGGTCGGCGTGGGAATGGCTGCCTAGTAAGACTGTATTAAGGACAAATAGAAAGAACCCTAAAGGAAGAAAGAGATATGACCGAAAAAAGATTTGTAATGGCCATTGACCAGGGAACCACCTCTTCGCGGGCGATTCTGTTCGACCATGCCGGACAGATCGTGTCGGTAGGACAAAAAGAACACGAGCAGATTTTCCCGAAGGCCGGTTGGGTTGAGCACAATCCCATTGAGATCTGGGACAACATTCGTGAATGTGTCGCCGAGGCCCTGCAGAAGGCAGAGATAAACCGGCATGAGGTCGCGGCTGTGGGAATTACCAACCAGCGCGAAACCGTGGTGGTGTGGGACAAGAACACTGGTGAACCGGTCTACAACGCGATTGTTTGGCAAGATACTCGTACTTCCCAAATTATCCGGGAACTCGCGGGCGATGACGGCCCCTCCAAGTATCGCGATATTTGCGGACTCGACCTATCCACCTACTATTCCGGGCCGGAAATCAAGTGGATCCTAGACAATGTTGAGGGCGCTCGCGAAAAGGCAGAAGCCGGTGACCTGCTGTTCGGTAACACCGACTGCTGGGTACTGTGGAATATGACTGGCGGCGTGAACGGCGGGGTGCACAAGACCGATGTCACCAACGCTTCGCGAACCATGCTGATGGATATTCGTACCCTGCAGTGGCGCGAAGACATCTGCAAAGACTTCGGGATTCCGATGTCGATGCTGCCGGAGATCTGCTCCTCTTCCGAGGTTTACGGTTATGGCCGTAAGAATGGTCTCCTGATTGACACCCCAATTTCGGGTATCTTGGGCGACCAGCAGGCTGCCACCTTCGGACAGGCCTGCTTCGAGAAGGGCATGGCGAAGAACACTTACGGTACTGGCTGCTTCGTGTTGATGAATACTGGTGAAGAACCGGTGTTCTCCAACAACGGCCTGCTGACTACTGTGGCTTACAAGATCGGTGACAACAAACCGGTTTACGCCCTGGAGGGCTCGATCGCGGTTGCTGGTTCGCTGGTGCAGTGGCTGCGTGACAACCTGGGACTGATCAAGAGCTCGGAAGAGATCGAGAAGCTAGCCAGCACGGTAGACGACAACGGTGGTGTCTACTTTGTGCCCGCGTTCTCTGGTCTATTTGCTCCTTACTGGAAGGACGATGCCCGGGGTGCGATTGTGGGTCTAACCCGCTACAACAACAAGGGACACATTGCCCGTGCAGTGCAGGAAGCTACCCCCTACCAGAGCCGCGAGGTTTTCGACGCCATGGTGGCGGACTCGGGCGTGGAGCTCAAAGAGCTGCGCGTTGATGGTGGCATGACCAAGGACGAAATGGTTATGCAGTTCCAGGCCGACCAATTGGGCGTGCCGCTGGTACGTCCGCAGGTGCTAGAAACCACCGCGCTGGGTGCGGCTTACGCCGCCGGTATCGCCGTGGGATTCTGGGATGGCGAGCAAGACGTGATCGATAACTGGGCAGAAGGCAAGCGCTGGGAGCCTGGTAAAGATCGCGACGAGTACGACCGCAACTACCGTTTGTGGAAGAAAGCGGTCACCCGCACCTTCGAGTGGGTAGACGCCGATGTAGAAAACGCCTAAAGCGCGTTCGTGATCATAACTGAATAGCAACAAAAATCCCGGGAGGCTGGATATTAATCCAGCCTCCCGGGATACTTTTATCTTTATAGATGATGCAGGGAGATGTGGTTAAGAACCAAAAGAACTACTACATCACTACCAGGCGGTATCCCATGCCACGTACGGTTACGATGCGTTCTGAACCGATCTTGCGGCGCAGGTAACGCACATATACGTCCACCACATTCGAGCCGGGATCGAAATCATACCCCCACACCATATCCAACAATTGGGAGCGGGAAAGTACCTGGTCAGGATGTTCCATAAATGCCTGTAGCATAGTGAACTCGCGGGCGGAGAGTTCTACCGGTTCCCCATCAATAGTCGCGCAGCGAGTACGCAAATCCAGGTGGAGACCCCCCACATTGATTTGCACCATATTGGAGGGGTCGTCAGAACTAGCGTTCTTTAAACGTAGCCGAATCCGGGCTAAAAGTTCCTCGAAACGGAAAGGTTTCGACATATAGTCGTCGGCGCCTTGCTCCAGACCGCTAACGGTGTCTTCGACTGAAGAACGTGCCGTGAGCACAATAATCGGTAGGGTAGCTCCCTGTCCGCGAATCTGCTCTAATACTTCAAAACCGTCCATATCGGGCAGGCCGATATCGAGGACGATCAGCGAATAGTCACCGCCAAGTGCCCCGGAAATAGCGTCTGCGCCCTTGTCGACTACAGTCACGTTATATCCGGCGGAAGTTAGTCCTTTAGCGACAAAAGAGGAGATGCCGGGCTCGTCCTCTACCACCAAAATACTGGTCATGTTTTATTCTCCTTGTAATTCATCTTTGCAATCATCATTTGATATCGGCAGGCTGATATTGAAGACCGACCCCACTGATAGTGCGGATCGGACTTGCAGGATTCCCCCATGGGCTTGGGCAATGGCGTTCACGATTGATAGTCCCAAGCCAGATCCGGCATAGGAGTGGTTGACGCGCATGAAGCGTCCAAAGATTTGTTCTTGGTCCTTCGGGTCAATGCCGATTCCCTGGTCACGAACCCACAGGTTCAGACGGTGGGTGCCCTCCACCGGGGGAACTTGCGCTAGCATCTGCAGGCTGGGAGCGGTAATCGTGTCCGCGGGTACGGGATTACCTTGCTGATCCAATAGGGGTTGTTGATAATCAATCCCCGCCCCCAGGGCAATTACGCTTCCGGGGGTAGCGAACTTCGAAGCATTTTGAGCGAGGGCGAGCAACGCCTGCTGCAGACGCTGAGGATCAGCGGTGGTGGGGACAATAGTGAGGTTATCGATTCGCCAGTTGAAATCGCCCAATTGGGTAGCGTTTTCAAAAGCATCCATCAATAAATCACCAATATCTACCCGCTCGGGACGGATAAAGTCGGGGCGATCACTCTTAGCGACGGTAATTAGATCTTCGGTGAGCCGATGCATCCGCGAAAGTTCTTCTAAAGCCAGTTCTCGAGTGCGGGCAGTGTCTTGAGGGTCATTGGGGTTTAACAGCTCTAGGTGTCCGCGAACCACCGTTATGGGGGTGCGTAGCTCGTGCCCCACATCATTTAACAGGTCACGTTGCTCGTCAAAACTGGATTGCAGGCGGGCAATCATCGAGTTCATCTGGCGGGTAACATCCGCGAGATCATCATCGCCCTCTACCGGCAAACGCTTAGTTAGATCCTGCTCGCTGGTAATAGAAGCCATCAGATTCCGCAACCTGCCAATAGGGGCGAGTAATGGTTGGGAAGCACGCACATTTACCAGCCCCACTAGGGCTAATACCAGGAAGGAAATGCCGGCAAATAATAATAGTTGGGTTTGAGTGGGGGTAGTATCGGCCGAAAAATTAGATACGATCACCAACAGGGTGTCATCGGTATCGGCGGCGCTGATCGGTACCAATCCCACCGCATAGGTGGCCTGATCGGTGCGAACCATAAACATTTTGGCCGAGTCGATATCCGAATAGCTGGCTAGTTCTGCCAAAAGTTGCGCATCTTGATGGGCAGCGGAATCCCGCGCGTCCTTTTGCTCTATTAGTTGCCCGGCCGAAAATCCCAGCAAACTACCGTTGTAGGGGGTGTCTTCGGCAGCAATGAAGCGTTTCAAGGCATCTTTGGCTGAAGCGAGCCCTCCGTTAGATTTACTGTTCTCAGCTTTCACGAAATTGCGCAGATCATTGGTGATTAGCTCGGTCTGGGAACGCTCGGCGTGGGTAATTTGAAATATTCCACTGACCAACAAAATCAGCCCTACGATGGTGAGTGCGAATCCGGAAATCAATACCGAATGCACCAGCATCCGGTTACGCAGGTTAGTAATCCGCAACTTGGGGGTATTGCTTTGAGGCTTGATAGTTTTTTCCACTACCCGCCGGGGACGACTTTGATAGGCGGCGCGTTCTGGGGCAGCCGGGGGCGTAGTTACTGTGGGCGGCAAGGAGGAGGGCAAGGGAGTAGCCGGGGCGGCATCGACAGGGTTAAGAATCTGCGGCAGGGTTTTTTCTCCCGGTAACTGCACTGCGGGAAGGGGGTGACTAGCGGGGAGAGTACCCGGAGCCGGAACCGGGGACAAATTGGAGTCACCGGGAAAAGCGCTGCCAGCGTAGCTAGGATTTTCACTCATGGCTGTCCCACCTTATCGGTGGCGGGCACGCTGGGGGATAGTTGCGGAGACTGCTGGGTAGTCACCGCAACTTGGGGATCGAAGTTAACTGCCGGCCCCAAGTCATGAACCCCATTCAACACAATAGCCCGCGTCCCAATTAGAACCGCAAGGCACAGGGCGGCAGTTACTATGGCTATTGCTGCGAACTTGCGCATTCTGCCGCCCTCCCCTGTGGTTCCCGTACGGTGGGACGCCCACGCGCCCCTCTCTAATGATTATAGATTATAGAGAGGGTAGGAAGGACAACCTATTTTACTTGATTAAGAAAATCGACTATTCGGCCGACGCCTTCCTCTAAGTCCTCGTCGCTTAACGCATAGGAAAGCCGGAAGAAACCGGAAGGACCGAAGGCCTCGCCGGGAACTACCGCCACTTCGACTTTGCGGAGCATTAGATCAGCCAACTCGGCCGAAGTCTGCGGAGTTTCGCCCGCGAGTTCCCGCCCCAAAATCCGTTCTACGCTGGGGTAACAGTAGAAGGCGCCATGAGGCATGGGAACTTCAAGGTCAGGAACCTGGCGTAGCAGCTCTACCATCCGCTGGCGTCGCCGATCAAATACTTCGCGCATCTGTTCGACTTTGTCGAGCGGGCCGCTAACGGCAGCTAGTGCCGCCCGCTGCGCAATATTCGAGACGTTTCCGGTGGTGTGGGACTGGAAAGCGGCGCAGGCTTTGATTACGTCTGCCGGAGCGATCATCCAACCTACTCGCCACCCGGTCATGGCATAGGTTTTAGCTACCCCATTTAGTACCAGAGTTTGTTTCGCCAGTTCCGGAACCAGTTTCACAATATGCTCGACATGGATTCCGTCATAGATGAGGTGTTCATAGATCTCGTCAGTAATTACCCAAATCCCGTTATCTAGCGCCCACTGTCCGATAGCTTTTAACTCGTTCGCGTTATAGACCGCGCCAGTAGGGTTGGAAGGACTAACCACTAGC
Source organism: Varibaculum cambriense (assembly GCF_002848005.1). Lineage (GTDB taxonomy): Bacteria > Actinomycetota > Actinomycetes > Actinomycetales > Actinomycetaceae > Varibaculum > Varibaculum cambriense_B. The sequence continues at coordinate 47,458 of NZ_PKHX01000002.1, read as the reverse complement.
AGAGCTTTAGTTTTTTCGGTTTTTGCGGCATCCAGCTGTTCGACTGTGACTTTATAATGCTGATCTGCACCCGCCATTACCGGAACCGGAACCCCGCCGGCAATTTTGATAACTTCCGGGTAAGTCGTCCAGTAGGGGGTGGGCATGATAACTTCATCGCCGACCTCTACTATTGCCGAGAAAGCTTCGAAAACTGCCTGTTTACCGCCGTTAGTAACAATAATTTCGGTATTGGGGTCTACTTCGTAGCCAGAATCCCGCAGGGTCTTCTTCGCGATCGCTTCCCGCAACTGGGGTAAGCCTTTCCCCGGGCTGTAATGATGCATAGCAGGATCCGCACAGGCAGCCTGCGCCGCTTCAACAATATAGTCAGGGGTAGAAAAGTTGGGCTCCCCGGCACCAAATCCGATGACTGGACGCCCTTGAGCTTTGAGTTCTTTCGCGGCCGCATCTACCGCCAAAGTTGCGGAGGGAGATATTTGCGCGAGACGATTCGAAATTCTGTGTTCTTGCGGTTTGTGCATAGTCTCATTTTGCCACGCTTGGCTAGTTTTTAGCGGTTGCGACCAAAAATTGGGGTGAATTGTGGTCATTTTGGGTGTCGTGTAGGTGCCGCTAGCTTCCCTAGGGAATCTAAATATGCGTTTTTCCCCACTATGTGCCCGTAGGTTGGACGTGACCAGTAAAACCTCATAAACTTATCTAGCACCGTATTAGGTCAGCCATCTGGCTGGAAGGGCAGTGGCGCAATTGGTAGCGCAACGGTCTCCAAAACCGTAGGTTGTGGGTTCGAGTCCCGCCTGCCCTGCAAATCTGAAACCTGTGCCGGGCCCGGTACAGGACGAAATAGGAGCTTCGACGGGAGCTCCAAGACAGCAAGTGAGGAAACGATCTTGGCACCTAACGAGGGCGCAGCCTCCGTAGAGGCAGATGCCAAAACAACGAAAAATGGTTTTTGGGGTCGCATCGTGCAGTTCGTGCGACAGGTCATTGCCGAGTTAAAAAAGGTTGTTTGGCCCACCCGCGATGAGCTCACTACCTTCTTTGTGGTTGTGATTGTGTTTGTGCTGGCAATGATGGTCTTTTCTGGAGTTGTCGACGTTATCACCGCCTGGTTAGTAACCAAAGTATTTGGCGGTTAAATAAGGAGCAAGAATTGCAAACAGGCAATAAGGAGCAGGAAGAAACTACTGTGAGCAACGATCCCGTATTCTCCTCAGAGGCAGGTACCTCCGCTGACCCGAGTGCGCAGACTGAAGGCAGTGACCAAAAGCTGGCAGCGGAAGCAACAGAAACCAGGGTAGAAAACACCCCAGAAGAGCCGGCAGTGCCTACTGAAGAAACTTCTCCCGAACCAGCAGCTGCCCCGGCAGAGCTGGAGCTTACTGACACCGCCCAAGACCAAGAACTCGCGCCCTCAGCTACTGCGGAAGAGCTTTCTAAGGCCGAACAAGACAAGTTGCGCGAAGAACTAGAGTTTTTGCCTGGCTACTGGTACGTCCTCCATACCTATTCCGGGTATGAACGGCGGGTGAAAGCCAATCTGGAACAGCGGATTGTGACCTTCAATATGGAGGATCAGATCTACCAGATTGAAGTGCCGATGGAAAAAGTCGTCCAGGTAAAATCCACCGAACGTAAAGTGGTGGATCGGGTACGGATTCCCGGTTACGCCCTGGTACGGATGGAAGCGGTTGAGGACGCCCCCGACGCGTGGCGGGTAGTTAAGGACACTCCCGCGGTCACCGGATTCGTGGGGGATTCGCAGCATCCGCTGCCGCTGACCGAGGACGAAGTAGTTTCTATGTTGGCACCTACTCCCGCCTCCATTAAGGCAGCCGAGCTGCAGGATGAGCGCACCAGTAAGGCCAAACAGCCGGAACAGCCGGTTATTGAGGTTGATTTCGAGGTCGGCGAGAACGTCACCGTTACCGATGGTCCGTTCGCGACTATGCCGGCTACTATCTCGGAGATCATGCCTGACCAGCAGAAACTTAAAGTACTGGTGGTTATCTTTGATCGAGAAACTCCGGTAGAGCTTGGATTTAACCAGGTAGCAAAGATTTAATTGCTCACAGTGAGCAGTCCCAATTGGTTGTAAGGGTGGGTACGCCCGTACAATGGACGACTGTGCTGGCAGTTTTTCAGTGGAAAATTGCCAGACCGCAAAGAGTTTCCGGCAACCGCCGGGAAAGTAAAATTAAGAAATTATATTGAGAAGGACCCTATATGCCTGCCAAGAATAAAAAGGTAATCGGCCTGATCAAGTTACAGATCGAGGCCGGTGCTGCTAACCCGGCGCCCCCGGTGGGGCCCGCGCTTTCGCAGCACCAGGTAAATATCATGGAGTTCTGCAAGGCCTACAATGCGGCTACGCAGGATCAACGCGGGAACGTGATTCCGGTAGAAATCAGTGTCTACGAGGATCACTCCTTTGACTTTGTTCTTAAGTCCCCGCCAGCTGCCCAGTTGATTAAGAAAGCTGCTGGGATTGCCAAGGGATCTGGTACTCCGAACACCAATAAGGTGGCGAAGTTGACCATGGATCAGGTTAAAGAGATTGCCGAGCAAAAGAAGAATGACCTGAACGCGAACGATATCGATGCGGCCGCAAAGATTATCGCGGGAACAGCTCGTTCAATGGGAGTTGTCGTCGAGGGATAACCCGGCGAACAGCCAAAATAAGACTATAAACCGTGGAGGGGAATGTGCGCCCTCACCACAACCTGCAAGGAGAAAAGCAGATGAAAAAGCACTCGAAAGCCTTTAACCAGGCTGCTGAAAAAGTTCATAAGGATCGTCTCTACCAACCACTTGAGGCGTTCCGCTTGGCCAAGGAAATTTCTTCCACCAAGTTTGATGCCACCGTGGATGCGGTTTTCCGTCTCACGGTAGATCCGCGCAAGTCGGATCAGATGATTCGCGGCACTGTTTCTTTGCCCAATGGCACTGGTAAGACCGTTAGGGTCCTGGTTTTTGCCAATAGCCCCAAGGACAAGGAAGCGCTAGATGCTGGAGCTGACGAAGCTGGCGGCGACGAACTAATCGAAAAAGTTCAGGGTGGATACCTGGACTTCGATGTAGCGGTAGCTACCCCGGATATGATGGGCAAAGTGGGGCGCCTGGGTCGCGTCCTTGGGCCGCGGGGCCTCATGCCTAACCCACGTACCGGTACCGTCACCATGGACGTAGAAAAAGCGGTTAAAGAGATTAAGGGCGGGCGGATTGACTTCCGGGTTGATAAGCACGCCAACCTACACGTAGTGCTGGGTAAGAGCTCTTTCGATGCCGAGAAGCTGGCAGAGAACTACCAGGCAGTTCTGGATGAAATCCTGCGTCTGCGTCCGGCAGCTCTAAAGGGTCTGTACATCAAGAAGGTCGCGATCTCTACCTCTATGGGGCCGTCCATTCCTTTGGATAGCTCGCTGACTAAAGATCTAGCGACTGACGATCCTCGCTAAGGATTGTCGCGCCCGCCTTTGGGCGCAGTGCAAATAACTGAAAATCTAAAGGAATCTCGCCGGTGGAAAAATCCACCGGCGAGATCCCTTTTTTACTTTTCGGGTAGATATCCAACTATTTGCTTACATCAGGGGCGCGGCCGGTAAAAGATACGAGAGGGACACGCAAGCCGCCAGTATCTTGGTTAGTCGGAAACATACCTATTTGCCTCTTTTTACAACTCCCTATCCTCGCCTGAGCGAGGAAATCGGGGTCCCCGGAGTGCTTTTACCGAGCCAGCCCCTGGACGCAGGGGAAGAATAATCACTAAAAGCCACCCCGCCGGCGCCCTAGATCATAATGGCTTCGGCAATCTGATTATCGATGCTGTACCGGCTGTCTTTGATTACCACGATGCACATCTTGCGTTTACGGGAAATAACCGTGATTTCCTGACCGCTGTAGCACCCCAGACGAAACAGGAAACTGTCCATCTCTGGGTCGTCAGTGTCTATATCTTGCACGATATAGGTTTGACCCTCGGTGGCTTCCAGAAGATTCATTTTTTCCTTTGTTTCGCAAACTGGCTGTGTATCGCAAGCTAGTGACAGTGACATTTCGGCTCACCTGCCTGGTTAGTGATCCCTACTATTTGTAGGTTATGGTGATTTCCTGAACTGGAAGCAACCATAGGATTAAAAGTGCAGTCAGAGGAAACTGGGCAGCCAATGCACTTAGTGCCTTTGCGCTTCTCTTTGACGATATAGGTGATGGCTCCACCGACAATCGCTACCAGAGCCAGACTGGCAATAACGGTACTCAACTTTCGTCCTCTTTCTTAAGCGGCCTTCTGCACCTGCTGGTGCAGGTTGTACTTGGCGGCAAAGTTGGCGTGAATTCGGTGAGAAATCAGCGCAATCGCTCCCGCCATTACGACTACTGCAATCAGTCCCGGAACGAAACCGGCTGCCAGGTGACCCTCAATAATCAGGGTTCCTACTTGGTTAACCAAGAAAGCAACGGTATAGCCGGTGCAGAACTGTAATCCGATGGCACTCCACAGCCAGTGGCGATCCCGCATTTCGGAGTTCATAGCTCCGATAGCGGCGAAGCAGGGCGGGGTGTACAGGTTAAAGAACAGGTAGGCGAGGGCGCTGACTGAAGTTAGCCCCATGGTGGCGGCAACAGTGTTGGCACCACCAGTCATTGCTAACTCGTCGGTATCAATAAAGCGGGTAAGACCGTAAACCACCGCCAGGGTGCCGACCACGTTTTCTTTGGCGATAAATCCGGTGACCGCGGCAGCTGCCAGCTGCCAGGTGCCAAAGCCTAACGGGATTAGCAAAATTGAGAAGGGGGTAGCAATCGAGGCCAAGATAGAGGTGTTTTCCGCGCCCTCTGCTACTTCTTGGAAACTCCAATTAAAAGTCTGCATTAGCTGCACTACCAGGTTGCAAACCAGAATAATAGTGGCGGCTTTAATAATATAGGCCTTAGCGCGCTCTAGCATCGACAAGGTGGCGTGCCACAGGGAAGGCATCCGGTAGCGGGGTAGCTCCATGATGAAAAAAGTTTTCCGAAACTTGTGTCCGGTTACCATTTTTACCAGCAATGCCCCTAAGAAAATCAGACATAGTCCCAGGAAGTAGCTAACCCAACTCACCCAGGCAGAGCCCGCAAAAAAGGCTCCACAGAAGAGGGCAATCACCGGAATTTTTGCCCCGCAGGGAATGAAAGAAGCCAGCATGGCGGTGGCGCGCCGTTCGCGTTCATCCCTGATAGTCCGGCAACTCATAATGCCGGGGATGGCGCAGCCGGTGCTGATCACGATGGGGATTACAGACTTACCCGACAGACCCACGCGCTTGAAAATGGGGTCAAGCACGGCGCTAACCCGCGCCATATACCCGGATTCTTCCAATAGAGCCAACAGGAAGTACATCACCATTACCAGGGGTAGGAAGCCGATAACTGCCCCTACCCCTCCGATAAGCCCATCGGCGATAATAGTGCGCAAAAGGGCGGAGCCGTCCTCCAATTGTTCGCTGGTCCAGTCCTGGAAGGTCTCAATCCAGCCCACTAACCAGTCCGCGATCAACGGACCGAGGTAGGTTTGAGAAATCGCAAACACTGCCCACATAATCGCTGCAAAAATGGCTACCCCCGCGAATTTATTGGTCAATACCGCATCTAGGGTGTCTTGGTGAGTGTGGGCAGCAACCTTTACCGCCCGTTTTTCTACCGAATCTACTATCGAGTCTACGAACTGGTAACGGCGCCGGTCTTCTATATCTACTGCCTGCTTATCGGTAAGATCAATATCGTTCTGCAGGTAGGGAGCTTTTTGGCCTTTTCCTTCCTGGGTAAAAACTTCCTTTAAGACCTGACCTAAGCCATTGTTTTCCTTCGCGGTAGAAACGGTAGGTACCACCGGACACCCCAATTCGCCCTGAAGTTTTTGGACATCAATCTGGGTGTTTTCTTTTTCGTTGATATCGCTCTTATTGAGGGCAACCACCACCGGAACCCCCAACTCTAATAGCTGGGTAGTAAAGAAGAGGGAGCGGCGCAGATTGGTGGCATCAACGATATTAACGATGGCGTCCGGGTTAGCGTCATGGACGTATTTACTGGTGATGCTTTCCTCGGGAGTGAAAGGAGACATGGAGTAAGCCCCGGGTTGTACCCTGATGGAGAAAATAGCGGACGCCAAGATGGAGGGGAAGAAAGAGGATTTTAAAAGTTACTTTCCGGAATCCTTTAGGGAACTCTTTTGCTCTGGCAAGCTCAAAGCCACGCAGGTAAGTTTGCGTTCGCCCTCATCTTGCCAAGTGGTTTCGGTAGGGGACAGTGGGTACAAATCCCACTTGGAATCGCGAAAACTGGTTCCCACGAAACTTTCGAACTCGCGGGCGCACTCTTTAAGTGCCAGGTCGTAAAGCTGTTTTTCTCCTGGGTAGCTATTCCCAGATAGCTTCTTTATTCCCACCACTTGTGAGTTATGGGAGTGTTGGCAAGCTACTCGTTCCACTTGCCCCGCGGGTTGGGTGCCGATGAGTACTTCCTCGGGCATATTGAAACAGTCGCCCACTTTAAGATCGGAGGTTGCAACGGGTTGCGAAGCGCATCCGCTCAAGAACCCGCAGCTCGCCACGGCGAGGGCGCACAAAACGGCAAGACGCGGTCTAAGTTGCGGAAACGAAAAAGCATTCATTACTTACAGATTATCCCCTAATAGGGGAAAATCGCGTGAACTAGGAAATAACTGAGCGCCCCAATCAGACCCGCACCCGGAAAAGTTAACACCCAGGCAATAGCGATATTTCCGGCTACTCCCCAGCGCACTGCAGATAGCCGCTTGGTGGCACCCACCCCCATAATCGCGGAGGATACCGACTGGGTAGTGGAAATCGGAGCCTGCCAAACAAATGCGGTCAAATAGAGAATGGTAGCGGAAGTAGTTTCCGCCACGAAGCCGTGGGCGGGAGTAACGTCAATAACTTTCGATCCCAGGGTATGCATGATGCGCCCACCACCGAAATAGGTACCCAAGGAAATCGCACCGGCGGCAGCCAGTTTCACCCAGAAAGGAATCTGCATGGAACCGTCAGCGTCAGTAGCATGATAGCCGGCGGCCAGTAGCGCCATGGTAATTATCCCCATGGTTTTTTGGGCGTCTTGCAGACCGTGACCCAGTGCCATTGCCGCTGCCGAAAAGCGCTGCATAAAGCGGAAGTTGTTCATAGTGCGGTGATAGGTCGCATTTTGCAAAGCAGAAAGCAGGAAACGCATCACGAAGTAAGCGGTAAAGAATCCCAGCAAAGGAGAAATCACCATGGGGATGAGCACGTGACTAACAATTCCCATCCATTGCACAGTTATGGTAGCTGCCACCCCGACTCCCGCCATACCACCAATCAAGGCATGGGAGGAAGAAGACGGCAAGCCAAAATACCAGGTAATGATGTTCCAGATAATCGCCCCCACGAGGGCAGCCAAAATGATTACCAGCCCGTGTTGACGATCTGCCTCTAGGGTCGAATCAGTGAAATGAGAAATATCAATAATTCCATTACCGATTGTTTGGGCTACGCCGGTTCCCAGCATCGCCCCGATAATGTTCATTATCGCTGCCATTAATAGAGCAGCTTTAGGACGCATAGAGCGGGTAGAAACACAGGTGGCTATGGCATTTGCGGCATCATGAAAGCCATTGGTGAAATCGAAAATCAAAGCAATGGCGACGACTGCTATCACCAAGGCCAAGGTGGTGTCCACGAGTTATGACTCCTTGATATAGATAGCCTCAACCGCGTTGGCTAAGGTTTCAAAGGAATCACACGCGGTTTCTAGTGACTCGATTACGTCCTTAATTTTGATTACGTAGATAGGGTCAGTTTCGGAAGCAAATATTTCTGCCAGCATCTTCCGGTACTGTTTATCGCCCTTGTTCTCCAGGCTGTTAATGTGCACGGTGAAATCTTTAAGGTCACGCCCTCCCCGTAGCTTAGGGATAGCGAGCGCAGTTTCCTTAGCGCACTCTCGCAAGATGGTTGCTTGTTTTTCCAGCCGTCGCGGAATGTCGTCGATCTCGTAGAGAACGATTAAGTCTCCGGCCTCGTCAATCCCGTCCATACAATCATCTAAGGCGCCGGTCAGCAGGGAGATATCTTCTCGATCCATGGGGGTCACGAAAGTGGCATTGAGCATGCTCATCGTGCGGTGAGTAATCATGTCCGAGTCATGTTCTAACTCATGGAGTTGGGAGCGCATGTTTTTACGTTCCTCAAGCGAGTCAGCCTGCGTTATTTTTAGCAATAGTTCGGATGCGGCATCTAAGTTTTGTGCCGCTTTGGTGAATAGGTCGAAGAAATCTTCTTCTTTCCGCTTCTTCTTGAACAGCATCCGTGCCTCCTTGACGAAGAACCATCCGCCTTTAGAGTATCCAACTTTTGTTCGTAATCTAAAATTCTTTTTCTGTTAACTTTTAAGGGAAATAAATATGTCTCTAGCTGCAAAAACATTGGGAATAGTTAGCAGGATGTGTGGGACTTTAGTGCCGAGAGTGTGTAATAAGATCGGGGCTTTTAGAGCCGGGTAACCGGCGCGGTTGGCTCGGAAGTTGTCGCTGGAGAAAAGAGGGCGGACTAACGGCCTAAAAAAGGGTGGTATCCACCCGAAAATTGGTAACTAAGGTAAGTTTGGAAACTATTTTCCGGGTAATCGGGTACGAAGTTGCGTCGCAATGATTACTGACTCGGAGGTGACTAGCGGCGGGCTTTCAAGGTCGCGAAGACACTGGGGAAGAGGGGTTGGAAAAGTTAGAACGCCGGATCGAGAAGCGCCAGTCGGCGCTGAGGCCGCTCGTAGCGGCAATTTTTGGAGCCCGGGGCTAAACGATCCGACGCGCCTTCATCCTATCGAAAGCCTCTTCCTGTCGCATCTGTGCAAGTTGTCGCCATAATAGTGGGTATATCTTTGCTCAGATCGGTCAGATCCAGCGATAATAGGGGAGTGATTAGAACTGGCCGTAAATATCGCCGTCGTCGCCTGGTTGCTCTGGCGATACTGTTGACAGTGATTGCACTGGTAGTGGGCGTGATTTACGTGGTAGTTCGGGATGACTACACTGCTAAGGAAATTCCGGAACCGTCGATGCCTCCAGTCAATGCCGAAGGCTACGAAGAAGCTAACTTAATCAGTGAAGACGAGTTTACTCGCTGGGATTCCCTGTCCTCCTCCCAAATCCAGGATTTCATTACGGATTGGGGATATGGCTGTCGGAGTGGAAAAGCTAAAACAATGCCCGAAAGTACCGGAGTTTCGAGGGCGATTGCTGGCAGTAATAGCCAGGAGGTGGAAGTCCCCTGTTTGAAAGATTTTCGCGCTAGCTTGCGTCCTCATGACCCAGACCGTTTCTGCCCACAGCCGGTAGCGGGGGGAGATAATCTTACTGCCGGTGAGGTTATTGCCCAGGTTTCTCAGGCATGCCGGATTAACCCGAAAGCGATTCTGGTGACCCTACAAAAAGAACAGGGCTTGATCACGGTGTCTTCTTCCCGCCTGACTCCGCGGCGCTACGAAATAGCGATGGGGTATGGATGCCCCGATCATACTAATTGCGATCCCCAATTCTACGGGTTTGGCACCCAGGTGTACTACGCGGCGCGTCAGTGGCGACGCTACCAGGCTGATCCGGGTTTATATGATGTGCAAGCTAGGAAACCGGTTACTTTAGGTTTTGGCCCGAACGCGCATTGTGGGAGTAAGGAAATAATTCCCCAAAACTGGCCTACTGCCGCCCTCTACAACTACACCCCTTACTTGGCTTCTGCCGATGCGCTGGCCGGATTGAGCGACGAATGTGCGCAACCGGGGAACCTGAATTTCTATCAGTTCTATAAAGCCTGGTTTGGGGATCCTCGCCAGGGCGGGGGAGAAGTCTTGACCCGGAAAGCTTTGGCACAGCGACAGGCACAGCAAAAAGCTAGGAATTAAAATCAAATTCTGATTCCTAATAAATCTTCGTTGTTTACGCAGGAAAATGCTAGAATTACGGGGAGCGTTTGCAAGTTGACGCTCTGGCGAAGGACGTTATGGGAGGTGTCCTGCGCCTAGGGGAGGATGCCAGGTATTTTCCCCTTACTCGGACCCTAGCGAGCTGATCTAGGGACCTGGGGGCTCAGGCAGGAAGCCTGAGCCCCCAAGCAATTCCCTGCGTGCATAGCGGTAGTGATTAGAACCTCGGGGATCCGCACTTAGGTGCAGTTAGTCGGTGGGGTCGGGATTTTTTAGGGCTGCTAGGGAAGAGTCTAAAATTAGTGCTTGCAGGTAGAGAATAAAACCGAAGCCGAAAAGCGGCATTACGATTAGGGCACTCCAGAAAAGACTGGGACGCAGGTACAGAGCCGCTAGCGGCAAAATCGCGAAAAGTAGGGCGCTGAGGGTGCGGGGCAGGCGTCCGATGGCCAGCAGCGCGGCATTGCGCAGAGATTGCGTAAATGAGGCCGAGAACTGGGAAGTATAGGCAAAGAACCAGATGCCAATGGCAGTTATTATCGCCATGCCGAGCAACACTCCGGCGCGCATAACTAGATGCCAGGTAGGAGAAGTTGGCAAATATTTAATTAGCTGTAGTTGGTAGGCTCCCACCAATAGCAGGGCAACCAGCAATATTCCCCCGCCGAAAGCCGCAAGGAAATCAGCGCGAAAGCGACGCCAAAAAGTAAATCCGGGTCGCGCGCCCTCTTCCCGTACTATCTGCAATAATACATAAAAACCGGCGCTAAGAGCAGGGCCGATGGTGACCACCGGCAGGGAGGCTATGCAGATAAATATGCTAATCATAGCGACATCAGCGATTAGAGTGAGCAGTGAGGCCAAGGGACCGTAGTGAGAGAAAAATCGGTTCATAATAACTCAGTCATATCGTCAGCAGGTAGGGGTAGCTAAGCTGTAGGTGCCGGACCGGTAGAGTCGCCTATCAATAGACTGCCTCGCAATAATCTTTGCGGTTTTGCTATTGGTTCCTTATTTATCTGGGCAAATAGTAGTCGACAGGAAGTTTTTGCCAATTGATGAATAGGCTGCTCAATGGAGGTTAGTGCGGGGTTGGTGTAGCGGGCAAATTCGATGCCGTCAAAACCGGTAATGGATACTTCTTCCGGTATTTTCAGTCCCGCATCGATCAAAGCTTTTTGTGCGCCGAGAGCAATCACGTCACTGATTGCCACTACTGCCGAAAAAGGAATCTCACGGGCAAGCAGCCGCGTGGCCATTTGGTATCCGTAACTAAAGGAGTAGGGATCATCGCCATCTCCCCCTCTTACAATCAGCTTCTCCTCAGCCGTGATTCCCTGTGCGCTTAATGCAGAAACAAAAGCCTTCTCTCGAATCGCCCCTACAGAGCGTTCTCCCTGATCTGGACCGAGAAAGGCAATCCGACGATGCCCGAGACCAGTGAGGTGAGAGACGATCAGGGAGATCCCGTGTGCTTCATCAACGCTAACTGCGGCCACGGAATTATCCCAGTCAGGTGCGGGGGGCACAGTACAAAGGGTAAAGGGGAGGGGAAAGCTATTAAACACCGCTGTTGATTCGCGGGCTTCCCCGCCTAAGAAAAGCACTCCCGCGGCTTCCGAGTCCTGGTAGGCACCTCGCCCGATATTAACTTCATCCTCCTCGTGGGGAACTCGCAATAACGACATTTGGTAGCCGTGCGCGCGGATTGCTTGTTCCAAGGGATCAATTAGCGAAAGGAAGAACGGGTTGGAGGGACCTTTCATTACTACCGCAATATTGTTGATATTTTGGGATCTTAGATTCTGCGCATGCCGATTGGGTTGATAGTGAAGCTCTTCTGCAACCTGCAGGATTCGCTCCCGCGTAGCAGGGGATATTCCACTCTGATTGTTGAGGGCGCGAGAGACCGTAGTAATCCCCACCTGTGCGGCAGCAGCAACCTCCCGGATGGTCACGGCAGGTGGATGCGACATTGTAGAAAATCCTTACTCTATCCGAACTTGCATTGAAATTAACGATATCAAGGGTTGGAGTGGAAACCCTTGTAGGTTTCCACTCCAACCCTTGCGGAGAAATTCTTATCCCTTGACGGCTCCGGCGGCAACACCCTGAATAATGTATTTCTGCATGAAAATGTAGAAGATAACAATCGGGATAATCGCCAATACCAGCATTGCCATGAGGGCGCCCATGTCTCGGTTACCGTTCGAGCCCAGCAGGAACTGCACCACAATCGGGATGGTACGGTATTCGCTGCCCGGCCCCAAGACCAGGTTGGGGAGCAGGAAGTCGTTCCATACCCACATGGTGTTAAGGATGGCCACAGTAATCGCGGTGGGTTTTAGCATCGGTAGTACTACCCGGAAATAGGTTTGCACCGGGTTGCAACCGTCGATAGTGGCGGCCTCTTCAATGTCGATGGGAATCGATTTAACGAATCCGGCAAACATGAAGACGCTGAGACCGGCCCCGAAGCCCAGATAGAGCACCATCATTCCCACAGGATTATCTAGGCCCAGGATGCTGGATACCTGCACTGTGGGGAACATGACCATCTGGAAGGGGATCACCATCGAGAATACAAAAATGTAGTACAGGGCGCTGGTCCACCAACGCTTTACTCGAGTGATGTAGTAAGCGGTCATCGCACATAACATGACGATAATCGCTACCGATCCAATAGTGATTACGAATGACCACAATATTGAACTAAAGAAATTCGACAGTTGTAGACCGGTCGCGTAGTTCTCAAGCCCTACGAAAGTATCTCCCGAAGGAATGCCGAAGGGATTGTTCGATAGTTCGAACTTCGACTTGAAGGAGTTCATAACTACGAACAGGATTGGCCCTAAGAATACGCAGGTTAAGGCAATCAAGATGATATATAGAAACACCTTGCCGATCGGGCTAACCCCGGGATTATTGGTGCCTTTAACGGGCTTCTGCTTAGCAACAGGCTGCGCTGGGGCAGCGGCGGTAGTGGTGCTCATGCTTCAATCTCCCTTGAACGAGTTGCCCGTAGCTGGAACATGGCGATGGCCACCACGACAACTACGAAGATAACTGCTTTAGCTTGTCCAACGCCTTCCATACCCACCTGGTTAAACATGGAGTTAACGATATTGAGGGCGACCATCTCAGTTTTGCCTGAGGGTGCGCCGGCAGTTAACGCCAGGTTTTGGTCGAACATTTTGAAAGTGTTCGACAAGGTTAGGAAGAGGCAGATAGTGATAGAGGGCATCACCATCGGAATGGTGACATTGCGTAGCACCTGCCAACGACCCGCCCCATCAATTTCTGCAGCCTCGGTGAGTTCTGGAGGAACGTTTTGCAGACCGGCAATATAGATGATCATCATGTAGCCGATTAACTGCCAGTTGATCAGAATAATTAATCCTGCGTAGCCGTATTTCCAGTCTGTAACTAGGGTCGCGCCATAGTTCTGCAAAAAAGCGTTGATAATAATTTGCCAGGTGTAACCCAAGACGATGCCGCCAATCAGGTTAGGCATAAAAAACACGGTACGGAAAAAGTTAGTACCGCGTAGTTTGCGGGTTAATACCCAGGCGATCGCGAACGCAAAGAGGTTTACGGTAATGACCGAGACTATTACTACCAATACGGTAAACAGGAACGCAGAGGTGAAAGTATCTCGAGAATCAAAAACCTCTAGATAGTTCTCAATTCCGACAAAGGTCGCATCGGTGATAGTGGTGAATTCACAAAAAGATAGGAAAAAACCAACGATGAACGGTATCAGAAAGGCGATCAGAAAGGCTGCCAGAGTGGGCAGCACAAAAAGTGGAAAATAATATTTTAAATTCGACTTCATTGTCTATCCATTTCCTTTGACCGGTGGATAAAAGATTCAACAAAAACTGGGTTTTACTGATGATAATCGAGCTGTAACCGAGTTGGTTTGCGTCTTAGAAGACGGGGAATGTATGGCTAGCAAGGGAGGTGGCAGATAAGAACCGGGCGGTTCCCATCTGCCACCTTGTCCCTTGTAGGGCATTCGCCCCCTTTTATCTAACCGAGGTTATTTCTCAGTTATTTCTTTTCGGCGGCCCAGCCGTCTTTGAAGTTCTTAACTACCTTGTTCCAGTCCAGGTTGCCGATAGCGTACTGCCCTAGATCCTGGCCAAAGTCGTCTTTAAACTTCTGCGACGGGTAAGTGGTGAATACCCACGGCACTGTCTTGAGCTGGTCGCTTGCTAGCGAAGCCGCGACTTCCTTAGCCAACGGGTCATTCGGAATCTCATCAGCAGAGAAAGCCTTGAACGGGGCGATAAAGCCTAGGTCTTCCACCACGGCCTTCTTGCCCTGGGGATCGGAGAAGAGCCAGTTAATGAAATCAATGGTGGCCTTCTGATCAGCTTCCGAGGCCTTAGCATTAACCGCCATGAAGGCTTCGGTACCTACGGCCAGACCCTGCTTTTCTTCACCCTGGTGACCGGTGTAGATAGGCAGCATCTTAATCTTGTCTTCTTTAACTACGTTGCCTTTCTCTTCGGCGACCTGGCTCCAAGCCCAGTTACCGTTCTGCACCATAGCGGCTTTACCCTGCGCGAACTCAGCCATAGAGTCGGCTACGTTCTTGTTAGGAGTTAGCTTGCGGTCAACAGTGGAGTTATCCAAGTAGAGGTCGAAAATATTCTTGAACTCTTTGTTGTACTTGAATTCTGCCTTGTCTTTATCGGTTACCTTGTCGTCCTGGTACTCGTAGTACATGGGAATGTTGGACAGGTGGGTCTGCCAACGCCAATCTTCACCTTTAGCGAGCGAAGTGGAGGCAAACACGCCCTCAATTCCAAGGTCAGCCTTGTGGGCTTGCATATCCTCAACAACTTCTTTTAGTTTGGCGAAGTTATTGATTTCATCCATCTTGGTAGCTTTGGCGCCCGGCATCGCGAAGTACTTGTCCATAATTTCTTGGTTGTAGACAATGCCGTAACCTTCTACTGCCAGCGGCACCCCGTAGATTTTGCCGTCTTCGCCCTTCAATGCCAAGTTGGGATCATTGAGATCTTTGGCAAACTTAGTGTCGGTGAGATCTGCAGTGTATTTCTGCCAGCTCTTCAGGCCTACGGGACCGTTTACGTTGAACAGGGTAGGAGCGTCAGATTTAGCAACTTCGGACTTTAGTTGTTGTTCGTAGTTTCCAGAACCTACAGTTTGGACTTTGACCTCTACACCCTTGTCTTTGGTGTAGGTCTCAGCAATCTTCTTGAAGGCTTTTTCCTGCTCCGGCTTCCAGTTCAACATATAAACTTTGCCTTTGCCGTCGCCAGCATCGGAGCCTGAAGAGCAGGCTGCCAAGCCGGTTAGCGCAAAAGCGCTGGCAACAAAGGTTGCCAAAATACGAGTTTTCCTTGACATTAACGTCCCCCTTTGGACCGTCGATCAATAGGTGCGGGTCGACTCCCGCCCTCCGTCGGAAACGTTTCCGACGAACATCTCTACATTATCAGTTAGTAACTCTAAAAGAAAGTGCCAAGTTAAGAATTGTTATCTTCTTGTTAACTTTTGCAGCTAAATTGCGTCGGTTTAGCAATAAGCGACGGCGGCGCGGGGATGATACTTCCGCGCCGCCGCCTGGCATTGCAATTTTTAGTTATTTACCGGGGCGTGCCTACTTACAGCACTCGTACGTATACGGGATTTCCATAAACCCGGGCGATCTTGACGCGATCTCCTGGTTTTGGAGCGTGAATCATATAGCCATTACCGAGGTAGATCCCAACGTGGCTGGAGTAGTTCACCATATCGCCCGGCTGTGCCTGAGACCTAGACACAAATTTTCCGGCTCCGCGTTGGTGTACTGCCCGCCGAGGCAGTTTAATCCCGGCAGCGTTGCGATATACGTAGGAGGTCAGTCCCGAGCAGTCAAAGCCCTTAGGAGAAGATCCTCCCCATACGTAGGGAACCCCGATGAACTGTTTCGCATAAGCAATAATTTGTGAGCGAGAAGCATTGGTACGAGTAGACGGTTTCTGGTTGTTTCCCTGTTTCGCAGCTTTCTTGGTAGCTTTCGGCTGGCTCTGTTTAGTGGGTTTGCTGGTAGAAGTTTGTTTCGGAGCCGGAGAACTATTATTGGCCTCCTTTTGCTCCTGGGCTTGCTTCTTAGCTGCTTCTTCCCGAGCTTTCTGCTGTGCTGCCTCTTTTCGGGCTTTTTCTTCCGCAGCTTTTAGAGCCGCCTGGGCAGCAGCCTCTTCACGAGCCTTCCGCTCAGCTTCGATCTGCTCTTGGCGCTCTTTCTCGGCCTGCTCGGTCACCCCACGCGCGGCCGCTAACTGCTTAATTAGCTCCCCGCGTTGCGCCCCCAAATCGGCAAGTTGCTTCTCCGAGGCAGCTTTCAGCTGGTCAGCTGCATCCTTCTGGGTTTTAAGTTCGTTAGCAGCCTGCTCGCGATCTTGTTGCGCCTGAGCGGCACGTTCTTGCAGGACGCTAGCGACTTTGGCAATCGAGTCAAAGGTCCGCATCTGGGAATCCGCCTTCGAGCCGAATAGCTCGACGGAGACCTTCCTCATTTCCACAGTCTGCAGACCATCGGCGTTTAAGTAGGGGGTCAGCGAAGAAAGCGATCCCTGGGTGGTGTAGACAGTACGCGCCAGGCCAGCTAGAGCCTTACGCGCCTGCTCCACTTTTCCTTGTGCCTCTTGAGAATCCTGGGCAGTTTTATCTGCTGCCTGCTTGGCAACCACCAGGTTAGAGATAGCGTCGTTATAACTGGCCTCAGCTTCCTCGGCTAGATCGCGAGCATCCTGAGTCTGGGCGCTGACCTGGGCAAGTTGTGCCTCGATGGCGGCAACCGAGTTAGCAGCATTAGTTTCTGCAGCTTTAGCTGCCTCGACCTTGTCGTCAGCTGGTGAGGCGAACGCTGCAGGTGCAAATATCGAAGCAGACGCCGCTAGCGCGAAGCTGGCCGAGATGACCAACGCGCGTCTTCCAGCTTTTTGTCCCGCAAATTTGTGGGGCTTCATAGCTTTCCTCCTAGAGCGACTTTGGGAGT
Organism: Varibaculum cambriense; assembly: GCF_002848005.1. Taxonomy (GTDB): domain Bacteria; phylum Actinomycetota; class Actinomycetes; order Actinomycetales; family Actinomycetaceae; genus Varibaculum; species Varibaculum cambriense_B. Next base: position 30,483 of record NZ_PKHX01000002.1, on the reverse strand, counting down.
TATAAGTCGGACTAACTGCCACGATACCGCGCTTTGGCACCTCTAACAACAAAATTCACATTAACCACACGTGTCACAGGGATGCTTTTGCGAGGGTTTCTTGGTTGAAATTGCTGCTTTTCAAGGGAATATACGGAATTTACAAAAGGAAACACGCGGAGAATGCCATAAAGTGAAATATGTCACTAGTTGGGGTTGTTGGCGTTTTCCGCGTGTTTTGGGAGCAGAGAATTACTCGATTATCTGCCCGTCGAAGAAGTCAGCTACTAGGCCAAAATACTTCCTGCCATTTTCTGCTTCCCACTCTTTCATCCGTTCCCTTGAACGACGGATTTCTTCCTCAGCTTCCTTGCGTCCTACCCAATGGGCGCCCTCTACGGATTTGCCCGGCTCTAGATCTTTGTAGACCTCGAAGAAGTGCTGAATTTCCAGACGATGAAACTCAGAAATATCTTCAATCTCAGTACGCCAAGAGGCACGCTGATCAGCGGCAGGAACGCATAGAACCTTATCGTCACCGCCGTTCTCATCGCGCATCCGGAACATTCCCAGCGGACGGCAGCGGATAACGCAGCCGGGGAATGTGGACTCTTCCAAGACCACCAGGGCGTCTAGGGGATCTCCGTCCTCGCCTAAGGTGCCATCAATGAATCCATAGTCATCGGGGTAGCGAGTGGAAGTAAAAAGCATACGATCTAGACGGATGCGGCCAGTACCGTGATCAACCTCGTATTTGTTACGGTTACCTTTCGGAATCTCGATGGTAACGTCAAATTCCATATCTCTTTCCCCTTTCCGCCCAAATAGGCTAAGTGTGCGACAATCGGGGCAAAAGTGTTACCGCCGAAGTCGTGGCATCTGCTTTATATTTAAGAATACGTGGAAAATTCATAAACGAGGGGAAGAATGCGAAAATCTGTACTATTACCGCTAATTCTCCTGGTTGCGATGGTAGTAAGCGGCGTCGGTTATGGCGTTTTGGACGCCTACAACCTAGTGCCAGGGATTCTTACCTTAGAAAATGAATCTTTAGAGTTACCGGAAACGGTGGAAATCAACCTTACGGACGCTAAAAGTAAGGAAGTGCCAGGAGTTAATGAACAAGCTGCTGAAATTACGGCGGCACAAGTTCAGCCCCTTATTAAACAGCTAGTAACTCAAGCTCAAAATGGATCGCAACCGGATCCCGCTAGCACTGCCCCAACTGGCAAAACGCCGGTAGCGACGGGAGCTAGGGTCGGAGCAGTAGTAATCGATACCGCTAGTGGAAAGACTCTTGGCCAGGTTAATGCAGACCAATTAATGACCCCTGCCTCTTCTAGTAAAGTCGTGGCCGCGGCCACCGCCTTGAAAACCTTGGGGCCCGACTACCGTTTCACTACTTCTACCCACTTGGCAGGCGAAAAACTATTTTTGCGAGGAAACGGAGACCAACTGTTATCGGCAGGTTCTGGTAATCCCGCTGCCATTTCCGGACATGCCGGACTAGCAGACCTGGCAGCCCAAACTGCGCAACAGCTAAAAGAAAAGAAAACTACATCTGTGCAGCTATTTTTGGATGAGAGCGCCTTCGGGGATCAAGGCCCGCTTCCAAACTGGCAAGCCCAAGGCAATGAGAGTTACGAAACCAAACCTACTCCTCTAGCGATTAACAACGGATTAGCTAACCCCGAGCTCTCCTACGGATACCTGCCCGATCCGGCGCTTTCGGCAGCCGAGCAGTTCGCGGCGCGACTGAGAGAACAGGGCATTAATGTGGGGCAGATCCAGCGTGGTGCCACCCCTAAAGAGGCTCGAAAAATCGGGGAAGTAAAAAGCGCTGCTTTGCATGAAGTTATGCATGAAACGCTGAAAGAATCGAACAATATGCTGGCAGAAGTGCTTTGTCGCGCCTCGGCAGCGAAAGCTGGAACCGGTACCAACTTTCCGGGGGAAATAAAAATTGCCCAAAAAGTTTTAGGGGACTTAAAACTTGAGGGAGCTGCCTTCGCCAATCATGATTGCTCCGGGCTATCAACTGAAAACAAAATCAAACCGCAACTACTAGCTGCTCTAATCCAGCAGGCAGCTCGCGGCAATGATCTGCAGTTACGCCCCCTGGTTGCGTCCCTTCCTATCGGTGGGCTCGATGGCACCTTGCATGATCGGTATGTGCAACAAAACGGAGCCGGCAATGTGCGGGCAAAAACCGGTTCTTTACAGAACTCACGGGCGCTCACCGGCCTGGTGACTACCAAATCCGGTAGAACCCTCACTTTTTGCGTGATCGTTGATTCCTTTAAGGAGGGAACCGGCGGAATTGCGCGCGGTGCCATCGATAACTTCGTAAACGGACTAGCAGGTCTGTGACCCGGCAACCGCGAGGAGCGTCAGGACGGATAGAAAGAGCCGTCCTCGCGCAACTAAAACGTTTAGAAAAAACCCATCCGCAGGCAACTTTGCTGGTGGCATGTTCTGGCGGTGCTGACTCCCTGGCTCTAGCTGCTGCTCTTGTCCGTTTGGTACCATCCCGCGATTTTAAACTAGTCGCTGCCACCGTTGATCATGGTTGGCGCACAGAATCGGCAGCGCAGGCACAAAAAGTGCAAGAAATACTTACCGGTTTAGGCTATAGCCAAGTTGAGCTGTTAACCCTTTCTCCAGCCCAAACAGCCGGAAAAGGCAAAGAAGGCGATGCTCGCAAAGGACGCTACCTGGCATTAGAAGCAGCAGCCAGCCGTTATGGACTAATGGGAAAAAATGTTTTTATCCTCTTGGGGCATACCCGCGATGACCAGGCAGAAACCGTGCTCTTAGGGTTGAGTCGCGGAAGTGGGGCACGCTCGATTGCGGGAATGCGTCGCTGGGATGAGGGCGCCGGAGAGCAAAGTAGTAGACGCGCCGGCTATCTGCGACCACTTCTGGAGCTACCCCGTCGTGACACCGTAGCTGCTTGCCATGAAGAGGGACTGCCTTTTATCGATGACCCCTCTAACTATCCCGGCGGTCCAGTTCGAGCGGCAGATGGTACGGCTCTGCGTCGCTCTGCTTTGCGTTACCAGGCTCTACCCGCCCTCGAGAAAGCCCTGGGGATAGATCCGCGCCCTGCCCTTGCCCGCACTGCCGCCTTGTTGCAAGCAGATTTGGATGCCCTCGACACTGTAGCTGCCAACTGGTTTACGCAGACCCACCGGAAAGAGGGGAAAGCAGTAACACTGGAAACTAAAGCGTTACTTGCCCAACCGACAGCGATTCGCAAACGGGTGTGGCGGATGGCGGCGCTGGCGGCGGGTGCGCGAGCCTCGGACCTGCGAAAAGTCCAACTTGATGCCGTGGATTTTTTGGCTACTCACCGTCGAGGCACCGGCCCGATCCAGCTGCCTGGAAAGGTCAACTGTACCCGGTTAGCAGGAACCTACGAACTTATCTTTCGCGCGCAATCGAAAGGATAGACTGGGAAAATGGACGCAAATGATATGGGCGATGCGCTGGAGCGGATATTAATCAGCGAGCAGCAAATCGCGGACAAGCTGCAAGAAATGGCCACCCAAATCGATCGCGACTATCGCGGACGAGAAATCTTACTGGTAGGGGTACTCAAGGGAGCCACGATGGTAATGGCGGATCTGGCTCGCCTGATTCACACCCCCTTAGAAATCGATTGGATGGCGGTCTCCTCCTATGGAGCTTCCACCAAATCCTCCGGGGTGGTCCGGATTCTTAAGGACTTGGACTCCGACCTCGGGGGACGGGATGTGCTGATTGTCGAGGACGTGATTGATTCCGGGTTGACTTTGGATTGGCTCACCCGCAACCTGAGTTCCCGTGGCGCGTCCTCGGTAGAAATTGCGGCGCTGCTGCGCAAACCCGAGGCGGCGAAGGTGGAAGTGGACGTGAAATACGTAGGATTCGATATTCCCAATGATTTTGTAGTGGGATACGGCCTGGATTATGCGGAAAAGTATCGAAATCTCCCGTTCGTGGGTACTCTCGCCCCACATGTTTACCAATAAGCGGTCAGTCAGGTTAAAAGCCAGCGCCACACTGGGAAAAGCGATACCTCGCGAGTAATAAAATTCGGCTGAGGGTGACCAAAATAAGCAATTAAGGGGCAAAGCGTTTAGGCTTGTCTCTATAAATAACGCCGCCACGCGGCACCGGCTAATAGGGTATGAAACCGATAAATGGCGAAGAAGAAAAAAGAAAATAAGAAGTTATGGCTTAAATGGGGCATCCCGGCGATGGTGATAATCGCCGTATTTTGGGTGATTTCCCTAGTAATGGCGCCCACCGTTGTTGATACCTCCGAGGGGATCGCGCTGCTTAAAGGGAAAACCGTTGAGCGGGCGATAGTCAATGATGGCACGCAGCAGGTAAAGCTAGAGTTATCGAAGAAGTACACGCCCAAGAACTTGGGGAAAGATGCCCAGGTGATTCCGCAAAGTGCCACCAAAGAGGTCACTTTTACCTTTGTACAACCCCAGGCGGAGCAGGTAAACAAACTAATCCAGGAGGGGAACCTAAAAAAGGGGTATAACTCGATTTTCCCGACCGGTTCTTGGTGGTCAGCGCTTTTACAGATGATGGTTCCGCTGCTACTGTTCTTCGCTCTGATCTGGTGGGCGATGTCGCGCATGCAGGGTGGCGGAATGCTGGGATTTGGAAAATCCAAATTTAAAAAGTTTGATGCCTCCGCTCCCAAGATTACTTTCGCCGATGTAGCGGGAGCCGATGAAGCGGTAGAGGAACTGCGTGAAATTCAAGAATTTTTGGCTAACCCGGCCAAGTTCCATAACCTGGGAGCTCGGATCCCTAAGGGCGTGCTGCTATGTGGTCCGCCCGGAACCGGTAAAACCTTGCTGGCCAAGGCAGTAGCCGGGGAAGCGAAAGTTCCTTTCTTTACCCTTTCCGGCTCGGAATTCGTAGAGATGTTCGTAGGGGTGGGCGCTTCGCGGGTGCGTGACTTGTTTAGTCAGGCTAAAGAGTCCGCCCCGGCGATTGTGTTTGTTGACGAAATCGATGCCGTGGGGCGTCACCGTGGCACCGGCATGGGCGGGGGCAATGATGAACGCGAACAAACCCTAAACCAGCTGCTGGTAGAAATGGACGGCTTTGACGAAAACACCAACGTGATCTTAATTGCTGCCACTAACCGTCCCGATGTACTTGATCCCGCCCTGCTGCGGCCGGGACGTTTTGACCGGCAGATAAACGTGGATGCCCCGGATATTAAGGGACGGAAAGCGATTTTGCAGGTGCATGCCAAGGGCAAGCCTATGACCACCGATGTGGATCTAGAACAGATCGCGAAACGTACGCCTGGCTTTACCGGTGCCGACCTAGAAAATGTGCTTAACGAGGCAGCCCTGCTCACTGCCCGCTCCAATGCGGATTTGATTGATATGCGGGCAGTTGATGAAGCTATCGACCGGGTAATTGCGGGGCCACAAAGACGTACTCGGGTGATGAATGACCACGACAAGTTGGTCACCGCCTATCATGAGGGCGGACACGCGCTTTGTGCCGCCGCTTTGCGGTATACCGATCCGGTCACCAAGGTTACGATTTTGCCGCGCGGACGCGCTCTGGGGTACACCATGGTGATGCCGGTTGAGGATCGCTATTCGCGTACCCGTAACCAGCTTTTAGATGAACTGGTGTACTCCATGGGAGGACGGGTAGCTGAGGAGCTAGTGTTCCTAGATCCTTCCACCGGTGCTTCCAATGATATTGAAAAAGCGACCGCAACGGCTCGTCGCCTAGTAACCGATTTCGGGATGTCCGACAAGGTGGGGCCAGTAAAGCTGGGTAAGGATGATAGTGAGCCTTTCTTGGGGCGCGATGGTATCTCCAGTAGAAACTATTCCGAGGCAGTAGCCAGCACCATTGACGAAGAAGTTCGTAGCTTCCTAGATAGTGCCAACCGCGAAGCCTGGGAAATCCTTACCCGTAACCGGGGGATTCTTGACGATCTGGCTGCCCGGCTAATTGAAAAGGAAACCTTACTAGAAGAGGAGCTAGACGAGATCTTCGCGCCGGTACAAAAACAGGCTGAACGCGCTATCTGGTCCTATGGCAAAGAAGGGGCAGTACCGGAGGCGGTTTTCGGTAAACCGATTGCTGGTTCCCAGACTCCGGCGACAGCTCCGATTCCGGAAAATGTAGTAGCAGAAGGCGAGTAACTAGTGGGTTATAACCAGGCCGGAGTGGAAAAAGCGATTCGAGATTTGCTGATCGCTATCGGTGAAGATCCCGATCGGGAAGGTTTGCAGGAAACCCCGGCACGGATGGGCAGAGCCTGGAAAGAAGTAATGTCGGGGATGCGCTCGGATCCGGCAGCGCCTCTAGAAAAACAGTTCCACGTGGACGATGAGGAAATGGTGATGGTGCGGGGGATTCCCTTCTACTCCCTGTGCGAACATCACCTGCTACCGTTCTTCGGGGTGGCTCATGTGGCCTATATTCCTCGTGATGGCCGGATCACCGGGCTATCGAAACTGGCGCGGGTAGTAGAGGGTTTCTCCCACCGGTTGCAGGTACAAGAAAGACTTACTGCGCAGGTAGCGGATGCTTTAATGGAGAAACTGGAGCCGCAGGGCGCGGCGGTAGTTATCGAGGGCGAGCATCTTTGTATGTCAATGCGCGGAATTAAGAAACCAGGTGCTCGGACTACCACCTCAGCTCTGCGCGGAGTCATGCGTTCGGACCCGCGCTCCCGGGCAGAAGTGCTTTCCCTAATCCGCGAAAACTAGTTAGCTTAAGCGTTTTATCGGGTTAAAGAATGGAGAAATGCTACTTTTGCCTACCTCCAGACCAAAAGGACGATTAATGCCGGGTAGGCTAGAATCATGACAATCCGCCAGATTCCCGACTTTTTATCGCCCGGACGCACCAAAGTCATGGGGATCATTAACGTCACTCCAGATTCGTTTTCTGACGGCGGAGCCTGGTTTAATCCCGAAAAAGCGATTGTCCATGCCCTGGAGTTAGCAGCGGCAGGTGCCGATATCCTCGATATCGGGGGCGAGTCCACCCGGCCGGGAGCCCACTCTCTAAGCCCTACGCAAGAGCAAGAACGGGTATTGCCGGTGATTAGCGGTTATCTGAAAGCATCCCGGAGCCCGCTCCCTATTTCTTTAGATACCGTCAACGCGGAAACTGCTGCCGCTGGCCTAGCAGCCGGAGTGCAGATCATTAACGATATTTCTGGAGGCACCCTAGATGCCAGGATGCTGAAAGTGGTGGCAGAAAATAATGCCTACTATATTTGCCAACATATGCGCGGGAACCCCAAAACTATGGACAGCCTGTGTGACTATGGTGGGGACGTGACCGGTGGAGTTTGCCGAGGTCTGAAAGAACGTATCCAGGCTTGCGAAGAAGCCGGGGTTAATCTGCAGCGACTGATTTTAGATCCCGGTTTAGGGTTTGCGAAAAGCGCCGAGCAGTCTTGGGAGCTCCTAGGAAACCTGGAGCAGCTTGCGCAGCTGGGTTATCCGTTGCTTATCGGAGCCTCCCGAAAACGTTTCTTAGAAATGGCGGTTCCTGCTAGTTGGGAAGATAGCCTGCCCGCGGGGGTTAAGGCGGGAGCCAGACGGCGTGAGGACGCTACCACTGCGGTGAGCGCTCTTTGCGCGCAGGCCGGAGTTTGGGCAGTTCGGGTACATAACGTTGCGGCTTCAGCTAGTGCGGTTGCCGCCGGGCAACTGTGGAGGGAAGCAGCATGTCGCTAAGCGAAGAAGAAATCAGTGAACGTTTGCAATATCTTGACCACATTAGTTTGGTGGGGATCGAGGAACGCGGACTGCATGGGATGCTCGACCATGAACGCCAAGATGGCCAACTTTTTCTAGTTGACGCTGATATTTACTTAGACCTGCAGGCAGCCGGGGCTAGCGACCAGATCGCAGACACCGTCGACTATTCGCGGGTATCCGCCCTGATTAGCCGGATTATTACCGGCCCGCCCTGCGACCTGCTAGAAAAAGTGGCTACCCAGATCGCCGAAGAAACTCTGGAATTGGCGAATGTGCAGGCAGTACGGATTTGTTTACATAAACCTGAGGCTCCGCTGGGGTTAGAAAAAGAGGACGTATCGGTAACTATTTGGCGAGGCCTAGAGAATCTACTTCCCGAGGAAGAAGCACCTTTGGAAGAAACCGCGCCCCTATCTCTGTCCGAGATTGCGGCGGAGGAGGCGGTGGAACCCGGCGAAACCTCCCCGGAAAAAGTAGCTAGTCCTTTGGAACAGGCTCCAGATTCCCCCAGGCAAGTGGTTGTAGCTATGGGCGGAAATCTCGGTGAGGTCTCCGATACCTTCCGGGAAGTAATTGCGCAATTGTCGAAGACCCGCGGGATAGGGGTAGTAGAGGTATCTCCGCTGGTACGTACGGCACCGGTGCTTAGTGAAGAACAAGAAGAACAACCGGATTACTTGAATGCGGTAGTAATCCTGTCAACTGTGCTTTCTCCGCGGGCGCTATTGCGGGTATTGCAAAATCTTGAGGACGAGCACGGCCGGGTGCGAAGCGAGCGCTGGGAGGCGCGCACTCTGGATTTAGACATTATTGATTATCAAGGTGTCACCAGTGAGGATGAACGCTTGACTCTGCCACATCCGCGGGCAAGTCAGCGCGCTTTTGTGCTTTTGCCCTGGTCACTAGTAGCCCCCACAGCAGAACTCTCCGGCGTTGGCGAAGTGGTAGTTTTGGCAGACTATGCCCCGGATCGGGATGGAGTAAAAGAGATCTACCCCGATTGGGTAGACAATAAGCATCCGCTAACCGAAGCCGGCACCGGATCTATTCCCTTGCCGCGCTGGTCGGCGATTTCTCGTCCTCAGGCTGCTCCCCGGGTGCTAGATGATGCTCGCGAGCTGCATCCTACCGGAGAAATCTCGCAAGTGGATAAGGCGAGTTCACCGCTTCCTGCGGCTGCCGAGGAAGCGCGTTCTCCGCAGGTTCCTCCGCTTCCAGTTCCTGCTGCTAACTCTCCGGCACCCACCCCTCCAGTCTCTTCCCTGCCCCTACCGCGACTCAGTAATGATCATCCCCAAGCAGCAGTGGTGCTAGACGAGGAACCAGTAGAAATACCTGGGAAGCCGGAAACAGTAGCGCCAAAACCTAAGAAAAAGAGCCTCTGGCAACGGATTAAAGCTTTCTTTATAGGGGAGAAAGCGGATCCCGAGCAATTTATGCCGAACTTTGAGCAGGTAGACAACCCGATGGATCAGACGGAAGGATCTGAGCATTCCTGGCAAGCTTTGCCTAATACTCCCGCCCCGGCGCCGCCCCCCTCACCCGCGCAGACTACTGGCGCTAAAACGGTGATCGCAGCGGAAAATGCTCTTGCCAAAGACCTCGATACTGATTCGGGCGCGGGGAATGCCCGTGAAACCGAGGACGCCGGTGACGGTCAGCAAGTGGTGTCCGAAGATGAAGCGTCGTCCCTAGAAGGGGCGGAGGTCGCGCGGAGCGAAGAGCCCACTGAGAACATTGAGTATGGCAGTGGGCGTCACGCCGGTAGGCTAGTTACCGGTCCGGTTCCGGTTCTAGAAGAGTCCCCGCAGCCACTCCCGCTAGATATTGCGGCGGATCAAGTTAGCGATAGCAACGAAGCTCGCGGGGAAGATGAATCTCGGGTGGAACGCAAGTCGATTCTGCGTCCGACTACTACCGGGGCGATCCCGGTGGTTAAACCGGAAACAGACCGCACCGAGCAATCTACTGCAGTTTTCGATCCGCTAGCGGACTCCGAGTAAAAATATGCGGCCACTGCGAAAACTTATCCTGTTAGTCCTGGGGGCAATTGCCCTATTGGCGGGGTATTTCCTCAGTGATCTGGCGGTGAAGATGGGGGGTAGCCCCCTGCAGTTCAGCCCGATTCTCACGGTGCTGATCTTTTGCGGGGCGGTGGTGCTTGCGATTTTTGGGCAGGCCGTCAAACGTTTGCGCGATGGTAAACCTTCCTGGATACAGCTAGCGAAGGCTCCGCTGGTGGCGTTGGTAGCCCAAGCCTCCGCGGTGTGGTCCGCTTTGTTCTTGGGGTATTTACTGTCCCAGTTGATCCTGGCTTACCAGTTGCGTCATGCGGAAATGGCCGGTTCCTTTGCGGGGAATACTATAGCTTTAGCGCTGGTGAATCTGCTGCTATTGGTGGTTTCCCTGTTAGTTGAATCCTGGTGCATCATTGATGACGGTGAAGATGGCTCCGAGGGGGCAAATCCCGCTCCCGGTGGCGTTAATCCGGCTTCCGCCTGAAGGCGTGGGGTAATCTGAGGGCATGAGTCCAGAACAACGCCAGCGCTCTTCCGAGCGGGTACGCCCTTCGCAAACAACTTTTTGGGTACGCCGGCTAGTAGCGTTACTAATTTTGGCGGTGTTGATTGCCTTAGTGGTGCTGATCGTTCGTTTTGCCTGGTCATGGATGCAGGCTGCCGATGATAGTCAGCAGCGCGCCCAAGCTGAGCAGGCAAAGAAAGAGGTCGTCACCCAACCCACCACCTGTAATCTAGCCAATATTAGTTACAAGTTGGAGCCGGAAAAGAGCGAAAACCAGGTGGGAGCAGGCGTTAACTTCAAAGTTGTTTTACATAACACCAAGGGAAATAAACCCTGCACTATGAATGGGGCTATTGACAAGGTAGGCGTAAAAGTTATTACCGGCCAAGACACGGTGTGGGAATCCTGGAAATGCCAGGGGAAGGTGGGAGAGCAGCCGCTGCTGCTAGGAACCGGCATGGAATACGACACCACCCTCAACTGGGATGGGAAAATTAGAAATGGCTGCGAGAAGGGCGATATGGCGCAGGCCGGCACCTATCAGGCAATTCCGGTGCTAAATGGTAAAGAAATCACCGACGGTAAAGAAGTCTTTACTTTGAAGTAATCTGCGTCTCAGGCAGAGCCATAATCTAGGCGCGATCCACGCCGATATCGTATACCTAAACTTCCTCCTCAGGCAGGGCGATCATAACCGCTTCTGCCAGGTTAGTTACCGGATGTAGAGTCATTCCTTTGGGGGCAGTAACTTCATCGGCTCCCAGGCGGGGAATCAGAGCGTGGCGAAAACCTAGCCGCGCGGCCTCGGATAGGCGCCGCCCGCACCCCACGGTGGCGCGAATTTCCCCGGTTAGGGATACTTCTCCGATAGCCACCATTTTTTCTAGGGGAGGACGCGACTGGGCAGCGCTGGTAATCGCTAACGCCACCGCCAGGTCTACTGCCGGTTCATTGGTTTTGGCTCCCCCTACAGTGGAAACATAAACGTCACAGTTAGATAGCGCTAGGTGCAAGCGGGCTTGCAGTACCGCCAGGGTCATAGCCACCCGCGAATAATCCAGTCCCGAGGTGGTACGCCGGGCCGATCCTCCCGATACCAGTGGTGATACTAAGGCTTGAATCTCAGTAGGCATCGGGCGTCGTCCCTCTAAGGTAACGGTTACGCAAGTACCGGGCACCCGCGAGGAAGTTTGCGAAAGGAATAATCCGGAAGGATCCGCTAAGCCGATAATTCCTTGCTCTACCAGCTCAAAACAACCAACTTCATCAGTGGCACCATAGCGATTCTTAACCGCCCGCAGCAGCCGCAAACGGGTATGACGATCCCCTTCGAACTGGGTAACTACGTCAACTAGGTGTTCCAGAACGCGCGGGCCCGCAATCCCGCCGGATTTAGTTACGTGTCCGACTAGCAGGATCGGAATTCCGCGGCTTTTGGCGACCTCAATTAAAGCCGAGCAGACCGCACGTACCTGGGTGACATTTCCGGCTTGCCCACTGACCTGGGCGGAAGCAATAGTTTGCACCGAATCTGCAATCACCAGCGAAGGGGAGCATTGGTCAATATGTCCCAGCACGCTTTCCAATTCGGTTTCCGCAGCCAGCAATAAATTATCTGCCAGGGCACCAATCCGCTGACCCCGCAGGCGCACTTGGGCGGCCGATTCTTCTCCCGTTACATACAGTACTGACTTGTTTTTCCAGGTAGACGCAACTTTTCCGGCGACGTCCAACAGGAGGGTGGATTTACCCACCCCCGGTTCGCCCGCCAATAAAACCACAGATCCCGCCACTAGGCCACCGCCGAGTACCCGGTCAAGTTCCCCGATCCCAGTGGGGATAAATCTAGCATCAGCAATATCAACTTCCCTGATGGGCAGAGCCTTTTGGTGGGGAGTTTTGCCGGCGATCTTATTGCGAGAGGGTGCAGGCTCGTCTGCCGGGATGCTTTCTTCGAGCGTTCCCCAAGCTTTACAGTTGCGACATTGCCCCAACCATTTACTGGATTGCCACCCGCACTCGGAACATTGATAGCTAGTCTTTACCTTGGCCATGCCTTAACTCTAGCGCGGCGAACCTGTGAAACATTCGAGCGGGGTAGGCTGGAAGCAGAACGCATAATTATCTACAGCTGGGGACAAGAGGAGGACGTAGATGGCGAAACGGGATGCTGGCGCATCTGGAGTGCTAGTTATCGGTTTGGGGCGTTTCGGTTCGGCGGTAGCTGCCTCTTTAGAGAGCCTGGAGCGCGAAGTCTTGGCGGTAGAAAAGTCCCCGCGGATCGTTACCCAATGGCAGTCTCGTCTGCCCGTGGTGCAAGCCGATGCCACCAGTGCCGAAGCCTTAGAGCAGCTGGGAGCCACTGATTTTCAAGCTGCCGTAGTGGGGGTAGGAACCGCCTTAGAGGCATCGGTGTTGATCACCGCGAACTTGGTGGATCTGGGAATCGGGTCGATCTGGGCAAAAGCCACTTCTCTAGAGCATGGGTCTATCCTGAAACGAATTGGAGCTCACCACGTGGTCTACCCCGAATATGATGCCGGGGTGCGCACCGCGCACCTGGTGGGTGGCAAGATGCTGGACTATATCGAGATGGACCGCAAGGGCTTCTCGGTAGTGAAAATGCGTCCGCCCAAGGCCTGTCACGGCTTTACTTTGGCAGAACTAGATACTCGCTCTCGGTATGGGGTCACGGTGATTGGGGTGCTCTCTCCTGGTGAGCCCTTTGAATATGCTGCTCCCCAAACCCGGGTAGACGCAAACGACATCATTATTGTCTCCGGCGATGCTGAACTCTTAGAGCAGTTTGCGCAAATGCCCTAACCTGCGTTTTGGGATCAGAGCCGACTTTACGGCTTTTTTAGTAATTTCCGAGGGCGTGGCGCGGCTAATCGTGTAGGTATTTTAACCGGGGTCGGTACCCGTGCCCCGCCACTAACTTCTATCCAAAAAACTTTAGGCGCTTGGCCAAACTATCCGATGATAGGACGTTCTTCGGGCATTCTGATAACTCTGCGGCGCTCGCGCAGCGCGAGCGCCGCCGCCACGGTCATAGTGCCAGTCCTGCCCGCAAACATTAGTAGTACCAGCGCATATTTCCCGATAATCGGTAAATCGGGGGTGATTCCGGTTGATAATCCCACGGTGGCGAAAGCAGAAATCACTTCGAATCCGATAACGTCCATAGAATAGTCGGTCACCGAAAGTAAGAAGAAAATAGCGGTTACCACCATGATGGATCCCAAACCGGTCACGGCTACCGACAGGCGCACCACCGAAGGGGGAATGCGGCGATGGAAGGCTTCTACGTCGCGATCCCCGCGCGCCTCCGCCATAATCGCCAAGATCATCACTGCCAGCGTGGAGACTTTGATACCTCCCGCGGTGGAGGCGGAGCCCCCGCCAATAAACATCAGTACGTCCAGCAGGAACCAGGATCCTCTGGTCATTTGTCCCACGTCAATAGTGCTAATCCCGGAAGAGCGGGAGTTCACTCCGAACAGAATCGAGGTTTGCAGGGATTCGGAAGTGCTCATGGAGCCGAAAGTTCCCCGGTTATTCCATTCTGAACAGGCGATTACTACCGCGGTAAATAGCCAAACGGCCAGGTAGGTAGTGATAGTTAGTTTTGAATGCAAACTAAGTTTATGGGGGGACCGCCAGTTTTCTTTGAGGTCTAACATGACTGGGAATCCCAGAGCCCCCAGGAAAGTTCCCAGGATTACCGGGGTGATCATCCACCAATCCCCCAGGTGGGCATCTATTCCCTCAGGTAGGTTGATTAGTCCCGCATTATTGAAAATGGAGATGGACTGGAACAGAGCGTGCCAGATCGCGGAGCCAACCGACTCGTTCAAGGTTAAGAAGCGAGGTAGTAGCGCGATGAAAATAATCGATTCGCAAGTCAGCGAGGTGACGATCACCGTGCGGATCAGGGCACCGACTTTGCCCAGGGAAGCAGTTTTCTCGATGGCAGCCAGCATCCTTTGGGTCAGCCCAATATGGCGTGATACCGCTAGTGCCAATATCGATGCCAGAGTCATTACCCCTAGACCGCCAATTAGGATCCCCAACATGATCACGATTTGTCCAAATAAAGACCAATAGGAAGCGGTGTTGACCACGGTAAGGCCGGTTACACAAACCGCTGAGGTGGAAGTAAAGACCGCGTCTACCAGGGGAGCGGGTTTGCCGGTGGTGGTGGCAATCGGTAACGAAAGCAGTAGCGTCATGACCAGGATGATTGCTGCGAACACCATTACTACCAGCCGAGCTGGGGAGGTGCGGGCAAGATGGTCTATCGATTCTCTGACCTTTGCGCGTTTGGAAACGCGCCGCTGTTTTGCCATTGCACCTCCTTTAAATAGAAATATTTCCTGCCTTGATATTATCCCGCTGCCTCTACTTTCGGTTAGACCCGGTAGGCAAGATTCTTTCCGCAGCGGCAATACCGAAAAATATGACTTCCAGTAGGGTAAATCAGTACAAAAATAACTAAAATAACTTTAAAAATTGGCGGAAATCTATGGTTTTTTAGTGACTTTCCTGTGACAGTTGAGAAAACTGGGTCTCTTGGGGTATTTTTATACATGGATGCCTGAAACTCTAGAATTTTTCTAGGTCAACGGCTTAAGCTTATAAATATTCCCTAACCGGCATGGATTCGAACTTAGGACGGAACATTATGGCACAGCAGCAAGCTCCGCGCTTCGTAACAGTGGCAGAAGTCGCGGAACTAATGCGCGTGTCTAAAATGACGGTCTATCGCATGATCCACGCCGGTGATATCCCCGCAGTTCGAGTCGGTAAATCTTTTCGGGTACCGGCTGCGGCCATCGACCAGATGATGGGGCAGGGTTTTGGTGACTGGGAACAATCCTCAGGCGTAGCCAATAGTTAACCGCTGCTTAAGTTGTTGTATAGTAGTGCGAGAAAAATACCTTAAGGTAATGTCTGCGCCGCGCGCGCACCAAGAAGCAAAAGGAGAACCTAGTGGGCTCGGTAATCAAAAAGCGCCGCAAGCGCATGTCTAAGAAAAAGCACCGTAAGCTGTTGCGTAAGACTCGTCACCAGCGTCGCAACAAGAAGTAGCGGGCAAAAATGCAAAATGGATCCAGGAATAACCTGGATCCATTTTCTAATTTGTCCGTCCGTCTTTCGGCGCCCAACAGCCGTTTGTAAGACAGCGGCGCTAAGCGGTGAGCCGCTCGGCTTCCTCGCGACTTTCTCTAATCAGTTCGCGGCGTTCCTCCTGGGTAAGACCGCCCCACACTCCATAGGGTTCCTGAGCCGCCAACGCATACTCGCGGCACTCCGCGATCACCGGACATTGAGCGCAGATCGCCTTCGCAGCGTCATCGCGCCGCCGGCGAGTTCCTCCGCGTTCGCCCTCGGGATGAAAAAATTGTTCGGTGTCGAGGTTTCGGCAAGCCCCTTGGTATTGCCACTCCCATAAATCAGCCACCGGTCCCGGAAGTCGCGAGAAGTCGCTCATTCGATGCTCCTTTGTGCTTGGTAAGTTATGGCTCAGTATGGAGGAGCTAGCTTACGGTTCTCTGAAAAATAGACTATTCTCCGGTGAAAAGAACGTAAATAAAAGATTAATTTGCAGTTCAGCAGGGTGAAGACAGCGGGTTAGCGCTCAGCGAACAGGCTCAAATTCGAAGCGGAAGGACAATACTCTGGGCGGGGTTATCAGCCATCACGGCTCGCGGCAGGGGTAAAAGCTTGCCGCTGTAAGGTAAAACGAGTCACATCCTCGGGCAAAAGTGCTGGAATTAGGGTTAATAGGCGAATGAAAGTGGCGGGAGTCCGGCTTTTCGCGCTAACCTTAAAAAGGTGATTATCGAACACCTGGATGCCCTCGAAGGGCTAACTTATGATGACGTTCTGTTACTTCCCGAAACCACCGATGTTATCCCCTCCGAGGTCGATACCTCCAGCCGGCTAACTAAACGGATTACCTTACATACCCCGGTAATATCTGCAGCCATGGATACGGTCACCGAAGCCAATATGGCGATCGCGATTGCGCGTCAAGGGGGAATCGGTATTGTTCATCGCAACTTGCCGATTGCAGAGCAAGCCGCACAAGTGCGCCAAGTTAAACGCTCTGAATCCGGGATGATTACCGATCCGGTTACTATCGGTCCTGATGCCACCCTCCTGGAACTGGATAAAGAATGCGGCCACTACCGGGTATCCGGCTTGCCGGTAGTGGATGAGGATCGCAAACTCCAAGGAATTATCACCAACCGGGATCTGCGGTTCATTCCTGTCAGCAAGTGGGCCTCGGTGAAGGTACGCGACGCTATGACCCCGATGCCGCTTACTACCGGGCGAAAAGGAATGCCCCGCGAGGAAGCCCGGGCACTACTAGCTGAAAAAAAGATTGAAAAACTACCGCTAGTAGACGAAGAAGGCCGCCTGACCGGCCTGATCACTGTAAAAGACTTCGTGAAAACTGAACAGTACCCCAACTCCACTAAGGACGAGGAAGGCCGCCTACGGGTGGGCGCCGCCCTTGGATATTGGGGAGATACCTGGGAGCGCGCCGAAGCCCTCGCGGAAGCGGAAGTTGACGTGCTGGTAGTTGATACCGCCAACGGGGGTGCAAAGCTCGCTCTGGAAATGATTAAGAAGCTGAAAGCCTCTCCCACTTTCGCTGATATTGACATTATTGGCGGCAACGTGGCTACTGCCGAGGGCGCGCAGGCACTGATTGATGCCGGGGTAGACGCGGTAAAAGTCGGGGTTGGCCCCGGCTCGATTTGCACCACCCGGGTAGTTGCCGGGGTGGGGGTACCCCAGATTACTGCCATAAACCTGGCTGCCCAGGCCTGCTCGAAAGCGGGGGTGCCCCTGATTGCCGATGGCGGTCTGCAATATTCTGGCGATATTGCCAAGGCTATGGTGGCGGGTGCCGATACCGTGATGCTCGGCTCCTTACTAGCTGGCTGTGAAGAATCACCAGGTGAACTGGTGTTTGTGAACGGTAAACAGTATAAGCATTACCGCGGCATGGGTTCGCTGGGAGCAATGAGTTCACGCGGACGCAAATCATATTCCAAGGATCGTTATTTCCAGGCGGAAGTAACCAGTGATGCCCAAATTGTTCCCGAGGGAATCGAGGGGCAAGTGCCATACTCCGGGGCTATCTCGGCGGTGCTCTATCAACTAATCGGGGGCTTGCGGCAATCCATGTTCTATACCGGTTCCTCTGATATTGCCACTTTGAAAGCACGGGGTCGTTTCGTGAAAATTACCGGAGCTGGCCTGCGGGAGTCCCATCCGCACGACGTGCAGATGACCGCAGAAGCCCCTAACTACCACTCGGCAGTTAAATAAACCACGTATTATTTGAAACGAAAGTTCCGGCAACGCGGGCAAGGTAAGGAGTAAGCGGTGAGTTGGATTGAGGGTCCGTTTATGGGTTTCGATACCGAAACCACCGGAGTAAAACCCGCAACTGATCGCATTGTTACCGCTGCCTGTGTGGAATGGCGGCATGGGCAAACTCGGGAACAAACCTGGCTAGCTGATCCCGGTATCCCCATCCCGGAACCAGCCCAACAGGTTCACGGAATTTCCACCGAGTATGCCCGTCAGCATGGACGCCCCCTAGAGCAAGTGGTGACGGAGGTCGCTCAGGTTCTTGAGGCTTGCGGCCGAGCACAAGTTCCGGTGGTCATCTACAACGCCTCTTTCGATTTGCCGCTGCTAGATCATCACCTGACGCGTTTGGGGTTACCCACTATACGTGAGCGGGTAGAATTTTTGCCGGTCATCGATCCTCTGGTGCTGGATCGGGCATTGGATCGCTATCGGCGCGGCAAACGTACCTTGGGGGCGCTCGCGGAGTTTTACCAGGTACGCGGGGAAGATAACCTGCATGATGCCCTAGTAGACGTGCGACAAACTATTGCGGTTTTGCGGGCGCTGGGTGCCGCTTATCCCCAATTAGGGCAGATGGATTTGCGGCAGCTGCAAGACTATCAGCGGGATCAGCATCGCGAATGGGCGCAGCATTTTAACCAATTCCTGCAGTCCAAAGGGCGCAACCCCGATGTAAACGAGGAGTGGCTAGCGTGAGTGAACAGCCCGGTTACGGTTATCGCGGCGAGGGGGAGCCGCAGGCGAATCCGCACGCCTCTGCCCCGGGTCAAGGACGCTATTTTCCTCCCCGCTCTGCCAGCCACCAGCCGTCATCACCTGTGCAGCCGCCACTGCCTGCGGGCGGGATTCCCCAGGTTCCTTCCCCAGGGGCTCCGGAGCCACATCAGTACCAGCAACCACCGCGAGTGCGCTCCGTAGCACCCCGTCCAGCCGTGCCTCCGCGTCAAAATATGCGGCCTTCCCTACAAACCGCTCTGCCGGCTGAAAACTATCAGCCAGCCAATCCCGCTCCGGTTCCGCCGGCTGCCGCCCCTAATCCCGCTTCCACGCAGGAAAGTCCGGGTGCTAACTCGCCGGTAGCAGCAGGGGACTATGACGCGCCCGCCTCGGTTTACGGCGCCTTGCCCAGCAACCAGGTGGCACCGCAAAGTAACTTCACTTCCGCGCAGCCTAGGGCAGTCAATCCTAGCGGATCAACCTCAACTATGCCGGAGGATGCTTCTCCTGCTTCCCTGACGTCAGCCAGCTTGGGCGAAGCAGAGCAAAAAATACCGGAAGCAACCTCCTCGCGACGCTCCCCACTGTGGCTACTGTATGGACTGGTAGTACTGGTTTTAATCGCTTTAGTTAGCTGGCAGATAGTGCGGCTTAGTACCGGAAAGGTGCCTTCGGCGGTTCCCTTGGGTTCGCAGGCAGAGGCTACTGAAACCGTGGCCGCTCCGGAGCCAAAACCGGTGGCCACCACCCAAACTGAGCAGGTCAAGAAGGTGCTAGCCGCGCAACCGGTGACGCCGGCACAATTGGGAGGAGACAAGAAGCGGGTAACATTCCGTTCGCAGTCCGGAATTGTAGTGTGCACCATTGCGGAAAAACTGGAAGAAACCCCGCCTCCGCTGGTGCCTTTAGCGGCAGATAGCTCCGGTGCCCTGGCTAGCGGCAGTGGGGTGGTTTGTGCTACCGCCAGTAACTTCGATGCTGCCGGTAACGTCGGAAAATGTCAGCAGGGTGATCTGCGCCTATCCGTGCTGGGGGTATGGGATAACTCCTCTGGTATCGGTGGGTGCGTAAACGGCACTACCCCGCTGTATGAAGATGTTAAATCTGGTCAAAGGGATAACAGTGGTAAACGCTTTGATCTGCAGTCACTGGGGCCGGGTCAATACACTCAGCTCGGTAAATATGCCTGCACTTTCGGAGGTACCGACGCTACCTGCGTAAATGTTTCTACCGGGAAAGGATTTACCTTCACCGATCTGGAAGGATATAAGTTCTTTTAAACCTTAGGCGGGATCCAGTAAACCGAAACGTTTAAAGGCGGCCGCTACCCCGTCCTCTTCAATTGGGGGAGCAATCCAGTCGGCGATCTCGCGGAGTTTTTCTGCTCCGCCCGCCAGGCACACCCCGATACCTGCCTCCCGTACCATTTCATAGTCGTTTACCGAGTCGCCGATCGCGAGCGCCTGAGCCGGGTCTCCTCCAAAATACTTGAGGACCTCACGCACCGCGGTGCCTTTATTGACCCCTTTTACCCCTATTTCCACCACTTCGCCTATGCGCACATCAACTGATCCGGGGATAACCATGTAGCGATCCCCGAACAGCCGGTGGGCTTCTTCGAAGTTGGAAGGCGCTTCGGGGGAGAGATAGAACATGCATTTACCGGCAGAAGTGGGGATGCCGGTAGCTAGGTAAGGCGTGATCTGTTCGAGGTAGGCAGCCCAGTCGCCGGTGGCAGCGCGGTCAGATTTTCCGGAGAGGCGGAAAAAATCCAGAAAATTTTCGGAGGGATAAAAATGGTCTTTACCTTGCCAAATCCAAGTGGCGCCGCTGCGGCGGAAATAATCCGTCCACTCGGCGATGCCTGTCTGGTCTATCGAATGATCGGCCAGTACTTGGTCTCCCAATTCTACGTACGCGCCGTTGGCGGTAATCAGGCCGGAAAAGGGCAGGGAAAATAGGGAGGGATAAAGCTCCGGATAGGAGCGTCCAGTGGCGATAAATACTTTGTGCCCGTTCGCAGTGGCGGCGGTGATAGCTTCCTTTACCTTGGTGCTGATCACCTGGTTGTGGTCGATTATGGTTCCGTCTAGATCTAAAAAAGCGAACTTGCGCATTGCTGCTCCTTGTAGGGGACACCTGCCAAAGGGGAAGTCTGACAGTTTCCGGGCTACTTCCACTCTATGGGGAAAACCCAGGTAATGCGGGCTTATGCGGGTCTGCCTAACAAAAGTGCATTAGCTGTTGAATCGGTTGACGGCGCGTTTTTGGTGAGTGCCGAGTGCGGGGAAAGGTTTTTCCTCCTGACCAAAAACTTGAAAAAGACCTTTCCCCGCACGTCCTCGAGATCAGGAGTTTTCTTGCTCATTTTTAAACTACAGCGACCTATTGACAGCAGGGTGCAAGTGAAACAAAATTTTCCTTGTAGTTAAGAAGACTATATAGCAGCTGTTTTTAAATGTTGAACGCCTGTTGTAATCCAAAGGGAGGGAAGATCATTGACTAATAACGCTCTTGACAAGCGAAAATTATTTGTGCTGCTGTGGCCTGTTTTCGCGTTGCTATCTGTGTTTATTCCTATTCCGCTACCTCCTTTTATTTTCGCCTTGGTGCTGGGAGGTATCGCTTCCTGGCTGGTAATAAAAAGCGCGATGGCGGCACGAATCAAAGTTATGGTTGTAGCTGCCTGGTGTCTTGCGATTGGCTGTTTGGCTTATGCCGTTGCCGCGTTTGGAGCCATGGTTGATGCCGCCGATTTAGGGGCTGCAGACCCAATGTGGACGAAGGGTCTACTCCCACTTATCGTGATCGGAATGCTCATTTTTGTTGCGGTCGATATTCTGCTTTATAAAGTTCCAACCACCTGGAACCCCTCTGCTAAGTCACTTGACGGTGCCTTTTAGGTGAATATCGGGTGCGGGGAAAGGTTTTATCCGAGTAGGTAGACACGCCTGCCATCACATTTTTTACCTTTCGGATACCTGGCTATAAATCAGAATTGTTTTTCGGGCTTTGTGTTGAAAATTAGTATTTGCCACGGGCAAATACGAACTTTGGGCAGGAGGAAAAACCTTTCCCCGCACGACCCCAGGTTCTGCACGTTTCCTAGAAAAAAGATCAGTAACTACCGATTTTCCGCTAGTTTAAGATGTTGACCAGGTTGCAGTTAGGGGTAGCAATTGGCAGATAGGGGAACAATTTCGTAAAAAATTTTTGGTGCCCCGAACAGGATTCGAACCTGCGGCCTTTCGCTCCGGAGGCGAACGCTCTATCCACTGAGCTATCGGGGCTGGACTTCAATGATTCTACACATTTACCCCGGAGCTTACTAAATCAGCGCCCGCTAATTAGACGCTGATTACATTTAGGGAGGCAGACGCTAAGGAAGGCGGGTGCAATAATATGAACATGACTTTTGCTAGCCCTTATGCGCACGGTTTCGCTCGTGTCGCGGCCATTACCATTCCCAGCCATCCCGGCCAGCCGGATCGAAACGTACCGGAAATCGCGGCAGCAGCTCGCAAAGCTGCCCGGCAAGGCGCCTGTGTCGCGGTGTTTCCGGAGATGAGTATCTCCGGTTACACCCTCGATGACCTGGTATTTTCTGAGCGTTTGCTAGCGAGTGTGGAAAAAGGAATAGAACTGCTGGCCAAAGCCACTTCGGATTGCGCCGAGCTAATCGTGGTGGGAGCCCCCTTACGGATAGCGGGGCAAATCTATGATTGTGCGGTGTTTTTGGCACGCGGAAGAGTCGTTGCGCTGACTCCGAAAGTTTTTCTTTCTAGTGAAGCTTATGAAAAACGCTACTTTACTTCCGGCGCGCACCTGCCCGCAGATACCCGTTGGGAGGCTCCCCAGATTCCGGGAGCCAGCGAAGCTCCTATTGGGAACGGGATTATCCATGTCGAGGACGTGGCTGGCCTAACAGTCGGGGCGGAAGTTGGCAGCGACGCCGTAGCGGCACGTTCTCTGGCGCTGTCCCTTGCCTTGCAAGGGGCAAGCTTAATCGCCAACCCGGCGGCTTATCCTGCCACTTTGGAGGGCGGCGAGCAGCAACAACTGCTGGCGGGCGCCACTTCCCGGCGCGGGATTTGCGCCTATGTGAGTGCAGGAGCCGGCAATGGAGAGTCCTCCTCCGATGCTGCCTGGGAAGGGCGAACCTTTATTTACCAAGACGGCTCTAAGCTAGCGGAAACTGAGCCTTTCCCCAGTGAAACCCAGATTGCCCTGGCCGATATTGATTTAACCACCCTCGCCAATCGCCGGCGGCGCGAAAGCAGTTTCGCGGATGCCAGAGCCGGGCAACCCGAAAAACCCTGGGAGATAAAGATTCGCCTAGGAGTGGGAGCCGCCGGAGCAGCTATCTCCTTTGACCCCTGGGCAAATGTTTCCAACGCCGCCACCTTGAAGGATCCGCAGGCTGCGCTGTTCCCCGTTCCGGCTAGGTTCCCTTTCTTACCCGCCGACCAGGAGGGTATCGACCGCGCCTGCCAACAGGCGTTCCAGATTCAGATTTACGGGCTGCAAAAACGTTTGCAGGCCGTCGGCAACCCCAAGATGGTGTTAGGCGTATCGGGAGGACTAGATTCTACCCAGGCTCTTTTGGTGTGTACCCAGGTGGCAGCGCGCCTCGGCCTCGATAAATCCCAGATCTTGGCCTATACCTTGCCCGGTTTCGCCACCTCGGCAGGCACCAAATCTCACGCATATCAACTGTGTGAATCGCTCGGGATTAAGTGCGAAGAAATCGATATCCGCCCCGCTGCCCGGCAGATGCTCGCCGATATGGGGCATCCCTTTGCAGAAGGTGCCGCTCAATATGATGTGACCTTCGAGAACGTGCAGGCGGGGTTGCGCACTGATTATCTGTTCCGGATTGCCAACCATAAGGGCGGATTGGTGATTGGAACCGGGGATTTATCGGAGGCGGCTTTAGGGTGGTGCACCTATGGGGTGGGCGACCATATGTCGCATTATTCGGTTAACCCCGGAATCCCCAAAACCATGCTGCAATACATGATTCGCTGGGTTTGCCGGCAAAATCTGTTCGGCGAAGCCTGCACGACAGTGCTGAAAGATATTTTGGCGCAAGAAATCTCCCCGGAACTGATTCCGGGAGGTGGGGAAAAACTGCAATCCACCCAAGACACTATCGGTCCTTACGAACTGCACGAGTTCTTCCTCTACCACCTGCTTCTAGGGCGCGAACCCCGCGATATTGCCTACCTGGCGTACCAGGCATGGGCAGATAAGCAAAAGGGGCGGTGGCCGGCCGACCTACCGGAAGCGGATCGTCACCAATACGATCTGGAAACTATTTTGCGCTGGCTGCGCGAGTTCTTGCGTCGCTTCTTTACTTCCCAGTTCAAACGGACTTGCGTGCCCGGCGGGCCGGGAATAACTTCCGGGTTTGGTCTCAGTCCCCGCGGTGACTTCCGGATGCCTTCGGATATTTCCGGGCGGATTTGGATTAAGCAGGTAGAGGAAATGCTCGCAGAGTTAGCGGAAAACCAGTAGGGGTTACACAGGAAAGTGTCCTGCAGCCACGATAGCTGCCGGCAGGGTCGGGCTGCGTCCTCGTCGCAAAATATTTAATTTCACCCTGGTGGATCCGCGCCGCCAGCAGTGAGCTAAATACCCCAAATTAACTAAGTGGGAACGATGCGATATTTTGGAAACAAAGAAGAAAGCGGCGAAACTGCGGTAACTTCCCAAAACCGGGGCAGTTATCCGGGATAGTTTTCGCCTAAAAAATGGTGAGTCTCTGCCCAAATCTAGGAGGAACAGTGAGCGAACGCGAAGCAACATTGACCCCGGAAATACTATCTGAACTGCGTGAAGAGTTTAGTACGGATCCTCACGGCCAGTTAATGCAAAACGCGGTGACTAACTCCGATATTGATCAGGTAGCACAAAATCACCAAGTGGTGGCGTATGCAGATCGCTCCATGTCCCACAAACTTGATGCGTGGCCGGTGGCTAACCAGAAGAAATCGGGGCGCTGTTGGCTGTTCGCCGGTTTAAATCTGCTGCGTTCCTCCATGATCAAGCGGTTAAACGTAGAGAATTTCGAATTCTCTCAGACCTACCTGTTTTATTGGGACAAACTAGAAAAAGCTAACTACTTCCTAGAATCCCAGATTGAGCTGGCCGATCGCGATCTGGATGACCGCACAGTTGCCCATCTGCTGTCTGATCCGATTGGGGACGGCGGCCAGTGGAATATGTTCGTGGCGCTAGTCGACAAATATGGGGTAGTGCCTAAGTGGGCCATGCCGGAAACCGAATCCTCCTCCAACTCAAAGAAAATGGATCGGACCCTGGAACGCTACCTGCGGGAAGGGGCGCTTGCGGTGCGAAAAGCCGCGCAAAATAATCCCGAAACTGTTGGGGAGGTAAAGGCGGGACTGCTCAAAGGAGTCCACCGGATTCTTAATATCCATTTGGGGACTCCGCCCGCAAAATTCGTATGGCAATACAACGATAAAGACAATAAGTTCGAGCGGCTAGGGGAAGTGACTCCCCAACAGTTCGCAGATAAATATATCGTTAACGACCTGCGCAATTATGTGTGCCTGGTTAATGATCCGCGCGAAGCCAACCCCTATGGGAAGACCTACACCGTCGATCGCCTAGGTAACGTGCTGGGCGCCGCCCCGGTCCGGTACCTAAATGTGCCGATGCCGGTAATGAAAGATTGCGCGGCCACGGTATTGCAGGCTGGCAAACCGGTGTGGTTCGGTTGTGATACCGAGCAGCAGGCTGACCGGGATCTGTCGCTATGGGATAAGAATCTCTATGACTATGGCGCGGTCTATGGAGTGGATTTTGGGATGGACAAGGAAGAGCGCCTGCTTTCCCACGAATCTCTAATGACTCACGCCATGCTATTTGTAGGGGTAGACATGCTAGATGGGGCTCCGCGCCGCTGGCGGGTGGAAAACTCTTGGGGCTGCGAAGACCGCGCTGACGAGGGTTTTTACACTATGAACGATTCTTGGTTTGACGAGTATGTTTTTGAAATCGCGGTGCACCGGGATCGGCTTCCCGCTAAGTATCGGGAAGTTATCGATTCCGAGGACGCCCCGGTAGTCTTGCCAGCCTGGGATCCGATGGGATCGCTGGCCTAAAGACCAGTCGGCATAATAATCCCGCCGTAAGGTGCCAGGATAAACAGGGCTATGGAGAGGGTAAACAGGGCAATACAATCAAGCCACCAGGAACGAACCGCACACCAGGCGTTTGGGGAGCGATCTAGCAAGCGGTAAACCCCCAGCAGCAGCAACATTAGTGAAAATATGCGGCAGGCGAACACCGGATGCCCAATAAATCCCACAATGGCAATGCCAATAATCCCGACCACTAACGCGACGGTGCAAGCGCGGCGCCAGAGATGATTATTCGACAAACCCATAGCCTTAGTCTAACTGGGCGGGTGGGTTAGAACGTAGTCAACCGGTTAGGCTTAGAGCTGTGTTCAAGTCCTATCGTGAAATTTTTGCCTATCCCGGGGCACTGAGTTTTTCTATCGCCGGGGCGATCGCGCGTTTCCCGATGGCAATGGCCGGTCTTTCGACCCTGCTAATGATTTCCATCCTTTACGGGGAGTATTCCTTGGCGGGGCAGGTGAACGCGGTAGTGGTGATTACTATGGCAGCGGCCTCGCCTATTCAAGCGCAGCTGGTGGATCGGCATGGGCAAGCCAAAATTTTGCGGCCTCTGGTGGCTGCCTCCCTGGTCTTGCTGGCTGCTTTGGCCGTGGCGGCTATTTACCAGGCACCTCGGTGGACTCTCTACGTAATTGCAGCCTTATCGGGGGCGACTACCGGCTCTTTCGGGGCGTTTGTGAGGGCGAGGTGGACGCATCTTTTAGCCGGCTCTCGCAAATTAAACACCGCCTATGCTTTCGAGGCGGCCCTTGACGAAGTAATTTTTATTTTCGGCCCCATTATCGCCACTGTCCTGGCCACAGTAGTACACCCAGCAGCCGGAATAGTTGCCTGCCTACTCACCTCCGGGATCGGGGGTTTCTGGTTCTTATCCCAACGGGAAACGGAACCTATTCCCCGCGGTAAAGCCGATTTTTCTCCCGAGGAAGCAAAACCCCTACTCAAATCGACAGCGATGGTGGTTTTAGGGATTATTTTTATGCTCTGCGGACTCACCTTTGGGGCTTTGGATCTAACGGTGGTGGCTTATTGTCGCGAGGTAGGTTTGGCTGAGATCGCCGGAATTCTATTGGCTCTGTTCGGGGTTACTTCTTTTTCCGCGGCCGTCATCTATGGAGCCAAGGAATGGGGAGTATCGGCTTTGCGCCTATTTGTGGGGGGAATCATCCTGATGGCGATAGGTTTTTCCACCCTGTTTTTCGCGTCTAATGTCTGGATCTTGGGGCTATGCCTGGCCTTAACCGGCGCCACTTATGCGCCCACCATGACGAATGCGACCAATATTTTAGCTAGTTTGGTTCCCCCCTCTCGTTTTACTGAGGGGATGGCCTGGCTGAACACCTTCTTTACCCTGGGGATTTCGGCAGGTGCCTGGATTGGGGGCAACGTAGTGGATGCCGGTGGTGCGCGGGCAGGTTTATGGGTAGTGATTGCGGCCGCCTGGGCGATTCTGGCGGTAGTCTTGGCGGGTTCGTTGCCCCTGCGCAACTCGCTGCGCCGTGCCTATAAACGCCGGCTGGTGGCGGTAGACCTACACCTGGCTAAGCCGGATTCGCAGCCGGATTCGTCCTCGAAAAATAACTAAACGAGGGGCTCGTTCTGGTTTCTGCTCCTGGAGTTAGCTAAATCCTTGGCTTGCGTTAGGTGTTTTGGAGCTGAAAATCTGTGAGTTCGTGCCAATTAATTTTTTGTTTTAGCGAGTGTCCCCAACCGAAATCACCGGTACTGTGTTGCGCTTGCCCAAGGATGATACTGGGCGCTACTCCTATTTTCCCAGCCATTTCCTTGACTAACTTAAGATCCCGTTTTTTAGGTAAGGATTTCTGATAGGGCTCCGGAATCAAAGTTCGAGCTGCAAAAGCATCAGCTTCTTCCTCTGCCTGAGAATCATCATCACTGATAAATAGCTGTGTATCACTGTGAAGCAGCACGTGACCGATTTCGTGAAAAAGAGTGAACCAAATCTGGTCATCGGTTTTATACAGTGTTGATAGCTGTATGACTGGGGAACCGTTGACCCAGCGGGTAACTCCATGTATCCCCAAGCCGGTAATGGCAGGAATAATACAAAGCGCCACCCCAACTTCTTCTAAGTAGCGCCGCGCTTGTGGCAGGGCTTCTTCATTCCGGCTGCAAGTTAGCTCACGAAGCTGGGGCAGTAGAGCTTTAAGTGCAGCCTTATCTAATGGGGGAAGATTATTTGGGATCTGTTTTTCCCCCAAGAGTAGCCAAGATGCGAGGGTGGGGAGGTCTTTTTCACGGGAGGCTGCCCTGCGGCGATACGCCATACTACTTTTTGTCCAGCTGGCGGAAAATGCGCTAAAACTGGCGACTCCTAAAAAGGATAGTAGTTGCGAAACAGTTGCAGCCTTATCTCTGGCATTTGCAGTAATTACCCCGACTTCTCTGAGGTAGGTTAACGGGAAACTTTTTGCTACCGCGTAGGAGCTTTCTGCCTGGTTGCGCTGTTGTTCACGAAGTAAAGCATCCTGGTAACCGGCCTCGTAGCGGTTCCATATCCGGGCGGGAACCCCGGTTACCCGCTCTAAAGCAATTGCGATTGCCGGAGTTAAGGCCGCTTTCCCCTGCAGTAGCTGGCTGACATGCTTACGGGAAACTCCCAGGCGCCGCGCTAGTTCAGCCTGGTTAATCTGGGTTTCGTCCATCCACTCTTGGATAAATTCTCCCGGAGCGGCAATAAAATTATATTCGTTATTCATCTCGCTCCCTCCTTTTCTTTAGTGGTAGTCCTGTATGTCTACCACTTCGACTACTATTTCGATTTGCTTTGTCGTGTTTTCTGGTCGCACAATCAGTCGCCAATTTCCGCTAAGGCGAGCCGACCAGTGACCGGCAAAATTACCGGTTAATCTTTCCCATTTTCCAGTTCCCTGCAATAGGTCGTTCATATTTTCTGCGTACTGTAACTCAGCTAAGCGAAGCCTGAGGGTATTGGCTATCTGACTACCGTATGCGCGTTTTCGATTTGCCTGAGTGCTACAGGATTTCTGCAACTTGGTTGAGGAAAATCGAATCAACATGAATAAATGTTACCAAATAGGTAACGTTTAGGCAAGGGTCTATGTGCTCTTTTTCCTGCTGGTTGTGGTGTTGGGTAGCTGTAGCGGGGTAGTGACCGGACGTTAACCGAAGAAAACTGGGGGATTGCGGGTAGGCTGGCAAGGTAACCAAAGCGAGGTAGCGTGACTGGTGACGGTGACGTTAGGCAATAAAGGAAACCGTGGTGAGTGAAGTAGGTAGCCGGCGGCGGGCGGCGGAGCATTTCGTGCAACAGTGGACAGGTCGCGGCTACGAGAAGGGCGAAACCCACAGTTTTTGGCTCTCCCTACTGCAAGATGTGTTGGGGATGCGTGAAGTTTCCACTAAGTGCCGTTTTGAGCAGCGCACTCGCACTCGCGGATTTATCGACGTGGTGATTCCATCGGCGCGCACCATTGTGGAACAAAAATCTTCCGGCGTGAACCTGGATCTGGGAGAGCTGCGCCAGGGACAAATAGTTACCCCTTTTGAACAGGCGAAACGCTATGCCGATGCGCTGCCGAATCGCCAGCGCCCAGATTTTATTATTGTTTGTAACTTCGAGCATTTCCGGATTCATGACCTTAATAAAGAGGATCCGGCTGGCGATTTTATTGAGTTTTCTCTAGCGGAACTGCCCGAGCAGTCTTATCTGCTGGATTTTTTGATTGACCCGGCATATTCGCGCACGGAAAAGGAACGCCAAGTCTCTATCCGCGCCGGACAGCTGATTGGCAAATTGCATCGCGGGCTGCTGGAGCAATATCAAGACCCAGATTCTCCCTGGTCGCAGCACTGTCTGAACGTGCTGTGTGTGCGCTTGGTGTTTTGTCTTTTTGCCGAGGACGCGGGGCTTTTTGGCAAGGACGCGTTGCTGCGTTACCTGCGAGGTTTTAACGCTTCTCAAACCCGGGTGGCGCTGCAACGCCTTTTCCAAGTGCTAGACACCCCACTTGAGCAGCGGGATCCCTATCTGGAAGAAGAACTCGCGGCTTTTCCTTATGTTAATGGGGGACTGTTCCGGGACTCCGCTGCCGGCGCTCCTCACTTCAAGGGTGCGGGGGAAAGTTCGGGTGAGGAAGGTACTCAGACCGTATTTCCCTCTTCGTTTGCGGGGGAACCGGGACGAAGTTTAGAGATTCCGAACTTTACCGAGGAGCTGTGTGACCTGCTGCTTAATGAGGTATCGCAAGGAACTGACTGGTCGCAGATTTCCCCTACCGTGTTTGGGGGCGTTTTTGAGTCGACTTTGAATCCGGAAACTCGTCGCAGCGGAGGAATGCACTACACCAGTCCGGAAAATATCCACCGGGTAATTGATCCGCTTTTCCTTGACGGTCTAAAGAATGAACTAGAGGGGATCCTGTCTGATCCCGGGATTTCCGATAGGTCGCGGCGGGCGAAACTGCGGGCTTTCCAAAATCGTTTAGCCAGTTTCACCTGGATGGATAGCGCCTGCGGGTCCGGGAACTTCTTAACCGAAACCTATATTGAGGTGCGGCGCCTGGAAAACCAGGTGATTGCGGAGCTAGAGCGCGGGCAACAGGCTTGGGAGTTCGAGCAGGAGGGCGCCGCGACTAACCAAATAAAAGTGAATCTGGGACAGTTCTACGGGATTGAGATTAATGATTTCGCGGTCGCAGTGGCACGCACCGCGCTGTGGATTGCCGAGCTGCAGGCTAATGGGGAAACAGCCGCGATTTTGCAGCGGGAAGTAGCGGATTTACCGCTGCACGATGACTCCAATATTGTGCTCGCAAACGCGGTGCGCATGGACTGGGAGCAGCTGCTACCTGCGGAAAAGTGTTCATATTTGATTAGTAACCCCCCGTTTATCGGCTATTCCAACCACACCCCGGAGCAAAAGCAGGATCGGGCAGACCTATTTGGTAAGCGGGGGGGGG
>NZ_PKHX01000019.1 GCF_002848005.1 Varibaculum cambriense | reverse complement strand
TAACCCTCGGCGGAATAACCATAAAACAATACAGAAACCACTACCAACCGGTAATCTAAAACTGTCCAAAAAACAATCCGCACCCCCAAATGTGTGTACAGAATCGTTGTTTTTCTTGCTTTGACTAGGGGTTTTAGGGGTTTGCACATGCTTTGAGAGCATGTGGTGTGAAGGGTGCTTGTAATCGACCTGTTTGTGGTGTATGTGGCTGGAAGCTAGTCAAGAATGGTCGTACTAGCGCAGGTAGGACTCGTTGGCGTTGTAAATCTTGTGGTGCCTCGACTACTCAGACCCGTCCCGACGTGACGGCTAAAGCCGAAGGCAGCCTGTTTAGGAAATAGTTTTTGGAGGAATTCTCGGCACGTCAACTCGGTCTAGAAAAAACTCTTTTGCCAATAAAACCATCTGGTGCTGACAAGTCCAGGTGTCTAGACCGTCGGTCACTGGCGAGGCATACGATCAGGTGTTACTTGATGGAATCTATCTTGCCTACGGCTGGTGCTTAATCACCGCTACCAATGGGGAAAAGATTATCACTTGGCAGTGGTGCCAGCGGGAAAACTCTGCCGCCTACCAAGCATTAATGAAACGGCTACCGGCCCCGACGGTAGTGGTAACCGATGGCGGGACAGGCATCGTAAAAGCACTACGTTTGACCTGGCCACAAAGCCGCATCCAGCGCTGTCTTTTCCATATTCGGACTAACACCATCACTGATCTAACACGTAACCCACAAAGCCCGGCTGGTAAGGCACTATTGGGGCTAGCAAACCAGCTGATGGGCGTTAAAACACCCGAAGACGCCGCAAGCTGGCTTAGCCTGATCAACACTGGTATCGGGTATATCGCGATTACATTAACGAGAAAACCTACGCTGCCGAGCCAGGAACAAGGAAATGGTGGTGGACACACCAGCGGGTCCGAAACTCCTATAAACGTCTTGAACGCCTGGCCCGGTCCGGTTACTTGTTTTCCTGGCTAGACCCGAAATTCACTGGG
The DNA here is from genome assembly GCF_002848005.1 of Varibaculum cambriense. Lineage (GTDB taxonomy): Bacteria > Actinomycetota > Actinomycetes > Actinomycetales > Actinomycetaceae > Varibaculum > Varibaculum cambriense_B. The sequence continues at coordinate 250 of NZ_PKHX01000019.1, read as the reverse complement.
CTTGATATTCAACGCACTACCAGCCGCCAACGACCCGCGGCCCGCCCCAATACGACACCGCTATCAACTACAACCCCGCCTATCAAGACGGATCCCTACACATACGCAAAGGCTGGGCAGGACAGTAAACCACCCCGACACGCCGAGACCGTACACACATTTTGGGAATTAACCCGGAAGTTATCCATGGTCCAAGACCGAGAAGTCATCCTTACCCAAGTACGATGATCAACAATTCCGTTAGCTCCTA
>NZ_PKHX01000018.1 GCF_002848005.1 Varibaculum cambriense | reverse complement strand
GGTGGATTCTAGGGGTGGTTGCAACGGTTGGTGGTTTTAGGCAAGCAGTTTGAGGATCCGCTCGCTGGGTTTATCGTATTCTAACGTCTTGCGTGGTCGATCGTTTAGCTCTTCTGCGACTGCGTCAAGATATTCTTCTGGGTACTGGGACAGGTCGGTAGCTTTTGGGAAGTACTGTCTTAGCAAACCATTGGTGTTCTCGTTTGTGCCTCGTTGCCAAGGAGAATGAGGGTCACAGAAGAAAACATCCATATCTAGCGAGGTAGTGATTTTCTTGTGCAGCGCCATTTCAGATCCCTGATCCCAGGTAAGAGAGTTACGTAGTAGTTTTGGAAGTCCTTGCATCTTTTTCACGATTGCTTCTTGAACGCTGCCGGCATCATGGTGATTAGGAAGATACAGCAAAATCGTGAACCGGGTTTTACGCTCCACCAACGTGCCAATCGCGGACTTATTACCGGCACCGCATATCAAATCCCCTTCCCAGTGTCCTGGGACGATCCGCTCATCCACCTGTGCTGGGCGGTCAGCAATCATTGTCATAGGGTCTTTAAAACGGGGTGTGCGCTGCTGGGGTTGTTTATGCGGTTTACGCCTGACTCGTCCTGTACGCAGCATCTTTTTAACCTCTAGCTTTAACTGTCCACGGGCATGAACATAGATCGCTTGGTAAATGGTTTCTACACACATATTCATTGCCGGGTTATCAGGATATTTTTTCTTCAGCCACCCGCTAATTTGCTCCGGGCTCCAGTGTTTCTTTAACCCGTCCTCCACCAGTTGAAACAATAGCGCACTACGGTTAATCTTAGCTGGCTTAGGTCTTTTCCTGGCTTGTGCTACTTGCTGGTCAGCGTGATATGGCTGATAGTCCCCTGTTAGAGGGCTGCGATGTTTATTTATCTCGCGGCTGATCGTTGAGGGCGCCCTGCCTAACTCTGCGGCAATCGCGCGAATACTTTTACCTGCATGAAGTCTATCGGCGATAATGATGCGTTCTTGCAGGCCTAGATAGTATGGTCCAGCATTTTCAGGGATCTCCATTTTTGCACAGTACCAGGCAACGCTAGCCTTTTCGTTACGCCCGCTCGAGCGAGTACGTCCATTACGCCATACTTTCCCGGTACGTTTGGAAACGCCCACTGCCTTGGCTGCTTGCGTAAAATTCAGTCCCTGACGCAAAAGCTCTACATAATGCTCACGCCGAGCAGCACACATCTTTGAACGGGACGGGTAAACAACACCCGCATACTCATACAACACCGTTGAAACATCCTTTCAAACTCGGTGTTGCAACCACCACTAGAACCTAAGCT
>NZ_PKHX01000017.1 GCF_002848005.1 Varibaculum cambriense | reverse complement strand
AAGGTAGGAGCTAACGGAATTGTTGATCATCGTACTTGGGTAAGGATGACTTCTCGGTCTTGGACCATGGATAACTTCCGTATGACGCCAGTGCCGTTAAGTGCCAACCGTAGTCAGCGTCTTAACGCGATGCTTTCTTTTGCTCGAGGGCAAACTGGTAGTCCCTACACTTGGGGAGGTGCTGGTGGATATGTAGATGGCTACGACTGTTCCGGTTTTGCTCTTCAAGCTATTTACCGAGCGGGACTTGATCCTCAACCTATTAATGTGATTGCGCATGCCGCTCCGACCTACCGAACCTCCAAGCAGTTATATGCGCATTCTAGATTGCAGAAAGTCGGGTTTGGCGCCAGGCAACCAGGAGATTTGATCTTTTGGCAAGGACGTGGCGGTATCTACCACGTGGCTATCTATCTGGGGTCGAACCAGATCGTTGAGGCAAGTTACGGTCACTCCCGGCAGCGGGCTCTCTATAACTGGGGTAGTATCGCTCCCTACGTGGTACGGCCCCTAGCGAGCTAACTCAAATCCCTGTACCTACTGGCTAGTGTTTTGTTAGGAGATGGGTTTATAAGTTATGCGCAGCAAGAAGCTTGGCATCGTGATTGGGATAGTTGTTGGCCTGGCTTTGATAGTGTCAGCCGCGTCATGGTATTTTTGGACGCGCTCTGGGCAGGAATCTCTTCCTCAAGCGAGCGGCCCGCAGATTAAAGCGTCTGTGGGGCCTAACGCCAACTTGCCGGAGATACGAGCCGGCTCGCAGGGGTGCGCTGCCATGGATAAAGTTTTGAGTGATCTATTGCAGCAAACCTCGGAGGGTAAAGCGTTCATAGGGCGCGCAGCACAGATACGAGCTCAGCAAAATAATCCTGGTTCTGGAACTGAAAACGCAACACCTGAGTGGGCGAAGTTTCTACAAATTCTTCCAAAGCACTACTCAGAGTTTGAAAAAGCGGCAGGGAAAGATGAGGCGGCCAGCAAGGCTTTAAAAAACATGCGTGATATTGTCAACCTGGAACCGCAACTAATCACGGGAAAAATTCCCGAATATACCGATGGGTTGGCGGCGCAACGCCAGCTTGAAGAGGGTAAAACCCCCGAACAGAACCCAGAATATGTTAAGAAGTCCGAGCAACTAGATAAACTATTGGATCAAGTTACTTGGTGTATGCCCACGTGGCCAGTTCTTTTTGGATAGTTAATTGCCTTTTCACTCATATTCATCAGTAAACTAATCATTATTGAACCTAGTGAAAGGCATGGCCAGGACTCGCATATTTGATAGTGCAGATGTTTCGGGTTAATACCCCAAAGGGGGTGCGGACGGAATGTTGGAGAGTGTTTTATGAATGTTTCGTATTCTCGGGAGCAGCGTCGTGAGGCGTTGAGGGTGTATAGG
>NZ_PKHX01000016.1 GCF_002848005.1 Varibaculum cambriense | reverse complement strand
GGGGGTGCGGATTGTTTTTTGGACAGTTTTAGATTACCGGTTGGTAGTGGTTTCTGTATTGTTTTATGGTTATTCCGCCGAGGGTTAGTTTGATGCGGTGGTTGTTGTAGAAGTGAATGTAGCGTGTAATGGCTGTTTCAAGCTCGTTGGTGCTTGTCCATTTGTATCCGTAGTACATTTCGTTTTTCATTCGCCCGAAAAAGCCTTCACATGCAGCATTATCGGGTGAGCATCCTTTTTTGGACATTGATTGGGTGATGTGGTGGCATCGTAAAAACGCTGCAAAATCTCCGCCCCGGTAGTGGGATCCTCTATCAGAATGAATTACCAACGATTTATCGCTAATGGGTTCTTTAAGAGCCATGTTCATTGAAGTCATTACTATTTCATTACTGGGATGGCGCCCGGTAGCCCACCCGACTATCTTGCCGTCAAAACAGTCGATAATAGCCGAAAGATACAGTTTCGATTCCGTCGTGATGAACTCGGTTATATCTGTAAGCCATAGCTTGCCAGGGGCATTGGTGTGAAAGTTACGTTTTACAAGATTTTCAGGAGCGGGTGCTATCTCACCGTTATAGCTCGAGTAACGCCGTTTCCGACGCGGATAACGCACAAGGATTTTATCTTCGCTAATAATCTTGCGTACCACTTTCTCGCTGACTCGTATTCCACGAGCACGCAATACATGCCAGATGCGACGATACCCATAGGTGTAGAAAGACTCAGCAGCAATAGCGGCAATATCTTTACGTAACTGGCAATACTTATCCCGGCGAGCCATTGCGTGAAGCTGGTAGTAAAAACTTGAGGAAGACAACCCCACAACATCAAGGAGCATTCCCAACGGATACGTACCTCTAAGAGCGTCCACTACCTGCGCTTTGTGACGATTCGTCAAAGCTCCGGGCAGGACGCTGACGTCTTTTTTTATTAACTCCAGTTCCTGATTCATCACCGCCTTTTCCACGATTAGCTTGGCTGCTAAGCGTTTCAACTCTTGCGGATCATCAGGCAAAGATGCCTCCAGCGACTTAACGGTAGGTAGCTTAGCTGCTTGCCCTCGTTCCTTCCTACTCATTAATCCCCACTCTCCTTCCTGCCGGTATCGCTCCACCCAACTGTATACACTCATCGGGCTACGCAAACCCAGCTGCGAAGCGATTTGCCTAGGACGCGCACCCTTGTTAAACATCTCAACCGCGCTAAGCTTTGTCTTAAAAGGATAATGAGTAAGTCTTTGAGCCCGTCTAGGTTTCGGAACCGGCTTCCCCGCCTCCCGAATCCACTTATGCAACGTCCAACGCCCAGGATAACCCAGCAACAAAATCGTTTTAGATACCGACCCCGTACGCCTATACACCCTCAACGCCTCACGACGCTGCTCCCGAGAATACGAAACATTCATAAAACACTCTCCAACATTCCGTCCGCACCCCC
>NZ_PKHX01000015.1 GCF_002848005.1 Varibaculum cambriense | reverse complement strand
TGAATGTACTGAACCCTGAAAGTTGGACGGTTATTTGTTCAGTTTTAGGGTTGGGGGTGTATTGTGCGTCCTGATAGTTCGTTGTCGGTGGAGCAGCGTGTGGCGGCTGTTGATTCGTTTGAGGCGGGGTATGGTTCTCGAGCGGTGGCTAGAAGGCTTGGGTTGCCGTTTCGGCCGGTGAATCTTCTTTATGACAGGTGGGCTCTCCATGGGAGAATGGCGCTTGTGGCACGTGATAGGAAAGCTGTTTACTCGTGGGAGTTCAAGCGCTCGATTGTTGCTCGTTTTCTTGCTGGTGAGAGTGCGAGGCAGTTGGCGGCAGAGTTCAATTTTTCTTCGTCTGATCTCGTGTATTCCTGGGTGCGGGTGTGGCGTTTGGCTGGCGATGAGGGCTTACGCCCGAAAAGGCGTGGCAGGAAGCCGAAAACGCTGATTGCTAGCCCTGATCCCGAGAGGAGCGCGAGGGTTGTAGATGCTGCGTTGATTGAGGAGAATACGCGGTTAAAAGCAGAGGTAGCGTATTTGAAAAAATTACGAGATCTGAGGGATCAGGGGCAAGGCTGAAAACTCGTGTGGTTGCCACTCTCAGATCTAAATACCCGTTACCGGTACTGTTACAGGTAGCCAATCTGGCGCGATCAACGTTCTATTATCAGCTGGGGCAGATGCAGGCTCGGGACCGGCATGTGAAGTTGAAACAGGCGATTCGGGAGATTTTCGATAAAAGCCATCAGCGTTATGGTTATCGCCGTGTTCGGCTTCAGCTGCTGCGTGATGGGTGGTGTGTGTCGCGAAAGCTTGTTGCTAAGCTGATGAGGCAGCTCGGTTTACGCTCTAAAACGAGGAAACGTAAGTGTTACAACTCTTACCGCGGTACGACGTCACGTCGGGCTGATAATCATTTAGATCGGCGGTTTGCCACGGAAAAGCCGAATCAACAGTGGGTCTCCGATATTACCGAGTTCCAGATCTCGGGGAAGCGGCTGTATTTGTCCCCGGTGATGGATTTGTGTGATCACTCGATTCTTGCTCACACTCTCTCGGTATCTCCAACAACGAAAGTGTCCGCGTTGAGCCTGAAAAAGGCTTTCCGTGTAGCGGGTGATCCTGAAGGTGTTCTTGTTCATACTGATCAGGGCTACCACTATCAGCACCAGTCATGGATCAGTCAGCTAGTTGAGCATCAGTGCGTTCAATCCATGAGCCGTAAGGGCAACTGTTACGATAACTCCGTGATGGAGAACTTCTTTTCTCACTTGAAAGAAGAAATGTTCAACAATGACTCATTCGTTTCCATCAGCGAGCTGCGCGCAGCGATTGACGAGTACATACAGTGGTACAACACTGAGCGTATGCAAGAACGGCTCGGAGGGATGACCCCAAACGAATACCGGCAACACGCACTAACCACCATCGGATAGAATCACACTGTCCAAGAATTGGGGTTCAGTACAGAAG
>NZ_PKHX01000014.1 GCF_002848005.1 Varibaculum cambriense | reverse complement strand
GATAAACCCAGCGAGCGGATCCTCAAACTGCTTGCCTAAAACCACCAACCGTTGCAACCACCCCTAGAATCCACCCTTTCTTGAAGCTGTGGACAGCCACCAAGAAGGTTGTGAAATCAGAAGATTCAATAACTGCAAGATCAGTCAAATACCCGGCTCCATATCAAGCATGACTCTTCTTACACCATACCTGTCCATGCTTAGGAGTGGGCAGGGAGTAGAGGCAGGAGAGTTCAATATCTCCCTGGACAAGCTCGATTCAACTCTGATGAACGCAAAGGGATACTTTGAGTTCCTTGGAATTGAGGATGAAAAGTCAAAAGTTATTCTAAGGTTTAACGGATTGGGCTTTAAAAACAATTACAAACAGGGGAATCTCCTAAATATGAACCTATGTCTCTATGCGGTATATGTGGGCAGGACAAGTACAGATGATTTGGCTATGGACAAGGAGCTTAATGTAGTGGGATTCTCGCCCGCCTCAAATCCTGATTATGGTGAAACGCCTGATAGTGCCACTGATAATGGCTCTAGTTTTGAGGAGCTTGATATGTACGACGTTATCCTTGCGGGAGTGATGGCAGATGGCGAATAAAGTTGTGGTCTATTTTGGACCTAGAAGCGAATTCGACAAACTGGTCGATAGAGCCACTCTTAATGACAAACGAATTGTGAGTTACTTAGAGTCCATCCGTGTGTACAATGCGCGCATTAAATCAAGCGATATTATTACTAGAGACCTCTCTCTTAAAGCTCCCGAAGCTGTTGATAGCTGCATAGTTCACGCAGATGATTTCGGATCAGTTCTGAGTCATGTTATTGCGAGCTTTGCCACAATTCTCGAGCAAACATTCGACATTGGAACCCTCTATGTTCAAAATCCTCCGAAGCGCGCTTTCGATTCGCTTAAGGCTGCTCAGCCGCAAGAAACACTTGAAATCATTCATCATGAGTACCCAGTTATTAACAAGACAAAACTTGAAAGTATCCATCGAAACCTGCAGGAAAAAGTTCTGGGGCAAGATGGGGGAAAAGAAATGCTGATTGCATCGCTGTACCGGCTTTCGGTCATGAATGACGATAAGCCATCTGTCATTCTATTCTATGGCCCATCAGGGGTCGGTAAGACAGAGACCGCCCGGTGTCTAAGTAATGATGCTGGCGGCGAAATAACTAGAGTACAATTCTCGATGATGCAAACTCAGGAAGCCTATGAGTACCTGTTTGGCGCGGAGCACTCAAAGGCAAGTTTCGCTCGAGACTTATTGGCAAGAGAATCCAACGTTGTTCTAATAGATGAAATAGACAAGGTGGATCCCCGTCTATACAACATGTTCTACCAGCTGTTTGATGAGGGACTGTATGTGGATACAAACTACGACGTGGATATGAAAAATGCCCTTTTTCTTCTCACTTCGAATTTCAAATCGGAAGCGGAGGCTCAACGAGTGATGGGGGCCGCCATGTTCTCTCGCATCGGCGCATGTGTGCGTTTTTACGATCTTGAGAAAGAAAAGAAAATGCAGATTGTAACGGATCACTTTAAGCAAGTGGTTTCGAAGCTCGATGAAAAAGACAGAGATCTAATCACACAGAGTGACATCTTGGAATGGTTTACCGAAAACGTGGCTAAGTATGACAACGTGCGAAAGATGAAAAACAAGTTGGAGATGGCTGTATTCAGAAAGCTCTCTTCGCTCATAATTTCACCATGCAAGAAAGATACCTAGTAACACGTGCACGCTTTTTGCCAAGGACTCTAGATGCGGAAACTATGCTGTTTGAGGGATAAGTAGCTGTTTGGGGCTGGCCAAAATTATGGTCACAAGTTTAGCAAGTAAAGTAACGGTTTACCCCTGCCGTTTTTCGCTCGACCTTCCTGAAGAATATTACGATGCTAGAATTTGCGTATTGCAATAGTATGAAAGGAAATACATTGAGTAACTCACCCCATTTCCAGCCTGATGAAGAAGCTCAGCAACTTGACGGATCTGAAACTCGGCTGGCCTCCAGCGACAACTCTATTCCCACAAGAAGCTCATTTTCTCCCGCATCCGGCTCCTCACCGCAATCTGCCCCGGCTACCGGAGTAAATCCTCCGCTTCCGCCGGCTCCACCAGCGGGGATGAATCCGCCGTATCCGTCAGGGGGATATCCGCAACCGATGCCTCCCGCTGGGTATCCGCCATATCCTCCGCAGGGGGGAGCCGGGATGCCGCAGCCCCTTCCTCCGTCAGCCTCGGCACCCCAGGGAGAAATGGTGGGGTATCCCCAGGCGGGCTATCCGCCGGTAAACCCGGCCGGGGTCCAGTCACCTTACGCTGCCAACTTTCCCGGTTATCCGCAGCCCCGGAAATCGCCTAACGGTTTTGTCCTCGCGTTAAAAGCTATTTGGCCTACTTTTGTCGCCATGCACAAATCGGAAGGTCAGCTCCGGGTGAAAGCTAACTCCCAGTTGAAACACTGGTGGTGGGTAATGATGCTACTGTTCTCTCTGTTCGCGGGACTTAGCTCTTCGGTGATCCTGGCCCGAAGTGCGGATATATTCTCTGGAGGATTGCTAGGTTCCTCGGGGTATGGAACTTATAGCATTCTATATTTTGGGTATTGGTTGCTTTGCTTTGTGGTGTTTACCCTGGTGGCATTCGCGGTAGTAATTCTGCGGGCGGCCTTAGCATTTGCGGCAGCCCGCAACAAGCACACTGCAATTTCATTTACTCAGGTAGCTTCGATAGTGGCAACGGGTCTGGTGATGCCCTCCTTCGCGTTGGCATTAATGTTTTTGATTTCCCTGCTACCGATCCCGGTTCTACCATTGATTTTAATATCGGTCTTACAGGTGCTGCTATTGGCCTCCTTCTTGATTATGGAGCTGTTGATTTTTGGAGGCTTAAAAGAGCCATATCCACAAGATAAAAGTCCGGAGATGCGGCACGCCGTTTTCTTTACTATCTGGACGCTATGTGCCTCCCTAGTAATTGGGATGTTGGCCGCTCCTACCGGGACTTATGCCGTCAAAGAGAGCGCAAAGGCAGCTATTCAAGATACGGTGCAAAACCAAGTCGATCAACTAGAGAACCTAAAGAGATTGTTCGATCAGTAGTTCCGTTACTGCTGAAGGGCGTCTTTGAAGCGACCTAGTAAATAAGCAAGATCATAAGTTGGGGTTTTCCGCCAGGACTAAACTGGCGGAAAACCCGATTTTTTACTAAAAACTACTCTTCGCCTGAGATTAGTATCTTTAGCCCTGGCATTGTCGCAGCTAGTCAGTTCGCAGCTGCGAATGCCGATTCCGCGGTAGTACTCGATTGCTTAGCCCGCAAAAATCTCGCGGAATTTTCGGATATCACCCGACATTAGGAGAGTTTTTTGTAGTCGGTAATTTTATTACCTGTAATCGATACTTCCACAACTACCTCCTCGCTTCCGGATGGCGAGCTAGATGGTGGGTAATAAAAAGCGAGTTTTCCGGGACTGACTATTTTTACCTTTCTGGAATCCATGGTGGCATCAAGCATCGATAGGTACGGATGCTCGGGATCTTCGGGATCAAAAATTGCCAGGGTGAATTCGCCGGATTCAGCATTTTGGGTTATAAACATAGCGTCAAGATAGCCATTGCCGTTAACGTCTCCATAGGCGATGGTATAGGGCTTGCTACTATCTGGGCTGAAACTTGATAAATCAAAAAACGTGTCAGGTTCCATTGGCATAGGTGGAAGATCGGCGGCGGTCGTCCGTTCCTCAGTGCCTGCAATACTCGGTATTGTTTCGATAGATTTTCCGTTTTGCATGGTGGCCCAACAGGGGGTAGTTTCGCTAGGCATCTTCCTAGAGATGGGAGTGTAATCAGTTTTGTACCAGAAGTTTTCATGGGAACAGTCTTCAAGTCCGAATGAATGTACTGAACCCTGAAAGTTGGACGGTTATTTGTTCAGTTTTAGGGTTGGGGGTGTATTGTGCGTCCTGATAGTTCGTTGTCGGTGGAGCAGCGTGTGGCGGCTGTTGATTCGTTTGAGGCGGGGG
>NZ_PKHX01000013.1:2724-4433 GCF_002848005.1 Varibaculum cambriense | reverse complement strand
CTGGGGTGCCTGGCTGTTTGGTTGGGTGTTTTGGTTTTTTCTTGTTTTTTGTTTTTTTGATGCTGATGATTTTGGAACGTTTTGTTTTTTGATTGTTGGTGTTTGTTTTTGCTGGATTGTTTTCTGGCTTGAACCGTTTTTTTGGTTTTTGTTGGAGAGTTTGATCCTGGCTCAGGATGAACGCTGGCGGCGTGCTTAACACATGCAAGTCGAACGGGATCCAAGGGGTGCTTGCACTTTTTGGTGAGAGTGGCGAACGGGTGAGTAACACGTGAGTAACCTGTCCTTTTCTTTGGGATAAGCATTCGAAAGGGTGTTTAATACCTTATGTTCTGTCTGCCTCGCATGGGGTGGGTGGGAAAGATTTTTTCGGTGAAGGGTGGGCTCGCGGTCTATCAGCTTGTTGGTGGGGTGATGGCTTACCAAGGCTTTGACGGGTAGCCGGCCTGAGAGGGTGGTCGGTCACATTGGGACTGAGATACGGCCCAGACTCCTGCGGGAGGCAGCAGTGGGGGATATTGCACAATGGGCGAAAGCCTGATGCAGCGACGCCGCGTGGGGGATGAAGGCCTTCGGGTTGTAAACTTCTTTTGCTCTGAACAAGGCATGCTAATGGGTGTGTTGAGTGTAGGGGTTGATTAGCGCCGGCTAACTACGTGCCAGCAGCCGCGGTAATACGTAGGGCGCGAGCGTTGTCCGGAATTATTGGGCGTAAAGGGCTTGTAGGTGGCTGGTTGCGTCTGTCGTGAAAGCTCATGGCTTAACTGTGGGTTTGCGGTGGGTACGGGCTGGCTTGAGTGCAGTAGGGGAGGCTGGAATTCCTGGTGTAGCGGTGGAATGCGCAGATATCAGGAGGAATACCGGTGGCGAAGGCGGGTCTCTGGGCTGTTACTGACACTGAGGAGCGAAAGCATGGGGAGCGAACAGGATTAGATACCCTGGTAGTCCATGCTGTAAACGGTGGGAACTGGGTGTGGGGGGCTTTTTTGTCTTCTGCGTCGTAGCTAACGCGTTAAGTTCCCCGCCTGGGGAGTACGGTCGCAAGGCTAAAACTCAAAGGAATTGACGGGGGCCCGCACAAGCGGCGGAGCATGCGGATTAATTCGATGCAACGCGAAGAACCTTACCAAGGCTTGACATGCACTGGACTGGCTCAGAGATGGGTTTTCCTTTTTGGCTGGTGTGCAGGTGGTGCATGGTTGTCGTCAGCTCGTGTCGTGAGATGTTGGGTTAAGTCCCGCAACGAGCGCAACCCTTGTCCTATGTTGCCAGCAAGTTGTGTTGGGGACTCGTGGGAGACTGCCGGGGTTAACTCGGAGGAAGGTGGGGATGACGTCAAATCATCATGCCCCTTATGTCTTGGGCTTCACGCATGCTACATTGGCGTCTACAGAGGGTTGCGATACCGCAAGGTGGGGCGAATCTCTTAAAGGGCGTCTTGGTTCGGATCGGGGTCTGCAACTCGGCCCCGTGAAGGTGGAGTCGCTAGTAATCGCAGATCAGCAACGCTGCGGTGAATACGTTCTCGGGCCTTGTACACACCGCCCGTCACGTCACGAAAGTTGGTAACACTCGAAGCTTGTGGCCTATCTCTTTTTGAGGGGGAGCGGGTGAAGGTGGGGCTAGCGATTGGGACGAAGTCGTAACAAGGTAGCCGTACCGGAAGGTGCGGCTGGATCACCTCCTTTCTAGGGAGATTTTTATTTAAA
>NZ_PKHX01000013.1:0-2700 GCF_002848005.1 Varibaculum cambriense | reverse complement strand
AAACGCAGATAAAACGAGGAAACACTTTCCCCCCAGGGCTTAGGCTTTTGGGTTTGGTTTTGGGGGGCTGTCGGGTATAGGGACAATCAGGCCTATTTGGGTTTGTTTGTTTGGCTCATTAACTTTCAAGGGTGTAGGGCTTTTGGGGTTTTTTGGGTTGGTTGTTTGTTTTTTGGAGAGTGGATGTGAGTGTCTTTGTGATGCTTTTGATGTGAGAATCTTGTTCGTTGACTGCCCTTTTTTTGGGTGGTTGGTGTTTTTTTGTTTATTGGTTTGTTTTTTGTTTTGAGCGTTTGGTGGATGCCTTGGCATCGTGTGCCGATGAAGGACGTTGTGGCTGGCGATAGCCTCGGGGAGTTAGCGAGCGTGCGTTGATCCGGGGGTTTCCGAATGGGGTAACCTGACCATAGTTGTGTGTGGTTGGCGCGCACTGAAGTTTTGTAGGTGTGTGTTGGTAGGGTGGGAAGTGAAACATCTTAGTACCGCCTTTTGTGAGATAGTCCGTGTGTAGTGGTGAGCGATAGCGGGTGTTGGCTAAACCGTTTGCGTGTGATACTCGGCAGGGGTTGCGCGGGCGGGGTTGTGGGATGGAATCGTCAAGCAACTGCCGTTGTTTGGAGCGTTTTTGTGTGTGTGAGGTGAACAGGTTGGGATGCCTGGCCGTAGACCGTGAGAGTCGGGTAGCTGGTTGCGCATGCGTGGCGTTGGGTTTTGTTCCCGAGTAGCGCGGGGCTCGTGGAATCTCGTGTGAATCTGCCCAGACCATTGGGTAAGCCTGGACGGGCATGGTGACCGATAGTGGATTAGTACCGTGAGGGAATGGTGAAAAGTACCCCGGGAGGGGAGTGAAATAGTTCCTGAAACCAAGCGTTTTTAAGCCGTCAGAGCCGCGGGATCCTTTCGGGGGTTGGTGTGGTGGTGGCGTGCCTATTGAAGAATGAGCCTGCGAGTTATGTTGCGTTGCGAGGTTAACCTGTTGTGGGGTAGTCGTAGGGAAACCGAGTCCTGGGGGCGTTTTAGTTGCGTGGCATAGACCCGAAGCGGGGTGATCTACCCATGGCCAGGTTGAAGCGGCGGTAGAACGTCGTGGAGGACCGCACCCACCAGGGTTGAAAACCTGGGGGATGAGTTGTGGGTAGGGGTGAAAGGCCAATCAAACTCCGTGATAGCTGGTTCTCCCCGAAATATATTTAGGTATAGCGTTCCATCTTTTGCTTGCGTGTGGTAGAGCTACTGGTTGGTTGATGGGCCTTGTTGGTTACTGAGATCTGCTAAACTCCGAATGCGCGTTAAGTTGGTGGGGCAGTCAGACAGCGGGGGATAAGCTTCGTTGTCGAGAGGGAAACAGCCCTGATCATCGGTTAAGGTTCCTAAGTGTGTGCTGAGTGGAAAAGGATGTGTAGTTGCGTTGACAGCCAGGAGGTTGGCTTAGAAGCAGCCACCCTTGAAAGAGTGCGTAATAGCTTACTGGTCGAGTGATTGTGCGCCGATAATGTAGTGGGGCTTAAGCATGCCACCGAAACTGTGACTACAATGCTTTTTGGTGTTGTGGGGTAGGGGAGCGTCCTGCATTGTTGTAGCGGCCTGGTGATGGGTCGTGTGTGGTGTGGGAGTGAGAATGCAGGCATGAGTAGCGAGTCCAGCGTGAGAATCGCTGGCGCCGATAAACTAAGGGTTCCAGGGGAAGGTTTATCCGCCCTGGGTTAGTCGGGTCCTAAGGCGAGGCCGTCAGGCGTAGTCGATGGTTGAGCAGTTGATATTCTGCTACCGGGATTTGACCGTTTTTTGATGCTCTTATCTTGAGCTTGACGCCCTTTCCGGTTCTTGTCTTCCTTCGGGTTGATAAGGGTCGTTGGGTTTTGGGTTTTTGGTTTGAGTGTTTTAGCTTCGTGGTGACACAGTGAGATTGCCTGGCGCGGTGGTGGTTTACCGTGTTCAAGCCTGTAGCCTGTCTTCTAGGTTAAATCCGGGAGGCGCATGTGGTGAGGGGTGATGGTGAGGCCCTTTTTGGGTTGATAACAGGGTTGGTCTGTACTGTCGAGAAAAGCTGCGTTGTGAGGTTTTGTTCCGCCCGTACCCTAAACCGACTCTGGTAGTTGGGTAGAGAATACTAAGGCGAGCGAGTGAATCGTGGTTAAGGAATTCGGCAAATTGCCTCCGTAACTTCGGGAGAAGGAGGCCCCACCCCTTGAAATCGCCTTTGCGTGGTTAGGGGGTGTGGGGTGCAATAGCAAGATGGAAGCGACTGTTTATCAAAAACATAGGTGCGTGCGAAGCCGTAAGGCGAGGTATACGCACTGACGCCTGCCCGGTGCCGGAAGGTTAAGAGGAGCTGTTAGCTTTGGCGAAGCGGTGAATTTAAGCCCCGGTAAACGGCGGTGGTAACTATAACCATCCTAAGGTAGCGAAATTCCTTGTCGGGTAAGTTCCGACCTGCACGAATGGCGTAACGACTTCTGTGCTGTCTTGACCGCGAACTCGGCGAAATTGCATTACGAGTAAAGATGCTCGTTACGCGCAGCAGGACGGAAAGACCCCGGGACCTTTACTATAGCTTGGTATTGGTGGCTGGTTGTGTTTGTGTAGGATAGGTGGGAGACGTTGAAGCAGGAACGCTAGTTTTTGTGGAGTCGGCAAGTGAAATACCACTCTGATGTTGCTGGTTATCTGAACCTGGGCCCATTATCTGGGTTAGGGACA
>NZ_PKHX01000012.1 GCF_002848005.1 Varibaculum cambriense | reverse complement strand
TACACCCTCAACGCCTCACGACGCTGCTCCCGAGAATACGAAACATTCATAAAACACTCTCCAACATTCCGTCCGCACCCCCATTCGGGCATTAGCCCGTATGTGGAGTGTGGATGCATTTTGGGATGGTCACGTTGAGCCTGTGAGGGCGATGTTTTCGTGAAAAAAAGAACCCCTGTCCTTGCGGACAGGGGTTCTTCTGTGTGGTAGTGCTGGGTTGGGCTTTTTGTAGCAGGACTATTCGTAGTGTCCTGGTACGTCAACAACCCATTTTCTACCTGTGACCTTGTTTTCGTAGTGACCACGGTCTTCAGTGCGGGTCACTGCCGGGTGGTGCACGGTCTTGTATTCAGGGTACCAGGTGTAGCTTACAGGTGTACCTGCCTGAAGCATTCGTTTGCTATAGGCACGGCGTTCTGCATTGCTATAAGTAGTGAAGCCGTCGCTGAATACGTATTTGGTTCCGGTTTCTACCTTCTCGTCCCAAGCGGGCTTGTCGGTTACAGTAACTACGTTAGGAACCCACACCTTTTGGGTGGTGTTTTCCCAGTGACCCTTTTCAGGCACCCAGGTCTTAGCCTTTTCAGCAGGCTTAGACGCTGGTTTATTACTGTTGTTTGCAGGAGCCGAAGGCTGACTTGCAGACTGCGGAGCATCCGTTACAGTAGTCTTTGCCTTAGTTTCAGTCGAGGCTTGCGCCTTTTCAGCGCTTTCAGCAACGTTTGCTTTTGCATCTTCTGAAAGGTGAGCATTAGCTTTAGTGTTGGCATCGACCTTATCGAGGATTGCCTTTCCAGCATCACCCTTAAGGGAGCTGTCGCCGTTCTCGATGGCGGTCTTCGTTGTGTCGGCGATTTCCTTCACATCGTCAGCCGTCACTTTGTCGGCAGGGATGGTCTCGTCAAGATTGACGTTGACAGTCGCCTTGTTCTCGGCATCGCTCTTCTTGTCAGTGGACTTGATGCTGACTGCGATTTCCTTGAATTCCTTAGCAGGCTTTGCGACGGAACCGTCGTTGTTGATGACACCGGTTACGGTGACTTTGTAGTCGCCAGGCGATACTTCGACACTGTCGGTCTTCTTGCCTGAGTCTACAGCATGGTAGAAGTCTACTGGTTTAGAGCGCTTGTCGGTGCTCTGTACGCGGACGATAGCAGGAGTCGATGCCTCGGTCACCTTGTCGTCAGATACGACGTTGACGGTAACAGGCGTCTTTTCAGTGCCCGCGGGAACTTCTGCGGTTACTTTGGTTTCGCTGGACACTTTGGTTTCGCTGGACGCAGTATCAGCGGGCTTTGCGCTGAATACTCCAGTTATTCCGGCAACTGAGAGTGCGATTACAGCCACGACTGCGATGATGATTCCTGCCGTATGTGGTTTGTGGGACTTAACCCACTTCGCGAGTTTGTTCATAAAGAATCTCCTTTTTACATATAGGTGACCATCTTTGGCAAGGCTGTATATGTCAGTCCAGAAGAGGAACAGTCATTCACAAGCAAGCTCGACCGTCTTCAGACGGTCTTTGAGGCACGTAAAAGGCTGATTTATCTATCATCATCGTACCATGATACATGAATACGTATTAATAGAAGAGTTTGATATGAACAAGAAAGATGAAAAGAAGACGTCAGAAAACGTCAGGCGAACGAAACTGACACTGTCCGTGACGGCAGAGGATAAGAAAAGATTGAAAATCATCGCAGCCAAGAGGGAGAAATCCATCTCAGCGATCCTGCATGAGTGGATTGAGGAAAATGCAGAGGAGGCTGAGAAATACTGGCAAAGACAAAGAAATTCGTCCAGAACGATAACAACCTCGCCATAGCCTACTATCGCTTCTCTTCCCATAGTCAGAACGTACCGTCTCTCGTACGGATAAGACCCGTTGGGAGTTGTTTCCGGTAAGGACAGAAGGTGAAGTTTTGAGCGAAGCGGACTTTTTTGGTTGCTAGAAGAAACCCCTGTTTTGCTTTTTGAGTTCTTCGGCAGCGACTCCAGAATTATAGGCGGCTCTCGCGGCTGCGTCAGCGCCTCTGTTGATGGCCTGGTTGTTCGCCAGATTGACCACGAGATTTCCCATCTGGATGAGGTTGGAGACTTTTTGCAGTGCAATCATCTTCTGCTGGTTGTACAGGCACTGGTCGACCCCATTCTTGATGGATGACAGCCCTGTTATCATTTGCTCGCGGTACTTGTCCTCCTTGTAGGTCTTCACCATTTCCTTGACGGTGTCTGCCTCGTGGTTTCGTACATACTTTATGAACGCCGAACAGCAATCGATGGTGTAGTAGTCGGCTGGGTACCAAGAGGCGGTCTCACCCTGCATCGCGGCGACTGTGGCATGAACCTCGTATGCAAGTTCCTTGCGCCACTGAATTATCGATTCATTGTTAGCTTTTATTGCTCTGTTTGCTTCGTCAGCATCACGTTGTTGCTTCGCGTTGTATTTGTCACGGATTTTCTTTGCGCCTATGGATGCCGCAACGAGGGCGCCGACATTGATGACGAGATAGAACAAGAACCCAAGAAAGTTGCTACCTATCGCCAAAAAGGCTTTGATTAGACCTTCGAGCCATACGAGAAGCAGCCCCACAAGCAAAATCTTTCCAATTGTTAAGAACTTTTTGTTTTGCTTTACCTTTCCAAGCGCGAAAACGCCGACGATTACCAGGCAGAAGATGAAGTTTAAAAACCCGCCGCCGAGCAGGCCGATGACGCCGAAGATTCCGGCGAATGCCATGCCAGCGACAAAAAGGCCGTACTGGGATTTAGCACTGAGGGTATTCGTCTCTATGAGCTTTGGTACAACCTCGCCTCGAAACTTACGCTCCAGCTCCCAGTACTGGTTGAGCTTTTTGCTGGCATCCTGTAGATACCCATTGACGACATAGAGCCCATCGAGAAGTTCTGGACCCTCGGGGTATGCGGTTGATGATGAGACGCTTTCACCCATACAATTTCCTCCTTCTGCCAGAGCCATTCCCTCTCTAAGCATAGATTCTTCCAAGCATAGAAAAATCTGAATTGAAAAGGTAGAAAACAGCTCCCATAATTTGAATATAATATTATAGTATATTAACCAAAAGTACAATGAGAGACCTCCATTGCCGCAATCATTCATGAATGGTTGAAGGAACATACTGAGGGGGTGACCTTACAGGTGGCGAAGAAATTCGTCCAGAACGATAACAACCTTGCTATTGCCTACTATCGTTTCTCTTCTCATAGTCAGAACGTACCGTCTCTCGTACGGATAAGACCCGTTGGGAGTTGTTTCCGGTAGGGACAGAAGGTGAAGTTTTGAGCGAAGCGGACTTTCAAAATTTTGTTCAGCATTATCTAGCTCAATAAACAACTTTTGAAAGTTCTAGAGTATTTGTTTCGGTCTCGCAAGAATCCATTCGAAGACTGTACCCAAACCGCCCGCTTTGCACCCAAAAATCGCGTTGTATCAAAATGAGAGTGAAAGTAACCATGAGAAGTCCGAACGGTGAAAAAACCTTCGGGCTTTTTCATTAGTAAGGACGACGAAATAGTGCGTAATCCCGTCAGGGATTACCAGCACCATTAGGGCGCTCATTTTGATACAAAGTGAGCGTCCTATTTTTATGTTGCGCGGAGGGGCGGTTTGGCTTGGCAGTGCAAGTTTCTAGCTTTCGCTCACTCGCTTACTTGCCTCTGCTAGGGTCATCGAGACGACGTGCCTGAGGCTGATTTCAGCTAGTGGGTGCGTGCTTGGGCGGAGACGCTAAAAAGTCTCGCTGACGCTAAACGGTTTACAGTTCCACAGGCTGACTCGCACAACCGGTCACGATGGATACAAGGTTTCGTGGCACCCAGACATGCGCAATAACCCAAAACCCGCTTCTGACTAGGGGGTTTCTCGATGCGCAACCGCCTGTCATCTGCTCACAGAACGCCACTGGTCACCGCGATGGGATGGCTTGCTACGACGCCCCAACGATGGTGAACCAGGGCGGTTTTCGCGCGCGTTATTGTTCCCTACTTCTCTCGGATTTTCTCCTTCAAAGCGTCGAAGATGTCGTCGGAGAAAGCCTGGACGAGCTCCTTTCGGGCTTCTTCCTGGTTGAGCAGGAACTTGTGCCACTCGGTGTTCTGGGAGTATCCAGCGATGAGGGCACCTTGGGTTTGCTCCTCAACAGTGTGCCGGAAGCTGTTCTTACTGTTGACTCTCGCGCTCTGCTGTACCTTCGGGTCTTTCGCTAAGGTTGCTTGGAGAGCAACGAGTGACCCTGCTGCGATGTCGGTATCGAAGGTTGTGCCGTAGCGGGCGTTCCAATCCTGGATGATCTTAGAGAGCTTTTCTAGCTGGGTTTCGGTTAGGCCACTGCCGGTACCCTTGGCGATTTTGACTTCAGGTTCAGCGACCAGCTGCTTACCCTCGTGTTCATCGCTCTTTTCTACCCTGAAGTCCTCGATTGTGACCTTGTCTGTGAGGTCGAAGTCAAGGCCGCCTCCATGGCCTGCATCGATGGCTCGCATGAGGCTGGTGCAAAAGTTGTAGTCCATATGCATGGCCTTGTCCTCGAAGGGCATGACCTGCAGCAAGAACGTGTATTGCTTGATGAAGTTGCGAATTACGCGCCGTGCCTCGTCAGCTTCCTCCTCTTCCATGTCCCCCACTATGCGAGCCGCCGCGTCGATCAACGACCACATCCGCTGCTTGTCGCGGTGCGTGAGCTGCTCTTTGGCGAGGAGCTCGTTGTATTCCTCGACATCATCGATGTCTAAAATCTGCAGTTCCATCAGCCGTCGATAAGTTTCCCGCACGTCGCTGATCGTCAACGGATCAGTGAGCGTCGTCGTCTCATAGTAGGGAGCGAACGCGCTTTGAATGTCCTCGAAGTCGTTGGTGAAGTCCAGGATGAAAGTGCGCTTATCGTAAACGATGCGATTGAGTCGAGAGAGCGTTTGAACCGCTGTGACACCCCGCAGTGTCTTGTCGACGTACATCGCACACAGCTTGGGTTGATCAAATCCGGTCTGATACTTGTCCGCAACGATAAGCAGCCGGTAGTTATCGGTGTCGAATTCTTCGGCGGTGAGATCGTCGCTGAAGCCGTTTAGCCCTGCCTCGCTCCACGTTTTCCCGTCGACGTCCACTTCGCCGGTGAAAGCCACCAGCGCTTGGTGCTTGTCGAGACGGGGCATGTCAGCGGCTCTCATCTTCTGGTAGGCAAGGAAGTACCTCGCCGCCTGCTCTCGACCGGCGGTCACAATCATCGCCTTCGCTTTGTCGTGAAGCGTGGGAGCAACCACCGAAGTGAAGTGTTCGATCATCACCTGCAGCTTGTTGGTGATGTTTTCCTCCGAAGTGGAGATCATGTGAGTGAGTTTGCGTTTGGCCGCTTTGCTTTCCAATTCGGGATCGTCGCCGACTGCCTTAACGATCTTGCAGAACGCGTCATAGGTGGTGTAGTTCGCAGTGACATCTAGGATGAAGCCCTCGTCGATAGCTTGGCGCATGCAATACAGGTCGAACGCTTCATAGTGGCCTTGCTCATCGAGCTTGCCGAACTGCTGCAACGTTCGCCCGGTGGGGGTCGCGGTGAATCCAACCATGGAAATGTTGGACTGGCGCGCCGATGAACGCATCCCCTGGGATATGAACTGGGCGAGCTCATCAAGAGACGAATCCGGGGCATCTCCGCTTGCCAGTGCGGCATTGACGGAGGCCATATTCTTGCCGCTCGTCGATCCGTGCGCTTCGTCGATAATCACCACAAAGCGTTTACCCGAACCGGCGAGCTCTCCAGCAGACAAGTAAAGGAATTTCTGGAGCGTGGTGGCAATGATCCGGTAGCTGCTCTTACGTCTCGTTGGATCGAGACCGAGTGCTTTGGCAAGATCAGAGGAGGTCTTGTTCTTATCCATTACCCGAATGATGCCGGAATCTTTCGCCATGTCCGTAACCGCATCCTGGAGCTGCTTGTCAACGACTTTACGGTCGGTGGCGATAATGACCTTGTCGTAGAGCAACTCGTCAGTGCCCGGTTTGTACAGGCTTGCGAGCTTGTGAGCTAGCCACGAGATTGTCTTCGTCTTGCCAGAACCAGCAGAGTGTTCGATCAAGTAGTTCAACAGCAGAGGGCTACGCAGCATGTCGCTAGAGACTGCACGCACTGCGCGCAGCTGCTGGTAGCGTGGGAAGATCGGATGTTCACCAACCTTGCGACCGTGCTTATCCCGCTTCGTCTCGATGTAGATGAAGTCGTACAGCAGATCGAAGATGGTTGCTTTCGTCCAGATCTGCTCCCACATGTAGGACGTGTTGACGCCCTGCGGATTGTGAGGGTTGCCGCCGGTCACGTTATGCGGGTCTTCGCCAGCGGGCTGACCCTGGTTGAACGGCAAGAAGAACGATTCGCGTCCCTTCAGCTCAGCGCACACGTAGACCTCGTTGGTGTCCATCGCGAAATGTGCGAGCGCCCCAATCTTAGGAGATAACAGCCGAGTCGTAGAGTCCCGCTCGGTTTGGTACTGCGCGATAGCGTTCCGATAGTCACCCGAGGCTGAGGTGTTGCACTTGAGTTCGACGGTGAACAACGCGAGGCCGTTGAGGAAGATCACAAGGTCAATGCGCTCACCGTCCTTGTGGTAGACCTCTTCCATGATCGACAGCTGGTTCGCGTCGAACAGCTCTCGCGACCTCGCGTCGAACCCGGCTGACGGGCGCGGATACACCAGGTCAAGCTGGATGCCACCATCGAAGTCCACGCCGTTCCAGATCGAACGTATTAGCCCATCGGAGCCAATCTTGTGCATGATCTTGTTACGAATGGTGGCATCGGCCCCACCGTTATATGCGGCACGTAACAACTCAAGCTTGTCACCCTGCGTGCGCTCCAGAAACGCAAACAAAAGCTCCTCATCAATCGCCCACACCGGATCAAACACGCGACGCGGACGCTCGATGTATTCGTGAGTCGCTACCAGCTCGTCAATAATGAGCCGCTGGAACGCTTTTTCATCAATTGGATTACCTACAGCCATCATGCCACCTCACTCACTCGCTGCTTACCCGTCACATACTCAAATATCAAGGATTTTCTTTGATTCACGAGAATCTCCATTTGGTTTTGTTTCAATTTCGCTGCGCGATCAAGAGAAGAGCATTTCGCGAGCAAGTATAGAATAATCTCATTTTGTTCACTTATCGGCGGGATGGGTAAGACCTGATTCTTTAAAATGATTTGACTAATATTGGGCTGGGTTCCGCCTTGAGCCTTGCTTATCAAATCCGATCTCGCTGAACTTATCGCATAGAGCAAATACTCGTTTCTCATGCGGCGATTGCCACGAATATAGCAGCAAGCCTGATTCAAACAGGCGTCAATTTCGGATAGTGACGTATTCCCAACAGATGCACCGTACATCGCTACGACCACGAAAGGCGCTCGATAAACTGTTAGTGCGGACAATTCGCGAATCGCTTTAGCTGTTACGTTTTTCTCGGTTCTAGTGATTCGCGCTTTTCTATAGAGGTCACCGGACTGAATCCACGGGATTTCCCCATTGTCATAGTAAGAGTAATCGCCTGAGTCAGGAGTTGTGCCGCTTCCAAAGCTCGCAATGAACTTGAGCTTTTTCGCCTCCCAGTGTTCTGGGATGTCACCAATCCATTCCACTCCGCTGGACTTCATTGATGCTGCGGGGTCTAGCCCCTTCGCTACAGCCTCATGAATGATCGACTTCTTTAGCTGCTCCAGCGTTTCTAACTGTTGACGTAATAGATCGATGGCATGGTCGATTTTTGCGGTTTCGACATCGAGCACAGCTGCAACTTGTTCTTGTTCTCGCGCTGTGGGAGGCATATAGAAACCAAAGTTGTAGAAGTCAGCTTGATAGAGATGCGAGATCGTCGAGGCTCCCGCGTTCACATCACTGAACCATCCCCCAAATACAGGAGACTGCAGAACCCAGTAGAGAAAGCGGGTCGACATGGGCACCTTTTGCCGAATTACCATTACACCACTGTTTAGCGAAGCTTTATTCGGCATGTTTCTACAAATGGCAACCTTGCCAACTGTGCCGTCTTTAGTGATTAGTAGGTCTCCTTCTTGAAGTTGCACTTGTGTTGCTTCAGCCCATCGTGCTTTAGAGACTCTGACACAGTTGTCCCAGTCGATTCTCCCTTCCTTGAAATCAGTTCCAGTAACGAGGTGAACACCTTCGGTCCGATACTCTTCGGAGGTAAGACCTTGCCATCCAATTCTTCCTGCAAGCGTCGATGCGTATTTGAGGCGTTTGAACTCCCAATGCGCGGGCACATCTCCGATCCACTCAATGCCGCTATTTCTCATCGTCCCAGTACTCATCGCAGTGCTCCAAGGATGTCGGCGAGTTCTTCTTCGAGCCCAAAGAAGCGGTCCATGAGCACGTCCGAGGATTCGGGTTGCTCGTACTGGTAGAAATAGCGAGTGAACGGAATCTCTGCCCCGGTCTTGACTGCTTTATCCGTTTCCTCATCAACCCAGATTGCGTCAGGCACGTATGGGAGGACCTCGCGTTCCATATAGTCTTCGATACCCTCGGTGAGCGTGACGATTTCGGTGTCCTTGGTTGCCGGGTCGAGGACGACCTTGCCATTGCGGCCGTATTGGATGGGCGCGGTCTTATCGATCTCAGAAAGCCGGTCGGCGATCTTATCCAGCATCGTCTTCGTCTGAGCTGCAGTCTGTTTGACCCGGTGGTCTGGCAGGTCTGCCAGGACCACTCGCAAGTGCTTGATGAATTCTTTCGAGTCTTGCCAGGTCTGATCAGTGATGTTCTCTCGCAATATGGTGAGCATTTGTTCGAATACGGGCTCGGCCATTTCGAGGGCGGCGAGGGTTTTGTTTTGTTTCGTGTTCCGGTCAGCTGGATCGATCAAGCGCAGCTCTTCAAGCTTGGACGGGTTGTGCATAGTATCAGAAAACTTACCTTCGGCCAGCGCAGCAATCCTTTCCTCGGTTATTCGGTAGTTACGTTGTAGCGGCTGGTAGACGGCGTACTCGTGGTAGATGAATTCGTCTGTGGAAACAATCTTGCAGTTCTCCGTATCCGCGAAGTCCGTGTAGATCGAGACGATGTCGTTGATTTGACTGTCGGAGATATAGCGGCGTTTCTTGCCGAGAGAGCGGCGCATCGGGGTCCACATCTCGGTGGCGTCGATGAGCTGGATCTTGCCTTTACGGTCGGGCCGCTTGTTGTTCGACAGCACCCACACGTAGATCGAGATGTCGGTGTTGTAGAACAGGGAGCCGGGTAAGCTGATGATAGCTTCGATCAGGTCGTTTTCGAGTAGCCATCTGCGTACTTGCGATTCACCTGATGCGGTCCCGCCGGAGAACAGTGGGCTGCCGTTGGAGATGACGCAGGCTCTGCCCGCGTCTTTTTCCATCTTGTACACGATGTGTTGCATAAACAGCAGCTGCATATCACCCGAGGCAGGGAGTCCAGCGGGGAACCTGCTCAGCGAGGTGGGCTTGGCGTGCTCGGCCTTCACGGCTTTCTCCACACCGGTAGCGGCATCTTTGCCGCCCCACGGTTGCCCGAAGGGTGGGTTCACGAACTGCAACCGCATGTACTCGCCGGGGAAACAATCCTCTTTCATGGTGTCAGCGAGCCGGATACTGTTCGCTCGCTGGTTCTTGATCAGCATGTCAGCCAGGCATATGGCATGAGATTCCGGGTTAATCTCTTGCCCGTACAGGTACACCGAGGCCTGTGGAGCCATGTCGGCGAGTTCTTCCTTAGCCACAGAAAGCATGCCACCTGTTCCGCACGCCACGTCAGCGACGTTGATATTTTTGCCTGGCTCGAACAGGTCCTCACTGCCCTCAGCTAACCCAAGGCGCACGAGGAGGCGGACGACTTCGCGTGGTGTGTAGTGGTCACCGGCCTCCACGTTTTCAGAAAACCGTCGGATGATTTCTTCGAACATGTAGCCCATGGCCACGTTATTGATGCGTTCGGGGGCAAGGTCAAGCTCAGCGAATTTCCTGACGACACCGGTCAGGCGCGAGCCTTTGTGCATTTTGTCGATTTGGCTGAAGAAGTCGAGTCCTTCTTCCTTGTCGAGGATCATGCGGATGTTCGGCGAGAATGCCTCCAGATAAGTCTTCAGGTTACGGTGAAGCTGCGCAGGTTCTGCGAGTAGTTTCTCGAGGGTGTAGCGGCTTGTATTGTAGAACGGGTATCGGCTGACCTGCTTTAAGATCGCGTCGGGTGTGGAGTTGTCTTGCTCGTAGGCTATACAGACAGCATCTTTCGTTTCTTCTAGGGCGCATTCGAGTCTGCGGATGATGGTCATCGGTATGATGACGTCTTTGTATTTGTCGGCTTGATATGTGCCGCGCAGCGAGTTGGCGATGCTGAATACGTGGTCGACTTGCTTCTTGACGTCAATTTGATACATGGGCGGGCTCCTTTAAACTTCTTCTACGGGGATGATTTTGACGATGTCACCGATCTGGCAGTCTAAGACTTGGCAGATTCGTAGCAGAGTGTCGGTTTGGATGTTTTCTTCTTCGGCTTGTTCGCGCGCGCTATCCATATGAACAACAATATTCCTAATCTTTGGATTGCACACCGTATCCGAGACGCTATCCAAAGAGAGCACACCACAGAAAAAGCAACAGCAGATGCCGCGCTACCCCTTTACTACTTGGTATTTCCGCTTGAAAGACGCTGGAAGTTTTTCTCAATAAGTTAATTAAGTAAAAGCTAATCTACCAGGCGCAATGCAACATAGTCCTTAAATTATGGCATCTATAGTAGTAAAAATAGTGCACCTATAATCATAAAATTATGGATACTGTAACCCTAAATTTATGAATCTACACTGGTGCCGTTACTTCGCGCTCAGCCCGCGTCAGTAGGATTTTTACGGGACTTATCGCGTTACTTCACCAATCGACAAAGCCCTTTTCAAATTGGTTTCCCGTATTTCCCCGTACCAATACTCGATTCCTTTTGCAAAAGCGATTAATCCTTGCAGATGATTTAGGAAACTCAACACTGGGGGCGGGTTACCTTTGGAGTGCGCCACGTGTTGCTGAAGCCCAAATCTAGCAATTCCGCGTATGTGGTAGTCAATATTTTTCTTGAATGCGGTATCCAGACGAACACGGTCATCCACTTGCAGACCCAAAATCAGCTTCTTAGACCCAGGCGGCACTACCCTAGTTTTGCCTTGGTTTAACCGAAAACCCTGTTTTAGTACGGCTCGATTGACGTCACGGATCATTAAACCTGCAAAACTGCGATCAAAATGTTCCTGGTCAGGCCGCGGGGAGAAAAACAAGTCATCACAGTACCGCGAATATCTTAAACCGTTGGACAGCGCTAAAGACGCAAGCTCTTCATCGAGTTCTCCAGCACAGATATTGGCGATAATTCCGGATGTGGGGGCTCCTTGCGGAAGCACGCCGCGAATGATCTTTCCCGCGTTGTCTCGATACCTCGGGTAGGGACCATCGCTGGTATCTATTGATATTTCAAGCTTCGTGTAGTTGCGTGCCGCCGGGGTTATTTCGAACTTTTCGTTATATAGCGCCTGAATATTGCGTCTTATATTCTTATCCGGCAGAAAAGTTGTCAGACGCGCTAACTCAAACGCGACAAGCTCTTTATACCCAATCGCTCTAAAGAGTTCATATACCCGAGCCTCGGAAATTCCTCCAAAGAAATCTTTGAGGTCGAACTTGATGAGCCATTTAGCGCCTGTATGTACGGCTGCGCAATCTTGAATTGAACGTCCCGGGCGATACGCATAGGCGGCAGGGGAAACCATATCGTCGGTGAAGCAATGCCGCAGTATCCATCGCTGTAAACTTTTCAAACTGGAGCTTGGTTCCGACAATATCCGCCTGCCACCAGAATGCTTAGGGACACTGCGATACTTGTAGTACAAGGGTACTTTACGCAGCGGTGTAGTTTTCTCGTGATCGAGCCAAATTTCTGCCGTATTGTGGCTGCTGATCGCTACATGCGCAGACGGATACAGAATCGATTCTTCTGGATTCTCTAGGTTATGCAAACGCAAAAGATGCCTAAGCGAGTTAATCTGCGCAGGCGCGACTTTTGCTGGTTTCACTATGGGGTTGAAAGGAGGAAGTTCCATAACGATCTACTGTCAGCCTAGGGCTTTCTTTTGCCACGACGTGGCAAATTCCATGTCAATCTGTAAACCATTGACAGGGTAATCCCCTGCCGTCCTGATTGACAGAGGCACGCGAATCGCGAGCCTTCATCACTAGAGCCGTCGGTGACTCCCTCCTTTCAACCCTGGCATTCATATTAGATCCCGATGCGGATCTGTTTGCCATATTTGTAAAGATAGTAGGCGGGAATCTAAGTCGGAAGATATCTTCCGCAACTCTTTCATCAGATTTAAGGTAGTTGCGTTTACTTTATGAACTAGATTTATAAGAACCCCAGAACTGCGGTAATTGATATCGGAGCATAGAGCTTTATGATTCTCGGTAGCTATCTTGCAGCTTTGGGAGCCCTCTTCTGTATAAGGTACACCCCACTGGATTTCGGGTTTCACCAAGCTCGCCTGCGACGCAATACCGCGATATTGGCCGAGATAAACACCAGGGAAAATCCCGACAGCACCAGGATGGGCAGCCAAATATCGCTGATTCCGCTACCCCGAATAATTACCCCTTGCAGTGCGTTCGCCGTGTAGTACAGCGGCACGACATGACCGATTGCTTCCCACACCGGGCTCAGGGAGAAGATACCGCATAAGAAAATCTGGGGAATTACCACTATGGGGATAAATTGCACCATCTGAAATTCACTGGACGCCAAGTTCGAAATAAGAATCCCCATGGTGAGTGCACACAGAGCAGTAAGGGCATTGATCAGCAGCACCAGCCAGATGCTGCCCACTACTTTCATACCGATTACGTAAATAACAAACAGGGTAACCAGCACCGTCTGGATTAGCGCCAACAGGGAAAAGCCCAGCGTGTAGCCAGCTACAATCTCCCAGCGTTTAATGGGGGTGGCAAGCATTCGCTCCAAAGTGCCGGAAGTACGTTCGGTTAGAAAATTAATCCCGGCAATCAGGAACACCAGGAAAAACACGATCAGCCCGACCAGCGCCGCTCCGTAGGAATCGAAAATGCTAGCGTCCTCCTGCCCGTAAACATAGTTAGTGTTGACTTCCGGGCTACCAATCGCACTGGAAGGCAGTTGGATAGGCAAGGCGGAAAGCCGGGTCTTAATAGCTTTTTGGTTCTCCTCTTGTAAGGCGGAGGCGATCGCTGCCCGTACTTTTGCCGCATCTGCAGCGGAAGTGCCGTCTAGGTAAATATCTATTTTCGACAGGTCACTACCTACATTAACCGCGGCGAGGGCGCCCTCTTCGGTGACGGCAGCACGTAACTCGGTATTAGTAGCGGCGGGAGCATCCGCTGCTGGCTCCTTCCAATCTTCACCCTTCAAATTGGTGACGGCAATATCTACTTTGTCGCTATTTTCCAGGGTTTTCACAAAGCTTTGCGACCCGTTCCCTACCGCTACCGTGCAGGTAGATCCGGCACCGGTCAGAATCAAGTACAGCAGTCCCAGTATCAGCAGTGGGGCAATCAGTACTAGCGCCATGGTGCGGCGGTCGTGGCGCAGTCCAGACAGTACCCGCTGGGCGAGGGTAAAAGCGTTCATTTCACGGCCTCCTGGCGGCTAGTATCTGGGCTGCTCAAAGTGCCTTCACCGGATGCAAACTTTATGAATGCTTGCTCAAAGGTACTGGTACCCGCGCGCTTAATAAGTTCTGAGGCACTTCCGATGGCCAGCACCTGCCCATCGCGCATCATGGCAAGCTGATCGCATTTTTCGGCTTCATCCATCACATGGGTGGTGATTAGCACGGTAATTCCCGCGGTAGCCAGGGAACGTAGCTCCTTCCAGATTTCGCTGCGAAGCAGAGGATCAATTCCCACCGTGGGTTCGTCTAGTACCAGTAGGCGCGGGTTATGCAAGAGGGCGACAGCAAGCGACAGCCGTTGCAGCATTCCTCCGGAATAGTTTTGCGTCTGGGTATCTAAATCTTCGTTCAGGCGCACCAGCTGCGCCATAGCACCTATGCGCTCTTTTAATTCCAGGCCACGCAGCCCATAGAGTTTGCCAAAAAACTCGAGATTCTCCCTTCCTGTAAGTAGCGGATATAGGGCGGCCGCCTGAGCCATATAGCCAGTTTGCCTGGCGCTGACGCCATTTGGCGCGCCCTCACCAAAGATATTTACACTGCCCGCGACGGGCTTGAGCAGCCCCATCAGGATTTTCACTAAGGTGGTTTTCCCGCATCCCGAGGGGCCGATTAGCGCGAAAATACTCGCTTCCGGTATATTCAGGCTAACCTCGCGTAATGCTTGTTTTTTGCCGTAGCGCATGGAAACGGAATTTATTGATACCGCTGTGCTCACCGCTATTGCCTCCAGGTCATCGTTTAGTCACAAAAAGTTGATTTCTGAGCATCATTATACCCCTATTTAGATACGGGGCGTATCTAAACTAAGTTATAATAAAAATATGACCCCAATGAAGGAACGCCGACCGCGTCGCAGCACCGAAGAGCTGCGACAGGCGATCGCAGAAGCAGTGCTGGCAGAGTTTTCTGAAGGTGGCTATCAGGGCGTCACTTTCGAGGGGGTGGCGCGCCGGGCGGGTACCAGCAAACCGGTACTTTATCGCCGTTTCCCTAGCCGCGCGCATATGGTGATTTTCGCGTTATTCGATGTCGCAAAACCGCTGATCTCTCAGATTCCCACCGACCAAGGTTTGGAAGCCGGGTTACACACAGCGGCGCGTACCTTAGCTGCGCGTGCTCAAGCGGTCGGCGTGGCAAATATTATCGCGTTAATGAGTGAATTAACCCCCGAGACAAGAGCTATTTTTACTTCCGCCACCACTCACCCCGGCTTGAGGTTAATCGAACAGCTCTACCAGCAGGAAGTTGCGGCAGGACGCTTACCCGAGGGCGTACTTAATGAAACCTACATCCGCTTCCCTCTGGTGCTCCTCATGGGGGAAATTCTCACCCGCGGTGAAGCCGACGCTAGAAGCTTGGTAAACCTGATTGACGCCATTGTGATTCCAGCTCTGAAAACTTGCTAACCAGGCTCTACTACTTTTGTAAAAGTCAAATGCTACTGTCGGTAACTACTTGCAGTTTCCCCGGGTCAAGCTTTTGCTAATTGAGATACCCTACCTTTGGTTATCCCCAGGAGAGTTCCGATATCCTCCATAGACAAATTTTTCCCGCGCATCACGCTAACCGCTTCCCGAGAAGCGGAAGCAAGCTCTTTGCTAGCCGCCGCCTCTGCCGCACTAGCAGCAGAATAGCCGGCAACCAGCCCTGCGAGGCGGGAATCTTTTAAGCGAATAGTCACGTTAAAACTATCGGGACTTTTCTCAGTCAGGAGGGCGGCCGCGTCTTTAACCATATATTCCAGGCGTTTCAAGCTTTTTGCCTGGGTACCATGTTGGCGACCATCGATCTCAAAAAAAGCAATCCACCATTTACCGTCACGGATAGCCTGTGCCTCGATATTCATTCCGCTCCCCTTTCTGCGTTCCTGATTATTGCCTTAGCCAGCATCTCATTTACTTCCCGGTGCCGAGGAATAACGCTTGTCCATTTCCCGATACTGACGCGCGTATGATTTCCTCCTTCACTAGTGACTAGCTCTAGCCCCTTTGTTTTGGCTATTTTGTCTAGTCGTTTGAGTAAATCCCTGCGCTTCACAGTTAAAGTATATGAGTGTAAACAACAACCGTAAACCCCTATATACAAAAGCAGTTTTACGGTTTATTCGCCAATTCGGCAATATAGCTCGCAGTAGGTGAAGTGTCGATTGGCAGTAGCATCTCGAACGCGACCCCTTAAGCAACTAGCTGAGAAACGCGCTGATTAGAGAGTCCCATTAAGGTGGCCGCGTCCTTTTGAGTGAAGCCTTTAGCCAGCAATTCGCTCGCCGTTCGATGGGATTGGGTCTGCAAATTGATGACCGCATCCTCTTTAGCCTCTTTAGCGAGCTTAAAGCCCTCTAGGAGTTGGGCGATGTCTTCATCTAGCTGGATTTGTAGATTTATTTTAATCTCATCAACAGTCAGATTCGCCGCCTCTGCCATCATTTCGCACATTTCTTTTTCCGCATTTGCCAGAGAGCGAACCTGCGATATACACCGTAGTTCCGGGGCTTCTAGCACCCACACATCGCGGTTACGCCCTCTTGTAGCTTGAACGTCATAGGTTTTCATTTTCTCCACCAGTCTTTTCCTAATTCGATTGCAAATTGATTGAAAAACTTCTTTGCTGTCACATCATCAATTTCGCTGTGCCGCCCAATCCGGCTAGTCGTATCACCAATGGTGACATTAGTATGGCGGGTACGCTCCACAATCGAGAAATTTTTTCCCGCTTGCCTAGCTGCTTGCTTTAACTTTTTTAAGGCTGCGCTCCGCTTCACATCTTCACCCTATTACACTAGGAAGAGTTAGACAAGCGAACTAGGAAATGTAGTAGCTATCTAATATGAGCTCGGGTAGCTTCAATTTTAACCCACCTCACTCGCTTGGAAGAGGACGACAAACCGGCTACTCCCCTAGATCAAGGCGGTGATGGTACGCAACACTTTGGCGGTGTTTTCGCGGAATGAATCTGGCTCTAGCAGCAGGGACAGGCTGATAGTGCCAGCGAAGGGCACATCAAAAAAGTAGCCGGGCTGGCAATAAATCCCATAGTCGTTTAAGAGTTTTTCCACCAGCTCGTCCTCGTCGATATGGGAGGGAAAACGCACGAGCACGTTCCAGCCTCCTTGCGGGGCCATCACCGTAACCGGGCTGGCCGGATCCTCCCCCACTAGGTCTTGCAACGTGGCGTGATTATCGGCGCACCGCCCGCGAGTTTCCTCCAACTGCGAGGGGATTTTCTCCAAGAAACCAGGCAGGTGCGCGGCCAAAATATCACTAAAGGGCAAGAACGCATCCGCGATGATATCTAAACGGGCTTTCGCCTCCTCCACTAGCCCCTCCGGCCCCGACACCTCCAGCCAAGCAACCTTAAACCCGGGGGCGCACAGATTCTTTGATAACCCGTCGAGGGCGAAAGTGAGAATTTCGGGGCAACCGGCCAGGCGGGCTCGAGATTCCGGAGCCGCAGCCAAGGGGAAATCATAAAACACTTCATCGGCTATCAGGGGCAGATTATGGTATCCACAGTAATCCATTAAGAGCTTGCGCTCTCCCCTATCTAAATAGGCGCCGGTGGGGTTACCCGGATTAATGACTGCTAGGGCTCGCGGACGCGGGGAAACACCAACAGCTGGCAGGGAGAGCGGATCTAGTTCCCATTTTCGTCCTAGCCAAGCAAAACTATAGGAGGCCACCTGCACATTTTCTAAGTTAGCTAAGGCCTCTATCAGCGGATATCCTGGCGTTGGCGCCAGCAGCGCCTCACCAGGATCGCAAAGCAGTTTCATTAGCCAGCTGTAGCCTTGGGAAGTGGAACTGAGCAGATACAGATTATCGGGATTCACGCTGCGACCGTCCCTCTGGGAAAGAAAATCGGCGAGGGCGCGGCGAGCTTCACGCTGGCCGCACGGATCTGCCTGGTAGGGACTGCCAGACTCCCCCAACCCATGCCGAGTGGGATTCGAGTCAGAAATATTTACCAGTTTCTGTCCCTGGGCGCGCCGTTTCCCCGCCGCCAAGGTGATGGCGTTGGGCTCAGAAAGGCTGACTCGCTGTGAAAAATGCATCGCCCCTACTCTATGACGGTCAGATGCTCCGGTGCATCGCCGCTAAAATTTCCGCGTTTACCCGCTCGAGCAAATGAAAAAACCCGGGAGAGAGCATCCTCTAAACAGTGCCCTTAACTCCAGCAGCTATAGCCAAGCGCAAAGCATAGTAAGCAGGAGCATCCACTTAACTTCTGTATCTAGCAGAAAACTGAGAGTTCAGCTGTTGGTAGCTGCAACAGGAGCACATAATGGTAAAGCAACAGTAATCCACTTACGGAAGTTCGTTGCCGCCGGCGAGTTTATCAAAACCCGCTGGCGGCAACTTTGCTATTTATCACCAAACAGTTTTACTATTTTTTACGGGGCTGCACCCCATAAGTGGCCATGGCTCCCAGGGCATCATCCATTTGAGCCTGACTTAGCAGCTTAATGGGGGCACCGGTGGCCATCGCCCGCAACTGGATTTCGCAGATATATTCCAAAACTGGTAGCAGGTTAACTGCTTTTTTAACTGTTTCCCCGATCGTGATGGCGCCATGATTAGACATCAACGCACCTTTGCGATCTTTAAGCGCATCAGTTACGTTCTGCGCCAACTCCGGGGTACCGAACTCTGCATAGGGCGCAACCCTGATTACTCCCCCAAACATTGCCGAATAGTAGTGCGAAGGAGGAATCTCCTCCACTACCAACGACAACGCAGTAGAGGCGGGGGCATGATTATGCGTTATCGCTTGCGCAGCGGTGGAGTGGTAAACACTCAGGTGCAAGGGCAATTCGGTGGAGGGTTTTAAGTCCCCATCTACATGCTCATTATCTAGGTTATAAACCACCACATCTTCTGCAGTCATTGATTCATAAGGCACTCCCGAGGGGGAGATCGCCACTAAATCGCCTTTTCGGATAGAAACGTTTCCGGCAGTGGAAACAATCAGTTTCTCGCGCTGCATAAATAGGCAGGTGTCAACAATTTCTTGACGTTCTTTTTCCATTAACATTTTCTAAACTCCTACGACTTTTTCTTTTGCGCTAATACTTCGGGGTTGGACAAATGCAGCGGCGCTTTTTGCTCACTGAATCTAAAAATATCTTCGGTTCCAATCCGGGCAGCTAAACGCGCAGAATCCTGCGAAGCTCCTCCTAGGTGAGGAGTAAGGGTTACCCGCTCAGTTTTCAATAACCGATGATCCAGCGGTAACGGTTCTAAGGGGAGCGCATCGAAAGCAGCCGCATAGAGATGATTGCTGTCCAGGGCATCGCAAACTGCATCGTAATCGACCAGCGATCCCCGAGCACAGTTGACAATTATTCCCCCCTCCGGCATCAGTGCCAACATTTTTGCATCCACCATATGGTGGTTATCGGCAGTCGCCCGCGCGTGGATAGATACGATGTTGCTGACTTCAAATAGCTGCGCGGGAGAATCAACAAACTCTAGTTCCTCAGGCGCATCAGCGGTATCTGCCCAAGGATCATAAACCACGATTTTGGCGCCAGTAGCCAAAAGGGTTTTAGCTACCAGTTTTCCGACCGCACCGTAGCCAACCAGTCCCACAGTGGAACAAGCCAACTCCGGTCCTACGTTTTCAAACTTGTAGTAATCTGAACGCCATTTACCGTTGACTAACTCCAGGTGCCGCTGCGGAATCTGTCGTAAAGCCGCATAAATCATGCCCACAGTGTGTTCACTGGTGGCTATGGCGTTTCTACCTGGGGTATAAGACACCATGACTCCGTGGCGGGTAGCGGCTTCGATATTGACGTTTACCGGGCCACCGCGACAAATAGTGATTAGCCTTAGATCCGGGCTAGCAGAAATAACTTTTTCGGTAAAAGGAAAAGTGTGGGAAAAAGCCACTTCGCAACCTTTTAGAGCAGCGATAAGCTCATCCTCATCCCCTAACGCCTCTTTTACCTCTGCCACATCCTGAAAAGGAGGTACCGGCCATGAGGAAGAAATCTTCGCTATCTTTACCTGCGGTAACTTCTGCGTGAGGGCTTCCTCTAAAACCTGGTTGGTGACGAACTGGTCACCAGCTAAAAGAACTTTCATTATTACCTTCCGCACTGGATCTACTGGTTATTTTCATTACTTAGAGAACGCAAAGCCCGAAGCTGCTTCCACACCGATTGCGAGGCATCCCGGGTTTCTTTAAATACGTCATGGATTTTTTCGTATTTGGCCTGTTCGCTGGGATCCGCTTCGAAGGTTTCCATCTTAGTTCCCAAAGCTTGTCCCGCCTGCTCAACTGAGTCAAAGCGACCCGCGGAAACCAGCGCCAAGACCGCTGCCCCTCGCGCACCCGCTTCCGGAGTATCTTGCCTCAAAACCCGCTTACCGGTGGTGTTAGCTAGAATCTCACAGACCAAATCAGAGCGGAAACCTCCGCCAGAAACAATCAGGTCACCATCGATCTCCAAAGCTTCAACGCATTCTGCCAAAGTGAAGGACACTCCCTCATAAACGGAACGAAGAATATCCCGCTTCTTGGTAGTCAGCGAAAGTCCTTGCCAGGAAGCTGACGCATTCACATCAGCAAAGGGCGCACGCTCTCCTCCTGGCGAGGCATAGGGTAAGTAAATAACCCCCTCAGATCCGGCTGGCGAGCGCCGGGCTCGGGTTTCAATTTCGTTCCAATCCAGTTCGTCTAGACGTAGCACCATGCGAATCCAGTCCAGGTTCGGGGTCCCGGTCATCGGCGCCATAAACTCTAAAACCTGTTTATCGTTTCCGGTAGCAAGTACCATCGATAAGTCAGAGTGACGCTCTTTTCCGCTGGGAAGCAGGGTACCCACGAAACCGGTAGTGCCGAGAATCAAATAGCTATCGCCATTATTGACAGCTCCCAGCCCCATAGCGGTAACCGCCACGTCAATCATTCCTACTCCCACCGGGGTGCCTTCGGGGATCCCGGTCTCTTTGGCTGCCTGGGCACTCAGTGGCGAGGACGGACCGGCAGGATGGCGAATCTCCGGCAAGAGAGTTAAAGCATCCTCGATACCTAGATCTTTGGCTAGCTGCTTGTCAAAACCATCACCAGTGAAGATATTGAAAAAGGATCGGGAGGCTTCCGTATAGTCGGTTAGTCGTTCCCCGGTTAGTTTGAAACGGATCCAGTCCTTACAGTTCAGGTGGGTGGCGGCTTCCGCAATTACTTCTGGCTCGGTTTCCCGCAGTTCATCGTAGAGAACCGGGAATAGCCCCCCAAATACGGTGGTCCCGGTTACCTCTAGGATTTTTTGGGCTTTGCCGTCTGCTTTCCATTTTTCAACCCGGTCAACTGCGCGACCATCCAGCCAGTTAGCTGCCGGCCGTACCGGGTTTCCTTCCTTATCGATTAACCAAATACCGTCACCTTGACCAGTTAGGCCTATGGCCACCACTTTGTCGCCCTTAGTTAGCTGGGCGACTTCACGTAAACAGGTAGCCACGGCATTCCAAATTTGGTTCATATCCTGTTCGGCTTGGCCGTTTGCACCATATTGTACCGGCACCGACTCGTGGTGAAGAGCCTTGATTTTACCGGTAAGGTCAAAGGCTACCGCTTTAACCGCGGTAGTACCTCCATCAACACCAATAACAATTTCCGACATAGAAATCTCCTTTGTTTTCTGCAGTTTGTTGCGCCCCATTGCTCTCAACTATGATAAAATTTATCATGTTTTCATATAATTTTGCAAACAATGTGAAAATATTTTTGTTAACGATCGCCGTAAAAATCTTTAAAATAGCTTAAGTCGAGGTTTTCGCGGGTTTAGGAAGTGAGAAAAAATGTCCCCAGCTGAAAAACTTAAACCGAATCAGCGCCGTCAAAAGTTACTGGAAATAGTCACTGACCAGGGAACAATCAACATTACAGATGCCGCCAAGGAGCTAGCGGTTTCGCCCGTAACCGTCTATCGCGATGTACAAGCTTTAGAAGAAATGCGTACTGTGCTACGTACCAATGGCCAATTACGCCCCTACCCTACCTCGACCTCGGAAATGCCCCCGGAACTGCGATCGGCGCAATCAGTGAGCGAAAAGGAGGCTATTTGTCGTGAGGCCTCGAAACTAATAAAACCCGGAGATGCGGTACTCCTAGATGATTCCTCTACTGCCCTACCAATAGTAGAAATGCTAGATCAGGTGGTGCCTCTGGCAATTATCAGTAACTCTTTAACCGTATTTGAGAAAGTCAAGGAGCTGGAGGGGGTGCAAGAAATCCTTATCGGCGGCAGATACGTTAACTGGGCTAATGCTTTTTACGGTTCCCTGGCAACCGATATATTGAAACACCTGAAAGCAGATATCTGTTTTACTTCTGACGCCGCTATCAGTGTGCGCGCCACCTATAACCCCATCGATTATGTTGTCGATTTCAAACGGGCAATGTTTGCGGCAGCAAAGATAAAAGTTTTGCTTGCGGACCATCAAAAATTTTCCCGCAGCGCTTTTCAAGTCACCACCGAGCTAGACGAATTTGACTACATTGTTGTCGACCAGAAAGTAACCCCCAAGCAACGAGCTGAGCTAGCGGAAAGCGGAGCTAAAGTATTGCTTGCAGAGGATTAATTTTTCCACAAACAGAAAGATAACCTCCACCTCCGCGCAAGCTGCCGGCCGCACCGTAGTGGAATGCGGCACCAGTTGCGATGAGGCCGCGCTGCGGCAATTGATCAAGGACGCCGGCACCACCCCCACCCGGATTGTGATAAGCGGGATGCTCGACACCCTGATCACCTCTACGGTAGTTATCCCCAAGGGCGCCGATATTGAACTCGTAAACGGGATCGCTCCTTGGGGAGCAGACTCCTCTGCCGGTGGTCTGGTACGCGAGGACGGTTTCACCGGAGTCATGGTACAAATCAAAAAGGACGCTTCCTTAACCTTGGGAAATAACGAGAAAGGCGGAAAATTCTATTTCGACAGCCGCGGCAAATATAGCGATATCCGAGGGTGCCCAATTTGTTATGAATGACGGCGAAGTCAGTTACGGCGAAACCGAATATAAACATGGAGCCTACGGCGAAGTAGGTGGGATTGGCGTTTACCAAGGCGGCTCGGTAACCATTAACGGCGGAAAAATCCATAACAATGATGCCTACTTCTCCGGAGGAGGCGCACTGGCATTCGGCAATACGGTAATCACCATGAACGGCGGCCTGATCAATTCCAACTACACCACTGGCAATGGGGGTGGGATCGGCACCCTCGACCTGTATGCTTGGGGAGCAGACCGCACCTATAAGGAGATTCCCGGAACCGGAAAACAATCGGGAATGACTAAACAAGAATGGGGTAAGCTCTCCCCCGGCGCCTTTATTTTCAATGGTGGCACCATTTCTAATAATGAAGCTTTCCGTACCGGTGGCGGAGTGAACGTAGTTTCCAACCAGGTAGAAATCAATAAAGGCCAGATTCTCAACAATACCTCCCATGATCAAGGCGGCGGCATTTACGTCGCCTCGATATCTTTCAATTTGCATTTGCATGACGTAGTGGTGACCAAGAATAAAGCAACCTACCAAAACGGTATCGAGTCGATGGGTGGCGGTATCTGGTCCTGCCCCACCGGGTCAGTAGAGCTGCGCATGCACAACGGTGGCGCTCTTTTCGATAATACGGCCGATAATTTCGGTAACGACCTGGCCCATACCAATCTCGGCTCAACGGGAGCGGCTCCCATCTGAGTATCGGACTATATGCTCGGGGGCGGACGCGTAAATTATTACTTTGATAATCGCGACCACCGTTTCGACCCAGCGTCCTTGAACAAGCCGGAAAAAGAGCGTCCGAAACCGATGCCCTTGAAATACACGAGTATTAACGATCAAGGATTCCAAGCTGTCACCTCAGAGCAAGCTAAAGCAAACGCTTCCTCCGCAGGCAAATTACTTGTCCAAGGCAATGCCGCTCCACGCGGAGGTGGAATCGGCACTAATGGGGGCGTCTTACTAAGACCGGAAGTACCGCCGGCTGGTTATCCCTATTAGCAACTTTCCTAGTTGGGAGCGGCCTGGCAGTTAGACGCCGTCAACAAGGATAGTCAGAACAGATAACGACATAACTATTTGGGAGGGATCATGTATTTTCGTGATCCCTCCCAAATTATGCGCTTCCAGTTTACCTAAGTAGCGAGATTCCTATTTCCCGACCTAAAAACAAGTGTGCTCCCGCCAATCTTTACTGATCACCGGCAAGTAAGTGCTAAATGGCGCATTTTGTGACAGGCTAGATGTATGGAAATTTGGCCAGGGAAACCGTATCCACTCGGTGCAACCTATGACGGAGCTGGGGTAAACTTTGCGGTATTTAGCGAGGTAGCAACCAAAGTTTATCTTTGTTTAATCGCAGAGGATGGCAGCGAAGAACGCATAGAAATGCGCGAAGTAGACCACCACGTGTGGCATTGCTATATTCCGGGACTGCGTGATGAGCAGCGTTATGGTTTTCGAGTAGAAGGCCCCTACGATCCAGAACAAGGACACCGCTGCGATATCAATAAGTTCCTCCTCGACCCTTACGCAAAAGCCACCGATGGCACCGTGGGAGCTAAACAGTCGCTATATTCCTATGACTGGAACGATCCCAGCCAAGCTAACCATGACGACTCCCTTCCTGATATGGCGGTTTCGGTGGTAACTACGCCCTATTTTGATTGGGGAAATGACCGCCCACCCGGACACGACCTACATAAACTCGTCATTTACGAGGCGCACGTAAAAGGCTTCACCAAGCTTAATGAACAGATTCCGGAAAAAGAACGCGGCACCTATGCGGGGATCGCCAACCCGGTGACTATCGAATATCTGAAAAATTTAGGGGTAAACGCCCTCGAACTGATGCCCGTACACCAGTTCGTTAATGACTCCACCTTGCAAGAACGTGGCCTATCAAACTATTGGGGATATAACACCATCGGGTTTTTTGCTCCCCACGCCCAGTACCGCTCTCAAGACGCAGTTGATGGGCAAGTCCAAGAGTTCAAGCAAATGGTGAAAAACCTCCACCAGGCGGGGATCGAAGTAATCCTGGACGTGGTCTATAACCACACCGCCGAAGGCAACCATATGGGGCCCACCTTGTCTTTCAAGGGGCTAGATAACGCCTCCTACTATCGCCTGGTAGAGGACGATAAAGAACACTATTTCGACACCACCGGAACCGGAAACTCGCTACTGATGCGTTCGCCAGCAGTGCTGCAACTGATTATGGATTCCCTGCGCTACTGGGCAATCGAGATGCACGTAGATGGTTTCCGTTTCGACCTGGCCTCTACCCTGGCGCGCGAACTGCACGATGTGGACAAACTCTCGGCATTTTTCGATATTATCCATCAAGATCCGGTGCTTTCCCAGCTAAAACTAATCGCCGAACCTTGGGACGTAGGAGATGGCGGCTACCAGGTAGGCGGCTTCCCCTCTATGTGGAGCGAATGGAACGGAAAATACCGCGACACGGTTCGCGACTTTTGGCGCGGCAACTACGCCACGCTACCCGAGTTCGCCTCCCGCTTCTGTGGCAGCGCCGATTTATATGAACAAAGTGGACGCCGCCCGAATGCGTCTATCAACTTTGTAACCGCCCACGACGGCTTCACTATGCACGACCTGGTTTCCTATAACGAGAAACATAACGAGGCTAACGGCGAGGGCGGAGGCGACGGGGAATCCCATAACCGTTCCTGGAACTGCGGAGTGGAAGGCCCCACCGATGACCCGCAAATACATAAACTGCGGGCACGTCAACACCGGAACTTCCTAACTACCCTATTCCTCTCCCAAGGGGTACCGATGCTGCTCATGGGAGACGAAGTAGCCCGCACCCAAAAAGGAAACAACAACACCTACTGTCAAGATAATGAACTCTCTTGGATGGATTGGTCCTTCGAGGACGCGGAAGAAGATGACTACCGACTCAAACTCCTAGAGTTCACCAAACACCTGATTAAGTTCCGAAATGATCATCCGGTATTCCATCGCCGCCGTTTCTTTGCCGGGGCTCCCTCACGTGGCGGGCAATCCGATCTCGGCGAGATCAACTGGTTTGCTCCCAATGGGCAAAAGATGACCGAAGAAGCCTGGAACAATGAAGAAGCGCGCTCCCTGATGATTTTCTTAAATGGTGAGGCCATTCGGGAGCCCGACGCGCGCGGTAAACGGATTATTGACGATTCTTTCTTATTGCTTTTCAATGCCGACCCGGAGCCCTGCACTTTCCAGATACCGGAAGGGCACGGTTCCGGCTGGAAAATCGCGATCTCCACTATGGAAGACGTTCCCGGTAAAGATGCCGAAGAAGAAATCGAATACGGAACTAATGACTGCCTCGAGCTGCTAGACCGCTCAGTAGTGGTATTGATCCGCGAAATAGCGGAGGAATAAGGAGAACCAAGATGACCAGTCAGCATCCCCATCTGCCCACAAAGGGGAAACACACCCCTACCAGCACTTACCGTTTGCAACTGAGTAAAGATTTTACTTTCAAAGATGCGCGCGAGCACTTGGGATACTGGCGAAACCTGGGAATCACGGATCTATTCCTCTCCCCTATTTTGCAAGCGGTTCCCGGCTCCATGCACGGCTACGACGTAGTTGACCATAAACATATTTCCAAAGAACTGGGCGGGCGCGCCCAGTTTGAAGAACTGGCCGATGCCGCCCACCAGGAAGGATTGGGACTGGTAGTCGACCTGGTACCCAACCATATGGCGGTACCGACTCCGGTATGGATTAACCGTCCGATGTGGTCGGTGCTGAAGAGGGGGAAAGAATCCCCCTATGCGCACTGGTTCGACATCGACATTGATCAACCGATTCTGATGCCGATCCTGGGAAAACGGATCGGGCAAGTATTAGCTGACCAAGAGCTCAAGCTAGAGCAAATGGTAATTCCTACCGAACCTGAACGCGGCGAGCAGTGGATTTTGCGCTACTATGACCACTACTTCCCGGTGACGGAGGGCACTGAATCTCTACCATTAGAAGTACTGGTAGAACGGCAACACTACCGCTTAGCGCATTGGAAAGTAGCTGATGAAGAGCTTAACTATCGTAGATTCTTCGACGTCGACACCCTAGCGGCACTGCGGGTAGAAGAACGCGACGTATTTGACTCTACCCACGCCTTACTCCTGGAACTGTTCAACGCCGGCTATATCGATGCTTTCCGGGTTGATCACCCCGACGGATTAGCCGACCCGGCCGGCTATTTCCACTGGCTATCTGAGGCCACCGGGGGCGCTTGGATCGCGGCAGAAAAGATTCTCGAGGACGCTGAACGCTTACCTAGTGACTGGCCTATTGCCGGCACTACCGGTTACGACACTTCTTGGCGGCTAACCGCCCTACAGGTCGACCCTCGCGCATCTTTGCCGCTGGGAACCCTAATGCAGACTTTGACGGGAGATTCGCCCTCGTCCTATCCGCAAATGCAACGCGAAGCCAAAGCCCAGATTATTGATACCTCCCTGGCAGCGGAAGTACGCCGTATTGGGCAGCTAATATGGAAAATCTGTCAAAATGATTTCCGTTTGCGGGATTACACCTTCCGCTCCCTGGTTGATTGTTTGCGGGAACTGATTATTGAAATGCCTTGCTACCGCGCCTATGTGACGGTAGGCAATCCTGCCCCCGCACTCTCAAGAGAAATCGTACAGGCAGCAGCGGGGCGAGCACTACGCTATCTAAATCCCGAACATGCTGACACCATGGCGGTGGTAATTGCCCTGGTACTTGGGGATGAAACTGGTTCTGCTGCCCTGAAAGTAAGCGACCCGGATCGGCAAGAATTCTTGGTACGTTTTCAACAGGTCTGCGGAGCAGTCATGGCTAAGGGAGTCGAAGACACCACCTTCTACCGCTGGACTCACCTGCTGTGTCTAAATGAAGTGGGGTCTAACCCGCAAGCTTTCGGGATTTCTTCCGATAATCTTCATTTATTTGCTCGCGATATTCAAACTAACTGGCCAGCCACCATGACCACTAACTCTACGCACGACACCAAACGTTGCGAGGACGTGCGGATGCGCCTGGCCATTATCAGCCAATACCCAACTCTTTGGGCACAAATTGTTTCCGACCTGCGAGATGCCACTCAACCTTACCGCCCCAATGATCTGGATGGCCGCAGCGAAAACATGCTGTGGCAAACCCTCATCGGCACTTGGGATGATAAAGGGCCGATCTCTTCGGAGCGGCTGCGCCAATATTTAGTAAAAGCAATTAGGGAACAAAAAACCTGGACTACCTGGACTGCCCCGGATGAGACCCGCGAAAAGGAGCTCCTTGATTATGCTGACCAGATAATTTGCGACCCCCAGGTAGCCGAAATCGTTTCTCGTTGGCACCGCGAAACCGGGCAAGCTATCCGCTACACCATCGTAGCCAATAAGGCTTTGCAACTAACCATGCCGGGAGTAGCCGACGTTTATCAAGGCTCAGAAATCACCCAAACGTCATTGGTGGATCCCGATAATCGCCGTCCGGTCGATTTCAATGCCCCGGCGCAAAGACTTTCTCATCTAGATCACGAAGGATTAGATCATACGGCAGAGCCAACCCTAGATGACTTGAAGCTCAACCTTACGGCGTCAATTTTGCGGCTACGCCGGCGCCGGCAAGAGTGTTTCGTTTCTGCTACCGCCTCCTATGAGGCACTCGCCCTCTCTACCGGTTACGCAGTAGCTTTTGCGCGGGGAACCGAAGAAGCGGGCCCCCAAGTTGTCACTCTTGCCCGTCGTCTTTCCGGGGTGCTCTCCCGATATCAAGGGGATTTCCGACCCGAGCATACCGTGGTGCTCCCGGAAGGATCCTGGAAAGATATTTGTTCGAATGAAGTTTTCCCCGGAGGAATGCAAAGCTTGGAAGAGCTGCTATTTAAGCGGGGAGCGCGGATACTGGAGCGGGTGGAATAGATGGATTTGAACCCTTCGGATCTAGATTTTGAAGGCTTGCCTCCCTGGGAATTGAAAGCCGGATGTGGACGAGTACCGTTGTGGGCACCGGATAAGAAACAGGTAAACCTGCTGGTAGGATCACCAGAGAAGCCGCGAAAGACCGCGATGGTGCAATATGGTTCCTGGTGGCTCGCTCCGCGTCCGCTACCCAACGGGACTACCTATGCCTTTGAAGTAGACGGAAATGGCCCCTTCCCTGATCCCCGGGCGCGCACCTATATTCCCGGCAGTGAACTGTGGGTGAAGACTGCCGATATTGCCGGTATTAAACACAGCTCGAGTTGGCAACCCGATGGAAAACTTTTGGGTAAGGTCTGGTACGAGCTGCATATCGGAACTTTCACCGCCCAAGGAACCTTGCGGGCAGCCATAGAACAACTTCCCTATCTCGCTGATTTAGGAGTCGAGGTCATCGAACTGATGCCGATCGCGGTTTTCCCTGGCCAGCGCGGTTGGGGCTATGACGGGGTTGGCCTTTACGCCCTCTTCAATCCCTACGGCACCCCGGAAGATTTGGTGGCTTTTATCGATGAGGCACACAACCTGGGAATCGCAGTTGCCCAAGATCTGGTCTTGAATCATTTGGGTTCTTCCGGAAACTATTTAAGTCAGTTTGCTCCTTATTTTTCTAGCCGCCACGAAACTCCCTGGGGTGATGGTTACAACCTTGATGGCCCCGATAGCGACCCGGTACGGGATTTCTTAATTGGGGCGGCTGTGGCTTTACTGGCTGACTACGGCTTTGATGGCCTGCGCCTAGATGCAGTCCATGAAATCCAAGATGATTCTGAGCTGCATCTTTTAGCGGAGCTTTCCCAAGAAGTTCATAACCTTTCGGAAGAGTTAGGCAGGCCGCTTACTTTGGTGGCCGAATCTGACCTGAACGATGCCCGCATGGTCACCGCGGTTGATGAGGGCGGATACGGTATGGATGGCCAATGGGATGACGATATCCACCACGGCATTCATGTAGCTTTTACCGGCGAAACCCAAGGCTACTACGAAGATTTTGCCGATCCCGCGGCGCTAAGCAAGATTTATTCGCAGGTCTTTTACCATAACGGCACTTACTCTAGTTTCCGCGGGAAGAACTGGGGGGCTCCAGTGCCGGCAGATATGGAACGAAACCGTTTCTTTGGGTTTGCTTCCAACCACGACCAGGTGGGTAACCGCGCTTTAGGGGATCGACCTAGCGAGAAACTTTCTCCCGGACTCTTAGCTGGTCAAGCGGCTTTAATTTTAGCCTCTCCGTTTACGCCGATGCTTTTCCAAGGGGAAGAATGGGGTAGCCGTTCTCGTTTCCAATTCTTCACCGACTATGCAGATGAGGGAATTGGCAAAGCCGTAGATGAGGGTAGAAAACGAGAGTTCGCCTCCCATGATTGGGAGAAAATTTATGATGGCGAAGTGGAAGTTCCTTCCCCTCAAGCTCTTTCTACTTTCCTTAACTCCAAGCTGCTCTGGCAGGAGCTTTCTGAGGTCGAGCATAAAAAGATGCTCGCCTGGTATCGACACTTGATCGCGCTGCGTCGCGAGGGCGTGTTTGCTGATTTTATTTCTTTGGAGCGCCAGAACCGGCTACTGGTATTAAAGACAGAGCATGCTCAGGTAATAGTGAATTTACATCGCAAGCCCGTTAACATCAGCGAGATAGTCGCGCAGCTGCCGTCAGGTAACTATTTATCGTTCACTAACGGAAAATTGGAGAATCCACCCGCGAAAATCCTAGGTGAAGACACCCTGCTAGTAGTTGCTTAGCGCACTGCTAGTCCCTAGCGCTTGAGGCTCTCCTGGGTTCCTTATTACTGCGGCCGGCAGTGGCATACGGGGCTAGGGCTGGGTTAAGGCAGCAGTATCGAGGGAGCGGGTTTCCCCTTCCCGGAACTTAGCTACCGGGTAGTTGCGATGGTACTTGCGCCAGTGGTTTTCCCGGGCAATCAT
The DNA here is from genome assembly GCF_002848005.1 of Varibaculum cambriense. GTDB lineage: Bacteria > Actinomycetota > Actinomycetes > Actinomycetales > Actinomycetaceae > Varibaculum > Varibaculum cambriense_B. The sequence goes on along the minus strand of NZ_PKHX01000012.1, from coordinate 3,396 downwards.
CACGTAGGCAAAGCGCTTCAGGCCACGTATACTAAAACCGAAATCCGCCGGGTAGAACAAAGGATCATGATTTTTCTTTAGGCGGTAAAGAGCCTTAATTTTCTTACCCATCTGTTTATCTACATACCGCAGCACTAAACGTTTCGGCAGAATCGAATAGTAGACCCGCTTTCCTAAACGTTGTGGGGAAACCGCTTTCCCCTCCACGACGTCCTCGACAAAGAACCGCATGGGATTCATTCCGGCAGCGGTGTTGTAGTAAGAGTTCCGTCCGATGCGGGGATTAACTTCGAAGCAATAGGCAATTCCGGTACGGGAATCTACTTTAAAATCAAAGTTGGCGAAGCCGTGCCAGCCCACTCCCTTTAGGAAGCTACTTACCTGCTCATATAGGCGCGGGTAGGGCTCGGTAATCATCGCCACCGGGTTCCCGAGGGCAGTGGGAGAGTGATCCTCTAGCAAAACCTGTGCTGATCCCAGCATAGTTACCCGGGCATTTCGATCAACGTAGGCGGTCACCGAGAGATTAAAACTATCGTTGCCCTCTACTCGAGGTTGCAGCACGAAACGGCGGGCATGCGGATTTTCATGAGTGTGCTGATAAAGATCAGCTAGCAAGTTTTGAGCTTCCTGTTTATTGGAAACCGTATAAACCTTGGCTTTGCCCGGCCATTTAAGGCGTTCATAACCGGCACTAGTAGCTGGTTTAATAATCCAAGGAAAAGGCTCGCCTACTTGCTCAAGTTTGGCTAACTCGCCGTCTAGAGAACCGGAAAAATCAATTTCCAAAGTTTTGGGAACATTCAAGCCATGTTCGGAAGCGAGACGTGGAAACTTCACTTTATCGGAAGTATCTTCGATAACTTTTAGAGAGGGAAAGGCAAACGCATAATATTTTCGCAGCTCTTCCTCGCGCCGCATAATATCGCGCACATTGGAATCCATATTGGCGATCAACAGTAAAGTTTTACCGGGAAATTCTTGTTGCAGCTGCGGACCGAGAGCAATCAAGCCTTCAATAAGCGGCATTTCCGAGTCCGGATTAGGTAGCGTCTGGGGATCAACTAGACGAGTATCAATAATGCTAGAGGCCATAATTGGTCCCAGAACTTGCAGGGTAAGCAGAGTCGGTTTTACCTTCCACTTCTCGTGAAAAGAACGTGCTAAAGCGTATGCCCCGATATCTGTGCCGGGAATAACCGGTTGAAACGCTATATCCTGATGTTCTTCCACAGTGCCTCCCTAAAATTTGCGCCACTTAATGCTATCAAATCTTGCCCGCTGAACCCGGAAGGCAGCGAACTACCGCTAAGGTTGAGCGCCCCTTTTCCACTGGCGATTCCGGTTCAAAAAATACCGTGCTCTAAGCAGGGAAAATCGGTATGTTTACAGCTAGGTCAGCTGATTATCGGCGTGGCAGCGACTTTAGTGCAGGTTTCCTGCCTACGCTGAAATGGTGAATCAAAAGACGCCTGCAGAGTTTACCGATGCTCTGCTCACCTTGCGTGATGCCGCCTATGATTCTCACGTTACGGTCAGTGAGATTGCGGCGCCACAAGGAATTGCGCCTTTCGCGGCCGCTATCCGCATGGATTGCGAAGCCTTAGAGACCAACCCCCACAGTGGCGGTTCCGGAAGGCTAGTGATTCTCTATGATCCCCAGGAACAACCGGGATGGCAAGGACGTTTTCGCCTAGTAACGATGCTAGGTGCCCACGTGGATGTAGACCTAGTTACCGAACCGCTAGCTGACCAGGTTTGCTGGTCCTGGCTTACCGATTTCTTAACCCAGGCAGAAGCTAGTTTTTTCCAGGCCGCCGGATCGGTTACCCGTTCCCATTCCGCCAGTTTTGGGGAGCTAGAAAAACGCTCTGAATCCGCAGAAATGGAGCTGCGCGCCTCCTGGACGCCTCTCGGAAATGACTTGGCACCCCACGCGGGGGCCATCTCGCGGCTTTTGGCGATGATGTCGGGATATTCGGTGGAAGTTAGCGCGGGAATATCCCGCCTGGGACAGGTAAAGCTGGTATGAGCGAAACCCTTTACCGTCCCCGTCTTGGATCGGTTCCCCTGACCGATGACCGGCTGCAATACCGGAAACACCTGCGCGAATATAGTAATCCCGGCCAGTACGTGGCTTTTGATACTGAGCGCGCCAGCGGAATCCGTTACCTAGACAAGGCCTATTTAATCCAGGCAAAAGGTCAGTCCGCTCCCCTGGTTCTACTTGATCCCCTGGTACTTGATGACCTATCGGATTTCAGTGAGGCCTGTAAAAACAGTACCTGGGTGTTGCACGCTGCCAAAGAAGATTTAGAGTGTATGGAGTGGGCAGGGCTGCAGGCTCCCCGGTTATTTGATACCCAAATAGCGGCGAAATTATTGGGATATGAACACGTGGGACTGGGGGCAGTTACCGAGGAAGTATTAGGGGTAAAACTAGCTAAGAACCATACTCGGGAAAACTGGTCATTACGTCCTCTCAAGCAATCATGGCTGGACTATGCTGCCCTGGATGTGGAATACCTGGTCGAGCTGGCACTAGCCTTAAAAGAGCGCTTGGAGGCAGCGGGTCGTCTGGCTTGGGCAGAACAAGAATTTTCCTATACTTTGGCTCACTATCGTCGTCAGACTCACCCCGAACCTTGGCGGCAGGTGAAAGGCGCTGGCAAAGCCCGCTCTCCGCGCCAACTGGGGTTGTTGCGGGAGCTTTATAGCCAACGCGATGAAATCGCCCGTGAGCGGGACGTGGCGCCCCATCGGGTGCTACCTAACCGCGACCTGGTGGACTTAGTTTTACAGACTCCTCGTTCCTACCAAGAGTTATCACGACGTCCCTTTATGAAGCGGCGGCAACTACGCCGATATGCCCGGCGCTGGTGGCAGGCAATAAAAAAGGTACGCGATCTGGGAAAAGACCAATTACCGGGGAGAGAACCCCCGCGGAAACTTCATGAAATATCTTCGCTAGCAACTTGGGACAAAATCGATCCGGCGCGTGCTGAGCTTTACCGCCTACTGAAAGAGCACGTATCCACCTGGGCACAGGAAAAACAGATATGGGCAGAGTTGGCACTTTCCCCTAGCGCTATCCGCCGGGTAGCGGCCTATTGGGAACCCGGCAAGGATCTGCAAAACTTGCTGAAAACTGCAGAGGCGCGGGACTGGCAGCTAGCACATTTTCAACCTCGTTTCGAGCAGCTATGCTCTGCTTGGACAAAACGATAGCTTTTAGAGTGGTTGCCTACAAATAAATAATTCACCCAATCAAATATAAAGGCAGGGTACAAAAACCAAACTCGGTTTCTGTACCCTGCCTGTTTAATGTGGTTGTGGTGGTTTCTTACTCTCCCGCGCTCGTTGGGGCGTAGTACCATCAGCGTTGCCTAGCTTAGC
>NZ_PKHX01000011.1 GCF_002848005.1 Varibaculum cambriense | reverse complement strand
GGCAACAGAAGTCTCCACCCTATCTTTACCACCCAACCGAGAAACATCAGAACGCGATACCTGAGGCGACCGATTGGCAGATGCGGGTGCAGAGGGAGCCTGGGATTCCTCAGAAGGAGCACTATCTGTAGTGGAAGGGGTGGAACCCAAAGTTCCGCTGACAGCAGAATCGTTCTGCTGAGAATTAGTGTTCTCCGTATTTCCAGTAGATGCTTCTTGCTGGGCTAACGGAGACGGCAAGGAATCTTCCGCGTAAGCAGGCAACGCTGCTAGTGCCAGGCTAGCTCCCGCGGTTAAGCAAGTTAAAGTCCTAAATATTTTGTGACTAACTGTCATAACCCATCCCTCGATCTTTTTTTCTGTAGCTACTAACGCCAAATCATAGATACGATTCAGCCTACATTAATTAGTCGGCATTAACCTAACAAATCAAGAAATATTCTTTACGTTAAGACTAGCGAGAGAGGGTTAGTTGTTTTCTCATTCCCGCGTAGACTAGAGACAGGATCTATTGAATCGTTAGTAATATCAAAGGAGCTTTGATGCGCGTAACAGTTGTGGCAATGGGAAAAATCGGTTTGCCTTTGGCGGTACAGTTTGCCTCCAGCGGACAGGATGTGATTGGGGTAGATGTTAACGAGAAGACCGTTGACCTAATTAACCAGGCTAAAGAGCCTTTCCCGGGAGAAGCTCACCTGCAAGAAAAACTCTCTGAGCTGGTACCTGCGGGGAAACTGCGCGCGACCACCGACTACGCGGATGCTATTCCCGATGCAGACGCCATCGTTTTGGTGGTTCCGCTCTTTGTTAATGACGAAACCTGGCAGCCAGATTTCGGGTGGATGGATCAAGCCACTCGTTCCTTGGCGGAGCATCTAACCCCCGGAACTTTAATTTCCTATGAAACCACCCTGCCGGTGGGTACTACGCGGAACCGCTGGAAGCCGCTGATTGAAGAGATCTCTGGTTTGAAAGAGGGCGAAGACTTCCACCTGGTGTTCTCTCCCGAACGGGTACTAACCGGGCGGGTATTCCAGGATTTGCGCCGCTACCCCAAGCTGGTCGGGGGACTAACTGAGGCGGGCACCCAGGCAGCAATCAAGTTCTATGAAAGCGTTTTGCAATTTGATGAGCGCCCTGACCTGCCGCGCGAAAACGGGGTTTGGGACATGGGCAATGCCGAGGCCGCAGAGATGGCAAAACTGGCAGAAACCACCTACCGGGACGTTAATATCGGGCTCGCTAATCAATTTGCGGTCTACGCGGACAAAGTCGGTATTGACGTGCAAAAAGTAATCGATGCCTGCAACTCGCAACCATATTCCCACATTCACCGCCCCGGGATCGCGGTTGGCGGACACTGCATTCCGGTTTACCCGCGCCTGTACCTTTCTACCGATCCCGATGCCTCCGTGGTTCGTACCGCGCGTACCTATAACGCCGGGATGCCTGAATACGTAGTTTCCCGCGTAGAGGAAGTGCTGGGCGATTTGAAAGATGTCAAGGTGGCGGTACTGGGAGCTTCCTACCGGGGGGCAGTTAAAGAAACCGCGTTCTCCGGAGTATTCGCTACCGTTGACTCCTTGCGCAAGCGGGGGGCGAAGGTACTGGTTCATGACCCCATGTTTAGCGATGAGGAACTAGCGGGCTTCGGTTGGGAAGCCTACCACCTAGGTGAAGAAGTTGCTGCAGCTATCGTGCAAGCTGACCACGCCGAATACAAAACCATCAGCGCGAAAGATCTACCCGGAATCAAGTTGTTATTTGATGGTCGCCGGGTAACCGATCCGCAGCTGTGGAAAGGTACCCCGCGCATGGTTATTGGAGATCATATAGAAAAGTAACTTGACTCCCGAAAGACTAGAGATTACATACTCAACGCTTTGACATGGACAATAAGAATCTGAGGGTTGCACTCACCATAGGTGCGTGCGATCTTCCCCCAACCTACTTCGTAGTTCAGCACGCCGAGAAAATACCCTCCGTAGACGCCGAGCTTTTCGGTCTTATTCTCAAGAAAACCGATCTCTCCATAAAGACTCCATTTCACTCCGCAGCCCCTTCCCTCGGGGGAAGATTAACGTTTCATCAACGCGAGTTTTTACAGCCCTTGGTATTGAACCGTCTCACTCGGATGATACAAAAATTCGATCCCGATTTGATTCACCATCATTTTGCTACCTGGGCGCTTCCCTCAGTAAAAGCCTCTCGAAAATCTGGTATTCCTCTGATAGTTACTCTGCATGGTGGGGACGTTTTTAACCAGCTTCACTCGCCGAGAAATTTTAAGGAACGCTGGCACCAAAAGAACTATCGCGCTGTCAACCAATATGCGGAGCTAATTTTACCGGTCAGCAAATTCTTGGCAGATAAGGCTATACAAAGCGGGCTCAATCCTGACAAACTTCACGTTCACTATCTGGGGGTTGATACTGATTATTTCGTGCCGCCGAAGCGCCAAATTGAGAACGAACTACCCACTATCGTTCAGATCGGCGCCCTCAGCATTGCCAAAGGAATACCAACCTTGCTACAGGCTTCAAATCGCTTATACTCCCGTCTGCCTCATAAATTGATTGTGATAGGAGACGGTCCTCTAAGACAGGAGGTGATCACCGCCCAGCAACATAGCCCCCATATCATCTACCGCGGGTATACCGACAGGAATGGAGTTAAAAAAGCTCTGCAGGCAGCCGATCTGTTGGTGTTCGCCACCCAGCGATATCAGGGTAGGGAAGAAGCGGCAGGATTAGTTACGCTGGAAGCACAAGCTTGCGGAACTCCCGTAGTGGTGAACCGGTCCGGAGGGGCACCCGAAATGCTAGACGAAGGGACAACTGGTTTCACTGCCGAGAGAGAAAACCCAGATTCACTCGCTCAACAGATCGAGAGATTCTTTTCCCTGGACAAAAACAGTCAGTTAGAGATGGGTAGGAACGCTCGTAATTTCGTGGTTGAGAAACGCAGTTTAAGCAAATCTTGCGACCAGCTCTTAGAATTTTATAATAGTTTAAGATAGTTTTGGCTTTGAGCCCAAGATTGCCGCTACTAGTCTGAAAGACAATCCTGCTTCAGGTATAGACATGAACATGAAATTACATTTAAAAGTTATCCCACTAATTGTAGCCGCCCTCTCATTTGCCTTTTTGCCGCCAGCGGTGGCAGCTCCATCCACAGATACCGACAGTTCACCGGCACTTCCTGCATCAGAGCTAGACGTGGAAAGCAACCAAGATCCTGAACGCGGCCCCTTATCTAACCTAGAGGTATCTCCACCGGAATCTCCCCAAGCGGTAATCTCAGATAAAGCCTTGCGTAGCCCTCAAGGACTACGCTCCACGGACCTTCCTTCAGGCTTGGGCAGAGAGACCGTTTACCCAGACGCCCTGTTAACTGGCGCTCTGACTGCCGGTAAAAGTGACGCGAATGGGACATGGGTGGCGTCCCGATTGGGACAACCAGGGCGGCTACTCCACATTACGCCTGATATGAGTCGAATTGACCGAGTAGTGTCCTTGCCAGGCTCAGGTGCCTGGGATCTGCAAGTAGCAGGTTCTAGAATTGTTGTGGGTATCCACACGCCAGGTAGGTTATCTTTTTTCAATTCCCGTTCGGGCGCTATAGAAAAGACTGTGAGCCTTGAAGCTCCAGAAATAGTAATGGCATCAGCGCAAAAGACTTCCAGCATTTTGTGGATGGGAACTTATAATCCGAGGGGAGCACGCCTACTAGAAGTTAATCTAAATTCAAAAACCGTTAAAGAAGTCTATCGATTTTCAGCACAGCATTACATCAGATCGATGGCTAAGGTGAATAATGCGTTAGTCATGGGGCTGGGAACACCTGCAAAAATTGCTATCTACGAAAATGGTGGCATTCGGTACTACAACGATCCTAGAATACAGGCGGAATCTTTCGCCTACTCTATGGTTTCCGGCAATGGATCGCTAGTATTAGGTAGCGAACCCTCGGGTACTATATATATTTATAAACCGGTAACAGTAAATGGTTCCCTCATTTTAAAACGACAACCAGTGGTTAAAGTTCCCGGAGCCAAAACTATTGACGCCATGGTAATCCACAACTCAAAACTCTATTTTTCTGCCCGTTCTGAGGGAACTTTTTATTCTCTGGATTTAAATTCCTCCACCCCCATTCCAATTACCCTTGGCACTCCGCTACCCGGGGAAGAATACCGGAATATAGACATTCTCGGTGGTACAGACCTGAAGGCAGTCGGTGGATCTGGCGCCTTAGTATCTCTCAAGAATGCTGTTAATAGTAGCTCCGACCGCACAGCTGAATTCTCCGTTGCAAAAATTTCCGAATTGCCTCACCCTCAGAACGCCACGGTTCTTAGTCACGAAGTAATAGGATTTGGCGCTACTGTCTGGAATAACCGCCTTTACTCGTTCGGGCATTGGCAAGTTTCGAGCAGTGACTTAGAGACTGGGAAAACCGTTTATCATCGGATACCAGGTGAGATCAAAGCCTGGGCAAAGTCTGATGATGCACTTTACTTAGCCATTTATCCCTCTGCACAGATTTATAAGATTCCCAAAGGGAGCGATGAGCCGGTGTTGTTTGGCAAGATACCGGGAACTCAAATGCGCCCCCGAGCTATCACTGTAGATAAACAGAACCATAGACTATATGTCTCAACCCGACCGGCGTACGGTTTCATGGGTGGAAATATTACTGTTTTTGACACGACTTCGGGCAACCTAATCAAATCGATTCCCCGTCCCTTCGGCGACGACACCGCTGTTGCCTTAGCTGTCTCGGGCGGCACGCTCTACGCTTCTACCGAAAATTATGGGGAAGCCCTTCCGGACTCGACTGTGCGCGGACGCAGCGCAGCGATTTACAAGATAGACACTACCGGCGACCAGTTCAAGAAAATTTGGAGACAGATTCCAGTTAGCGGGGATCATGAACTAACGGGGGTCTTGCTGCTTCAGTATAAGCATTCAACCTTTGTGGCGGGATGTTCATCAACCGGTTGGTTCTTCACCCTAGATCCTACTTCCGGAGCGACTATGGCAAAAGAGCGATTGGGTAACAACGCCCAATCCCTGGTTTCTGACGGTAACAAAGCTTTCGCGCGGATAGACATGATGCCGTTCGAAATATCTGCAACCCAATATTCGGTTGAGGGGATTAACCTATCTCGGAGCGGAATACGTGCGATTGATCCGCCCGATTCAGAAAATAAGTTACTGGGCGTTGTCAGATTTACCGGCGGCTTTAATCAAGCCTCCACCTACCGTCTCTACCCTGGACTATCCGTATATCGTAATGGAGGCAGCGACCGGTTCAAAGTTGCTACCGGTAGCGCTCTGGCAAACTACAAAAATCCGAAACAGGCGGTAATAGCCAATTACCAGGGTTACACGGATCAAGCCGTAGCACTTCCGCTGTGCCAGTAGGTAAATGGCCCCTTGCTGTACGCATTACCTAACACTTTGGAAGCTTCCACCAGGCAATATCTAATAAAATCTGGTATCAAGAAAGTTACCTTAGTCGGGGGTTCTGGGGTACTCGGTGTCGGTGTAGAAAATCAGCTGAGAGCCCTGGGAATCTCGGTCAGCCGTTTGGGCGGAAGTGACCGCTACGAATCTTCCGCGCTTGTCGCACAGCAATTGTTTAGAGCTAACGGCGCTTCTAGCAATATTGTATTAGCTTCCGGGATAGCCTATGCCGATGCTGCGGTAGCAGCGCCCCTTGCGGGCAGTCTAACCGCTCCCATTCTTCTGACTAGCGATGAAGTTATCCCTACAGCCATAACGCCCGAAATAGCCAAACACACGGGAGCAAAAATTCATGCGGTAGGGGGAGCTGCAGTTCGCGCTACCCAGAAGAACCAGATTGCTTCCATACCATACCTAGGTGCAGATAGGTTTGATACCGCAGCGAAGGTTGCTAGCGCCAATTTTCCGAGTGCTTCCAAGATATTTATAGCAAATGGATTAGCCTATCCAGATGTGATGACCGCTTCGGCTGCGGCAAATGCTAGTAGCGGTCCGGTGTTAATGACCCTGGACAAAACTATTCCAAATCCCACACAGAGCTACCTTAGCTCTGCAGCCCGTCGCGATGCTAGCGTAGAGACTACTGGAGGTTGGGCAGTGGTTAGTCCACAAGTGGCCAACCGAATCAGAGGATTAGTTATCCGAAAGTGACCGCGCGGTCAGTAAATATTACATCAGCTCATTTCTTCGCTTATCTGACAAATCGAAGTTCTTATTGCCAGACGTCGGGGCGGGGTTATTGCGCTGCCCGGTAATCGAATTTATGGGCAGCCCGTAAAGCTAGGGTAATCATTCCGGCCAAGCATATTGCCATCGATAGTGAGAGTAACCAAGTAGTTTCCACCAGTGACCAGTTCAAGTAGGAGCCTATGTAGACTGTTCCCAAGCCGGTGAACATATAGACTACCGCAAAAATAAAAAGATCAAGCTGCCTATCAGCTGCCAAAAACATGGTGGATATGGGTGAAGTAGCAACATTCAAAAACAGCCAGGGAACCAAGGCTTGGGCAATCATTCCTGATTCCTCCCACTGGGTTCCTAGGAACCAGGGAAATAGCCAGGGTGAGATGAACAGCAGTATAAAGAATGGTAAAATCGCAAACATTAAGGAAAACTTTACGGAGGTTTTCACTAAGCCGGTCATCTGCCCCGGTTTAATGGTTGCAAATTTTTGGTAAAAAACTTGGGAAACCGCTCCCGTAACTAGGCTTACTGGAGCCTGCATCAACCGCCAGGCTTGACCGAACTGGCCAACTGAACTTGCCGAGTAAAACGCACCTACCATCATCATGATTCCATTAAGACGTACCGCATCTACTAACGCGTTGGGGCCATTTATGAGCGGCATCTTTTTGTAGCGACCCAAAAGTTGCCTCCGCGAGACCGTTGGCTCACTCTCTCCCGCTGCCATCCGTCGTCCCTTATACATAAGAGTTCCGGCAGCTATTGTTTGACCTCCGATATGGCCAACAATAAGACCCGCAACTCCTCCGAGATGCACAAGTGAAAGAAAGATTTGTAGGGCGGCAATAGACCCTGACATTTCTACTTTATTAATAGAAATCGCCTTATATTCGAGGGTACGTGTGAACCAATAACTAAAGGAGTTGACTTGTGCAAGCGTAAAAACAGCAATCCCAACGAATACCAGCCAAGGCGCTAGAGTTGGGTTACCCAGCCAATTTGCCACCAGTCTTCCAAAAGGAATCAACAGAATAGTGAGAATCACACTGAAAACCGCGATTATCACCGTCACGGTATTTCTTAGCAGACGGGCATTACCATGCGACTTTGGGAGCACTATCGCCAAATCATATCTAAGGCCAGCTATCGCCACGAACATTGCTGCTACCGAGGTAAATAGCGTGTAAAGCCCCATCTGCTCGGGAGTATAGAGACGGGAAATAATTGGCGTGGTTGCGATCGCCAATAACTGGCTCAAAACCGTTCCAGATAAAAGCGTTGAGATATTTTTTACGGTCGGACTTTTCGTGGCTAGATTTCGCAACCAGTCAATCTTTCTAGCCATGACACTCCCGAAAATAAATTAAATGCTTGCTTGCGCGGAGACATGGTTGTGAGAACTGCATCTTATTTCTAAGTAAATAAGCCTCGCGTAATAGCCAACGGCCCCAATTGAGGTGTTGCCCCAAAGCTGCCTCCACCGCAGCGTGCAAGTTGATTAGATTCGCTTCTTCCCGATAACACGGCACCACCAAGCTGAGATCGGGGCAAATGCGCTTAGTACTATTCACGTGCCTATTGTATAGGGATATACATTTACGTAGAGTTAAGCAGCAGTAAAATCCACCAGGTTATTGCCCCAGCAATGTTTCTGTGCCTGAGCCTCGAAACTAGTATCATGTCAATTGACAGTACAATTACTTTTGGAGGAGATAATGTACCAGGTTAAGGGCACGGAACTTTCAGTTTTTGAACTGGCTTTAGGCGCGAATACTTTCGGTTGGACTAGCGATAAGGACGATTCCTTTGCGGTAATAGATGCTTACCGGGAAACAGGCGGGAACTTCATTGATACTGCCGACGTTTATTCTGCCTGGGGCGAAGGGCTAAAAGGCGGAGAATCCGAGACCGTAATTGGCGAATGGTTGCGCGAACGCAAAGCACGTGACCAGGTAGTTATCGCTACTAAGGTTAGCCAACACCCCGATTTTCCCGGCCTGTCCCCCGAAAATATTCAAGCTGCCTGCGAGGCTTCCCTCAAGCGGTTACAGACCGATTACATCGATCTGTATTACGCGCATTTCGATGACAATAAGACCCCTATCGCCGAGATGGCAAGGGCGTTCGATGCGCTAGTAAAAGCGGGTAAGATCCGTTACGTGGCCATGTCGAACTTTTCCCCTGCCCGGATGCGCGAATGGTTCCAGGTTGCTAAAGAGGAGAACCTGTCAGCACCGGTCGCGATCCAAAATCAATACAACTTGCTCTACCGTAAAGAGTTTGAAGAAAACTACCAGCCTATTTGTAGCGAGTTCGGGGTTGCCGAGTTCACTTACTTCTCGCTGGCTTCCGGTTTCCTCACTGGAAAATACCGTAAAGCAGAAGACCTGACCGGCAAAGACCGCAGCGATTTCTTATCGGAATACAATCGCCCTGAATCTTTTGCACTGGTAGATACCCTGGTGAAGGTGGCTGAGGAACTCGGTTCTACCCCCACTGCAGTATCTCTCGCTTGGCTGCGCGCCAAGGGCGTGGCCTCCCCGATTGCGTCCGCACGTAATCCCCAGCAGCTAAAGGATCTGGTGGCTTCCGCCAGCCTGAGCCTGCCGGCAGCAGCGATTGCGACCCTAGACGAAAAATCACAACCTTTCGCCTAGGTAATTGTCCGATATTTTTAGCCAACGCCAGCGGAGGCATATAACTTCGAACAGCTAAAAGCTGGTAATAAAAAGTTCCGGGGCGGGGATTTATTTCCCCGCCCCGGAACTTTTCGGGCGTTAGCCCGACTCATTCACTATTAGATTTGCCAGAGACTATTGGCTACTGCTTCCAGTAGTGACGCTGATCCACCAGCGCTTCCTCGTATTCTTTCCGCGCCTGCTGCGTGGATTCAATGCGCGAAACTTCCGGCACCGCCACGTCCCAGTAAGAACAGTTCGGCGGGTTCGGACCAAACAGGTTAGTCTCGATATGAATCATCACTGCCTGTTCAGATTTCTCTGCCTGACGATAGGCATCCCGGAATTCTTCGATAGTGTGCACTTTCAGCACTTTAATTCCCCAAGATTCCGCGTTCTTGGCAATATCTACTGGCAGCAGCTCTCCGTCCTCGTTATGGGGATTGCCATCACCCATCCGGTAGCGAGTTCCGAAACGCTGAGAGCCGTGAGACTCCGAAAGCGAACCAATCGACGAGAACCCGTAGTTTTGCAACAAAACATAGATAACCTTGATGTTTTCTTGCACCACGGTGGCCAGTTCCATCGGTAACATCTGGTAGGTACCGTCACCGACAATCGCCACCACTTCCGAATCCGGCAACGCCATCTTGACTCCCAGAGCCGCCGGGATCTCGTATCCCATGCAGCTAAAGGCATACTCTACGTGGTATTGTACCGGGGTCTTTGCCTGCCATAGGCACTGCAAATCACCCGGCATCGACCCGGCGGCGTTAATCACCACATCGTTGTCGCCCATCATGTCGTTAAGCGCCCCGAATACCTCGGTTTGCGCCGGCAACTCTTGATCATGGGCACCGTAGCATTCGGCGGTCTTTTCAAACCAGTCCTCACGCTCGCTGGCGATTTCCTTGCTGTAGGCCTCGTCAACCCGGTAATCCCCAAGTGCCTCTTTCAAAGCAGCCAGCGCCAACTTGGCGTCAGCCACCACCATTTCACCCGCGTGTTTAGCCGCATCGAAGGCTTTCACGTTGATGTTTACAAAGCGCACATCCGGGTTCTTGAACTGGGTGTGGGAAGCAGTAGTGAAGTCCGAGTAGCGAGTGCCCACCCCGATCACCACATCCGCTTTATCCGCCAGATGGTTCGCGCTATTAGCACCGGTAGAGCCCACGCCCCCGACGGCGCATTCATGGTCAAAGTTGATGGCACCTTTACCTGCCTGGGTATCTGATACCGGAATCCCGGTAGCGCTCGCCAAATCGCGTAGCTCTTGGGAGGCTTCCGCATAAATGGTGCCGCCACCGGAAACAATCAAGGGACGCTTCGCCGACTTGATAATCGCTGCCGCCCGCTCCATCTCGGTTTCAGACACTGCGGGACGGCGCACATGCCAAACCCGCTTTTCAAACATTTCTACCGGCCAATCGAAGGCTTCGGCCTGTACGTCTTGCGGCATTGCCAGCACTACTGCTCCAGTTTCGGCCGGATCAGTCAGTACCCGCATGGCATTCATCAAGGACGGCATCAGCTGTTCGGGACGATTAATCCGGTCAAAGAAACGCGAGACACAGCGGAACGCATCGTTAACGGTTACGTCCAAAGAACGCGGATCCTCCAACTGCTGGAGCACCGGATCCGGGTAGCGGGTAGCGAACTGGTCAGAAGGCAGCAGCAATACCGGCACCCGGTTAGTGGTGGCCAGCGCCGCACCAGTCACCATATTCAAGGCACCCGGTCCAATCGAAGTGGTAACCGCGAGAGTCTGCAGCCGGTTCTTGGCTTTAGCGAAAGCCGCGGCCGCATGGACTGCGCCCTGCTCGTTACGCGGCATGTAGTATTCCATTACTCCCCCATCTGGGGTGGAATCTAGTTCGTTTTGCAGCAGCGCCTGACCGATGCCACACACGTTTCCGTGTCCGAAAATCCCGAAAGTTCCGGGAATCAGACGGTATTCTTTGCCATCACGCTCGGAATACTGGTTGATTAAGAAGCGGATTGTCGCCTGGGCAGTGGTTAGGCGAACGGTCTCAAATTTTGCCATCCTTAGTCCTCCTTGATGGTGGCGTTGGTCATGGGCAGACGGGGGTCAGCTTCGCCGCCACCCCAATCTTCGGTGAGCCAGACATAGTCGGGATCAATAGTTACCAGCCAGGTGGCGTCCTCAGCCGGGCCGGCCATTACATTCAAATAATACAGGTGGTATCCGGGCGCGGCTACGGACGGACCGTGCCAACCGTGCGGCATTACTACTACATCCCCGCTATGTACCTCGGCACAGACATCAATAGTGTGTCCTTTAGAGGGGTAGATCCGCTGCAATGCCATTCCGGTAGTGCCATTGGCAGCCGGCTTTACCTGGTAGTAATAGATTTCTTCCAAAATCCGTTCAGTTTCGGAATGTTCATCGTGCTTATGCGGAGGATAGGAAGACCAGTTACCACCGGGAGTAATCACTTCGGTGACCAGCACGTGGTCGACCTCTACCGGATTGCCCATCGTGTAGTTGTGGACTTCCCGGGTGCAGTCGCCCTTACCGCGAATCATGGAGATGACTTCATCCTGGGGGCAGTAGCGCAGCGGTTTTTCGTTCTTGGCTACCGAACTGGGCAGCGCGAACCGCCCGCCCTTTTCACTGCTCACCGTAAAGGTGGTGTTAATCGGTACGTACAGGTAATCGGTGATTTCACTCCAGATATCCTTACGTCCCTTGATTTCGAAAGTTTCACTGCCAACCTTAACCGTGCAGCCGCCCTCGAGCGGTAAAACCAGCAGTTCCGAATTACCGGAGGTGACCTCTTGGCTGGCTCCCGCCGGCAGATTCAGAACCTTCAGTCCCGAGAACTCCCAACCGGCTTTTTCCGGGGTTAAATCCAATTCGAACTGGCCATTTTTTAGCTGACCGTCACGGAATAAATAATTTTCGTTATCACTCATAGCAAACCTACCGTCTCGTCTACGGCCTGCGCCACATCGCCGCTGGCCGGGAATAATAGTGAACGACCGATGACCAACCCTAAGACATTGGGCAACCGCAAAGCTTTGCCCCATGACTGCATGGCGGCATCGGGATCCTTAGATACTTCTCCCCCTAGGATCAAAGAGGGAAGTGTAGTGGCTTCCATAACGCGTTCCATCTCGGCAACGCAGGGAAGTTTTAGCCAGGTATAGGCACTGGTACGTCCCAGCCCAGCCGCAATCGCCATCGACTTGATAACAGCTTCCGGGGTGAGGACGTTGCTAACCTTTTCCGCGGAGCCTTCCGAAATAAACGGCTCGACCATCGCCATCAGTTTCCGCTCTGCCAGTTCATCGATGGCGCGGGCTGTCGCCTGCAAAGTGGAGACGGTGCCCGCATCTGCATAGTTGATCCGGGTTAGCATTTTGCCCCCGGCCAAACCGGCATCCTCTACCCCCTGGGCGTCGTAGCAGTTGAAACGGTCATCCATTCCAAAAGTAGCTCCCGCTAGTCCGGCGCGGTTCATGGATCCGAAAACCACTTTATTATCGAGGGCGCCCAGCAGCGCCAAGTCCTCAATCATATCGGCGGTTCCTAAGAAACCGTTTACTCCCGGTCGCGAGAGCGCTTCCACGCAGCGCGCCAGCAGCTCTTCCCGATCGGCCATGGCGGAGGGATTATCTCCTGCCGCTAGTACCCCGCGTGCCGGGTGATCGCAAGCAATGACCATCAGTTTTTCCGGTTTACCGTCTTTTCCTTGCAGCGCTTCTTTCAGGCTGGGACGAGGACGATTTTCCAGAGTTTTCGCTATCCGTTCCGGTTCAAAGGTACGGATTTCTGCCAGTTTTGAGATTAGCTGTCCCATCGTCTTACCTCTTAGTAACAATCGGAGCGGACTGCGGGTTCTTGGCGATCATGTCTAAGATTTCCGGTTCGGAAGGCATCGCCGTGGAGCATTCCAGACGGGAGCTTACAATCGCCCCGGCGGTGGAGGCCGCCGAAATAATCTGCGGTAGCTCCCAGCCGGAGAGCAATCCGTGACACAGCGATCCTCCAAAGGAATCGCCCGCTCCCAGGCCATTAGTGACTTTAACCGGGGTTACCGGAACTTCAATCCGCTCTTCCCGGGTCTTGCACAGGGTTCCCAAAGGCCCCTGCTTGACCACCGCGATTTCTACTCCTCGCTCCAGGAGGGCGTCGGCGGCGCGATCCGGGTCGGTTTCTCCCACCGCGATGCGGCATTCTTCTTTATTGCCCACTGCGACTGAAACTTTCTCTAGCATTCGCTCCACTTCGCGGTGAGCGGTTTCTTCATCGTTCCAGAAAGTAGAGCGGTAATCTAAGTCGGCGATCGTCCATTTATCTTTGTCTCCCAAATCCCGCAGGTCTAGGGCGTGGTGGTGGGCACTGCGCGAGGGTTCTTCCGAGAGGCCGGTAACGGAAATCCAGAAAATCCGGGCGTCTTTCACGGCGTCCTCGGGAATATCTGCTTCCGTTAACTCCAGGTCAGGGGTGGAAGGCTCCCGGTAGAAGTAGAGGGGGAAATCGTCGGGCGGGAAAATCTCGCAAAACGTTACTGGGGTGGCAAAGTTGGGATTATCCACCACATAGGTGTCATACACCCCCAAAGAACGCATCTCGGAACGCACGAACTTACCGAAAGGATCTTTACCCACTCCGGTGATAATCGCGGAAGAGTGACGCAGCTTCGCGGCTGCTACCGCGACGTTCATGGGACTGCCGCCCAAGAATTTTCCGAACTGTTCCACCTTTTCCAGCCCCACCCCGGTCTGCAACGGATAAATATCTATCCCCGAGCGCCCGATGGTGAGCACATCTACGGCCGGCATCTTGAAACTGTTCATACCAGCGATCCCCTTTTTCACATCGTTGTTGACTACCTCGTCAGCGCCACTCGCGATGGTTACCACAAAGTTGTGACGCTTTGTAATGACATTCTAGCAAAGTTCTGAAGCCAGGGGAAGTCTTAAAAACAAATTATCCGACCTCTAGCTACCCTGCCGGCGGCAAAACCAATTACACGCAACTAACCAAAGTTGTCACAAATATTAATTTTAGGTGTATTCTGCGTTATTGTAAGAACCATGTAACAATCTGCGCTATTGTAGCCCAACAACACCTTAAGAAGGAGACCCCCATGGCAACGCTCAAAACCTACGTAACCGACATTGAGCTTGACCATTCTTCGCCCGTTCCCCTGTATCACCAGATTTCTGAACCTATTAAGAACTTAATCCTGGACGGCACTATCCCGCCGGGCGCCAAACTCGAAGATGAACTATCGATGGCATCCCGCCTGGGAGTATCGCGCCCCACCGCTCGCCGCGCCCTGCAATCTTTAGTCGACTTACGCCTGGTGGTGCGCAAACGCGCAGTAGGAACCATTGTTGCCCCTAAAGAAATTCATCGTCAGGTGAAACTGTCTTCGCTCTACGACGACTTGCGAGAGTCGGGACAAAAGCCCACCACCGAAGTTATTTCTTATGAGGAGGTCGCAGCCGAGGCAGAGATAGCGGAGGATCTGCGACTTAGCGAAGGACAAACAGTTGTTAAAGTTGTGCGCTTACGCCTGGCTAATGGGGAGCCACTAGCGATTATGACTAACTATCTCCCGCAGGAGGTTGCCCCCAGCGAAAAGGAGCTACGCTCTGGTGGACTGTATGACGCGATGCGCAGCCATGGACATGAAGTGGTTAGCGCCTCGCAAACCATTTCTGCCCGTAAAGCCAGTAGCGAGGAAGCGGAAACCCTGCAAGAGTCGCGCGGAGCCGCAATTTTGAGCATGCGACGTATTGCTTACAACCAGTCCGGGGTTCCCATTGAAATCGGAGATCACGTTTACCGCGCCTCTCGCTATCGCTTCACCATCAGCCTTTAGTGATTAAGGTCACAGCCCATTTGCTCTATTGTCCTGTCAAAGTCTTGACGCTGTAGGTTTTTCCCCTTAACCTGGAAGGGAACCGGCACCGAGGGCGGTGCCCGTTGAAGAACGAAGGAGACTCAATGACCGAGATTAAAATGACCCCCGGTCCCCTGCTAGATGCAGCCAAGAATTCGAAGACCGCGCTGTGGAATGACTCTTCCGATCTGGAAGAACTGCGCCAGTCAATCTCTTGGGGCGGAGTAGGTGCGACCTGTAACCCGACCATCGCTTACACCACTATTTCCAAGCACCTAGACATCTGGGCTCCTCGCATCAAAAAGATTGCCGAGAACATGCCCACCGCCACCGAATCTGAAATCGGTTGGCAGGCTGTTAAAGACATGTCCATTGAAGCTGCCAAGCTGCTAGAACCGGCATTCGAAGCTTCCAATGGTCGCAACGGTCGCCTCTCGGTGCAGACTGATCCGGCAAACTACCGCAACGCCAAGGCTCTAGCCGACCAGGCAGTAGAGTTCTCCGAAATGGCTCCCAACATCGTGGTGAAAGTACCCGCCACTAAGACCGGGATTGAAGCCATCGAGGACGCCACCTACCGCGGCGTATCCATGAACGTAACCGTATCCTTCTCCGTACCCCAGGCAATCCGCTCGGGCGAAGCTATTGAGCGCGGCCTGAAACGGCGCGAAGCTGAAGGTAAAGACGTTTCTAAGATGGGTCCGGTAGTGACCTTGATGGTTGGCCGTCTCGATGACTGGCTGAAGATCTGCGCCAACCGCGACAAACTGGTTCTAAATCCGGGACACCTGGAATGGGGCGGAATCGCGGCCGTCAAGAAGGCTGTTGCCGAGTTCGAAAAACGGGGCTTGCGTTCTCGTATGCTAGTTGCGGCCTTCCGTAACACCATGCAGTACACCGAGCTAGTCGGGGGCGACATTGTGATTTCTCCGCCTTTCGCTTGGTCCAAGCGGATTCAAGAGTCCGATTACCAGTACGAGCCGCGCTTTGACGAGCCGGTAGCAGACGAAATCATGGAAACTTTGATGAAGGTGGAAGATTTCCGCCGTGCCTACGAGGTCGACGGTATGAGCGAAGAAGAGTTCGATACCTTCGGACCGACCGTGCGTACGCTACGCGGGTTCCTAAAGTCCAACACTGATCTGCAGGAACTGGTGCGCGACGTGATTTTGCCAGCGCCGAAAGAAAAGTAGTACCGCGCCGCTAAATAACAACTAAATAGCTTTAAAGTCGGGAGCGAGGTTTTCTCGCTCCCGACTTTTTTCACCGTTGCCCGCGGACAGAGGCAGCGCGGGGATACACAAAAGGCGGGGTCGGAAAACCCGACCCCGCCGATTGCTTTACGGCTAGTTAGCTGGCGAGTTACCTCGCCCAGCCAGCGCTAGTAGCTAGCGCTCAACCTTAGCCAAAATGTCACGCGCGGAAAGAATCAAGTATTCTTCCCCACCGTATTTGACCTCGGTACCGCCATACTTGGAGTAAATCACGCTGTCGCCCTCGGCAACGTCCATCGGAACCCGGTTACCCTGGTCATCAACACGACCCGGCCCCACCGCGATTACTTTGCCTTCCTGCGGTTTTTCCTTGGCAGCGTCGGGGATAACCAGACCCGAAGCGGTCTTCTGCTCCGCCTCTGCCTGCTGAATCACGACGCGATCTTCTAACGGCTTAATGGAGACTGACACTGCAGACCTCCCTTTCTTTTTCCAAAAAACTTTTCGGTTTTAGTACCGGAACTATGACGTCGCGGGTTGCCAGACTTCCGGTGCCAGTCTGGAGTCTTACAACTCCAAATGCACTATTTAGCTTAAGGCCATTCTGGCACTCAATCAAGCTGAGTGCCAGGTTTTGCTTACGCCCTGGGCGAATCTAGATATTTCCCCCTCGACGTGACAATAAAACAACCCCGCCAGCTCGGCTAAACTAAAAATGTCAGAGGGGAGGAAACCATGGTTACTGCCGAGACGCCACTGAGTTTTGCGCAGCTGCGGCAGTTAATATCCCATTTCCCGCCGGCTGAAGATCCGATGGTAGCAGCACTTATCACCCAAACAGGTTGGCAGCTATTACAAGATCATCCCGCCCCAGACCCCGTAGAGGCTGCAAATATCGCTAAATACCTGCGTCAGCACTACCCGGCAAATCTGGTTGCGTCTTTGCAGAACCAATGGAAACTGCGGGAGAAAGCCCAAGAAAAAATGGGAACCGCGGTGGCAAGAAAATGCCTTTTTACTCGCGATGGCCTCGAACAGGCGACCCGGGAAATTGTTGCCCGGCAGCGCGCTAAGCGCTTTGCGTCCGCCGGAGTCACCAGCCTGATAGACCTGGGATGCGGGATTGGCGCTGATTCCCGGGAGCTGGCACGCTCCTGCCCAGATTTTCAGGCAGTCGATATTAGCCCGGCGGCCGCGACCTGCGCGGCGATCAACCTTGCCCACCTGCCAGGAGCGCAAGTTACTTGTGAAAGTGCCGAAAATATTGTCGCGCGGAAAACTTTGCCCGCCCTATTTGTAGATCCGGCACGCCGGGCTGCTACCGGGCGCGTCCTCTCCCCTGCGTCCTGGTCCCCTCCCTTAGGGAAAGTGCTGGAATGGGGACAGCGCGCGCCCTATCTAGCGGTAAAAATGGCACCCGGCATTGATTTAGCTAACCTGCCAGCAGGGTATCACGCCCAGTGGGTGAGCGTAGCGGGCGACCTGGTAGAGTGTGCCCTCTATTCGCCCGAGCTGGCTCCGGAAGGCCCCGGACGCTCCGCGCTAGTCATTCACGGCGATCAGCTAACGCAGTATCGCTGCGCTACTGCCCGCAATCCCGCAGAGAGCCATGTACAGATCCGGCAGGCAGCTAGCTTAGGGAATTATCTTTTCGATCCGGATCCGGCGGTCATTCGCGCCGGAATCTTACCTGACCTTTGCGAACGCCTGGGCGGAGCGCCAGTATCTACCGGCATCGCTTACCTGACTGGAAATACTCTTCCCACCGGCGACGACGCCCCGGCACTGCACTGCTACCAGATAGTGGAAAACCTGCCTTTAAAAAGCAAGGCGATTAGCTCTTACCTACGCTCCCGCCAAGCCACCCGGTTGGACATATTGAAGCGGGGAGTCGCCCTCGATATTGCTAGCTGGCGAAAAAAGGTGATGCCCAAAAAGCAGCGGGACTGGACTCCGCAAACCGTTACCGTAGCACTAACCCGGGTAGGTGGGGCGCACCGTTGCCTGGTGCTGGAAGACGCGGGGGAACTTTAGGATAACAGTCTTCAGGATTCTGCTGGCTGCCCGGTATGGCGTAGATAGGGTTACCGGCGGGGCTCCACGTCATCGGGCGGCTCGACCGTCACCGACGGTTCCTCCGGATCTGACTTTTTCGCCTGCGAACGCTCTTGTAGACGCTGCTGTGCTTGCTTGGCGTACTCCCGACCCTTTTCTACCGCCTGCTCGGCATATTCGCGCCCGCGTTCGGCGGCCTGCTCCACGTAGGGGCGAGACTTCTCTACTGCCTGCTCGGCGTATTCCCGTCCCTTTTCGGCCGCTTGCTCCACATAGGGACGCGCCTTCTCCACCGTTTCTTCGGCGTATTCGCGTCCCTGCTCTACCAAGGGTTTAATCCGGTCAGCTGCCTTTTCCAACCCCGGCCGCATCTGGTCAAATGACTTCGCCATGTTTTCTTTCACCTTCCGATAGATGCTGTCTACATCTACCTGTTTATCTTGGAAAATATTGGTTTTAGCCGACGGTTTTTCCGCATCCTCCGGGCTAGGAGCCATATAAATCTGGGTAAGCGCCATCTGGGAATCGGGGCCAAAATCTTTCGGCGAGGGCGGCATCCCCGCTTTCACTAGCACTTCGCCGAGGGCAGCGATCTGCGCGCCATTATCAGTACAAAAACGGATCGGAGGAATCCGCACGGTAATCCCTGCAGATTCGGCGCGCTGAGCTAGGAGTTCCCGCAGGCGCGAGTTCGCGGAAAAACCGCCACCCACTACGATCTCCCGGCAATCAAAATCTTGAGCAGCCTGCACCGCTTTCTTGGTCAAAGAATCGTTTACGGCCTCGGAAAAACCAGCGCAAATATTTTCCCGGTTAACAGTTTCCCCCGCGGCCTCTAACCCCTCGATATAACGGGCAACCGCAGTTTTTAGTCCGGAGAACGAGAAGTCGTAGCGGTGGCGTTCCTTGTCTTTCCCGGCCGCTAGTCCCCGCGGGAAGCGGATAGCTTTCTTATCCCCTGCCTGTGCCAGCCGGTCGACATGTGGGCCACCTGGATAGGGGGTGCCTAGCAGGCGCCCTACTTTATCGAAGGCTTCCCCGGCAGCATCATCCAAGGTACCGCCAAGTTCGGTAATATCGCTGGCGAGGTCGCGCACCAGCACCAGGTTCGAGTGACCTCCCGAGCAGATCAGCCCGATAAAGGGTGGATGAAACTCCCCTTCTACCAGGGCATCTACCGCCAGGTGTCCGATTACATGGTTCACGCCGTAGAGCGGTTTATCGAGCGAAAGCGCCAGGGCTTTCGCGGCGGAAATGCCCACGGTTAGCGAGCCCACCAAGCCCGGGCCAGCCGCACAGGCAATCGCGTCAACCTCACTCAACGCCACCCCAGATTCTTCACAGGCAGCCTGCAAAGTGGGGAGGAATGATTCTAGGTGAGCGCGGGAAGCGATCTCGGGAATGATTCCCCCGTAGCGAGCGTGCTCATCCATAGAAGTGGCAGTGCGATCTGCCAATAATTTTCCCCCGCGCACCAGCGCTACGCCGGTTTCGTCGCAGGTAGACTCAATTCCCAGGATCAGCGGTTCACTCATGTATCCATTTTACCCACACCCTGGATTCGCGACCTAACGATATCGCCCCCAGCTGGCATAACTCTTTTGGAATAGCAACCGGACAATTACTTACTCAGATAATGGGACTTTACTGAAAAAACAGGACATTGGGGCTGAAAACCAGGATATTAGACTAGAAAATCAGGACATTAAATGGGTAAGACGGAGCCCGTCTCAGCTAAAATGGCACTAACTGCAGGAGGCGTTATGACGGATATAGGCGGACTCGAAGAACCTAAAGAGGATCCATTTGCCCAGTATGTGCGCCAAGGATCTCCGTCTCAACGCGCCCTGATTGCTGCTTGGCAGGCCGGTATCGGTTTACAAGCTGTCGATGGTTTAGAGCCCTCACCGTATCTAATAACTACCGCTAGGAGCTCTATCGAAGGTGAAATCACTTTAGACGAAGCTCAAAGCCTGGTTAATTCCTACTATCAGCAAAACCCTCAGCGGGGCTTAGACCGAACGGAGGAAGCAGATAAGGTAGCTACCCGGGTTGCGCAAGTATTATCTGAGGACGGTTTCGTGTTTTCGGCTGCGCAGTATCTGGCGATACACCGCCGGCTTTTTGCAGGAATCTATCCCCAGGCGGGGAAAGTTCGTACCTACAATATCTCCAAGAAGGAGTGGGTACTGAGCGGAGATACCGTTACCTATGGGAATGCTGCCGATTTGATGGCAACCCTGGAATACGATTTAGCTTTAGAACGCACTTTTAGTTACCGGGGACTGAATACCACCGAAATCATTGAGCACCTGGCTTCTTTTGTGGCTAGGTTGTGGCAGATTCACCTCTTTGATGAGGGAAACACCCGCACTACTGCCGTGTTCTTCATCAAGTATCTCCGCACCTTGGGTTTCACTGTCGATAACACCCTTTTTTCTAAACACGCTTGGTATTTTCGAAACGCGATGGTGCGCGCCAACTACGAAAACCTAACTGCCGGGATTCACGAAACTAACGAATACCTAGTTAAGTTCTTACGGAACTTGCTGCTGGGAGAAGAAAATGAGTTGAAGAATCGGCACCTGCATATCAGCGGTTTAGTTAGTCAGCCAAAGAATCAGGATATTGGGTCTGACGGGCAGGAAGTTTTCCCGGAAACTCAGGACATTGCTTCCTCCGACAATGGGACTCTACCGAAAAAACAGGATAATGAAGCCGAAAAACAGGATATTGGGGTTAAAAATCAGGACATTAACTGGGCAGGACTGAGCCCGGTCTCGGTTCGGCACGCCCAAAAACTCTACGATTCTTTCGGGGACGAGGGCGTTTTCTCGCGTTCTCAGGTAACGGAGATATTGGGGATAACCCCCTCCCCGGCCTCGGAACTTTTGCGAAAACTCCTGGCTGCCTCCCTAATCAGCAAAGTGAAAGGCAAAGGAAAAGGCAAGTACCGGTTCACTCCCCTTCAGTCCGAGGGCGGGGCTAACTAACTTCCTTCTCCGACCGAAGTAGCGTGGCTTTCATGTTGCATTTGTAGGCTACTGCCCAACATTTGCAACACTTGATCGCTATTTCTTGGAATTATTTACGAGGGCGGAGAAGGGGATTTCGGGTTTATCGGGAAATAACCTTGCTGTAAGAGGACGATTTTACTTTTCGAGGACGCAGGATATTTAGGGGTTCTTGGGGAGATAAGAAGCATCGGGGTCAAATCCAATATTCGCAGAATAAGACCTTTTGGGGTTGCCGGAAATACGGAAGGCGGGCTCGGAGATTATTCTCCGAGCCCGCCTTAGCCATGCAAAAGAACGGCTATTTAACTGCTAGCGGCAGTTTTAAACTCCAGCGAAGAAAGCCTTGCCGAGCTGTCGGTTTAGCACCGCGATAAAGTCCAGCGGAACCTGCTTGGGGCACACCGCCGAGCATTCACCGAAGTTGGTGCATCCGCCGAATCCTTCAGCACCCATCCGGTTAAGCATCTGGGTAACCCGCCGGAGATTCTCCGGTTTACCTTGCGGCAGCAGACCCAGGTGAGTCACCTTCGCAGCGGTAAATAGCATCGCCGAACCGTTCGGGCAGGCAGCCACACACGCCCCACAACCGATGCAGGCCGCAGCCTCGAAAGCCCGATCCGCATCTTTCTTGGGAACCGGAGTGGAATGTGCATCCGGAGCCGCACCGGTATTAACCGAAATGTATCCGCCCGCCTGAATAATGCGATCCAAGGCGTTCCGGTTCACCACCAGATCCTTAATGATCGGGAACGCCTTTGAGCGCCAAGGCTCAATGGTGATCGTGTCCCCGTCCTTGAAGGAACGCATATGTAGCTGGCAGGTAGTGGTGTTATCTTTGGGATCCGGGGAATGGTTACCATGCGGAACCCCGTTGATCACCAGGCCGCACATACCGCAGATTCCCTCGCGGCAGTCCGAGTCAAACGCGACCGGCTCTTCCCCGCGAGCAAATAGATCCTCGTTGAGGATGTCCAGCATTTCCAGGAAAGAGGAATCCTCGCTAACTCCGTGGAGCTGATATTCGTGGATAGCTCCCTCGGCGTCTGGGCCAGCCTGACGCCAGATTCGCAAAGTGATGTTCACTTGTAGCTCCTTGTCTTGACCTCGATATTGTTGTAAATCAGATCCTCCTTGTGCAGGACAGGGGGCTGATTCTCACCTTTCCATTCCCAAGCGGCTACGTACATGAAGTTCTCATCGTCACGCATAGCCTCTCCTTCCGGAGTTTGGTGTTCTTCCCGGAAGTGACCGCCACAGGATTCTTCACGGTGCAGGGCATCGATACACATCAGCTCGCCCAGCTCTAGGAAGTCAGCCAAGCGACCGGCGCGTTCTAGCGACTGGTTCATCTCGCCGCTCTTCTTGCCCGGGATCCGCACATTGGTCCAGAACTCTTTACGCAGTTCGCGAATCAAGCCAATAGCTTTCTTCAACCCCTCGCGGGTACGGGACATACCGCAGTACTCCCACATGATTTGGCCGAGTTCCTTGTGGATGGAGTCCACCGAACGGGTACCCTCAATCGCCATCATGCGATCAATACGCTCTTGGGCCTGCTGTTTCGCAGCCAAGACATCGGGATGATCCTGCGGCAAATCTTTCCAATCCAAAGTATGCGCCAGGTAATCATTTACCGTGTTCGGCAACACGAAATAACCATCAGATAGACCCTGCATCAAAGCAGAGGCACCCAAGCGGTTAGCACCGTGATCAGAGAAGTTAGCTTCCCCGCCCACATACAGACCCGGGATAGTGGTCTCTAGGTCATAGTCGACCCAAACCCCACCCATGGTGTAGTGCACTGCCGGGTAAATCCGCATCGGAACCTCATAGGGATCGTCATCGGTGATCCGCTTATACATATCAAATAAGTTGCCGTACTTGGCAGACACGGCTTCCTTACCCATACGTTCAATCGCATCCGCGAAATCCAAGTAAACGCCGCGAGCAACCCCGCCGATTTCCGGTCCTACCCCGCGACCCTCATCGCACATATTCTTGGCTTGCCGGGAGGCAATATCACGCGGAACCAGGTTACCGAAAGAGGGATAGATACGCTCTAGGTAGTAGTCACGATCTTCCTCGGGGATTTCCCGCGGGTCTTTCTTGCAATCCTCTTTCTTCTTGGGAACCCAAATACGTCCATCATTACGCAAGGATTCACTCATCAAAGTGAGTTTGGATTGTTGGTCACCATGCTGCGGAATACAAGTGGGGTGAATCTGGGTGTAGCAAGGGTTAGCAAAATAAGCACCCTTACGGTGGGCACGCCAAGCAGCCGTACCGTTACACCCCATGGCGTTAGTGGACAAGAAGAAAACGTTCCCATAACCACCGGTCGCTAAAATAACAATCGAGGCGGTGAAAGTTTCCAGTTCGCCCGTTTCCATATTGCGAGCCACAATCCCGCGCGCCCTACCGTCCGAAACGATGAGTTCTACCATTTCATGACGGGAGTGGGAAACTACCGTTCCCGCATTAACCTGGCGTTCTAGTGCCTGGTAGGCGCCGATCAGCAGCTGCTGCCCCGTCTGACCCCGCGCATAGAAAGTACGGGATACCTGCACCCCACCGAAAGAGCGGTTATCGAGCAGGCCACCGTATTCGCGAGCAAAAGGCACGCCCTGCGCTACACACTGGTCAATAATATTGGCAGATACTTCCGCTAGCCGGTAAACGTTAGTTTCCCGAGCCCGGTAGTCCCCGCCCTTGACCGTGTCATAGAAAAGACGGTAGTCAGAGTCGTTGTCATTGCGATAATTCTTCGCCGCGTTAATCCCGCCCTGAGCCGCGATCGAGTGCGCACGGCGGGCAGAGTCTTGGTAGAAGAAAGCATCGACGTGGTAGCCCATTTCACCTAGCGAAGCGGCAGCAGCGCCCCCTGCTAGGCCAGTGCCCACCACGATAATCTTGATTTTACGACGGTTAGCCGGGTTGACCAGCGCCGCGTTGAACTGGCGCTGCTTCCAGCAGTTTTCAATCGGCACCTCAAGGGGTGCCTTCTGGTCAGCAATCGGTTCGCCGACAGTGTAGAGACCGTCGACTAGATTTTGTTGTTCAGTCATTTTACGCATCCTTCCCTAACTAACACGCCACCGGAGCGGGGTTGGTGATTACCAAGTACAGCGGTGGGATGGCAAACATGGCGAACAGCAATAGCCCCACGATCCCGGAAATATAAACGGTCACTTTATGCGTGTTTTCCCGGATCCAACCCAAAGTTTGCAGGGCGGACCATACGCCGTGTCCCACGTGCAGTGCCACAATCGCCACCGCACCTAGGTAAATGATCAGCGTCCACCAGTTAGCTGGTGAGAACGTAGTTACCATCATGTTCCAGGGTGCTACCGGAATCATCTCCCCATCTACCTTGCAGGTAGCAGAGCTATAAGCTTCCCCTGCACCAATCTGCACCCACT
This sequence comes from Varibaculum cambriense, assembly GCF_002848005.1. Lineage (GTDB taxonomy): Bacteria > Actinomycetota > Actinomycetes > Actinomycetales > Actinomycetaceae > Varibaculum > Varibaculum cambriense_B. The sequence goes on along the minus strand of NZ_PKHX01000011.1, from coordinate 37,576 downwards.
TGGTGGTGAAGTGGAAGATATGGAAGAAGATAAATAGCACTAGCAACACGGATCCGACACGTACGGTGCGGGTCGCATAGTTGTTAACCACGTTCTGTTTGACTACGTACTTCTGACTGCCTCGTCCCTTACTGGCGCGATACCAGAGATAGAAGGCGCAGATCATGTGGATAATGACGCATGCAAGTAGCATGACGCGCAAGATCCAAAGCAGGCCTTCATAAGGCAGGATAGGGGCACCGAAGACCCGTAGATGGTGCGCATAGCCGTTATAGGCATCAGCGCCCGCCAGAATCTTCAGGTTGCCGTAGGAATGCATTAATACAAACAGCACAAAAAATACGCCGGTAACGGCCATGCACTGTTTCGCGAAGACCAGGGTGTTCCAGCTTCGCCTCTTCTGAATTTCTTTTGTATTGGCCACGATTTACAGGCTAGCCCACCGGTTTTCGCCGACTTGGGAATTTGGGTCTAGATAGGAATAATAACGCGAAAAAAACCTAATCAATTAGAGTCTAAACTGTTTGTACCTGCAAAGATAGCGGATCTGTCTCCGGGGTAACGAAAGAAAAACTAGGAGGGGATTTCCGAATACCGCCGGAAAGAACTCAGGATTTTTTAAATAATTGAGAAAGCTTGAAGTTGCAAAATACGTTTTGCCGGTGCTCAGGGGGAGGTTATTTCTGCACCGACCGGACCAGGAGAGGGACTCGCCAAACGTTTGCGCATCACTACGGCGTCTTCGCGGGGATGGGAATAATATCCGCGGCGCACACGTAAAGACGTAAAACCTGCCTGCTGGTAGAGGACGATCGCGGCCTGGTTAGAGCGGCGCACTTCCAGAAACATTTCAGTTGCTCCCCGTTTGCGAGCAGCGCTGAGGGCGGACTTTAAGAGGGTGGAACCTAGCCCGCGCCGACGCCTAGCCGGCAACACCGCCAGGGATTGCAGCTCGGATTCTGGAACTAAGACTTCCAGAAGTGCCGCCCCCACTAAGGTCTCTTCCTCCCAGATGCCGATGGCTAGCCCGTAACGGGCAGATAGCATTTGCCGCAGCTGCGCGTCGCTAAAGCCTTCTGTTCCAAAACAGGACTCCTCCAGGGCGAGCAGCGCGGGCACGTCCTCGAGACCTAAGAGAACACAGCTACTCACAAAACCCCTATTTTCCCTTACTAGGAAGCTGCACGTCGGGGCGGCGCAGATACAGGGGAGATACCGTATCTAACAGCTGGTCAGCGGACTTCCCAGCCAAGCGTACCTGCGCGATCCTACCGAGGACTGCCGCCTCTATCTCGGTGGGGAGACCGGGGTTCACCGCCAAGTCTTGAGGATAGAGAGCCGCGCCCGCCCCCGCAACAATCAGACCGGGTTTTGCCGCCCTATTAGTGAAAGCTGCAGGCCTACCTACCTCCGGTCCCCACAGGCAGCAAACATCGTCGGGACCGTCCGCGCGATACTGGGCGCAATAGACTTCTTTGCGGCGCGCATCGGTAGCCACAAACACTTCCTGCGTGGGCGGTACCAGGTCTAATACTGCCCGGGCGAGGGCGTCTAGGGAACTAATCCCGATGACCGGAACTCCCAGCGTATAACCGATCGTGCGAGCGGTTACCAACCCGGAGCGCAACCCGGTAAAGGGAGCCGGACCGCGCCCGACCGCCACTGCCTCAATACCGACTTTCGCGAGGACGCACCCGCAAGCTTCCTGCACTACCGCATTTACCAGCTCGGAAAGATGCTCAGCGTGAGATCGGGAGTCCTGGCTAGAGCGGCTAGCTAATACCGGGGTCTTGGCTTCGCTATCCCACAGGGCAACCGAAGCACCTAGCGAAGTATCAATACATAGAATCCGCATATTATTACCTACTTTTCTTGTCCGTCCTCAAACGCGGAAAACAGCGATTTCCAGTCAGTTGCGTCCCATCGCTTCCCCAGCGGGCGGATAGTGATCGTTCGTTTCCCATCATCCATTTCCGCCAAATCCACTACCCCATCACTGCTGGTGGCGACCCCTCCATGTTCCCGGTGAATCTCAATCTCCAGGCGATCGGCCGACAGCTGCTCGGTTTTCCCCTCGCCCCATTCGATGACGGTGATCGCCTCCTCTAGGGTGGAGTCCAAATCGAGAGTTTCTAGATCGGTTAGATCTTTGATCCGGTAAGCGTCAGCATGAATCAGATCCGGCCCTCCCACCAGCGACGGGTGCACCCGGGCAACAATAAAAGTAGGGGAAGATACCCTCCCTTTTACCTGCAGTCCGGAACCTATCCCCTGAGTAAAAGTAGTTTTTCCGGCTCCTAGCCCCCCGGAAAGCATCACTAAATCCCCGGGACACAGCTGGGCGGCCAGCACCTGGCCGACTGCGCGCGTCTGCTCGGCAGAGTTAACGGTAATAGTAAAGGACATTTTGCCTCCTAAATATAGACCCGTGGCACCCGCGGATTAAGGTCGGTAACAATCGTATAGTTTATGGTTTCAGCGGCCTTCGCCCAATCATCGGCGGTGGGTTCCCCTTGGGAGCCATCTCCCCACACCCGCACCGTCGCGCCGGGTGCCAGTGGCGGTTTTCCGTCCTCACCGCAGCCTAAATCCACCATGAACTGATCCATGCAGATCCGCCCTACCTGCGGATATTTCTGTCCATTGTCAGCCACCCAGATTTTTCCGGAGGCATGACGGTCAATCCCGTCCGCATACCCCAGCGGCACAATCCCGATATAGGTATCGCGGGGCGCCACCCAGGTGCCCCCATAGGAAACCGGATGCCCGGCAGACAGTTTCTTTACGCTGATCAAATCGGCTTCGACGCGCATAATCGGGGTGAGAGACAAGCTGGCGGTAGTGGCACGCGCCGGATTCGGAGTCAGGCCATACATGGCGATCCCATAGCGCGCCAGATCGAAGTGCGCCTGCGGATGCCACAGCAGTCCCGAAGAAGCCGAGAGGTGGCGAACCAGCCCCGTAAATCCGCGTTTTTCAGCGGCTGTACACGCCTGTTGGAAGTAGCTAAGTTGCCGCCCAGTCGCCTGTTCCCCAGCGCCGGCTTCATCTCCGCGCGCCAAATGCGACCAGATACCGCTAACCGCCACGGCGCCATCTTCACTGGCGAGCTCCGCCGCCGACAGCAAAGGAGCCAGGTTTTCAGGCAGTGCCCCTTCGCGTCCCATCCCGGTATCCACCGCCAGGTGAATTCGAGCTTTCTTACCCGCAGCCCGGGCGGCACTGGCCACGCGCAGTAGGGTTTCAGGATTAGATACCGCTATATCCAGCTCGGCTTCAACCGCGGCTTCCAGATCCGCGTCAGGGCTGAAAATCCAAGTGAAAATACGGGCTTCTGGAAAATCTTTTAGCGCCTCTCGCAGTTGCCTAGCTTCCGCCATTTGCGCTACCCCAAACCATTTCACTCCGGAATGGAGGGCGGCGCGAGCAATCTGGGCGCCTCCATGCCCATAGGCATTGGCCTTTACAATCGCCATCGCCTGGACATTTGAGTCATATTTTCGCAGCTGCTGCAGGTTTCTTTCCAGTGCTGATAAGTCGATAATCGCGCGCGCCGGAAAATCAGTATTCATGACCATGACTATACCGCTCTATGATTGTTCCAAAGCATAGGCGATAGCCCGGGGAACCTGGCGGGCAATATCGGTAGCTACCACTGGCGCTCCCAGGTTATTTACGCTGTCGGGTTGGGAACAAGAAAATGGCAGTCCCGCCGCTTTCCGAGCCGCCATGGCATGTACCCAGGCGGCAGAGGCAACCGCCGCTGACATTTGGGAGGTAGACAACTGGTATCCCGATTGCTCTGCCCGTGCCTGATATTGGGCTAACGCTGCCGCGGTTATTCCCGCGAGTACATCCCCCGAACCGGCAGTGCCTGTCCAGAAAGGGGCTCCGGCCTGGCTAAACATAGTTTCTTCGGGGCTGACAACTAGAGTTACTGCCCCTTTTAGCAGCACCGTGGCGCCAGTTTTATCCGCTAAATATTGTCCCCAAGCCGCGGGGGAGGCCTCCACTTCTGCTCGGGTTACCCCGCCGCGTCCTCCCCCGGCTCCTAGCGTAGAAAGTAGGCGCGCCGCCTCGCCTGCGTGGGGAGTAAGTACTGCCCGATGGCTGAGGGTTCCGCCCGGAATCTGGGAGATGATTTGGGGATAGAGGTCGATGGCACCCGCGTCCAATACCAGAGGAATCCCGCTGGTAGCAGCTTGCACTGCCTGGTTAACTGCTTCGCGTACCCGGGAGTTATCTTTGAGGTCAATACCTGGTCCTACCAGCAGGCATTGATGTTTTCCGGCACCGGAAACTGCTTCCGGGAAACGGGAAAGAATCGCGAAAGCCGCGTCCTCGGGCCCCACATAGCGCACCATGCCGGCACCGGCTCTACCGGCACCCTCTACACACATCACCCCGGTTAGCGGAAAGGAGGAGGAACCGGCGACTACCTGCACTACCCCGCGAGTATATTTATGGTCTTCCGGGCCAGGTACCGGCCACAGACTGCCAACATCCGCTGCCTCCAGACGGGCTAGGCGCGGCTTTTTCATTTGCAAACCCAGATCTACCAGGCGCACCTGCCCAAATTGATAGGCGGCAGGGGGCAGCAAGGAGGAGGATTTGCGTCCCCCCATAGTTACGGTAACGTCCGCCCCCAAGAAGGAACCGGGTAGGCGTCCGTCATCGGTGAAAATCCCGGAGGGAATATCTATCGCCACCCGCAGGACTTTTGAGTTCCGGGATTCATAGAGCCGATTTAATTCTATTGCTACCTGCGCTAATGGCTCCCGTAGCTTGCCGTTTACTCCGGTTCCGACTAGGCCATCAATCCACACCCCGGCAGCGCGGGCGCGGCGGGAAGCCAGGCGCGCAATCTGGCGGGCGCTGCCCGCTAAATCCACCCGCTCGATGGTTACTTCCGCTTTTTCTGCCGCCGCCAGCGCCTTTTCATGCGGCTTGTCTGACAGCAATAACGCGAGACAGGAATAGCCTAGTTTCGCCAGATAGGACAGGGCATATAGGCAGTCGCCACCGTTATAGCCCCCGCCAACTAAACCCAAAATCCGAGTTTCCTCAACTTTGGCACCCCGGGCAAGCAGAAACTCGACAGTAGTGTCGCTGACTTCGCCAGCCGCCTTTTTCATCAGTGAGCCTTGCGGATGCTCGGCTACTACTTTGGCTTCAGCTTGCCTAACTGTCTGTTTCTCGAATGCCTCAATCATGCCGCCAGTTTTCCCTCCTGTTGTCTACTCCACGGTCACCGATTTGGCCAGGTTACGCGGCTGATCCACGTCATACCCCTTGCTCTTAGCAACCTCACAGGCAAATACCTGCAACGGGATCACCGTCAACAAGGGCATATAGAGGGTAGGGGTGCGGGGGACCCGGAAAATATGATCAGCATATTTATCGACTTTATCGTCGCCTTCTTCCGCGACTACCAGGGTAATAGCCCCGCGAGCGCGCACCTCCTGGAGATTGGAAATAACCTTTTGGTGCAGCTCGGGACGGCGCGGGGTAGGCACCACGATAAACACGAACTGTCCCGGCTCGATTAGGGCGATGGGGCCGTGTTTGAGCTCTCCGGCGGCGAAACCTTCCGCATGCACATAGGCGATTTCTTTGAGCTTTAGCGCCCCTTCCATCGCTACCGGATAGCCCACATGCCGACCCAAGAAAATCGTGGATTTTAGATCTTCGCCGTAGCGTTTAGCGACCTCGACTACCGGCTCCATTTCATTGAGCAGAGTTTGCATCTTGTGGGGAACTGCCGCCAGTTTCTCCAGGTAATCCGCAATTTCATCAATGAACTTATTTCCGCGCACCTGCGCTAAATATAGCCCCAACAGGTAGCAGGCAGTGATTTGAGCAGTAAATGCTTTAGTGGAGGCGACTGCGATTTCGGGGCCGGCATGGGTGAGTAGCACCGCATCGGATTCACGAGGAATCGTCGAGCCGGGCGTATTCACAATCGCCAGTACCTTCGCACCCTGTTCGCGCGCGTGCCGCACCGCCATAATGGTGTCCATAGTTTCCCCGGACTGGCTGATCGCCACCACCAAGGTGCGCTGATCAACTACCGGATCGCGGTAACGGAACTCGCTGGCCAGCTCTACTTCTACCGGGATCCGGCACCAATGCTCAATCGCGTAGCGCGCAATCTGCCCGGCATAGGCGGAAGTACCGCACGCAATAATCACCATTTTGTTTACTTGCCGCAATACATCCTGGCTGATGCGCAGCTCGTCTAGGGTGAGGTAGCCCTGCGCATCAGTCCGGTCTTGCAAGGTGGCAGTCACCGCGGCAGGTTGTTCATGGATTTCTTTTTCCATGAAAGTCCCCCACCCGCCCTTAGAGGTGCGGTCAACTGAAAAATCCACGGTGAACTGCTTGGGAGTGACCTCTTGACCTTCACTGTCGGCGACCTTTACCTGCTGGGCGGTCACCATCACCAGTTCATCTTGCCCAATCTCCAGGCAGTCTTTGGTGTGATCGGCAAAAGCTAGAACATCGGAACCGAGATAGTTGCAATCTTTGCCTACCCCGATAACCAGCGGCGAGGAGCGCCGCGCAGCTACCACGATGCCGGGGGCATCCCGGTGGATAGCCAAAATGGTGAAAGTCCCTTTCAACTGCGCCATAGTCTTCAGTAGTGCCCTTGATAGCCGCGCCGCCGCCAAGTGCGCCCCGTTAGCGATCTTAGGGGAAACTTGGGCTTTATCCAGCACCGGAGCAGGCACCTCGGCTCCGCCCTCCCCCAGGGTGGTGTCTGCGCCCTCGTCAGCTAAATAGGACGCTGCCAGCAGGTTCGCGATTACTTCGGTGTCGGTTTCAGAAACGAAACTAAAGCCCTGATTTTCGAGGACGCGGCGCAAGTTATCGGCATTCTCGATAATGCCGTTATGTACTACCGCGAGTTGCCCATCGGAAGAAGCATGCGGATGAGCGTTAATATCGGTTGGACCCCCATGAGTGGCCCAGCGGGTGTGTCCTATCCCCGCGATCGCCTCCGGCAGGGGATGCTCCTGCAAATCTGCCCGCAAATTCGCGAGCTTTCCGCTCTTTTTGCGGATCTCGATTCCGCCAGAGGTAGACAGCCCAATCCCCGCGGAGTCATAACCGCGATACTCCAGGCGAGCCAGACCCCCCATAATCACTTCTTCTGCATCTTTAGTAGGCGCTAGTCCTACCATTCCTAAGATTCCACACATGAGATAGATTTTTTCACGAGTTTCGCCGCATTGCTATCTCGCGCGCCTAAGCAGCGTAAATGGGAAATATTACCGGCAAGTTATCGCAAGGGAAAAACTAAGCCGGCTTGGTGCGGTAGGCTGAGAAAGTCAGATTCTGCTAGTTGAAAGACAGGTAAAATGGGCAGACTTTTTGGGACCGACGGAGTGCGCGGCCTAGCGAATAAAGAATTAACCCCGGAATTGGCTTTGGAACTAGGACGAGCCGCCGCTAAACAGGTGCGTAAAGATGCACCGAAAGGACGCAAACTGCGGGCAATCGTCGGACGCGATACCCGCATATCCGGCGATTTCCTGGATCACGCGATCTCGGCAGGACTAGCCTCCGAGGGCGTAGACGTCAACCGCATCGGGGTCGTCACCACCCCTTGCGTCGCCTATCTGACCGCCAAGGCTGATGTTGACCTGGGGGTAATGATTTCTGCCTCCCACAATCCCATGCCCGATAACGGGATCAAGTTCTTTGCCCGCGGTGGCTATAAACTCCCCGACGCAATTGAGGATCAGATCGAGCAACTTCTAGGGGATGAAACTGACCGTCCCATCGGTGAAGGGGTAGGCGAAATTGAAGAAGAACGCGAAAGCGCCGAAAAACTTTATGTTAAACACCTGGTACGGGCAGTCGGAGATCTTTCTGGACTGCGAGTAGCGGTTGACTGCGCTAATGGCGCGGCTTCCGAGCTGGGGCCGGAGGCGCTACAGGAGGCCGGGATCGACACGGTGGTAATCAATGCCTCCCCCGATGGACGCAACATTAACGACAATTGCGGTTCCACCCACCCGGAACAGTTACAGAGCCAAGTAGTGGCTGCCGGCTGCGACTTCGGAGTGGCTTTCGATGGGGACGCGGATCGTTGTCTGGCAGTTGACTCCCAAGGCAACCTGGTAGACGGCGACAAAATCATGGGAATGCTGGCCGCCTATTTCAAGGAAAAAGGCGAACTGGCAGGAAACACCCTGGTGATCACGATTATGTCGAACCTGGGTCTAATTTTGGCGATGAAAGAAAAAGGGATCAACACCGTCCAGACCGCGGTGGGTGACCGCTACGTCCTCGAGAAAATGCGCGAACAAGGATTCGTGCTCGGCGGGGAACAGTCTGGTCACGTAATTAACGGCAACCACGCCACCACTGGGGACGGGATCCTGACCGCGCTCTGTATCGCCCGGGCGGTCAAAGATGCTGGTCAACCCCTGGAAAAGATTTGCGAGTTCGTAAAACGCTTACCGCAAACCTTGATTAACGTGCCGAACGTGGACAAGACTCGTACCGATGATGCCGGATTGCGGGCAGAAATCGCTAAGGCCGAGGAAGAGCTCGGAGATACTGGGCGGGTAGTGCTGCGCGCCTCGGGAACCGAACCGCTGGTGCGGGTAATGGTAGAGGCCGCCACTCAAGAACAAGCCGATGCGGTTTGTGAACACCTAGCTGGGGTTGTAAAAGAGTGCCTGTCTTTGTAAGTTTTATGTTCTGCCTCTCGCCAGGGCTTTCCCTGGGGGCGCTGGCGGGAGGCAGGAAACACCGCATCGACGTAAGTTTTGAGCGGAGCCAACCTAGCGGAGCCTAAAAGATATGCCGGCTAAATCCATTTATGAACAATTTGATCGGGACGCTTGGCGCGCCCTCGCCGCTAAAACCCCGATGCCGCTTACTGAGGCCGATTTGCGTTCTTTAGCTGCTTTGGGTGACCCGATTGATTTAGAGGAGGCAGACGCGGTTTACCGTCCCCTCTCCGCGTTGCTGCGCTACCGGGTTTTACATTCGCGCGCCCTCGCCCAAGATCAGCAAGATTTTTTCGGGCGTCCCCGAAAGAGAAAAATCCCCTTCATTATCGGGGTTGCTGGTTCGGTGGCGGTCGGAAAATCAACTACTTCCCGCATCCTGCAAAACTTACTTAGCCGCTGGCCAGAAACCTCGCGAGTTGCGCTAGTAACTACCGACGGTTTTTTATACCCGAACGCCGAGTTGGAGCGACGGGGACTGGTGGCACGGAAAGGATTCCCCGAGTCCTATAACCGCCGCGCCCTCCTCAATTTTGTTACCCAAGTAAAAGCCGGGGAGCCAGAAGTAAAAGCTCCGGTATATTCGCACGTCACCTATGACGTGGTGCCGGATAAATATGTGACCGTTGCCAGCCCCGATATTTTGATTCTAGAGGGCATCAACGTACTGCAACCCGCCTGGTTCTACCGAGGTCACCAAGACCTGCCTAACTTAGAAAAGCAGTTGGATCAGGACGATGGACGCAGCGGGCTCTATGACCATAAATCCCTGGCCGTAAGCGATTTCTTTGATTTTTCGATTTATGTTGATGCCCGCACCCGAGATATTGAACGGTGGTTCGTGGAACGTTTCTTATCGTTAAAGGAGTCCGCTTTCTCCGACCCCAGTTCGTATTTCCAGGTTTATGCCGGCATCTCCGATTCGGTGGCGCGCCAGATCGCTCTGGATATTTGGACCTCCATAAATCTGCCCAACCTAGAGCAACAAATTCGTCCTACCCGGGGGCGGGCAACTTTGATCTTGCGTAAAGATGCCCAGCATCGCCTCGAAAACGTCTACCTTCGCAAGATCTAATTAGCTGCCATACTCTTTACTTAAGAGTTCATCGACCTGATCCACACAATATAGTTTTGCCCGGTAAGGACGGAATAAACCGCCTTTACCGGGCAAAATATATAAGCGTGAAAGCTTAGCGCTTGGAGTACTGCGAAGCCTTACGTGCCTTCTTGAGGCCGGGCTTCTTGCGCTCAACCGCGCGCGAATCGCGGGTTAAGAATCCTGCCTTCTTCAAGGCCGGACGGTTCGCTTCCCGATCGATTTCGTTTAGTGCGCGGGCAACACCCAAACGCACCGCTCCGGCCTGACCGGAGGTACCGCCACCAGAGACTCGAGCGACAACGTCGAAACGTCCCTCGAGATCTAGCAGGGTAAACGGAGACCGTACTAGCTGCTGGTGCAGTTTGTTCGGGAAATAGTTTTCCAAAGTTCTGCCGTTAATCTTCCATTCGCCGCTGCCCGGAATCAACCGGACCCGCGCAACTGCGCTTTTACGGCGTCCCAGCCCGATGCCGGGAGCGGTCACGGACTGTCCGGAGCCGGTCGGCTCCGACTGGGTTTCCGTGGTGTAAGAGCTGGGGGCATTCTCCTCCAACAGCTCTTCGTTTTCGGTGGTATCAGCCACAATTCTCCTCAGGGTCTTGGCTCAGGGCTACTGGGCGATTTTCTTAATTTCGTAAGGTTCTGGCTGCTGTGCCGCGTGGTTGTGTTCAGGACCCGCGAATACATGCAGCTTCTTCATCTGGGCACGTCCCAACCGAGTGTGGGGAACCATGCCGCGCACCGCTTTTTCTACTGCAACTTCCGGTTTCTTAGCTAGCAAGTCACCGTAGGTTACAGATTTCAAGCCACCGGGGTAACCGGAGTGGCGGTAGGCGCGTTTCTGCTGACGTTTATTGCCGGTAAGTCCGACCTTGGCGGCATTCACGATAATGACGTGATCGCCCATATCCTCGTTGGGAGTGTAGGTCGGCTTATGCTTGCCACGCAGCAGCTTGGCGGCGACGGCCGCCAGTCGTCCGAGAACGACGTCTTCAGCGTCGATGACATACCATTTCTTGTCCTGGGTGTCACCGGCTTTCGGATTATAAGTTCGCACGGGCTTAAGCCTTCGTTTCTTCTTTGGGGGCGAGAACTGCGAGGGCGCGACAACAGAATGGCAGGAACTGCCTAAAAATGTTGCGGACGCCGCCGAAGTGTCTTCACCCGACTTCGTATTTCTTTCCGTCTAGCGTCCCGTTTTTGCCAAAGCCCAGGTAGAACACCCGTGCTTGGATTGTTCCAGGACACACAACATTTAGTATTCTACGGAACCAAGACTACCTGGTCAAAGTAATATCCTGTTGAACTGCCCACATAGGCGTAGGTTGATGACGTCATTTACAGTTTGCACAGCTATAAGCCATAGGCTCTTTGGATTTCCAACCAACATAAGCCGTAAGGAGGGTTTCACTTTGATAGGAGATCCTAAAACTCACTCTATCGCTTGCGTAGTACCGTGAGTTGCGTCAAATCGGGAGCGTAATCTTGCTTGTTATAGAATCGGACAGAATTCCAACCCGCTTTTAGATGCGTCAGAAATTCAACGGAAGCAGGTGTTCCGCTGAAACTACCGCTAGCTAGATTTGTTAGTTCAGCGACAGGCTGCCCATTAACATCAACCGATAAATCTCTGTGTTCTTCACTTCGATATTGCAAATTCAGCCAGTATTCTCCATCTGTAGGGGCGTATACATGAGGAAGGGTTACATCATTCCGATCCAGTCCAACCCAACGCACAGTTTCTTCTTTGGCACAAATAGATTTACCTCGTACGACACCATCACATAATTTATATTTTTCAGGCAGTGACTTTGGAATTCTCTGGTATGCACGAAAGTAATCAATTTCGAAGGTCTTCGGATATGGAACGCTATTATCAAACGGTCCAGTCCAAGAAGAAGCATCTTGTTTCTCATACACACCCAAGTAAGTCATCATGGGATAATTTGGCGACGCTTTCTTAGCTAAGACTTGCTTGCCATCCATATAAACTTTTATAAAGTTTTCATCCCATTCAAAGCCGTAAACATGGAACTTTTCTGCGAGATTAGTTTTTCCATCGCCAAAACGGGACGTGTATGGCCATAGATTAGGCCAATCTCCCCATGGGTGGATCGCAGTTTGGGCGGCGGTAGCATTATTTCGGCCGAGTATTTCGAAAATATCTATTTCTCCTGTCTCCCTAGATTTCGCATTTTTTCCCTCGGGCTGATCTTGATTTACACCCGTCATCCACCACGCGGAATGAACTCCTCCACCTAAAGCGGCTTTAGCCTTAATTTCGAAATAACCATATTTTTGAATAAATCCTCGGAATGGGGGGACGGACTGTGCTATGTCTTTGTAATCCGTCCATTTGTGAATGTAGTCCTTCTCGTATGTCTGCAACGAAGAAACTTTAGTATCGGAATCATAGGTTGGATCCCATGGTTGCTGGTCAGACAAGATCTTTAACTTCAAAGTTCCATCACTAACTTCATATTTTGCTTTTGTCCCCGGAGATTTTGACCAATGTTCCAAATATTTATCAGCAAAAAGTCGACGATTAATATCGTCATTATTAAACTCATCTGATGCAGTCAATAAGTACCCAGGTTTTGACGGAGTATCTGGATCTGTCACCTGCGTAACCTCTGCCGATAAATCGGTATCCGCTACAGCCGGCAGAGCCGCGTAGCATGTAACTGCCATCATCAGCACAAAAGTTAGAAAAATCTTCATTGATTTTGCGATCATAAGTGCTCCTTATTTGAATTATTGCCAAAATTTATCGGAATCAGCAGCAGGGAAATAGTCAGAGTTCAGTGCATGCACGCTAATTTGATCCAAAACTGCATCTAGGGCGTAACGAATCCCCCCAAGCGCTACAGCTCGCCTCCCTAGAGTGGATACCACAATTGAGGGAGCAAATGGACACAGTTTTCTGATGGTCTGCTCCATTTGCGGCAAAAACAGATTCGCATATTCACAAAATTGCCCCCCAAGTACCACACACTCGGGGTCAATAACCGCAATCATACTGGCAGTTCCCAGCCCCAATATCTCACCAAATTTCGCTGCACCGGCAATCGCTAGTTTATTTCCTTTCCGCGCCTGTCTAAACATGCTTTCTCGATCCGGAGGCTGGCTAGGGCTGTAAATACTTTTTGCGAAACTTTCCGCTTCTAGCTCTCTCCATCTCAAGTGCGGAATTTCGCCAATTAAACCTGCGGCTCCCCGACTCCCCGCCCGTACCCTTCCGTCAAGAACACTAGCCGCACCAGTGCGAATTCCCGCTAGGATGAACACTACGTCGTTATGTTTAGCGGCCGCACCGACCCAGGATTCTCCTCTAGCCCCTAGGGCGCAGTCTCCAACAGTAGTGACTTTAACTCCCAATTCCTCAGAAACCACCTGATCAAGTTGAAGCCCTTGCCAGCCCGGCATACCTTTGCCCCCAAAATAGGCAACTTTTCCCTGATACTGAACACCAGGGCTTCCCGTCACACAAACCCAGGTTTTACCACATTCGGTCTCTTGCAAGGTTTTCTTACTAACGGTTAACGCAGCTTCTATACGCGTTTTCGTAGGTGTATTCTCAGCTAAATCTTCAGTATTTTCAGCAAGGATACGCCCGCTTAAATCTGCGGTGAGCGCACTAACGTGATGCGCTCCGATATCTAAGGAGAGAACATGTCCAGCTTGAGAAGAGAGTTTGTAGTAGGTAGCCGGTCTACCCATTACTGATATTCCTTCGGGGGCGGGTCCACTTTCCACCCAACCAAACTTGACCAAATCAGCCATGATCGATTCAGCAGCTGGGCGGGTTACCCCGATCTCTTTAGCAACATTAGCAACCGTATCAGAGCAGCTAGTTAGGTATCGTAGCGCAGCTTCCATATTTGTGCGTCTTTGGATTCTTCGTTGAGCATTCACAATAGTAAACCCCTATAAACCACAACTACTTGACTTACTAAAGAAACTAACGTAATAATTGCTGTGACGCAAGTCCTACTATTTGAGGAGTCGAGGATGACTGCTACCAGATATATAAAAAATAACGATGTTGGTGAGACACGCCTATCTGGAACTAGAACACCTAATACCTCAGACTTCTCAGTTAGGATGCATAGCCACTTAAAGTCAGCAGAGAAGCGAGCGGGATATCTTTTCATAGCCCCTGCCGTAATCGGATTCCTGATTTTTTATCTAATTCCCATGGTACGAGGTCTAGCCATAAGTTTTACCGATTGGGATTTAATCTCTCCTGCCAAGTTTGTAGGGTTTGCAAATTACCAAAAACTGCTATCTGATCAGCATTTCAGCCATGCGCTAGTGGTCACAGTTATCTACGTGCTAGTAAATATCACCACCCAGACCATAGCCGGTTTAGGAATAGCGGTACTAATGCAGCGCATCAGCCAATCAAGTTTGATACGCTCGCTCTTGCTCATCCCCTGGCTGGTTCCAAACGTTACGATCGCGGTAATCACCTTATTCCTGCTCGATCCCAATGTTGGGCTGGTAAACCATCTATTGACTTTGATCCATACCGAACCCATCGCCTTCTATGGCAATCCTGATATCGCTATCTTCACAGTTGCATTAGTTAACTCCTGGCGAAATATGGGTTATACAGCGCTACTCATTTTCGCGGGTATGCAAATAGTTCCCAAGATGATTTACGATGCTGCTCAGATAGACGGGGCTAGCACTACCAGAAGTTTTTTCTCGATAACACTTCCGCTGATACGCCCCATCCTGGTGATGGTGGTAGTCGTATCTATGATCGGTTCTTTCCAGATCTTTGACACTGTAGCCGTAGCTACCAAGGGCGGACCACTAGATTCTACGCGAGTTATCTATTTCTACATCTATGAAAAAGCTTTCCAGCAAGGGCAAATGGGTTATGCCGCGGCAATGGCGGTCATCTTACTAATCATCATTCTATTTATGACTCTCGCCCAGTTGCGTTTGACGAAAGCTACCGAATCGGATCTGGGATAACTCTAGGGGAAAGAGAAAATCATGAAAAATAGCAGCATTTCACGCAAGATGAGCACAGAAAAAATCTTTGGCTGGACTACTCTAATATTCATTTTGATACTGACCCTGCTCCCCTTTGTCTGGGCAATCCGGACTGCGCTAACTCCTAACTCCCAGATTTTTAACGGTGATTACTCGTTGATCCCCACCGATGTTAGCTGGATAAATTTCAAACGAGTCCTCGGGTTTGCATCTACTGAAGAAGATTTAGCCGCGGGAGGCTCAGGCGCAAAGATATATTTCTGGCTATATCTGCGTAACTCTTTGATATTCACCGCCATCCTGGTGCTTGGCCAGGTCGTAACCTCCACGATGGCTGCATATGCTTTCGCTCGTCTACATTTCCCCGGAAGAGATAAAATCTTCGCAATCCTCCTAACAGGAATGATGATTCCCCCGATTTTCATTGTTCTACCAAACTTTGTATTAATAAAAAATCTGGGACTCTTAAACACTTTCACTGGTCTGCTAGCACCCTATGTTCTAGTTTCACCTTTCGCAATCTTCTTTTTACGGCAATTCTTTCTATCCGTTCCTCGAGAAGTAGAAGAAGCCGCATTACTAGATGGGGCAAATAGATGGACGATATTTAGCAGAGTGGTCGTCCCCATCTGCAAATCACCTATAACCACGATTGCCATTATTCAGGCTGTTTTCGCATGGAATGAATACTTATGGCCACAACTGGTGGGTAAAGAACACGCCGTGCGACTTCTTAATGTCGCTCTGGCGACCTTTCAACAAGCTTCCCCTTCTACTAAACCAGACTGGGCGGGTCTCATGGCAGCTGCAACCTTGCAGACTATTCCCATGTTGATCCTACTTTTAGTAGTCGGGAAGAAACTAGTAAATTCAATCGGTCTTACTTCGGCGAAGTAGAGCCGTCCCTAAGGAGAATGAAATGAAAAAAACAATCGCATTGACCTGCGGTGTGGCTATATTTGCCGCAGCAGGCCTGGCAGGGTGTGCCCCGCAGGAAACGAAGGGAAGCGGCACAGATAATGATACGGTCACCTACAGTTTGTGGGATCCGAACCAGAAACCAGCCTACGAGGCTTGTGCAGCCGAATTTAAGAAGAAGAGTGGAATTACTGTAGACGTTCAACAAACCGGATGGGACGATTATTGGAAGAACCTGACGGTACAACTATCTTCTGGTGAAGCACCGGATGTGATCACCAATCACGTAGCTCAATATCCCGAGTTAGCAGCTAAAGGTGTTTTGACCGACCTGAAACCCTACATCCAAAAAGACAAGATCGACCTAGGTCAATACACTGGCGATCTGGCCTCCCTATGGAATTATGAAGACAAAACTTTTGGGATCCCACAAGACTGGGACACTATAGCTCTCGTTTATAACGTAAAGGACGTCAAAGAAGCCGGAATTGATGAAGCTAGTTTGAAAACCTTGGACTGGAATCCCCAAGATGGCGGTACTTTTGGTAAAACCATCGCTCATCTGACCATAGATAAGAATGGGAAACGAGGGGATGAAGCCGGGTTTGACAAGAACAAGGTGGAAACTTACGGCTGGGGATTGGAGACCAATTCCGGCGTAGTAGGTCAGGGCCCCTGGTCCTGGTTTGCTCTTTCTAATGGTTTCAATTATCTAGATAAAAACCCGTTTGGACGCCACTATAATCTGGATTCTCCCAAATTAATTGAAGCCATGAACTGGTGGCAAAAGCAGATTAAAGCTGGCTATGTTACCCCGGTTGAAAAAGCTGGCGATCTTGGTTTAGAGCCCATGATGGAGCAGAACAAAGCTGCAATCGTCCCCGATGGTTCTTGGAGGATCAACACTTGGTCACAATCGAAGACTCAAGAATTCAAGTTTGCTCCTCTTCCCAAGGGCCCCATGGGACAGAAAACCATTATTAACGGCCTCGCCCCTTCTATTACCAAGAGCGCAAAAGATAAAGACAAAGCGTGGCAGTGGGTTAAATTCCTAACTTCCACGGAATGCCAGAGCATTGTTGCAAAGAAGGCAGTAGTATTCCCCTCGATTACCAGCCAGTCTGAGGCCGCAGCTAAAGCGCATGAGGCTAACGGAGTCGATGTTAGTGCCTTCTTAGATATCACTAAAGACCCGAATAATCTGGTCTACTACCCGATCACTTTTAAGGCTGAAGAAATTAATACTGAAGCTAACAAAGTTTTCGAAGGCATAGAACGCGGAAGCGAAGATCCCAGTAAGGCTCTTCCGGAACTGAATAAAAAGATAAATGAGCTGCTAGCTGAAAAGTAAGAAACTAAACCGCCACCACGAGGAACGGGATCATGAAGATAACCTACCAGCAAGGAAAATTTATTTTTCCGGAACAGATTTCTAGCTCAGCTGTCAATATCTCTTGCGGACAAGTTGATGACGCAACAAATCAACAGTCTCCCACCGGCAGCGGTGTCTCAGTAACCTGCTCGAAAATTCAGGTATCCTATCCTGACCTTAAAAATGTTGAATTTTATCGACATGGTTGGAACTCTTGGTCCCCGACCTCGTGGTGGTCGGTTACTAAACCGCCTTACCGGGTTTGGAACAATCCTCCTCGTTCGCTAACAGCCGAGGATGCGTATTCTGATGATCCCAAAGTTCATCAGTCTTATCTATTAACTGCAATCAAGTTAGATCCGAAGAAAGATCTCATCATGCTTATCGGAGCCTTAGGAGGAGAATCTGGATATTTTGAGATTGGAGAACATCTATTAACCGCAGGAAAGTTACCAGACAAAACCGACAATTCTGCACATCCTGCCCCATCAAAATGCAATAAAGACAACTACGTCTCCTGGTGGGTTGGGATTGGGGCGGAACTGAGTGTTTTTCACGCCTATGCCGCTGCCCTTAGAAAATCTATAGAAAACAAGGATAAACAACCAGACCGTTATCCAGGGCCTATTTGGTCGTCTTGGTATTCCTGGTTTGAAGAGATCAGCGAAGAAACTATTGATGCTGAAATCATTCCAGCTGCACGCAGCGGATATCAGGTACTTGAAATAGATGACGGCTGGGAGAAAGGGATAGGAGATTGGCAACCGAACGCAAAATTTCCCTCCGGCTTAGAAACCTTGGCAAATAAGATAAGAAATAGCAGCCTAATACCCGGAATCTGGATTTCACCTTTTATTGCCTCAGGTAATAGTGCAATTGTTCAAAAGCACCCAGAATATTTCATTCACGATTTTTCCGGGAATTTGGAACCTGCTGGCTATAACTGGGGAGATTACTATTATGGATTAGACTGCACCCACCCGGGAGCAAAATCTTGGCTCAAAGAAATCCTCACAACTATTTATGGGTGGGGCTTCAGGTATTTCAAACTTGATTTTCTCAACGCCGCTGCAATAGTCGGCCGGCGTTATCGAACAGTTTCACGGGAATGCGCCTACCAAGAGGGACTGAAAACAATACGTGAAACACTTCCCGACGCATATTTGATGGGCTCAGGGGCTTTAATTGGGCCTTCTTTAGGACTAGTCGACGGAATGAGGATAAGTCCTGATACTGCCCCTTACTGGGATAACACAGAACGTAAACGGGATCCCTCTGGACCAGCTGTTCGCAATGCGGCTTTAAACTCGCTGTCACGCTATTGGTTGAAGCCCATTGTAGCGCTAGATCCTGATGTGGCTTTTACCCGCACACGAGGTTCTCTACTAAGCCCCGAAGTTAATGAGCTTACACAAAATCTAGCAAGAGTATGCGGTACTTTTAGCTGTTCTGATCCATACACTTGGCTAACTGATTCCGAAAAGAACCAGGTAAGAGAAATTTGCACAGAATTTGAGATGCCGCCCTCAGTAAAGCAGATGTCTCGCTTCAGCTTCCGTAGCGGTAATGAAGTGGTTGATTTTGCCCCGTGGCTCTATCCAACAGAGCGAATTTCCGATCGTATTTTAGCGAAATAAGGTCAGCCGCCTTTAGCTTGGTACCTTCCGGTTTTTGGTCAGGTTACGAGGCCGAGTCTTCGGGCAGGGTGCGCACCACTTTGGCTTTTTGGGCTTGGGAGGCGTACTGGTCGGCAGGTGGGTAAGCCACCTCCCACAGGGTCAGGCCCCGCCCATCGGCAAGCGGAACCCGCTGATCCCGAACTCCCGCAGCTAACAGCTCCCCTATCCAGTTAGGATCATACTTTCCCCGCCCGATTTCGATTAGGGCTCCCATCATGAACCGCACCTGGGAGTGGCAAAATGCGTCGGCGCTAATCATCGCTTGCACGATTCCGTCGCGGGGGCGGGAAACAGTAAAGGAATGGAGGGTGCGTACGGTAGTCGCGCCTTCGCGCGGTTTCGCAAAAGGCAGGAAATCGTGCTCGCCGCATAAAGCCTGCGCTGCCACCTGCATCTTTTCGTCTTCCAGGGGCGAGGACGTGCGCGCAATATCCAGGCGGCAAGGATCCTGAGCGCGGGGATCATCACAGATTAGATAGCGATAGGTACGAGACAGAGCCGAAAAACGGGCATCGAAATCCCTAGATACCACCCTGACCTGCTTTATTGCCAAAGCACCGTTCAAACCGCGTCCCGCCAGGCCTTCTAGCCGCGCCCGTAGCCGTTCTCCGCGCTCCTCGTCGCGCTCCTCGCGTCCTCTAGACAGGGAAAGCCAAAACTCTTTCGGCACGTCCAGGTGAGCCACCTGTCCGCGGGCGTGCACCCCCGCATCGGTGCGGCCGGCCACGGTAAGCTGCGCCGGCTGGCGAGTAATCAGGGTCAGCGCCTCTTCCAGGCGACCTTGTACGGTCAGGAGTCCCGGTTGCCGCGCCCAACCGTGAAACGGCGCGCCTCGATAGGCCAGGTCTAGACGTAAACGAATCAATCCGTCCATCAGGTGGTCAGTCCCCAAGCTCGCACTCCGCCGCGAATACCGGCATCATTAGGCACGATCACCACTTCTTCACCGAGGGTTTTGCGTACCGATTCCACAATGTGCGCCGAGTTTCCCCCTCCTAGGTACAGCCGATCCCACATAATAGCTTCTCGTAGCACCCCTACTACGCGCCTTACCCGCCGTGACCAGTGGGCATCCCCCATGCGTACCCGTTCGGGCTCTCCCACATAATCGTCGAAGAGCAAGCCCCAGCGGGCAACCATATGGGAAAGTTCCATATGGGGAGCCAGACGTCCTCCGTCCCAAATTGAATTCCCGAGCCCAGTTCCCAAAGTAATGATCATTTCCATGCCAGTACCAGAAATTACCCCGGCTCCAGCCACTTCGGCATCGTTTAACACCAGCGAGGGCAGCGAAGTTTTTTGTTCTAACGCACCTGCCAGGTCAAAGTTCTCCCACGCCTGCACCATCTCCGGTAATACTCGGGTGCGCGGGCCAGATCGGCATACATAATGCGGGGTGGAAATGACTATTCCATGGCGGATCATGCCGGGCATCCCCACGGTGATCCGATCGGTTTCCGCATTAAATTCCGCGCGGAAATCCTCTACAATCTCGATTAATTTTTCCGGAGGCAACGGGTAGGGAGTCGGAACCCGCAAGGAAGGTGCTACCATGGTGCCGCGTTTGTCGAGTACCGAAGCTTTGATCCCGCCTCCGCCGCAATCAACAGACAAGGTCAGCGGAGTTCTCATCTCTTTTCCCATGTTCTTAGCTTACCTGGAGATTGTACTTGCCGATCTGGCTGACCGCTAAGATTAAGTCCCAGGTCTTAAAATCTGCTACCAATAAATAATGCGGGCAGTTGGCATAGGTAATGCCAACTGCCCGCATTAAGTTATTGCTACTTATCATATCCAGTGGTGACTGATAAGTGCAAAGTTACTATTCTTCAGAATCTGCAGCTTCGTCCGCTTCTTCAGCTTCCGCGGTCTCTTCGCCGCTGTCCGAAGTTTCTACCGCTTCTTCCGCAGTTTCTTCGGCTTTGTCAGCCTCTTTGGCTTCCTCATCCGAAGCTGGCTTAGCTGCTTCGTCCTTGGTCGGCTGCACTTTGGCTTTAGACTCCACCTTTTCGGTGACCAAAGAAATCTCGGCCATCGGAGCATTGTCTCCGCGGCGAGCCGGCAGTTTCACGATCCGGGTGTACCCGCCCTGACGGTTGGGATCTAGATCCGGAACTACCTCGTCGAACAGAGTGTAGACCGCATCGAAACCGCGGGTGTATTTATCAACCTGGGTGTTCAGCTTGCGGGCAACCATACGGCGATTGTGAATGTCGCCCTTCTTCGCCTTGGTGATCAGCTTTTCAATGTAGGGCTGCAGGCGGCGAGCCTTCGCTTCAGTAGTGCGGATCGAACGGTGCTCAATCAGCGATTTCGCCAGATTCGCCAAGATTTTACGCTCATGTGCCGGGCCGGCTCCTAAACGCGGACCTTTAGATGGCTTAGGCATTTTTCTTCCTTTACTTTCCTAAAAAAACTTTATTGTTTCAGCGCCGAGAAAACCCGACTTAGTCGTCAGAGAACTGCAACGAACTGGGAGTGGCCAAATCATCTAGATTGACCGAGGTGGGCAGCGGAGAATCCTTTAGCGCCATCCCCATTTCCGCAAGTTTCGCTTTAATCTCTTCGATTGACTTAGCGCCGAAATTCCGGATATCCAAAAGATCGGCCTCGGAGCGGGCAACCAGCTGCCCCACCGTGTTGATTCCTTCCCGCGTTAAAGCGTTGTAGGAACGAGACTGTAGATTCAGGTCATCAATAGAGAGTGCAAGGTCTTGGGCTAGCGCCTGATCCGTTTGCGGAGCGCCAATCTCAATCCCCTCGGCCTCAATATTCAGTTCCTGGCACAGCCCGAACAGCTCTACCAAGGTTTTGCCCGCCGAAGCGAGCGCATCCCGAGGAGCTAGTCCCGGTTTGGTTTCTACATCCACAATCAAGCGGTCGAAGTCGGTGCGCTGCTCCACACGAGTAGCCTCTACCTTGTAGCGAACTTTAACTACTGGAGAGTAGATGGAGTCAATGGGAATCCGAGAAATCTCGTGCCCATCAGACTTATTCTGATCAGCGGAAACATAGCCACGGCCTCGTTCCACCGTCAGCTCGATTTCCAGCTTGCCAGAATCGTTCAAAGTGGCCAGGTACAAATCCGGGTTGTGGATCTCTACTCCTGCCGGAGGGGTAATATCCCCGGCGGTAACCTGCCCGGCACCTGCTTTGCGCAGGTACATCACTACCGGTTCGTCATTCTCGGAAGAAAGCACAATCTGCTTAATGTTCAGAATGATCTCGGAGACATCCTCCATTACTCCCGGAATGGTGCGGAACTCATGCGGCACCCCCTCGATGCGAATAGAGGTGACTGCGGCTCCCGGAATAGAGGAAAGTAGGGTACGCCGCAAACTGTTTCCTAGAGTGTGTCCGAATCCGGGCTCTAGGGGTTCAAGAGTGAAGCGGGAACGCTGATCGTTAACCGCTTGTTCTGATAGCACGGGTCGCTGTGAAATAAGCAACGTGTTGTCCTTTCTGTCGCCCAGCCCGCCATATGACTGGAACGAACGTCCTGACCAAAGGTCAGCTTTATAGACAAGACTGCGAAATCTCCCAAATGACGGCCTGGAGACTCACAGAAGTGTTTTACTATCTTCTTTTTTCTGCTTCAGTTAGGACGCGCGTTATACGCGACGGCGCTTGGGAGGACGGCAGCCATTATGGGCATGCGGGGTAACGTCCTGAATGGTACCGACCTCCAGGCCGGTAGCCTGCAAAGAACGAATAGCGGTCTCGCGACCTGATCCCGGTCCTTTCACGAACACGTCAACTTTCTTCATGCCGTGCTCCTGAGCCCGCCGAGCAGCAGCTTCTGCAGCCATCTGCGCAGCGAAAGGAGTAGATTTACGTGATCCTTTAAAGCCCATCTGGCCGGCAGACGACCAAGAAATAACAGCCCCGGAGGGATCGGTAATCGAAACGATAGTGTTGTTGAATGTGGACTTAATGAACGCTTTTCCCTGAATAACGTTCTTACGCGCAGCCCGACGCGGCTTACGGCTCTTAATAGAACTAGCAGCCATATCTTCCTTCTTTTCTCAGATCCAGCAGGTGGTGCCTGCGCTTACTTATACAGCCTTCTTCTTACCAGCAACAGTGCGCTTGGGGCCCTTGCGGGTACGCGCATTGGTCTTGGTCCGCTGACCGTGCACCGGCAAATGGAAACGGTGACGCAAGCCCTGGTAGGAACCAATCTCAATCTTGCGGCGAATGTCGGCTTGGACCTCACGACGAAGGTCGCCTTCTACTTTGTAGTTCGATTCAATAAAGTCGCGAACTTTGATCAGATCTTCTTCGGTAATATCTTTTACGCGCACATCCGGAGAAACTCCGGTCTCTTTCAGCGTTTTTTGAGCGCGCGTGCGCCCTACGCCATAAATGTAAGTAAGTGCTACTTCCAGTCGCTTTTCGCGCGGAAGATCAACACCGGCAATACGTGCTGCCATTAATTTTCTCTCCACATTGTTTCCGGAGGCCGTCGCGCCACCTTCCGTTTCCCGGCCCAGGCCTCCGGACCTGGGGTCACCTTCCGTATCTGGAAGGTGCTGGTAGCACGCTTATTATTATTCTCGGCTAGCCTTGACGCTGTTTATGCCGAGGGTTTTCGCAAATCACCATGACAACGCCGTGGCGACGAATCACCTTGCATTTTTCACAGATCTTCTTAACGCTGGGTTGAACCTTCATAACTTCCCTCTTGCGGCGACGGATTAGCCCGCCGTCCGCTGCTTTACTTGTATCGATAAACGATTCGGCCGCGGGTTAAATCGTAGGGGCTGAGCTCTACGACCACGCGATCCTCTGGCAAGATTCGGATATAATGCTGACGCATTTTGCCCGAGATGTGCGCTAACACTTTATGACCGTTTTCCAGTTCCACCCGAAAATATGCATTCGGGAGTGCCTCTGCTACGGTACCTTCGACCTCTACAACGCCTTCTTTTTTAGCCATCTATCCTTCACTAACCTTGTTCACATAGGATGACTAACGGGTATACTATTCCCCACTAGCCACAAACCCAATAGTCAACTTTACGTTAGTTACGGGACTAACCTAAAGCTGATATAGGGTTAGATCGGTCACGCCTGCGGCTTTTTTGCAGTCAGCAGCGTGTCGCAGGTTGCAAAATACATTCTTCAGAAGTAAGTTCTCTGCTCCATCCTAAGCGCGGCCTTCCCTTTGCTACTTCAGTCTTTGCCGTTTACGGATAGCCGCCGCAACCTGGTTAAAACGCTCGCGATCTAGGCGGGCTCCCTCCCGGCGCACTTCCCGCCGCGGAATGAGCAGCAAACGATCCAACCGTACTTCGGATTCGCGACCTTTAGAATCCCAGGCACCCGCGCCGATATCCATCCAGTAACGTCCCCAATGTGCCTCTTGAGCGGCGTCTTTATCGTGATCTTTGCTGGTTAATTGGGCGCCGATAACTGCTTCGGCTAACGCGGCCATAACCAGCACCGGACGATCTTTGCCGCGCCCATCCTCTTCTTCATAGGGAACCCAACACCAAATAACCTCCCCCGGGTCGGCCGCTCCATTGCCAGTTTTTGGGTCATAGACGAAGGGAGGAACCTTATCGCCTTTGGTTATATAACGGGCTCGACCAGCGGGGCGGGCCAACTTTTTCTGTTGCCGCCGACGATTAGGGTGGGAGGTAGATTGATCTAGCTGGCTCCCGCCTAGCAGCGATATCATCCGGGAAAGTTTCCGAAAGGGAACACGCATCGGTTTACCTCCTTCTTGAAACCGACTCTACCAGCCGGCAAGGTGGTAACGCTCAGAAAAAGGTATCCGCAAGAGAGGCAGCGTGAACTTTGCGGGCGAGCGCAACGCTGATATCTCGGTGCTGCTTAGAGTTTCACGGGCTTTACTCCGAAGGGAGCCAAAGCCGCCTCTCCAAAATCAGGCTGGTTGAGGACGCAGATCCCGTCCGGTAACACTGCGACTTGCGCCTCCCAATGACAGGCGAGGGAGTGATCTACGGTTTTCACTGTCCAATCATCGGCCAGGGTAACAACTTGATTCGAGCCGCGAGTCAAAATTGGCTCCACGCACAGCACCATTCCTGGTTTAATCGCCGCTGACCTGCCTGCCGCCCGGAAGTTAAAAACATCCGGTGCCTGATGCATAGCGGTGCCGATTCCATGCCCGGTGAACTCTTCTACGATTCCCGGGGTCCAGCCAAAGCGTTCACCGAAGGAGTCTACTGCGTCCTCGATCGCCCCGCCAATATCATTCACGCGGGCTCGCGGACCAGCTATGGCCGCCACGCCTGCCCAGGTACTGTGCCGGGTTATCTCCAGAAGCTGTTCCTTTTCTGAGGACGTCGGGTACGCATGTGCGGAAATGGAGGGATCCGGCTTAGGGGCAGGTTCTTCTCCGATAATCACCGAAAACGCCGAGTCTCCGTGCCACTGTTTCCCGTCTCGTTCCAGATAGCAGCCGCAATCGAAACTAACTAAGTCTCCGATCTCAAAGGGAACGTCACCGGGGATGCCGTGAACCACGGTGTCATTGACCGAGATGCAGATGGTGGCGGGGTAATCAAAATATCCCAGGAAGTTAGAGTGAGCGCCTCCATCGGCGATTACCTGCGCCGATATTTCATCTATTTGCCGGGGCGTGACCCCGGCGCGCGCATTCTCCCAGACGGCCTCATGAATCTGATTAACGATTAGGGCTGCCTGGCGCATATAACCCAGTTGGGTCCGGTTCTTTAGTTCGATGCCTCGCCCAAATAGCATGGCTACCTATCTTCTTCCCGATGCGGTTAACTGATTACTGCAGCTGAGCCGCGATATTGTCCCAAACCTGGTCGATAGATCCGTTACCATCAATATTAATTAGCAGGTCGGCCTCGCGATAATAGCGCACTAGCGGCTCGGTTTGTTCTTGGTAAACCTGCAGGCGGCGACGAATCACCGGTTCGGTATCATCGGAGCGGTGTTCAATCTCGGCGCGCTTTAGTAGCCTGCCCACCACGTCCTCTAAATTGACATCCAGGTTGATAACCGCATCCAGCTGGGTTCCCATATCTTTGAGCACCTGATCCAGGAAACGAGCCTGTTCCAGGTTGCGGGGGTAGCCGTCAGCTAGGAACCCACCGCGGTAACGATCAGTTTTGAGTTCTGCTTCTACCAGGGCGCTAATCACCGAATCGGGAACTAGCTCGCCCCGGTCAATAAGTTCTTTAGCTTTATTACCTAGCTCGGTACCCGCCTGCATTTGCGCGCGTAGCATCGCTCCGGTAGAAAAAGTAGGAATAGCTAACAGTTCGCAGATATTGCGCGCCTGAGTGCCCTTTCCAGCACCGGGAGCGCCCAGGATCACTAAGCGTTTTTTCATTTCAGGAATCCTTCATAGTGGTGTTGCTGAAGCTGAGCGTCAATCTGCTGTACAGTTTGCAGACCCACACCCACCATAATCAGCAGGGTAGTCCCTCCGAACGGCATCTGCGTAACTTTAAGCGGAATCAGCGCCACGATTGGCACCATGGCTACCACTACCAGGTAGATCGCCCCGGCAGTGGTAATTCGGCTAATCACGTAGTGCAGATAGTCGGCGGTAGGCGCCCCTGCTCGAATCCCGGGAATAAAACCGCCGTACTTCTTCATATTGTCGGCGATTTCCTCGGGGTTGAAAGTGATCTGAGTGTAGAAGAAAGCGAACCCTAGCACGAGTAGCGCGTAACAGATCAGGTAGAGCAAGGAGTCGTGTTGGAAGTTATCATTAATCCATTTGACCCAGCCGGCGGTAGGTTTGCCGAAGCGGGAAATCATTTGCGGCATGGCCAGTAGCGAGGCCGCGAAAATCACCGGGATAACCCCGGACATATTGATTTTCATGGGGATATAGGTGGTAGAGCCACCAATCATTCTCCTGCCCACCATCCGTTTGGCGTACTGTACCGGGATGCGTCTTTGGGCTTGCTCTACGAACACGATCGCGAGAGTAATCAGGGCAACCAAAGCAATGATTACCAGGACTTTCCAGACTCCGCCGGAGGCGCCAATCGATTGCAGGTGGGCGGGCATGTTAGCCACAATGCCGGTGAAGATCAGCAGGGACATGCCGTTACCGATGCCGTTTTCAGTGATGAGCTCGGCCAGCCACATAATTAGGCCGGTACCGGCGGTCATGGTGATCATCATGATCAAGTAGTTAAGCGCCGATTCATCGGGGATAATCGGTTTGCTGGGAGCACACCCTTGTAGCAGCTGTCCCGACCGCGCCATATAAATAATGGTCACTGACTGCAATACCCCGAGACCGATGGTCAGGTAGCGGGTGTATTGGGTCATTTTAGCTTTTCCGGCTTGCCCTTCGCGGTGAAGGTCTTCGAAGCGAGGAATCACTACCCGCATCAGCTGGATGATAATCGAGGCCGTAATGTAGGGCATGATCCCCATGGCGAACACGGACAGGGACAGCAGCGCGCCCCCGGAGAAGAGATTCACCAAATCGAGGAGCCCGTTTTGCTCGTTGTTCTTTAGACACGCCTGCAGGTTCGGATAGTTAACCCCCGGTGAAGGGATATGGGATCCGACCCGATATAGCGCCATAATCGCCAAGGTGAACAGGAGCTTTTTCCTGAGATCGGGCGTTTTAAACGCCTGTACAAATACGCTTAGCAAGCTGCCTCCAGCAATCTGTGTTTTTACAGCATAAAAAAGATAATTCTTTAACCCTTCAAAGCCTACACAATTTAGCCACGCAATAGCACATGCAGCTGCTTTTTGGGGTAATGTTCACGCGGGTTCCGAGCTTTCATCGCTTCAGCTAATTTTCCGAGGGCGCGAGCGGAGGCGCTAGCGCAGGCTAAAGAGCCCGGGCTCCTAAACGTAACCTTTGGATGAAACTGCTACCGCAGCGGCGTAATTGTGGTTGCGGCCTGCGGGCGAGCTTGCCTACAGGCAGCGGCCGGATCCGGTATTAAAGCTGAGGTGTACGTGATCGAAGTGGTTCGCGGTGATCGAGCCGCGGTCTTCCATACCTTTCCAGCTGCGGCCGGGCATCCAGATCTTTTGTTTCCAGATTACATATTTAATGTTTAAGTCCCCGCTATTAGCAATCGCCCAATTGGCGATGGAATCTCCCAGGGCAGAAGAAACCGGCACCATTACGTCCAGCGCTAACCCCTTACCGTGATCCCGAGGGTCGCCAGGGCGGAAACCGCCGATATTGGTAACCCCGAAACGCTGGGAGACCATAGTGCGTACCTGACGCGGCCACGGCTGCACTGCCGGATCTCCACTGGGAGGAACGCAATTGGGAGTTTCCGCGGCAGGGAGAGGGGAGCCAGTTTCGGTATTCGCAGAAGATGAGGTCGCACCCGCCGAGAATGCAGTGACCTTGTTAGAGGAAACCTTAACTCCATCATCAACTGAAACTGCCTGGTTGTATAGGTTTTCCTGCAGCATATTGTTAGCTAGCTGGGAAACGTTAACTGTATGAGCGTCTGCTGCTACTGAGGGATGTACAGAATCTGCAGCTACTAAACCAAATGCCGCCATAACCACGATTGGTGCCATCAACCAGGTTTTTCTCACGATATCTCCTGAGCCTTAAGGGGTGGGATGTCGCCTTAACGCCATCCCCGTATAACGTTTTTGTAACAAATCTATTATGAGTATAGTGGTTTGGCTGCGCTTAATGTCAAGCCTGGTGACTAGAGACACTTATCTCGAAAGCGACTTTCGAGGTGGCAGTAGCTATAAAGGTAAAAATCTCGGGCGGGGAGATCTTCTCCCCGCCCGAGATTTTCTAGCTATCTAGATTTAGCTGCAGCAGTCAGGCTGCTGGGTGCAAACTAGTCTTGCTCCCGCTTGTTTAGCGAACCGCCGGCAGCTTCAATCTTTTCTTTGGCACTGGCAGACCAAGCGTCTACGATCAGTTCCAGTTTCACCGAGATTTCCCCGGTACCTAGAACTTTCACCAAAGAGTTCTTGCGAACTGCGCCCTTGGAAACTAGATCATCAACTGTGACCGTTCCCCCTTCGGGGAATAGTTCTTGCAGACGATCCAGGTTCACTACCTGATAGACGGTAGCGAAGGGATTCTTAAATCCGCGCAGTTTCGGCAGGCGCATATGCAACGGCATCTGGCCACCCTCGAAACGAGGATGAACATTCTTGCGAGCGCCGGTACCTTTAGTACCGCGACCGGAAGTCTTGCCCTGCGATCCTTCACCGCGGCCCACGCGCTTACGGCGCTTATTGGAGCCGGGAGCCGGACGCAGATCATGCAAGCGGATTACGTCCTCTTTAGCAGTGTCTTCTGCTTCGGTTACCTTAGTATCTTCAGCCATTAACCAATCTCCTCTACCTGCACCAGGTGGGAAACTTTGCGGATCTGGCCGCGAACAGCCGGGTTATCCTGGTGTTCCACACTCTGGTGAATCTTGCGCAGACCCAGCGTCTGCATAACGCGGCGCTGGTTCTGGTTGGTATTAACCAGGCCTTTAACCTGGGTGATCTTGAGCTTACTCATCAGGCATTCACCTCTTCAGCGACACCGGCGGCGGCTTTATCCGCCTCGTCTTTCTTCGCTTTCTCGGCTTTTTCTGCCCGTGCCTCGGCCTGAGCCCGCAGCATCGCTTCCGGAACTACCCGCTCAACGGGGAGTCCCCGGCGTGCGGCGACCTCTTCCGGACGCTGCAGCATCTTCAGAGCAGCTACCGTGGCCTGCACAATATTCAAGGCGTTAGCGCTGCCCAAAGACTTGGTTAGCACGTCATGAATACCCGCACATTCCATAACTGCACGCACCGGGCCACCGGCGATTACTCCGGTACCGGGAGAGGCCGGACGCAAAAGCACCACACCGGCAGCTTCTTCACCCTGCACCAAGTGGGTGATAGTCCGCCCAATCATCGGTACCTGGAAGAAGTTCTTCTTCGCGTCCTCGACGCCCTTTGAAATAGCCTGGGGAACCTCTTTAGCCTTGCCGTATCCGACACCGACCATACCTTCGCCGTCACCGACTACTACTAGCGCGGTGAAAGCGAAACGACGTCCGCCCTTAACTACTTTAGAAACACGGTTAATGGTAACTACGCGCTCTAAATACTGATTCTTTTCCTGCTCACGACGATTGTCGCGGCGGCCCTTACGCCCCCGGTCTTCGCGGCCTTTGCCACGGGATTCCCGGGAATCGGCGTTAATATTTTCTTCAGCCATTATTTTCCCTCTCCTCTACAGCTTCAGACCGCCATCGCGGGCACCTTCAGCTACCGCGGCGACGCGACCATGATATTTGTTGCCGCCGCGATCAAACACGACAGCCGTGATGCCTGCCTCTAGGGCACGCTTAGCGATACGTTCGCCAACCTGGCGAGCCGCATCAACTTTCTTCATCTTTTCGCCTCGCTGCTCCGCTTCCAAAGTGGAAGCTGAAACCAAGGTGTGTCCCAAGTCGTCATTAACAACCTGAGCAACCATGTGGCGGTTAGACCGAGTAACCACCAGACGAGGGCGCTGCGCCGTGCCATATACCCGTTTACGGACGCGAATATGGCGGCGTTTGCGAGCGACGAATTTGCCTTTACCTTTAGGGGTATACGACATTTACTTACCCGCCTTTCCGGCCTTGCGACGAACGAATTCGCCCTTGTAACGAATACCTTTGCCCTTATAGGGTTCCGGAGGACGAATCTTACGGATCTTCGCCGCGGTCTCGCCCACTAGCTCCTTGCTAATGCCAGAGATAGTGAAGGATAGCGCGCTATTAACCTTGAATTCGATACCTTCGGGAGCTTTGAACGGTACCGGGTGCGAGAAGCCCAGCTGCAGCTCAATATCGCTGCCGCGGGTCAACACGCGGTAACCGGTACCCACGATTTCCATTTCTTTGGAGTAACCGTTGGTTACGCCCTCGATCATATTGGAAATCAGCGAACGGGTGAGGCCGTGCAAAGAACGAGCTTCCCGGGATTCTTCTTCCCGCTCTACTAGGATCTTGCCGTCCTCTTCCCGAATCTTCAGCGGTCCGCTAAAAGTACGTTCCAGCTGCCCCTTGGGGCCTTTAACTGAAACCTGCAGATAGTCGATTTTTACTTCTACCCCGGAAGGTAGGGAGATCGGGTTCTTGCCAATACGTGACATCCTTATTCCCCCTTACCAGATGTAGGCAAGGACTTCCCCGCCTACACCCTTGTCTCGTGCCTGACGGTCAGTCATCAGACCGGAAGAGGTGGACAGAATCGCCACCCCCAGGCCTCCCATGACCTTCGGCAATTGAGTAGATTTTACGTACTTACGGAGACCCGGCTTGGAAACCCGCTTGCAACCGGTGATCGCCTGTTCGCGCTTGCTTCCGTACTTGAGGGTCAAAGTGAGAGTCTTGCCCACGCGAGCATCGGTGACTTCACTCTTGGCAATATAGCCTTCGTTTTCGAGAATCTTGGCGATTCCCGCCTTCATTTTCGATGAAGGCATAGACACTTTGTCCAGATGTGCCGAATTGGCGTTACGCAGACGTGTCAACATGTCTGCGATGGGATCTGTCATAGTCATTTTGGGGTTCTAACCCTTCCTCGCTGCGGTTTCTGTTTCAGACCTGCAACGTAGTAGTTTTACCAACTGCTCTTAGTGACGCCCGGAAGTTCGCCCCGCAGAGCGAGCTCACGTAGGCAGACACGGCAAAGTCCGAACTTGCGATATACCGAATGAGGACGGCCGCACCGGTTGCACCGGGTGTAGGCACGCACCTTGAACTTCGGCTTACGCTTCGCTTTATTCTTCAGCGCCGTTTTCGCCATTAACGTTCCTCCTTAAACGGGAAGCCCAGCGCGCGCAACAGCGCCCGCCCCTCTTCATCACTGTTAGCAGTGGTAACCAGGGTGATATCCATGCCGCGCACGCGATCGATCGAATCCTGATCGATTTCGTGGAACATGGCCTGTTCGGTTAAACCGAAAGTGTAGTTTCCACGGCCGTCGAACTGTTTGGGGCTGAGTCCCCTAAAGTCACGGATACGCGGCAGGGCGGTAGAGACCAGGCGGTCTACGAACTCCCACATCCGGTTCCCGCGAATGGTCACGTGCGCACCGATCGGCTGCCCGGCACGCAGTTTGAACTGCGCGATGGACTTACGTGCCCGGGTGACTACCGGTTTTTGTCCGGTAATCGCGGTCAGGTCACGAATCGCGCCCTCCATTAGTTTGGAGTCGTGCGAGGCTTCGCCTACACCCATATTCACAACCACTTTTTCGAGGCCGGGAATCTGGTTTATGTTCTTGTATCCGAACTCTTTTTCTAAGGAGCTACGGATTTCTTCCTGGTAGCGCACCTTTAGGCGCGGAGCCACAGTTTTTGCTTCTGCCATTAGATGTCCTCCCCGGAACGCTTCGCGTAACGCACCCGAACCGTACGCAGACGGCCGCCACGTTCTGCCTGTTCCTCACGGAAACCAACCCGCGTAGGCTTCTTAGTCTTGGGGTCAACCAGGGCCACGTTGGAAACGTGAATCGGTGCCTCGCGGTATTCGATACCGCCGGTTACCTGTCCCTGCTGGTTTTGCCCCTGGCGAGAGTGGTGGGTACGAATGTTTACGCCCTCGACCAGCACCCGGTCACTGGAGCGGTATACCTCGAGTACCCGACCCTGCTTGCCCTTGTCCCCCGGTTTGAGGGCGGGCAGGCCTTTTTCGGCGCGACGCTCATTGCGCTTGGCCAGTTTCTTTTCGTCACTGGTGCGGCCAGCGATGACCTCTACCAGATCGCCTTTCTTTATTTTCGCTCCCATTTACAGCACCTCCGGAGCCAGAGAGATAATGCGCATGAACTTCTTGTCGCGCAGTTCCCGGCCGATGGGGCCGAAGATACGCGTGCCACGCGGTTCTCCACTAGGCTGCAAAATAACTGCAGCGTTTTCATCAAAGCGGATGTAGGAGCCATCCTGGCGGCGACGCTCTTTGCGAGTGCGCACGATTACCGCTTTAACAATTTCGCCTTTTTTGACATTGCCGCCGGGAATAGCGTCTTTTACAGTGGCAACGATGGTGTCACCGATACCTGCAAAGCGCCGCCCGGAGCCGCCCAACACGCGAA
Source organism: Varibaculum cambriense (assembly GCF_002848005.1). GTDB lineage: Bacteria > Actinomycetota > Actinomycetes > Actinomycetales > Actinomycetaceae > Varibaculum > Varibaculum cambriense_B. Next base: position 4,721 of record NZ_PKHX01000011.1, on the reverse strand, counting down.
TGCAAAGCAGTTCCTTTGCGCCCGTGTTGTCGGCGACCTTCAGTCGCGACTCTTGTTGAATCATCGTGTTCTCCTAAAACTGGGCGCAAAGCACCCCTTAGGTTGTTTCTTCCTGTTGCCCGGCGAGGCCGGCTCCCCAGTTGGCCACGAAAGTGGCAGACTCAAAATGCTCTGCTTTTGCAGGTCACCAGGTCTCTGCCGTGACTTTCCAGGGCGGAACGCAACCCCTTCAGCTTAGTGCAAAGATGCAGGCAAAGGAAAGTTCGCGCCCCTATTTGTGCTGTAAGTTTCCTCACCTGTCCGGGCGCTTAACTCAATCTTCCAGACCAAGTACCCGAAGACCGTTACTTCATGCTGGGCAATAACCGCGCCATTTCGGTTGATTCGCGTACCAAAGCCATCGGTACCGTCTCCGAAGACCAAATCGTCAGCAAAGCCCTGCTAATCGTCTGGCCCCGAACCAACTTCAGCGGAGTCCGCTAGGTTCGCTGTTCGGGTGAGGTAATCCTCCCAGCCTTCCTCGCTCCATACAATTTGCATGATTTTATTCTTCAATCAGATCATGCGGAACCAGCTGTTTCTTGCCTGCTTCGACCTCATCAATCGCCTTCTTAAGACGGGAAAGATTCTCCTCTGAGTAAAAGGGATCAGCCGAAACCTCGAACGGTATTCGGCGCTCACGACCAACTTTTTTTGCAAAGATCGTGAACGCTGCACTCATTGAAAGCCCAAGTTCCCGGCAGGCGCTTTCCATCAGACGCTTATCGTCTGCCTGTAGTTTGAAATTGACGTTAACGATGTTGGTTGCCATCTGTATCCACCCCTTTCTCTAAACAATTTTAAGAATAAATCAATAAAAAGACAAGATATTTACTTATATACTTCTGGAATTTTTATTGATCTAACCGGGCTTGGAGCATGCTTTAGGAATTGGAAAAACCCCGTCACCGCTGGATCGCAACGAGGACGGGGTTTGGGGGGGCAGTGCGGGTTTGGCCGCAAACCCTGCCAATCCACCAGCTATCCGGGGCGAAATGGATTGAAATCGTTATTAAAACTCAAACAAAGCATATAGAATTAGAACATAATAATGGAAGGGTTTATGGGTAGCTACCCCCCAGGTAGTATTCCTCCCGGCCCCATAAACCCTGATCCGACCAAGTAGATAAGGGATCTTGAACAATGAGAACCGAGACCACTAAGCGTATCTTGGCTGCGTTAATCACTATTCCGATTGCTGTTAGCCTTACCGGCTGCGGCGGGCAAGACTCTAAAAAGTCTGAACCGAAAAAACCTGCCGTAACCAGCAGCCAAAGCGTAAAAGATGAGAAAGCCGCGAAGGAAAAAGCACAGGCTGAGGCAAAAGCTAAGCAAGAAGTGGAGACCGCCGCTAAAGCACAAGCACCGGCAGCGCAGCAACAGCCCGCCACCAATAGCGGGAATAAACCAGCGGTGCAGCAAGCACAAAAGCCTGCCGCGCCCGCACCAGCGCGCCGCGCGCCACAACGCCCTGCCGACCAGTACCAGGCACCCGCAAAGCCGGCATACCAAAAACCCGCCACAAATAGTGGGAACACCGGAGGCGGATACCAACCCAAACCCTATGAAACATACTTTGATAAAAATGATGTGAATTCAGACGGTGCCATAACCGGAGGGGGTGACGAATTCGGTAATACCTGGTAATTCCTTTTAGCTAATCGTTTCTATCAGGGAGCCAGGGCACAAATAATGCGCCCTGGCTCTTTTTGTTTGCCGGGGCTTCTTTATAGATACGGGAACGTGCTGGGTTTCCACTAACTCCTTATTGATACAAGAACCTGTGCCCCTGAACAAATGGTCGGGGGCACAAGACCAGTAAGGAACAGTGCCTCAGCTACGATCCCTGGAATCTATAAGTAGATAAAAGGAGTAACAGTGAACACTGGTACCAAAAAACGAAGCGCGCTAATCGCGCTACGAGCCTTAATAGTAGGCTAGTTATGCCGCTAACCAGCGCCCCGGCCGCGCAAACTCAAACGCCAATCGGCGAAAAAGTGACTGGCTATTTTACGCGCATTGAATTTATAGCAACCAAAGCTCCAATACTGCACTTACCTGCAGTAATAATACTCCTTTCAACGACATAGCCGCCGCGCCCTACATAGGAAGTGTCGGAAACAGATTGTCTCACCGATGACCCTGTGTCCGTCCGGCACGGCAAAGCGTCTTGCCGAGGAGACCACCTATGAAAGGGAATATAATGTTTAAGGCATACCCCACTGACAATGATGTGATTACAGCAAGCAAATGGAGCCGCCAGGGAAATCCAGATATCCACTGCCTTGTAAAAAATAATTTCAACCCATCCTCCTCTCCCTATAATTCTTCTGTGAGCACCTACCTTCCACCCGATATAACTATCTCCTCGATTTTTATAGATGAATCGGGCAGCAGGAACTCCAAAGGAGGATTTTTCGTTATTGGCTTTGTTAAAGTGCGCAAACAAGCGCTACTTGCTCGCGAAATTAGACAAGTTCGTCAGAAGCACCATTACCATGGTGAAATAAAGTTTTCTTCAATAAAAACACGTGATTTACCCTTCTACAATGACCTTGCTGAATTGATAGCGCAATCAGATGTGCGCTTAGGAGGATCCGTCTATAACTCAACCTCCGGTTTTACCAGCACGAAGGAAACTTGGAAACAGCAAGCTGACATGGCGAGACGGCTTGTGGTCGCCAATATCAACCGTAAAGGAGAGCTTGTAAACGTATTTTTAGACCTAGTGCAAACTCCAAGAGGTCAAAGCGTTGCAGAAATCGTAAAGCACGACGCCAACCGCATTTTAAGGGACAGGCGCGTTATTGAAGCGTATGACATGGACTCACGCTCTACTGATCTTCTTCAGATAGCAGATTTAGTAGCCAGTTCGATAGCCTATGAGCGCAAAAAAGCAAACAAACCAAAGGTAAAACCTGGAAAACGAGTCTCGGCTAAAGCACGCTTTTCTGCGCGCTTACGTCGAGCACTAGAGCTAGATAGTTTCGACGACACTCATCACGGGAAAATCAATATTCTAACTATGAACAGTTAAACAGAGCTTGACTTTTAGAACGTACATGCCCGAAAATTGAATAGCAGGTGGTCTTGGCCTAACCAGCCAGCACCCATCTGTCCGGCTGTGATTTACGGTCACTTTCCCGGTAAAAATGCACCATAGGGTTGCATATACATACTCCGTGTGCCTCCTAGATATCTAGGGGGCACACGCTTTATAAACTAAGGACGATAGGGGCTGACTCGCGAGCGTTGCGACTTCTCTGATTAGGGGTCACGTGGCAACCAACAAGATGCGACGACAGCCGAGTTCAGGGTTAATACCCAAATTGTGTGTATTTTTCGGGCGTGTCGGGTTGGTTTAGTGTCCTGCCCAGCCTTTGCGGATGTGTAGGGATCCGTCTTGGTAGGCCGGGTTGTAGTCGATGGCGGTGTCGTATTCGGGCGGGGCGGTCGGGTTTGGCTGTGTTTGGGACAGTTTTTCTTTGTCTAGGTGTTTGCGCTGGTTGGTGAGATATTTTACGGGGTCGGTGGGGTCTATAGCTTTTTGGTTGATTAGCCATTGGATGGCTTTTTTCATGTGGGGCTCGGATAGACCGCGGTGGGTGTTGAGTAGGCGGCGGATGGGGGCGTTGATGCCTCCTTCTAGCTGGTTGGTTGTGCGGTGTATGTTTTTGTTAGCGAATTCGGGCTCTAGATAGGTAAATAGGTTCTCGGATCTAGAAAGTCTTTCTAAGCGTTTGTAGGCTCTCCTTAAGCGTTCGTGTGTCCACCACCAGTGGGTTTTACCGTTGGGGCCTGTGCTGTAGGTTTTCTCGTTGATGAACTCTTGGTAGAGCTGGTGCCACTGGTGTAGCAATCTAATCCAGTTAGCGGCTTCTTGAGGGGTATTGATGGTTAATAACTGGTTGCTAAGAGCTAGGAGTGCCTTTCCAGCGGCAGTTTTGGGTTTGCGGGTTAGATCGGTGATGGTATTGGTTTTAACATGGAAAAGGCAACGTTGCACGCGGGTTTTAGGCCAAGCGTTTCGCAGAGCTTTCTTAATGCCTGCCCCGCCATCAGTTACCACTACTTGTGGTGGTGGCAGTCTGTTCATTAATGCCTGGTAGGCGGGCGCGTTTTCTCTTTGGCACCACTGCCAGTCAATGATTCGTTTGCCGTTAGTAGCGGTGATAAGACACCAGTTATAGGGAAGGTAGATACCGTCGAGAAGGATCTGGTCATATATCTCGCCGGTAACTTGTGGCTTAGGTACTCTAACCTTCCAACACCAAGCGCATTTAGTAGCAAAAGAGGTTTTCGCTACCCCGAGTTGCTTAATCGAATATCCTTCTAGCAGCCATTTTATAAACAAGTCTGCTTGGGCTTTAGCGCTAATATCAGGACGTGATTTAACTGTTGAGGCCCCGCACCCCAGGCAACGCCACCTAGTTCGCCTAGAGCTAGTCTTACCGTTCTTTACAAGCTTTTGACCGCATACACCACAAACCGGTCGATTACAAGCACTCTTCACACAATATGCTCTCAAAGCATATTCAAACCATCATAACCCCTGATCAAACCCCAAAAAACAACGAATTTATACACACAATTGGGGGTGCGGATTGTTTTTTGGACAGTTTTAGATTACCGGTTGGTAGTGGTTTCTGTATTGTTTTATGGTTATTCCGCCGAGGGTTAGT
>NZ_PKHX01000010.1:11293-111359 GCF_002848005.1 Varibaculum cambriense | reverse complement strand
CTCAACGCCTCACGACGCTGCTCCCGAGAATACGAAACATTCATAAAACACTCTCCAACATTCCGTCCGCACCCCCGAGTGGCACTTAACCGCTACCGGCCCTGCTCAAATCCTAGATGAGAATGGTAAGCCTCATTCCGTTGGGGAAGGAACTGTATATTTCAATGTGTCCGGTACATACAATTACAACCGCGAAGCTCTACTCAAGATCATCACCGATAAGGTATCTGAGTTCTTAGCGAAGAACCCGCAAGAGATTTGCGAAGGTGGCAACGATCCCAAGCCTGGCACTACCGAGCCGACTACGGAGCCAACAAAGCCTGGTGACGATACCAAGCCAGGCAATGACACGAAGCCTGGTGACGATCCGAAGACCGGAGATGACACTAAGCCTGGCACTACAGAACCTACGACCCCCGGTAATGACACCAAGCCCGGAGATAATGCCAAGCCAGGGGATACCACCAAACCTGGTGACGATGCCAAGTCGGGTGAAACTAGCAAGGACGGCCAAGATGCTAATAAAGGCGGGCAGGCCGCGCCAGAAGGCACTGACACTAACGGCGACAGTCAAACCGTCCTAGAGAGCGCCACTGAGGCTGGAGGGCTGGCAACCACTGGTGCAGCAGGACTAATAGCCCTAGTCGTATCCGTACTGCTAGTTGGAGCGGGCGCTGCACTGGCGATCCGCCGCCGCAAGCAGAACGCGTAAAGCGGTTTTACATATCGGGAGGACGTGTAAAGAAAACGCGGAATTTTTTACACGTCTGGCGCGCCCTACATGGTCAGCATGGTGATACAGCACGAAAAACTACCGAGCCCCGACCACTACCGGTACGGCTCCGGGAACTGGGACACCCCCGCAAGCAGAATCCCCGCTAGTGTAGGTCCGAAAAAAGCCGAGTACGACCCTGCAGAGCGATTCCCTGGGCGGGAGTTTCCAGTGACCACAAGGAGGATTAAGAAGAGAGACGGGGAACAGCGTGACGGTAGCGAAAACTGATATTGCGTGCAAAGCCGCAGGTCAGCTTTTATACTCTTTTATAGTATTTATACTTTTTATATTTCTCACTGACCAGCGGAAACATTTTGACCACCAGCGGAAAAGTTCTTGACGAACCCCGATTTTCTCTCGCGCCCTACATAGGAGACATGACTGAAAAACAGGAAAATGCTGCCCGTAGCATGACGGGCTCGCAACACGTTGCTATCCAAAAATTGCGCTGGATTCGGGAGAAGAACGGGCTATCGCAAAGAGAGGTTGCGAGAAGAATGGGATCTGCCGCTTCGGTGGTGTGCTATATCGAAAATGGCAAAATAGACCCCAGAATCTCCACGCTTCGCCGCTATGCCTTAGCCTGTGGCGCGGAATTGATCTTCACCGTTTCCGAAGCTTAATCAGCGGTTTCACCCATGCGCCCTACATGGGAAGTATGACGAAGAAAATTAAGCTCAACCGCTCTCCGGTATATGTTGCCCGTCGCGTAGGCGCGCTAGTCGCCCTGATACCGATCATCTGCTACGGGCTGCTGTTCACCTTCACTAAGGAGCAGACCGAAACCATGCCGGTAGTCGCGTTCGTGTTCTACCTGATGCTTGTTTCGACTATCTTGGCGAGCCGTTTGCTGACCCTTAAAGGAGGAGATGAAAATGCTGGCTAACACTGCTTCTTGCCAAGTGATGCAAGAAAAGATCAACGCATCTGTTGAGTCTTTGCGGATTTTGATGGACGCTGCCGCCATAAACCGGGTAGATGCCGAAGACGATTTTTCAACCGCGCTCCTGGCGGTATCGGATACCGCTTTTGAATGCCGGGACAAGTTGGAAGCTGCAAGCAACAAGATGTGGGAGGCCATAAGATGATAGCCGTATTCACAAACGTCCTAGCCATATTGGCGTTTTCTGGGACTATATCAGCCCTGATCGTAGCAATAGACAGGGGCTAGCAATGGGGATAGTAGAAGTGGACGCGAGAGGAGTAGACTTTTCCGCTTTGGACACCCCCACCGGGTGCTGGCGGGGCAAGATCGAACTGGCCGACAAGGAGACTGACCACGGCGAGATACCCTCTGGCGCTTGGGTGGTAGATGGCGTGTGGGACACCAAAAAGGTGTCAGAAGATACCGGCAAGGAATACTTTCTCACCCGCACTATCACTTACAAAACACGCACTGGGTGGGTGGATGAAAAATATCATCTGGGTAAAACGCTTGTGCGCCAGCAGTTTTGCCGCGAAGATGGCAGCACCAAAAAACGCCTAGTTTGGACCGAATACGGAACTCTGCTGCTAGAAGAAGATCGTAGTACCCCCGATGAACTTGCGCAGGCAGTCAAGCGGGACGGTCAGGTAGTAGTTAAACGCAAGTATTACGGCAGCGGGCGTGTACAGTCTGAGCTGGTGGCCGTGGAAATGGACTACTACAATGAGGGCAATCCGCAGCTATATTTCGTGTCCGTGGTTTATGACCAAGACGGACGGGTAATGGCTAGATCGCACGCAAAGACCTCCTGATTTTTGGGAGGAAGACTAGAAAACCGGATATGATGGGAACCGTCTCATCTTTTTCTCGAAAGGAAAACAATGTTCCGGTTTTATCTTTCCAATCTCCAACAAGGCGTTTTGGGTATTATCTGCTTTTTCGCAAAAACCATCGGTGCGCTAACGACCGCTTGGTTCATCTTTTGCTACCTTCTAGATGGATTCCACCCCATCCCATTCATCATTATTTTGGCTTGCCTGGCATACATCTTGTGGTTCACCTACTACCGATCAAAACGTTCGTATGAACGGCAAGTTGGGATGCGCCAGGATGCCTACCAGCGCAGCATGGATGGTGGATACGGACAAGTGCCACAAGGCTACCCGCAGCAGCCCCAGCAATACGGACAGGCCCCGCAAGGACAGCCACAACAAGGGCAGTTTTACGGCGGGGCACCAACCCCGTATATGCCGCAAAACGGCCAGCAGTTCCGCCAGCCTCCTGCCCGGCCTCAATTTCGCCAGCCTGGACCTCCGCAGCCACCCCAGCAGTAGTCCCCGCCAACAATAGGGGGTATGGGGAATAATAATTTTGAATCAAAACATCCACGCAGCTCTGACGGTAAGTTTGCGGAAAAGAATCGCAAAGAAGCTGGCATTGAGCTGTCTTGCACGCCCGATGATTGGGAAGGGGTGCAAACTGAACAGTACGAAACAGATGTTGCCCGTGACCTTAAAGCCCACGGCGTAACCCAAGCGGACCTAGACGAGGCAGAACAAGTCGCCAAGTGCGAAGAAATCTTGTATATGCTAGAAGAAACCTACGGGCTACATCCGGACGTGGCCGCAGCGTTTGGGGAAGACGGCACCTTATATTATTCGGAACGCATAGGCGGAATGGGCGTTCTATGTTGGATAAGCAACAAACCCGAGTACAAGCGGGCGGTCAAGGACTTTGAGAAAAAGACCGGCGGCAAGGTCTATCACTGCGTACTCACTCACACTGAGTTCGGTGAGATGTTTGACATGATGTACGTGCCGAAAAAAGAAAGCCAGAAAGAAGGCGACTTTGAGGCGCTGAGGGATCACGGCGAAGCGTTCGTTGCCACCTTGGATGAGCAGATGCCTAGCGGATATGAGCTAGGCTACGCAGGCTATACCGGAAGAGGCGGGGGATTGGTGCGCAAGTGGTAGGGTTTAAGCCCTGCCTACTTTCTTTCCCCACTCGGCTTTTGAGTATTCGACTCCCTCTAGGAAGTAGCGCTCCCTTCTTCCATCAGCAGGTGCCCTGCGGAAAATCGCCGGACCATCCGTGCGGTGATATACACTTTCACCGCCACGCTTCACCTTGTAATGGGCTGCTTGCAAAAAACCATTAAGCACTTGGTAGTTGCAAGATTCGTTCTCAGGGGCGCACTCAACGCCGTCGAAGCTATAAGAGATTTTGCTTCTTGTCTGCCTGTCTGGGGAGCATTTTTCCCTCGCCTCAAAAAGTTCTCCGTCACTCGCCGTGTAATAGCGCTGACCTGTCTTTTGACCTTGGTGGTCAAAATACTCGGCAACGGTCATCTTCCCACAGCGATCCTCGATATATTCTTTAAGATATTCGGGGTCTACATCAACCTCGGGAATTGCGTCCCTTCTGCGACTAGCCAGCTTTCCATTTTCCCACCAAGTTTTCCTGCCCCACTCTTCCTCGATAGGGGCTGGCTCAAAGTTCTCGTCTAGGAACTCCTGGTTTTCAAGGTTCCCTTCCTCTCCGTAGGATTCTTGCACGTAGCCGTCCTGGGTGCGATAAGTTAGACCGCTACCGCCACTGTCATACTTTATTTTTTCTACTAGCCACCAGTCACCATATGAAATTTCACTAGAATCTGGGGCTTCGTAATCGGTCATGTCACCGATAGGGGAGTTGGGGTCGTGGTACTTCACTTCCCCTACGAAAATCTGCCCACGCTCGCAATCCTCCGGGGTGTCTGGTGGGGTAAACGGTTGGTCAACAGATAGTTCTAGCCCGGACTCAGCCCGGTATTTCTCAGTAAATTTCCCGTCAGCACTACGCGGGTGCTTGCTCTCAAAATTATTGCCCATACTTTTTATTGTTGGCGGGACTATTTCGCGTACCCGAACAGCGATCTGGTGCCAGGAACTTCTTCGCCTTCCAGGAAGTATTTTTCTGCTATTACCTGTCCGTCCTCGGCGTATTCGATTATTGCCGGGCCAGCTTCGCGGTGGTATTTGCCGTCCTTGTACCATTCCTGCATCATCACCTGCCCGCTCTCGTAGTAGGTGACAAAGGCAGGTTCGTCCCCTATGGAGTCATATTCTCCGTCATAGTTTCTTTCCAAAAAGAGCTTTTTACCGCCACCCTCATAGAAACTTTTACGGGTTTCCCTCAACTCGCCTTCCCCATTCAGTCGCCAATAATTTATCCTAGAAAGCGTGCCATCCTCGAAGCAGTCTTTGCGAGTAACAAGCGGTTTATCTTCTGCGCTTTTGCCCTGAAAATGTTCTGCTACCTGATCTTTGCTGGGCCGATATATGACTAGATGGGGCTGACCGCTGGCGTACCAAATCTCCACGGAAGGGATATAAGGGTCACGAACAAGGCCATTCGGAGCGTCATACTCAGAATACGTCCTAGACAGGAGTTTTCCATCCTCCCAAACCTCGGAGCACCAAAACGGCTCGATGCCGTTTACCTCGGCTATGTATTTGCACGCGCGGACAAGGCCAGCCTTTTTAATTTCTGCTATCTCGTCAACGCGCACAACGTCTACTACTGAGCGCGGTAAGTCTACGTCTTGCTTCTCGAATCCGATCACCCACGCGGGAAGTTCTTTATCAATGTTTTCGTTCATACTTACCATGTAGGGCGCATGGCTTTTTCGCGTTCCTCAGATACTTCGCTGCCGTACACAAAGAAGCGTTTCTCTGCCACTTTGCTGTTCTCGTATCGGACAATGGCCGGGCCGCCAAGGCGGTGATAGACCGGATCGCCAGCTCCGACCGAGCCGTATTTCATCTCTATCGGGTTTCCTTGCTCGTCGTATTCGCCCTCAATTAAGTATTCGTCGCTATGGAAAGCGCTTTTGCCATACCGCTCCCGAGAAAAGCTCTTTACCTGCCCATTTTCGTGATAGGTAGTAGCTTGCAAAACAATCTGCGATAGCTCGCGGGTATCATCGGAATACTCGATGCGGTACTGGGACTCTTCGCGGACTTGCCCCGATGGATAGCGATTCATACTTACTGGCAGGGGATCGTCGCTAGCCCAAAAATGATCAGTTATTACATTTTGCGGGCAATCATAGTACTCGCCGTCTACTTCGCCCTTTTCGTTCCAAGTGATCCGGGATGGGCCAATATCGGCGGTTATAGGGCGGCGGTCATAGCCGAAAAAGTTCTGCTCGCCAAGATGGCCTTGCAAAGTATAAGTCTCAGTTACCGTGCCTTGGGTAGTTGCGTACTCGATCTTGGATAGCTTACCGCCCTCTGTAACTTTTTCTTTTACATACCACTTGCCGTCCTCCATATCTTCTACTTCTGGAACTGCAAAAGTAGTGAAATTTCTACCGTTAAGGGAATCCTCAGTTAAGGTTTCTAGGGTTACAACCTGCCCGCGCCCAAAGTCGTTTTCGGCATCTGGCTGGCCCTCTAGGGAAAGTTCCAATCCAGCTTCAGCCCGATATTTTCCGGTGAACTTTCCGTCCCTGGCTCTAGGGTGCTTGCTCTCAAAAGTGCTGGTCATTGTCTTTCCTCCCGTTCAACGAAAAATCTCAAAAAAAGCAATGCAAAAGCTCGAATTCAGTGAGTCCATCTACGGGATGGTATGTGCGCCTTATGAGCCGCTCGTCCATGTCCAGTCTTTCGGCGGCCTGCTTTTCGCTAATCCGACCCTTCATGCGAAACATGTCTGCCTTAACGTGAGTTCCGCTGCTGTCTCCGAAAACTTCAATATAGCCGCGATACCCAGTAGCCTTTTCAAAAAATTCCCTGCTCAGCTCATCGGTTTTATAGTATTTAAGATACTTTCTGACGCCCTCTTTGCCGGTATAAAATATCCCCGGTTCAGCAAAGGGGTCGTAAGTTGGATCGGGCTGCGCTAAGACAATGCCTGCCTCTTTACGTCGCTTCTCAGTAAACTTGCCATCTTTAGCGCGGGGATGCTTGCTCTCGAAATTGCTCATAGTGGGTATTCTTCCCACTCAACGGATTGCCCCTTACCGTTCGGGCTGTAACGGTAGGTATTCCACCCGATTGTCGACTCTCCTTCTACGCGCTCAAGATATACTTCGCGATATAGTACGCCGTCATCGTAGTAGGACTTTTCTAGCGCCACCTTCTCGTTGGAATTAGCAAAATGCTCGGCTATCTGCTCTTTGGTGGGGTTGTAGGTTACCGCCCGCAAGCTGCCGTCGTCATTAAAAATTTCCTCGCTTGGTGTTCTAAGTGAACGCAGCCTTCTATTTGCGCCCTGGTATCTTCTGACCCACACCCGCCCATTGGGACGATAAAACTCGTGTGTCTTAGCTGCTTCACCAGCATCGCTGCCGTTGCGGAAAACCCTGCTCTCAAGCGTACCCGCGTCATCGTAGATTTCGGATAGCATTTTTCGCCCGGCAGTAGAAACAGTGCTTTTAGGCTCAGGGTAGTTATTAGGTTCCAGTTCTAAAGTAAGCCCGGATTCTGCCCGATTCTTCTCAGTAAATTTCCCGTCTTTAGCGCGTGGGTGCTTGTTCTCAAAATTATTGTTGCTCATATCTTCTATTGTTGGCGGGGGCGTTTCCGGCAGTTGCGCGCGGTGCTCACCGTACCCTGATTACTTGCCTACTTTCTTTTCCCACTCATATTTGGTGTATTCCTCGCCTTCCAGGAAGTAGCGCTCCCTTTCACCTTCAGGCTTGTGATTATCAATAATCGCTGGACCATCTGTGCGGTGATACATAATCCCACCATCTCGTGCCACCCTATATTCGGCTGTTATAAGTTTGTCGTTACGGTAAAAGAAAGAAGATGGCTTGTTTTCGGGCGCACATTCTTGCCTCTCAAAATTTCTGCAAGTTCTGTACCTAACGCCTTTTTCCCTGCGCCACCAGTCATCGACCGCGTAGATCACTTTGTCACCTACCTGGTAGGTAACTTCACCTTCCTTTTCCCCGCATTCATCGAAAGATTCCGACACCAACAAAGTCCCGCCATTTAGCGCAATCTCGTCAGCTAGAATCCGTGCCTCTTCTTGGTTTCTTGGTTTCACGTTCTTGGAGCGCGAAGACATATTTCCGTTTTTCCGCCAGATTTTCTCAGACCAGACGTTCTTCTCTCGTATAGTCTTGTAATTTCTATCCATGAAAGACTGCACGATAAGATTCCCGTCACCGTCATAACTCTCATTTACGTAGCCGTCCGCCGTTCGGTAACGGATGATGCTAGACTTGCCACTATCATGGCTGCCCATTAAGTGCCATTCGCCGTGGAGAATCTGGTCGTGATCTTCACATTCATAGTCGGTAACTTCACCGAAAACGCCATGTATGTAATGCTTCTCCACTTTGCCAGCAAAAACTTCCCCACGTCCGCAACCTTGGGGAGTATCTGGCGGGGTAAAAGGCTGTTTTTCCAGCTCCAGCGCAACATTTGCTTCTTTACGTAGTTTCTCAGTAAATTTTCCATCTTTTGCGCGGGGGTGTTTCGCTTCAAAATTATTGCCCATACTTTTTACTGTTGGCGGGGTTGCAGTTTGGTGCTGCCCTGTGTCTTTGCGGGTCTTAACCAAAGATCGGGGTAACATCTGCAAGCGGGTTGGTTTTATCCTTCACGCGATGCCCCTTATCAAAGCGCACTTCCTTGGTAATCTCGCCGCTACGGTTGTAAGAAATTCTGGTAGAATCGCCGTTTAACTTCCGCCATTCGCGATAGCTTATTTCTCCGTTTTCGTAGAACTGTTCTATGGCTGGACGCCCGTCTATGCTGGTTACGCTGCCGCCATACGTGAGGGTTCTCGATCTTCGCAAAACTCCGTTTTCGTCAAAATTTTCTGAGCGCTTAAATATCTCACCGCTTTCGGACTTATGCCATGTAGCCCTACCCTGCAAAGTCCCGTCTTTGCGAAAACTCTCGCTAGAAAGTAAAGGATCGGCGCTGCCTGCAAAATGGTATTCCAGCTCTGCCAAACTGAAAAGCCGCGTCCTGTAACTTATTTGCCCGTTTTCGTATCTTGTTGCCCGGAAGGGCTTATCTTGCAGGGATTCTGGCTGGCTTTCGGGAGCAAGGTCAGGCACTAGCCGCAAACCGGATTCAGCCCGGAGTTTATCGGTAAATCTGCCGTCTTTCGCGCGGGGGTGTTTGCTCTCGAAATTGCTCACAGGGGGTATTCTTCCCATTCAACGGATTGCCCCTTACCGTTAGGGTTGTACCGGTAGGTATTTTTCCCGATTGTCGGCTCTCCTTCTGAGCGCTCAAGATAGATTTCGCGATACAAGCCGCCGTCATCGTAATAGGACTTTTCTAGCGTCACCTTCTCATTAGAGTTAGCAAAATGCTCGGTTACCTGCTCTTTAGTGGGGGAGTAAGTTACTGCCCGCAAGCTGCCGTCATCGTTAAAAATTTCCTCGCTTGGTGTTCTAAGTGAACGCAGCCTTCTATTTGCGCCCTGGTATCTTCTGACCCACACTTTCCCGTTGGGACGGTAAAACTCGTGAGTTTCAAATGCTTCACCGGCCGCGCTGCCGTTGCGGAAAACCCTGCAATTAAGCATATCTCCGTCATAGTACTCAGCCAGCATTTTTCGACCGGCAGCAGAAACATTACTTTTCGGCTCAGGGTAATTGGTAGATTCCAGTTCCAAAGTAAGCCCGGATTCCGCCCGGTTCTTCTCAGTAAATTTCCCGTCTTTAGCGCGGGGGTGCTTGTTCTCAAAATTATTGTTGCCCATGCCTAGTATTGTTGGCGGGGGCGAACTGTCAGAAAAAACAGATTCTGACACTTAGCGTACCCTTCACTGACACTTGCGGCGTTTCTGCTGGTAGAGCTGTTTTCTAAGTGTCAGAACGCGCGCCCTACGTGGGGAGTATGAAGCTAAAACTTATTGACCACGAATCCGTCACCAAAGAAACCGACTTTGGAACTTGTGACCTCTGCGCATACACCGGGGAGGCTACGTTCACCACGCTGATTTTCCAGCGGGACGATGGTGAGATTTTGCGTGCTGAAACCTGGTATTGGTGTTGGGGCGATCTGTTTGAGATCGACATTGATAATGTATTCGATTTTGCCGCTTGGATATTGACCCAGGACTTTCCCGATGACCTGGATATTACCGATTATGGCACCTTAGAGAAAGTCGTAGAGGATTATCAGGACCACCTACATATGAAAGAAGTCGGGGTAATGCACCTAAAGCTCATAGGGCATGAAACCACAGATGAGGGGACTACGCTTATCTTTGAAAAAGATGGCGAGACTTTGCGCGCTAAGACCTGGTATTGGGCCGGGACTCACCGCCTTGAAATACACATTGAAAACCTGTCCGATTTTGCTACTTGGGTAGCAAGACAAGACTTCCCAGCCGACCTGGACATAACCGATTACCACGACCTAGCAGAAGTAGTAGTGGACTTCGAAGAAGATACCGGGCAGGATTAACCAGCGATTTTAAGTAACTGCACGTTTGAAAATGGTTCGATGCTAAGGCCGTGACACGCGAAAAGACATTCTTGGTAAACGCCTTTTTTATTGGCTGAGTACCTGATATTGTATCGGAATTTTTGTACTTGTTTTTGGGGGTACAGCTTACTTATCTGTGGAGCCGTGTCATATGTTATTAACCATTTCCAGTGGGCTTTTAGTAGCTTGTCTGCTATTAGGGAATGGATGATGTAAGGAGCGAAACAGTCGTATAGCTTCTTGCCTTGGTTAAAGTAGGGAGGGTCGAGGTAAACCAGACTGTTGCTAGTTGTGTTGAAGTAGCCTTGTGAAAGAAGATCAAGGAAGTGGCTGGCCTCAAAATTGGTTACTCTTATTTTGTCGCTGTAGGCATAAAGTAGTTCAAGTCGCTCTATTAGGGTTTGTTTGTTAAATCTGGCTGAAATATCGTAACTGTTTTCCTGGGTTATCCCGCCAATAGGGCCGGCATTAATAATTCCTGAAACGTTCATTCTGTTTAGCATTAGGAAATCAAATGCTTTCAACCTGGTGTCACGGTATCTATTGGTTTCATATCGTTTTTTGATTGCTTTCCAGTATGAGCTTAAAACTTCTGGATTATTGCTTTCACCATAGCTGAACGGTACTTTTTTAATCTTATTGGTCAAGTAATCTGGTTCGTTGGTAGCAGTTTTCCAAAAGGAGTAAACGCCGTCATCAAGATCGTTGATAATTATCGAGTTTACTTTTCCTGCATACAGTAAGTTAAGCGCTACGCCTGCACCACCCGCAAAGGGTTCTATGTAAGTGCCGGTTATTTTGTTAGTATCCAGTACGTTCGCGATGAACTGGGTTATTTTGGCCTTTCCTCCTGGATAGCGAAGCGGGCTTAAACACCTATTCGAAAGCCGGTACTCGTATCCTCTTTCCATATCTCGTATATAGGGCGCGGACAATTCCAGAAATTAAATCGAGAGTGCAAGCAAAAATCCCGCGCGCCCTACATAGTAGGTATGAAACTAAAACTGATTGACCACGAGTCCGTGACTGAGGAAATCCAATTTGGAACTTGCGACTTCTGCGCCTGCACAACTGAGGCTACATTTACCACGCTTATTTTTAAGCGGGATGACGGCGAAGTATTACGCGCTGAAACTTGGGATTGGTGCTTGGGCGATATGCTTACCATTTACATCGACAATCTGTTTGATTTTGCCGCTTGGATTAAAGATCAGGACTTCCCCGACGATCTGGATATAACCGATTATGGCACTTTGCAAAACGTGGTGAATGACTATCAGGACGAAACCAGAAGAAGTTAACCAGCGACTTTTCTCATGCGCCCTACATAGGGAGGTATGGAGAAAGCATTTGAGTATCGCCTATACCCGAACCAGGGCCAGATAAAACTAATGACTCGGTTTTTCGGGTGCGTAAGATGGATGTATAACTTTTTCCTAAGAATGTGTATGGATACCTACGAGAAAACAGGTAAGAGCCCAAGTATCTATGAGTGCATGAGGGTGGTAACCCAGCTAAAGAAGCAAGAGAATACTGCTTGGCTAGCTGAGGTGGATTCCACAGCCCTACAACAGTCTTTGCGTGACCTAGATCGGGCTTACCAGAATTTCTTTAGGGAAAAAGTATCGGTTTTCCGAATTTTAAGAAAAAGAAGTCTCGTAAAACCTACCGCACAACTGCCGCCAAAATTGTAGATGACTCCCACGTTTGGATACCCAAAGTGGGACTGGTAAAAGCCCGGATAAGTAGACCAGTGAAAGGCAGAATCACCTCTGCCACGATAAAACAGACCTCTAGCGGCAAATACTTCATCGTATTTACTTGCGTTGACATACCGGAGCCACCGAAATCCAAAACCGGTAAAGCTGTCGGTATTGACTTAGGAATTAAGAGTATGGTCGCCACTTCAGATGGAGAAAAAATTAATGGTGTGGCCGACACACGAAAGCTAGACAAGAAGCTTGCCAGGCAGCAAAGGAAACTGTCGAGGAAGAAGAAAGGATCGAATAACCGGAAGAAACAAAAAATTAAGGTAGCAAGAGTCTACGAGAAAATAGCGAATAAGAGGAAAGACCACCTGCACGAGGTTACGGCAAAGCTAATCAGCGAAAACCAAGTGATATGCGCTGAAACCTTGAATGTGGCTGGAATGATGAAGAATCATCACCTCGCAAAAAGTATTGCGGCCCAAAGTTTCGCCACTATCTTTGGCTTTTTGGAATACAAAGCTAAGGAAAGGGGCAAAATCTTTGTCCAGGTAGATAGATGGTTTGCATCTTCTAAAACCTGCCACAAGTGCGGGGTAAAAGAAGAGAAAATGCCTGCGTCTAAGCGCAGATGGAAGTGCAAAGCCTGCGGGGCTAGGCATGATCGCGATATTAACGCCGCTCAAAACATTTTGGCAGAGGGAATAAGAATCTTAAACGGTACCGAGGGACACTCGGGAACCGCAGCAATAACTGTTGCTGCATAGCTTGTGGAGTAGATATAAGACCAATCCTTCGGGTGAGGCAATCAACGATGAAGCAAGAATCCCCCGGATTTATCCGTGGGGAGTGTCAACGAAAGACTCTGCGCTTTCCAGCCCCCAAGGTACGCCCTGATCTGGATAAGTGAACCCCATCTCGCCGGTAAAGCCCTCGCCAATATCGACCAAAACACCAATGCCATCAGAGACAATACCAGTGGCAGCAAAATCATCCACCACTTCCAGGGCGAAGCTCTCTAAGCATTTATCGGCGGTCATTGTTCTTCCTCCGGGTGGAAAATAGTGACCCTATCGGTGAAGTAGTCTGTTCCGCTGCCTAAAAATCCATCCTTCACCAGCAAGTTAAACACCGCGATAGTTCCAGGTTTAACCTCGCCTAGACGGGTTATAGGGTTCTCGAAGGCTTTTGGCCAAGCAATGATCTTTTCCCTGTCTCCTTGCCGGTTGGACACTGTAAAAGTTGCCATCAGCCCGGACTTGATACGTTTTGTTTCTACCGCTTCGCAAATACCGATTGACCTGTGCGCGCCAAGAGATAGCCCCCCTAGCCTAGAAATAGCCGGTACAGCTTGGTTAGGCGGGTTATCTGCCACAAACTTCCTTACCTGACCCGAATATACGTCTAGGGGGTTTTCGGCACTTAAAACAATGCCTAGGCGACCTAGTTCTGCTACCCATTTTTCTACCGGGTCCGTGTTATCTCTTGCCCCGAAACGGTCTAACGCTCCCGACTCAGTGAGTGCGTCTAACTGCGTTTTAGTGGGCTTAGCGCGCGTTATGAAATCTTCCATAGACTCAAAAGGAACCCCGCTACGGGCCTTAAGAAGTTTCTTTGCGCCCTTCTTTAGCCCCTTAATATCGCCCAGCCCTAGCAAGACCTCAGTTTTACTTTTCGCGCTAGGAAGTAGGTCGGAATCGTTAATATCTGGCGCACCGACGCTAACGCCTTGCAAGTCTTCTAGCAATGCCCGCCTCTTATCTGGCAGGTCAGTGTGGATCAGTGCAGCAGCGGTAAATGGCGCGGGATATACCGCTTTCAAATAAGCACACCGATAGGTAAGCATTCCGTAGGCTGCTGAATGTGACTTGTTGAAAGAATAGTTCGCCCCGCCTTCCACGAGGTGCCAAATCGCGGCAGCTTGAGAGCGCGAAAACGATACTTTTTCTTTCCCGTCCTCGCTAATGCTTTGCTGCGCGCCCTCAATGAAACGCGGGGTAAGTTCAGCAAATTCTTCCTTATTCTTCTTACTAATAGCGTGGCGAAGCAGGTTTACCCCGCCATTATCGAACCCGCCAATCACCTTCCCGATCAGCATGGACTGTTCTTGATAGATAGCAAGGTTTTGGGTAGAACCTAGAATCGACTCAACCACGCCCACTTGTGCCTTAGTCCCCGCTAGGTCTGATATATCAGCCTTATCCCCGCTAGTGACCAGCTTGGCGTAAAGCTCGTGCTGACCAGCCATCATAGGGCCAGGCCTATTGAGAGCGTTAATAGCACAAATATGTTCAAGGCAGGTTGGGGATACCGCTCGGGTTAAGTCTCTAGCTGAAGCCGACTCTACCTGAAATACCCCTGCATTATCTCCCTTGGCCAGCAGCTCCCAGGCAGGGGAGGCTGCCTTTGAGTCCGGGTCTGGAATGTCGCTGGTAGTTATCTTTTTGCCTTCTAGACGGGATGCTTGGGCCAGGCAAGTGCCAATAATATCTAACGTTCTAAGCCCTAAAACGTCTTGTTTTAGTAGCCCCAAGTTTTCAATATCTTTGCCTTCCCATTCGCTTACTGGCGGCGCTCCATCCCTAGCAGTAGACCCCCTATTAAGCCTGGTTGGCACCATTTTAGTTAAGTCCTGGTCTGAGATTACTACTCCGCAAGCGTGAATGCCTTCCCCGCGTACCAGTCCGTAAAAGAACTTCGATAGTTCCATCCATTTATCGGTATCGGCCCTACGCGACAGGGCATTTAAGGCGTTCCTAAAGCCCTTGCCTTCCGCTACCTGCTTATCGAGCAGTTCTTCAATGGTCATGTTATCTACTACCTGTTCTTTCAAGGTAGCAGCATCTTTGACCGTAATCCCAAGTAGCCTGGCCCCGGAATCTATCGCGTCTTTTACCCCGCGAGTAGAGAGCGTGCCAAGTTGCAGGACGTGGCCTGCTCCCCAGCGAAGCACCAGGAAGTCCAAAATCTCATCTCGCCGGTTTTTTTCAAAATCGGTATCCACGTCTGGCATTCCTACCCGGCTAGGATCAAGGAAACGCTCGAACATTAGGTCGGAGCGCAGCGGGTCAGTGTCGTGTATGCCTAGGCAGTACGCCAGCAAGCACCCTCCAACTGAGCCGCGACCAGGCCCGACCAGGATCGGAGCCTTAGATTTTTTCTTCTTTCCCGCAATCCAGTCTTTTGCGGAAACTTCCGATTTAGCCCAAGAAATCAGGTCTTCAACAATCAGGAAGTAAGAACACATCCCCATCTGGTCAATGACTTTGAGTTCCTTGTTTAACCGGGAGCGTACCTCATCTGGCAGTTTTGCTCCATAGCGCCGCTTTGCTCCGGCTTTTACTTTTTCGACTAGGTATTCTTTTTCGGTTTTGCCCTTAGGGGTAGGAAATGCTGGCAAGTATAGTTTTCGCTCCGGCAGCACGTCTTCGTCAACCATGTTTGCTACTTCGGCGGTATTGGATACAGCGTCGGCCCAAAAGTCCTCACTTCTTTTGGCTCGCATCTGGTCTTCGGAGCAAAGAAAATAGCCCTCGCCGTCAAATACAAGCCGGTCTTTATTATCTAGCCTTGCCCCCGCACCGGTGGATAGCGCTAGCCAAGCATCGTGCATATCGGCATCGCCCTCTTTTTCATAGTGTGCGTCCCCGGTAGCCACGCAGCTAAGTCCGTACTCGCTGGCAATGGATGCAGCTAAGGGAACGATGGTGGATTCTTTTTCAATCCCGTGTTCCATAAGTTCTACGACTAGGTTTTCCTCGCCGAAAATATCTCTAAGGCGCTTCAGGTTAGCTATTGCCTTATCTTTACCATTTTTGGCATCTAGCAAGGCCATAGCTTTACTGGCAGCGCTTTTGGCATCGTCAGTTTCAATGGCGGCGAGCCTAGCGATAAGTTCTTCCAAAGTAGCTTTAGGTAGGTCATGCTTCTCCCGCACCTTGGCAAGTTCTGCCTTGAAGTCCTCAGCCAGCGCCTTTGCGCCCGGCACTTTTGCCAGTTCCCCCAGATAAGGGCCAGCAAGACAACCAGTCATGCAAATAAGTCCCTCGCTATGGGACTTAAGCAAATCAAAATCAATCCTCGGCTTATACCAGTAAGAATCATGCGCCGCCGCCTGTAAGGTGACCAGGTTTTCCCAGCCCTTCCGATTCTTAGCAAGCAGAGTAAGGTGTTCGTAGCGTTTTTGTTTACCGTCTTCTACGCGGTATCTATGGTCAAAGCGCGAGCCGATAGCAAGATAAGTTTCTACCCCTAAAATCGGTTTAATACCAGCCTTGTTGCAGGCTAGAAAGTGCTTATAGGTACCGGCAAGCGTGCCATGATCGGTGATCGCAAGGGCATCTTGGCCAAGCTCAGCGGCAATCTTTGCCCCGCGATCAAGCCGGATAGTTCCGTCCATATAGGACGTTTCAAAGTGCGTATGTAGGTGTACGAAACTCATTATTTGCCTTCAAGCTCATCGAGTTCCCCTAGCAACTGGAGCAAGTCGCTAGCGCGGTCGTTTGCTTCTTTCAAGTATCTAAAGCCCAAAGATTTTAAGTTATCCATCTTGGCAACTAGATTGGACGCTTCATCGAATGTAATCTGTTTGTCCCCCGCCTTTAAGCGGCGCAACATATCCTGCAAAGCGGCGTATTCTTTCTTGTAATCCTCAATCACAACGGCTTGACGGTCGAATGCGTCTTTAATAGCGTGGGAAAGTTTCATTGCTTCGTCCCACTTCTTAGTAATCTCAGTGCTTAAATCGTTAGCCATTTTCGTTGTCCTTTCTGCGTTACTCACTACCTATGTAGGGCGCATGGATTTTTGGGGAAAACGCGCGCGCCATACATATAAAATGGAAGAATCCGGATTGCGCAAGGAGACAGCGACAATGACTAACAACCAATTAAAAAGCGAGGAAGAATCCAGAATTGGGCTTTTCGGTGCTCCTACAAAAAGCATCACACCGTTACTGCTGGAAACTGAACTGGCAGCAGAATACTTGCGGCAAAACAAAAACATTAAGTCTACTGAGAGCGCACTCTCTCGGTCACCAAGCCCCGCAAAATAGACCTGGCATCCACCAAGTCGCCCTCTAAAACTGCTTGGTCAGCGTCCTTTCCAAGCAAAGGCACTAATTCTGTGGCTTTCTTGTCTAAGGAATCTTCTAAATGTTCGTCCAGCGTCCCTGCTGCAATCAGGGTCAATGAGCGGGTAGTGCGGGTCTGGCTGATCCGGTTTTGTCGGCGTTGGGCTTGTTCAATAATCGCCGGTGTCCAGTCAGCTTCAGCGAAAATATGGAAATTGCCCCTTGTTAAAGTAATGCCCACCCCACCAGCATGAATAGACGCAACTAGCGCGGCAAGATGGCCAGCCTGAAAAGCATCTACGGTGCGCGAAATAGTTGCAGGGGAAGTACCGCCAATAATGATCCCCACTTTATCTTCGCCCAAGACTTCTTTTAACGCCTTGCAGGTCTGCTTAGTTACCTCCCGGTGGTGCGTCCAAATAAGTAGCGGATCGCTATATGTACCGTCTTTTTCCGCTGGATGGTCATTTACCCACTCTTTAGCCATGTCGGATACCTTAGGAATCTTTGCCAGTCCTGCCGCTTCTCGAAGAAGAGAAATCATAGGCAGGGGATCAGCGCAGAACCCATCAATCATTGCCGGGGTAATACGCGGCCCGAAATCTTTAATCCACTGGTCAATCTCGCCAGTAACTTTTTCGTAAGCCTTTTCGTATTCTTTCAGCGACAAGTCTTCTAACACCATGACGGAAGATAAATGTTCGGGTAAGTCTTTTAGTACGTCTTCGCGCTCACGCCGAACCCACACATCCTCGTCTAAGACTTGCTTTAAGTGGGGGATCATTTTCTTTCTTGCCTTTTGCTCACCCCACGGTGTTTGCCATAAGTATTTTCTGCAAAACGCTCCGTAACCACCAAAAGCGCCAACGAGATCGCCGGTAATATCAAGCACATTGGTTATCTCGTAGACCTTGCCGAGCAGGGGAGTACCCGATAAAGCCAGCACTTTCGGAACATTCCTAGCTAGCTTTTTTACGGCTTTAGAGCGGGCAGCTTTCCAAGTTTTAAGCCGGTGGACCTCATCAATGATCATAAAATCCGGGGCCCAATCTACAAGCATTTTTACAATGTCTTTCCTCGCCCCCAGCATTGAGTCTGGCACTACCACAATTCCAATATCGGGCAGGTCAGGTAGCGGCTTAGATGATTGAATCATTTTGACGTGCGGCCCTGGCGGATCAATACCGACCCCTCCTACGCGCTTTGCTTTCTTTGGGCGAAGCGGGTTAGCCACATTAGAAACACTAGCCTCCCGCGCCCAAGATGCAGCCACCACCGGAGGACAAACTATTACCAACCTTTTAGCATCTTGCCTGGCAGCGGCAGCTAGTGAAGTCCTAGTTTTACCAAGACCAGGCGGATCGGCAAGCAAAGATAGCTCATCTAGGCGGATGGCGGCGCTAAGTTGATAATCAAACAAGTCAAGGCCAAACCAGGGCGGAACCATCTCCCAAAGCGCGGCCTTTGCACCCTTGGATAGTTCGGCGTGACAGGCAGTAGCGGCAAGGGCATCTTCATTAACCTTGCAGATACCCCCCGCATCGTCCTTTAAGGCGAACCCGCCACTTTTAACCGCATATAAGGTGCTCATTCTTCTTCGTCTTCGCCCTCGCCTAAAAGATAATAGAAATGCATATTCAAATGGTCTGCTCCGGTCTCGATACCCTTGGCTATCTCCCTAAGCAAATTGGCGTTAGTTTCAATAAAATCTGGCAAAGACCGATCTTGTGCAAGAGAATCAGTGTCCCCGATAATAAGCGCTCTTTGAGCGCTCTCGCCGATTGTCCGAGTGTAAAACCTCAACCAACCGACAACATTTTCAACCTGTTCAGTGCACCCCCGCACGGTCTCAAGGTCTTTAAGCATCGAGGTGATTGCTAGCTTTACTTCTTGCTTGTCTTTACTCATAATAAGGTCCTTTCATTTCGCTATGTGTTTCTTCCATTGCCTTAGAGATTTTCTTTATTCTTTTTGCGGTACTCAGGATTTTGTCTGCACTTATGTTAAGGAACGTCAAGGGCATGGACAAGCGAACATCTAGCCAATACTCGCCAGTTGCCTGGACTTCGTTAATGTCTTTCTCAAGGTCGCGCGCCTCACTCTCAAAGCGTTTGCTCTCGTCCGCTAAAGTCTGAGCCAGCTCTATTAACGCGCTACGGCCATCGCGCAAAAGATAAAAGCATTTATTTTCCTCAATCTTGCTCATCGCAAAGTCCCTCCAATCGGTCGTATGTTTCTTGCAGCACTACAACATTTTTCTTAATGGCTTTCGTGGTTTTTAACAGCTTTATTGCCCTAGATTCAAGGAACATTAGGGACATGGGTAGGCCAAAATTGTGTAGATTTTCGCCGCTTTCTTTGAACCTGCGAAGGTCGTCCCTAAACTCGCGCAAATCGTACTCAAGGCATTCAATACTATTTTGTGAACGCTTGGACAGGTCTATTAAAGAGCTGCATCTTTGATACAGCAGGTTAAAAGATTCGTCCTGCTTATTCTTGCTCATCACAAAGCCCCTCCTCTACGATTTTTTCTAAAGCCAGCGCGCTGGCAGAAAAGTTCACTTTCGCCCGGTGCAGTACGGCTCTTATCTGAGGGTCCTTTACCTCGCGGCCTAAATCCCTGGCCACCCCGGCTAGGTGATCGGCGGCAAAAAAACAGGTCCTCGATCTCGTAATAAAGCTGGTCGCTAGTTTCTGACACGGCCTTCTCCTTTCAATCAGCTACCGCTTACACTTCCCATGTGTGGCGCACCCGGATTTTGCGGGTAGATGACCTCCATGCCGCCTCTAAAGAAATGCTGATCCAGGAAAGTGCCATCCTCGTTATACCTGGTCAGCCAAGCATCACCATTCCCGCAATAGGTTGTTATCGCTGACACAGCCCCGCTGTCCCAATAACTGACAAACGTCTGGTCTATCTCGCCTGTAGCCGAATCGAAGCTGTAGTAACTGGTCGGCACCAGCTGGCCAGCGACAAGCGCGTAACTATTAGTTAAGGGAGCGGAAGTGTCCTTAAAATACCGCTGTACTTGCCGATTATTCGGGCGGAAAGACACAAAAGTCACTTGTCCAGAATTATTCCAATGCACCAGGGCGGGCTGCGAAGTACTCTCAATCGGTGTTAAGTCCGGACCGAGACTACCCCGAGAGACAAGGAATCCCTCCGGGCTCAAAATATCGGTTTCAAACCCAAAGCTGGTGCGGTAGAAGCAGCTGGTGCCACCGTCCGGCGTGGGGGAAGTATGAATCAGTTCGCGGGTTTCTAGCGGGTAAAAATTGTTTGTCATGTCTACCATGTAGGGCGCGGGGCTGCACGACTGAAACAAGTTCCGGCAGCGGCGCGGGTGCTTGTTAGACTTCCCAGCTAGGACGTGGTGGCAAAGCATACTCTTGGCGAGAAGGGGTGATACTCTCATCCCAGGGCTTGCCATCTATACGAAAACGGCGAATACTCTTGATTGCTCCATCCTCGTAATAGTCCACTGCCTCTTCAATAATTTCGCCATTACCGGAAATATCAGGGGTTTTGCGAAAGTGATGTTCGTAGGCAATAGTGCCGTCTTCTCTCAATACGCGACTACGAAGCACCCGAGTATTAAACTTAGTGCCAGGCTCGGATAGGCGAGCAATAGCATCTTCGCGCTCCACAGCAAAACGTTCCTCGGTCATACCATCACTACGCCAGGAAATTTGGTAAGGCTGATTGGGTTTTTCAATTACGCCACGGTCACGCCCAAAATACATTTGCGACCTTAGCTTTTCGCCTTGATATGTGTCGCGCTCGTACCCCTTAGAGGTTTTGAAGGTTTTATTAACATAACCATCGGGGAATTCTGTTTCTTCCATCAGATGCCGCTCACCTGGTTGAAGATCAACGAACGGTTTATCTTCCCACACTAAAACAGTGTTGCCGTAGTTATCTACGTGCTTCTTTGGCCAATCGGGGATAGAAAACGCGCTATTATCTAAGCTCATACCAGCTTCTTCGCGGCGCTTTTCGGTGAACTTTCCGCCCTTGCCGCGTGGATGCTTATTCTCAAAATCATTATTTTTGCCCATACCTGGTGTTGTTGGCGGGGGTCAGCCCTCGACGTGGCGGATGAAAGTTCCTGCCTCTAAGAAAGCAACCAGTGTTCGCTTGCCATTCTCATCAAACTTTTCGCCCATCGGATAGTTTCGATCCCCGCAAGACTTCCCATCCAGATTAAACCGGCGAATCTCGGCAGGCTGGCCATTTTCGTGATAGTCAATTTCTTCGCCCACAATCTGTTCGCCAGATTCTAGCGGAGTGTCTAGTTCGTGATAAAAACACTCGTAGCTGATGCTCCCGTCTTCTCTGCGTATGCTTCGGCGCATCACCTTCACGTTCGGGGTAACGATGTGGGTAGCGAAAAATTCTTCTATGCCCTGCCTACTAGGTTTATATAACTTTGTGTGTATCTCCCCGTTCTTGTGCCAAGTTTGCACGCACGGGCGATTAATATCCGTTATCTGAACGCGGTCTTTGTCCAGATATTCCCGCTCTAACAACTGCATCGGGTTCTGGGTATAGGTGTCAATCTCATAGCCGCGAGCGGTCTTAAAAATCTTCTCAATATGCCAGTCTTTCCGCTCCTTTTCTTCCAGCAGATAGCGTTCATCGGGGGCAATATCACTAAACGGTTTATCCGCCCACTGAGTGAGGGTACTTCTGCCTACCACGTACTTCTTTGGCCAGGTGGAATCCTCGGCGCTTAGGGTTAACCCCGATTCTTTCCGATTCTTCTCAGCAAACTTGCCATCTTTGTTGCGTGGGTGTTTTAATTCAAAATTTCTGTTGCGCATATCTTTTATTGTTGGCGGGCGAAAATGGAATCCGACTCCACCCGCACAGTTCTTCCAGCTCGATCCAAGTATTTTGTGCAGATCAGCCCACCATACTTGCCAATGCGAACCCGCTCGAAGCCGTCCCTGGTCTGAAAAATCTTAAGCGAGCCTGGGGTCCCATCAGCGCGCGCCACTTCCTTAATTAAGTACCGCTGTCCTGGCAGCAAGCTCTCAAAAGGCAAGGGATGACGCTCGCGGGTGGTATTGCAAACCAGGCCGCCGAAAAGATTTTGCTGGTTAATCTTAAAATCGTTCATGAATTCTATGTAGGGCGTGCAGGCAAAAACGCTGATTAAGGTTTCGGCAGCGGTGCAAAGCACCTGCCATACCTCCCATGTAGGGCGTTTGCAACGAAAGCCTTTGCGTTGCAGTTGCGTTGCACTGCAAACGTCTTTCGCTGCAAACCTGGCGCGCCATACATAGTAGGCATGGGAGAAAAAGAAAATAGCAATGATTATTTTTCACGCCGGTCTTCTGGAAACCGAAAGATCGTAGACATATCCCCCTGTGATGATGGGGAAGTCGAGATTCTATTTGAGACTGAGGACGGATTTGAGCGCGAGTATTGGGAGGGAAACCTCCGCATTTGCGACCGGGCATACCTAGACAAAGACAAAAATTTAGTTCACAGCCTGGATAAGCCAAGGAACGTGGTTTGGGATAGACACGGTAATGTAATTCGCGCGGAATTTTCGCCAAGCAAAAGCCAGCTAGAGGAATACTTTTCCAAAACAGACGAACCTCTAGTAGCGGGATATATTGGCGAAGAAGGATACTCACCGAGGGTCACTAGGTATATAAAGAAGGATAAAGACAGCGGGCAGATAGTACGTGTGAGGTTGTTGCGTTACAGTAGCAGCAGGGTATTCGCCAAAAGCACCTTTAATGATGCGGGGCTGTTGCATTCTTTTTCCGATGAGCCAGCAGATGAAGAATACTCCCGCTACGGCGTTTTGCTACGTCAGGCTTGGGTAACAGAAGGCGTGCTAGATCGTAAAAACGGGCCAGCAGTCATTATTTATGACGGTCGCGGTGGAACAACCAGAAAAGAATACTGGATGGACGGATTTTTCCTGTATAGCGACCCTCCGCGCGTGGAAAGTGGCTTTTCTAAGTCAATTCGCGGATTCTGGATGAGGATTAAGGAATACTTCCAAAGTCTCTGATCTTAACAAACCGTTATTGCGCCACTGCCGGGACCTAAATCAGTATCGGAACCCCGCGCCCTACATTGTGGGCATGACGAAAATAGTAGAGAAAGAATCGAAACAGCTACTCGGCTTTGTATCTGAACTTTTCTCCGCCACGGGTGGCCAAATCGGCGGAGTGCATATCCAACGCCACCGATACAGCGACCAAAACCTGTTTGTGCTGAGCAACACCCAAACTGACAAGTCGTATCTGCTTAGCACTGTCGGGGAGGACAGCAAAGTGAAGAGTTTTCACCGAATGCAGACAGGGGAGCCGGTACGGGAGAAAGAATTCCAAGAAATGCTGCGCGCGGCCTGCGAAAAGAAATAGGGAGGTTGACACCAATGAAACTGTTCGATGACGAAGTAGACGCAATAGACGAACTGATCATCAAGCCGCTTAGGGACGCTGGGCTAGACCCGGACGAATACGACATAGAAACAATGACGAACATTCTGATCGACGTGGACGGGGCCGATCACTATTTTTCATCTGCCAGCAAGAAAGAGTTTTGGGAAGTAGCGGAATCTTGTTCTTATGCCGCACTGGCCGCCTGGATGTTCCCCGAGGAATGACCCGCGCCCTACATAGGGGGTGTAAGTAAAAAAAATTGAATAGGTACCTAGGGGCACTAGGGAACCACGGCAGAGTATTTTGCCGTAACGCTTGTGGAGTAGATATAAGACCAGCCTTCGGGTAAGGCGATCAACGTTGAAGCAAGAACCCCGTGGATTTATCCGTGGGGGTGCCACAGGGGAAGTGAGAAAGAAAGGGCTTAGTCTCGCGAGTTATCGCGTGACTTGCTTTCACAGGCTTAACCTCGCGCATTAGTGCGGGGTTTGCTTCGTAGAAACGAAACGAAACGAAATAAAACGAAAGGTGTCACCGATGAAAACCTTTGCCAATAAACAAGACGCAATCTACCAACTGATTATCCGCCCGCTAAAAGATGCTGGCCTAGACCCGGCTGAATACGACACGGAACAGCTAGCCAGCAAAATCTTCGGGGTAAAGAAAGGAAAATACTTCCTTAAAGCCTCCGGCGTTCAGTTTTGGGTGGCGGTAGAGGACTGCGCGATCTGAGCCAGCCGGGATAGCACGAAGTGGGCGCATGGCACAGCTACCGCGTTACCCCAAAGCGAATACAGCTGCCCATCCGACACCGGGTTTTTCAGCCACCTGGCAACCTGAGCAGGTGTTTTAGTTTTCTTCAGCCCCCGCGCCTTATCCCAAGTGGTATGGACACCGACCCAAAAATCTAACTCATCTTTACTTGGGTCATCTATCGCCAGATTATCGGTCCACCAGTCCGGGAACCCTTGCAAGCGCGCACACTCTAAGGGGGTGAGCCTGCGAATATCCGTGCCTTCTACCACGGCCACCCCGCCCTGATTACAAGTAGGAGAAAGACCGGAAGTATCCAAAGTCTTACTGACGTTTAGTTCTACCCCGAAACTGCCATAGGGGTTATTGCGCTCGGGGTGGACAGCGTTAAACCCAAAGACGGCGGTATCTAGCCCTCCAGGGCTTTCTTTAGTTTTTCCGGCAGGTGATCTTTCTTCGGCCCGGATCGGGCAAGAAGACTCGCTCTCGCGACCTCGCTCAAAAAGAATCTCGGGTGCGGATCGGTCTGCAAAATCTGCGACAAGGTAGATTCTTTTACGACGCTGGGGCACTCCGAAGTATTGCGCATCGAGAACTCGCCAGGCAGCAGAGAATCCTTGGTCCACGATAGCCCCCGCCTGGCTCCATTTTCCAAGTCTAGGAAGTCCACTTGCTTTCTTTCCGTCTTTAACCGAGACGATTTGCCCAAGCACTTCATGAAAGTCTGCCCCCTTGTTGGAATATAGCGCGCCAGGAACGTTCTCCCACACCGCAAAACGGGGATACCTGCCGCCGCTTGCCGCGCGCATTTGCTTAATGATCCTTATTGCCTCAAAGAAAAGCCCTGACCTAGAACCAGTTAGGCCTTTCCCTTGACCTGCAACCGATAAATCCTGACAAGGCGAACCAAAAGTAATAACGTCAACTTTCGGTACTCTCGCCCCATCAATTTTTGATACGTCCCCAAAGTGTTCCATATCTGGGAAACGGCGATAAGTTACTAGCGTGGGGAACGGCGCAATCTCAGATGCCCACACCGGGACAAGACCAGACCGTTGCCCAGCAAGCTCGAACCCGCCAGAACCAGAAAAAAGCGAACCAAGACTAGTCAACCGGGTCAAAAGTCACTTCCCGCCCGGTTTCATCGTAAGACCTAATAATCAGCAGCTCGCCCTGGAAATAATATGAAGCCCGAGCAGGCCTGCCGTTTGGCCAATAAGTGACCTTGGCTGGCCCGCCGATCCGATGCAGGGCCCCATTCACGCGCCACTCCTCAAAGTTCTTCTTGCCTTTTTCGTCATAAGTAACCTTGGCCGGGTGAGTATAGGAATGAAGCTGGCCGCCCTGGTAAATCTCCTCTAGGGCAAGCGATCCGTCCTCGTGGTATCCCTTAACCGCCTGCAACACCCCATAACGGGCATAAACTTCTTGTTCCACAGTCCCGTTAGGCCGGGAAATAATCATAGCGGGCAGATACTCGCGGTTAAGATTACCCATCTCGTCCGTGTAGGTTTCGATAGTGTTTTCGCCTTCGTCCACGTAGACGTTCTTCATCTCCTGAGAAACGTTAAAGTATTCGTCATCGCTTACTTCAAGGGCAAGCCCGGATTCAGCTTTTTGCTGTACCCCGAACTTTCCATCACTTCGCCGAGCGTTTTCACGGGCCTGAGCCGCTGCGTTAGATACCATTACCTGCTGCCTTCCATTTAGTTTTCCCCCAAGGCGGGGAGTGGGTACCTGCCGCCCTGGGGGACTTAACCTGTCACTATCTAGTTGTTGGCGGGGCTAGTTTTTCGGCGCCATTCGCATAGGCCGGCCCTTGCGATCCTTCTCGCTCACGGCCCAATCCTTATTTACGCCGTGGTCGATAATGTGCAGGCAGATACGAACCGAACCTTTACGATTCTTCATCTCCTGGTTGGACTTAAACACCACCACGTTGTGACCAAGCAAAGCACGCGCCCGGTAAACCATATTGGCACCCCGCTTATTAGTCACCCACTCGGTGCGGAAGGTTTCAGTGCCATCCTCACTATCCTCGTTGCCCGTATATAGGGTGATGATCCCGCGCTTATCCTTGCCTTCACTCGGCTCGATGCCGCAAAGTACACCCTTAATTGGGACAGCTTCATCTAGTTCTTCCAGGCGGCGAACAACGCTACCTTTAGGCGAAGCCACTGAGCACTTAAGCTCAAGGGCAAGATCGGATACTTCCTCGGAGTAAGTGAAGAAGTCTTTGCCCTCCTCATCTACCATTGAAGCGGCAATAAGGGCATATAGTACGTTTAACGAACTCATTTTATTTTTCTCCTTGATTTATAGAACTTTTTTCAGGTCTTCCGGTGGGGAAACAAGCAGGTCGCGGGCAAGGTCGGCAAACACGGTTAGGGTTGCTACCGCTCCATTCATCCAGGCCTTGATCTCTTCCTCGCTGCCATTTAAGGGGAACGGATTAACAGCTAGCACTGAGCGGATACCGCCGCGCAGCCTAGTGTTAAGCCCATCAGATAGGCCAGTGAACTTGCCTTGCCGCTCCTGGGCCGCCTTTACTACTAGGTATAGGCAGGAAGTGAGCTTAGTTAGATTCTTCTTGCTAGCTTTGCCCCCGGTTTCTTTTAGATGCTCGTAGGCTAGGGACACTAGCCCGAACGCTCCTTGCGCCCCATACCCATTAGCATTGGGATACTGGTCGGGGAATGGATCTTCCCACGGCCTCTGATCTGTCCATTTATCTTTAGTTGCCATCTCGGCTCCTTTCTCGTTTTTGCCTTCACTACCTATGTAGGGCGCGGAGGATAATCCTTGAAAAAACAGCTCGTCAGGGCTAGGAACAGCTACTTTCGCGGAAGACTTCGATGCCGGGCAAACCTCTACCAATGGGCACCAGCCACACAAAGGGGAGGGGCAGTAAGAAAACGTGCCTAAATCGTCAGCGGCAGTAATATCGGCGTAGGTTTTACAAAAATCTCTAAGCACCCGCTTTTTGCGGCTCGGGGTAAGATCAATGACTCGCTTCACGCCAACCCCAGTAAAGAAAAGCTCAGCCCCGGATACCTTTTCGCCAAGCTGTTTGCTGAGCGCCAAGGCGTATAAGGTAACTTGGTCGCCTTGGCTATCCCCATAACGGTTTAAGGCATATTGGGTGGGATTAGCTTTCTTTGCCCCGGAGGTTTTGTAGTCAACAATCTTCGGGCCATCCTTACCTTCGTCTATGCGGTCGGCAATGCCATAAAAGGGAACCCCGTCAAGTTCTACCGAAATAGCGGTTTCCAGCATGAGCGGACGCGCCTGGGTAGGGTCCTCAATATCGAAAATGAAGCGCGCTTTATCCCAAGCGGAATCAAGTAGCTCTAAGGTTTCTCCCGCGATATTTTCAAGCAATGCCCACAGCTTTTCCTCAGTGCGCTCACCAGGCTCTAGGCTATAAAGTTCTTCCAGGCTTTTATGGACAACCGTGCCAATATGGGCCGCAGACAAAATATCTTCACCGGTGCGAAGACGGCGGGAAATAGCCCAAGACGCGGGGCAATTGGAAAAACTGCCCGCGCTAGAAGGCGATAGTGTCTTAGGGGCAAGACTTACCCCATCAGTTTTAAGCCCATCACTGGAAAGTACCATGCCACTTAACGGTTTATCTTCCATACCTCCCATGTAGGGCGCGGGTAAAAATGCTCGGCAAAAGTTCCGGCAGCGGCGCAAGGACGCTCGCCATACCTACTATTTAGGGCGCGGGGAATTAACCACCAACATATGCTCGCTGGATGCCTTAAACCTTCCGCGAATATTCACCGCGTAGTTTTTGAAATATCTCTCGATGGCCCTTGCACCGTACAATCTTTCGGTCAGGTCGCTCGAACCAACCACCATGAGCGCCTTGCAGGGGAGAGAAAAGAACGTATCAGCTAACCTTTCGTGATCTCTCTCTGAAAAATCCGCACTGTTGCCATAATCTGAAAAAAACACAATCGTATGGCGGGTCAAGAAAGACAAAATCGCCCCGATTGCACAGCGATAGAACTTCTGAAAAATCAGTATTCATGCGTTTTGCGCTACTTAGCAGCTTAGAGTGTTCTCTAGTGGCCACAGCAGTATTAAAGTGTTTGTAGCGCCCGTAAGGAACATTGAACTCACCCTTAGCGTTATACCTGACCATGCCGGAATAGGCTGTTTTGTTAAGGAAAAAGTATAAAGTACCTCGCAAAAACATAGAAGGCTCTAGCCCGTTAAATTGCTTTCTCATCTGGTAGTACAAGTCCTCGTTATCGTCTTTTGCCCTAGCTTTTGGATCGGCTAGTTTTCGAGATTCAAAAACTTTTCTGTTTGCTTCATACAAGGCTTGCAGTAAGCCAAGCTCGTGGTGCAACCTATCAAAATTGCCTGCTACGTCCTCGTAGAATTCCATGAGCGGCTTATTAACATCGCCGATAATTGCCCGGCCTGGCTCTAAGGAAAAATACAGTGCGCCCCCACCAAAGAAAGGCTCGATATATCTATCAAAGCTCTCTGGAATCCACTTTTTCAGATATTTAAGCTCTCCTTGTTTCCCGCCCCTATATTTAAGCATTGGTTTCATGCCCACTTCGTAGGGCGCGAGTGTAGATGCCCGCCAAAAATTTCAGTAGTGGCGCGGGTAATTGACGGAATTCATAAGCGTTCATAAAACTCATAGAATTCATAAACTTCATAAAGTTCATAGAATTCATAAGCAAAAACGGATAAAATATAGGGTATGGCGAAGATTCAAAACCCGTTTAAGGCAACACTAGGTGCAACCCCGCCGCTGCTAGTAGGTAGGGAAGAAGCGGTAGAAAACTTCACTGCCGCACTTGAGGAAGGCCCTGGTACCCACGAAAGAATATCCCTAGTGGTAGGGCCGCGCGGGATCGGAAAAACCGTATTGCTGAACGAGTTTGAAAAGGAAGCTAGAGGTAGAGGCTGGTTTGTGCTTCCGGAAACTGCCACCCCCGGATTTGTAGAGCGTCTTAGGACTAGCATCATCAGGGAACTTTCAAAGAACAAATCAGCCTTAGCTGGCGCGAACCTTACAATTTTAGGTATCGGTGGCGGCGTAAACTGGCAAAAAGAAGCCCCGAAAGAAAACATTTACACTCTCAGGAATGCACTCGAAGACTACCTAGCATATAAGAGTGAAATGGATAGGAAATCCGGACAAGACCCAACCGGGATTCTTATTACCCTAGACGAAATGCACTACCGGAGGGGAAATGAAGTAGTTGAGTTCGGGTCAACGATTCAACATTTAGTGCGAGAAGGCAAAGAGATAGCGGTAGCTATGGCCGGAATACCGTCTTCGATAAAACCATTACTTTCAGCCACTACTCCAGATGAACAATCCAATCAAGTAACATTTCTTAGAAGAGCCGAAAGAATAAATCTAGCTGCGGTTAAAGATGAGGACGTAAAACGAGCACTGGAAAAGCCGTTGCTAGTGTCTGGGATCTCCTGGGATAATAAAGCACTAAGTAGTGCGGTTGAGGCCTGTCACGGATACCCTTTCATGATCCAGTTAGTAGGGCAGTGGGCGTTTCGCAAAAGAGAAGGTAGCGTAATAACCCCGACAGCATCTAAGGCAGGCATACAAAAAGCACAAGCAAAACTCGGACAGCTAGTCCACGAGCCAGCCCTAGAAGACTTATCGGACATAGATAGAACATTCTTAGTTTATATGGCGCAAGATGATGGCCCGTCCTTGGTTTCTGATCTGAAAAACAGAATGGGGCGCAGCGGATCTTACGTTAGTAACTACCGCAGGCGCTTAATAGACGCGGAAATGATCGTTGAGGCCGGGCGAGGACGAGTAGATTTTGCCCTCCCGTATCTTAGGGACTATTTAAGGGAACACGCGACGGCTTTGATAGCCGAAATCCGCAGTAATTGAAAAGCACCCCCGCTCAAAAAGAGCGGAGGTGCTAGCGCGCGGAACGCAGGGCAGTTTCCCTTTACGCGGCAGACCCTGCGATCCTTCTCGTCCCCAAGAGTGCGCCAACCCTTGTCTCAAAACCGCCGCATCACCTACGTAGGGCGCGCGTTTTTTCGACAGAAAAGAAAACCCTCCCTCGATTTATTCCGCTCCATCAACGTAGACCATATGAAAATATTGCTCATTATAGAAAGTTGTGAACCAGTCAAAGAAGTCCATTGCGTCCTTTTCAATGTCCTTGAACAGGATAATGAATGCCTGCTCGAACTCTTTAACCGACTCATTTAAGCTCTCCTGGTCCGTGGCCGCGTCGATACCAGAAATGGTGCGGGCAACTAGCGCGGAAAACTCTGGGCCAGGCGAGCAATAAAAATCAATGACCTGTATCCAAGATTTAACGATCCGCTTAGCGGTGGCAATATCGGTGTCGGCTACTTTGAAGGCAGAAGCAAACGCGTTGTTTGCATCATTTACTATCGGGTAGGCCCCCGCCCGCTCAATCATTTGGCAATAAGTGGGGGTAGTTTCGTCAATGGTTTCTCCCAGCTGCTCTAAGCACGGCCGCGAAAGCATCTTTATAGCCCATGCCGGATCAAGACCTGCAATATTTAGTAGCGGCGCAATAGATAAGTTATCTAGGTCGGGATCGGGAGCGCCTTTAAGCCAGCGATCCACCCGAGCTTCACCTTCAGGAGTAAATACATCAATATTTACTAAAGAAAGCACATCTAGCCACGAACCATCGAGGTTATTATAAAGCGGAATCGGCAGGTTTTCTCCCGGATTTTTTCTTCTATAAAATACGTCATCTTCAATGTTGTAATCGTATTCTTCATAATGGGGAATATCCACCCCGAAATCGTCTTTATCCTTTTTTCTCTTAACGAGCGGGGTTTGAAGTTCCCACTTAGGGATCAGGGAGTAATCGTCGAACTCGCACCCGCGCAGCATCTCGCAATTCATGGCGATATTTGCTGCCCATTCCATCTGGCTCATCTCGCGGATCATTCCATCTTCTTCAATATCGCGGGTATAAAGAAGTTCTTGGGGTAGCCACAGCAGCGGGTGCCAAGCCATCTTAGCGTTAAGCCCTGGCCACTTATCCCGGAAGTGTCTAGCAACGTGTCCTAGAAATAGGGGGGTGCCAATCCCAGGCACAATGATTATTTGTTCGGGGTCTAGTCCCATCTCGGCGCGGTAGCGAGTTTGCTCGGCCACCATTGAAACGTAAGAGGGGCGATCCCCAATTAGGTAGCCTTTGTGGGCAGTGTCGGGTAGCGGTATATATCGCATAAGTTTTCTCCTTGATTGGATAGTAGTTACTTTACTGACTTAGGTAGGGCGCGGGGAGAAAAGTGGAAAAAGAAAGTGTGCAAGTTTTTTGGTACCCGCTCAGGGCGGGCGGAAAATCCACTTTTTTGAAAGTGGCAAAAATGCTCTCTAAAGCAAAGCCTAGGCAAAGTAGCTGAAGTTCTGTGCAAGTAAGTTTTGGGATCGAAACTTCTTCGTCAGAAGCCAAATTTTCCCGATTTTGGGTCTGATTTTCTTCAAAAGTGCCACTTTGGATCTTAAAAGTGCCACTAAAAGTGCCAAAAGTGCCACTAAAAGTGCCAAAAGTGCCACTTTGGAATTTTCGTCAAAATGGGGTTGACCTGGGGTAATGTAATCAAAAGTGCCAGAAGTGCCAAAAGTGCCACTTTGGGGAGGTACTCTCCTATATACAGAAATATAAGTGCCAAAATAGGAGAAACTGCCCTTAGATAATATAATTCGTCAAGAAAATTAAATTTATATATTATATATATAGAATATACCTATATTTTAATGTATATTTACCTAAATTCTTGGGTGAGAGAATCTCGGTATGGATCGGAATGAAAATAAATAATTCTGTGAGTATAGGAGTATGCCTGTAAAAAGTGGCACTTTTGGCACTTTTGGCACTTTTACAAGCGTTTATGCTGGTAATCATAGGTTTGAAGCAAAAGTTCAAAGTGGCACTTTTGAAGTACCGACTGGCACTTTTGGCACTTTTGAACCCTTAAAAGTGCCACTTCATCTAGAAAATTGGCACTTTTACCCGTCTTCCAAGTGCCACTAAGAGTAAAAAATGGCACTTTTGAACCCTCCCGGAAGGATTTCGCGCCTCAAATATCTATTTTTGGCAATTTTCTAGATCCATACGGGGATAAGAAACAAAAACAATAACTATGTATATGGGAGAGTACCTCCCCAAAGTGGCACTTTTGGCACTTTTGGCACTTTTGATTGTATTACCCCAGTTCAACCCTATTTTGATGAAAATTCCAAAGTGGCACTTTTGAAGTACCGACTGGCACTTTTGGCACTTTTGGTCTTCTTTTTCGGCACAAACCCTCGCGCCCTACGTAAGGGAGCGTGAAAGATTTTTCGTTTAGGCTGTTTGCCAAAATCTTGGCGAGCATCGGGATAGTCGGACTTACGGTGCCAGTGGCAGGGCACGCCGAGTGGTGGGTGGCGTTAATATTTGCGCTCGCCCTTTGCACGCTTTCTCGCGTAGCAAGCAGAGCCTGGCTTATTCCGCTTTGGATTTCAGCCTTAGTGCTCCTTGGCACCAATATGTCTGCGGCTGGTTTTGGGGCGATCTTAGGCCTTAGCCTGCCCCTAATCTGGATTCGCCGGGTCGAAG
This sequence comes from Varibaculum cambriense, assembly GCF_002848005.1. Lineage (GTDB taxonomy): Bacteria > Actinomycetota > Actinomycetes > Actinomycetales > Actinomycetaceae > Varibaculum > Varibaculum cambriense_B. Next base: position 78,668 of record NZ_PKHX01000010.1, on the reverse strand, counting down.
ACCTAGGGACGGGGATGGAGCGGCTTGTAAGAGCCGTCCTGTTCGTCTTCCTAGGCATTTTGCAAGGCCTGCTTTATGGATTCTTGCCAGGGACCTGCCTTTTAGCTGCATCTATTCCCATTGTTTTTTCTTTTGTCCCCGCGCCCTACAGAAGGGTCGTAGTCATTTTGGCGCTAGCAATGGAGACGATCTTGTTTGCAGCAAACCTAGAACTGATGTTCTCAGCCATCTGCGGGGCAGTGTACGGCCCTGATATTGCTCGGGCCGCCTTAGGGGCACCAGATGCGCCTAAACGTCTAAAAAAGCCGTCTATAGCCCTTAACGGGAAGGAGGAGAAGTGAATTACCAGAACGTAAGCGGACCAAGTAGCGAAAAACTGTCTTCAAGTGCCATTGACCCTTTAGTTGCTCTATCGCGTGGATACCGCAGGAAACAAAGCGCTAGCGAGTTAGATATATCTGCTTCCCAAAAGCGACAGGCGAAAAAGATGGGCGGGGCTGGCCCGGTCTTAGTGATGCCTTGGCACCGCATCGACGAGGTAGCCTCTAGTGCCTCTCGCCTTGAGGTGGCGAAGGAGTCTTGCATTCAACTTCGCCCAGAAAACCCGGTCGTGGGCACCGGCGGCAAAGTTGTTAAATATCTAAATCTTAAGGGCGAAAAAATGCCTTTAGATATTCACCCAGCTACCCCAATAGAAAACATAAAGAATCCCGATATTATTTATATAACTGAGGGGCTATTAAAAGCAGATTCACTTCTTAGTAATATCCTAAAAGAAAACGAAATAGAAACTTCAATAAATGAAAAAAATGATAAAACTTCGGCTACTGTCCGGCTGCGTAAAGCCTTAGAATCCTTAGGCTTCCGCCCGCTCATCATCTCAATTGTCGGGGTAGCTAACTGGAGGGGTCCTGGCATTGAGACGCTGGCTATCAAAGGCAAAAAGGTAGTTATTGCCTTTGACGCTGATATTGCCTCTAACTTTAACGTGTGGACCCAAGCCGATAAACTCTCCCGGTTCCTGCTCGATGATAAACAGGTATCTAGCGTAAAGTTTTTGACCCTAGCGGGTGAGGAAGAAAAAACCGGGCTAGATGACTACTTTGCTTCTGGTGGCACCTACAGCGAACTGGAAGATGCTTTAACTGATCTTCCGCCCCGGCCCAAAGCAGACCTAATGCCAGACCTCGACGGCGAGATTGACCTAAAAAGCTGGTATATCTCCAAAGACGGCACCGCAGCGCTAACCTATGTGCCACCGAACGCTGAATCTGGCCACGATGGGGACTGGATGAAAGTTTGCGACCTGGGCGGGCGGATCAAATCAATTTTTACTTCCCGCTGCCCAGAAGACCGCGAAATAGAGTCCGGCAAATCTCGCCCGCTAGGAGATAAAGACCCTTACCAGGTGGAAGTGGAAGTATCGTACCGAACTCAGAATGGGGAGGTTGTTACCGGGGTTGTTGCAGGTTCCTCTCAAATGCTTGATACTCCGCCTAATCGGTGGCGTAAAGAATGCAACGCTTCTATTCCGGCTTCTATCTCGCTGCATCCGCAGTGGCCACCAAAAGAAGGGGACCTGTGGCTAAGGGCAGTTAAGGCGCACCGCTGGCAAGAGATAGAGAAAAAAGTTGTTTACGAGGTAATGGGGTATCGGCCAGGCAGCGGAAACGGGGCACCAGATTTTCTGGTGGGCACGCAAAAAATATCTCCCGATGGGGTGGAAGAAATCGCTGATCCGCCAGTTACCGAGGAAATGCTGAAAGGCTCTTATTCTTTCGGGGTTAGCGAACTGGGGGCTTTTGGCACCGACGAATGGAAGAGTCAGGTTCGTGAAGCCCTCGGTCTTATGACTAAGGCGCTATATTTTGGGGCATATCGGGGTGGGGGAAATCTTCAGCACGCCCGCTCGATTGCCGACATAGTAGTAGGCGCATCTTTGTTTAACACTCTGCCGATCCCTTCCCGGCTATCCACCATGCTTATTGGGGCTCCCGGTACTGGTAAGTCTTGGACGGCTAGCCAGATGATGAACTTTTGGACTAGCCCGGATAGCTGCTGGACTAATAACCACCTACCAGGAAACGCGGGGGATACTTCGGCTGCCACTGAGATTGCACTTGCGTCCCCTCCGATTTGGTGCGTAGATGACCTGGCTCCTTCTTCTTCTAAGCGGGCAAGTGATGCGGCCAAAGAAGCGGTTGCTAATGCGATCCGCGCTATCCATAACCGTACTGGTAAGCGCCGTTCTAACCCGCAGCTAACCAGCGCGAATGTTCGGGTTCCTAACGCGGTGCTGGTGGTTACCGGAGAAAACCCGTTGCAGGGCGAAAGTATTAGGCAGCGCACTATCGAGATTTTCTTCTCTCGTGATAAGGATGATCCAACGCGCAACACGCTAGGGGCAAATGAGGACGTTATGTTTGCCGAGGACGTAGCCGAGGATGGGTATTACTCGCTGATCACTTGCGCCATGGTCCAGTACATTCAGCATCTAGGCATCCAGATGGGCTGGGAAAATTTTACCAAGTCCCTAAAGAAGTCTTTGGATAAAAAGACTTCCGCCTTACAAGAACTAGCGCGCTCTCGCGGGGAAGATGCAGGCAGTTTTAAGCGACGGGCAGAAATTTGTTCCCAAGTAGTTCTTGCCCTGTCGGTGCTGCGTTCCCTGGGTGAATACGTGGGGGCAGACGATGAATATTGGAGCGAAATCTTTACCGATAAAAAGGCTTACCAAAAAGAAGTAAATGAACGGGTCTTGGCGCTGTTTTATGCTTCATCTTCCGAGGTTGACGAATCCGGTCTTGGAGAGCAGGCCTTGTCAGTTCTTTCTGGCAAGCTCCTTTCTGGGGCGGTACACCTGCGTAGCGCGTTTGATTCTTCAGCCCCCTATGGTCAGCCCGCGATTGATTCTATGATCGGGTGGGCTAAAGGGGATGGCACTAGCCCTAATAGTCCATGTATTGGGTATGCGCTTAATACTGAGCCAGATGGTACGGGAGCGCGGGTCGCAATTATTAATACTCAAAGTGCCTACAAGGAGATCAAGGGCGATATTGAGCTACATGGGTTCTCTAGGTCTGGTCTTTGGAATGCGTTTTGGACTGAGGGTATAGCCCAAAAAGGGGTTGGTACACCTAGACGCAAAACCACTGTTCAGGTGCGAAGAACGAGCGCTGATGGCCAGAGTATAGCCATATCCGGGGTTCCGATACTGCTTGACAAGTTAATCGGCAACGGAGGAGACGATGGCTGAATACATTCCCATATTGCCCTACGGGCTGCCCGGTAATGGAGGCAATGATGGATAGCTCCGCAATGGAAATGATTCCTATCCTGCTTGACAAGTTAATTGGCAATGGAGGAGACGATGGCAGTGATTAATAGCGAGAGGCTATGCGCCATGATGCGCGAGAGCGCCCCGGAAGCAGACGAGCAGGTTTTACGGAAGTTAGCTACACGGCTGGCTCAGGCTCCGTTTAGCGGGTTTTGGTGTCTGGAGGATCACCCGGCTTTTTCTAGGTTCTTAGCCCCGATCACTGCCTTATCCAAGGCTGGGGTGGTAACTAGCTGCTATGAGGTGCTAGGCGTGCTGAGAGTGTGGCTGAGTTTCAAAACAATAAGCGAACTATCGGAAAGGAAAAAATAATGAAAACAGCGGTATATTTTGGACGCGACGAAGTAGCTTTGCAGCATATCGAGGGCGGTCAGAGTGTTCTTTGCCAGTACGAAGCCCTGGTTGGTAACCGGTTTAAGGACGGCGGGGTGAAGACGTATCTGCCGTATGTGGCAGTATCGGCAAGTTTTTCTTCCGGTGAATTAGAGTTTTCCTGGTACGAGGGCGGAAACGGAAAGTTTAGCAAGTTGGATAATGGTCTTTTGCCGGAAGACATTATCGAGGACTACCGCCCGATGAAAAAGAAAAATATCCAAACCTTGTATCTGATCGGTGCCTATTACAACGTACGGGTGGTGCGAACTTTTAAGGGCATGGGCGAGCCCTTAGCGGAAGACCAAGTGCTAGATCACTTTTCCGAAATGGAAGACCTAGCGTTTGAGCAGATCGCTGGCGTTTAAGAACAAGTGGTGCTACTTAATATCTTTGGCTTACCATCTTTTTTGTCGGTCCAGTAGGCGAGCTTTAGGTGCACTATGTAGCGCTCAGAGTTTCCGTATTCGGGGTGGCAGGTGGTCATGGTCATTAGCCGCTCAGTAGGTTCTACGCCGGTCTTGTTCGGCACAGGCGCAATAACGCCAGTATTTTTCGGGTCAACGATCTGGTGGCTGTCCACCTCATAAACTAAGAACGCATCGCGGGTTTCCACTACTGCCTGCTTGCCTTTGGTTAGGGCGTCTATGCGACGAAAATTCGATCCACGGGTGCGCCGGTGCGCCGCAATAGAAAAGTTTCCAACCTCGCCTTCCCTTGCGGTAGTGGGGTAGTGTCCGGCAAAGCCTTGGTCTAGCACGGCGCTAGATACTCCTTCTTTTACGGGGATTTGCATTCCTTGCCAGTCCGGTACGTGAAGCACGCCGATAGTTTCTCTGTCGCGAACTGGTTTTGGCTTTGGGGGAGGATCAGTGCGCTTAGTTTTAGCGATATCGGATACGCAGGTAACTTTATGGAAGTTTTTCACTTCTGTGCTTCTTTGCTGGCTTGCCTGGACGTCTGAGCCGAAAGTTTGCCAAAGCGCAACCGAGCCAAGCGCTATAGCCAAAGCGAGCATTGCTAGAGAAAATAGATATAGGGCTTTGCTGGATTTTTTGGACCGGTGCCGAGGTTTATATTCTTGTTTCTTTTTCGCTTTTGGGGGCGGTGGCGCATCCCGAAAAGGCCTGCCTACTTTTTCCCATTTTAGGGTTGGCGCTAGGTCAAAATCGTCCCACCCGGTGCGGGGCGCATCTGACCTTTTCGCCATGATCGACTTGCGCTCTATCTGTTGCTCACTTTTCCTCACGTCTCCTAAGTAGGGCGCGGGTAATTACCCGCGCCCTACTTAGGGTGGTGACGGCTTAATTCCGTATCAACTAAGGAGAAACAATGATTACCGCTAAGTCTAAGGGATCCACTTTTGCTTATAATATGCTCGGGGATTTTGAATACTACTACCAGGATATACACCCCGAAATACTGCCCTTGCTAAAGCAACTCGACATTACGTACGAACCAGACGATAAGGCGAATTCGCAGGTAGAGGAAGTGTACTATAGCTCTCTCGTGACCGTCACTATCCGTGGCAGCGTGAGGCTTTTAGACCAGCTATATGAATACTTGCGGAACCGAGATGATCTTCTCTTTGGTTGGGTAGACCGCAACCCTTGGTTTTTGACCGAAGGCGTAGACCTAGCTGACGTAGACGAAGGCGAGGCAAGGTTCTTGCTTGAAAAATACGGCGACGCAATCCCGGAAGATTTGCGGGCAGATTTTTCAGCCCTCCTGAAGGGTTAAAACAGCCCTACCAGCGATTTTTCTCATGCGCCCTACATAGGTAGTGAGCGCAAAACCTAAGGGGGAGAACAATGATCAGCATTTACTTCGATGTACCGAGCTACTTTTTCGAGGACTGCGAGACTTACGAATACTTTTACCGAAACGACAAGGAAGTATTGGCCTTTTTGGGGCAACTCGACATTGACTATGAGCCAGAAGAGCGGACTCATCTATGCGGGCGCGACTACTGGGAGTATGGCTACTGGGAAAAAGAGGCTGACCCGGACGGGAAAACTTTCGTTACTGTGCGCGGCAATGCCAAGGTAATAGATCAGCTAGTCACTTCGTTTGAGAAGCAGTGCGCAGACTTTCTAGATCATTGGCAGGAGGAGACACCCTGGTTCTTGTCCGATGCGGTAGAACTTGCCGATATGGATAATGACGAGGTGGCGTTCCTGGCCGCAAAATATGGAGCCCTAGCGGTGGCGGCTTAAATGACAGGATTCAATTTTCCGGCTAGCGCTACAAGTTACTTTCCTGCGGCCATGCCTACAGCTAGGTGGGGCAAGCCTTGTTTAGCGCTACTTGGGGCTGCCGGAACGGTAGGGCAGGTCACTGCGAGTAAGCTCGCTGGGAAAATGCTTGTTACCGGTTTCGATATACGCCCGTGTCCTCAGCCAGGCTTGTTCGACAGGTGGATTACAGGAACCGCGGCTAATAAGGCCAGTGTGTTTGAAGCTGTTCGCGGCGCGGACTATGTGATCCAACTGTTTACTGGTTCTGGCATGGGCTGGGACGCTATCATAGATGCGGAGATTAAAGGCGCTAAGAACGCCTTGGAGGCTTGCGTACAAAATGGCGTAAAACGGCTGGTACTGCTGTCTAGTAACCACGTAACGGGGATGAGCGAGATCGAGTATTACAGCGGGAATGCTAAGGCATTAGATAAGGCGGCTCCGACGTCTATGCCTCGCCCGGACGGTTTGTATGGGGCAGCGAAACTGTTTGCGGAGGGGCTTTCCCGAAGCGCTTGCGAGCTTGCTGGCCTTAAAGTTTCAGTTATCCGCCTTGGCGCAATGCGACTAAGAGACGATCCTTCCAAAGTGCTTAACGGACCAAGGTTTGCTGGCCAAAGCAAGACGGAATACGGTGCCCGTATGGCTTCAGTGTGGGTCACCCATGAGGCATGGACTGACGCACTATTGGAGGAACTTAGCTCTACCGATGATTTTCGGCTGCGGTATCTTCCAGCGGGCAGTCCAGATGCGCCTTGGAGCGGCGAGGTATACACCTGGAACAAGCCGTAAAGCAAGCCCCGCCCAATTATCTTGGGCGGGGCTAGATACTCCTTAGAGCGGCAAGATGTGTATCTGGAAAATACCGCTCGTGTAAAGCAAGCATCGCCAGGGTTTCCCTGGCGATGCTAGATACTCCTTCAGCACCTGGCTGACGAGCTAGAAGCTATTTTACCACGCCTCTGCCGGTACAGGTCATAGATTCTCCGGGCTTTAATATGGCTTTGGGGCAGGTGACCTTTACACCTTTAGAGTCGAGCACGGCGATAGAGTTCACATCCCTTTCCCCAATATTTTTTACTTCATAGGTGAAGTTAATATTTGTTCCGGTGAGGAACCTTTGGCCTGGTGCTAGCCCGTTCCCCTTCTTTACGATCTGCAACTTTCCGGGGGTAGTTACCGCCCCGCCAACCGTGGGATTAATATCCTGGTGCTTATAGACTGGCCCCAGGGTGCCTTTTTTGTTCCATACCGCGTTGTTGGCACTGATCTGGTAAATATCGGCAGATACTTTGATGACTGGCTTTCCATTCAGTTTTTGTAGGTCGGCCACTTTTGATCCATCCGGGTAAATGGCTGTGCCTACATAGAAGCGGTCATAGACGCTGGCAAATCCTAGCTCAAAGAATGCGCGTTTAGGATTATTGCCATCACAATATGCCCTCACTTTCCTAGAGGCTGGTTTTACTACCGCTCCGGGGGTAGGTTGAGTTGCGGCGTGGTGGAAAGTGTTCCGGTTTTCAATGTAATACCCGTAAGCCGCATAGGTTTCTGTAGGCAGGTCCTCGCACTTGAAGTTCCAACCTTTCCCAAGGTTCACATACACCCGCATAATGTTTTTGGTGCTGGTGATCCCGTAGGCTCTTGGCTCTAGGGTGAAGAAAGTTAGTCGGTTGCCGCCTGTTACGTACCCGTTTTCATCCGCTTCAAAGTTGTAGGCGTTGATAAAGCTCGATAGTGGTGCGAACTCGATAGGTTTATTTATTACCGCCGTTTTTGACCCATCACATCCGGTAAGACCAAAACGCACGGTGGGTTTCATACCAGGCCTGACCGTATCGCCGCGAGAAGTGGAAAATACGAACGATTGCTTCACTTGGATTTGTACCCACGCATTTTGCTTACTGGCTGCATAAGGTGTCCAGGTGACTTTTAAGTGCGGTTCGCCATCGTCAGTAATATAGTTCACTTTAGCAAGTACGTTTTTGGTGCCAGCCTCATAGGCTAGGAAAGAATCCGGGCCAGAGTATGCAACATGGTTTTTGTCTAACCACCCGCCATATATCCGATAACTGTCCCCAGCATTTACCTGCTTCGGGGCAGTGATTTTAACGGTGGTAGACCCAACCGGGGCGCTGTTGCCAATAGATAGAGTTTCTTCTTGGTTTTCCAACTGCATATAGGGGAAAGTGATGTTGCGGAACAAGGATGAGTTAAAGCTAGATCCTTTGTCCTCCATAGTGCCCGCACACTGGTTTAAGTCAGCGGCCTGAGCCTTAGGGGCAAGTGAGACGAGCGAGAGGGCAATAAGTGCGGCGCTAAACAATGCTGCCAGCAACGTCTTAACCTTAGTCATGGTTTTCTCCTAAACTTTTCCCTTACCGGTACAGATCATTTTCTCTTTGGGCGCTAGGTTGTACTTCGGGCACGTAACCTTGACCCCTTTGGAATCAGCTACGGTAATGTCGGATACTTCCTGACCACCAATATTGGTTACTTCATAGGTAAAGTCCACACTGTATCCAGTAATAAATCTTTGCCCCGCCTCTAAACCGTTGCCCTTCTTTACTACCGTGAGCTTGCCTGGTTGAGCAGTAGACGATCCGCCCGCGTTTACTACTTTGGGGGCGATAGCGGTTAGGGTTTTGGGCGCAAAGTAAACCCTTCCGTTGCTCCATACAGTAACGGTATAAGGCACCGTTGCGTTACCGGTCTTGTTGCGTGGCAATTGATCTAGTTTTTTGCCATCACTAACCAATGGGAAGTAAACATACTGTGCATCGGCAGCGCCTTTTGAGCGGTAATAAATGTCTACGGTCTTGCCATCTGGAGAACATACGATCCCGAAAGTTCCTGCCTTCGGGTTGGTTTCCCCTTTTATTACGGTAGTTCGCCGCAGACTATCTTGGGTTGCGCGAGGATCTGTATTATGCCACCGGTTAAAATGAGCGAAACCAAAATTATTGGCCGGATTTTGATCTTCCGATATAGCTAGGTCACAGTCAGCTTTCATCCCGTCCCCGATCTGGTAACGGGTGCGGTAAAACGTGTTAGCCGTGCCCACATCGGAGGTGGCACTGGCAGCAGAGTTATCCCCGTGTAAAATCACGTAGCCCTTTAGACTATCTCCTGATTCTGCCGCGGCCATTCCTTTCGCTACCCCCGCGAAACCTTTATAACGGTAAATGGTTTTATGCGGAGTAAGTGGACCGCTGCACGAGGTTAATTGGTGATTTACCGTAAGCGTCCTACCTGAGGCATTAAGTAGTTCTTCTGATTTAAGACCATAGCCCACTATTACTTGCAGATTTACAGTTACGTTTTGTCGAGACGCTGCATAAGCCGTCCAAGTAATCTTGATTGCGTTGTTTTCGTAAGATACGTAGGCTACTTTTCCGCCCGATGCATCGGTTATATATCCGGTTATCACATTGCGGATACCAGTTTTACCTTTAGCGCTAATGGTTACATAGTCGCCTTTCTTAATGCCGTCCGCAGCCGTGACTTTAACGTTGATTGGGCCTACCGGCCAGCTAGCACCAAAGTATCCTTCTGGGGTTGCCCCGTTTTTATCTAACTGAGCAGAAAACATTACGTTCTTGGCAGGGATCAGATTGTTTCCGGTTTCGGTAACCTTGCCAGCGCACCCGTTTACTTCTTCCGCCCTCGCTTGGGGGGTGGCTATCACCAGGAAAGCAAAGATCAAAGCCAAAGTAGGCAGCAGCAGGCCAAGTTTTCGTCCGATACTTTTCATTTCTTTTCTCCTGCGGTAACTAGCAGCGTCACTAGGATCGCTATTCCGGCAACGCCTAATGCGGCAGACACATAGAGCTGATCCATTATCAGCAATACGGGGCTAGCGGCCAGCGCTGTAAAAGCTAGGATCACTAGAAGTATTTTGCTCACTATTCCTCCTCCATCTTTGCGGCTAGGCCAATCAAAACTGTCCAACCGGCGATAGCTAGACAGACAGCAAGCCGCACTGCCCCTGCCATGAAACAGACAGGCGAGGCAAGAATCATTGCTAAGGCAGCTATTCCGGTCATCGTTTTAGTCATTGGCTCGCCTCCTAAGTGCTCCGCCGCCTAGAACTCCTGCTCCAGCAATAATGATTGCCCCTAAAATTCCGGCGCCAGTGATAGCAAGCTGCCTAGGCGCTGGCGGGGCAGGCTGCGCTATTTCTTCTGCCTCGATGCGGATTTCTACTACCGCTTTTTGCGGTCCAGCAATAGAGCGGTTGCCGCTCGTAGCTTCAAAATCGAACCTGTAATCTAGCGGGGTAGTAACTGCGTCTGAGGCTCTTAACTCAGCCCCGTCAATGTCTTTTAAGGGCAGCGGGTTAGTCATATCCTTCACGGAGATATTGTTTACGGTTAGGTCTTTGAAAAAGTCATCTGTCCCGCCATCGAGAATAGATTTTTGGGTAGCCTTTAAGCGAATCTTTTTACCTGTCCTATTGCAGACCTGGAAGGTTTTCTTCTCCTCGATCCCTGGCGCAATGGTGCCGCCCTCTAGGATCGGTACCTTAGCAATATATTCCCCGCCGTCACGGGTAAAGTCAGTGACCGTACTTTTTACTCCCTGGTCAGTAAACGCTATGTCGTAATCTGCCCCGGTGCATCCGCCAGCAGCTAGGGCGGTAGATAAAAGGATTGCGCTAAGCATCTTTTTTATGCCTGCCTTTCTTCGAGGACTTGGTTAGGGATAGCCCAACTAAGCAAAGTGAGAAAATACCTGCCCCGATCTGGTAGGGACGGTGATAAACCCCGTACTGACTGAACACGTCTGCCACGACCCCGCGTACCTGGGATCGGTCAATGGAAGCATCGTCTGCCCCGTTAGCATCCCCTCTAGTAGTGAGCGTTTTTCCGCCAGCATTTACCGCTACTACCCGGTGTACGATTGGCACCGCGCTGCCAGGCTCATCGAACATGACAACCTGCCCGGTTTTAAGTTCTTCACTGGGACGGATCAGCACATATGAGCCGGTTTTGATAGTCGGTTCCATTGACCCGGTTTCGATTTGATAGATTTTCCCGCCCATTACAATTGGGTAGACGTTTACCGCTAGGATGCCGATAATTCCGAGGGTGCCAATGGCTCCGCATAGTTTCTTTAAGATTTTCATTTACATCTCACGTCCTCTCGGTAAAGGTTCACCTTTGCTGTAATCGGCTCGCCGTCCCGATATTTTTCGATCAATTTCGCGCTCCAAGTATCCTCAGCCTTTACTTCATTGCCGGATTCATCCATCCCGGTAGCCGTACCCACATTGGAATAAGTGCCAGCGTCTTTTTCCTTGGTGATACCTGTAACTTTGGCCACTACGCAGGCGTATTTAGCGGTAGAGGGGATATCTTCTTGCCCCCCACTAGCACCCTCGCATGAACATTTAGAAGGATCATCTACGGCGCTTACGCTATATGTATAGCCCGGCAGTTTCGGGGATATATCCAGGTTCACCTTGAAAGGCTTCCCCGAAGCAGTCACCGCCTCCATCGGCACGGCTAGGGCGTTACATTCCCGGCTGTCTACGTCTTTCTTAGAGATTAAGGTTTTTTGTTCACCGTTAGTCTTTACTCCCATAGCGCTAAAAGTTTCGGTCTGCACCTTTATGCCAGGGGCATTTGCTGCATCTTTCCATAGCGCCATCGCGCTAAACGTGCCTGAAAACGACAGTGCAGCGGTGAGCGCTAGGGCGAGAATATACCCGCGCTTTTTAGATGCTTTCTTGTGTCTACCCATCTCGCACCTGCTCTCCGGTAATCCTGGCATCTTCCAAAACTTTCGCCGGGGGAGCCTCGCTGCCTATCAGCCCGCCCAAAGTCGTATCCTTAGTTCCATCAGCCGTTACGTTTTTGACTAAGAGTCCTTCGGTAGTGCCATGAACTACCTCTAGCTTTTTGCCGGTCTTGTCTAGCACCTCGCCGGTCCCGGAAGTCTTAACCGCAATGTTTTTACCTTCAGCAGTAATCTTCACCGGGTAAGAGACCCTGTAGGCTTCACCTGGCTCCACAAACGCTGCCCCACCCTTTACCGGTTCGGCCACCCCGTCACAATCGTGCGTGATCGTAGGAAGTCCCGTGATTTCAACTTTCAGATCACCGGCAGTGATGGAACTGGCAGTCGGGGAGGGGCTATCGTGCCAATAAGCACCTGCTGCCCCTGCCCCGCCGCCAATAAGTAAGCCAAGTAAGCCCAGGGTTGCGGTAAGCCCTAGACTTTTCTTGCTTGCCATATATTTCCTACTTCGCCTCTCGAATCTGGATCAGCTGCCCGCCAATACCTGCTAGGTCCGCAGTGGTCTTAACCCGCACCTGGTCGGGGGTGTCCTTATCGAAGGTCGCTTTTACCCGCAAAACGTAATCGGCCTTGCCGTCAGTATCGGCAGAAACATCGGCGGGGGTGAGCTTTACCTTGGTAGAAGCCAGTGTCCCGGTAGCTAGAGCGTCCCCGGTGGGTGCCCCGTTTTCATCTGCCTTGAAAATCTCGGTTTCAAACTTCACGCCCTGGCTGTCGGCTACTAGGTCGCCAGCGCCTTTAGCCTGCGGGTCAATCCCGAACTCAGCGATCATGTTCTTACCTTCTAGGGCAACGTCCAGGGCAATATCTTTAGCCCAGGTGTCACCCGGTACGATCTTGTCCTTGGTAAGGTCCACCACAGTGCCATTTCGGATGCCATCGGCAGATACGTCACGCACAGCGCTTTGAGCCGCAACCTCGTTAACATCTAGATTACCGGCGGTAATAGTTACCTCGGTGGCCCCAGAAGCATCTTTCCATAGCGCTCCCGCACCGGCAGTAAGCCCGGCACCTAGTGCTAGTGCCACCCCTAACGCGGCGGCAGAAGAGGCAATCTTTTTAGTCTTAGTTTTCATATTTTGTTCCTTTTATCGGCGGTTTTATCTTCCTGGTGGAATCCGAAAATCGGCTTCCACTATTGGTAATGCGTCAAAAGTGTTTTTAATCGTCTAGTCCATCGAATGCGGAGGCGATTATTTCCTTTTGCTTTTCGTCTGGCTCATTTTCCATCCCAAGGGAAAACCCGATCTGCCCGTCTTCAACAAAGAAGCTGATTAGCACCCCGGCCACTTTCGGGTAGCCCGCATCTTCTAAAACTTCGTTGAGCTTTAGAGCTTTACGGGTGGCAGGCTTACTTATTTCTAAGTCGGCTATTTCTACCGGGTCAAAGGTAACTTCGCCCCCAGATATCTCCATCTCTATCTGAAAGTCTTCCCCTCCGCTATCAATGTTGGAAGCAAGGTCGGTTAGCGCGTAAAACATGGCCCGCATATGGCCAGTGATCTTTTGTTCTTGGTTCATGCCTACTACGTAGGGCGCGCAGTTCCGATACTGAAACAAGTTTCGGGCCCGGTGCAAAGCACCTGCCCATGCCACCACCTAGGGCGCGGGTCAGCTGGCAAAAATCAGTTCCGGCACTTGGTTTTTCCGCAGCCAGGACAATACTTTCCATCCGTTTCGTGCAAACTATTTAGATGCTTAAACCAACACCGCTTTAAGTCTTGGAGTACCGCTTCTTGTTCGCTGTCAGCTTCGGTGGGAAAACTCATCTCCGGCGATATTTGGCTTGTACGCGGCCAAAACTTTATCTCGACGTACCTTACTTTGGGCAGTTCCGCCGCCGCAAGCGCTTCGTTTAGAGAGTTCATTTTTGTTTCTACTTCGGTTCTTAAGGCTTCCGATTTACTGTCGGTCCCAGTGTGGATATTCCATCCGCAAAGGGATATTTTGGGCTGTCCCTCAAGATTCTTTGCCAACTCTGCGCCTACGTATGCCATTTTCTTAAAGCTCTTTTTCCGCTTAGACGCAATATCTAGCAGACAGTCAAAAAGTTCGTTAGATTTTTGGGTGATGGTTTCATGGCCAGATATTTTTTCAATATGCGGGGTAACGTATCCCGCATCGTCTTCTTCAACATCCCAATCCTTCACCAAAGCATCTACTGTTTCTTGCTGGTCGGCGGTCAAATCGTCCCCATCAAGAAGCAGCTGGCCGTAAACGGACTCACTCCCGATCACTGTAATTGAAGCTCCTAAAATGTGCGGCAAGCCTATATTTTTTGAGTTAACGTTCGGAATCGTAAGCATTCTGTTTAGCTTTTTTCGTAATTCTTGGTCGTTTCGTTCCTCAGGCTTTTTGAGTCCTAGCCGTTTAACCTCGACACCTGGAAAAAGCGATATTCCCGTTATTGGGGAAACTACTACTTCCAGAACCCCCCAAGGAACAAGGGGGTGCTTGTAATCTCTTACATATTCCTCCATGAACTGTAGTAGCTCACTTACGGATCGTTTTACCTCGTCAAAATCGCTCATACCTTATTCGTAGGGCGCGCAGTTTTCGGCGGTTAATAGACACCGGGGTAGTTTTTCCCAAACACCCAGCGACTAATAATATTGTCCAGGCTTTCCTTTTGCCGGTCCCCGAGAGTTTCAACTTCCAAAGATGCGCTTACGATCCCCGGCATGGGGTAAAGTTCTACTTTTGCACCCTCTAGGGTCATAGTCCCCATGTTTTCCATTGCCAGAGCAAGCAGCGTCGCCTTTGAGGCCACCCGAGACTTCTCAGCTGATACATCTTCGGCTTCGCCTTCCGCATTTTCTATATGCACCGTCACGGCTGGCAAGTATCCGTTTTCGGTCCGTTCCAGGCTTACCCCCACCTTAATCTTGGTCTTGTCCCAATAGGGGAAGGCCCGACCCACCGCAAGCATCGCATCCAGTAGGGAAGTGATCCTAAAGTCCAGTTTCAAAAAATCATCCATGCCTCTTACATAGGGCGCGGGATTTCTCGCAAACAACGTGCGCCCTACATATAAGTCATGAACTATTTGAAAATCTCCTTTGTGCTTGTGGGCGTGGCTGTCGCCGGGAATCTCTTGATGTTATTTGCCCCGTTAAGCCCGTTTTGGAAGGGAATCGTGAACCTGTCCGTGCTGGTGATTGTCGCCGTGGCCACGATCTTCACTTTGCTTGATATTCGTAAAACTCGGCGGGAGGATAAAGATGAACTTCGATAACGATAAATTCTTGTGGGTAGAAGGCAGTGGCATCGAGCCCTATATCGAAGCCGAGGTGGCAAGAGACACCATTGTTCGTATTTTTGCCTCCGGTATTCCCTTTACCGCTACGCTGCGGCTATATGTAGGTAGCAAGAAAGTCAGCCAGGTGGGCCAATTTGAGGAAGAACCCGCAGAGTTTGCCCGCTGTTTTCCCTCAAAATATTGGCCAGGCAGACCAGAATCAGACCGGGCGGTGCAAGTATTTATTGAGCAGCAAAAATCTAAGCTGTATCCGCTAGTCGATATAAACCCCGATCTCAGTTTCCGTGACTTGTTTACCGAGCTACGCTGGTATTTGGAAGAACTGCACGATTTTGAACCCGGTAATGATATTGGTATCTGGTCAGATGAAGCTGGAACCTACGGGCAAGTCCGTTACGGTAAACACAAGTGGGTACTGACTAAAGGGCACGGGGTAATAGTAATCGAACATTACATTGTGGAGGAAACTACTCCTTCCACCTGTCTTGTCGGCAGTTTCGGGCCTCTCCCGGCGGTCACGGCTTATGACTATTCCGGCGATCTTGTGAGCGCTTCATATATGTCTTGCGGCAGGTTGCACCGCAAGGTAGGACCGGCCAAAGTGCTATTTGAAGATGGCAGAATTTGCGGCGCTGTTTGGCTTGCAGACCCGAAACTGAGGTAGGCTATCCCCAATAAGACAGGGTATTTTCAGTGGCATTTTGTGGCACGCAGAAATTCGTAGGATTGGTGTTAATGCTGGTGGGTCGGCGTGTCGGAAATAGAGACGATAAACATCAAGGAAATATTTAGGTAAAAGCGCCCTCGGTCACGGTAGACTTAGGGCGTAACCGTGACTGGCGTAGGTGGGATACCACCGGGGAGCAAGGGGCAATCAGTCGCTCGCCTGGGCTGATTTGGCACTACGAAAATAAGGAAAACTCAATGGGAGACAAGCTTCTTATTCAATCCATTTCACAAGTAGATCCCGAGATTGCAGCGGTGCTAAACCAAGAGTTAGAGCGGCAACGTGGCACTTTGGAAATGATCGCTTCCGAAAACTTTGTGCCGCGCGCCGTGCTGCAGGCGCAAGGATCCGTCCTCACCAATAAATATGCGGAAGGCTACCCGGGTCGCCGCTACTATGGGGGCTGCAAAGCGGTAGATGTCGCCGAGAACCTGGCTCGGGATCGCGCTAAGGAAGTATTTTCTGCCGAGTTCGCTAATGTGCAGCCCCATTCGGGTGCGCAAGCCAATGCGGCCGTACTAGCTGCCCTGGCTAAGCCGGGGGACACCATTATGGGTCTGGCGTTAGATCACGGCGGGCATCTTACCCACGGGATGAAAATCAATTTCTCCGGCCAGCTTTATAACGCCACCGCCTACCAGGTAGATAAAGAGAGCAGCTGGGTGGATATGAATCAGGTGCGCGATGCGGCCTTGAAGTATCGCCCCAAAGTAATTATCGCCGGCTGGTCGGCGTATCCTCGCCAGGAAGACTTTAAAGCCTTCCGGGAGATCGCAGATGAGGTCGGCGCCTATTTATGGACCGATATGGCGCACTTTGCGGGGCTGGTAGCTGCCGGCTTGCACCCGAACCCGGTGCCTTATTCCGATGTGGTTTCTACGACCGTTCACAAGACTTTGGGAGGGCCGCGTTCCGGGATGATTTTGTCGCGCGATAAAGAGCTCGGCAAGAAAATCAATTCCGCGGTTTTCCCCGGGCAACAGGGCGGTCCCTTGATGCATGTAGTAGCGGCGAAAGCAGTCGCCATGAAGATTGCCGGCAGCGATGAGTTTAAAGACCGGCAAAAACGCACCCTAGAGGGCGCGAAGATCCTGGCCAAACGGCTAACCCAACCAGACGTTGCCGAATGTGGGATTTCCTTGTTGACCGGCGGAACTGATGTACACCTGGTGATGGTGGATCTGCGTAACTCGCCGCTGGATGGGCAGCAAGGAGAAGATCTGCTACATGAAGCCGGGATTACCATTAACCGCAACACCGTGCCCTTCGATCCGCGTCCTCCCCGGGTAGGTTCCGGGCTGCGTATCGGTACCCCGGCGCTGGCTACTCGCGGTTTCGGGAAGAAAGAATTCACCGAAGTAGCGGAGATCATTGCCGGAGTGCTGGTAGATGCTTGCAAGGGGGAAGTTGACACTTCCAGCTATCGCGAGCGCGTAAAAGCCCTGATTAAGCGTTTCCCGCTGTACGTGGGGCTCAACCAGACAGCGTAAGGCGCAATAACTAATCGATAGCGACGCGGGCAGACTGACAGGGTCTGCCCGCGTCCGCAAACTAAGGAGAATAAATGCGTAAGGGTTGGAGCGGGGACGCGGTTCTGCTAGATGGGGCGGCGCGGGCTCGGCAGTTAAAAGAACAAATGCGTCAGCAGGTAGAGCGCCTGCATGAACAGGGAATCAAACCAGGGCTAGGCACTATTTTGGTGGGCTCCGACCCGGGATCGGTTTCCTATGTGGCCGGTAAACACCGCGACTGTGCCGAGGTAGGAATCGAGTCGATTCGGGTGGAACTACCCGAGACAGTTTCCACTGCCCAGGTTTTAGCCGAAATTGAAAAACTCAACGAGAATCCGGCTTGTACCGGCTATATTGTGCAGCTACCCCTGCCCCGCCAGATCGATGTCAACCAGGTATTAGAAGCAATCGATCCTGATAAGGATGCGGACGGACTACACCCCATGAACTTAGGAAGGCTGGTGCTGCGAGTCAAAGAGCCGGTAACCTCGCCGCTGCCTTGCACCCCGCGCGCCTGTATAGATTTACTGCAGCAATACCAGGTGCCGCTGGAGGGCGCGCAGGTATGCGTAGTAGGGCGCGGTACCACCGTGGGACGTTCGCTGCCGCTAATGCTTACTCGCAAAGACATTAATGCCACCGTCACCTGCTGCCATACCGGAACCCGGGATTTAGCTGCCCATACCCGCCAGGCGGACGTGATTGTCGCCTGTGCCGGCTCGGCAGGAATTATTCGACCCGAGATGGTTAAAGAGGGCGCGGCAGTCCTCGATGTGGGGGTATCTCGCGGCGCCGTGAACCCGGAAACCGGGAAAGCCCGGCTAGAGGGCGATGTGGCCGACGGGGTAGATAAAGTGGCAGGTTGGCTTTCACCGAACCCGGGAGGAATCGGACCGATGACCCGAGCGAATCTGCTGCTCAATGTGGTAGAAACCGCGATGCGGCACGCAAAATAGGCGGGTAACAGTAGATGCGCTTGCGGAAAGTATCGATTGGCTTAACCTGGGCGGCTGCCTTGGCGCTTACTCTGGGGGCCTGCACCTCCCCGCCACAGGAAACCCCTCGCACCTCGGATCCGGCAAACATGCAGGCAAACAAAGCTTTTTGCCTAGTGGAAAAAAAGAATTCGCAAGATATTAGAGCAGTGGCGTTAGGGAAAGCCGTGGGGGAGGCGCTGGGAAAGCCGGAGAATAAGCAGGTAGCCAAGGCCGTCAATCTCAGCGTAGACAAAACGGCAGAGATTGCAGGCAAGCTCCGGGAAAATAAATGTAAAAATGTGCTTTCGTTAGAACCCGGATTTGCCGGAGCCGTGTTGCAGATCGCTAAAGACCATGCCGAGATGGATTTTGCGGTCATGGGAGCGGTCGGGAAAACCAAAGCGTTAACTAATGCCAGTGGTATCGATTTTGATCTCCGGCAGCCTGCATTCTTAGCCGGATATGCGGCTGCGGGAGTCACCAAGAGTGGCCGCGTGGGGGCAGTGAGTGATTTAGCGGCAGACAATACCGTTAAAGATCCGGAGGTGAATCCGGGTATCGACACCGCAACTTCTTGGGCAAATGCCTTCCGTCTCGGGGTTGAGTACTATAACCAGTTCAAAGGGTCGGGAGTAGAGCTGGCGGCTTGGGATCAAAGTGCTGGCGGGCCGCTTCAGGTAGCAGGTGAGCAGCTGCGCGACCAGCTACTCAAATTAGCAGATAACCAGGTGGACGTGATTTTTGTAATGGCGTCCCCGGGAGAATCTGCCGTAGTAGAAGGACTTGCGGCGAAAGAAGCTGCCGCTATCTGGAACGGGCAAGACTTGGCCGCCACTTCTGCGCAGCTAAAAGGTAACGTGCTCACTTCCACGGTGGTGGATCCTGCCGGGTGTGTAAAAAAGTTACTTAAACAGCTGCAAACCGGTTCTGTTGCCGGGAAAGACTACCGGGGAACGCTAAAGAACTCCGGCGTTAAACTGGCTGGTTGGGGCGATTATGCCCCCCGATTCTCTGATAGCCTCACCGCCGAATTGGCAGGTATTCGCAGTCAGATCGACAGCGGAAAAATCGATATTACAAAACTCGCAGCTCACCAAGGATAAAGCTGGACGTAAGGTAAAGGGGAAATATGCTCAAAATAGCCACAGTTAATGTCAATGGGATCCGCGCGGCGTTTCGTAAAGGAATGGATGCTTGGCTGGAACAGGCAAATCCCGATGTAGTTTTGGCGCAAGAGGTACGGGCTAGCGAAGAAATCACCTCGGAACTTTTTGGGGATGACTGGCAGGTGGCGGTGAACGCTTCCCAGCTCAAAGGGCGCGCGGGAGTAGCAGTCGCGGTGCGTAAATCCTCCCCTTGGCGCCTAGCAGATTCCCAGGCGGATACGGTACCGGTCGAAGTTCCCCAAGATGGTGGCCGCTGGTTAGAAGCCGTATTGACCCGGGAAAACGAAGGCGGGAAAGCGGATGCGCAGCTGCGAGTAATCTCCGCCTATTTTCATTCCGGGGAAGTGGGAACCGAAAAACAAGACCACAAAATGGCGCACTTAGAGCGAATCGAGAAACGTCTAGAGCAGCTGATGAGTGCGGACGCGTGCTCGGAAAATACGGATCCCTTAGTGCTGGTAGCCGGAGATTTCAATGTGGTGCATACCGAGCTGGATATTAAGAACTGGAAACCTAACCACAATAAACGCGCCGGAGTCTTAGATGAAGAAATCGCTTTCTTGGACCGCTGGCGCGAGCAGGGGTGGGTAGATGTGGTGCGTAACCTTGCCGGTGAGGTGCAAGGACCCTATTCCTGGTGGTCCTGGCGGGGTAAAGCCTTCGATAATAATGCCGGGTGGCGCATTGATTATCAGCTGGCCACCCCACGTTTGGCACAGGTGGCGCGCAGCCAACAAGTGGATCGTGCCGCGGCCTATGACCAGCGTTTTTCCGATCATGCTCCCGTGGTGGTTAGCTACGAAATATAAAATCGCGCTTGCCAGTGGTGTCACTGGCAAGCGCGACCTAGTTAGTAGTTAGTTACTTGCTGGCTTTCGGGTGAGTCATATCAGCAACATTTAGCGCTTTATCTAAATCTTCCTCACTGATTTCCCCGCGCTCAACAAATCCCAGATCCAGAGCCGATTCCTTGACCGTCATCTTCTCTTTCACCGCGTGCTTAGCGATCTTAGCGGCATTTTCATAGCCGATGTAACGGTTCAGCGGAGTCACAATCGAAGCCGAAGATTCGGCCAATTCCAGGCAGTGCTCCGGGTTAGCCACGATACCGTCTACGCAGCGCTCGGCCAGCAGACCGGCGACTGCTCCCAGGCAGTTAATCGACTCTAGCAGGTCAACTGCCATTACCGGCAGCATCACCAACAGGTCGAAGTTGCCTTGAGCACCCGCGAAAGCGATCGTCTGATCGTTACCGATTACCTGGGCAGCTACCTGCACGGTTGCCTCCGGCAATACCGGGTTAATCTTGCCAGGCATAATCGAAGAGCCCGGCTGCAGATCCGGCAAAGTGATTTCGCCGAGGCCGCAGCGCGGTCCGGAGGAAGCCCAGCGCAGATCATTGGCGATCTTCACGAAGGAAACTGCTACTACCCGCAAGGCTCCCGACATTTCTACTAGGGAGTCTTGCGCGGCTTGGGCTTCGAAATGGTTATCGGCCTGACGGAACGGCAAATCCATGTTCTCGGCGATTAGGGCAATCACTCGCTCGGAGAAACCTTCGGGAGTGTTAATGCCGGTACCGACGGCAGTTCCGCCCAACGGTAGTTCTGCCAGGTTCTTTTCTGCGTCCTTTACTCGGTCAATGCCTTTGCGTACCTGCGTGGCATAGCCAGAGAACTCTTGCCCCAGCATAATCGGGGTGGCATCCATTAGGTGGGTGCGCCCGGCCTTAACGATATTGGCGAACTCTTCGGCTTTCTTTTCTAGGCTGGTGGCTAGCTGATCTAGCTTCGGCAGGAGGGCGTGCTCGACGGCCTCGTAAGCGGCGATATGAATCGAGGAGGGGAACACGTCATTAGAGGACTGGGAAGCGTTCACATGGTCATTGGGGTGAACTTTGCTGCCCTTAAATCCGGTTGCCAGGGTGGCGACGACCTCGTTGGTGTTCATATTCGAGGAGGTGCCGGATCCGGTTTGGAAAATATCGATCGGGAACTGGTCATCATGTTTACCAGTGATAACCTCTTCCGCGCCTTTAACAATGGCGTCACGGGTTTCGGTATCGATTACCTCTAGTTCGGCGTTAGCGATTGCCGCGGCCCGTTTGATTTGCCCTAAAGCAGCAATATGGTGGCTGGAAAGAGTGCGACCTGAAATCGGGAAATTTTCTACCGCCCTTTGAGTTTGGGCTGCGTAGAGGGCGTCCTTAGGAACTCGAACTTCCCCCATGGTGTCATGTTCAATCCGATATTCTTCGCTCACGTGTAGCTCCTTTGATGTTAGTGATAAACGATTACTTAGCTACTAGCCTACCTGGGTTGGGTGCGAAGAACGTCCTAAAAATCCGGGGAAAAGTCTTGAAATTTGCTGCAGGTGTGATTTTAGAGGTGGTAGCCCCTTAGACTGGAAGTAACGACAGAAAGTGGGAGCACCATGAGCAAAGATGCCTCAGACGATAAACCTACCGAATATCTGCCCGGGGGAGCGATGGCAAATGCCTATGTTCCACGGGGACGGCAAACTAATCGACGGATCACTCGGCAGGTAGCTCAGCCTGATGTTGACAGTGCCGCGCAAAGGAAAATCTCGGTACCGAATCCGCCGGCAGGCGCGCCCTCGGCAGTTCCTGATGCCGCTGCCTTAGCCGCCAATGCTCAAACGGAAGCGATTCCTAATGCTAATGCTCCCGCCGCAACCAGCACCGGTTATGTTCCTGCCCATGCGGCGGGTACCCGGGTACTTGACGGATCCGGGAATTCCTATCCGGATTCGGGAGCAGTTACTACCCAGCTGCCTCCGATTGATCCCGCCGCTGCCACCCCGGAAGTAGATTCTTATCCGCAAGGGGTTCCTCCCGCCTACGATCCGCAAGTCGACGCGGAAAAACTACGGGAAGAGCAAGAATATGAGGAGGAACGCGCTGATAAACGCCGCTTATTGAAAGTGGCGGGAATCGTTACTGCGATTGTGGCGCTACTGACCGGAGCGGTAGTCGTAGTGGCGTTAATGATTTCTTCTCGGCAGGTCTTGCCGCCGGAAGAACATGAAACTACGACTTCACAAAGTACTACTACCAGCTCTTCGACCCCGGAAACTACCCGCTCCAGTCGTGAAACGAGCGAACCTAGCACCACCCAGCCCACCGAGGTCGAGACCAGGCGACAGCCGAGTGCCACGCAAACTACGCCTGCGGCCCCTGCTCCTACCCAGGAGACTCCTACCCAAAAGCCGAGCACAGGCGGGACAGAGAATCCCAGTCCTAATCCCGAACCGAGCGAGTCCGGAAATAATCAGTAGGCACCAGCACTGGCAGGTGAGGAATTAGGGAAAGCGGATTATAGGGTAATGCCTTATTAGTTCCCTGGATTTCCCATCAGCAGTGATATTTCTGTGGAATCAGTTTTTCCTGATGACAAAATAGGACGCGCCTAGGGGATAAAACCTAGGCGCGTCCTCAAAATAACCAGTTAAAACCGGGGGGGGGGAACTAGGCGCGTTTTTGTTGGCGAGCCGCTCCCGCGGCCGCTGCCCCCACGATTCCGGCAGTGTTACGTAACTCGGCGGCAATAATCGGGGTAGAAATATCTACTAGGGGCAAGAATTTCTCGTGTTTGCGGGAGACCCCACCGCCAACTACGAATAGATCCGGGCTGAAGAGCTTTTCCATTTCCCGGTAATACTTGGTAAGCCGCTTCGCCCACTTTTTCCAGGACAAATCTTCACGTTTACGCACCGCCGCCGAAGCGCGGGTTTCCGCGTCATGGCCGTCGACTTGGATATGTCCCAGCTCTGTATTCGGCACCATCACTCCGTCTACGAACAGGGCGGTTCCGATTCCCGTACCCAAAGTAGTGAACACGGTTACTCCCGGCTGATCTTTGAACACCCCGTACTGTTGTTCGGCCAACCCCGCGGCATCCGCATCATTTAGCACAGCTACTTCGCGCCCGATAGCCTCGGAAAATACCTCTACCGCGTTCTTGCCAACCCACTCTTGATCCAGGTTCGCCATAAAACGGACGTAGCCGCCCGGGAGCGGACCCGGGAAGCAAATTCCTACTGGCACGTCCTCGGGAAGGTCAAAATGAGCGAGGACTTCCGCTGCGGTTTTCGATACCGCTTGCGGGGTTGCCGGGTAAGGGGTTTCTATCCGGAAACGTTCCTGGGTTAACTCTCCGGTTTCTAAATCGACCGGAGCTCCTTTAACTCCAGATCCGCCGATATCGATACCAAATGCGATAGCCATTAGCTACTCCTTGCTAGGCAGGGTCAGTATTTGCGCACCTTCTTCGGTTACTACCACAGTGTGTTCGAACTGAGCTGTGCGCGAGCGGTCCTTGGTGACCACTGTCCATCCATTATGCCATTGTTCCCACTCGATTGTCCCCAAGGTCAGCATCGGCTCGATAGTAAACACCATTCCCGGTTCCATTACGGTGTCATAAGAGGGCGCGCAATCATAGTGAGGAATAATCAGACCCGAATGGAACGCCTCTCCCACGCCGTGACCGGTAAAATCGCGTACCACTCCGTAACGAAAACGCTTCGCGTAAGCGCTGATTACCCGGCCAATAATGTTGATTTCGCGTCCCGGCTTCACCGCTTTGATTCCGCGCATCATGGCATTATAGGTGCGCTCTACCAGCAGCTGGGATTCTTTATCCACCTGACCCACGCTAAACATGGCGCAGGTATCTCCGTGTACCCCGTCCTTGTAGGCGGTGATATCCACGTTGACAATATCGCCTTCCTGCAGTGGTTTATCGTCCGGTATTCCGTGACAAATAACTTCATTTACCGAGGTGCACAGGGATTTTGGAAAGCCCATATAGTTTAGGCAGGACGGGTAGGCTCCCTGAGAAACAATATATTCGTGACCGATTTTATCGAGTTCATCGGTAGTTATCCCGGGTCTAATTGCTTTTCCTACGGCGACGAGGGCGTCGGCAGCGATCTGCCCGGCAGCGCGAATTTTTTCGACCGTTTCCGGGGATTTGGTATCGGAAGCAGTTACCTTTTCGGGGCCGTCATGGAAAAGATATTCCGGGCGCTCGATATTTTTAGGTACCTCCAGCTCGGGGCTGACCTTCCCGGCTTCCTGATTCCCCAGCGGGGCACGTTCGGCAAGTTCTTTAAGGCTAAGTCCTGGATATTCATTCATACTTCTATACTACGCGGGCAGGGACGGGTTATTAACCGGCCGAACTCACTTAGCTAAGAAGACTCTAGACTGACTCGCGAGCAACGTATTGCAGAATCTGACCGCTGGGGGCTTGTCCCAGGTCAAGTTCGTCGCCCTCGCGCTGGGCGATATGCATTAGCTCTTGATAGGCCAAAGCGGGAGTATCCACCACCACCGACGATAGAGGCGGGCGGGAAACCTGCCCCGAGGGTGAATCGAAGCCCCCAACCACCGAAGCATCCTGGGGAACCATCTTGCCGCATTCGCGCAGGCCATGAACCACCGCCATGGCGGCCATATCGTCAATCGCGCAGAACCCATCTAAACCAGGATGCTTTTGCAACGCCCCTAAAAGATAGGAAGGAATATTTTCCGGATCTTCGGGAAGCACCAGTTGGGTGGGAGCCGAAAGCCCCGCCGCCTGGCAAGCCATTTGGGCGAAGAAATAGTAAACGGTAGCGCCCTCTTCTGGGTATTTTCCGCGCCAATGCACGAAAGCCAAGTTGCGCCGATTACGTGCCGCCAACGCGTCTACCTGGATTTTCACCATTTGGAAGATCATTAAACTGGCCGGATTTTGCCGGTCTTTACCCTGCTTCAAGGAGTCGAGAACGGTAGCTCCACACTGTTCTAGCTGCTTTAGAGTGTTTTGATCTAAGGGCAGGAGCGGTAAAACTGCCGCGTCGGTTTCCTTAATCGTGGAAATCAGATTTTCAGGTTGATCTTCAAGGTGAACGGTGCAAACTACGCTTACCCCGGCCTGGGCTAGCAGTATCGTCATATCGCGCAATAAAGCAGAGTTAATGGCGCCGATATCAACGCAGGGCACAACGATATCAGCTTTCGTTTTTCCAGCCAGGGTCGCCAAAATGCCTCCTCGATTGCAAGCCTGATTCCATTCTACATATTTATGGCGTTCCTGCCGATAATCTTGGTTTTTTAATGCTCGGGAGGACATGAAATCTGTAAAAGTTTCGCTTAGCGGTCTTAAATTACCCCTGAATTTGCTCGGCAACTAGAGTGGAAGACAAAAGAGAAAGAAACATCAAGAAAGGTGAACCTGTGTCTGACGCGACCACACCTATCTCCCCGCTGGATCAAGAGGGAATTGCCCGGGCAGTTGCGGCGGCGGAAGCCGATTTTTCTGCTGCCGGCTCGCTAGAAGAATTAAAGAGGGTACGCGGAGCTCACCTGGGCGACAGCGCGCCGATCATCCTGGCTAACCGGGAGATTCGCAACCTCGACAAGAAAGATAAAGCCCAGGCAGGCAAGAACCTGGGCGGCGCCAAGAAACAGCTGCATGCTGCCTATGACCAGCGCCTAGCCGCCCTCGAAAAAGAAAAAGAAGCCCAAACTTTGGCGGCCGAGGCACTGGACGTAACCCAGGTAGCGCAGCGTTACCCGCAGGGCGCGCGCCATCCCCTAGAAACCTTGATGGAAGATATTTCCGATTTTTTCGTGTCTATGGGTTGGGAAATCGCGGAAGGCCCGGAAGTCGAACACGAATGGTTCAACTTTGATTCCCTCAACATCGATCCGGATCACCCGGCGCGGCAAGAACAGGACACCCTCTATATAGATGGACGTTCCTTGGGAGGAGAAACCCCCGGGGACGGCAACTTGGTGCTGCGTACCCACACTTCGCCGGTACAGGCGCGAGTGATGCTTTCGCGGGGAGTTCCGGTCTATATTGCTTGCCCCGGAAAGGTTTTCCGCGCCGATGAACTTGACGCCACCCATACCCCGGTATTTCACCAGGTAGAGGGGCTGGCAGTCGATAAGGGTCTGACGATGGCGGATCTAAAAGGTACCCTGGATCATTTCGCGCAATCTATGTTCGGGATGGAAGCCAAAACCCGCTTGCGTCCCTCTTTCTTCCCCTTCACTGAGCCCAGCGCAGAAATGGATCTGTGGTTCCCACAAAAGAAAGGCGGGCCGGGCTGGATCGAATGGGGCGGCTGCGGCATGGTCAACCCGAATGTGCTTATAGCCTGCGGAATCGACCCGAATGTGTATTCCGGGTTCGCCTTCGGGATGGGCATTGAACGCACCTTGATGCTGCGACATGGAATCACCGATATGCACGATATTGTCGAGGGCGACGTGCGATTTTCTAAACAGTTCGGCACTACCGGAAGGGGAAACTAGCAATGCCATTTGTAGCGCTTGATTGGCTAAAAGATCACGTTGAGGTAGTGCCAGGCACAGATATCAAACAGCTTTCAACTGACCTGGTAAAGGTAGGTTTGGAAGAAGAAGCCATCCATCCGGCCGCGGTAATCGGCCCCTTGGTGGCCGGAAGGGTATTGACCCTGGATGCCAAAGAACAATCCAATGGGAAAGTCATCAACTATTGCCGAGTAGATGTGGGCAAGTTTAATGACCGTCCCGGGGAAGGTAAAGAGCCCTCTGAGCTGCCCAGTCGGGGAATTATTTGCGGTGCCCACAACTTTAAAGTGGGAGATTTAGTGGTGGTGTCGCTGCCGGGCGCAGTTTTGCCCGGTGATTTCCAGATTGCTGCCCGTAAAACCTATGGACACGTTTCTGACGGGATGATTTGCTCCCAGCGGGAACTGGGGATTGGCGATGACCATGACGGAATTATCGTCCTGGAGCAGTTACTGCCCGAAAAAGCGGCAGCCGGGGAGCTGCCCGCGCCTGGCGAATCGGTAATTGAACTTCTGGGATTAGGGGAAGAAACACTAGAAATCAATATCACCCCTGATCGCGGATACTGTTTCGCAATGCGCGGGGTGGGACGCGAATACGCCCACTCCACCGGGGCTAAGTTCACTGACTTGGGGCTGGCAGAAAATCTGCCTTCCGGGTCAGTACCGGCGGCAACCGCGGACGGATTCACGGTTAAAGTCGCAGATGA
This sequence comes from Varibaculum cambriense, assembly GCF_002848005.1. GTDB lineage: Bacteria > Actinomycetota > Actinomycetes > Actinomycetales > Actinomycetaceae > Varibaculum > Varibaculum cambriense_B. The sequence continues at coordinate 51,220 of NZ_PKHX01000010.1, read as the reverse complement.
GGCTCCGATTAATGGCAAAGTTGGGTGTGACCGTTTTGTCACCCGCATTGTGACTGGCATTGATGCGCAGGCGGCGACTCCCGACTGGATGGTGCGCCGCCTAGAGCAGGCAGGAATGCGTTCTATTTCTTTGGCGGTAGATGCCACCAACTATGTGATGCTGGATTTGGGGCAGCCCCTGCACGCCTATGACCTGGATAAAGTGTGCGGGCCGATCGTGGTTCGCCGGGCGAAAGCCGGCGAAAAGCTAACTACCCTCGATGAGGTAGAGCGCACCCTGGATCCCGAAGATTTACTGATTACCGACTCCCCGCAGGGAGCAGAAGGTTCCCGCGTGCTCGGCTTGGCAGGAGTAATGGGAGGCGCCTCCACCGAGGTGACTGCCGATACGGTGAATGTGCTGGTAGAGGCGGCACATTTCCACCCCACTTCGATTGCGCGTACTGCGCGGCGGCATAAGCTGCCCTCCGAAGCCTCCAAACGTTTCGAACGCGGCGTGGACTTCGAGGTGGCGCCGGTAGCTGCCCAACGTGTAGTAGATATTCTGGTGGAATACGGCGGGGGCACCGACAGTGGGCGGGTCAGCGACCTCAATAACACCGAGCCCTTCGCGGAAATCGTGATGCCGCTGCATGAACCGGCACGGCTAACCGGAGTGGAGTACGATCAGGAAACCCTTACCCGCCTGCTAAAAGACGTGGGATGTAAAGTGCAGGTAGCAGACGGCAATGTCATTGCCCAGCCGCCTTCTTGGCGTCCCGATCTGACCGGACCGGCGCACCTGGTAGAAGAAATTGCTCGGCTGGCCGGCTATGACACTATTCCTTCGCGGCGGCCGCGCCCGATTGCGGGACGCGGATACACCCCCAAGCAGCGGGCTCGCCGCGATGTGGGGCGGGCGCTGGCGCAAGGCGGCCTGGTGCAGGTGCTCTCCTACCCCTTCATATCCGAGGAAGTATTTGACGCTGAACTGCTAGGGGAAAAGGATGTGCGCCGCCAAGCGGTGCGGGTGGCCAACCCGCTGGCGGATGATCAACCGTTGCTGCGCACTTCCTTGCTAGATACCTTGCTAGGAGTAGCCCGGCGCAATATCGCGCGTGGCAATGAGCAATGCGCGATTTTCGAGACCGGTTTGGTTACCCGAGGAATGGGAACTGAACTAACTGGTTCTTTCGGAGTGGAACAAAAACCAGATCCTGACCAGCAGCGCGCCCTCGAAAAAGGAGTTCCTTACCAGCCTGAACATCTCGCCGGCGTCCTCGTGGGACAGGCCGAATTGGCTGGTTCATTGAGTGCAGGTCGCGCTTATGATTGGGCGGACGCGGTGGAGTTCGTGCGCACGGTGGCGCAAACTTTGGCGGTACCGATGCGCGTACAAGGCAAAGATGGGCGTCAGCGCCTAGCTAACGATAACATGATGGGCGAGCTGGGCTCGTCGGCGGCAGTCGCGCCCTTCCATCCGGGACGGTGCGCGCGGATCGTGGTACGGGGAGCCTGCGTTGGTTTGGCCGGGCAGCTCCACCCGGCGGTTTGCCGCAACTTCGGGTTGCCGGAATCAGCTTGCGCTTTCGAGATTGACTTCGAGAAGTTCACCGAAGCGATGCCGAAGAAAGATTTGCAGGTGAAGCCGGTTTCATCCTTTCCGCCCGCGAAAGAAGATATCGCGCTGGTAGTCGATGCGGATATTCCCGCAGCTGATGTGCAACAGGTGATTGAGAAACAGGCGGGAGACCTGCTGGAAGAAGTACGTCTCTTCGATGTTTTCAGTGGTGAACAGTTAGGCGCGGGTAAGAAGTCGCTGGCGTTCTCGGTGAAGATTCGCTCTGGGGAAGGCACGCTTAGCGCCAGCGAGATTCAGGCGGTGCGCACCCGGATCATTAAGGCTACCGCGAAGAAGTTCAAGGCGACTTTGCGCGCCTAGGGGTAGCGCGCCCCTGTAGGAGAGAGCTGCAGATTCCCCCTCGTGGCAGAAAGAACTAGTTTTCTAGGAGCTTCGAGGGGGAAAGAATCAAGAAACACAGGGGTGCCCCGTGCGGGACTTGAACCCGCGACCCACGAATTATGAGTTCGCTGCTACTAACCAACTGAGCTAACGGGGCGAATCTAGCCTACCGGATGGTGGGCGGAATACTGAATTTTGTTTAGGGTGGAGAACGTGACCAACATTTTGCGAAAGTTGCAGGGGCGTAGGGTCCCGGATGCGGTTAAAGCTGTCCTCACCTCCTCGGATAGAGTTTTTGAATTCCTAACGGTAGCGGAGGAGCGCTTCCTGGTGGTGACCATGCAGGCATTGATGGAAGTGGAATCGGCGCAGGTGAAGTCGCGTTTTGGTTGGGATGAAGTTTCTCACGTCCGCTGGGATAGCGAGGCGGGCACGCTGCGGATTGTTTTCCATGAGGGCGAAGACCTGGTGCTTACCCCGATTGAGGCTCCCAAACACAACTTTATGGACATCATCCGGGAAGCGCTCAGTGAGGCACAGGTATTTGTTACCCCGCTGGAATTACCTTCCGGACAGAGAGTTAGCGCACAGATATTGCGTGACGATAACCGCAATTTACGTTTACATCCGCCTATATCAAGCTTTGAAAACCCAGATGACCAGCAGTATTTGCGTTCGGTAGTGGGTGAGTGGGAACAGAAATTGGGGATTGTTATAGACCTGGAAGATTAGGAACTTTTCGCCCTCTCACGGTAGGCTTATTCAAGTCGATCCCCCATAGCTCAACGGTAGAGCATTCGACTGTTAATCGAAGGGTTACTGGTTCGAATCCAGTTGGGGGAGCTTAAAACCTCCGCGCTGATTGGCGTGGGGGTATTTTCATACCCAAAAATGAGCGTAGCAAGGCCTACTCCCAAAGCGTCTGCTACCGGGATGAGCTCGTTAATTCCCCAAAGGGTCTTGCCTGAAAGTCGTGCCGATAGAGCGGCTCTCGATAAATTTAGATTAGCCGCTAACTTACTTTGTGTGACACGGCGACGTGCCATTTCTGCACGCACATTTTCGCTAATAACCTCAGACAGATTGATATTAGGGCTAATCTGGGTTGGCAATACTGCTTTCATGCAGAATAATATAGTACTGTATATTAAAAATGTCCATGAATAGCTAGAAAAACATGAAAACTGTCAGAAAAACTGAAGATATTCAAGTATTTATAAAAATAATTCAAAAATCTCTCCTACTGTATGGAGATATTTCAAAATCGAAAATATTTCCCAGGCAGTACTGACGATTTCCTGGTTTCTCGTAGGTTGACTCAGGCTCCGTCTTATGGGGAGTCGCTCGCGGTCTTTAGGGAGGTGATGTGAGGGCTCTGGTTTGTATCGTGTTGAGTTCGAGGAGAGGTGACGCAACTAGGGGAAGTGCGGGGGTGGCGATGCTCAGGAATGTGAATACGGATTCATGCGCTTGTCGGGTGAGCTGACCGGTTTTGGTCAAGCATATCAGGGGTAAATAAGAACAGACCGGGAAAACTATTGGTAACAATCGTTGACAAGATGCGATTTGGTAACTAACGTTACCAATGTGATTAAGGACAGTGCGCGTAAGCACGGATTCACCGACGAGACGATAGCTCATGCTTATAGCAATGCCATTATCGTGCACTTCCTGGACGGGTATCAGATCCTTATCGGACCAACTCCCAGTGGTGAACTCCTGGAAATAGGAGTTAATCAAGATGGGGACATTTTTCATGCTATGAAAGCCAGACTGAAATTCTTGAGGAAAGGGTGGATGAAATGAAAACTGACGAAGAGTTACTTGCAGAAATCGCAGCGGATCCCGAACCAAAGATGACTATTACTGATCCCGCCTTGATTAAGGTTTATCAGGCGTTGGTGGAAACGGTTAGGGCAGATAAGCGGCTTGATGAAGCGGTTAGAGATGCCCGTGAGCAAGGTCAAACCTGGCAGGCAATCGGTGAGATCATCGGTATGACCCGCCAAGGGGCGATGAAAAAGTTCGCTGCCTAAGAAGATTAGCGCGCCGATTACGTAGGGCTGGCTGAGTACCGGGTGAGGTAGAGGAGGGCGGGTTCAACTCTCCATTAGCGTCCGTGCGACTTACGTCCGTTGAGGAACGTTAATCTACCTGATAGGATTTTCATCGTCTGTTCTGGTGATTCTAATCATCGTTAGCGGGCGCTCCAATTTCAAAGTTGAGGGTTGAGATAGGTCATTGAGGGGTGACCTAAAGGAGATTTTTACGCAATGAAGCAGCATGCCACAAAACTAACTGCCACCGGATTCGCTTTAGCGTTAGCGGGGGTGCTACCAGCTACCGGGATTGCGCAGGCCGCGCCCGAGCCTACCGCGCCCGCTGATCCTGCAGGTGCTGAGCAGCAAAACCAGCAGACCAATCCGAAAGTCAAAACGGCAAATGAGCTGGAGGTAGCGAAGAAAGCGGCACAGGAGAGCGCCGCGAAAGCGGCGGAGGCCGATAGTAATGCTCAGGATGCCGCGCAAGCAGCAGACAAGGCCGCGAAAGAATCCGGCGAAAAGTCTGCGGCCAGTGAAAAGGCGAAGCAAGACGCCCTCGATGCCCTAGCTACAGCCCAGGAAGAGAGCAAAAAGGCGGCACTTGACGCAGCTAACCAGCTAGAAAAAGCTAATCAGAACAAAACCGCTGCCGAGGATGCCGCGAAGGCCGCGGGAGAAGCCTTGGCTCAAGCTGAGCAAGCTAAAGCCGCTGCCGATAAAGCGGTTGAGGATAATCGCGCCCCTGATGCCGAGCAGCTGCAAGCCGCCAAAGATAAGGTGGTGAAAGCCGAGAAAGATAAGCAGGCTGCAGTAGCTAAGCAGGAAGAGGTACAGAAAGAGCTAGCAGAGGCGCAAGAGAAGGCGAACATTGCGCAAACGCAGTTGAAGAAAGCTCAAGAGGAGAAAGCGAAAGCTGAAACTGCGAGGCAAACGGCAGAAGCCGATGTCAATGCCAAGCAGCAAAAGGTAAATGAGCTGGAAGCCAAGGTCAAGCAGCTTAGTGAGAACGCCGATCAGGCATTAAAGGACGGTCAGGCGGCCGTAAAAGCAGCGAAAGCCCAGGTACAGGTGGCTAAAGACGCTGCTGCGCAACGGAAAACCGAGCTAGATAATGCTCAGAATGTAGTCACCGCGGCACAAAATGAGCTGCAAGCAAAACGACATGCGGTAGAGCAAGCGAAGAGTAATAAGGCCGCAGCAGAACAAGCTGTGCAGACGGCCGCAAACCAGGTTAAAGCTGCTCAGGGTGAGCTGGCTAAGGCTGAGGCTGCCTTAGCTGCCCGTCGAGGTGATACCGCAACTGCCAAGCAGAAAGCCGATGAGGCTAAAGCCGCGCGACAGAAGGCAGAAGAGAATCTGGCAAAGGCACGGGAAAACAAGCAGAAAGCCGATGACGCGGTAAAAGCTGCAGAAACCGAAGTAGAAAATGCTGAAAAAGCGGTCGCGGAAGCTAATACTAATTTCAAAAAAGGCAGCTTCGGGTTCTTCGAAAGTGTAGGAGCAACGGATGCTCTGGAAATTCTGAACGATAAATCCACGAAAACAAAGGCCGATGGCACCCTGGTTAACGGTACATTGAAGCCGGGAGCCGACGATGACACCACCAACTTGAACAATATGAAAGAAGCTATCGCCTGGGTACGAGTAGTTAATCAGTATCGTGCCAAGGGTGGACGCAATGGTGAAAAACTTGACGATTACGTGATTACTGACCGCCTAATGGCGATCGCTCAGGCGCAAGCCAACTGGTCCAGATACCATATAGGGCACTCGAGCGCCTTTGGGGTGGCAGAAAACCTAGCGTGGGGTGCAGATGATCCTGTTTTGAGTTGGTATGAAGAAAAATCCGACTACGAAAAAGCTGTGAAACAACATCCCGATATTGCGACTATGTCTTCCTACAATATTATGATGAAATACCCTGATATATATCCAGACATTGGACACTATTTAAATGTCGTGGGGCACTCTACTGCAACAGGTTTTGCTGGCGCTTCCGGTCCAGGGATTAAGTACGGAGCTGTTTGGGGTGAAGTCTGCGACGGGGTTGAGACGGGAGAAAAAACCTATACCGTTGATGAATACGAAAAACGGTTTATGGAGTACTACAACTCGGTTACTCCGGAGGGCGCTAAGAAGAAGCTAGCGGAGGCGAAAGCGAAGCTGGCAGAGCTACAAGCAGCGGCAAAGACTGCCGATGACAATATAGCCACAGCTAAAGCAGCCGTAGAATCCGCCAAAGCCACAGCCCAGGAAAAGGATAATGCCTGGAAAGCTGCCCAAGATGTAGAATCCAAGACGGCTGCGGCAGTAGAAAGTGAAAAGCAAAAGGTTACGGCGGCGGAGAACGATAAGAAGGCTGCCGAAGGCGTGGTCGCAGAAAAAGAACAGGCAGTGCAGGCAGCTGCAGCTGCGGTTACTGCTGCAGAAGGTACCCTCAAGGATGCTAAAGCCGGCGTAACTACCGCGCAGCAAGCCCTAGAAGCAGCACAGCAGGACGTTAAAGACAAAGAGGCAGCGCAAGCAGAGAAAGAAAAAGAGCTCGAGGAACTGACTAAAGGCACGGCGTTAGGAACCGCGCAGCAAGAGTTGTCGGAGGCTACGGCAGCGCTTGCCAAGGCAAAAACCCAAGCCCAAGCAGCTGCCGCCCAGCTGCAAAAAGCGACCCAGGCGCAGCAGCTAGCGGCGCAAGCTAAAACCGCAGCAGACAACGATCTGGAGGAGGCAACCGCCGACAACCAGCAAGCTGTGGAGGCAGCCAGCAAAGCTGAAAATGAACGTGCTAACGCGCAAAAGCAGCTAAACCCGCTAGCGGAGCAGCAGATAGCCCACGACCAGGCAGCAGCTCAGGTAGAGAAGGTAGCGCAAGACCTACAGCAGGCTAAGGCTGCCGCTGACAAAGCGAATAAAGACCTGGAAGTAGTAACCAAAGTTGCCGCCGAACTCCAAAATGAGCAGAAAGCTAAGCAGGCGTTGGCGGAGAAACTGAAGGCTATAAAGGGGCAGAACGCCTTGGAGAATGGCCTGGACGCTACCGATAGCGACCTCAACAATCTAGGATTACCCGCCCTCTTTAAGACTTATCAGGGTGCGGATACCGCTGCCAAAGAGGCGCAGGAGGCGGCAAAAGATCTAGCGAGGAAGGCCGAAGCCGCGAAGGTCCTCCAGAAGGAGGCCACCGAGGCTAATCAGCAAGCCCAAGCTAAGCTGGCTGCCGCCCAGGCAGAATACAGCCGCTACCATCAGGTGCAAGCTGCCGCTTCCACAAACCGGGTGCGCTCTTTTGCTCCTGGGGACACATTACAGGTGCATTTCACGGGATTTAGTCCTGGGAGTAAGAACCGGGTAATCATGCATTCGACCATCGTCGACCTGGGAGTACATCCAGCGGTAGGCAACGGCGAATTCTATGTATCCGTGCAAGTACCGAAGGAGTTAGGCGCCCACACCATTACCGCCACCAACGAATGGGGCGAGAGCGCTAGCTTCCAATTCCAAGTGGGCGAGAAACCTAGCGGCAAGAAAGTAGTCAGAACTGTGGTAGTTAAAGGTGCCAATACCGGGAAACCGGCGGCCGGAGAGCAAATGCCAGTAACCGGGGTATCTGTGACTTCCCTGTTGGCATTGAACTCGCTAGCGGTCATCACCGGAGTGGGATTGGTAGCCGCCAGTCGCCGCCGATCCCAGGAGGTCTAGGAAGTCAAACCTCCCTAAGTAATTAAAAGTTGTCCCCGGGCTTAGAAAGCCCGGGGACAACTTTTATCTAACTACCCGACCAGCAAAGCGGCGGTCAAAATTGAGGGATGAAAAAAGAGGAATCGGATAAACACTAGAATTTTTGTTTCCATTGGTTGACATAGTGAGGGGTTTGTTTACTATAGTTAACAGGGTGGAGATCAAAGAAAGCGCCTATAAACATGGCGTCGGAACTATAGACATACTCCACGCAGTAAATAACCCTATAGATGTCTTCCCTATGGATGGATACCGCATAGTGGTAGGAGCTGGCACAGATGGCACGCTTCTGGAACTAGGAATCCGGAACCGAGTTATCTTCCATGCGATGAAAGCAAGACCGAAATACTTAAGGAGGAAGCGGTGAGTAAGCGGACTATCGAAGAGATGCTTGATGAGATTGAGAACGCTAACAATGGGGCAGGACCCGACCCGGTAGCTTCCGTCTATCGCGGTAAAGGACTTGCACAACTGGCAGCAGCAATCCAGGCAGAAGAACGCGCCAAAGCCGCTATTGCCCAAGCAGTAAGCACCGCTAGGGCAGAGGGGGCAACTTGGGAAATGATAGGTGACTATCTAGGAATGACTAGAGCGGGGGCGTACAAAAAATTCAAATCCTTGCAGGTCGCTTAATTTGGAGAACGTTTTTTAAAAGGCGTGCCCTTCTACCTAAAGAGTAAGCGTTACCCGCTCGCAAGTGATTAAAAAGAGTTTTTATCCCGGGAAACTTTCTTAGACAATCGTTATTAGCCGAGCAAGCACGACAAGGCTAAATCGTATCTACCAGCGGAGATGGAGGGATTCGAACCCTCGAGGGGCTATCCACCCCAACTCCCTTAGCAGGGGAGCGCACTAGGCCACTATGCGACATCTCCAATGTCAAAGCACCCCCATAGTTTAACGGACAGCAAGGTTAGCGGCAAAAACTGTTCGCGTGCATCCGGTCACTAGTTCCTCCACCTCGCAACTGTTGATAGCTTTAAAACAATGCGGCGCTAACTGGCAAAACCATTATTTTGATTGCCGCTACTTACGGTAGTCTCTTTTCCAGGGTTTAAGATCCCCGGTAGACAAAAAGCAGAAATGCCTAACATGATGCACATGCACAGTGACCGCCAACCTCACGATCTGCAACCGCAATGGGAAGCGTCGACATCCGCGCCCTCACCGCTATCAGCGCTAAAACGAGCCGCGCGGCTAACCGGTCCCGTGGGCATGGGTTACCTGCCGCTGGGAATCGCTTTCGGGGCATTCGCGGTTACCCAAGGGTTCCCTATATGGCTGACAATCCTATCCGCTGCCATTATTTATGCCGGCTCGATGGAGTTCACCGCGGTCTCCCTCATCCTCGGGGGGATTGATTTCTTCCAAATCGCCCTCACCACCCTGTTCGTCAATTTTCGGCATGTGTTTTACGGACTAAGTTTCCCGCTGCGCAAAATAAAATCAGCTCCCGCCCGCTTATACGCTATCCACTCCCTCACGGACGAAGCCTACGCGCTTACCGCCTCCCATCTGGGAGATAAACGCCTAACCGGTCCGGTTGTCCTCTCAATCAATCTTCTCTGTCACCTGTACTGGGTGGGCGGGGTGATCGTGGGTGCCTTCGTAGGTAAAGCCCTACCTTTCAACACCGATTTCCTAGGGTTTGCCCTGCCCGCCCTATTCGTCACCCTGGCAATAGATGCCTACCGGGAAAGCGACTATCCGCTGCTGGGGTTAGCCGCGCTGGCCTGCGGTTTAATCGGCGCCATCTGGTGCGGAAAATATATGCTCATCACCGCGCTTTCGCTGTTCACCCTGGTAGTTTTACTGCATTGCGCCTGGGTAATGCGCCGGAAACCTTCCGGGAAAGAGGGGGGAATAGAATGAACTCTGCAACCTACCCTTACGCCCTCGGCGCTATCGCCGTGATCTGGGCAGTTACCTACGCTTTGCGGGCTTTCCCCTTTGTGGCGCTGCGCGGGAAAGAAGAATCGCCGCTGGTGCGCCTAATAGCTACCAGTATGCCGCTGGGAGTTATGGTGATCCTGGTGGTCTTTGCCCTGATGGACACGGATTTTCACTCGCCCTCCTCCTGGGTGCCGGCGGCTGGCGGAATCCTAGTTACCGCCGCTATCCACTTCAAATGGGCAAATGCAATGGCATCTATCGTGGCAGGTGTCGCCACCTATTGGGCATTAGGGACGTTACTGGCATGAGGACGCAGCCGGGTAAAGTAGCGAGTTTAGCTCCCTAAAACTCGCCTTGAAAGCTGTACTTGCCGCCGTAACTACGCTTAAAGCGTGGAAAGCTGCGGGCAGTATTCCAAGAGGACTAGGGTAAATAAGCAGGGATTTAGATTGCAAGGTTTGAGGAGGTAGATTTGTCGCGCACATTTACCTCCTTCAAATACCACAACTATCGGCTGTGGTGGGTGTCTAATATTTTTGCTTCCACTGCCACCTGGATGCAGCGAGTAGCCCAAGACTGGGTAGTGCTGATGGTACTCACCGACCAGTCCGGATTTGCAGTCGGGGTAGTCACTGCGCTGCAATTCTTGCCGCAGTTATTGCTGTCGATACCGGCAGGAATGGTGGCTGACCGCTTCAATCGGCGCCGCATCATTCAGATCTGCCAATGCATAGTTGCCCTCTGCGGGCTCCTAACTGGAATTTTGCTGCTCACGGGAGTCGCCGCCCTCTGGCATATTTATATAATCGCCCTGATAACTGGGGTTGCCGATTGTCTAACCTCCCCGACCCGGCAAGCTTTCGTCTCGGAACTGGTAACTAAAGAAGACCTCCCAAATGCGGTGGGGCTAAACTCGACTGCATTTAACTCGGCGCGCTTGATCGGACCAGGTCTCGCCGGGTTCATGATCGCTGGCATCGGTCCGGGCTGGGTTTTTATCGCCAACTTCGTCCTCTTTATCGTTCCGGTTCTCGGCTTGTCGCTAATGGATCCTGCCCGGCTTTATCGCCCGGAAAAGACTTCCCGCACCAAGGGGATGATGCGCGAAGGCCTGCGTTATGTGCAAAACCGCACCGATATTAAAGCGATTATCGCCATCCTCACGGTAGTGGGGGCGCTGGGTTTAAATTTCCAGCTAACCCAAGCAGTCATGGCCACCCGAGTATTCGGTAAAGGTGCAGGTGAATATGGCTTATTGGGCTCGATTATGGCGATCGGCGCCCTGGCGGGAGCCTTACAAGCTGCCCGGCGGCGTCAGCCCCGAGTTTTTACCGTAGTGGTATCAGCCGTCCTATTTGGAATTTTAGAGGGCGCACTGGCGCTAGCTCCCACCTACGAAATCTTCGCCCTGTTGCTGATCCCCACCGGATTCGTAATGTTGAATCTGCTTACCAGCGCTAACGCCACTATCCAAGTTTCTACCGAGGAAGAAATCAGAGGGCGGGTACTGTCCATTTATTTCCTCTTCTTCCTGGGAACCACCCCGATTGGGGCACCAATAATCGGTTGGGTAGCGGAACATTGGGGCCCTCGGTGGTCGCTAGGGGTGGGCGCCATCGCGTCCTTGCTGGTTGCGCTGATAGTAGGCATTTGGCTGTGGCGGCATTGGAAAGTAGACGTTACCCTGCGCGCCTCCCGCCCCTTTGTCAGCATCGAAGGGCCGCGCGAACGAGCGATGCGGCGTCGGAAAGAACGCGCGGAGCGTCAACGGATTATGGATAACCAGTCACGCGACACCGGAACCTAAGGCAGTCTTCCAGGCACATACCCCGGTGTTACCAGCGTAAAAATTAGAGAAAACCCAGGTATATCGAAATTTCTGGGGTTTTTGTTCCTCTCGATAGTTTTCCTGCCGGTTCCGCGTTGTTAACCCACAGGTAACTTTAGATTGTTAGCTTCCAGGTGAAAGTTAAAATTTCTCATCTGGAGGGAGTTAATCCCGTGACTAAAACTGATATGCCCCCTACAGAGGTGGAAGCACCTTTGGGACAACTGACTTTTTTCCAAAAACTGGCGAAAAAAGATGTGTACTGGCATTTGGCTTTCGGTGGTCTGCTCTTGGGAAGTGCCATCTGGTTCATTTTTTGGGCTTTTGATTATGTAGGAGAAACTGATCAAGCGTTACTGCTGGTAATAACTATCGCCTTCGCCGTATTCATGGCCTTTAACATTGGTGGTAACGATGTAGCGAACTCCTTTGGAACCTCCGTTGGTGCGGGTACCCTCTCAATGAAACAAGCCCTAGTAGTGGCCGCGATTTTTGAGGTATCCGGGGCAGTAATCGCCGGAGGAGAAGTAACCGATACGGTGCGTTCGGGAATCGTAGACCTATCGGCCATCTCGAATCTGCAAGCTATAGACTTTGCGCTAATCATGACATCTTCCCTGTTAGGGGCAGCAGTATGGCTGCTGGTAGCGACCCGCATGGGGTGGCCGGTATCAACCACCCACTCGATCGTAGGTGGCATCGTCGGTGCTGCTCTGACCGTAGGCTTTACCACCCACACCGGGGGTTGGAGCATGGTGCAATGGGGAGGCATCGGGAAAATTGCGATCTCCTGGGTACTGTCCCCGGTATTGGGCGGGGTAGTGGCCTATATCTTATTCAAATCGATTAAATCCTCGATCCTGGTTTACAACGAACGTGCTGACCAGCGTCTACGTGAAATTAAACAGGAACGTGCGGATCTGCGTACTCGCCACAAGGCCTGGTTCGAACGGCTCAATGAAATCCAGCAGGTTTCCTACACCAACGCGATGGTACGGGATGCTACCACCATGAATATGGGGGACTACGATCCCTCTGACCTGGAATCTGACTACTTCAAAGAGCTAGAACGTATCAACCGAGAAAAAGATGATGTAAACGCCCACAAAGCTCTAGATACTTGGGTGCCATTGTTGGCGGCATTTGGAGCGGTCATCATCGGCTCCCTAATGTTGTTCAAAGGCCTAGATAACCTAGATATCAACTTATCTATGCTGGGTAACCTGCTAATCCTGACGATGTTGGCGGCAGCAGTGTGGATGGCAGTCTTTATTTTTGCGCGTTCCCTCAAGCGGCGCGATCTTTCCCGCTCAACCTTCCTGTTGTTCTCGTGGATGCAGGTCTTTACCGCTTCCGCATTCGCTTTCTCGCATGGGTCGAACGATATCGCCAACGCTATTGGCCCCTTCATTGCGGTGCTAGACGCCTTGCGTACCGGCGGTATTTCCACAGAAAGCACTGTCCCGGGGGCAGTCATGCTCACCTTGGGGATCGCCCTGATTGCGGGGCTGTGGTTCATTGGCCGCTACGTTATTAAAACCGTAGGATCTGGACTTACCGAAATGCACCCGGCCTCGGGATTCGCGGCAGAGCTTTCGGCTGCGGCGGTAGTTATGGGTTCCTCGCTGCTGGGGCTGCCGGTTTCCTCCACCCACATTTTGATTGGTGCGGTGCTCGGGATCGGGATCGTTAATAAAGCCGCCAACTGGTCATTAATGAAACCGATTGCGCTGGCCTGGGTGATTACCTTGCCGGCCGCGGCGGTTATTTCCGCGATTACGGTGAGCGTATTGCGGGTGATTTTCTAAGTCATTATCAGCCCCCATCGGCCAGGTGCTCTCGAGGTTCGTCCTCGGGGTGGTGCCTGGCCGAAGGGTTTAAAGGGAAGAAACAGAGGAAAATCTGTCTGATAGTGCCCCCGAGACGATTCGAACGTCCGACACCCGCTTTAGGAGAGCGGTGCTCTATCCCCTGAGCTACGAGGGCGCAAGGCGGCCGTCAGCGCCTCAGCCAGTCTAGGATAACACTGGTTAAGCGGGCTCAAAATTGCACTCCGAGTTATTGCAGAATACCTAGGACGTGAGAATTGTCGTTTTCGCGATCTTAGGGCATGGCAACCAGGGCAAACCCCCGCTTTCGCGTATGGTGGCATCGTGAGCTATAACCCGGAAACAGAGATGACCACAGCGGAAGACGTTGCCAGCGAGGCCGTCGCGGAAACAGCGGCGCCCAAAAACCGTAAACAGCTGGTACAGGAGATGCTCTCGCATTGGAATGCCAGCTTGGAGCATACTATCGCCGAGGAGACCTCCTCCGGCTACCTAGAGCTGTCTGCTGCCCACCCCGGGGGCTTAGCGCAGTTATATGGAGGGCGTCCGACTCGGTTATCTAACCTGGTACGCGAACCGCGTGCCCTATCCCATTGCCGGATCCGGGCTCGCGAAGTGCTTTCTGCTTCCCGCGACCGCGAATCCCGTTACGGTAGCGCGCCGGTTTATTTGGCGATTGGGACTGCCTCTTGGCGACAAGGCGGCACTTTAGGAGCCGCCTGGGAACGCGCCGCGAGTAAATCTGCGTCCTCGACTACGAAAATGTCGGCAACCGCTGCAACGGCAGTAAATGCAGAAAGTAACCTTTCTAGCAGTGAAGATACTGTCGAGGAACAGACTGCAGATAGTGCGGTTTACGATATTGAAAAAGTATGCGCCAGTGAGCCGCGCACTATTACCGGACCGGCATTGCTGTGTCCGGTAGAGCTGTCTTTAACCGCCGATGAGGACGTGTTGATCACTCTGGACAGCACAGTAGAAGTCTGGCCGCCACTGGAAGCGGCACTGCGGGAAAAGGGCGAGCAAGCAGAAATTGTTTCCATTTTGCAAGGTACGCAGGCTGCGGTAGCTTTTAGCCCCACCAACGCCCTGCACGAGTTGCGACGCTTGGGGTTGCGGCATCTGCTGGGATTTGACCTCTACGATTCGCTCACCGTAGGCCAATACCTGCATCCTCTTTCCAACCTGGTCAAAGATTTTGCGCTCAATCAAGATCTGCTGGAACAGTCCGAGGTGACTGCCGCGCTTTGCGGAGATGTAGAGGCCGCTGGGGCAGTGCTTTCTCCGCTACCGCAACCGGTATTGACTGACCGTGATCCCCTGGCCGAGCATGGGGTAGGAGATTTAGATCCCGCCCAGCATAACGTGTTAGATGCGGTGGCCTCCGGGGCAAATCTACTGTTAGATGCGCCGCCGGAATCGGAAAAGACCTCCACGGTGGCCGCGATTTTAGCGGACGCTGCCAGTGCCGGACGCACCATTGCCTATGTGCCAGGCGCGCGGCGTCGCCTACAGCAGGTATTGGGGTATTTGAATCGTTTAGGGCTAGAGAGCCTCACCTTGGATTTGTCGAATCGGAGCCGTTGGCGTGACATTATCCCCGCCAAGTTGCTGGAATCTTTAAGCGCTCCACTGGAATCAGTAGATCCGGCAGCTGATGAAGCGACTATGAAGATGCGTAACGAACTGACTCAGGTGCGCTCCCAGCTGGGTGGATATATGGAGCAGCTGCATCGCAAACGCGACCCCTGGCAGGTGTCTGCCTATGATGCTTTGCAGGTGCTGGCCGATTTAACCTCTATGAAACCCGGGCCGCGCACTAAAGTACGTTTCGATTTGGAAACTTTGCATCATATTGCGTCTGATGGGGCGAAACGTGCCCAAGAGTTACTGGTGCAAGCCGCCGAAGAAGGGATTTTCTCGCAGACAAGAGCCACCAATCCCTGGCATTCGGTAGTAATTTCTTCTCCCGAAATGGTTGATACCGCAGTAGAGGGAGTCAGCCAGCTAGCGGGTCGTATGTTGCCGCAGGTGCGCGCGGATATTGATCGCGCTCAAAAGGAAACCGGGCTGCTGCGAGCCAGGAATCTTAACCAATGGCATGACCAGTTGCGGATGCTCGACGGTCTGCGCGAAGCCATGGACGTGTTCAAGCCCCAGATTTTCGAGCGTTCGGCTGCCGATATGGTGATTGCCACCGCTACCAAGAAATGGCGTAAAGAACGCGCTCTGAACATGAAGGAATCCCAGCGGCGTCGCCTAATAAAACAGGCTAAAGACATGGTGCGACCGGGGCGAAAAGTTGAAGACCTACATCGGGAGCTGATCCGGGTGCAGCAGCAGCGCCGGATTTGGCGCGAATATTCTCCCGGTGGAGGCTGGCCGGTTCTGCCGGGACGCCTTGACCAGATGCAAAAAGCCGAGGAAGCCCTACGCAGCCATATCGCGCGGTTACAGCCGTTCTTTTCCACTGGATTTGGCGATTTAACGCAAATGCCGCTCGACGAGTTAGCCACTTTGATTGATAACTTGTCCCAAGATGAAAAAGGAGCCGAACGCCTACCGCAGCGGGTTTCAATTCTGAAAGAATTACACGATTTAGGTCTCGATGAACTCGTTGATGACCTGCGAGAACGGCGAGTTCCCTTCGAGTTACTACGAGCAGAGCTAGATCTTTCCTGGTGGGCATCAGCGTTGGCGGAAATGCTGCGTCTAGATGACCGCCTGGCGCATTTTGATGGAGAACGCCTCAGCGAGCTCTCTGCGCGGCTACGGGAACTGGATCTTGCCCAGGTTAACTCGCTGTCGGGACAAGTTTTGTATCAAGTACGCCACCAGGTAGCCAAACTGGTAGATTCCCAGTCGGAAACGGTTTCTGACCTAGAGCAAGTATTGAAAGATGCTCGCAGCGACCTGCCAGAAGTGATCGGGCAGTTCCCGATTGTGGAGCGGCTACGGCCGATTCGCGCGATTCCTCCGGTACTGGTACCCCAGATTCTCGGCAATGATCACCCCGTGGATTTGCTGGTACTGGACGGGGTGGAAAACACCGATTTGGCAGAAGTCATTCCCGCAATTGCGAGGGCGAAACAAGTAGTAGTCGTGGGGGATGTACGCCGCAGTGAGCAAGGCACTATCTCAGAGTTTGCGGGCATATTCCCGCAGCTAACCGCGCCTCCTACCCGGTCGCGGGTAAATGAGTGGGTAGCTTCCTTCCTGGCCGATCACGACTATGGACGGGATGTGATGCCGGTAACCGTGCCGCGCCCCTCTCGCCCGGTGACTTTGACGGTCGTCGATGGACGAGGAATGCCTGCTCCCGGTGCCCAATGCGTCGAAACCTCTTCCCAGGAAGTTGAGGAGGTAGTGCGGCAAGTTTGCTTGCACGCCCAGTCTCAAAGCAAGGAGTCTTTGGGAGTGGTAGCTTTGACGGTCAAGCATGCTCGGCGGATCAGTGCCGCGATTATGAGTGAAGTCGCTCGTAACCCGCAGTTGGATGAATTCCTGGGTAGTAACCAAGACGAACCGTTTGTGATTGTAGATGCGGCCGGAGCAGCAGGACTGCGCCGGGATCACGTGATTTTATCGGTAGGTTTCGCCAAGACTCCTCACGGTCAAGTACTCCATGACTTTGGAGTTATCTCGGCAGCTGACGGCACGGCACTACTGGTAGACGCAGTTTCCATGGTGCGTAAAGAACTATCTTTGGTGTCGTCGATGGCACCGGAAGCTATCGACCCGCAACGTCTGCATCACCCGGGCTCCCAGATGCTTTACGATTTGCTACAGGCTGCCCGAGCCGAGGCACAAACTGTGGGGCCAGTTGAGGCCGCGCAGGCAATGGATGAGGAAGAATCTCAGCCTGATCGCTTGCTCCTGGATCTAGCGGAAAGGCTCTATTCAGTAGGGCTGACCGTGATTCCCAACCTAGGGCCCAAGAACGGTATGCGGATTCCGCTAGCCATCGGGCATCCAGACTATCCCGATGAGCTACTGGTGGCAGTCCTGACCGACAACCCGGACTATGTAGCCGAGAAATCTTTGCGGCGGCGCGAACGGCACTGGCTGCAAAGGCTGAAAGAATATGGGTGGGTAGTAAGCATTGTCTATTCCACCGCGGTATTTATGGATCCGGCTGCGCAAGCTCAACAGCTACTGGATTTGGTGGTTGATGTGGTTGAGGAGCGCAAAAAAGCGCAAGCACAGCGGGAAGCAGCGACAGCTCCCGCGCCTGCGGCCTCCCCGGCACCCGCGCCACTGCCCGCTGCTTCCCCCGTTTCGCAAGAGGTAACAAGCGAAGAAAAGCGCAGCGTAAAGCGTCCCGCCATTTCGCGAGGTTTGCCTCTAACTGCCTATGGCGATGACCAGCTAGATGATCTGCTCGCCTGGATTCGTTCGGACGATAAGACTCGCAGCGTGGATGAAGAAGTGGAGCTGCTCTTTAATGAGCTAGGCTTGCAGCGCCGTGACGGTCAGGTGGAAACGATCCTGAAGAATGTCGTCACCCGGAACGTTTAACTATGAAGCATCCGGCAGCGCGTACCTACTCCGAGGTGGATCGCCGGCGCATTCGCGAAGGGAAACCCACTTCCTGGCAGGAAAGCGCCGATACCATCCCAGAGCAAAGTGAGCAGCAAGAACCTGCTGATCAGCGTCCCGAGGTAGATTATCTATCCGAAATGCCCCCGCATTGGCGCGAGCATAATCAGTAGTCATCATTTGGGTTTTCCTTCGGTTAGTCCGGGTCGAGCGCGGGGGAAAGTTTGTCCTCCCGCCCAAGAATTCGGAAAACGTAGCGGCGTTTTCCGAATTCTTATGCCCACCGCACCCACTCGGACTAAACTTTCCCCCACGCAACCCGAGCCAGACCCGTGACGGGGTTAGCTGTTTTGGGAGGCGGATTTTTCGGATTGTAGGAGGTCGCGGATTTCGGTTAGTAGTTCTACCTGGGGATCTGCCTTGGGCTCTTCCGCCTCCTCGTCGGCCTTAGCTTTAGCGTCACGCATACGCATCAGCTTATTCATCGGAACAATAACGCAGGTGTAAATCGCTAGGGCTACCAGCAGGAAGTTCACGAGGGCGGTAATAATGGCGCCCGGTTGCACAGTCGCGTTGCCCAGGTGGAACTCTAATACATTATCGAAGTTAGGTTTGCCCACTAGTCCCGCAATTAGCGGATTAATGAATTTATCCACGATGGCGGTGACTACCGCTCCAAAGGCGGCACCAATAACGACCCCAACTGCCAGATCGATGGCGTTGCCGCGGGAAATAAATTCTTTGAATCCAGCAATGAAACCAGTATTTTCTTTACTCATTATTCCTCATCTAGTTGTATTAACCTGTCCTGGCCAATTGTAGCGGTTCGGATTTACTGGCTTGGACCAGGCGGCCAGCCTCACGAGGGTTAACCGCAACCTCAATGGTGGCGGCTTTTTGCCCGCCCGTCAAAGATCCGCTAGCGGCACTGACTGCTAATACTTGCGCCGTGATTTGCGCGGAGAGTTCCTTATCCTCTGCAGATTTTCTCGCCCCGCCCTCGGGAATGGTTTGCGGATTAGTAGTGTCCGGGCTGGTCTCGGGGGCAGAGTTACTATCTTGATCATTTCCGAGGAAGAAAATCACTTCATCACCGGCGCTGGCCAGGCCTTGATCGCTTTCTCGCAAAGGTAGTGCCAAAATCACTTTCCCTTCATAGGATTGTCGTGAAAAAGGAGAAGAAGAAAATAAGGCCGGAAACAGGGTAGTGCCGGCAGGAATGGGAACGGCTGTCCGCTGACCTACTGCCTGGGAAGGTTTCTTATAAGCCTGAGGTGGCAGGGCGGCCACGGGAATCTCTTTCACAGTTACTTGGCCAGGGTCGATAATGGTTCCTGGTGGAATATCGGTGGCGGCAACTAATAGTGGTTTCGTGACCACTTGGGGCAGTACTAAACGCAGTAAGGTGACGGCTACTGCAACTGCGGCTGCTAGGGCGATAGTGCGTCGCCAACGCCAAAGGAACTCGCGCATAACCAGATTTTTGTCGGTTCCCTGACCGCTAGGGAAAGCCGAGATAATCCGCCGGAAAACATGGAGGTTATTACCCCTTGGGGACTAAGCAGTGCTACCTGCAGAAAACCATTAACCGCCGGGTTATTTCCTCCTCTTAGGAGCGCTAGAGCTGGGGAGAGCCGCACTGCGAGGTAACCGCCATAATCTGCCTTTAGGGGACAGTACAACCTAACTGGTACCTAACCTGCCACCGGGATCGTAAATCTACTCGCTGCCTAGTTTTTGCAAACGTCCCGAGGAAGTAAGTACCTGATCAACTAACTGGTCATGCGGTTCCTGGGGTAGCGTCCCCGCCTGTAAGACTTCCCAGTCATGAGTTAGGGCAATTAGCTGGGGGCGAGTGGAGCCAGTCAGATTGCAGTGCGCCAAAGCCTGGTCGTACCAGCCGGCTCCTCGCCCTAGGCGCGCCTGCGTCCTATCGACTGCCAGAGCAGGTAAGAAAATAAACTTTAACCCCAGTTTCGCCAGTTCGTTACCGTGCATCTCTTTTGAAAGTAGTGGCGGGTGGGGATTGAAGCGGCGGTAGAGGGCGCGAGTGTGTTGTACCGGATCTAACTGTCCCCAACGCGGCTGCTCCAGATCACAGGGAACCATTAGTTTCAAACCGGAATCTAAAATAGCTTCGTTGAGTAAAAAGGTAGGAACTTCAGTGTCGAAAGAAAGATAACTGGCTACTGCCTCGCCGGGTTTTAAGGAATCTAATAGAGGCCGGGCAGCCGCGAGGACTTGCGATTCTGCCTGGATGCGTTGAGCAGGGGAGAACGTTAAGCGGCGCCGATCAAGGAACTTTTTTCGCAGTGCAGGCTTACTAATCACAGAACCCATGAGTCAATGATAGACGCTGGCGGGTTTGCCCATAGTCGGCTTTTCGCTACCGCGCTAAAGACCCTGGCAGGTAACCTGGTAGCAGTACCAGACTCAGGAGGATTAATGCGCACGGTTGCGGAACATTTAAATACTTGTCTTTCCCTAGTGGCGCCGCTAGATCCCCTGGACGTGCTGCTGCCGGATGCGGTGGGGTGTGTCCTAGCCGAGGACGTGAGCGCACCTTTCGATTTGCCGGTCACCGACCAGGCAACTTTGGATGGTTATGCGGTGCGTTCCCAAGACGTGGGGGGAGCCGGCAAAATGCGTCAGGTTTACCTGGACGTGATTGCCGAGGTGAAAGCGGGTGATGCAGAGCCGTGCACCCTAGTGGAAAATAGTGCAGTTAGGATCGCTTCGGGTGCGCCCTTACCAGTGGGAGCCGACACGGTAGTTCCGCTAGAGGAAACCGACCAGGCGCCGGCGCGGGTTCAGATTTTATCTGCGCCTACTAAGGGAAAAAATATTTTGCGGCGGGGGCAAGACGTAAGTGCCGGCACCCCGATTTTGCGTGCCGGATCACGTATTGGATCGCGGCAAGTAGCGTTATTGGCGGGAGTAGGACGCCTGCGGGTCACGGTGCGTCCGCGTCCTCGGGTAGTAATTTTGTCTATCGGAGATGAACTGATTGAGCCGGGTAAACCGGTCCGCGCCGGGGCAGTCTTCGATGCTAATGGGCATGCGCTTTCTTCCGCGGTGGCGGATGCGCGCGCGGACACGTTTCGAGTGGCAGCAGTGCCAGATGAACAAAAAGCGCTCTCGGAAACCATTGAAGACCAGCTAGTTCGGGCAGATATTATTATCACCACCGGGGGATTGTCCTACGGTAGCGCCGACACGGTTAAAGAGGTGTTAGCACCTTTAGGTACTGCTCGCTTTGACAATGTGGCGATGACTCCCGGTAAACAACTCGGTTATGGCACGGTGGGGGAAGGGACCCCGATATTCTGCCTCCCGGGCAATCCGGTAGCCGCCCAGATTAGTTACGAGATTTTTGTACGTCCCTGTCTGCGGCATATGGCGGGTTGGGAAGAACTGTATCGTCCTTCTTTGCGCGCGCGAGTGGATCGCGGTTGGCGTTCCCCGGCTGGTAGGCGGCAGTTTGTACCCGTGAAAATCGTGGGTGCCCCCGATAGTGGTTACCGCGCGCGTCTAACTGGCGAGCCAGAAGACCTTTTACTATCCACTATGGCTCGGGCGAACGCGCTGGCGGTTATCCCCGAGGCGGTCACTTCCGTCTCGGAGGGCGACTATTTCCACTGCATGGTGCTAGATTAGGGCGCCGGGTTGCTTTACGAGCGCTTAACTTTTCGCCGTCGGCCGCGCTACTATGCGCAGCTGGATAATCCCGTAGCTCGCGGCCTGGTTAAACCGGGTGATCCGCCGATAAATCAGCTATCTATTAGGGAAATGGTGGCGCGGGATCATCGGCAGGCGGCGCAGGTAAGAGCCGATAATCAACACTGGTTGGCGCCTTGGGAAGCCAGCGTTGCCCCAGGATATCCCCCAGAAGATATGGAACTGGAAGCGTTCATTCGCCGTAGCGCCCGCCTGGTGCGTCAGCGGCGTTACTATCCCTTTGCTGTTTATGCTGATGAACAATTGGTGGGGCAGGTAACTATTGGAGATATTGCCCTGGGAGCCTCGCATTCGGGAAACCTGGGCTATTGGGTAGCCGAAGCCTATAGCGGACGGGGAGTGATTACTGCGGCGGTGGCTATGGTATTGGATTTATGTTTGGGGGCTCCCTACCTGCATCGGGTGGAGATCAATATTCGTCCCGAAAATAAAGTGTCTTTGCGGGTAGTACAGAAACTGGGGCTGCGTTTCGAGGGACGAAAACAGAATTTTTATTGCATTGCGGGCAGCTGGGCTGATCACCTGGGGTATGCGGCAACTGCTGAGGAAATCCCTGCGGGTGGGTACCTGGCACAGCTAGAAAAAAGAGCGCGCCTCAAACGAGGGGAGCCGGTAGCTATAGCCGACGAGGACGCGAGGTAGCTGAAGTATCCTGGGTTTTGCTCGGCTTTTGATGCGGGGGTCGGTTGACTGACCTGATGTTGATTGTAGCTTGCGATAATCTCCTCTGGGGTGGCGTAGCCAAGGGATTCGTGGAGGAGGTGGTTGTTCCACCAGTACACCCAGTTCAGAGTTGCCCACTCGACCTGGCTACACAACATGGCTAAAATCCCTTGACGCAACTGCAGGCGTAAGAGTAAATTCCGAAATAAAAGTGGGGTTGGTCACTTTTTTGGTTCATTACAACGACGTAAAAGGAGTAACACAGATGAGTAATCTAAAAACACGACTGATTTCAAGTTTTGCTGCTACTCTGCTACTGGCGGGCGGCATGGTGGCGGTTGATAACATCTCTGCCAGCGCATTAGGCTCCGATTGCAACGCATGGGTGCGTACTTCGGGTAAAGCGCAACAGGGACTAGGGAAATGTCGTAGAGTCAATTCGGACACTAAGGTTAGAGTGTATTTGAATATTCCACATTGGCCGGATGCTACCTCAGACTGGTTCCACGACAAAAACAGAGTCCACGCTACTAGTTGGGTAACAAAGTGGGGAAAATGGGGTGCTTCTACTGCCGCTATTGAGCAAGCGCATAGGTGATAAACACGATGATTTCTTGCTCTGAGGTTTCGTTTAAGTTTCCAGGAGCTAGGATTGATCGGGTCATTTTCGACGAGATGACTGCGTCTTTTGATGCGGGAAAGTTTAATGCGGTGATGGGGCCGTCTGGCTCGGGTAAAACCACTCTGTTGAATTTGCTAGATGGTTCCCTTGCTCCCGATCACGGAACGATCATGCTAGCTGGGCGCCCCATCGAATCGTATTCACGACGCGAGCTACGTTCACGCTTGCTGGCTCGGGTTTATCAGGATTATCGACTGGTGCCCTTTTTGAGTGCGGTAGATAATGTGCGCCTAGCACAGCAGGCAGCCGGTAGCTTAGGTAGCCATCCGCTTTTAGCTTTGGAGTATTTAGAGCGTCTTGGGGTTAAAGACTTAGCGGAGTATCCGGTGGATAATCTATCGGGAGGCGAAGCGCAGCGAGTAGCAATTGCGCGGGCTTTGATTAATTCTCCACAAGTCTTGCTCGCAGACGAGCCTACCGGGGCTTTGGATGAGAAAAACTCTCATGAAATCGCTATTCTACTGCGTGAATTGTCGCATGAGTTAAACGTTTGTTTAGTGGTAGTCACGCATGATCCTGCTTTAGCCGCGCTTGCTGACCGGGTAGTGGAAGTGAACGATTATCGCTTGCGTGAAAAACAGCTCGCGCCTGCGACAGCCTACTGAGGTGAGATTATGGGATGGCGTCTAACCTGGGGCTGCGTAAAAGCGAACCTCAAGCTAGTGGTAGGCTTTTTTGTTTGTCTGCTTGCGCTGTCTTTCACCGCGATTTTTTTGAATAATATCGCCACTGTGTATCGTCAAACGGTAGCTGAGGATACGCGAGTCACATATGGAGGGTTTGCCTACCGTATCGGGGCTACCACCCAAAATGCCAAACAACTGTTAAGCTCCGCGACCGCTGGTCAAAATCTGGTGCCGGTTATCACCACCACCTGTAAGCTTGACTATGGTGAGAGTAGCGCAGATGCGGAGTGGAAGCGTTCCGGAGCCGGCTTTGATTATGGACGCTTACTGACAGGAAAACGCGCCACCACAAATAATGAAGTAGAGATTTCCCAGTCCCTTGCCGCGCGCAGCCATATTGGGCTGGGAGGTGAGATTGCCTGTGATGGTAGGCGCTTTCAGGTAGTGGGCATTAGTGTTTTGCCAGCGCGCCGGTCAGAAGTGTATTTATCAACCCGCCTGGATTCCTCAACCGACTCGGCTAACGTCACCAACTGGGTAACTAACACCGATATAGCTAATTCAAATTATCGACCACTCTTCGATCGCGGAGAATTGCGTAAAGTCTCGCTAGATTACGCGATTCGCTATGCACAGGAATCAGCAGAGCCAGGATTTGTTGCAAACGCTCTGATTATCTCCCATCTATTGCTCGCAACTGTCGGGATTGTGCTACTGCTAGGATTTTTAGCATTTCGACGTTCTACTGCAAAATTGCGGCAGGCACTCCTGGCAGCCGGTTTTAGCAGCCTGAAAACAAGCTTGCTTAGCCTCGTGCCTCTTTTCCTGTCCCTGTTTAGCGGGGTTCTTCTTGGAGCTTTAGGCGGTTATTTGGCGCTATTTACCTGGCGAGATCAGATTGCGCTTCGTTTTGAACAAGTTTGGGATGCGGTATCGCTAAGCGGCGATTATCGGGCTTTACTCGAACTAGTCGCTTATTGCGTGAGCGCGCTAGCGGTATATGTGCTTGCACTTTATTTAAGCGCTTATCGTTCAATTAAAACTAGGGCATCTAAATCTAGTAATCACGAGTTAAAAGCCGAGCTTATCGCAGGTCTCACGTTGCTGAGTGTGGGAGTTTTATGCAGCTTCTTAACTAGTTCAAATGTCGCTGTCTTGTATTACATTGCGCTAGCCGCAATCGGGATCGGGGTTGCACTGCTCGGATGTGCGCTGCCCTTCTACGTTTATAAATCCCCTTTACGTCTAGCCGCCTACCGCGCTAGCGTACATAGTTTTATTCTCGGGCCAATCATCTGTCTGCTTTGCATCCTCGCCACTCTCGGGGGCACTAACGCCACCATGCAGCAAAGAGCCCTCACCGTCGGTAAACCTAACGCTGACACTTACCTCACCGTTTCGTTTATTAGCGATGCAGACGTGACCTATCTGAAAACTCGTTTCCCGCAGATCATGACCCATGCCATCATATTTGGGTTCCCGGAAAAATCAGAACACTCTTTGCGCGTAGCAGAAGGTGCCTACGCAGACTGCATCCATCAAAACTCCAATAGCGACAGGTGTAACCAGTGGATGACACTGGTGGGCTTTGTTCTATCCGAAAACGGCAAAGAGCTAACCGGAAAAATCTCTCCAGAACTCGCCGACACCCAAGACTCCGCCGAATACGCCCTGGTTATTTTTGGCCCCAATCTGGATAAGCCAGAAGAAACCATTCCCGTTACACTGCCCAAAACGGTAGATGAACGCCTCGACTATGCAGAATTACCTGGCTGGGCAGCTAACCCTCAAGATCCAATCTTTCGTAATAAAGGATTTTCTATCGGGATAGAAAGACGCCTATACATCCCGGACTTTTCACACTACCCCGCAGACCAGCAACAACAATTCAAATCTGTGACCCAACAGCTCTCATCCGATCTGGCCTTATCAGAACCTCTCGACACCAACAGCCAAACCCTAGACATCATCAACTGGTTAATCATGTCCATCGAAACTGCTCTCTGCCTACTACTTATCTATATCGGCACCACCATCACCACCAAAAACAGTCACGCCCTAGTTAGCATCCTGCGGTACTACGGTTACCCCCCTCATAAACTAGCCGCCATACGTTTAACTCAATTAGCCCCCTATCTAGCCGCGGTGGTGGCTGGTTCGCTTATCGGCCGAATAATGCTAAGACCAGTTGTTGCCGGCCGTGCAGTACCCGAAAACATTTCCCCAGACTGGACATGGATCCTACCAGCCATCATTATCGCGGCTGTCGTTGGCCTTACCCTCGTCCCTAAAACAGTAAAAAGTCCGGGATAAGGACATAAACCATGAAGAAGATATTTGCATGCTCTGCAGCTTTTGCGGTCGCTTTACTGATACATATACCGCTAGTTTCAAGCGCAGCAGAAAATGATTCCATCCCTATTGCCAATAGCTCACAAGAAGTATTGTCTAACGGAATCGTTCAATATATTGATAAATCTGACAATCATTATTTCTTCAATAGCTACAAAGCAAATATGAGTAACGCATCTCCAGATGTCATAGAAGCGGGACCTACTTTAATGAAGTGCAGTCGACTTATTTCCCGACAGGAGAACGACTTGCGATGCCTGTTTACGGTAACCGGTGCGGCTCTGGTTATGGAAAAGTGAAGCGTCGCAGGTTTTGACCCTGGTATTTTCCTCATTAAGAGGGAGAATCCTACTGTCGGGAAGGCTGACTGTTGCCCCTGGGATTTAGTACCTGTGTGAGTAGTAGTCCAATATCGGGACTTTCTTGTTTATCAGGTAGTTCCCGACGCCGGTTTCTATGTGAACACGTTTCAAATCTTCTGCTATTGATTTGAGCGGAAACGCTAGAACGAAGCAACCATAATGTCAAGCAAACCTACAGCAGATCCTTAGATGCCCGATAAAAACTTGCGCGAGATTACTTAAACAATAGGTTTCTTCCGCGGATAGCTGCGAGCCAAAATAAAGAAAAAATGTGGCTATTGGTGTGATTGTTATAGATGTTGCGATTTGCTAAAGATTTCATAACTTTCCCTGCTCAACACGCCTTTGTGAAGAGAGAATCTGGCAGCTAAATCCCCTATTTTTGATATGTGGAGTTTATTGGATTGGCTTTGCCGATATTGGTCTTAATTCTGGGGGGAATCTACCTACCTCTCTTTATTGACACCAAGCGCCGACAATCACAATCTCACGGCGATGATCGTTTTAGCGCAAATTTGCGGGTACTCAACACGCAGCAACCGGCGCAAAAGCGGCAACGCTACAGTGTAAACCCCCCAGTTTTAGGAGGAACCATGCAGCGACCAGTAGCACCAACCCAGCGTGATCACAGTGAACTGATGGCCGCCCGGCTTACCCGGGCGCGCCAGATAGAGCGACGATCACAAGCTGCACGCCGCCGTCTCACCCTGCTTACGGTACAGTTCGCGGTAGGCATGGTGCTGGTTACGGCAGCTGCCGTTAGTCTCCTTTCCTGGTGGTGGACATTTATTCCGCTAGCGACCATTGCGGGAACACTATTTCTGGGAGCGCGCGCTGCCAAAGCCGGCCGGGAAAATGATCAGCGTGCCCAAGAAGTTATCCGCGCCCTCGAGACCCGTCCCGCTAAGGGACACCGCGTGAGCGCCAGCGAAAAGAAATTCGCCCAAATGCACGCCGAGGCCGAATCTGCTCAGAGCGCTGTCAGCGTCGAAAAGTCCGAAACCAGCGCCGCAGCTACCGCCAGCGAAACCAAGGCAGAAGCAGCCGGCGAAAACCGGGGTCGCATGGCGCTCGGCAAACTAGCTGCTGCGGCTCGGCGCGCCGCCACCTTGCGAGAATACTTTGTAATTCGCGAGGACGAAACCACAGATCAAGCAGAAGAAACGGCGGCGAAAGATACTCGGGAAATAGCGGCGAGCCGTTCGCAACGCCCGTGCGAAGCTGATGAAGAAAACGCGGTAGTTGCGCCTGCAGAGGATAAAGTCAGTGAAGATAAAGCCAGCGAGGATAAAGACCGCGTGGCCACTACGGTAGCGGAAGTTAGTGAAATCTCCGCCGCGGACGTCAGCGCGGATGCGGCCGCGGAAGCGGAGAGCGCGGTAGTAACTGCTCAGGTGGCGGCGGAAGCAGAAAACCAGGCAGAAACCGACCGCAGCTGGACACCCACACCGATGCCGAAACCCATCTATGCCCTCAAACCGCGGTTAGCGCGCCGGGATGTAGATGCGTCTGAGCTGCTCGCGGAACATTTGGCGGCACAGGCTAAGACTCCCTATCGCCCTTCGCGTCCACGCCCGCATAGCGAGGAATCTTTGACTACCGCGCAACTGGTGGCGCAAAGCAAGCCGGTAGACGTGGAAGCTATTTTGGACACCCGGCGGATCGCCAACTAAGAACTGGCAGGGACAAACCCTAGCGGTAATCGCGCGCGCCGAAAACATCGGTGCCGATCCGCACCATAGTTGCGCCCTCGCTAATCGCGATTTCTAAATCCTGGGACATTCCCATCGATAGTTCGCGCGCATCCTGACCGCGTCCTCCGGCAGCAAGCGTGCGATCTCGTAAATCCCGCAAAATCCTAAAGGACTCGCGAATCCGCTCTTCATCAGGGCTGAGCGCCCCAATAGTCATAAATCCGCGCAAGCTCAGCTGCTCCATTTGTAGCACTTGCTGGGTTAACTCCCAGGCGTCCTCGGGGTTGATTCCCTCTTTGGAGGCTTCGCGTGAACAGTTAACTTCGATAAAGCAGGGCAGAACCCGCCCAGGATAGTTGGCCTCGAGGCGGCGCACCAGACGCTGGGCAGTTTTCAGAGAATCCACCGTTTCGACCAGGTCACAGACCTTGAGGGCGGCAGTAATTTTATTGCCCTGCAGGCGACCGATCATATGAACTTCCGCGCCCAGGTCTGCTGCCCGCACCGCTTCATTGGTAGCTTGGGCTTCTTGGACATGGTTATGCCCCAGCACTACTGGCAGACCGCGTTTTTGCAGTTCGCGGGCAGCCGCAATAATCTGCTCACTGGTGCGGGTTTTCACCGCCAGCTCTAAAGTAACTTCGCTGCGCTCCCGTCCCGCCTGCTCGCAAGCTTTAGTGATCCGCTGGTCTACTTGTTCAATCCCGGTTGCGATATCCATAACTCCCACTCTAGTGGGCGTGGCAAATATAGAAAGTTCTGCGGGTAGCGTCCTAAGTGATATCTCCGTAAGTCACCAGGTAAGGTTGTAGCTCCCCGCTCGCGTCAGTTTTCGAGATATCTAGGGCAAATAACATTCGCCATTCCCATAGCCCGCTGCCGTCATCCACTTCTTGCAGCAGTGCCCAAACCTTCCTGCCGTCCAGTAAGTTGCTATCGGCAGGAAGGTAGCGAGAAAGCAGCTCTCGCGCCTGGTCGCCCTCCCTAATAACCGCATGACTGCTGGCGCGCGCCCCTTGATCCAAAGTCAGGTCATCAAAGCTGTCCCAATAATCATCCAGCAGGGCTCCGCGATCCTCATCCGACCAGGCAGTACCGTCGGGATGTAAATCTTGGCAAGCCGCAAGGCGCGGCAGGCTATCGAAGGCTATGGCTTCTACCCGTCGCCAGGCGACGTTACGGAATTGGCGGCGCAAAGCGAAAGGATTAGCGCTGGGCAGCTGGTTTTCTCCGCTCCCAAAGGCGGGTTCTTCCTCGGCGTCCTCCGCGAGGCTTTCCCGGCGTTTCCCGTTGGCCAGCGCCTCCCACTCATCTAGCAGCGAGGAATCCACCCCTTTAACCGTGTTTCCCAGCCAAATTAATAGCTGGTCGAAGTCCTCATTCCGCTTCTCGGGCGGCACGATTTGTCCCAGGGCGCGATAGGCGTCGGTCAGGTAGCGCAGCACTACCCCTTCACTGCGGGCGAGCTCAAAACGGGAAATAAATTGGGTAAAAGTTAGGGCATTTTCTACCAGGTAGCGCACCACCGATTTGGGGGAGGGCTCAGAACCGTACACCCAAGGATTAGAGTGGGCGAAAGTCTTAAACGCGCCGGCAATCAGTTCCTTTAGAGGCTGTGGCCAGGTGGTTTCTTCTAATATCTCCTGTCGCTGGTGGTATTCCACGCCCTCGGAACGCAGCTTTTGATAGACCTGGTCGCGCTGCGCCTTTTGCTGGGCAATCAGCACCTGGCGCGGATCCTCCAACACCGACTCCACAATCGAAACTAAATCTAGGGCGTAATCGGGGCTATCGGGATCAAGTAGTTCCAAAGCAGCCAGGGCAAAAGGCGATAAAGGCTGGTTAAGCGCAAAATCTTCCGGCAGGTCATGGGTGAGCGCTAGGCGCCCGCGGCTGCCCGCCTTTTCAGCAGGTAAATGCCGAACCACTTCCGCCTGTTTCAAAGAGGAATAAACCTGCCCTAAACGGCGCAAATGAGGGTTGGCCTCCTGCGGAGCGTCATGGTTATTGCGCGCCAGCCACAGCAAATGCTCTCCGGCATCCCGTTTCCCAGAAAGCACATTAAGCGCCAAGGAATGGTCAATCCGGAAATGAGAACGCAGCGCTTCTGGCTGGGCAGCGACCAGGCGTTCAAAAGTAGAACGCCCCCAGGATACCTTCGGCTTTTGGCTACTTGCCGAGGACGTGCCCTTACGCTTTTGTCCTTTCGCCGCCAACTTCTTGGCCTCGATCACCTCGGGCGGCGCCTGCACCACCACAAACCCCATAGTGTCGAACCCGGCGCGCCCGGCTCTGCCGGCAATCTGGTGAAACTCTCTCGCCGAGAGATGCCGCCGGCGGCGCCCATCGAACTTGACTAGGGAAGTAAAAACCACAGTCCGGATAGGAACATTTATCCCCACCCCTAAAGTGTCCGTCCCGCAAATAACCGCCAGCAGCCCCTGCTGAGCCAGCTGCTCCACCAATAGGCGGTATCGCGGCAGCATGCCCGCGTGATGCACCCCCACGCCCAGGCGCAAAAGGCGCGACAGGGTTTGGCCGAATCCCTTGGTGAAATGCACTCCCTTTAACTGGGCAGCAATTTTTTCGCGTTTTTCGCGGTCCAGCAGATTAGCAGACGCCAAGCCGGCGGCGGTTTTCACCGCCTCATTTTGCGCAAAATGCACCAGGTAAATCGGCCAGCGTCCCGCCTTCACCAGGCTTTCTAGCAGGTACTGGGAGTCGTCCTCGCTATATTCCATTTCCAGCGGCACCGGGCGGGAGGCTCCGTCAACGAGCGCCACTTCCCGCCCGCTGCGCGCCTGTAAGTCCCGGATGAAAAAATCGACGTTCCCCAAGGTCGCCGACATTAACACAAACTGTACATTCGGCAGTTCCAGCAGCGGGACCTGCCAAGCCCAGCCGCGCTCCGGGTCGCCGTAAAAGTGGAACTCATCCATGATGACTACCCCGGCATCTAGCTGGGCACCATCACGCAGTGACTGGTTGGCCAAGATTTCCGCGGTGCAGCAAATAATTGGGGCTTCCGCATTTAGAGAAATATCGCCGGTAATCATTCCCACGTTGCGGGCTCCAAACAGCTCTACCAGGTCAAAGAATTTTTCTGAGACCAGAGCCTTTATCGGGGCGGTGTAGTAGGAACGTTGATCTTTTGCCAGCGCCGCTAAATGCCCCGCCAAAGCGATCATGGATTTACCTGACCCGGTAGGGGTCGCCGCAATCACGTGGTGTCCGGCAAAAATTTCGGTAGCGGCTTCCTCTTGATGGGGATATAAAGCTCGGCGGGTGGAGGTCGCCCAATTGCTGAACCCCGCCAGGACTTCTAAGGGGTCATCCAGCTTACCCGCGTCCTCTAAATCGTCCAGCAGCTGATTTAGGGGGGCAATACTCATGCGGCTATTGTAACCAGCTTCCGCAGTGTGGACACGTTTGCGTAACCTCATCCTGCCGGATTGTCCTAATAAGGACGCCGAAAAGATTTTTGGGCGGATGAAAGGAAAAGAATAGCGTGGATCAAGCCGCCGCAATCGTTAAACAGATAGCCGATGCCATCGCCCTCTACGGCGAAATTTGGATCCTAATCGGCCTGGGGATTTTCTACACGGTGATTACCCGGGGAGTGCAATTCCGCCTCTTCCGCCATATGTGGCACGTAGTGTTGTCCTCTCGCAAAGACTCGCGCGGAGGAATTTCTTCCTTCCAAGCCTTTACTATTTCCCTGGCGGCGCGCGTGGGAGTAGGCAACGTGTTCGGAGTGGCGGCGGCCCTCATCATCGGCGGTCCGGGGGCGATTTTCTGGATGTGGATAGTAGCGCTAGTGGGGATGGCCACCTCTTTTATGGAATCGACCCTGGCACAGATTTTTAAAGTTAAAAACGCGGACGGCACTTTCCGAGGAGGTCCGGCCTACTATATGTGGCTGGGGCTGCACAAACGCTGGTTTGGTTCCATCTTTGCGGTTATCGCTATCATTACCTGCGGTTTCGTGATCACTTCGGTGCAGTCCAATGCGATTGCCGGCTCGATTATGGCCACCCTCGGCACTACTGAAGCCCAGCAGGGCACGCATTCGGCGATTATCGCGGTGATTCTGTTCGTGTTTGCGGCTCCGATTATTTTAGGAGGAATCCGTTCGGTGGCACGGGTAACCGAATGGATGGCTCCCATTATGGCCGTGGTTTACGTGATTATCGCGGCGATTATCCTGGTCATGAATATTGGGCAGATTCCCGCGACTCTAGCTTTAATCGTGAAAAGCGCGTTCACCGGCGGGGCGCTTGGAGGCGGAATCGGCGGGGGAATCTTCGCAGCCCTCATCAACGGGGTGCAGCGCGGCCTATTTTCTAACGAGGCCGGGCAAGGAACTGCCCCCAACGCCGCGGCTACCGCCACGGTTTCTCACCCGGTGCGCCAGGGGCTCATCCAGTCATTAGGGGTGTTTGTAGACACCATTATCGTTTGTTCCGCGACTGCCATCATTATTTTGAGTGCCCCCAAAGCGGTGCTGACCGGTACTGATCCTTCGCAAGCGGCTTCGTTGACCACGGTGGCGGTAGCCTCCCAGTTAGGGGATTGGTCAACCTATTTAATGTTGCTGATTATCTCGGTACTGGCCTTCTCGTCGATTATTGCCGCCTATGTTTATTCCGATGTGAATATGTCTTTTGTTACCACTAAACCCTGGGCATCTTGGCTGGTGCGGATAGTTTCCGTGGCTTCAGTGGTGCTGGGGGCAGTGGTATCCCTGCCGCTAGTGTGGAACGCGGTCGATATTGCCATGGCGGTTATGACTATCACCAACCTGATAGCGATTACCCTGCTGTGGAAGTGGGCGGTAGGTGCGCTTAAGGATTACTCGGCATCGCGTCGACGCGATAAAGATGCGGTGCCGGTATTCGTAGCTAAGAACAATCCCTATCTGCCGGCAGAATTACCTACCGAGGTATGGAGTGAAGAGCCAGGCAAAGCCCTGTCTACTGAGGCCTAGACGCCCTCGTTAGTTATTAAGAAACAAAGAGCTAAGGTTTCAGGTTTTCACGTATTGGAAACCCTAGGGCAAAATAGGGGCTATGGAACAGAACCCCATGAAAGTTGATTCTCACTTCACTCGTAGCGACTATCTGAAAGCTTGGGCAGTTCATGCCTTCACCGCCTCCGGGGTGGTCTGGGCTGGCTGCGCGGTACTTGCCTTAATGCGCCACGACTACCTGCAAATGTGGGGGTGGTTGGCGATTAGTTTGGTTGTTGATGGCTTGGACGGCACTCTGGCGCGGCGTTACCGGGTTAAAGAGGTTATTCCCTGGTTTGATGGCTCCGCTCTCGACCTTATCGTCGACTATTTGACCTGGACATTTATTCCCGCGATTTTCATGTCTCAAACCTTAATATTCGCCCCGGGAACTCCCGGCAAGGGAATTGACTTGATAGTGACAGAATTACTGATGGTAGCGGTTTGTGCCTCCTCCATGTTTTGTTACTGCAATAAGAAAGCCAAAAGCTCCGATAACTATTTCGTGGGATTCCCGGCCGCCTGGAATATCGTAATCCTCTACCTATATCTGGTGGCGCTGCCCTGGTGGTTCAACCTGATAATCGTAGTGCTCTTTATCGTGCTGACGGTTTCTCCGCTTACTTTCTGTCACCCCTTCCGGGTAGAAAAACTGCGGTGGCTCAATATTTTGTCAGTGGTGATTTGGCTAGCCTGCATTATTTGGCTCACTATTTACTTCCCCGAACGCAACCCCTTCGTATGGTGGGCATGGTGGATTAGCGGCATTTACTTTATAGGGAACGGCGTAATCCGAACTTTTGTCGGTCCGCAAGCGGCGCGCAAACAGGTGCAACCAAATGCCAAGTATGTCAGTTAGTGCCGGTTTCTTGTGGTTTTAGTAAAAAATTCACCAGGTAACGTTCGCGTAGATATTTTGAACCTTCTACAAAGAACCCAGAAATAATAAATAAAATGACGATTACTATCACGTATGTAGGGTAGTCTTTACCGGTCATAGCGAAATATACATAGGGAGCCGCGAAAGTAATCGCGGTAGTAAATGTACCTACGATGCGAACCAATTGGCGCTTGGCGGTAAACATGGCCAGTACCCCCCAGGTGTAGGGGATAGCGGTAACAACATCCATGGTCCAGAGCACCAGTAGCGATCCGTGAAACTCTTTTACTAAGCTCACCGGTAAAACCCGCAGGCTGGAATAGGTAATTACTACCAGGTAGGCCAGCACCTTGGGGTCAGTTAGCCATTTTACTAGCGGTGAACGCCGAGTCTCGATAATCCCACAGGCCTTCAGGACACCCGATATCTTGGGAGGAAGATGGGTCGCATCAATCCCCAAAAATGCGTGGCGGATGCGTTGCCTGGCGTGAACACTCAGATCTTCCCAACGGTCAATGATCGCTTTCAGCAGGTCTTGAGGATCGAGCATCCAGGGGATTTTGGTAGCTTCTTCCTGCGGAGAGCTAATAATCGCTCCCACTAGTCGCTGGGGATAATCCCGGCCATCAGGGTATTGCGCGACATCAAGGATTCTTCCGGAACCTAGCATCCGAGAAAACCGTTCGGCCTCTTCTCGGGTGCCGGCTCCCAGCCATACCGTGAAAGCCCTCTGTAAATCTGCCCGTAGTTGCCCTAAGAATTGGTCGCCCTCTTTAGTTGCCAGGAACTGGTCAAGGCTCTGTTCCGGAAGAGAAAATAGCCAAGAAACATCCCGGGTGCAGCCGCGTCCCAGTTCAGAGACGCGGTGCAGGCCGGCACTGCGACAAATAACCACCGGATCCAAGGCGTATTTGGATACCACAGCGAGATCGGTGAGCTTTTGTCCATTTTTGAAGGAGGGATCGACCATCGCCATGGCTTCAAGTCTATGAGAAATCTAGAAATTCCGGTCTTTTCGCGACAAGAAAGAAAAAAATGGTCATACTAGAGATATGAAGGTTTTAGTAACTATCGCGTCCAAGCATGGAGCGACGGAAGAAGTTGGAAAAGTTATTGTAGAGGAACTGGAGAACGCCGGTCTGGAAGTGGATCTGGAAAAACCAGAAGAAGTCTACAGTCTAGATGGATACGGGGCGGTCATTATTGGCTCAGCGGTTTATCTAACCAAATGGATGGATAATGCCAATGACTTTTGTCGCCGCTTTGCTTCGGAACTGCGCCGCACTCCGCTGTGGGCATTCTCGGTAGGGCTGTCGGGAGTACCGCAAGACAAAGTCCAAGACCCCTCCCGGGTTGGTCCGGTGCTTTTGAATATTGAGCCCAAAGAGTACGTCACTTTCCCCGGCAGACTTGACCCCACGGAGCTGTCTTTGCGGGAGCGCACTGTGGCTCGCCTCGGAGGCGCAGTCGAAGGTGACTTCCGTGATGACCAGTTAGTTCGCGACTGGGCAAAGAAAATTATTAAAGAAATCAAGGCTTAGACCTTTTTCTTTTCTCTTCGGTACTGTCCGCAGGTTGGTACCTAGCGAGGAGTCCTCGCTAGGTGACAACCTGCGGACAGTATTGCCTAAGGGGAGTTTTAGTCGCCGTTCTCGTGTCTGGCTAAAAACTCGTAGACAATCGCGTCGTCAACTCCCGGGAACGCGCCGGGAGGCAAGGCTGCTAACAGGTGGGAATGAGTTTTAACTTCTGGGAAGGCCTTCCCATCCCATTCGTTGGCAAGTAACGGATTAGGCAAGCGGCAACACCTCGGATCTGGGCAGGTAGAGGCCATCCGGTTCTTGGTATCGCGCCCGGCAAACCATTTGGACTCTGCAAAAGGAACGCCGATTCCTATCGAATAATGCCCGGTTGAGGTAGTTACAATTTGGGCAGTACAAAAGAAAGTTCCCATCGGGGTGTCGGTGTATTGCCGGTAGACGATCGCCGGATTTTCTTGTTTAAAGGCCTGCATAGAAGCGTATTTTCTACAAATTAGCTGCCCTTCAACCGCCCCGGATACGTCCTCGGGAAACTTAATCCCATCATTGGCATAGATTTTGGTGAGTACTCCGGCAGGGGATATCCGATCGAAATGCAAGCAGATTTCTAAATGCCGGGTCGCCAAGTTAGTGAAGCGGTGAGCTGCGGTTTCATAGCGCACTCCGTAGCGATCTACCAGCTTCCCCACATCCAGTTCCCGTGCTTTCTTGGCTTCCTGCAACATGGCTACAACCGGCTTTTCGGGCAATAAAATTGCGGCCGCGAAATAGTTAGCAGCGATGCGTTGGCGCAAGAACTCCCCAAAGCTACGGGGGGTGTCATGCCCGAGGGCCACTCCCGCAATCGAGCGCAGCCCCAGGGAGCGCACATATTTCTCCCCCGGCTGGTTGGGGCGCAGATAGATTCGCCGATTCTTCAGGTCACGGATGGCGCGAGTCGCCGCCGGCAGGTCATCGGTGCGGATCAGGGTGTAACCCAGATACTGCACTATCCGTTCCAGGTCGCCCTCTGCACGCGGGCCATTTTCCATATCGAGTGCCCCGAGAATATCGGAGGCCACAGCTTCGATCTCGGGAAGATAGTTGTCACGGGATCGCATCTCTGCGCGTAACTTCCGGTTTTCGGCACGCGCTTTTTCGGGGGTTCCGGCATGAACCTTCCGGGAAGCAGCCAGCTGACGGTGTAAACCCACAATTACTCGCAGGGCATCGGTCGATAGCCGGGAAGAAGGAGATAACCGAGGTAGTCTCAGCGTCTGATAGGAGGTTTGCTGCTGGTAGCTGGCTAATTCCAGTTCCAAAAGAGAACGTTCATCGGGAGGTTCATCTACTAGCAGATAAGCCAGCGATACCCCCAATGCTTGGGCAATTGCTTTCAGGAGGGACAGCCGGGGTTCGCGTTTGCCATTTTCGATTTGTGATATCAGGGAGGGGGCACGATCTACCGCGTGGGCTAGTTCCTTTAAGGTAATGTGCTTTTCCTTGCGGGCGTAACGCACCCGCGCTCCCAGAAGAGCTGTCGCCGGGAAGGTGAGCTGTTCTTCTTCACTGTCCATAGATTCCCCAAAATTTCTCATGGTGTGAATTTCTTCAATAGTTTACCCAAGTTTAGTAGAGATCGAGAGATTGTGTCGCGCAATACTCGAAATATGTTCTCGGTTGAGGCATAGGTCAGAAAAGCTCAATAAATAGAGGAGAAAACCATGAGTACTGCAGACGAAATTCAAAAACGAGCAGTCACTATTCAAAAGGAATGGGATACCAATCCCCGGTGGAAGGGTGTGGTTCGTCCCTATTCCGCGCAGCGGGTAGCTGAGCTGCAAGGCTCCGTTATTGAAGAACGCACTCTGGCGGAGCGGGGTGCGCAGCGGCTATGGAAGATGTTGCACGAAGAAGATTACATCAACGCCCTGGGAGCTATCACCGGAAACCAGGCAGTACAAATGGTGCGGGCCGGACTAAAAGCTATTTATCTATCCGGCTGGCAGGTCGCGGCCGATGGCAACACCTCCGATAACACCTACCCCGATCAGTCCCTATATCCTTATGATTCCGCCCCCAAGATGGTGCGCCGGATTAACAATGCCTTCAAGCGTGCCGATGAAATCACTTGGTCGGAACATCAGGATGTGGACTTTGACTGGTTCGCCCCGATCGTAGCTGACGCCGAGGCCGGATTCGGCGGTGCCCTCAACGCCTACGAACTAATGAAGAACATGATTAAGTCCGGTGCTGCTGGGGTTCACTATGAAGATCAGTTGGCGGCAGAAAAGAAATGTGGCCACCTGGGCGGGAAAGTTTTGATCCCGACCTCGCAGGCGATTCGCAATCTGGATGCTGCCCGTCTAGCGGCGGATGTGCAGAACACTTCTACTTTGATCGTGGCGCGCACCGATTCGCTGGGTGCCAACCTGATTACCTCCGATGTAGATGAACTGGATCGCCAGTTCCTCACCGGTGAGCGTTCTGCTGAAGGTCACTACTACACCAAGGCCGGTAAAGAGGTAGTTATCGCCCGTCTGCTCGCCTTTGCTCCCCACGCCGATCTGGTGTGGGTGGAAACCGCTACCCCGGATCCCGAGCTGGCGCGGGACGTGGCCGAAGCAGTCAAAGCGGAATACCCCGACAAGATGCTGGCCTACAATTGCTCGCCCTCCTTCAACTGGAAAGCCAACCTGGATGATGCCCAGATTGCCTCCTTCCAGAAGGATCTGGCGGCTATGGGCTACTGCTTCCAATTCATTACCCTGGCTGGCTTCCACCAGATCAACTACGGCATGTTTGAACTGGCTAAAGGCTACGCTAGCCGTGATATGAGCGCTTTCGTGCAGCTGCAAGAAAAAGAGTTCGCTGCCGAGAAAGATGGTTACACCGCGCACCGCCACCAGCGCGAAGTGGGCGCCGGTTACTTCGACATGGTAGCCACCGCCATTAATCCCGAATCGTCTACATTGGCGATTAAAGGATCCACTGAAGAAGCTCAGTTCTAAACCTAAAGGGGTAACACCATGAATAACCGTACTGATTTAACCGAAGGAAAGGTGGAGGTGCGCTATCCCCAGCATGAAGATCCGGGGACTAACCTCACCGACCGTTTCGACGAGATTCTAACTGACGAGGCCTTAGAGTTTTTGCGTCAGTTGCAGCTACGCTTTGGAGCTACCCGCGCCGAGCTGCTAAAGGCACGTCATGATCGGCGCCAGCGTCTCACCAACGGTTACTTGCCACACTTCCTCAAGGAAACTAAAAATATTCGCGAGGACAAGTCCTGGAAAGTAGCTCCCATCGCTCCCGGTTTGGAAGATCGCCGGGTGGAAATCACCGGTCCCACTGAGCGGAAGATGACTATTAATGCTCTTAACTGTGGGGCGAAATGCTGGTTGGCTGATATGGAGGATGCGAACACTCCGCATTTCACCAATGTGATCGGCGGACAGGTAAACCTTTATGATGCGATTCGTCGCACCATTGAGTACACCAATCCGACCAATGGCAAGCATTATCAGCTAAATGAGGGTGAGCTGCCCACTATTATCGTGCGTCCGCGCGGCTGGCACCTGACGGAAAAGCATATTCGGATTGGGGGGCATTCCTCTTCTGGTTCGCTCACTGACTTTGGGCTCTATTTTTTCCATAATGCGAAAGAGCTGATTAAACGGGGCAGCGGTCCCTACTACTACCTACCGAAGATGGAAAGTCATCTGGAGGCTCGCCTGTGGGCAGAGGTGTTCAGTTTCTCGGAAGAATACCTGGGGATTCCTCATGGCACCATTCGGGCTACTTGCCTGATTGAAACCATTATGGGAGTCTTCGAGATGGACGAAATCCTCTATGAACTGCGGGATTATTCTTCCGGTTTGAACGCGGGTCGCTGGGACTACATTTTCTCGGCGATTAAGAAGTTCCGCGATTCCGGTCCTAGTTGGGTGTTACCGGATCGTTCCGATATCACTATGCAGGTTCCGTTTATGCATGCCTACACTGAGCTGTTAGTCAAGATCTGTCACCAGCGCGGTGCCCACGCTATCGGAGGCATGAGCGCCTTTATTCCCTCAAAGGATCCGGCGGTAAACGCCGAATCTGAGCGTAAGGTGCGCGAGGACAAGACCCGCGAGGTCGAGGCCGGCTTTGACGGTTCTTGGGTGGCGCATCCGGGAATGGTTGGCTATGTTCGTGAAGTTTTCGATGGATATCTAAAAGATCGCCCCAACCAGGTAGATCGGCAGCGCGATGACGTAAACGTGACTGCCAAAGAGCTACTTGACTTCGCTTCTACTCCGGGTGCTATTACCGAGGACGGGGTGCGCACCAATGTGGCTGTGGGGTTGCGTTACCTGTACTCTTGGCTGGGAGGAAACGGGGCGGCTGCTATCTACGGGTTGATGGAAGATGCTGCTACTGCGGAAATCTCGCGTTCCCAAATTTGGCAGTGGCTGCGCTATCAATGCGAACTAGATGACGGACGTAAAGTTACCCCACAGCTAGTTGCGGAACTATTTGCCGATGAATACGGTAAGTTCCTGGAAGAGGTGGGCGAAGCCGGTAAAGAACGGGCAGAGCAGTCTGCTCGGAT
>NZ_PKHX01000010.1:0-10946 GCF_002848005.1 Varibaculum cambriense | reverse complement strand
TGCTAGCGGATTTGCCGGTGGAGAAATCCTGCGGATAGTTGCGGCGCACCCCGTCTTTGAGGTTGACCAGCTGTGTGCGTCCTCCTCAGTGGGTAAAAAGCTAGGGGAGTTTCATCCCCAGCTTCCTCAATTAGCGCAGCGGGAACTAACAGCAGTAGACCCCGTAGCGTTAAAAGAAAGTGCTGTGATTTTCCTGGCGCTCCCGCACGGACAATCTGGGAAAATAGCAGCGCAACTGCGCGAGGCCGGGGTAGAAAGCCTAGTGGTAGATTGCGGCGCTGATCATCGCCTCACCTCCCAAGACGCCTGGGATCATTATTACGGCGGTGAATACTGTCAGGCCTGGACCTACGGGATGCCGGAACTGCAGGGCTTCAGCGGGCCCTCTCAGCGCGAGCAGCTGAAAAAAACTAAACAGATAGCGGTTCCTGGCTGTAACGTTACTGCTGTCACCTTGGCCTTTCAGCCGCTGGTGGCCGCGGGCTTGATAGACCCGGGCGATATCGTGGCCACTTTGGCGGTGGGATATTCCGGAGCCGGAAAATCGCTAAAACCGCATCTCTTGGCTACTTCTGCCCTAGGAAACGCCCAACCTTATGCAGTGGGCGGAACTCATCGGCACATCCCCGAAATCGCCCAGAATTTTGCGGTCAGCAGTGGAAAAAATGCCGAGGACTTTAAAATCACTCTCACCCCGGTGCTGGTGCCCATGTCGCGGGGAATCTTGGCAACCGTAACCGCCGGGGCTAGCCAAAAAACTTCCACCGAGCAGCTGCACGCCCTCTATCAGGATTTTTATCAAGAAGAAAATCTGATCCAGGTACTTGAACGCGGCTCTTGGCCGCAAACCCAAGCGGTGACCGGGAGTGCCAATGTGCAGGTACAGGTGGCGCTGGATCAGCGTTCCGGCAAGATTATTGCCCTCAGTGCCCTCGATAACCTGGGTAAAGGAACCGCGCAAGCGGCCGTACAATCGGCTAACTTGGCGCTGGGACTACCCGAATATACCGGCATCAACCAGATTGGAGTTGCCCCGTGAAAAAAGATAAAAGCCTGCAAGGCGTAACTAGCGTACCGGGGTTCAAAGCCTGCGGAATCGCCTCCGGAATACGCCGCAGCGGACGTAAAGACCTAGCGCTCGTCCTCAATACCGGGGCAAATCCGGTGGCCGCCGGGGTGTTCACCTCTAACCGCTTCGCTGCCGCGCCCGTACTTTACTCGCGGGCAATGCTCAGCAAAGGGGCGACTGGAATGCGCTCAGTAGTGCTTAACTCGGGCAGCGCCAACGCCTGCACCGGGGAAAACGGCCTGAAAGATGCCGTTACCACCGCGAAAGCAGTGGGAGCCGCCCTAGAAATCGACCCGCGGCAAGTGTTAGTGTGCTCCACCGGAATGATCGGGGTGCCGCTGCCGATGGACAAAATGCTATCCGGGATTGAAACTGCGGCCGCCAGTCTTAGTGAAGAAGGTGGCGCCGATGCCTCCTGGGCGATTCTCACTACCGATAACGAGCCGAAAACCGTGCACTACCAGGCAGACGGCTACCAAATTGGAGGGATGGCGAAAGGAGCCGGCATGTTAGCCCCGGCTCTGGCAACCATGCTTTGTGTAATCACCACCGACGCCCTCCTCGATGCCGAAACTGCCCAAAAGGCGCTGGAAGTTGCCTGCGCGAAAACCTTTAACCGCCTAGATTCCGATGGCTGCATGTCCACTAACGACACCGTGATTTTGCTGGCCTCTGGGGAAAACGGAAAAGCCCCCAGCGGATTTACCGCGGCGCTGACTGAAATCTGCGCCCAGTTGGCACGGAAACTCGCTGACGATGCGGAAGGTGCACAGCACACCGTAGAGATCGCAGTCACCGAAGCCGAAAGTGAAGCCGGCGCTTTGATCGCGGCGAAAACTATTTCTCGGTCAAACCTGGTGAAAACCGCTATCGCCGGGTGCGACCCCAATTGGGGCAGAATTGTTTCCGAACTAGGAACCGTACCCGAAACTGTTTGCCCCTATGACCCCGCCAAAGTGTCGGTGCTGTTCAACGGGGTGCAAGTATGCAAGGATGGTGCCGCCTGGGGTAGCCGCGAAGATGTTCCCTTTGATAGCCGAGACGTGCATTTAGAGGTACGTCTGGGAGCCGGAAATGCCCAGGCCAGCGTACTAACCAACGACCTTACCCACGAATATATTCATATCAACGCGGACTATTCATCATGAGTGTAAAAAACCTATCTGCCTGGGATAAAGCCGGGATACTGCTAGAAACTTTGCCGTGGCTGCGCGAATACTCGGGCTCGCGGATTGTTATTAAATACGGCGGCAACGCCATGATTTCCGAAGAACTTAAATCCGCTTTTGCCCGGGACATTATTTTCCTGCACGAATGGGGGATTGAACCCATAATTGTGCATGGCGGCGGTCCCCAAATCAGCTCTATGTTAAAAACCCTGGGGATCGAGGCTCCGTTTGTTTCCGGTCTGCGAGTTACCAGCCCGGAAGTGATGAAAGTAGTGCGGATGGTGCTCACCGGGATGGTGCAGCGCGAACTGGTTTCCCTGCTGAATGAATCCTCGATTGCGGCAATCGGAATATCCGGGGAGGACGGGGCGTTCCTAAAGGCCGTCAAAAAGAGTGCTAGCGTAGAGGGAAAACCGGTTGACCTGGGGTTAGTGGGGGAAGTAACCGCAGTCGATCCCGGGCCGATAGAAGATTTACTGCAGTCCGGACGGATCCCGGTAGTGTCCTCCATCGCGGTTAATCAAGATGACCCCACCCAGGTGTTAAATATCAACGCCGATTTGGCGGCCGCGGCAGTAGCCGGAGCCTTGGGAGCAAAGAAACTTATCGTCCTCACCGATGTGAAAGGGCTCTACCGCAACTGGCCAGACCCCGATACTCGAATTTCACAGATAAAAGCCAGTGAGGCCGCCGAACTGTTGCCCACCCTCGAAGCAGGAATGCGACCCAAGGTACAAGCCTGTATTCAGGCCTGTCAGCAAGGAGTACCCCGAGCCACCATTATTGACGGCCGGGTGCCGCACTCGATGTTGCTAGAAATCTTCACCGATACCGGATTTGGAACTATGGTGATGGGAGATAACCATGACTAATGCCGAATGGATAAGCGCCTACCAAGAAAACCTTTTAGGAGTTTTCGGGCAGCCTCAAGCCTGTTTCACCCACGGTAAAGGCAGTAGGGTGTGGGACGCCGATGGTAAAGAATACTTAGATCTGCTGGCGGGGATCGCGGTAAACGGCCTCGGATATGCCCATCCAGAAATAGTGAAGACTATCGGGGAGCAAGCCAGCCGCTTTACCCACGTTTCCAACTTCTTCACTACCCCTCAGCAGCTAGAGGCCGCCGCTGCAGTAAAGAAAATCTGCGCTGCCGGTTGGGACAGCGCGGTGCAAGCGGAAATTACTTCCCAGGAGCGAGTGCTGTTCGTAAACTCGGGCACCGAAGCCAATGAAGCCGCCTTGAAAATGGCGCTAGCTGCCCAGCCGGGAGGGCGAGCGATTGCACTGAAAGGGGCATTTCACGGGCGCACCTTGGGCTCACTTTCACTGACCTATAAAGCTCCCTACCGCGAGCCCTTTGCTCCCTTCGTCGGTCCCACCGAGTTTGTGGAGGCCTCGGTAACGGGAATCGAGGCAGTAGATCCGAAAGGAATATCCGCGATTTTCCTGGAACCGCTGCAAGGCGAAGCAGGCGTAATCCCCCTAGCACCGGAAGTTTTAGCGGCCGCACGCCAGCTCGCCGACCAGACCGGCGCCCTGCTAATTTTTGACGAAGTGCAAACCGGGATGGGCAGATGCGGAAAATGGCTTGCCCACCAGGGGATTTATCATGACGGAAAAGAAATAATCCCGGATGTGGTAACCCTGGCGAAAGGCCTGGGCGCCGGAGTACCGGTGGGAGCCTGCGTAGCGATGAACCAGCGCGCCGCCAGCGCCCTAAAACCAGGAAGTCACGGCACCACTTTCGGAGGAAACCCGCTGGTAACTGCGGTAGTGGCGCGCACCATCACTTTGATGGAGGAACTGGATTTACCGGCCCGCGCCGCCAAAGTTGGGGACGCCTGGATGCAGGCGATTGCCGAGGCCCAAATCCCGGGAATCAAGACCACCCGGGGGAAAGGGCTGCTGCGCGGCCTCGTCCTCGAAAAAAATATTGCCCCGCAACTGGCGAAGGCGCTGTTTAAGGCGGGATTTATTGTAAATGCCCCGGCTACCAACATTATTCGCTTGGCGCCGCCCCTAATTATTGAACTTGACGAAGCAAAAACCCTGATACCGGCGTTAAAAGCAGCGCTCGCGCAGGTAGAACTAGACCTAAAAAAGGAGAATAACCATGAGTAAAGATCGGGTAGTACTGGCATATTCGGGCGGATTGGACACTTCGGTAGCCATCGGCTGGATCGGAGAACAAACCGGTAAAGAGGTGATCGCCTGCGCCGTTGACGTAGGGCAAGGCGGGGAAGACCTGGAGGTAATTC
The DNA here is from genome assembly GCF_002848005.1 of Varibaculum cambriense. Lineage (GTDB taxonomy): Bacteria > Actinomycetota > Actinomycetes > Actinomycetales > Actinomycetaceae > Varibaculum > Varibaculum cambriense_B. Next base: position 6,450 of record NZ_PKHX01000010.1, on the reverse strand, counting down.
GCCAGCGCGCCCTGGATTGCGGGGCAGTCGATGCCTATGTGGCTGACGCGAAAGATGAATTCGCCGAAGAATATTGCCTACCGGCAATCAAAGCCAATGGTCTTTACATGGATCAGTATCCGCTGGTATCGGCGCTTTCTCGGCCGCTGATTTGTAAACACCTGGTGAAAGTAGCCAATAAATTTGGCGCCGATACTGTGGCTCATGGCTGTACCGGTAAAGGTAATGACCAAGTACGTTTCGAGGTGTCGCTCACCAGCCAAAACCCGGAAATTAAATGTATTTCGCCGGTACGGGATCTGGCGCTAACCCGGGATGTGGCGATTAAATACGCCGAAGAGCACGAGTTGCCGATCGAAACTACCAAGCATAACCCCTTCTCGATCGACCAGAACGTGTGGGGACGCGCGGTAGAGACCGGATACCTGGAGGATCTGTGGAATCCGCCCACTAAAGACGTCTATGTTTACACCGATGATCCCGCCTACCCGCCGATTCCGGACCAGGTAGTTATTAGTTTTAAGCAGGGTGTTCCGGTGGCTTTGGACGGGCAGGCAATGTCGCCCCTGGAAATCATTCAGGAAATGAACCGCCGGGCAGGCGCCCAGGGGATAGGTCGCCTGGATATGGTGGAAGATCGCCTGGTAGGGATTAAGTCGCGGGAAATCTATGAGGCTCCCGGCGCAGTGGCGTTGATTATCGCCCACCAGAATCTAGAAAACCTCACTTTGGAGCGCGAACAAGGACGCTTCAAACGGCAAGTGGAACAGCGCTGGTCAGAACTAGTTTATGAAGGCCAATGGTATTCACCTCTGAAAGGTTCGCTCGATGCTTTCGTAGAGGACAGCCAAAAATACGTCACCGGAGATATCCGGATGATTCTGCACGGCGGGCGGGCAGTAGTTGATGGACGGCGCTCCGAAGTCGGCTTGTATGACTTCAACCTGGCGACCTACGATTCAGGAGACAGCTTCGACCAGTCCCTCTCGCGCGGATTCATCGGAATATATGGGCTCTCAACCCAGTTGGCAGCGGCGCGGGAACAAAAAGAAAGCAAGAAATAATATGAGCGAACAGGTATCGCTATGGGGAGGACGCTTTTCCGGCGGCCCTTCCCAGGCTTTAGCGGCACTTTCAGTATCCACCCACTTCGATTGGCGCCTGGCGCTCTATGATTTAGCCGGTTCGCGCGCCCATGCCCGGGCGCTCGCAGGAGCCGGCCTGCTAGACGCGGAAGAACTATCACAGATGTTGGCAGCTCTGGGGCGGCTGGAAGAAAAAGTTAAAAGCGGTGCCTTTACCTCTGACCCCGGTGACGAGGACGTGCATACCGCCTTAGAAAGAGGACTATTAGAGGAGGCCGGACCGCATTTAGGAGGGAAACTGCGTGCTGGACGTAGCCGTAACGACCAGATTGCCACCCTCATCCGGATGTATCTGCGAAACCAGGCACGCGCCCTAGCTGAGAGAATTATTGAGGTCGCAGAAGCTCTTTTGAGCCAGGCTAAAGCCGCCGGGGATACAGTCATGCCCGGGCGCACCCATATGCAGCATGCCCAGCCGGTATTGCTTGCTCACCAGCTCTTGGCTCACCTGTGGCCGCTGCTGCGGGATATCCAGCGTTTTGAGGATTGGGATCGGCGCGTCGCCGCCAGTCCCTACGGATCCGGGGCGCTCGCGGGCAACACCCTGGGGCTAGACCCGGTACAAGTGGGGGAAGATCTGGCCTTTGACCGAGTAGTAGAAAACTCCATAGACGGAACCGCCACCCGTGATGTGGTGGCCGAGTTTGCGTTCATCTGCGCCCAGGTCGGGATTGATATTTCCTCCCTTGCGGAAGAAATCATTATTTGGAATACCAAAGAGTTCGGGTACGTCACCTTGGATGATGCGTTCTCCACAGGATCATCGATTATGCCGCAAAAGAAGAATCCGGATGTGGCAGAATTGGCGCGAGGTAAAGCCGGTCGCATGATTGGGGATTTAACCGGCCTGCTGACAGTCCTCAAAGGGCTCCCCTTCGCCTATGCACGTGACCTGCAAGAAGACAAAGAACCAGTTTTTGACCAGGTCGACACTTTAGAGGTTTTGCTGCCGGCTGTAAGCGGCATGATAGCCACTATGACGATTGACTACGGCCGTCTAGAAGAACTCGCGCCCCAAGGGTTTTCGTTGGCCACCGATATTGCCGAGTGGCTAGTGGCGCGGGGTATGCCCTTCCGGCAGGCACATGAAGTATCCGGGGCTTGCGTACGCAAATGCGAAGAGAACGGGATAGAGCTGGCGGATTTGAGTGACGAACAGTTCACCGCTATCGACCCGCTGCTAACTCCCGAAGTGCGGGAAGTGCTCAGCCCCGCCGGTTCCGTGCAGGCTCGTGCCGGCCGCGGAGGGACGGCGCCCGCGCAGGTCGCGCGGCAGATCGATTCCGCCGAAGAGCAGATCGCGCGCATCCACACCAATTTCGCCGGCAAACATCTGGAATTCAAATAGTTCCTTCCCTGTTTCCGCGCGTGCGGGCGGATTTTGCCTCGCGCCCCGAAATCCGGAAAATGCTCTGGCATTTTCACGGATTTAGTGCCCGCAGCCTACCCCTCGGCATAAATCCGCCCCCACGCGCTCATACGAATCCTCTAGTCACGTCTCCTGCAGGAAATTTTCACTTTTAATCCCGTCGTTGTTTTCCGGGAATAGGTAGCTTGCGCGCGGGAAAATAAATCAGCCCACTGGCAACATGTACGCTGTTTAGTCGGCTACGTCCCTGAGCTTACGTGCGGATTTTGCGTTCTTTAGGAGGGACGGAGGATGGCGAAGGGGTCGGTTACCTGCATGGTTTGCTTGGTGAAGCGGAAACGGCGAGCGGGACGCCCGCCTTTGGTGCCAGGGGCTTTACGCTGACCGGTGGGGGCGAGCTGCCCACGGCGACTGAGCACCCGCTGCAAGTTGGTGGGGGAGACTTCATGTCCCAAAGCAGCCTGGTAGAGGTGGGTTAGCTCCGCCATAGTGAAATCCGGAGGCGCCAAGGCAAACGCAATATTGGTATAGGAAAGTTTTGCCCGCAGCCGATCTACGCCCTCGGAAATAATATCGGCGTGGTCATAAGCCATTTGCGGCAGGTTGTTTACCGGCACCCATTGGGCGTAAGCGGGAATCGTCGTTTTTACTTGGGCAGGCACTAGCCCCAAATAGGCGGTGGCTACGGTGCGTTGGCTGGGGTCGCGGCGGGGATCGGAGCGGGTGCCTAATTGTTCCATATAGGACAGAGCTGCAATATCCATCTTTTCTGAAAGGTGACGAAAAGCGCTGGCGCCGAGGGTTTCCTCCGGTTCTAAAGGGCCAGAGGGGAGAGCGGACAAACCCCGGAAGGGGGAGTGCTCCCGGCGCGCAACCAGCACCATTAGCTGCGGGGAATCTCCCCGGAGTTGCAAGACTACGCTCAGTGCTTCATGCCGGTAGACGGCGGCTCCTTCGGCGTCTCGCAATTGGGTTCTCACAAAATCTTATGGTAGCTTAAATTCCAGTTTTCGACTATTAGACGAAAACTAAAACGGTTACCTCAAGAAGGAAAGCTTCCAAGATGAAACAACGTATAAAAGGCTGGTTGTCTCTGTTCTTTATTGACGCGATGACCGGCATGGCGCACGGGCTATTCGCCTCCCTGATTATCGGCACCATCATGGTGCAAGTGGGGGGTTTCATTCCGGGAATAATCGGACGGGGACTGGTACTGATCGGTTCGGTCGCCTCAGTACTTACCGGTGCCGGTATTGGGATAGGGGTAGCGCACCGCCTGAAAGCCTCTACCTATGTAGTGGTAGGTACCGGGTTAGCCGGGATGATTGGCGCCCATGCTGCCAAAATCTTGAGCGGTGGAATTGTGGATGGTCTTTCCATGCAGCTGCAGGGGCCGGGAGAACCGTTGGGGGCATTTATCGCCTCCTTCGTGGCAGTCGAGTTTGGCCTGCTGGTTTCCGGTAAGACTCCCGTCGATATCTTGGTAACTCCCTTCGTTACTGTCACGTCCGGCGCTATCGTAGGTCTGGCAATTGGACCGGGAATTTCGCAGATGATGACCGCTCTCGGAGCCATTATTAACTGGGGAACTGAGCGGCAACCCTTCCTAATGGGCATTATTGTGTCGGTGCTGATGGGGATGATTTTGACCCTCCCGATCTCGTCGGCAGCCCTGGGAATCGTCTTGGGGCTATCCGGCCTGGCAGCCGGGGCGGCGACCGTGGGGTGTAGCGCGCAGATGGTAGGTTTCGCAGTCGCGTCCTATCGAGAAAATAAAGTTTCCGGCCTAATCTCGCAGGGTATCGGTACATCCATGCTGCAGGTTCCCAATATTATGCGACATCCCTTAATCTGGGTTCCCCCCACTTTGGCTTCTGCGATTCTCGGTCCCATTGCCACTATGGTTTTCAAAATGGAATCGAATGCGGCCGGCTCCGGAATGGGAACTTCCGGTTTAGTGGGACAGATTATGACCTGGAATGTAATGGGGCCAACTACATCTTGGCCAGCACTTTTGGGAATGATCTTGCTGCTGCACTTTATTGCCCCCGCCGCCCTTTCTTTGCTATTTGCTGAGTTTATGCGGAAGCAGGGGTGGATCAAAGACGGGGATATGCTGCTCGAAAAATAGGCAGCATTCCGGATAGGAAGCAAACCCCCAGCTGCGTCCGCAGGTAGGTTAGACTAAGCCCGAGAAGAATATAGACGTGTTCACCCCGAGGGGGATCACGAGTTTAACCTGCATAAGAAAGGAATATCGTGGCCGATATTATTGATGAGCTGGAATGGCGGGGCCTACTTGCCCAGCACACTGATCTCGCGAAACTGCGGGAAGCACTTGCCAATGGACCGGTCACTTTCTATTGCGGTTTTGATCCTACTGCTGCTTCCCTGCATCACGGACATTTGGTGCAGGTGCTGATGATGCGGCATTTGCAAAAGGCAGGGCACCGTCCTATTGCTCTGGTTGGGGGTGCTACCGGCTTGATCGGGGATCCCCGGATGACCGCGGAGCGCCAGTTGCAACCTAAAGAAGTAGTTGCGGGCTGGGTAGAGCGCCTGCGCGGGCAAATCAGCCGTTTTCTGGATTTCGAGGGCGATAACCCGGCAATCATGGTTAACAATATGGACTGGATCCAGGATCTAGGAGCGATTGAACTCCTACGTGACTTGGGTAAAAACTTCCGGATGGGAACCATGCTGTCTAAAGATGCGGTGGCGCGGCGTCTGAAGTCTGAAGAAGGAATTTCCTACACGGAGTTCAGCTACCAAATCCTGCAAGCCTATGATTTCCTGCAGTTATACCGCCGTTACGGCTGCACCCTGGAAACTGGCGGCAATGACCAGTGGGGCAACCTGGTGGGTGGCATGGATCTAATCCATAAGGTAGAGGGCAAAGATGTCCATGTTATGACCACTCCTTTGATCACCAAGGCGGATGGCTCCAAGTTTGGTAAATCCGAGGGCGGGGCAATTTGGCTAGATCCAGAGATGCTTTCGCCCTACGAGTTCTACCAGTTCTGGCTGGGTGCCGAAGATGCGGACGTAGTTCGGTTCTTGAAGGTATTTACTTTCCTGTCCCGCGAGGAAATTGAAGCGCTGGCAGTCGAGGTAGCTGAGCGTCCTCATAAACGCGAAGCTCAAAAGGCGCTGGCCGCGGAGGTAACCCGCCTGGTTCATGGTCAAGAGGCACTGGATCAGGTTTTGGCAGCTACCGAAGCCCTGTGGGGTAGTGGGGATCTGCATCAGGTGGACGGCAACACCTTGAAGGGAGCGACTGCCCATTTGCCCAGCGCCAAGGTAGAAATCGGGAAAACTAACCTGGTGGATCTGCTGATAGCAGCGGGCTTTGAGAAGGGGCGGGGCGCGGCGATGCGCACCATTAAGAACGGTGGCGCTTATCTGAACAATCAGAAAGTCACCGACCCGGATCGGGTTATCACTTCCGAGGACGTGCTGCCGGGTTCTTTGGTGCTTTTCCGGAAAGGCAAGCGCAATCTAGCTGTCGCTTACCTGCAAAAATAGCTTATTTTTGGCGGTGTGTGAGAGGTCACCGCGTCTCAGTTTGAAGTTTTCTAACTGCAGTAGGTAAGTTAATACCTGTTGCCCCGGCAGAGAGCTTCGGTTCTGGGTCAGTGGGCTAGATTGTTTGACTTAGTACTTAACAGATAAGAACTGGTTTTATGGCCTGTTTCACTTAGAAATAAGTTGAAATCCAAAAACCAAATCTGTTAGACTGAGACTCGCGCGTTTTTCGCGCAGCGACCTTTACTGATCGTTTTTGGTTGGTTTGTGGTTTGGTTGTTTGTGTTCTCGATAGTGTGTTTTTTTGTTTTGTTTGTGTGGGATTGAACTGGGGTGCCTGGCTGTTTGGTTGGGTGTTTTGGTTTTTTCTTGTTTTTTGTTTTTTTGATGCTGATGATTTTGGAACGTTTT
>NZ_PKHX01000001.1:261100-502406 GCF_002848005.1 Varibaculum cambriense | reverse complement strand
AGCTAAGCTAGGCAACGCTGATGGTACTACGCCCCAACGAGCGCGGGAGAGTAAGAAACCACCACAACCACATTAAAAAGGAGGCCAAACCCTTATGGGTTTGGCCTCCTAACTATATAAAGAAGTTTTGTCGCGCCGCTGGTAACTAGGCGTAGTCAGGATAGGTCGTAAACTTCACGAATACTAAAGATAGGATAAGGGCATGCGTATCGGGATAGTTACAGACTGCTACCCGCCACATATGGGTGGAATAGAAACTCAAACCTACAACCTGGCGCAGCACCTAAAAGCAATTGGGCATTCACCAGAAGTAATCACCGCCACCCGAGACGGATCCTTTGTGGGACGCCGCTTAGAAGAGCAGATTCCGGTGCATCGTTTAGGCATGCCCACCATTGGGTTCACGCCTATGAACCCCTTCGCGGCTCCACTATTTCGGGCTATTTTTCCCCGCTTCGATCTTTTACATGTACATGTGGGGATCTTATCGCCATTTGCACATTTGGCTCTGCAAATTGCGGCAGGAAGCCAGATTCCCACTTTAGTCACCTTCCACTGTGAGCTAGCCGCTTGGGCTCCCCTACTGCGCGGCAGTGGCTTCTTCAATCGTTGGGTGGAGGCGGGAATCCTTTTTTCCGGGGTTTCTTCGCTAATGAACTCCCAAATTAACCAGTTACTTGCGCCCCCAAATCGACAGTCTTGGCCGATAACTCCAAACGGCGTCGATACCGACTTTTGGTCCCCGCAGATCCGGTTCCACAGTTCGGTGTCTAGCGGGCAGCAACCAGACATCCGAGAGCCGGGTAACCTCGCTAAGGCAAGTCCGCAGACCCCGGTCACTAAGACTTTTAGAGCAGTCAGTGCTATCCGGCTAATGCCCCGCAAACGGCCACTGGCGTTGATTCAATTTACGGAAATAGTAAATCAAATCCTGGGCAGCCAAGGAAACTTACGGCTAAGCATTTTCGGGGAAGGGGCGCTGCGACCCCTGCTACGTACGCAACGGCAAGTTCGCGAGGGACAAGTGATTTTACCGGGGAGGCAGGATGCGTCTGGCCTGCTAAGCACCTACCGGCAGGCTGACTTTTTTATTACTCTATGTTTGCATGAAAGCTTCGGGATCGCGGCCGCCGAAGCGCGCGCTAGCGGGCTACCGGTAATCGTGCGGTCACAAAGCCCCATAACCGACTTTATTACCGAGGGCGTAACCGGTATTACCGCTGAAAGTGACGGTAAACTGGCGGAAAAAACCGCCGCCGCCCTCTTAAATGGAGAACTAAATCAGCTGCGGGACAACTGTATGAGTCAGCCCAGCCCGGTTTCCTGGGAGCGTTGCCTGGAGGCGACGCTAGCGGCCTATCAGCAGGCAAGAGAGTATCGCCAGAAAAGGTAACTTCCCGCCGCAAATAAATAAAAGTAAATAGGGCAATCCCCAACGGAATCTATCTGCCCCATGTGCGATATCACCGGGGAAATCCGGGTCCTTAGACCTTCCCGGCTCGAGAGGGCGAGCACACCCGCGAAAAAATAGAGCTACTTCCCTTCGGCCTGCTTTTTTGCTGCCATGATCCCTTCCGCACGGCGCATAAAATCCGAGAGCCTACTGGCTGCAGCCACCACCGCTGGGCCGTGAATCCTACCCGGTTGGCGTCCCATACGGTCAATCGGGCCAGAAACACTCAAGGCTGCCACCACTTTGCCGGAAGCTAGCCGCACCGGCGCAGAAACTGAAGCCAACCCGGGTTCGCGTTCCCCGATAGATTGCGCCCAACCCCTGCGGCGTACTACCGACAGTTGGGTGGCGGTAAAAGAGGCTCCTTGTAAACCACGGTGCAAGCGGTCAGGTTCCTCCCAAGCTAGTAGGATCTGTGCAGCTGAACCGGCCTTCATAGACAGTGCCGAACCGGTGGGAGTGGAGTCGCGCAGCCCCAAAGGAGACTCACAGCTAGCAACCACAATTCGCTGATCTCCCTGGCGGCGATACATTTGCGTAGATTCTTGAGTATGATCGCAAAGCGCTTTCAAAATTGGACGTGCCGAAGCGAGGAGACGATCTTCCCCGGCAGCAGAGGCAAGTTCCCCAATCCTCGGACCTAAAATAAAGCGGCCATGCACATCTCGAGCTACGAAACGGTGATATTCCAAAGCAACGGCCAGGCGGTGCGCAGTCGGGCGCGCCAGACCAGTACTGTTTACCAGCTGAGCCAGGGTGCCGGGTCCTGCTTCGAGGGCACTGAGAACGAGAGTGGCCTTGTCGAGAACCCCAACCCCACTTCCTTCACTTTTATTGTCCATGTACTGATATTGCCATCTTACAGCGTGGAATTCCAACTACACTTGCGAAAATAGACTGCAAATTTACCAGAACGAGATCGGGGAGGCACATATGGCTAAAACTCTAGCAGAAAAAGTTTGGGCTGCTCACGTGGTTAAACACGGCGAAAATGGGGCTCCCGATCTGCTATATATTGACCTCCATTTGTGCCATGAGGTAACTAGTCCACAAGCTTTTGCCGGGCTGCGAATGGCGGGACGAAAAGTACGCCGCCCCGACCTGACGATCGCTACTGAGGATCACAACACTCCCACAGTTGATATTGATCTACCGATAAAAGATCAGACCTCCGCCACCCAGATCCATACTTTGAGAGAAAATGCTAAAGAGTTTGGAATCCGGCTGCACTCCCTGGGGGACGCTGACCAAGGCATCGTGCACGTAGTCGGTCCGCAGTTGGGACTGACGCAACCGGGAATGACTATTGTTTGCGGTGACTCCCATACCTCCACTCACGGAGCTTTCGGGGCTTTAGCCTTTGGGATCGGTACTTCCCAGGTAGAGCAGGTCTTAGCCACCCAAACTTTGCCACTTAAACCCTTTAAGACTATGGCGGTAAACATTCCGGGGAAGCTGCGTCCTGGAGTTTATGCGAAAGATATTATTTTGGCGATCATCGCCAAGATCGGCACTGGTGGCGGGCAAGGCTATGTGATTGAGTATCGCGGCGAGGCCATCGAAAACCTCTCCATGGAGGGGCGGATGACTGTCTGTAATATGTCGATTGAGGCAGGTGCGCGCGCGGGCATGATCGCCCCTGACCAGACCACTTTTGACTATATTAAAGGACGTCCTCATGCCCCTAGCGGTGAGCAGTGGGAAACCGCCACCCGCTATTGGCAGAGTTTGCGTACTGATCCAGATGCCAAGTTCGACCGGGAAGTTACGATTCCCGCCGAAAGTATCGAACCTTTCGTAACCTGGGGAACTAACCCGGGGCAAGGGGTGCCGCTGAGCGGGAAAGTACCTGATCCTGAGCAGTTGCGCACCGATAGTGAGCAAGACGCTGCCCGGCGCTCTCTAGCCTATATGGGACTAACCCCGGGCACCCCGATGCGCGATATTAAGGTGGATACAGTTTTCATAGGCTCGTGTACCAACGGACGCATCGAAGATTTACGCACCGTAGCCCAGGTTTGGAGCGGACGTAAAAAAGCTGAGGACGTGCGGGTATTAGTGGTACCCGGGTCTGCGCGGGTGCGGCTCCAAGCCGAGGCCGAAGGGCTGGATAAAATCTTTACCAGCTTCGGGGCCGAGTGGCGCAACGCAGGTTGTTCGATGTGTTTAGGGATGAATCCCGACAAGCTGGGGGAGAAGGAGCGCTCGGCCTCCACCTCGAACCGGAACTTTGAAGGCAGACAAGGTAAGCACTCTCGTACCCATTTGGTTTCCCCGGCGATTGCGGCCGCCACTGCGGTGACCGGGCATTTATCAAGTCCGCGGGATTTACCGGAAGTAACCACCAGGAAAGAGGATTAAATGATGGAAAAATTTATCTCCCATACTGGTATTGCGGCACCGCTGCGCCGTTCGAATGTTGATACCGATCAGATCATTCCTGCCGTCTACTTAAAACGGGTGACCAAAACGGGGTTTGAGGACGGGCTTTTCGCGGCCTGGCGGCAGGATAAAGACTTTGTGCTTAATCTAGCTCCCTTCAAGAAGGCATCTATTTTGGTAGCCGGTCCAGATTTTGGTACCGGATCCAGCCGGGAACACGCAGTCTGGGCGCTGCGAGACTATGGTTTCAAAGTGGTTTTGGCCCCCAAGTTCGCCGATATTTTCCGCGGTAACTGCGAAAAAGATGGCATGGTGGCCGGGGTTATTAGCCTGGAAGACTGCCAGACGCTCTGGAAAATGCTAGAGGAAGAACCCGGTAGCACCGTTACCGTGGATCTAGAGCAACAAAGCGTTACCTGCGGGGCTTTTTCGTGCAGTTTCCAAATCGACAGTTATACCCGCTGGCGCCTGCTGGAGGGGTTAGACGATATTGACCTCACCCTGCGAGATGAGGACGCCATTAGTGCTTTCGAAGCAGCGCGGCCAAAGTTTTTGCCCCGCACCCTACCTGCGAAACATTTACCACCGCGCGAGGTAGTATCTGCGCGCGAAGTTCCGCTAGGAATCCCTGAGGTCAAGTAGCTTTCGGAGCCCCTCAGTGACGCTGGTTCCCCTGGTGAAAGGTACCGGGAGTTCCCTCTCCCACTCCCGGTATTCGCTACCGGATATTTTGGTGCGATTCCCCTCGCCCAAAGCGCAATTCCTGCCAGGTGTCTGCCTGCAAGTGCGAGGGCGGGTACACTGGGCATATTGAGGAAAGCGGAAAGGGAAATAACAGGTGGAACCGGTTCTAGAAGTGCAAGGCGGACATCCGCTGACAGGCCGTATAAAGGTACGAGGGGCAAAGAACTTTGTCCCCAAGGCGATGGTGGCGGCGCTGCTAGGCACTACCCCTTCTATTTTGAAAAATGTTCCCCTAATCCGGGACGTAGATATCGTTTGCGGTTTGCTGGAACTGCACGGGGTGAAAACCGACTACGATTCGGGCAGCGGACAGCTACTTATCGACCCCTCTAATGTAGAGGCCGCCCAGGTAGCCAGTATCGACACCTTAGCGGGATCGTCACGGATTCCGATTCTATTTTGTGGTCCGCTACTGCACCGCCTAGGCGAAGCCATCATCCCGGATTTGGGGGGATGTGTGATTGGGGATCGTCCAATAGATTTCCACTTGTCTATTTTGCGCTCTTTCGGAGCCCAGGTAGACAAACTGAAATCGGGTATCCATATCGCCGCTCCGGAGGGGCTGCGGGGAGCGGTTATTGAACTGCCCTATCCTTCAGTGGGAGCCACTGAACAGACCCTGCTGGCAGGAGTGCAAGCCGAGGGGATTACGGAGCTGCGAGGCGCCGCCATTGAACCGGAAATCATGGATCTGATCAATGTGCTGCAAAAGATGGGCGCGATCATCAGCGTAGATACTGATCGCACTATCCGGATCGAAGGGGTAGAAAATCTGGAAGGATTCACCCACACCGCCCTGGCAGATCGGATCGAAGCGGCCTCTTGGGGATCTGCGGCTCTGGCTACTCACGGCGATATTTTTGTCGAGGGCGCTTCTCAGCCGGAAATGATTACTTTCCTAAACATGTTCCGCAAGGTGGGGGGCGCGTTCTCGGTCGAACCTGACGGGATTCGCTTCTACCATCCGGGCGGAGAACTCAAACCGATCGTGCTAGAAACCAATGTACATCCTGGTTTTATGACTGACTGGCAACAACCTATGGTGGTGGCTCTCACCCAGGCACAGGGGCTGTCGATCGTGCATGAAACTGTCTATGAGCAGCGTTTTGGTTTTACCAAGGCTCTAAATAAAATGGGAGCCCAAATCCAGCTGTACCGGGAATGTTTAACCGGGTTGGCCTGCCGTTTCGGGCAAAGAAACTATTATCATTCGGCGGCAATTTCTGGGCCGACTCCGCTGCATGGTGCCGATATTACTATCCCCGACCTGCGGGGAGGATTCTCTCATTTGATCGCGGCACTGGCGGCTGATGGAAAATCTACGGTGCGGGGAATCGATATGATTAGCCGCGGATATGAGCATTTCCTTACTAAACTGGGTGCATTAGGTGCGCAAGTCAAGCTGGAAAAATAAGGGGTAACTATGGCCGGTAAGTTTTCTCGCTTTTATAAGTTTTGTGTACGCGTGGCGCGCGTTCCGGTAGGGGCGGTTACCCGCCGGCATTGGGAAGGGCAGGAAAATCTGCCCAAAGAAGACGGGTTCGTAGCGGTAGTCAACCACATTTCCGAGTTCGACTCCATGACCCTCATGCACTTCATGACCAGCGCCGGCTATCCGGTGCGGGTTCTTTGCAAAGAGGAACTCTTTAAAGTTCCGATCCTGGGGTCGATTATGCGTTCCACTGGGCAAATCCCGGTTTACCGGGAATCTACCCACTCCCGAGATGCTTTAGCGGCTGCGATTGAGGGCTTGCAAGCCGGTGAATGCATAACCGTCTACGGGGAGGGAACCCTGACTCGCGATCCCGATTTTTGGCCGATGCGGATGAAAACGGGGGCAGCGCGGATGGCGCTGCGCGCCCGGGTTCCGCTGGTGCCCGTGGTGCAATGGGGGGCGCAAGACGTTCTTGATCGCTATGGACGCCGCCCTAATCTGAAAGGTAAAAAGGACGTCTGGGTTAAGGCCTTGCCGGAAGTTGACCTATCGGATCTGTATGACCGGGCTGAAGAACCAGAAGTTTGGTATCAGGCAACCGAAAGAATCGAAGAGGCGATTTGCCGCGGGGTGGAAGAAATTCGGGGCACAAAAATGCCGCACCGTCCCTTAGATCGCAAATCTGCCCGGATGCCTTCGAAGAAACAGTTAGGGATAGCCGCTAAGGCATGGCGGGCAGATCATCCGGGAAAGCTGGTAACCGCGCGCAGCCTGGGAGAGCTTGACCCATATTTAGCAGCTGCATCTAACGCCGCTGATCCGGCAACGCAGGAGGATAACTGATAATGGCCACCTCTGCGGCTCGCAAAGTCGCCGTGCTGGGTGCAGGTGCCTGGGGAACAGTATTTGCCCAAATATTAGCGGATGCCGGCAATGAAGTGCGGATCTGGGCGCGGCGACCAGAACTAGCTGCCCAAATTAATGCGGGGGAAAATCCGCGCTACGTGCCGGGAACAACTCTGCAAGGGATTAAGGCATCCAGCGACTTGCAATGGGTATGTCAGGGCGCCGGAATGGTGGTGGTTTCTATCCCCTCCAACGGGGTACGCACTTTGCTCCAGCAAGTTCGGAGCTTCCTCCCCCTAAATGCCACGGTGATATCGCTGGTAAAGGGGCTAGAAGCAGGCACTTTGCAAACCATGACCGAAGTAATCGCTCAGGCTGGCGAGATTCACCCGTCCCGGATAGTGGCGGTGTCCGGGCCGAATCTCTCCGGTGAGATTGCCCGTCATGAACCTACGGGAGCGGCGGTTGCGGGGGAAGATACCTGGCGCGCCGGGCTGGTGGCATCGCGTATCCACACCCATTATTTCCGCCCTTACGTGGCTGAGGACATAGTTGGGGTAGAAATTGGGGGAGTGGTAAAAAATGTTATCGCCATGGCAGTAGGGGCTGCTGATGGTCTGGGGTTAGGGGTTAATTCTCGCTCTTTCCTGATTACGCGTGGCCTGGCAGAAATGGTGCGTTTAGGGGTAGCGATGGGTGCCCAGCCAGAGACATTCCTGGGACTTGCCGGGCTCGGCGACCTGGTAGCTACCTGTTCTTCGTCCTCGTCACGAAACTTTTCCTTTGGGTATCGTCTGGGGAAAGGGATGAGCGTTTCGGAAGCCTTGGAGGCTTCGGTAGGTACGGTTGAGGGAGCCCGCTCTTGCCCGGTAGTGCGCGATTTAGCGCATAAACGTGGAGTTTCTATGCCGATCAACTCGGCTGCCTATCGGGTGATTAGCGGGAAACAAAGCTTAGAAGAAGCGTTAGTATCTTTGACTGCCGGGCCGCGGGTAACTGATGGCCCCAGTGCGCGAATGGTATAGAGAGGATCAACCGTGACGCAAAATAATCAAAGTAAACCTCGGGTATTAGTGCTGTTCGGGGGAGAATCGGGGGAGCATGGGATTTCCTGTGCGACCGCTGCCGGGGTAGTAGCAGCCATCGATCATGACCGTTTCGAGGTCGTCACCGTAGGGATTACCCCGCAGGGTCAGTGGGTGCCGATAGATTTTAGTTCCGACCAGTTCCAGATATCCGATACCGGTGTCGCGGAAGTTCCTGCTGCCAATCGGCAGTTGTTCTTATCCCCGGGAGATGGACACGTGGTGAGCCTACCCACCCAGCTGGGGTCAGAATTTTCCTTGAGCGATCTCGGCAACTTTGACGTAGTATTCCCGCTGCTGCATGGACCTTTCGGTGAGGATGGAACCGTACAGGGACTGTTAGAAATGATGCATCTGCCGTATGTGGGATGCGGAGTGCTAGCATCGGCGGCCGCGATGGATAAACCCACCACTAAGGTGCTTTTGCATGAGGCCGAGCTGCCGGCCGGAAAATGGGAAACCGTAACCGCCGGGCAGTGGAAGCGTGACCGTGCTGGGGTAATTGAGCGTCTAGAACGCCTGGGGTTGCCGGTTTTTGTGAAACCGGCACGGGCTGGCTCCTCCCTGGGGATCACCAAGGTTAGCGTCGCTGCTGACCTAGAAGCAGCGATCACCAAGGCGCAAGCGGTAGATCCGCGGGTGATTGTAGAACAAGAACTTACCGGTATCGAGGTGGAATGTGCGGTGCTGCAGGGAGCAGACGGGCGTCCTCGTACCACCGAGCCGGGACGCATCGCCATGGGTGATGACGTGCCATTTTATGACTATAAAACCAAATATTTTGGGGAAGATACCGTCAGCTTAGAGATCCCGGCAAAGATCCCCGGGCATTTGGCTACTCAGGTGCGCGAGATTGCTGCCCAAGCTTTTGAAGCCCTTGGGTGTGAGGGCCTGGCACGAGTGGACTTCTTTGTTGATCCGGAAAAAGATGCGGTAGTCATCAACGAAGTTAACACCATGCCCGGATTCACCCCGTTTTCTATGTATCCTAAGCTGTGGGAACATATGGGCATTGGGTATTCGCAGTTGATGGAGGAACTGATTACTTTGGCGTTATCGCGTCCAGTGGGATTGAGATAAGTTATTTCAAAAGAATAGGGTCATTTCCTAGGCTAATGACGAGCAGAACAATTAGGGTTGGAGATATGGCGAAAAAACGCGTTACCTTAGTGACTTGTGCGCAGTATCCGGAGCTATCCGAGGACGAGGCCGGGCTAGTTGATGAACTGAACTCGCGGGGAGTCGACGCTCGGATTGCAATCTGGAACGATCCTCACGTGGATTGGGAAGAAGCGGGGGTGTGCGTGATCCGTACTGTACGTGATTACGCTAGTCACCGGGAAGAGTTTGTGGAGTGGGCGCACCAGGTTCCTCGCCTGTTGAATCCGGCGGATGTTACCGAGTGGGCAACCGATAAACACTACTTGCTCAATCTGCAAGAGCAAGGGGTGCCCGTGATTCCTACTACCTGGTTAGAGCCAGAACAACATCTCAGCAAGCACCAAGTGCACACCCGGTTCCCGGCGTATGGGGAGTTCGTGGTGAAACCGGCAGTCTCCTCAGGCGGCCGAGAAATGGGACGTTACGACGCCAATAACGGTATGGCGCGGATGGCGGCAGTAACTCACGCCAATCGTCTCCTCCAAGAGGGACGCTCGGTTATGGTGCAGCGTTACCTGTCGGAAGTTGATGAGCACGGTGAATACTCCTTGGTTTATATGAACGGAGTTTTATCACACTCGGTAGAAAAGGCCGCTATGCTCACCAATCCCAATACCACTGAGGTGCAGGCACAAGAAACAGTTACCGGTAACCGGCAACCAAACTCCGAAGAGTGGATTTTCGGGGAAAAGGTACGGTCAGCTATTCATCGCATGATTAAACAGCGCCTGGGACACGATCAACAGCTGCTGTTTTTGCGTATTGATATTGTTCCTGACGGAAAAGGTTCCTATTACCTAATGGAAGTGTCCCCGGTCGATGGTTCGCTTTACTTGCGTACTCGTGAGGACGGCATTGCTACTTTCGCTGACGCAATTTGTAACCGCGTTTTTTGGTAAAGCAAGATTCTTACCTGCAAGGATAGTAGATGTGAGCGGATACATAGCCCGCAAGCGTCGCAATAATTTCATCTGAGGCCCCCGGTTAGATAAAGTGGGTATTCGTCGCTATGCGACAGATGGTGGCTGTAGTTCAGTTGGTAGAACGCCTGGTTGTGGTCCAGGAGGTCGCGGGTTCGAGCCCCGTCAGCCACCCCATACGGCAGCTGCCCTGCAGTTTGCCGCATAGGCAGTTCAAATGATTCCTTGAACTAGCGGTGGCAGATAACACACTGTCTGGACAGGGATTTTGTTTGAAAAACGCCGCCGGTATCGACTACCCTGGTTAGTCGGTGCTGGTTGTCTGGACGACCGGCTGGGTTCGGTTTTCCGGACACAAGAAAATGTACGTGACTAAGGAAATGAGCAGCAAAGTGGTCTACGCGATCGTCAAGGCGGGCGGCCGTCAAGAAAAGGTCTCCGTCGGGGATGTAGTCGTCGTCGACAAGCTGGCAGCAGAGGTTGGCGACACCGTCGATTTCAAGCCAGTGATGGTAGTTGACGGTGACCAAGTCACCTCCGACGCCGCTGATCTAGAGAAAATCAAGGTAACGGCAGAAGTCTTGGAACAGACCAAAGGTCCGAAGGTTCGGATTCTGAAGTTCAAGAACAAGACCGGATATACTCGCCGGATGGGCCACCGCGCTAAGCTGACCCAGGTAAAGATCACTAAGATCGCCTAACCTCAGGCAAGAAAGGAAAAGAAAATGGCACATAAGAAAGGACTAGGTTCCTCTTCTAACGGCCGTGACTCTAACCCGCAGTACCTGGGGATCAAGCGTTACGGTGGAGAAAGCGTCAACGCCGGGGAAATCCTGGTTCGTCAGCGGGGAAGCAAGTATCACCCGGGGACTAACGTGGGAATGGGCAAGGACGATACTCTCTTCGCTCTGGCCGCCGGATCCGTTGAGTTCGGTCGTCGGCGCGGTCGTAAAGTCGTAAACGTAATTTCGGCTTAAAGTAAACTAAATACTTTTAACAGGTAGCGGGGTCGGGTGACGACCCCGCTACACTTGTATAGTGACCAGCGGGCGGTTGCTAGTGACTTTTCAGCCTTGGCTCTAAGGAGTAAACATGGCCAGTTTTGTGGATCGAGTAAAAATCGATGTGACTGCCGGTAATGGGGGTAATGGCTGCGTCAGTGTCCGGCGTGAGAAATATAAACCACTGGGCGGACCCGATGGGGGCGATGGCGGCCGCGGCGGCAGCGTATTCTTAGAGGTTGATCCCCAGTCGCATACCCTGCTCGATTATCACCATTTGCCGCATCGTAAAGCCACTAACGGAACTCCCGGGATGGGAGACAATCGGGAGGGCGCGAATGGTGAAGACCTGGTACTCCCGGTGCCTCCCGGAACGGTAGTTAAATCTGCAGCTGGCGAGATTTTGGCGGATCTACAAGGAGCTGGCTCGCGCCTGGAAGTAGCGCGCGGGGGCACTGGCGGTAAAGGCAATGCCGCGCTGGCTACCCGCAAGCGTAAAGCCCCGGGGTTTGCGCTTTTAGGGGAAGAGGGCGAATCTCGCGTCCTCATTTTGGAATTAAAATCGGTGGCCGATGTGGGGCTGGTTGGGTTCCCGTCCTCCGGTAAGTCTTCCCTAATCGGAGCTATTTCCGAGGCGAAACCGAAGATCGCGGATTATCCGTTCACTACTTTGGTGCCAAACCTGGGGGTAGTACAGGCCGGAGATGAACGGTTCACGGTAGCAGATGTTCCCGGCCTGATACCGGGAGCTTCCCAAGGGAAAGGGCTGGGGCTGGACTTCCTCCGCCATATCGAGCGTTGCGCAGTGATTGCGCACGTGGTGGACTGTGCGAATATGGAGTCCGAGCGTAACCCGGTCGATGATATTAAAGCTCTAGAAGCCGAATTGGCGGCCTATGAAAGCGATCTGGACGAAGTTTCGGGATATGTGCCTTTGGGGGAACGTCCCCGGGTAATCATTCTTAATAAGATGGATATTCCCGATGCCGCAGATATGGCAAAACTACAGGCGGAGGAACTCGCTAAGTTCGGTTGGCCCATGTATGCGGTTTCCGCGGTTAGCGGTCGTGGCCTGGAGGCTTTAGTATTTGCCTTGGCAGACATGGTTTTGCGGCTGCGCCAGGCAGAGCCAGAACGGGAAGTTCAGCCTTTGCAGGTGTTGCGACCACCGGCGGTGGGGGATTCCGGCTTTACGGTTACACAGCAAAAAACTGGGCAAGGACTGGTTTATCAGGTGCGGGGAGAAAAACCTGAGCGCTGGGTGAAGCAGACTGATTTTGCCAATGATGAGGCGATCGGCTTCCTGGCAGACCGACTCTACAACTTAGGGGTGGAAGCCGAGCTGCTCCAATCGGGTGCCAAGAGTGGAGACACGGTAGTTATCGGAGAAATGGAAGGCGGAGTGATCTTTGACTTTGAACCTTTACAATCCGCCGGTGCCGAGCTGCTAGGCGCCCGCGGGCAAGACCTCCGGCTAGAGGGATCGACGCGGCGTACTAACCAGGAGCGGCGCGAGCAATACCATCAGATGATGGATGGGAAAGAAGCAGCTCGCCGGAATCTACGTTTGGAAGCCGAGCAGGGGTTGTGGACTGATCCCTCCGTTGACTAGGGGGATAATCTGTCAAGCTACCGGTTTCGTGGACAAAATATTTACATAAGTCACGAAGACCAGTAAAGGATATTAGGACTCGCTCACCTTTGGTAGGATTGAAGCTACCGGTCTAGCAGCAAAGCTGGCAAGAAGGGGTATTTAATGGCGGTAGGCATCGGCGTCGCTGGCAGACGTATCGGGGTCATGGGGGGTACCTTCGACCCGATTCATCATGGCCACTTGGTGGCGGCCTCTGAAGTGCAGCATCGCTTTGACCTCGATGAAGTTATTTTCGTGCCGACTGCCACCCAGCCGTTTAAGAAAGGACGGCGGGTTACCGTGCCAGAACATCGCTATTTGATGACCTCGATTGCTACCGCCTCCAATCCACGTTTTACCGTTTCGCGAGTGGATATTGAACGCGGGGAAATCACCTATACGGTGGATACCTTGCGGGATTTAAAGCGAGAACGGCCTGGCTGTGACCTGTTTTTCATTACCGGTGCCGATGCCTTACGTAAAATCATGGATTGGAAAAACGCGGACGAACTGTTCGAATTGGCACGATTCGTGGGGGTAACCCGCCCTGGTCACCGCTGGGTTAATACCGAAGAACTACCTGCTGAGCGGGTATCTTTGTTGGAAGTACCCGCCATGGCTATTTCTTCTACCGACATCCGTCAGCGGGTGGTATCGGGGGCGCCGATCTGGTATTTGACCCCGGATGGGGTGGTGCAATATATCGCGAAATATGGTCTTTATCGGGAGGATAACCACTAATGAGCGAAGCAGACTTTCCGAATAACCCTGGGGAGCAGACCTATTCGCCGATTTCGAAGTACGGTCAGATTTCTATCGCGGAACAGCTGGCGCGCCTGGAGGAGATCCGCACCGGAGGGCGTCGCCCAGCTTACCGTCCGCAGCCTCCTTCGCAAGAGTCGCAATGGGGGCAGATCCAAGAGGGTTTCAGCCAGGTTGAGGGGGATATTTCTTGGCAGCTGCGGCAAGAATCATTAGCAACTGAGCGGCAAGCACAACGCCCACTTAGTCCAGACCAGGATGGACGCAGCTGGGTACAAGAGTATCGGGAAAAACAGCAGATGCGGAAAGTCGCGCAGGAAGCGCGAGAAAGAGTAGAGGCTGATCTGCAGCGGCTCTTAAAAGAACGGGAAGAAGCCCAAGCCTATGCCCGGGAGCAGGAACGTTTGGCGGCAGAGGCTGCGGAACGTTTACGCAAGTTAGAGGATGCCGAACAGGAGGCTTTGCGTACTGCTGCCCGGGAGCAACAACGCCGGGAACAACGAGTTTTAAATACGCAGGTAGCGGAAGAAGAATCTGAAGCCGAGAAAATGGCGGAGCTATTGGCTTCGTTTCAAAACCTACAGGCGAGCGCCGCCCAACCACCAGCAAGTGCCCCTACTGCTCCGGTTGATGCTACGCCGCGGGTTGTAGAGCCGCTGCCTCGAGAGGTGCAGCTGGCTCCGCAAGTGCCATTGCAGTCTTCGCCACGAGACTCGCTGGTAGAGCCTCATCCTCGCGTTGTTCCGCAGGAGCCGGCAGTGCCGCTGACGCCTACTCGGCAACCGGAATCTCCCCAGCAAGCTCCTGCAGGGGCTGAGCGGCCGCAGGTGGGGGCAACTGCTACTCCGCTAGCCTCGGGGGCGCAGCAACCGCAGGCACCTTCACGTATTTATGCAGATACCCCTGGTGGAACCGGTAAACCGGTTTATTCCTCCGCAAATGCCGGCGCAGGTTTTTCTGCCTCCACCCTAAGGACGGGGGCGGCTCTTGATGCTGATACCACCCAACCCGTGAAAGTAAGCCCGATTGATGCTCTAACTGATGAGGCCGATGACCGGGCGCTCGCCGATAGTTTAGCTTTCGCTGCTACCAGCAAGAATCTTGCGGCAACTCGGTCAGCTCCGGCTCCGGTTCGGGCTCCGGAAATGCCGGCTCCTCGGCTTACTAATATTGCGCCGGGTACCTCGACCCCCGCTTCCTCCCCAGCTAGGGTACAGACGGGGGCTGCGCGACCGCAGGTAGCAGCTCCGGTGACTCCGGTTCCGCAAGGGCAGAGCGCGCCGGCCGCTACTACGAACGCGCAGACCAGCCCACAAACCTCCACGCAGGAATCTGCATCCGGCGCGGCTAACTTATCGCCGTTAAATCTCGCTGTCGGTGAAGCCGGATCTGCTGCCGAGTTATTCCAGCAGGCCTTGGCACAAAGCAAGTTAGGCACCACCAGGGCTGCCCCGGCAGCTTCCCGGGCGCCCGGTTCTGCGGGGAATACCGCCAGCCAGGTATCTGTGCGCCCGGCTCCGGCGCCTCCGGTCACTTCTTCCGGGCAGCTTCAGGTTTCAGGTCTTCCCGCGGCAGCTCAGGTAGAGCCACAGGTTCCGCAGGTGCCGGCCGCTTCCGCGCCCAGCGTGCAGCCCGCCTCGCCAGCTCCCGCAATGCCTGCTCAGGGTAACGTGGTGGCGCCGCCTGCGGTGACGCAATCAGTGGCAACGCCTCTGGCAGCACAGCCGGCGCAGCCAGCGCCGGCACCGGCTCCGGGAACCATGCCAGGATCGCCCGCAACGCAGCCGGCTTATACGCCGTCCGCGGCTCCGACGCCCCAAGTCCCAGCTCCGGCGCCTGCAGCCGCTACGGCTACTGCCGCCAGCCCGCTAACGGCTCCGGCTGTGGTTGCCAGCCCGACAGCGGCGACGGTAACCGAATCCGCGGAAGCTAAACCGAGTGATGCCCCGCCCACTTCCGCCGAAAGCGAGCCTCCTCAAGAGGAGAAAACCCGGTGGTGGCAGCGGAAACGGAAAGCAAAAAAAGCTGAGGCCCCGGAGCAGGAAGACACTCGCGCCGGGGCGTGGCAAGAATCCACTGACGAGGAGGGCGAGGAAGAGCCGCTAACGTTTATCCA
Organism: Varibaculum cambriense; assembly: GCF_002848005.1. Taxonomy (GTDB): domain Bacteria; phylum Actinomycetota; class Actinomycetes; order Actinomycetales; family Actinomycetaceae; genus Varibaculum; species Varibaculum cambriense_B. Next base: position 486,868 of record NZ_PKHX01000001.1, on the reverse strand, counting down.
AACGTTCTTGCGTTGGGTGCTTAGGCTATCTATCTTGCTGATTATTGCTTTGGGAATGGTGCTTACTATGGATCGACCAGTGATTTCTCAAACGATGGGGCAGGATATCTTGCAAGCCGGTATCGTAGATAATGTAACCGTTACTCAAATATAGGAGTTCTTCTTGGTCGAAAAGCTTGACCCGCGTCAACTAGCTGAAATCGCTGCCCAGGCGGCTGCCAGTAAACTGGCGACCGATGTGGTGGCGATTGATGTTCACGAACAAACTATTATCACGGACATTTTCGTAATTTGTTCGGCTGATAATCCCCGCCAAGCGCGCGCGATTATGAATGAAATAGATCATGCCTGTCACGACGCGGGTGCTGATCCGACCACTATTGAGGGTAATGATGAATTCCGGTGGGTGCTGATGGAGCTTCCGGGGGTAATCGTGCATATTTTCTTGGCTGAAGAGCGCGAATACTATGGGCTGGAACGGCTGTGGAATGATTGTCCGCGAATCGAGTTGCCTGATTTAGAGGAGGCAGCCCAGGCGGAGCAAGCTCGGATAGCTGCCCAAAAACCGCCGCAGGATGCTGCAAGTTTGATTGTAGGACTAGATTAGGTAACTCATGGCGAAGAAGATTGTTCTTTGGCGACACGGTCAAACTGACTATAACCTGCAAGGACGGGTACAGGGACAGGTGGATATTCCCCTTAACCAGGTGGGAATAGCCCAGGCAGCGGCGGCCGCGGAAGAGCTAGTTAAACTCAAGCCTGAGCGGATCGTATGTTCTGATTTGCGGCGAGCGCAGGATACGGGACAGGCATTGGCTGATATTTGTGGCGGGAGCGTTGATTTTCTGGTTGATGAGCGCCTGCGCGAGCGTGCCTTTGGGGATTTTGAGGGTCTTTCGGTGAAAGAACTGCAAGATCGTTTTGCGGCGCGCTATGAGGAATGGCGAGGAACCGGGGAATGTCCCTTGGCGGGGGTAGAGTCGCGTGGTGAAGTGGGTTCCCGGGTTGCCGAATGCGTTAGTGACCATTTTGACGAGGTAGAGGGCGTCTTAGTGGTGGTATCTCACGGTTCAGCTTTGACGCAGGGATTGGTGAAGATTCTAGGCTTAGATCCTTTGGCCTGGCAGGGACTGCGAGGTTTAGATAATTGCCACTGGTCCACGGTGATTCCTTACTCGCGTAAGCCTGGATGGCGTCTGGTCTCACACAATATCGGAGCCCCCGAGGTTCCCGGTTCGGCGCTACCTTCTCTGGCTTAACTGGTTGCGCTCCGCGTAAGCTGCGAGAATAACAATTATGTCGGAATACACAGACGGGCGATTTGAAGTAAAGGCTAAGTGTTAGTTAAAGTTATCTGGTGCCTACCGAACAGGCTTGTGAAGGTGGGACATAGCTTTCGGGGCTATAGCGCAGTTGGTAGCGCGCTTCCATGGCATGGAAGAGGTCGCGGGTTCGATTCCCGCTAGCTCCACTACGAGCACACTGAGTTGATACAATTTCGCAAAACTAGGGTTTTGCGCAAAGGTGCGCGCAAAATTTGAAAACGCGCGCAAAATCTAAAAGTCCTGCTCAAAAGCATAAAAATAGGGCTGACTACCTGAACGTTGGTCAGCCCTTTTGTTTTGCGTGGCTCTAATAGCTATCTGCTGGAACCTCTATTTGGGGCTAATACCTAAATTTGGGGATATTTTGGGTTAATACCCAAATGGGCATTAGCCCAATAGAAAGCCAGCAACCGAAATGATCGGTGCTGGCTTTTGGGTTTTGAGCTTTGCTGCTATTGCTCTGGTGTGCTGGGTCTCGTGTCATAATAATGGCAGAGGTAAATAGTTCAGTTAGATCAAAGGTTTTGAAGCTTCTACCAAAGTTAAAAACCGAAGAACTGGAAAGAGAGAATGATGAAAAGTATAATAACAAAATATATAACTTTTTGCTTATACGATAAGCATAATAAAGCTAGGTTATCGATGTATTTGCCGATGCAATATTCTTTAGCTGATATATTACATATTATAAGTGAATATACAGATTATAAAAACAAATTTAGTTGGAATATCCATAATCCTTATAGAAAAGAATTAGTTATAAAAAATGCTATGGAAAAAGATGAGCTGGATCATATTTCATATGCACAATTTAGAGACACAACACCGGGGATTGTTGTAACATATGGCTCAACTTGTATATTAGTTGAATCTCGTAAAACGAAAAAAAGTAGCAAAGTGTATCCATTTGAAATTAAAGCAAGCGGAAACTTCCCAAATGAAGAAAAGGTTTCAAAAAAAGAATTATCAGAAAAATTTTTGTACGATTATAATAAATTGCATAATCTTATTTTAGACGTGAGTTCAGAAACATTCTGCAGAGATGATGACGTATTTAATGATTTTCAGTTAGCTATCGTAACACATTTTAAAAATAAATATTATCTTGCAGATGAAATAATAGACGGTTTTTTCGGAAAAGAAAATGAATTGAAAATGCTAAAATTGTAGAGCAGAAATTTCCTTTTTTATGATGAGCCAAATACAGCAGCTATTTTATGTAGTCATGTAATAAATAGAGATGAACCAATTTTATTTGTATCACATGATGAAGATGATGGTTCATGCCGCACTCGTTGTGATACAAACCGAACCAAATCCAGTTGTAAATGGGTAGGCGATCTTCCTCTTTCATCATCTCGGCAAAGCCCTCATAAAAGCGAGGCTCAAATACCACTCCACTGGTGAAAACACCAGTGGCATATTCTTGTTTGCAGCACACGGCCAGCGCTTTGGTAAACAGCTTGCCCTTTTCGAGAAGACTAGACTCCTCACCCAACACAGCGACCATGATATGCGCTTGATGCGCCCCCGCTACCTCAACAGCTTCCGGCCACATGTAGTTGTTCTCGGCGTTAAGCTCGGCTTCATTATCGGGAATACGGAAATCGAACAACGACACCACAAGCCGCATATCATCAACCTGCATCAGCACAGTAGTATCGTCATCTTCCTCGGACTTATCCGACCCCTGATCCACGATTCCCCATTGCTCGTACAGGTCGCGAATGAACTGCTCCTTGTCCCACTGCGCAGCAGAAAGAAGCACCGAGCCAGCAAACTCACCCAATCGACCGCTTTCTTCCGCCTCACTGGCCGAATCATGTTCCTAATCTTTCAAGTTTACCGGGGCTGTTGCGCGGCGGAAGGTGTGGAAATTAGCCCACGGAATCTCGCTGTGCTCAAAGAACTCGTGCGCTCTTTCAAGAACTGCTTTGATATCCCAGGCAATGAAATCGACATAGCCGCAGTACAGTCCAGTAGCGCCGCCAGTAAGAGTGAGAATCTCCGCGCCGTCCCCGCTGGTGAGCGCTGCTTCTAAAGAATCCCTAAAATCAAAAATCTTCTGAGTGCTTTCGTTATCACGCAAAGACTCCAAGGGATAACACAAGAACCCTGCCACCGCACCGTCAGAATGAAGATTATCCACGTAAACATCATCGCTATTGAGATAGCCGTTGATTAGCTGAGGGCAGCACGTAGAACCAGCCATCACGTCCAACCGCCAGTCAGCCTCCGGACCCTCATCGGGCTGCATCTCATACCCGATATAGGAATCGAGCAAGGCTTGCGGATTGGCAGAGAGTTCGATCCCTGTTTCTGCCAGTTTGGACGGAAGTTCAGAAAGCAGAATCGAAGGTTCAGATTTCGGTTCGCGCAACACGTCAAAGCCGTCAATGTAACGCATGTGTGAGATCTCGCCCAACGTCTGGTCGGTGAGCGTGGAGATCAACCACCACGCCCGACCTTCTTCCTCGCCAAGCATCGGCAGTAGCTTCTCGCAGTAGGTAGAGATAGTGAAGCTGTGTTCTCCTAGCTGCTCCACCCAGATCTGGACATCATCGGCGTTAAGCTCCCACCCATCCTCAGTGCGCAAGCCGATGCGTCCACAAGCCTGACGACCCACCACAACATTCCAATGCGCCAATACTTCACTAGGTGCGTGGTTCTGGAAATACACCAGCTCAAACAACTTGACCCTGTCGCCCTCTGGAGTAAGGGTCAACTCAAACTTTCCGCCGTTAAAGCCCATCTCGATAGCAATCTCATCGAAAGCCAAGGCGAGAATATCGTGAACGCGACCCACGATTTCTGAGCCCCGTATGTGGTCCTCATCCTCGATCAACTCCTGACGGATTTCTGCTTCCACTGAGGCGAAAGCCTGCCAGCAGCCCTCCACCCGCTCCCGGAAACACTGCGAAAATCGTGGCAGCACAATGACGCGCTTACAGGAGTCGATAAGCTCTTCAATTTCCTGCCTGGTGTTGAAGCGTGGGTCATCACCAGGATGCAGTTCCAAAGCCTTCTCCAAAAAAAGCAGGGCACGCCCCTCCTGATCCAGATAATACAAGGCGTAGCCCATGCGGAAATTCCACGAATATGTATCGCCCAGTTCGCCTTCGTGTGGTCGCATCAACTCCAACGCCCGGCGAAGTAGCTTCATGCCCGCTAACTCACCAACATCAGCCAGATTGTTGTAAGCACGCGCCAAATCCATATCCATCTGCGCCGTCCGCTCAGCCTCGGGAACTGCCTCCAACGCGTCAACGATTTTCTGGTGTTGTTCTTCTTCATGCCACTGCTGGCACTGCTGCAAAATATCCATACTTTTGCTCTTCCTCGCCAGTTCTCGACCATCTTCATTCGATGTGCTAAAACCTGCGCTTCGTTACGTAAAGGAGCAAGACGGTAATCCCCCCCCATTATCTTCCAAGGGGCTCACTTAATCAAGAAAACCTTAACCCGAATCCCCGCTGGAGCATCTCAACTGAACTCCCGTCCTCTACTCCCGAACCCACCCTGAACGCACGAAACCCCCCGTTTTCCGCGTTTTACCTAGTAAAACTCGGAACCCGAGGGGTTCTGTTTGCACTCACACTTTTGTATCCAAAAGTGAGTACAAAAGGTATGTGGCAATTCTTATGCGGAAAAACACACGAAGCAGAGGACGCTAAACTAGTTTCTTTACAGTCTGTATTTGAGTTAGATAATTCGATAGGAACTTTGGTAGAAATGCCTTGTGGATGTTGCGCAACAAGGAAAAATCAAGAGGCTAAATGGATAATCAGAGAACTTTAAATCCCAGTTTGTCTAACTGAATAATAAATTGTTCTTAAATATAATGATTGGAGGAAGAGGAGAATGGGTTTATTCGGACTTTTTGGAAGGGAAAAAGAATTTGAATTAGATAAAGTAAAAGATGTCAAAAAAGAAAAGTTTTTGAGAGAATATAGTGATAATAATACAGAAGAAATATTGTACTTTGATAATTTGAATTTCAAACTGGCTATAGTTGAAGTGTTGATGTATGAGTTGAATTTATTAGAGCCTCGTTTTGATATTTATGATTTTGCTGATAAATACAAAGAGAAAGAGATAGATACAGACAGTTATACTGTAATAGAACCAGCCCTTAATTTCTTTAGAGAAATTTCTATTCCAAAGAAATTTGCACAGTATGTGGAACAAATCTACATGGATGGTGGAAATGAAGTATATATGAATATAATTCCACAGTGGGATGGAGAAGATGACTGTTTCGATTTAAATAATGTGACTATTTCAGAATTAAGTCAATTTCCAAATCTTAGGAAAGCAACAATAATGAGCAGCGATTTTGATAAAGTAAAGAAAATTTTTGATGCTGAAAATATTGATGTAGAATTGCTTTAAATTAATTGCTACATACAACTCCCAGTTTGTCGAGCTGAGTAAAATTTAATACTGAAGATACAAGGCGATTAAGAAATAGAATTCTTAGTCGCTTTTTCCGGGTTAATACCCACATGACGCTTAGCTTGAAATGATTGGTGCTGGCTTTTGATTTCTGAGCTTTGGCGCTATTGCTCTGGTGTGCTGGTTCCGTCTTTCCAGATCACGGTCGCTTTGCCACTTGGTGCTATCTCGATGCGTTGGCACAGGGCGTGGAATGTAGCGGGGCTAAAGTCGCCTACACTGTCTAGTGTGGTGAGGGTGCGCCGGTAGTGGTTGAGTGTGGCTTTGATGCCTGTGCGACGCTCAATCTCCGCCGTGGTTGCTTCGTAGGCGTCGATGGCTTCGCGCTGGCGTTGTTCCAGCTTCTTGAAGCGCTGGTGGTAGTCGTCTTGGTTTTGGGATTGATGCGCATTCGTGTTGATAGCTTGCTCGATCAGTTTCGTGGCAATCTCGATTTCAGCAGCTTGCTCAGCAGCTTTGGTTTCCAGCTCGCTGGTGTCGGTGAGTATGGTTTGCAAGAGTTTCCAGTCGATGAGGCCGCGTTGCTCGATGATCTGGGCGAGCGCTGTTTGGAAGATTGTTTGCAGCTGATTATCGCGTAGGATCGGCATTTTGGCGGGGTGGGGTGTGGAGAATTTGTGGTTGCATTGCCAGATGATAGCCCGGTATTTATCAGTGGAGTGCCAGGTTTTGCTGCCATAGGCTGAGCCGCAGTGGGTACAGTAGACCATACCGGTGAAGGCACGCTCGCGTCGGCCTTGGTTCGTGTTTTTTGCTAGCTCGTAGTGCACGAGTTCCCAGGTTTCAGGGTCGATGATGGCTGGATGGGAGCCGGTCACGTAATATTGTGGGACTTCGCCTTCATTGGCTTTGCGCTGCTTGGTGAGGAAATCTACGGTGAAACGCTTTTGCAAGAGTGCGTCGCCTTTGTATTTCTCGTTGGTGAGGATGGAGTGGATGGTGGTGTGGCTCCATTTGTGTTTACGCCGAGGGGTCAGTATTCCGTCAGCGTCTAGTGAGGCTGCGATCTGTGGAATGCTCATGCCTTCGAGGTATTGGCGGTAGATGCGGCGCACTGTTTCGGCTTGCTCAGGATTGATTACGGGCTCGCCGTTTTCGCCGCGATCGTATCCGAGGAAGTTGCCGTAGGGCATATAAACTTTGCCGTCTTGGAAACGCTTCCTGTGACCCCACGTGACGTTCTCGGAGATAGATCTGGATTCTTCTTGGGCAAGGCTCGACATGATGGTGATTAGCAGTTCACCTTTGGAGTCGAGGGTCCAGATGTTTTCTTTCTCGAAAAACACCTCCACACCTTTATCCTTCAACTTCCTCACCGTTGTGAGGGAGTCGACGGTGTTGCGAGCAAACCGGGAGACGCTTTTGGTGACGATCAAGTCGATTCTTCCTGAGAGAGCGTCAGCTATCATGCGGTTGAATCCCTCCCGGTGTTTCGTGGAAGTGCCAGAGATTCCTTCATCAGTGTAAATAGCAACGTATTGCCAGCCGTCGTGGTTTTTGATGTAGTGCTCGTAATAATCCACCTGTGCCTCATACGAGTTCGCCTGGTCAGTATCGTCGGTGGAGACGCGAGCATAGCCAGCAACGCGGCGTAGCTGCTGGCCGCTAATCGTGGTTGTAGTGGAGTGTAAGGGTTTGGTGGCAGGGATAGTGGTAATCCGTGGCATCAGGCAGTCACCTCCTCACCGGTGCGGCAGTTAATCATGGTGGTGTTCCCACTGCTGAGGTGGATTGTCAGGAGCCAGTTCGGGCTGGCCTTAATCCGTTCGATTCGATCAACCACCTGCTGGTCGTCCCAAGCATGAAGCCCAAGTAGGCGCTTGATGATGGTGTGCAGGTTTTCTTCTCGTAGTTGATGAGCATGACAGGGGTTGCCCTTGCCTTTCGTGGCGGTTTCGCACCACCAGTATTTATAAGTCGAGTGTGCCAAGCGGCGGGTACGCCGATGATAGTTCCTGCCACAGATAGTGCAGGTGATGCGGTGTGTAAGAGCGCTACTGCCACCGGTTGGGGTCAAGCCGCGTCCGCCCGTGGCACGCCGCCTGGCTAGCTCTGCTTGAACGGCGTCAAAAACGCTACGCTCGATAATCGGCGGGTGGGAGTCTTCCACAATATATTTATCCAGCTCGCCACGATTCAGAGTCGGTGTGTTATCTCCGGCGTGAGCACTGAAGTACTGTTGCAAGATTGCGGTACCGATATAGGTGGGGTTCTCCAGCCAATCGCGGGTCACCGAGGCACTGAACTTGCCGCCACCACGTGAACGCAAACCCTCTTGGTTCATTTGTTTGCAGGTTTTCTCCGGGCTGATACCTTCAAGAAACTCGCTGAATACACGCCGCACAATCACGGCTTCTTCTTCAATAATGTCGAGCTGGCCGTGGTGGTAGCGGTATCCGTAGGGGTGGCGCGAATGCAACAGACCATCCTTGTACTTTTTACGGATGCCCCACTTCGCATTAGCCGAGATAGATTCGGATTCAGCTTGCGCGAACGAGGCTAGTAAAGTGAGAAGGACTTCGCCCTCAGCGTTAGCGGTGTCGATGTTTTCACGTTCAAAACGCACTGAAACTCCAGCGGCTTTCAACGCTCGCACAGTGCTTAGTAGGTCGACGGTGTTACGAGCGAACCGCGAGATGGATTTGGTGAGAATAATGTCGATACTCCCTGCGAGTGCTTGCTCGATCATCTGGTTGAACTCGCCGCGCCCCGTGGTAGATGTACCTGTCGTTGCGTAGTCGCTGTAGACCCCGGCGTATTCCCAGCCCGGGGTGTTCGTGATGAGCTTGTTGTAGTAAGAAACCTGGGCAGAGAACGAGTGAGTGAGGCGCTCGGATTCGCGTGAGACCCGCACATACGCCGCCACCCGCGTGAGCCGTAGTTGGGCGGGTTTGGGTGGTAGTTTGCAGATCTCCATGCGCGTCTCCTTGTATCAAGTCCGGTGTGTCTATATATCACTCTGAACGCCTGTTTTATCCAGTACTAGCGCCGTATGCAGCCGCCCAATCGGAGGAAGATTGCGGGCTATCAGCCCACCTCGAATGCGGTTCACATCTGTATCGGTGAGTATCCCTGCCTTGGCTGCTTTCGTGGCTGCCAGCATGGTGGCTCGGTAGGTGGCTTCCCGAGTAAACTGGGGTGCGCTCATCGCGGGCATTTCTTGCTCCGATGAGCTACGTAGCATTCATGTCGGCAGTAGCGTCGATGCTTATTCCCATACGCGGTGAACGTGGTGCCACAGCCGATACAGGTGAAGGTGTAGGTGGCGTCACGGTTTTTCGCTTCGGGATGTGCCGCCCACCAAGCCCGCCTATGCTCACTGCAGCAAAAAGATGCAGGTCTGCCAGTCGCTTGAGTCGCTATGGGGTCACCGCACCAACGACACCAGCGACCATCCTCCATACCTTGGTTTTGTGGGCGCTTATGGGGGTTTCGTGCCAGATGACTGCGAACACTGCTCGGCTCTAGCCCAAGAAGTCGCGCAATCATCGTCACAGCCATCCCTTGCTGGTTGAGTTTTACTATCGCCTCTTTTTGAATCGGGTCAATCATCGCGTATTCCTCCTATAAGGAGGGCTTCGAGAAGCACGAAATATAAACAGGGAAAACAAAAAGAGCCGCCTCAGCAAGACGGTGAAGTCTCGCTGAGGCGGCTCTTAGAATCCAGCGGGCTAATTTGCTGGTTAGCTGAGGATTTGGTTGACGTGGTTTTGTACTTGTTGGTAGTTGTAGCCAGCATTGGTGAGACGGTTGTAGCGTTCTTGTCCGTTACCCCAATCCCCACGAATCACTTCACGGGCAAGAGTCTCGATGGACTTGCCTGCGGGCTTGGGCGTGATGCCAAGGATTTCGTTGACCCGTGCCTGGACTTGGTCGTAGTCGAACCCGGCAGCGGTGAGCCTCTGGTGACGGTCATTCCCGTTACCCCACGAACCATTAATCACCTCGCGTGCGAGCGTATCGATGCTCTTGTCACCAGTGGTGGTTGCCTTCGGCGCAGGCGCAGGAGTAGCGGGGGTATTGCTGCCAGTCATCTGGTCGTACCAGTAGCTGGCTCTGGCCATGTAAGCGGCGTGTTGGGATCCGGCTATGGATGCGGGGCATTCGGTTGCAGAAAAGTCGCGGTGTCCGAATACGTTTTTACCCCAGACTGGTCTGCCTAGCTTGTAGTAGTGACACAACGCGGCGACCAGGTGCGCCCCATTTTCTAGGCAGGCATCGGAAATGCGGTAGGGGTGGGCGGATGCGTCTGCGTGTTCGATTCCAATCGAGGTGGTGTTGGCTACCCAATTTCCCGCGTGCCAGGCAGTATCCCGATCCCAGACGAGCTGACCGATGCGGCCACTGGTTTCTACTTGGTAGTGCGCGGAGGCGGGTCGGGTTTGCCATACGTTCCAGCATCCTTGTATGGAAAGGTTTCCATCGTTGTGGTGCAGGATGATTTTGTTGATGGATCGGCCTTGTCTGCCTTTGGTGAAGTGTTTGTTCATCAGCAGGTTCAGGTCAGCTTCTAGAGTGTTCCAGTTCTTCATTTTGGGTTCTCCGTTTCTTTGTTGGTTGGTTTAGCCAGTGGCCAGGATAAAAAGTGCGATCAGGTAGATAAGCGGGGTCAGCATCCATGAAAGGAATATGGCAAAAAGGAGCCAGATCCCGGCGGTAAGTAGCGTTAAGACTGCTAGGAGCGCCAAGAATTTAAGAATTGTTTTCATGCAGGTTTTCATGGTTTTTCTATTTCGTCGGGGAGGGCGTGTTGGGGTAGATATTTGCCTGGATTGGTCTGGTTTTCGTGAGGGGTTGGCGGGGAGTGTTTATCTGGATTGCTCGCCTGAGCGGGTGGTGTTGAGCCGTTTTTGAAGGCGGGATGGTTTTGACCGGTTTGCTTGATTGTGTCTAATGCTTGTTGTAGTCCGCCCGGGATTGGTAGACCTAACAGTGCAGCGTTTTCTAGGACGGAGATGCCCTCGTTGGATAGGTAGAAGAAGATGGTGGCGGTGCGTAGCACTCCGGGGGTACCGAGAATATGGACATCGAGTAGGTGGGCTAGTCCGATGAGGGCAAAGATTAGGATTTTGCGGGCGATACCGCGAAACCCTACCGAGGAGCTGAGTCGGTGAGCGTTTATTGCGGCTAGTACTCCGGTGGCGTAGTCGATGATGGTGAAGGCTACGATGGCGTAGAGCAGAGAGTCGGCTCCACCGAGGAAGGCTCCTAGCCAGGCACCTATAACGGTGATTGCGCTTTGGGTACCAGTCCAGATAGCTTTGATATTCATTGAATGGTTCCTTTCAAAGTAAGTGAAAGAATGCCGGACACGACTGCGTGTAGGGCATGAATATGAAAAACGCCCACCAAAACTGGCAGGCGTAAGTAGCTGGAGACTATAACCTTTGAGGTTATAGGTCTGGCAGATTGGGGTTGGTAAGCACTTCTAAAATCGGCAATCTTAGATCGAGGTGCGCTTCACGCGGGCGAGCCGCCTCACCTGATTTCTCGTCGGTAGGTTGTGCTGGTGGTGCTGGTGTGGGATCAGAGGGAATAGAAACAATCGGTTCTTCACTCATCGTCAGTCTCCTTGGCTAGTGCGTCAGCGACGGCATCGTAAAGCACGTCGAAGGCCTCCGCCGCTGCTCCCGATAGTTCACCGTCATAGCCATCAAGCAGAGCTTTAATATCGGCTAGGTGACGGCCGTATGTGGGCCCGGAAACCTCGACGACAGACTCAAAAAGTTCACTCCTAGCCGCTAAAAATTCTTGCGCTTTTTCCGGGGTTGCGAGACTGAATGTTCCATCGGTATTGATGATGGGCTTGCCAGCATCGTCGAGGGTTGCGTATTGGCTGATTAGTTCGTATTCGTCGACCCCGAAGCGCGTAGATGCTTCACGTACCAAATGCAGTAGTTTGGTGCGCGCACGTGAGGCGGCTGGCTTCAGCGACATGCCAGCCAGCAGTTCGGTGACCGCGGCGAGCTGATCATTGGGAAGAAGAATTTTCATGTTGGTTTCCTTTCATGCGAGATTGGTGGACATTTTCTGGTAGCCGGTGTTGTCGAAATAAGTCCAAGAGATGGAGCCATCAGCGCGGGAGGTGATTTTAGAAATCCAGCCTTGGTTCAATAGCCCAAGTATTCCGTTAACGCGGTTCATCAAATCCCCAACCCGGTCGAATAATCTCGTCATGTTGTAGAACGAGCCGTTGGTAACAACCATGACGTCGTAGGTATGAAACACAACCTTCGACAAAGCGGTTGGCCCCACCCAGCCCGGATGCGTACCACGCCCCTGCAAAGACACGTCCTGCAAGGTGACATAGCGGTTTCCATTGGTGTAGAACTTGTAACCGTTTGTGCGCAGATCAGAACCTAAATGGATGCCGGCTGAACCGTAGAACTTGCCTTTAGGATCCAGCGTCAAGCACGTGTAGAAGGTACCGTTCGCTTGTGCCTGATACGTCCATGCCACGTAGTCGCCTTGGTTGGCTAATGACATGGAGATGCCCTGAACGTTTTCGTTGTTCTTTTTACCACCACGCGACAGCTCACCGACGTAACGGTCGCCATACCAAAACTGCATACCCCGAGAACTAATTGTTCCCTCCAACCGGGAGCCGTTATACCAGGAGATTTGAGTGGGGCTGATGCGAATATTCTGATTCCACCCCGCCAATCCAACCTGGATCGCGTTAGCCGCGAGTTTATCGGCGCTAATAGAGCCTGCCTGAATCCTGGCAGCGTTCAAATACCCAGTGGTGATCTTGCTGGCATCTATGTAAGCAATCTTCGCCGAGGTTATAGCAGCGTCGCGGATCATTACTGTTTGGATGTATCCGTTAGCAATCGTGAGCTTATCGCTAGTGATGCTCCCGGCGGCGATCCTGCTAGCTGCTAGGGTTCCGGTGGTTATTTTATCTGCGGATAGCTGAGAGATTTTAGCGTTAGTGATAGCCGCATCGGCAATCATTGCGGTACCGATTACGGCGTCATCGATTGAGGTTTGCCCACTGATGTGTACTTTTGCTGCATCAATCAGCACGGTTTCATTCGACAGATTGATTTGGGTAATAATCTCGGCTCTTTTAACTCTCAGGTTCACGTTGTCTGAAACCATCGTCAAGGAGGCGTTAATGTTTTTGGTTTCATCTGCTACCTGCACTTTGAACGCTTCTAGAGCATTTTGGGTATTGGTTGCATCCTTGAGAGCTTTTTCGGCTTGAGCTTTTGCATTCGCTGTATCGGTACTGGTTTTTTCTAGCTCGCTTTGGGTTTGTTTAAGGCTTGCTTGGACTTGCTCAACGCTAGCGTTTGCTTGCGCGATCTGGGTTTTAGCTGCTTGCAGGTTCGCCGCCAGTTCGGCCGCGTTCAAATCGGTGGCAAGACTTATCCATCCGGGCTGACCAGTATCGGTGGCCTTATATATCCAGATTCCTACTTGCTCACCATTGTCTTTAAACCACACATCACCAAGGCGCGCGGTTGTCGGTTGGGTGGTGCCGTAGTGGTTGGTGTTTTTCCCATCCGCGCTAGCTAGCGCAATACTTGCTGCCTGCTGGGCTTGGCTAGCTTCGCTGCGGGCAGCGGTGATGGTGTGGGTGATGTCGGTGAATTTAGAGGCGGTGCTACCTAGCTCAATCGAAATGTATTCACCTGCGAGTGGGTCGAAGTCATAAGCAACAACCCTGGCGGTGAGTGCGACGTTGAGGTTATCGTGGCGGACGGTTACTGTGTCGCCGAGGGCTACGGTTTCGAGGTCACGAAAGCCCTCATATTCTTTCGTCGAAGCCAGATCCACGAACGAGATCTTGTAGGCGCAATGCGGTTGGTCGACATGACGGGTCGCGTATTCTGCTTTAGCTAGCTGGCGTAGCTTTTCGTATGCTTGCGGCAAGGGTAGTTCGTCCTCACGCGGCTTCTCGGGATCCTTAACTGCTTTGACCTGCCCATAGCGGATGACCTTGATACGCGGAGCAATGTAGTCACCGATTCGTGGGGAATCTACATACAGTTCCGGCAGTAACAACCCGTCATAACCCACTGGCAGAATCCGGGTCACCACGGTTTTGTAATCCAGTGCCGCTTCGTAGCCGGTGAGGTTTTTACGATCCCTGATCACCACACCATGGTCTTTACCGCGCCTATGCGTGTGGTGGATGTGCCAGTTATCGAAGGCCAGTTCGCCGCCCCATCGCGAGACAAAGCTATTGTCTGTCTTGGAGTCTAGGATTGCGGCGGCTAGAGGCTGACGCACGATACGAGCCGAAGCACGAGTGTTGGTGTCGGAGCTAGATGCTGTAAACCCGTGCTTGCTATTAGTAGCATCAAGAAGCTGCTTTAGTGCATCAGCAGCCGTCTTGTTGACGACATAGGTGTCGGCGATCAGGTTTGCTGCCAGGTCATAAAACACGTGATGCGCGGTGATTTCTAGTAGCCCGTCCAGGGTGGTGGTTATCTCGGTGATGCGGAAACCCTGACGAGACTGTATGCCAGGCGCCGGTGTTGCGACGATATTCTCCAACACCAGATGTTGGGCGGCCGGGCCGTCTGCCGGATAGTTAAACCTCAGCGTGAAGCCCCCGTTTAGTTCCTCTGTCGCAACCGGATCAATGATCTCGCGGTCGAGAACAGCCAAACCAGTGGCGGTAAAAGTCTGGGCGGCGCGGTTGTGGACGCTAATCATCAATAGGTCTTTCTGCTATAGGGTGCGCCAGTTGGGCTGCACCACAATCTTCGAGACCCCAGCACCGAACTCGATTTGGTTAATACCAGGTTGCAGTTGTGGGAAGGCACCGGTTAGGGCGTCGCTTTGGGCTTTACCAGCCACGTGCCCCACCAACCGGGCACTATCGAGTGTCACCTGTCCAGCTGGGGATGCCACCACATGCTTGGTGCTGTTGATCGTCAACTCCAACTGTCCGGTACCAAACACAGTGATGACCGGATCAGCAGGCAACAATCCGGGATTCAGTAGGGTTCCGGAAGCATTGAGCGTGGCCGATTTCAGGCCGGCATCCAAATAGGTAAACGGGGCACATGTCAGCTCTGCCTGGAACATGCCCCAAGAACCCATCTCACGAACCAGTGGCGACACCTCGACGTGCTTCAAATACCTGAACAAGCCAGGCTCGCCACTAAACCCAACCGTCGAAGCATTAGCCAGAGCAAACGCCACCGCCCGGTAAGCCTCTACGCCACCCTGGACTGCTAGCGGCAGACTGATTTCCGTATCGTCCCAGCCAGCAAACCGGGTTAAAGAACCGGCGCGACCTGCCACCTCGATATCGTCTACCCGCCGTGTGGCGGCTGGGATCTCTACGGGTGCGGTGAACCGCAAGCCCAACTGTTTCGAGGAGATCTTATGGTCGAGAGTAAATCCATACATCGCCTCACGCTCCCGCCATGATTAGGTTGTTGCGTCTTGATAGCCGCGAGAGCTGAGCATCGATGCGCGGAGCCAGCTTGCCGACGAGTGTCCCATCATTGAGCACCACCTGAACATCCAAGGCACCGAGGATCCGCCTCGCAGTGGTATCGACGATGCCCTCCACATCCACAGGCGAAGCCTCATTTGGTGATGGGTTGACATCGGGGTGTCGAATGGCTGCTGGTGCCAGATCTACATTCGGTAGGTGCAAGTCCGTGTCGTTGATGTTGATTGGCACATCAATGCCACTGCTAAGTTCGCTTACTGCATCGAGGGTGTCTTTGGCCATGTCGGTGGCCGCCTCTGCTGCCTTATGGCCCTCACTAGTGATTGCTCCGGCTAGGCCTGCTACGAGCATGTCGCCGACCCACGCCATTTGTTTGGAGGGGCTGTGGATGCCGAAGAAACCGAGGATCCCATCCCAAATGCTAGATACCCAGCTAGAAACCCTGTCCCACAACCAGCCCGCCAGCGACTGGATGCCCTGCCACAAACCAGACACCAAGGAGGCCCCAGCATTGATCATCTGGCCCACACCACCAAGCACCGCAGAAACAATGCCCGAAATGATCTGTGGGATAGCCGAGACAATCGTGCCAATAATCTGCGGTAGCGCACCAATCAGTGCTGTTAATAGCTGGATACCGGCCTGCACTAACTGCGGGATAGCTCCACCGATAGCCGATACCACAGCAGAAATGATCTGCGGTAAGGCCGCGACAATCGTGTTAATGATCTGCGGTAGCGCACCAATCAAAGCAACAAACAACTGAATACCAGCCTGAATCAGTTGCGGGATCGCACCCAGCACGCCGTTGATCACTGCGGTGATGATCTGTGGCAGGGCTGCGATGATAGCGGTAATAATCTCCGGCAGAGCACTCACCAAAGAGGTAAGCAACTGTATGCCGGTTTGGATGATCTGCGGGATAGCACCCACAAGGAAATCCACCAGACCCTGAATAATCTGCGGCAAAGCCTCAATCAACACCGGGATCGCTGCGATTAGACCCTCAGCTAGGCCCGTGATGAGCTGCATGGCTGCATCCAGAATTAGTGGCAGGTTGTCGATGAGTCCTTGGATCATGGTCATCAGCATTTCTACCGCTGCCGGGATCAGCTCCGGCAACGCCTCACCAATACCCGAAACGAGTGTGGCGATGATCTGCACCGCCGCTTCAAGAAGCGAAGGTAGCGCCTCAATAATTGCTTCCACCAATGCCACAATCAACGTCACGGCAGTTTCCGCCAAGGAAGGCAGAACAGCGATAATGCCCTCCAACAAAGCAGTTAAGATACTCATCCCGGTATCCACCACTTGCGGGAGCTGGCTAGAAATAAACTCCAGAGCTTCCTTCAAGATCTCTCCGAGGGTGTCGATAAAGGCCGGTGCGCCACCGGTCTCGAACGCGTCCGTGAGTTCATCGACCCAACCATTAACCATCGGCATCACCGTGCCAGCCAAAGCCGTGGTCAAACCTCCAGCAAGTAAGCCTTTAAGGTTATCGACCCCGTCTTTTAGCGTAGCTAGTTGGCCAGAGAAGGTTTTGGATTGGGCATCCATCGCCCCATAAAATCGGCCACCCTCACTTGTGGCACTAGCAAACGCATCCGCAACCATATCCGCACTGATCGCGCCCTTAGCCATCTCTTCTTTAAGCTCACCGATACTTTTACCGGTCTTACGGGAAATCTCCTCTAAAGGGTTGAAGCCGGCGTTAATCATCTGGTTCAAATCCTGACCCGTCAGCTTGCCAGTAGAGCTCATTTGAGCAAACGCCAACGTGAGGGATTCGAACTTCTGCGCATCCCCCTGGCTGATATCACCTAACTGTTTGAGGCGTACCTGGGATTCTTCAGCGCTCATGCCGAACCCCATCAACGTTTGGGTGGCCTTGGCTAGATCCTCCATACCAAACGGTGTGCGGGCGGCTTCGAGCTTGAGGTCGTTGACGAGTTTCTGCGCTTTCGCCTGGTCACCGAGCATCGTGGTAAACGATGTGGTGTATTGCTCCATGCGGGCGTTGTACTCAACCCCGTCTTTCATTGCCGCCCCGAAGCCTTTAGCGATACCTGCGATGGCGTGCCCGATAGCCTTAACCCCACCAATAATCGCCTCGGCTGCAATGTTGGCTTTCAACACGTCACCGAAGATGCGGGTCTTGCCTGAGGTGTCGTCCATCTCAGAGCCCAATTCATCAACCGCACCCTCAAGTCTGCCAGCATCCTTAGCAGCGTCCTTAGCATCGTCACCCGCGCCGTCAGCCTCATCACCAAACTTCGCTAACGCAGCATTATTCTCCTTGAGTTCTCCCTCTAGTCCGTTCAAGGTGGCTTGGGCGTTATTTAGCTGAATCTGCCAATTCTTCGTGCGCGAATCGTTCTCCCCAAACGAAGAAGCAGCATTCTCCAACGCACTTCTCAGGGTTTCGACCTTGGAACGCTGAGCCTCAATCTCACGCCCCAGCACTTGGTTGCGGGCGGTCAGTGCTGCGGCAGATTGGTCATTCTTGTCGAACTGGGAAGCGACCAGCTTCATCTCGGAGCCGAGTACTCGCATTTCGCGGTTGATGTCGGTGATCGCGCGTTTAAACTCCCGCTCACCCTCCAAACCAATCTTGAGGCCAAAAGACGAGTCGGCCATGAGAGGTGTTTCCCTTCTTGACTCATGTAGCTTTTAGGCTACACTTAGGTGTGTGGAGATTATTTCCAGTAGCTTGTTTGACGCTTGGTTAGGTGAGCTGAAAGACAAACATGCTCAGCGGCGCATTTTGCATGCAATAGCCCGATGCGAAGCACACGGAACAATGATTGGAGACATCAAACCCGTTGGCGAGAAAGTTAACGAGATGAGATTTCATTTCGGGCCCGGCTACCGGGTGTACTACACCCAACTAGGCGCAGTAACGGTTTTCCTGCTGGCCGGAGGAGATAAATCCAGCCAGGCTAAAGATATTCGAACCGCTCAAAAGCTCGCACAACAGGTAAGGGAGGAACAGTCATGAAGGAAGTAACATTTTCAGCGTTCGACGCAAGCAAATATCTCGATAGCCAAGAAGCAATGAACGATTACCTAGCTATCGCACTCGAAGACGGTGATACGAAAACCGTACAGGTGGTTTTGCGTGACATTGCAAGGGCACACGGCATGAGCCAGCTAGCTAAAGAAACTCAACTCAACCGTGAATCCCTCTACAAGTCACTATCAAAAGACGGCAACCCGTCCTTTGCGGCTATCACGAAAATCATGAAAGCCCTAGGACTCAAAATAACTCTCGCTACACAAAATGCCTAGATACCTGCTGGAATCACATCATCAATAAACCAAACACGCCTCTGCTCAGCCCGTCCGGTCTCTATGCGCCAGCAGTCCACCAGGTCGAGTAGCTCACCAAATACAGTCAGCTCTATTTCGGTGCGGGTGAGGTTGAGGTGGGCTATGCCGATATAGGTCAGGCGGGTGAAGGCCGCCTCACCGCTGTCTAGGATTCTGCCTTGGTTTAGTCTTTTGGGGCTGGTGTCTCGGTGGTGATAGCCCGACGAGTGCCCTTCTGCAGAGCCTGGCTGATGGCGGTTCGGTAGTCGGCCAGGTCAGCTGGAACAGTCAGCAACTCCACCGCATCCTCAGTAAGCTCAGGTCTCTGATCATCGGGATGCGTGAGGTTGTGAATCTGTACTGACTGGTTTGCTAGTAGTGTGATTAGCCAGATCACCTCACCCAACGACTTGTCCACATCTTCCGATGTTTCGAGAGCTTCGCCTAGATGTTCGAGTCCGCCGTAGCGCTGCGCAATCAACCGAGTCGCACGCGTTGTCAAAACCAGCTCGTAATCCTCGCCACCTATAGTGATGGTGGCGCTGCGGGACGAATCAGCGGTATTGATGGCTGCGGTTTTCTTTCCCATGATTACTGTCTCCCTTTTCTTTTAGTGGCTGTTGGTTCGGCTAGGTGTGGAGGCTGCGGCGGGTTCGTAGACCTGCTTGTACCAGCCAGTGATCGTCTCTGCCTTGACTCCGGCTGCGCCTTCGGTGACCTCGGCCTTCCACGGATGACGACCTTGCGTGTCGGGCTTGTTACGGCGCAGTATCGTGCCCTCAATCGACGGAGTGCTGAAGGTAATGCTGTCGGCCTTGGTAGCTAGGGTCGTGGTTGGGAGGGCGAATTTGACGCGGTAGAGCCAGAAGTACTGGTATTTTCCGTTACTACGTGCCGCTCGAAAACCGATGGCTACTGGTGTACCGCCATCCTCGCTAGCGCTAATGAGCACGCCGTTGGCATCCAAGGTGGCTCCGGTGAGTGCTGCGGCGGCTTCTGCACCAAGATCATCGACACCTAGGGTGAGCGTCCCGGACTTGAATTCTTTAACGATCTCGGATGCCCCGTCGTCGGCGTAAAGGATTGCCTCGGCAACCTCCACGGAGAGTTCAGCGCTGATGGCTTTGGCGAGGGATTTCGGGGTGGCATAGGTTTCCTCACCAGTGGTGGGGTCTTCGGTGATAGTGGCGTAGTAGAGCTTGTCTAAACCAATAGTTGCCATGATGTTTCTCCTTTTGGGTAGTAATTTTCGTTAGATGTCATCGAGAGATAGAATTGGGGAATGAGAGAGAAAAAGCGATGCTTGACCTATGCGGTGTTCGGGATTTATCTGCTCTTGTTGTTGTGGATGGTGCTGTTCAAATTCGCCACCAGCGTTGACGACATACTGGACATGCGGCATGCGCGCTACTTAAATCTGATCCCATTTACAGATTCTGCGAATCTTTACGGGTCGAACTTCTTTGATGAGATCGTGGTCAACTTCCTTATTTTCATCCCGTTTGGCTTGTACATGAGGATGTTGTTGAAACGGCGCTCATGGTTAATTCAATTGCTCCCACCGTTTTTAGCAAGCGTGGCATTCGAGGTCGTTCAGTACGTTTTCGCTATTGGGGTCAGCGATATCACCGATGTCATAATGAACACTGCTGGAGCCGCTACTGGCTTAGTAGTTTTTGCTCTGCTAGCCAGATTCTGGCCTGAAAAGAGCGAAAAAGTCATTAACGTCATCGGGTTAGTCCTGGAGATCTTGTTCATCGGATTTTTGACTTTCCTAATCATTGCAAACTCTTAAGGACAGGCTCTAAAACTCGAAACATCGATGGAATAGTGGTGAAAACCGGTATCCGCCTCGTATCCGATATAGCGCCTGCCTGTGATAACCAGGCGAGCGCTAATTAGAGCTTTCGTGATCTGGTCTCTTAGAGCTAAGTAGTTGGTTTTCGTGAACAGGCTGATTCGGGCTTCTTCTATTTCGACGCCTGGGGCGTTGTCGGCGAAGATCTCGAAAGAATCTGTTAACGGGGTGAACACTAGATACGTGTCTGGGGCTGGGGAATCGGTGTAGCAGCTGACTGCATAGGCGAGCCCAAGTTGTTTAGCGATGTGGCTTAGGTTTTCTAAAAGCCCGCTCATGGTTTCACCTGTTCGATTCGCGCGGCTAGGGTTCGTTTCATTGCGGTGATTGCGGCTCGCTTGGTTTGTGAACGCGTGGGGGCTAGGAAGGGTCTAGCGGGCTGGTTGGAGCGCCCGTGTTCAAGAACGTTAGCGATTAGTGCGTTAGCTCTACCATCGTCTCGGTTCTCGGCGAAACCAACTTTGACGTTGTAGTCTCCTCGGCTATTGACTTTTACTGGCGCGGTTCCTAGCGCTTTGGCGAGCTGACCGGTAGAGCGGGTGGGCTGTTTTGTATTCGAACCGATTGCTGCACAAAGGTTAGAACGCATACGCGGCTCCACTATGTTAGCCCCGGCTTTAAGTACTTGCTCAGCGGAGTTATCAAGAATGTTGCTGGCTGAGTCGAGTGCGTCAATGAAATCGTTGGGAAGCTTGATTTGTACGCGAGCCATCAGGGTGCTCCTTCTGCTTCGGTGCGGTGAGCTAAAATCTCGACATAGCGGCCGATAGGTTCAACAGCATCAATAACGCACCTGCCACGCGCGGAGCTGATTTGCATCGCCTCGGTTATTTTTACGCCGGGTATTGCTCGGATCCTAAATAACAGGTCTGCTTTGGTGTAGGCGGCGCGGTTAACCCAAGCCGGTGAAGCATGGCGCACCTCCATATATGCGCGCACCGAAGCAATAACCTCATCACCAGTCGTGGCGAACCCGGCAGCGTCTTTGGTAACCATTGGCTGTATCAGGTCGATGTGCTCACTCATTTTTCCAAGCGTTGCCATAGAGCGCGCCTTTCTTTAGATTTTCCAGTCCCGATCCAGGCGTAGCAGGGTGTTTACTGCGTTCCACACGGCGCGGGCAGCATCGGTTTTGTCTGCCCAAAACCCGGCGGTTGCTCCATCTCTGGATTCGTAGAAATGGGTGGCGAGCATGATAATGCCTTGCCGGGTTGCCTGCGACATGGGCTGCGTTTGGTAGTAGCCCTCGGGCAGATGTTGGTAAGCGGTGGCATAGGAGGTGGCAGCCAAAACAAACGAGGCAATCAAAGAATCATCCTCGCTATGGTCGACCAGTAGATTCTGCTTGACTAAAGCCATGAGTTCGTCTGTTTTCATGGCTGCCACCTCCTAACTATTTGCTTGGTTTATCCCGCGGTTTTCTGGGTAAGAACCTTGATCGCTTCGGGCAAGACGAGCTTGCCGTCTAGGCGTTGGGAGGCGAGGAACCCGATCTGCCCGGTGGTTGCAAATAGCTCGTTTAAGCGTTTGAAGGAGCGGCCTTGCCGGTCAGCAATCCAATAAAAACCGAGGTCACCGAACGCTACTGTGCGCGCCCCCGCTTTGACCTCAGGTGCAAAAACACTGGTGTAGACGGGTCGGCCAAGGATCATGTCCGGGGTTCCAGCAGTCAGGGCTGGCTGCCACAGGTACTGCCCGTTACCATCCTTGAGCTTGCGTACGGTCTTTACTGTTGCATCGTTCATCAGCCACACCGCACGCGCCCGGTACGGGGAGCGCAAACTATAGTGCAGATCGATGAGTTCATCAGCGCTAATGTCGGTAGGCTTGGCGCTGGTCACGCCAGTTTCCGCTCCGCCGGTTGGGTTGAAAATGCCGGTGGGTTTACCTTTACCATCGCCAACCAGGAACGCTTCTTCTTCAGCAGATCCAATACGACGAGCAAACTCGCTCGCTAGGTATTGTTCAACGTTAAACGCTGCATCATTGAGCAGTTCTTCGCTGATTTTCAGGAAGGTACCCAGCTTGAACGCCGACAGAGAGATTTGGGTGAAAGCTTCATCGGATTCGTTGTATGGTTTGCCTTCATCCAGCCAGGTGGCGGTGCCATGGGTAGACACGACAGGGATTTTACGATCCCCGCTAGTGGTCTGAATAACCTTGGCGAGGGTACGCATGATGTTTTGGTCGGCCAAAGACTGCACTAGGGTGCGTTCGAACTCGTCAGGCACTAGGTATCCGCCCTCAGAATCCACCCCCTCACTTAGCGCATTCCTTACTTCCATAGGGGAGGTGTTAAGCCGCATCGCATCCCAAAACGCCCGCTTGTAGGAAGTGCTAGCACGGGCAGGCTTGACCTTACTGTCTTCGCCCATGGCGCTTCCAGGAGCGGAAGTGATGGGATTACAGGTCGCCTTGGCAAGAGTGTTTTCTAGGCGTTCGGCTCGCTCACATCGAGCAATCTCGCCGCTAAGGGCTTCAATCTCGGCCTCCATTTTGGCGTAAGTAGCGTCATCCTCGGCGTTTAGACAGCCAGTCTCGCTATCGCGCCGCTCATCTAGAAACTTCTTAGCCTTATTCCAGGTTTGGGCACGCCGGGTATACAAATCAGTAACAGTAGTCATAATGGAATATTTCCTCTCTTAGTTAATGGGGTTGGTTGGTTAAATGGGCGTATAAATCAACAACCCGCCGACCACAAGCGCCAGCGGGCTTTAAACACGGATGCTCACTTACAGGAGGCGGCGGCCCGGGAGGGGCAGCACTTTTACCGTGCATAGCTAGTTGGGCAACAAGTTTTTGCTCTGAAACCTTTCTGGAAAACACCACGCCACGCTCATTTTTCGCTCGCCCCGGTACTTTCTTGCTCACCGATTCTTCATCCTCGCCATCACCAGGATCATCACCCTTGTCGGGATTTTTCTTGGTGGGCTCGTCGTCTTTGTCTGGAGTAGAGCCCTGTTTACTGGTGAGGATTTCGTTTGCGAACCCCAAGTCGATAGCAGCTGTTGCGTCCATCCATGTCTCGGCATCCATGAGCTTGGAAAGTTTCGCCCGGGACAACCCGGTTTTTAGCTGGTAGGCGTTGATAATCGAGTCCTTGACCGATTCGAGCATGTCGAGGGCACGCGACAGCTCGGTTTTATCGCCCATAGCGAGCGTGGCGGGATTATGGATCATGAGCATCGAAACCGGGCTCATTGCCACCGTGGACGCCGCCATAGCAATCACAGATGCCGCCGATGCCGCAATCCCGTCAATATTCACCGTGACTTTACCGGGATAATCCAGCAGCATGTTATAAATACGAGCAGCTGCCACTACGTCACCGCCAGGCGAATTCAACCAGATAGTGACCGGCCCAGACCCCGCGCTTAACTCCGAGGCAAAAACCGCTGGGGTTATGTCATCATCTAGCCATGATTCCTCAGCGATAACCCCGTTAATACGCAAAACCCTTTCACCCCCATCACTATTCGGGTCACTTGCCTGTGGGGTCAGCCAGTTCCAAAAACGCTTCACATTCTCCTCCTCAATAGTTGATTCTCTTTAGATTCTTCAGGCACTTCATCACCAGACTCGCCTTCTTCGGCTTGTCGGGAGCCCGCATAAGCCCCAGCCATAGGAAGCGGGAGCATGTTTCCATTTACCAGGTACAGATCCCCACCATCGACCTCATCGATGCGGTCAAGATTCTCTAACTCGCGGATATCGTTAGCGCTCATCCACCCGTTTTGACGAGCCACCGCATAGCCCTCCATACGAGACTGGTAATCCCCGCGCAGCAGCCCTTCAACGTTGAACTTCACAAACAACTGCTGCTTTTCACGCGGGTTCAAGAGAGTTTTCGTGATGGCTTGTTCCCAGCGGATTACCCACGGATCAAGCGTGTATTTCACAAACTCGAGACTCTGCTGCTCAATATTGGAAAACGAAGATTTTTCGAGGTCACCAATCATGTGGGGCGGGATACGAAATATTCGGGCGATTTCGGCCACCTGAAACTTCCGTGTTTCTAAAAACTGTGCCTGCTCCGGAGACACGCTAATCGGCGTGTACTTCATCCCCTCCTCAAGCACCGCAACTTTGTTGCCGTTACGAGCGTCACCGAAGGTTTGTTGCCAGGACTCACGCACCCGAGAAGGATCCTTGATCGTGCCTGGATGCTCTAACACCCCGCCAGGAGCCGCCCCGTTAGCAAAAAATGAAGCACCGTAATCTTCGGTGGCCTGTGCGAGCCCGATAGCGTTTTTTGCCATCGCGATCGGGGAATAACCAACCAACCCATCAAAACCAAGACCTGGAACATGAAGCACATCGTTAGGGGTAAGCCGGATCGTCTTGTACTCTCCTGCGGGTTCGTCCCAGCTAGTTTGGTACTCGTAATACAAAGCCTTGCTGTCCAGATCCCTGCCTACGCTCATCCGATTCGGTTGCAGCGGATACAGCCCAATCACTTCGCCGAGCCCGTTACGCACTACCTGAGCAAACGCGTTCCCCCACAACAACAGGTGCGTCATGAGCGTTTCTCGGAACACGAAGCTCGTCATCTCGGGGTTAGGTTCATCATGCAACAGCCGGTATAAGGGGTGGTCGAGGGCTTTTTCCTTGCCGCCACCGTCCTTGTAACGGTATACGTGCAGGGGTAGGCCGGCTATCGCCTCAGCCAGAATTCGCACGCAGCTATAGACGGCAGTCATCTGCATCGCGCTACGTTCGGTCACCGGACGCCCAGAGGAAGTCGTGCCGTAAAAGAACGAATAGCTCGACCCAATCGCATGATCCGCAACCTGGTGATTGTTGCTGCCGCGTAGCCAATTGAGAAAGCCCATGATTTCCACCTAAAAATCGGGACTAGGTAAATCCACCTAGTCTCACTTGACATGATTTATCTGCTGTGTTCTAATTGCTAGTGGAGCGGTTGACCACCAAGTGGCTAGCCGAATCCAAACGAAGAAACAGAAATCACGCCGCGTCGAGCGGCCTGCATTCAAGAAAGGAGAAGCTATGTATAGCTTCGACAATGCCGTTTACGGCTTCGAAACCGCCAAGGAAATCCTTGGAGTCGGTTCCAACACGATGAGCAAACTCATTGATCTCAATCTCATCTCGGTATTTCCAGATGACGCCAATCAGCGAAATCAGCAGTATTCCGGTTGGGACATCGGATACCTAGCTTCTGCTCGAAATCGCCCCTTAACGGTTGAGAACGGGCAGAAAGCTCTGGTCTGCTCGATGGGTGTTGAAGAGCAGAAGGGTCGTCCTTCTCTGTATTTCGATGCCACGTGGGGACGGTACAAAGATGTCCTTGATGAGGTTCGCAATAACGTTTCTGCTGACGTTTGGGATCAAGTAGTCAACGGAAACCTTCATGTTACTGGTCACTGGCGCGTGAGTCAGGAAGCCACTGATTTCTTGGTCGATCATCGTTCAATCGTTGTGGCTTCTTATGCCGGATTTATCCTAGACGGAGGACACATCGAGGGGTGGGTTCCGAACGTGTTCAGTAAGTCTGGTGGTCGGTGCTTCATCGTGAAGCCTTTTGACCACCGCGATTGCTACCAGTACGCGCACAATTATTTGCCGTCTCGCCAAGGGCCGATGAACAAGGTCTGGACTGCTCAGGCGCTTCGTGAAGAAACCCAGAAGATACGCTAGTCAGTACCGACTCGATAAACCGGGGTGGGAATGACTGGCAGGTAGCTGCCGCCATTCCCACCCCAGCGTTGGTGGTGGTTTCGACGTTAGTGTAATGAACAACGTTCCCTTCCGTAGCATTCAAGAATCATTATTTTACCCACAGGTCGTAAAACATATTATCCCAGTCACCCTGACTTTAAAGTTGTCGTCAAGTTTCTTAAACTGCATATCACCACATGTCTCCTTTGGTGGATGAACGTTTAGAGAGCAGGTGGTTTGTTGCAGCAAAAGAGGCTGACCATGTTTTGCCAGAAGAAAGAAATAAAGCTTCTTGTAAAAAATTTGAAACTACATCGAAATGCTTCGTGCTGGGATAGTAGATTCCGATCAAGCTATGCAAATCTGAACTCAAGAAGTCTCCACGTTTCCATTCTCCGCTAAAGGTACGCCGTAGCCCTTCACCTAAAAACATTACATAGTTCTCATAGGTGCATGTGAGATGTTCTCTTTGCGTCCGCAAAAACAACATCTCACATTCATTTAAAGAGTCGTTGGACCATGGCGAAGAATAATGAACCCCTGGTATTAAACACTTAAACTTTTCTGAGTCGATAAAAAAGCGAGCTTTCTCGGCATATTGATCTATGTCTTTCACCGCGTTAGAATCCATACCGAACCTTTTTTTCTACATTTTAGTTTTGGCATATTAGGGAACTGGCTGTTATAAAAATTTCGTGCAGCCTCGCAAGCAGGTCTGGAAAGAAGGACTTTAATAACTTTTCCCCACGCAAAACGCGGCTGAATATTATCTACCCCTGGATCAAAATCAACATCATAAACAGCGCTAACTTGGAGCGACTCCGAACTTAGAGACACATCTCCCGAAGGAGAATTATTATCTTTAAAATCGACAGTATCCACAATAGCTGCCGACTGAGTAGTTTTTGTTTCCCCATCATTGTTAGTAGATGCAAAGGCTGTGGGGCTAACCATAGTAACAATAAAAACTACAGATACAGCTAATGCAATGAGTTTTATTTTCGCGGATTTGATTACCGTCATCGATTTGTTCCTTTCGTCTGACCGAATCTATATTCTGGAAAGCTGCGCAGCAGGGAATCTGGGCTACTACAGCTTTACGGACTCCCAGATTCTAACACGCTCTAGCGAACTCCACTAAAAAATTGAGATGTTTCAAAGAAGGATTAGCCCGCGTTGGTCGTAGATGCTGCCGCTTGGGGTTCCTTGTCCGCAGCGGATCGCCCGATCGAGGGCCATGATGGTGGCGACGACTCCGTCGATCTTCTCCGTAGACTTTTGCTTATCTGGCTTAATGTTGCCAGCTGGGTCGGTGCGCACGTGAATGTTATCGACCATCCAGGCCAGCACCGGGTGCCCGCCGTGCGCGAGCTTGCCTTCTAACGCCAGCTTCATCAGTTCCTTGGATGGCGGGGACATGTCTTTGAAGCCTTGCCCAAATGGCACTACCGTGAAACCAGCATCCTCAAGGTTTTGGCTCATTTGGACCGCACCCCACCGGTCGAAAGCGATTTCTCGGATATTAAACCGGGTGCCCAGATCCTCAATGAACTTCTCGATATACCCGTAGTGCACCACGTTGCCCTCAGTCGTGAGTAGGTGGCCTTGCTGATGCCATAGGTCGTAGGGGACGTGATCGCGGGCGACCCTCAGTTTCAGGTTGTCTTCGGGAATCCAAAACCAGGGCGCGACCGTGTATTTGTCATCGTCATCCGTGGGTGGGAATACCAGTACGAAAGCTGTGATATCGGTGGTGGATGCCAGGTCAAGTCCGCCGTAACAAACCCGGCCCTCCAACTCCGATAAATCTACTGGGGTGTTGTTTTGATTCCAGACGTGCATAGGCATCCACCGCACGCTCTGCTTCACCCACTGATTGAGCCGCAGCTGCCTGAACGTGTTTTCTTCAGCCGGATTCTGGCGGGCAGAGTTAAACGCTGCCCGCACCTTCTCAACAGGCACGGTTATATCCAAGGATGGGTTGGCTTTATGCCACACGGCTTCATCGGTCCAATCATCATCTTGCGCTGCCCCATATATGACTGGATAGAAGGTGGGGTCTATCTTTTTGCCATCTAGAATGTCTTGGGCTTTTTGGTGTTGTTCGTAGCAGATGCTGTGGGTGTCGGTGCCGGCGGTTGTGATCAAGAAGTACAGCGGCTGGGTGCGAGCATCCCCAGAGCCTTTGGTCATCACGTCGAAGAGCGCCCGGTTGGGTTGGGTGTGTAGCTCGTCAAAGACGACCCCGGAAATATTGAATCCGTGTTTGGAATAGGCCTCGGCGGATAGTACCTGGTAGAAGGAATTAGTGGGGGAGTAGATGATACGTTTTTGGCTTCTAAGAATCTTTACCCGCTTGGCTAGTGGGGGACACATTCTCACCATGTCGGCTGCCACTTCGAACACGATGGATGCTTGTTGCCGATCGGCAGCACACCCATAAACTTCAGCGCGTTCCTCGCCATCGCCGCAACAAAGCAAAAGTGCGACGGCGGCGGCAAGTTCACTCTTGCCCTGTTTCTTCGGGATCTCCACGTAAGCGGTGGTGAATTGGCGAAACCCGTCAGGTTTGACCACCCCGAAAAGGTCGCGAATGATTTGTTCTTGCCAATCAATCAACTTAAAAGGTTTTCCTGCCCACCGGCCTTTCGTATGCTTTAACGCTTGGATGAACGCGACCGCAAAGTCGGCTCGGGGCTTGTCGTAGCGCGAGCTTTCAGCCATGAACCGGGTCGGGTGATATTTAGCTAGCTGACGCATACGAATCAGTTACCTTCTGTTGGTTAAAAAGTCAGTTGCTACCGGCGATAGCAGGTACCCTCATGCTCGGCGGGGCTAGGCTTGGGGCAGATTAGCTAACGCCCAGGCGATCGCATGTCCAACGTCAGCGAAAAGATGGTCTGACTCAACGATGAGTTCGAGTTCGCATTCTCCACGGCCCCTCGAGTTAGGACCGAACCCGCTGACGGGTTCTTCCATCAACCGATAGATTTGGGCGTTGTTGCCAAAGCCTTCAGCCTTGGTCCAGGTAGCAAAACTTGCTAGCGTGTAGTTCCCGTAGGCAAGAACCGTCCCGTAGGAATCAACGCGCATCTGGAGGGTTTCGCTGGTTACCTTGGTAGTGTTCATGGCTGCTACCTTTCTGTTGTGTACCGTTTCGGTATGTATATACAGCCATAGACCCGCCTACTTATCCAGTCATTTTCCGCCTATTTTCAAGAAAACTTAGAGATGTACATCTCTAGGTCATAGCGCTTCACGATAAAGGAAAACCCCACGCCAGGTGGGGTTGCCTGTGTGTTTAGTTTTAACGGGTCAGGTGGTAGTTGACAACGTTTCCTGGTGTAGCATGCTCAAGTTCACGCACCATCGCTGCTGCCCGCCCGTATCCCTCGGTGACCTGTTCGATGTTGT
Source organism: Varibaculum cambriense (assembly GCF_002848005.1). GTDB lineage: Bacteria > Actinomycetota > Actinomycetes > Actinomycetales > Actinomycetaceae > Varibaculum > Varibaculum cambriense_B. The sequence continues at coordinate 457,407 of NZ_PKHX01000001.1, read as the reverse complement.
CTAGGTTCAACGCTCCGTAGGCGGTGGTTTGCACCCGCCATTGATCGGTTTCAAAATCCCGGTCAAGCTCCGGGGTGTAGGGGAACAGTGGGGAAGGAACAATAGAAATCGCGACCCGGCCAGGTTCAATCTCAATGCTGGTGATGGTGTATCCCAACCGGTTAGCACGTCCGATAAGGCGTTCGGTGTTTTCTTCCTCGACGCTGCACTTAGATTCTTTGGTGTTCATGGCTGTCTCCTTATGTGTTGTGTACCGTTTCGGTGTGTATATACAGCCATAGACTTCGCTACTTATCCAGTCATTTTCCGCCTATTTTGCCTAATAAATAGTGGTTTACATCTCTTGGTTAGTGTTTAATTAGTGGCGGGGTTTTCCACGCAGAATTGACGCTTAATGGTGCAAGTAAAATCTTGCGTACTTCCTTATTTTCTTTACCGCTAAGACCGATGCGGTAAAGCAGGGAGCGCAGTTCATACTTCTCATTATTTGCCTGTTTTGTACTGCGGGTTACGGTGCGGTGGATCTGTTTGGCGTAGGCGACCAGTTTCGTTAAGAACTCGGTGTAGGCTGTGATCTTCTCGAACTCGGGAAGCTCATCCCACCACGGGAAACTCAGGCCCTCACTACTGGTGGTGATGCTAAGCTGGCTCGCGCCGAGCGCTTTAGCGATCAAGTCTTTCTTGGCTGCGATAAGTTCATGCAGCCTTGCCAGCTCAGTCTCATCAAGCGTGGTGGGCAGGGTGACTACGAGCCCGTAGTTTTCAGCCTTTTTGGTGTTCACCATTGCTCATCCTCCTCACCATCAAATTCGATGCTTTGAACGTCCAGCCATGTGCGGATGAGGCGCATGAAGTCTTGTGTGAAGGTGGAGACAATCATTTCTACGTGCTCGTAGCCGTGGTCTTCGGCTGCATCCCACACCGCACCAATATCGGTGAGGTCGACTCCGAGGTTTTCGATTTCCTCTAGATCGACGTATAGCTGTCCTATCATCACCAAATCTTCTTTCTTGTGTTTTGTTTGGTCATGTATATACAGCCATAGGTTCGCGGGCTTATCCAGTAATTTTTGCCTTAAAATCCAGGAGTTTTAGTGGTCTCGGCGACTATCTGGGAAAGCACGAGTTTGGCGCACGGCAAAGCTATCCCGTTTCCCCACAGCTTGTATAACGCCCGGTCGGTTCCAGGATTGGTGAGCCAGGAGCGTACTTGGTTGCGGGTTTTAGGTTTCTTCAATCCTTGCACCTTGCCCCAGCTGGCCCAGACCTGCCACCAGTAATCCAACTGTGAATCTGTAGGATCGCTGATTGCTAAATCTCGTGTCCAATCATCAGGGAATCCTTGTAGGCGGGCGCACTCGGTGGGGGTTAATCGTCTCACGCGGTATTTGGGCATGCCAGGGTCAGTGACCAGGGGAGGCTCAGTTGAGTCCGAAGCCAACAGAGCGCCAGCAATATTGACGTTGCCTCGGCAGAAGAAGTCTGCCTTCGAGGCACTCACAACGTCGGGTTCGACGATGGCGATGCCACCTTGGTTACAGGTCGGAGAAACACCTGCTGTACGCGCGTTTTTGGCACAAGGTCCTCTACGACTTGGGATATGTGTCCAGTTCAGAGCCGTTCCATCGCCTGTTCAACCAGGGCATGATTGAGGCTTATGCCTACACGGATTCACGTGGGCAATACGTCCCGGCTGACGAGGTGGAGGGTAGCGAGGAGGACGGCTTTACCTGGCAGGGTCAGCCCGTCAACCGCGAGTTCGGCAAGATGGGCAAGTCGCTCAAGAACATTGTCACCCCTGATCAGATGTGCGCGGATTACGGCGCGGACACGTTCCGGGTTTACGAGATGTCGATGGGACCGCTGGATATGTCCCGTCCGTGGGACACGCGCGCGGTGGTCGGTTCCCAGCGTTTCCTGCAGCGACTGTGGCGCAATATCGTCGATGAGAACACCGGCGCGCTCACCGTGACCGATGACGCCCCGGATTTGGCGACCGCAAAAGTGCTGGCTCGCACCATTCACGATGTCACCGTGGAGTACGACAATCTGCGCGTGAACACGGCTATCGCCAAGATGATTGTGCTGAATAATCACCTCACCGGGTTACCCCAGGTGCCACGTGAGGCCGCAGAAGCGTTGGTCGTGATGGTCGCCCCCATCGCTCCGCACATTGCGGAGGAACTGTGGGAACGTTTGGGTCACCAGGGCGGAATCGCCCGGGCCACGTTCCCGGTCGTGACCGATGAGTCGCTGTTGGCGGCTGAGGAGGTCACTTGCGTGGTGCAGGTGGCGGGCAAGGTGCGCGCGAAAGTGTCGGTGGACCCCGAGATTTCCGAGGCGGATTTGCAGGCGAAGGTCCTGGCGGAACCGGCGGTGGTGAAGTTGCTGGACGGGCGGGAGCCGAAACGGATTATCGTGCGTGCTCCAAAGCTCGTATCCTTGGTTTTTTAGGATTTGTCAGTACAAAAAAATCGCTAAATTACGGGATTTCAACGGTTTCGGGCTTGCAAACTTAGGTATGCCTAACTTAGGCTATACCCGTGAAGAGATTTAAAAACAAGCAAAAATTAAAGAAACCTTGACCGTAGCCGCGCTTTTGTGCCTGGGAGCCTCTCTCAGCGGGTGCGGCGGGACCCCCAGCTCCAGCTCGGATTCAGCCGCACCAGGCAAACCCCTGGTCCTCACCACATTTACCGTGTTGCAGGACATGGCTCAAAACGTTGCCGGAGACCATCTGGAAGTCCGCTCTATCACCAAACCTGGGGCGGAAATCCACGATTACCAACCCACGCCCTCGGACTTGAAGTCGGCGCAGAAAGCGAAACTGATTTTAAATAACGGGCTGGATTTGGAACGCTGGTTCACGAAGTTTACCGCCGATCTGGATGCCAAAAAGGTCAATGTTTCGCAGGGCGTAGAGCCCATTCCGATTACCGAAGGCGACTACAAGGGTAAGCCCAATCCGCACGCTTGGATGAGCCCGAAAAACGGCGCCCTCTACGTGAAGAATATGGCAAAAGCCTTCTGCGATTTAGATGCAAAGAACTGCTCCGAGTACCAGGAAAATGCCAAACAGTATGGTGCCAAGATTGAAAAAGTCGGCGAGGACATCACGTCCACGCTTTCTCAGCTCGACCCGTCACAACGTACTTTGGTCAGCTGTGAGGGAGCATTCTCGTATCTGACTCGCGACTATAACCTCAACGAGAAATTCTTGTGGGGCGTAAATGCCGAAGGAGCCCTCACTCCCTCTCGCGTAGCGGAAGTGGAAGACTACGTGAAGCAAAACCACGTTCCCGCAGTTTTCTGCGAGTCAACCGTGGGAGACAAAATGCGACCCGTTGTGGAAGCCACAGGTGCGAAATTCGGTGGGGAATTGTATGTTGATTCCTTGTCAGACTCAGATGGAGACGTTCCGACCTATCTGGATCTGTTGCGCTACGACGCAGATTTGATTACCCGAGGATTGACTCAGAAATGAGTGATGCTCTCGACAACCGCATAGAGCCAGGCGGGGCTGAAGCTGAGTCCAGCTCAAATTTAGCCCCGCCTATATTAGAAGTCTCAGATTTGCATGTTCGTTACGGAGCTAATGTGGCACTGGAGGGTGCCAGTTTAACCGTGTCGCGCGGTCAAATTTGTGGTCTGGTAGGGATGAACGGTTCGGGAAAATCAACACTGTTCAAATCCATCACCAACAGCGTTTCGTATCAAAAGGGCAGTATTAAAGTTGCCGGAATTGACGCGAACCAAGCCCGCAAACAGCGACTGATTGGTTATGTTGCGCAAAATGAGGAAATCGATTGGGACTTCCCGGTTAACGTAAACCAAGTCGTCATGATGGGACGGTATGGATTTATGGGACCGACCCGTCGTCCCAAATCTGCAGACGTGGCAGCGGTGCAAGCCGCGTTAGAAATGGTGGAGTTGCAAGATTTGCAACAGCGCCAAATTGGGGCGTTGAGCGGCGGTCAAAAGAAAAGGGTGTTTATCGCCCGCGCGATTGCCCAAGGCGCGCCCCTCCTGCTCCTCGATGAACCGTTTGCCGGAGTAGACAAATACTCCGAAACCAATATCGTCGATTTGCTGCGCAAAATCTCGGCAAAAGGCACCACGGTGGTGGTTTCAACCCACGATTTGGCTTCTTTGGAAAAGCTCTGCGATGAAGTGGTTTTGCTGTATCGTCGCGTAGTTTATCAAGGTGATCCCGCCGGCGCCTTAGACCCGCAAAACCTCGCGAAAGCGTTTGGATTAAATCCCGCCGCGTCAGGAGGTGGACAGTGAATTTTTATGAAGCTTTCATCGAAATGTGGACGCAGCAGTTTATGCTCCGGGGCATCATCGTCACCGGAGTCGCGGCGGCGGTTTGTGCCGTGTTGTCCTGCTGGTTGGTCTTGATTGGCTGGTCACTGTTAGGTGACGCCCTGTCCCACGCAATTCTTCCCGGAATCGTCGTGTCCTACCTCTTGGGAACGCCCTTCGCAATAGGCGCCCTCGTGGCAGCTTTGCTGGTGGTGGGATTGATTGGCGCAGTGCGGGGGCGCGGACGGGTCAAAGAAGACACGGCTATTGGGGTGGTATTCACGACAATGTTTGCCTCCGGTCTGGTCTTAATCAGTCTGTTCCCCAGTCACATTGATTTGCACCACATTTTGTTTGGCGACATGCTCGGCATTACCAGAGCCGATATGTGGCAGGTCTTGATATTGAGCCCACTCGCTCTGGTGCTGTTGTTATACAAAAAACGGGATTTGGTGCTGTATGCCTTCGACAAGACTCACGCCCACGCTATCGGCATCTCTACAAGCTGGTTGGCGACTCTGTTGCTGGTAGCTCTGTCTTTGACAGTCGTGGTGGCGATGCAAGCAGTGGGCGCAATCCTCATCGTGGCACTGGTGATTACCCCTGGCGCAACCGCCCGGCTGCTCACAAACCGGTTCAACGCTATGCTATGGATAGCTCCCTTGCTTTCCGTATCCTGTGTCGTGCTGGGAGCCTATATTTCCTACTGGTTCGATACCGCGTCAGGAGCCACAGTCGTGCTGCTTGAAGGCGTATTGTTCCTGATTGTTTGGCTGGTGGATTTGCTTCGTCAACAGCGTCTGCAGCGCTATCATGGCGCGCAGTCTGCCGCCCCCGGCTCTGACCCGGAACCTCAACAGGTTGCTTCTTGAGGCAGCCCTCTAGGGTAGGCCGAGGTAGCGCAACACTGCCTTGGCACTGCCCTTGTTGAGGTCACCCAGCTGCGCCAACTGACCCAACCCTGACCCCAGGACAAACGTATCCCCGGTGGTGGCAGCTCCTTTCAATGGCGGCGCGACGCCTTCCCAAAGGAATTTCCCGTCGACCACCCCGTAACTCAGCAGCCCCCCGTTGCCCTCCGTAAACACGGCTTTTGTCGCGTCGGAGGTCAACGGAGTCCCCGGAGCTTTCAGATTGAGGGTAACGCCGTCCCCGGTGGTCCAAGTTTTGGCAGCGCAGCCGGGCCAGGACGCACAGGTTTCCCCGCGGTCTGCCAAAAAATACGTCCGATTGGGCATGAGGACAGGGATTTTCCCAGATTTTAGAGCTGCCATAGCGCTGTCAGTGTCCAGCCGAAGTCCGGCGCGCAGTTGAGTGTGCAAGGCTTGTACCGCCAGGGCGGGGCACTTGCCCTCCCCCACTATCGCACCGTCAGAACCATAGACCTGCCAATCAATCTGCCCGTCGCCCTGCGGATCTGCCGACGCGAAAAATCCGGCTTCCAGCATCGACATCTGCGCGGCAGGGCCAAGTTTAGAGGTGTCCAGGGAACCGATTTTCGTATTAATAATTTGAGAATAGCTCCAGACGTATCGAGCGTCTTTGATACCTCGGTGGGATAACCGTACCTGCCTACTGCTGCGCCGCGTCCCTCATGCAACGCATTGAAACCGTAGGCGGTAGCGATGATGGGAGTATTGCCTCCGTCAGTGCCGTAACGAGCGGTCACGGTTGGTGCTATCTGGCATGGTCCGCCCACCCTGGCATCATGAGGATGATGGTCAAACAGTAGCGGCTCAATAATACTCTGGTCGTTACTGCATCCGAGCGTGCCCGAAAGGTTTGTTTGCACGAGCGGGCCTTTACCGCCGCCTGGTTTACCTGCCCGCATCCGCAAGGCGAACACATCTAAAGATTTGCTTGCCTCGTGAGTGCCTGCTCGAGGATTGGTGGGAGGGTTTTGCCTTTCACTGCAGCCCGGCGCAAGATCCCGGAACACGCGTTGGGGCTCAAAGAGTATTTGTCCGGCACGCCCGCTTGCAAAATCGCAGATAAGGTAGATTCTTTTGCGTCGTTGGGGTACTCCGAAAAATTGCGCGTCCAATACTCGCCACGCAATACTCCATTGGTCTGCCACGATCGCTCCAGCTTTATGCCACTTTTGTACTCGAGGTAGGTCAGCCGCTGCCGTTTCGTCGACAACCGAGATGAGGTTTTGCAGGACGCTGTGGAAGTCTGCCCCTTTATTGCTTGAGAAGGCTCCGGGCACGTTTTCCCAAACAGCGAATCTTGGATATAGACCATGACTTGCCTTTCTCATTTCTCTGATGACTCTGACGGCTTGGTGGAATAGACCCGAGCGTTCGCCAGCTAAACCTGCCCTTTTACCTGCTACCGACAGGTCTTGGCAAGGAGAGCCAAACGTGACCACATCCACCGGCTCTAGCTGACTGCCGTCAATGTCGCAGATGTCGCCTAGGTGTTGCATTTGCGGAAGGCGCGTGGTGGTGACCAGGATCGGGAAGGGCTCAATCTCACTTGCCCACACAGGTTCGATACCAACCTTTGTTGCCGCTAGTGGGAAGCCACCTGAGCCATCAAAAAGCGAGCCAAGCCTTAAAGTTTTTGTCAAGGGTTAGCCTTTCTGCTTGGGGCGCTCGACTTCTTTGACCAAATCGAGGTAGGCGTATTCTTTGCCGCCACGGGTACAGGTGATCCCAGCTGCGTCTCCGGTTGCTTCGGCATAGCGGCGCACAATCACGGAAGCGTATTTCTCATCCAGCTCCATGCAATAGCAAGTGCGGTCTGTGGCTTCTGCAGCCATGAGTGTGGAACCAGACCCAGCAAAGGTATCGAGGATGATTGCGTTGGTTTGGGTGGAGTTACGAATCGGATAAGCCAACAGGTCTAGTGGCTTGGAAGTGGGGTGATCGGAATTCTTCCTCGGCTTGGCGAAATTCCACACCGTGGTTTGTTTGCGATTCGCATACCAAGCGTGAGAGCCGTCTTTCTTCCACCCATACAGCACTGGTTCGTGCTGCCACTGGTATGGGGAACGGCCAAGTACGAGGGAGTCTTTGACCCAAATACAACAGCCCGACAGGTAGAAGCCAGCGTCTTGAAAAGCGCGACGGAAGTTCAATCCTTCGGTGTCGGCGTGGAAGACATAGGCTGACCCTCCCTTATCTAGGGATGCCGCCATGTTGGTGAATGCAGCTAGTAGGAACTGGTAGAAGGTGTCTGTGTCTTGTTTGTCGCCTGCGATTTTCAGGCCGCTGTTCGATTTGAAGTCCACGTTGTAAGGCGGGTCTGTGACCACCAGATTAGCCTGTTTGCCATCCATCAAGGTTTCGACATCGGCCGGGTTCGTGGCGTCCGCGCACATCAGGCGATGCCTACCAATCCTCCAGATATCGCCTTTTTCGACGAAAGCTGCTGCTTCAAGGGCGGCGTTCAGGTCGAAGTTATCGTCTTCGATACTGTCGCTATCAAGAGAACCTATTAACTGTTGTATTTCGGATTCGTCGAAACCGGTGAGTTCAACGTCGAAATCGGAAGCATCCAGGTCGGCTATGAGTAGGGCGAGTTTGGAATTATCCCAATCGCCACTGATCTTGTTTAGAGCAACATTTAAGGCTTTTTCGCGGGTTTCGTCGAGTTCGACGACCACGCAGTCCACGGTTTTATAGCCCAGATCAGCTAGTACTTTCAGGCGCTGATGCCCACCTACAATATTTCCGGTGGTTTTGTTCCAGATGACTGGCTCCACATATCCAAACTCGCTTAGCGAGCGTTTTAGTTTGTCGTAGTCCGTGTCCCCAGGTTGTAGGTCTTTGCGGGGGTTGTAGTCAGCTGGGGTGAGATCACTTATGGCTATTTGCTTGATGCGCATGGTTTTTCACCGCCTTGACAAGCTCGCGGCTAGTAGTCCAGGTGTCTTCCCACTTGCGTGTGCAATCCCCGAAATGCCCATACGTCGAATACCGCACGTAACCGGGAGATTTGAGATGTAACTGGTCGATGATCGCAGCCGGACGAAGATTAAAGACATCGCGCGCAGCAGCCGTAATTAGTTAATCAGGATGTTCACCGGTGCCGAGCGTGTCGATAGCAAAAGCGACCGGGTCGGCTTTACCAATCGCATAAGAAATGCTGACTTGGCACTCTTCAGCTAGGTGCGCATCCACCACCGTCTTGGCGATCAAACGCGCCATATAAGCACCCGACCGGTCAACCTTCGACGGATCCTTACCGGAAAACGCTCCACCACCATGCCCAGCAAAACCGCCATAGGTATCAACCATAAGTTTTCGACCGGTGAGTCCGGTGTCGGCTTTAGGGCCGCCCTCCACGAACCGCCCAGAAGGATTCACCAAAATAGTCGTGTTCTCATCGACAGGAAGATACGAAGAGCAAGCTGGACCGATAATCATCGAGGTGATTTCACGTCGCAACTCATCGAAATCCTTGGATTTATCGTGCTGGACGGAAACCACCACCGTCTCTACGGCTTGCGGTTTGCCTGCGTCGTTGTAGCGCACCGAAACTTGTGCTTTACCATCCGAGAAGATCCCTGTGATGGTTCCTTGCTTGCGCGCCTGATCTAGCCGCTTACAAATCTCGTGGGCTAAAACAAGAGGCAACGGTAAACGCTCAGGAGTATCAGTGCAGGCATAACCATAGACCGTGCCCTGATCACCAGCACCCTGAAGACAATAAGCAGACTCATCACCATGGCGAGCCTCTAAAGATGTGCTCACCCCGCCGCTAATATCGCTAGATTGACGCCTCACCCACACATACACCAAAAATCTCCACGGCTTATAGCCAGCTGCAGTAAGTGCAGTTCGTACGCAATCACGCAAGTCCACACGAGCATTAGTGCTGATTTCACCAGTGACAATAATGCGTCGCCCAGTAGCCATGACCTCTACCGCGACGCGGGCGTTGGGATCGGCGTAGAGAATCTCGTCAAGAATCTGATCAGCAATTAAATCGCACAGTTTATCGGGGTGACCGATACACACTGCTTCAGCGCTTAGAACCTTAGTCATAGGAATGCCCTTTCAGTAGAAAAATCAAAAGAAACAAAAACTCCCCACCATCAGCCAGGAGTGGGGAGCGAAGAAAACGAGGAAAACCCGAATCGTGTGTGATACTGGGATTCGTGCAAGACGAAACGAGTAAACCTAATCCGTCAGAACCTTCCGGCGGCAATGGTAAAGCCGTGGCTTACGGAATGATTGCCGGGATGATGGCCGGCATTATCTTTGGGTTCATTATGGACGATATCGCCTTGGGGGTAGCAAACGGCACAGGAGTCGGAATCGCGCTAGGGGTAGGCTTCAGCGCAAGAAAACGCCCCAAATAAGCTCAAAAACACTAGGACGCATCTACGAGCGTGCTTTCAACAGCTGCTCCATAACCTCATCACCCGGGGCCGCACCCGAATAGTCAGTGGTGCAGTTCGCCCGCACAATTTCAAAAATCTCATACCAGTACACGTTTGCTTGCTTACCAAAAGATTGGCTCATCGCAACAAACGGGGAAGCGATAGCAGCTCCCGTGGTCGGGTGCTTTCCGAGCAAACCGAACTTGGAGATTGCTTGCTCGCACTGCACATACCGGGCGAAAGCCTGGGCGTATGACTCAATGAGACGCTTAGAAACAAACTTCGTGCAGCCACGCTCGTCAAGCCAGCGCCATGTCTCTCGGTAGACAATGTCCGCGCCCAGCGGTTTGCCATCGCGTTGAACCTCCGACAGATACTCAGACGGCTCCGGCATCACCTCACCAGCAAGCACCGCCCCATCACCAACATCTGCGCCCTCAAAATCGAAAGGGGTCGCTAGCGGATCTTCCAAGCGAGTAGCAGGCAGACCCTTAGCGAGTTTCTCACTCAGCGGGTCGGGTTTCGCGCCAGCCCTCACACGGCGGCCGCCACGGTTAGTGCCATCTTTTGCCACGGCTATCGGCCTCCTATCTGACCTGCGGTGGCCAGAAAAAACGGCCTTCAAATATGCGCTAGGTTAATACCCTGTTTGATTCGGTCTTTTTGCGTACGGTTGGCCCCGCCCGCTGACCTTCGTCAAGGCTGTAGAGATTCGAGGCCCCCAACCCCAAACCAGACACGCGACGTCGCACCGTAAGCAACGAACAAGAGCCAGCCCAGCATCTTTGAGGTCGGCAACGTTTAAGGCGCGCACACCGCAATCTCAATAAAAAGTCAGTAGGTGTAGACCTGAGGTGCTTGCCGCCACCTGTCACCATCCAACGCCGACTGACGCGAATGACAAGGCTTGCACAGGCTACGCAGGTTAGAAAAGTCGTGGCTGCCACCATGCTCTAAGGGTAGAACGTGGTGGACTTCAGCCACCGGCGTTATCTTTCCTTGAGCTTGACAGTCTTCGCACAAAGGATGCTGGGAAATGTATGCGGCACGGATGCGTCGCCAGCGCGCACCATAACGCTTGTTGATGCTCGGGTCACGTTGAAACTTACGGTAGTTCTTGTCTATCTTTTTGGCGTGGAGCTGGCAGAACCTTTCGCGGGTTAGTTCGGGACAGCCAGGGGCTGAGCAGGGACGTTTGGGTTTGCTTGGCATTCCCGTTATCTCCTGTGGTGATGGTAAAGCCCCGAGAGGATATTTTCCGCTCGGGGCTTTGACCTTTTTCTAACTAGTTACACTATATCAGGCTCGAAACGGGAATGTCGTCCGCGTTTTGTCCAAGCATCTTAGCGTCCGTACAGGAGACTGGTGAGGTGGTCTAGGGCGGTTTTGCGCCGGTTGTAGGCGGTGGAGCGTTCCACGTTTAGCCGCTCTTGCACCTCATAAATCGCATCAGTGGCGGACTCGTACCCGGAAAGGAAGCAAACTTCTAGCACGTCACGTTCCTCATCGGTGAGCGCTTGCCAGGCGGGGTTGAACCAGTCCATGTAATCCTTGGCTTGTAGGTATTTGCGGGTGCGGTTATCGATCCGTTCCAGGTGTCTAAGGATTTTGTCTTCGGCAGCGGTGGGATTAAACGCACGGCGGCTACCATCCAAGACGGGGGAGGACAGGCTGGGCAGGTCGGCTTCGATGGCTTTCAGGTCATCGGGAGTGTTATCGATGATGGTTTCCATAGTGGCGTAGTCGCGTAGCGCGTTGATAGCAGCGGCGCGGCGGTCAACGTAGCGCCAGGTGATGTCGGTTTCTTGATGCGTAACGCTCATAGTGTTTCTCCTTTCAAGGTCTGCGCTACCGCGTCGATGAGCGCCGACTGGGTCATGTTCTTCGATTCCAAAGCCGCCAAAATCCGCTGATCAATCGAATCCTTGGTCGCAATATGCGTAATAGTCACCGGCTTGGTCTGGCCTTGCCGATACAGGCGGGCGTTGGTTTGCTGGTAGAGCTCAAGGCTCCAGGTGAGGGAATACCAGATGAGGATTGAGCCTCCTTGTTGGAGGTTAAGCCCATGCCCAGCGCTGGCTGGGTGAATCAATCCGAGCGGGATTTCACCGTCATTCCAAGCCTCAATATCCGCTGAAGTTTTTAACTGTCTGGCTTGCGGGAAGCGCTGCCGGATGCGTGCCAGGTCGTGTTGCCACCAATACGCCACAAGCACGGGATTCCCATTCGCTGCTTCGATGAGGTCTTCAAGGGCATCGAGTTTGCGGCCGTGTACCACAATGGGGTCGCCGGCTTCGGTGTAGATCGCACCAGACGCTAGTTGGGTGAGCTTACCTGCCAGGACGGCAGCATTGGCCGCGTCAATCACCGCATCACCCAGCTCAACCACCATCTCTGCCGCTAACCGGTCATACACCTTGCGCTCCCTGCCGTTCATGGTCACCTCGGTGGTCGTGACAGTCAGTGGTGGGAGGGTGAGGTAGTCGCTGGTTCGCATCGACAGCGTGATATCCGAGATTGCTCGGTAGATTTCGTCTTCAGCGCCAGGTTTAGGCTTGTAGGTGAACACCTGCATCCCACCCCGCTTATCGGGCACGAACCATTTATCGCGGTAGCGGGAAATGTAGCGTCCGAGCCTCTCACCCAAATCCAACAGCCGGAACTGCGCCCATAAATCCATCAACCCATTGCTGGCTGGGGTGCCGGTAAGCCCGACGATGCGCTTGACTTGTGGGCGGATCTTCATGAGCGCGGTAAAGCGTTTGGCGCGGTGGTTTTTGAAGGAGGAGAGTTCGTCGATGATGACCATATCCCACTGCCACTTGATGCCACTACGGGTAATAAGCCAGTCGACGTTCTCCCGGTTCATCACTGTGATGTCTGCGCCTGAGTTGAGCGCGCCTCGGCGTTGGCGTTCGGTGCCGACAGCTACTGCCAGGCGTAGCTGGCGTAAGTGGCTCCACTTTGTTTGCTCGGCAGGCCACGTGTCTCTCGCTACGCGCAGCGGCGCAATCACCAGCACCCGGTGGGCTTCAAAGGAGTCGAAGAGGAGATCTTGTATTGCTGTCAGGGTGATGACGGTCTTGCCAAGTCCCATCTCGAGCAGTAGCGCTGCAGCCGGGTGTTCTTCAATGAAAGCCGTTGCTAGCTGTTGGTAGTTATGCGGCTGATATTGCATGGCACACCTTCTTAATATCGTCAGGATTGTTGAGGACGAGTGCGGTGAAGCCCAGGTGCTTCAACTGCCTCAGTCTGTGTTTTTGGATTGCGCGGACTTTTCCGCCGGGTGCTTTGACTTCCACGAAGCCAACATGCCCATCAGGTAACAGCACGATTCGGTCAGGTACACCGGCGGTTCCGGGGCTGACTAGTTTCCAGCAGACCCCGCCCAAAGCCTCAACGGTTTTTACGAGTGCTTGTTCTAAATGTTGTTCTTTCATCACGTGTTGCTTTCTGCTCACGTGGTGACGCTTTCTGCCAGTCGTTTACATAACTTTTTATATATAGATATTTGTTTTTATTGCTCTTTAGAAAAGTTCTGTTATAGACCGACAGATAGTGTCACCACTTAGGGGCTAAAGGTTGAATTCGCTCTTCAGGCGCAGTCCGTCCACATAGCGTGCGCTCTTTGTGCGGCGTCTGCGGAATCCGAGTTGTTCCAAGGCTGAATAGAAATCGGACGTGGATCTGGCATATTCGCCCACGCTGAGCGCATAGGCGCGATAGACGCTATAAAGCTCGCCCGAGGGCTGTGTGAAGCTCGGGTCGATCTCGCAGTTATCGTCTAAGAAATGTGTCATCCAGTCGTTCTCAAACCGGTAGGCCTCCAGGGCTCGACGCACTTTAGGTGGTGGCTTCAAAACAAAGTCGTCATCAATCACTTTGCGGGCACCATCAACGATCCATTGCAGAACGGCACCAGCGGCGTTTTGGTAGAGGTGTTCGGCGTAGTTTTTGATGTCCGAGGAGCCTTCGATTTTTGCCTCGAATGGGATCACGATCAGCCTGCGCCAAATACCAACATCCATTGCACCTACGCGCGGCAGGTGATTCGTGTATAGCACGAGCGTATGCGAAGGAGCGAACGCGAAGGGCGCCTTATATTTCTTTTCTGCATAAAGCAGATCAGTGGATGCCATTTGCTTGGCGATAGAGGTGGAGAGCCTCATGCCTTCCTCGGTCTCAGCCGCGATCAAGAGGCGTTTGCCTTTGGCTTCTGCCAGCTCAGGCTTCACATTCCGCTTCACACCCACAGTGAGAGCATCGGCGGAGATGTTGCCCGCGTATGTGCCTAACACCCGAGCGATTGTGTTCCAAAACGTCGATTTGCCATTCCTGCCGTCGCCGTAGGCGATGATGAGGGCTTCGACGTAGACTTTGCCGATTGCGGTCAGCCCCACGATTCGCTGCACATAGTCGATTAGTTCTTGGTCGCCTTGGAAGAACACCTCGAGCGCCGCCAACCACGTGTCCATGCCTTTGGTGGCGGGATCGGTGGTGGTTTGTTTGGTGATGAAATCCCCATAGTCGTGCTCGTACATTTGCCCGGTGGTGAGGTCAATGGTGCCACCAGGGGCGTTGAGAGCGAAAGGGTCTGCGTCAAGGTCTGCTTGGGTGACTTGCAGCATCGGAGCTGCCTCCTTCAACGAGGCAGTAATCGCCTTGCTATCCCTGCGTTTGAGCACGTATTTCTCGTAGGCCTGAGCATTAGTGAGCTGGTCGTAAGCGGTCCACTGCACGTTAGTGAATAGGTTTTTCGCTTTGGTCAGGCTCATTGCCGACAGCAACTGTGTGACCCCAGTGGAATCACACACTTCACGGGCTTTCTCGAGCAGCTGTGCGGCTTGCTCTAGCTGGCGCGTGGTGAGTTCTTGAGCGATGGCGCGCGAGCCTGGTCTGGTTTCTTCCCAAAACGAGCCGTTATACACCAGCCAATCTGTTGCCTCAGAGAATGCGAGTTTTTGCGCATATTCGTCTGCCAGCACGGTGGCTTGACCGACATCGGTGAAATCGGTGGGACGCAGTCCTTGGATTTCAGCGTAGCGTTCGGGTGGAATATAACCCGGTGTTGCAGCTACTTTTGCACCAAACTTGAGAGCCGAGGCCCAGATCGCCTCCAACTCACTATCTGGTAGGGGTGGCACGCAGGTTTGTGCTTTCGTCTCGAAAAGCTGGCGTGCTTGCTCAGTATTGCCAAAACGCACAATCGCTCGCCCAGCGAAAGCGCTCATGGTCGCATTGCGTGCGCCTTCCCGAATCTTGCCCGTGCCCATTTCGAGTGCGGCGAACGCGTCAGCATCGAGGAAATCGGTGATGGATAGGGCACCGTCTGCCCAGGTGACCTCGGCGGCGGGGTTTCCGTAAATAAATCTGGCGGCATCGAGAGCGTTGCGGTCGAAGATTCCGGTGTAGGAGGCAAGCTTCTTCTTGATTCCCGTATAGACTGCAGCATCGGTGACCGGTTTGATTGGGAAGTAGGCGTGGAAGCGCGGCCTGGCGGTCTTTTCGCCCTTCGGTTTCAAATGATTACGCGAGGTCGCGGTCGCCAAAGCGACGCCCGGGAAGATGAGAGCAAGCGATTCCGGTGTCACCCAATCAGCCGGGCTGTTGGAATGGTCGTTATCGATGTCCATCACCACACACGTGGATTGCAAGAACCTGTCGGTGGAACGAATATCGCCCTCATATTTGGCCGCTACATGGTCATGTGTCACGGTATTCTTCAAATCAGCCGCATTGGTTATGTGCCGGTGATTCGGGTATTTGAGGTTGCGTTGCGCGCTCACCAGGTTAGTCGTGCACAAAATGAAGTCAGTCATGTAGTTCTACCTCCGCGAAGTTGTGGTCAAAGTAGGTGATGGGTAGTTCGAGTTGGTGAGCCCAGGAAATTTCGGCTTTCATGCCTGGAGAGACGCGCGGCGTATACACCCACATCGCTTCGCACTTACTCAGCAGCACGCGACCCATGAACATGGCGAGGTCGCGATCCCACGGATCGGTATCATCCATAAACTGCGGAAACAGCAGGTGGGGTGCAAGTGGGATACGGCGACAGCGCACCGCATAGGCAGATAAATCCCTCGCCAGCTCCACATTCACCTCAACATCCTCGGAGTAGGGCGAGCAAATATAGGTCAAGGGACGGTGACCGAATTCGGATATTTCCACCGCCCGCAGCGCCTTGTATGCTGTTGGGTCTGCGTAGCCTTTAGAATTGCGCCACGGTGCTAGGTCGTTAATCAAAGGGTAGTTGTCGAGGAGATTGCTCATTTGGTTTCACCTGCCTCACGTTCGATGACCGGCAGGATCTGGCAGCGGTTTTTCAACAAGTCATAGATAAACAGGCGACCTTTCTGCGTCCAATACGTGTGCATCACCGTTTTGCCACTCTCCAGCAAGTGGGTTTTGGATTGGGTGTAGCCGCATTTCGCATACTCGGCGTACAAATACCAGATGCCTGACTGCTTGAACTGGATATGTTCATCAGCTAACAGGCGGTTAAGTTTCTTCGCACTCAGCCCGTAGTCTTTAGCGATAGCAGTAATCGGCATCAACGACGGTGACTGCAGCACGATGTCGTAGTAGGAAACCTTCGGTGCTGCCTCGAGCAACGCCTGCTCAGCAGCAAGACGCTTGACACGCTCGGCACGTAGACGTGTGAGGGCTTGTTCGAGCAGCTCATCGTTTTCGAGTAGTTCATCAATCGCGTACAAACCGGTCCTACGAATCGATGGCAGAACCTCATCAAACACCCATTTCTCGAAACGTTCCGCGCCCGGCAGGTGACTTGAGACAATCAGGCGATACACGTCACCCTCAGTAATGAAACGGATTTGTTGGATTCCACCTGACGTTTCAAGGGGGTAACGAAATGGAACCCCCTTGCAATGATCTTGCACTGCCTTATTCAGATTTGTATATCCCAACGCGCTCGCGACGTCACGGCCGCAGAACATGATGGTTCCATCGTTAGTGATGGTGCGGATTTGGCCGAATTGGCTGTTGGTGAACACTTGTAGTGTGGAGCCGGTCATTAGCTCTCCTTCCCATAGTTTGTAGGTGAGAGCCATGAGCTGACCCTCTAAAAGGAGGGCTTTGAGAAGAGCGAAATATAAACGTGACTTTGAAAATAGGCAGGTAAAACCTGATGGGACAGGCGAGAAATTTGCTTGGCTGTTAACGGGATATGGGTTATGATTGATGCATCAAGACCGGTTCCGCCCGCGAGGGTCCAGGGCCGGTCCTCATCATTTCTAGGCTCGAGGGAGGTGCCGTCGTGAGCCCGCAGCAGAGCCGACAAGTGCAGAGCGCTACCGGGAGCGGTAAGGCGTTCAAGACGCATGGCGAGCAGATCAACTTGTTACGCTCTCGCGGGATGGTGATTGATTCCGATCAGTTGGCACGGCATCTGTTGGAACGAGTGAATTATTATCGGCTTTCCGGGTATTGGTACTCGTGGCGTGAGATAGGGGCAGATGGTGCGCGCCGCGATGTGTTTATTCCTGGCACGAATCTTGCTGATATTGATGCTGTTTATGATTTTGATTGGCGTCTGCGGGAAGCAGTGTTTAGTGCGCTCGCTCATATAGAACTCTCGGTGCGCTCTATGCTTGGCCACGAGCTTGGTCGTATTGATCCGCTTGCCCACCTGCATCCAGAGCTGCTCGGTCCAGTGGCTTATGAGACGAAACCAAAACCGTGCCCGTCAGTGAAATATGAGCAGTGGCTGAAGCGCTATCGTAAAGAATTAACGGGGTCGCGAGAAGATTTCGTGATGCACCATAACCAGAAATATGGTGGCCAGTTGCCGATTTGGGCAGCGGTAGAAGTGATGGACTGGGGTTCACTGTCATACTTGTTTCAGCTAGCGCCAATACCGGTGCGCGAGACGATTGCTGGCCGGGTAGGTTTGAACGGGGCACAGTTTGGTTCCTGGCTGAAAAGTCTCAATATTTTGCGTAATTATTCGGCTCACCATGCGCGTATGTTTAACAGGGTTTATGCTCTCAAGCCGCGCCTACCGAAGATTGGGGTACATCCTGAATTGGATGCTGTAGCTTCGGTGATGAACCGTCTGTTTGGTCAGCTCACAATTGTCCAATACTTGCTCATAAAGCTTAATATCGGTGACGCGGCTCTGCTTCCTAGTGTGATAGCTAGTTACCCAATTCTTGAGCCACTACCACCGAGCCATCTCGGTATTCCAGAAAACTGGCAGCAGAACCCGCTCTGGGGTATCAACTAATCCTTCTGATAGAAGCCGCATTCGTACCCGGCTGCATCAATCGGTAAACCCTCAGCCCATTGGGGTAGCTCGTTCATGAGGGCGCATATGTTAGCAACGGTGGTGCCGGAATTGATGGGTTCGTCGATGACGACTTCGTCGTGAATATGCATCACAATTCGATGACCGGCATTCTCAATGCGGGTGATGGCTTCGGCTAGGAGGTCTCTGGCGGTGGCTTGAACGATGTTCTCGACCAGTTTTCCACCATAAGTCTCTAGTTTCTGCCACTTCCGAGCCACTCCCTGACCCCAATAAGTAATCGAGGTGCCGCCGAACCTGTTCACGCCAATACCTGGCTTCACATACGCCAAGCGCCGACCGCTTGGCAAGGTGATGAAGAGCATCCCGGATTTCTTCTCGAAACCCAGGTTACGCAACGTAACAGGCTTGCTCGTGCTAATTGCCCTGGTAGCGGCATTGTCGACCTTGTGCCACAGCTGCACAATATTAGGGTTGGCTTGCCGCCAAGCGTCCACAATGGGTTGTAGCTCGTCCTCGCTTAGCCCCATTTTCAAAGCGCCCATGGCTTTGAGCGCGCCCACGGAGCCGTTGTAGCCACAAGCAAGGACAGCGATTTTTCCTTTCTGCCGAAGCTCACTGTTGACTCCGTGCTTTTCCACAGGCACACCAAACATCGCCGAAGCGGTCGCGCAATAAAGGTCTTCACCGTTCTTGAACGCGGCAAGCGTGGTTTCCTCACCAGCAAGCCACGCCAGCACTCGCGCCTCAATCGCCGAATAATCGGCGACGATGAACCGGTGAGCTTCCGAGGGGATGAATGCGGTGCGAATCAACTGAGTGAGAGTATCGGGCACGGAAGAATAAAGCATGTCGAGCGCCTCACCGTTACCATCACGCACCAAGCCACGAGCCTGAGCAAGATCCGGCAGATAATTCCTGGGCAGGTTTTGTACTTGCACAAGACGTCCAGCCCACCGCCCTGTACGGTTAGCCCCATAAAACTGGAGCAGACCATGCGCCCGCTGATCAGTGCAGGTGACGTCTATCATCTTGCGGTATTTCGCCACGGATGAGCGCGATAACTCCTGACGCAGTTCCAAGGCTTCTCGCACCTGACCAGTAGCGTTCGCAAGAGCATCATCGACTGACTCTTTCGCCATAGACTCTATCGTGCAGCCATGCTGGTTTAACCATTCTTGTAGCTGTAATGGCGAAGCAGGATTATCCAGACCGGTGAGTTTGCGCGCACGGGCGAGTGCTTGCGCCCGGTGGGATTCGTCAATAGTTATAGCGTTTGCGGCCAATGTGGTGTCGATACGGATACCAAGGTCATTGATCCGTTGATCGACCTCATACTGCTCCCAGAGGTAATCGGGTACTGGGAAGTTGGCGAGCTTGTGTCGGATTGCTGTTTCTACTTCTACATCTCGCGCGTTATACATCTTGAACAGCTTCCAGCCAGCCGGGTCGCTGCTGGGGAGCCGCCGCTGGCTGTTGTCATCCGGTACGCAGAAGTGCTTGATGAGATCTTTACCTTCATCCATCTTTTGAGCATCGAGATTCAGCACTTTGCTGACGTCTTTAAGAGAAAGTGGCAAGCCAAGGCTTGCTGCCCATATCATTGAGCAACGCCACCCAGCAGGATCAAGCCGCCTGCCCAGATATGCACTGAGGCAGGTGCGTTCAAAAGCAGCGTTGTAAGCCCACTTAACCACGGCAGGGTCATCAAGTGCTCTAAGAATCTTTGCTGGGAGTTGCTCTCCGGATGCTAAATCCACCGTGCGCACCGCGCAGTCGTCGATCGCGTAGGAGAACAAGAGAATCTCGAAGTCAGGGTGGTTACAGTATTTGTAGACTCCTGATTTGGCGAGGCTGATTGGCGAGAAAGTTTCGATGTCGATACTGAGCGTGCGCATAGTGTTCCTTAACGGCTGGGTGGGGCGGAGCCAACCGGCTTGGCTCCGCCCCTTGAGTGGATTGGTTTGCTTTAGGCGAGGAAGTCCTCGTCTGCATCCCAAGTATCGAACTCGGAGGATGCGCTCACGTGGCCACCGAGTGGCTCACCATCACGGGTCTTTTGAATATTGCCAAGACCGCAGGCCACGCCACGGTTTCCGTTGGTGTTGAAAGCGTAGAAATTGATGGAAACTCGCCCGTAGCAGCCGGAATAGACTTCGGAGCGGTCAAGGATTGGATTCACGTCCTGATCCACGATCTGCGGAGCATTAATACTGTTGGCGTTTACGAAGAAATGTCCGGCATAAGCCTCATCGTCACGCTCAGTATCTCCATCACGTAGCGGTAGCTTCAAAGATGCGCGTGGCGGGATTTTTCCTCCGAACTTTCCAATACCCTCGGTGATGGCTGCCTCGATAGCAGCATTAATCGCATCGATAGTCGCAGCATCATCCTTAGGAATAAGAAGCGATACCGAGAACTTCGGCTTGCCGACGTTAATAGATTTTGCCTCCCACACGTTTGCGTAGCTCAAACGTATTTCGCCGGTGATGACCTTGGTCGGGTTGTTTTTCTTGGTTTTCGGGTTCACTCGGGTCGACATGATTATTTACCTTCTTTCTGTTGATTGTCGATGTTTGTGAAATCGTCAGCCGCAGAATCCACCTGGAGTTCTGGGCGTTTGTCAGTGACGGGAACCAGGGTGGGTTTACCCTCGGGTTTTACCACTAGATTCCCGAGGATTTCGGAGAAGTTCTTCTTTCCCATGAGGCGTTCCATCGCGGTAATAGTGAGCAGTGATCGTTTATAGATATCGCGGTAGCCTGCAGCTTTCGCAGCCTCAGCCACCGCATTCTCATCTGTGTATTTGCGGATTGAGTGGCCAGCCACCAACTTGAAACCCTCGTACCGCTCACCGGAAAGGGCTTGACTGAGGGCATAGTCTTGGACATCAGTTGCCCATTTGGTCAGACCAGGAATCCGTGTCAACACATCAGCCACCTCGGCTGGGCTGAGTTCGGCTGGCGGGGCGAACTCATACTTGGCTAGCTCAAGGTTCGCTTTGGCCCTGGCTCTACAGGTGGAGGCGATGCGGCAGAACTGACACCAATAACCAGCACAAAACTCGCCCTCACCGTTAGCTGCTAGTTCGGCTGCAGGCTTGAGCGTCTGCTCGGCCCACTTGTTCAGCTCAGTGACGCTAATCGTCCAGGTGGAGATGTTTTCGCGCCGTGGCTGAAAAACCGTTAATGCCACCTGCTCAATGTCATAAAGAGCGTCGAACAAGGCAAGTGCACCGATCGCGTAGAGCATCATTTGCGGGTTCCACTCAGCTTCTACCAGCACGCCCAAGCCATATTTCAAATCGATTACGTGCAGCGTGCCATCAGCCACGATGAGGCAGTCGCCAGTGCCGAAACCACCAGGCACAACGTGGGAGAAATCCAAGTGTTGCTCGATGTAAATCACCGCGCCAGACGTCACCTGTTTTGCTTGCTCGTATTGTTCGAGCACGTAGGAGACGTAATCGTCGGTGTGGGTATTCATCTCGTCATCTTCGTATTTGGAGACGGGGCGTTTAGATTGCTGCTTGAGTGCTCGGCGCAGCTTATGTTCTGCCAACGCGTGAGCCGCCGTGCCTTGAAGTGCAGCTTCACTTGGAGCCTCTGTCACCCCAGCCGTGAGTTTCGCTGATGGGGGACAGTGCAACCAACGATGCGCCGACGAGGCGCTCAAGAGTGCGTGTTTTTGCGGTGGCATCATGCACCACCAGCCTCGGCCTCAGCTGCAGCGAGCACCGCGTTGGCTTGCTCCACCGTCAACTGTGAAAGCTTCGTATGCTCAAACGAGCGAATCTTGGCTTTGATGAAGTCATTCAAACCCGAGCGTGCATAATCCGCCAACACGCCGCGCACTTCCTCCAGTGGCAGCAGCTTGACCTGCGGCTGAGATTCGCTGACAGATTCTGCTTGTTGATTCTCGACGGTTTCGGGTTCACCCGGCCCGCCCGTGAGCATATAGTCCGCTTCGATACCTGATTCCATCCAATACAGCAGGTCGTTCTCAGTTGCTTCTATCTCGGCTTGCAGGCTTTTCAAATCTTGGCGAAGATTGACGAAAATTTGACGCATATTGGCTACATGGTTAACTGGAGTCATCACGCCACCTCATCTGCCTGATCAGGACCAAATACGGCCTTCATGAACGACTCGAAATCCTCATCCGCAAACGAACCACGCCGCTTACCTGATATCTTCGACTGGTCGTTGTCAATGATTTCAATGGATTGCACATCCCGCCCCGGCAATAACACTGCACACCGCCCACTGTGACCCGTGAGCTTGCGCAAAACCCTTCGTGACAGGCGGCGCATACCCACCGATGCCACAGCATCCGGGTCAGAATGCTTACTGACCTTCACACGTAGTTTCCGGCTCATCACCAGCTCCTTCCTGAAAGAACCCTCCCAGTGAGACCCACTGCCTTCACGCTGTGTTCCTTCACTAGGAGGGCTTCCAGGGAGCCGAAATATAAATCAGAAATCAAGACCAATTTCGGCGGCAATCTTCGCCCGCGCAGATTTCAACAACTGCGAGGCACGAGGCTGAGTAATCCCAAGCTCAGCCGCCACCACAGTCAAAGGCACCTGATTCAAACGATTCTGGATAACGATGAAGCGCTCACGCTCATCCAAGCCAGCCAAAGCACTCTCAACCGTCAACCGCGTATCTACGTCATCAAACGGATCATCGAACGCTTTCATGTGACCATACTGGTCGACCAACTCATCAAAAATATTGCCGCCACCAGCCAAAGGAGCACGCCAACACGAATCCGTATTGCGCACCCACTGCTTCGCCTGGTTATACTCCGGCTTATTAATCTCCTCCCGGACAATCTCCTCAATAGAACGCCGCTGCACCAATTCAAGGCTTTGTACCATATCGCGGCGTTGACGATAATCAGCCTCAATCATCGAGACCACCTCGCCATCACTCACCTCAACCTCCACATACTCTGCAGGTTTCTTCACATCGAACTTTTGCTTTTCGTAACGGATTTGTACTTTCATTTGTGGATTTCCCTTCCGGGAGATCCACGGAGCGATATTCAGTTATGAGGTCGACCTGCAAGAACAAACCAAGCAACAAGCCATCGCCTATGAAGGTAATGGCCAGTGCTGGCTGCTCCGCAGATCTCCCGACTTATTGCTTGTCGCTATTTGTCGGTCGTGAGGTTGCCACGCACCGATTGCGCGCTGGCTCGTGGTGACCTCACTAATAGATGTGTGCGGGATGCTCGAGAACGTCGCCTTCTAACCGCCGATTCATGCGCTTGTGAAGTTTCTCTTCACACATCGCAGGTTGATTCGATATAATGAAAGGCGACTATCTCGTCATTCCGCCACAACGAATCCCATCGCTGGGCTTCACGAAAAGGTTAAATAATGGGCTTTCGCAAGCTTTGAGAAACGTTGAGGCAAAACTTTGAGAGTTTTTGAGAAAACTTCGTTAGGAGGTGAACAGTGCAGTTCCACCAGTGGGCTAAATCAGTACGCCCTGTTGTTCCTGGCAACCTCCATGGGCCTAGTTATGCGCGTGAACTGATCTCCATGTTTACTACTGCCAATGAGGGAGAATGGAATACGCGAAACGACCCCACAAGCACGGCCTCAATATCCGATGATGTACTTACCTCGCTTATGTCACGCGACGCGGGATTTAGCAAAGGGCTAGCAAACGCAATTTATTCTCGCTTGAATATAGATAATCTCATTTGTCTGATTGAGGATTTAGATGAGCCAGCGCAGAATCTTATCCGTCTCAATTTTGAGAGTTTTGGAGTAAGGATTCGCTTAACGCACGTGGCTGAAGATGCCTGCCTGATTCTGCTGGACATTCTCGAGCGGCTCGCAAAAATAAAAAATCCTGATTTGCAAGCACGGATTCGTATTCGCCAACTAGCTGCGAAGGCTAGGTATCGCGAAGAACTTCTCGTCTTATCGGATGGTTGTCTGCAGTGCGGAAAAACCCTCAATATCGAATCGCACGATAAATCCAAGGCCTCCTACGTGATCGTGCTTCTCGACGAGGATATTGCAGAGCCTGTACGCGATGATTTCGCAGTGTTATGCACCGAGCATGGCGAAAAATACCAGCTGGCTCACACGAAAAAAGAAGAACAACAGCTACGAGCTAACCTTGCACGTCTTCTTGCTAAACATCGCCTTGCCGACAATGTTGTGCCTTTGGGGCTTGAAAAAGAAATCAGCCTGTTGTTGGACGCGGTTTCCAACATTCCTTACGAGCAACGCATACCAGATCCCGAATTCAAGGCAGTCGACCTTGAGCAGAAAATTCACGATGCTGATTTGCTTTCCCAAGCAGCTGATGCTGTGTCCGTCTACAAGCCTTTTATCGTCACTCAGCTGAAATCTAAAGAAGCGAGAGAACAGCTCAAGTTCACTCGACTGTGCAATCAAGTTCAAGGGGCGTGGCTGACCTTCGAAAGCTCGGGGTTGGATCAGCCCGGGCAGTTCAGGCAACTATGCGATTGGATGAACAATCACACGGGAAGTGGCATTTACGTGTGTGGCATTCTCATCAGCTACTTCATCCATATTTGTGAGGTATTCCGCCCAGATGTAGACGTGGAGGCAGACTATGCGATTGCCTAACAAGCTCTACACTTTCGACGAATCAACCCTCGCCAACTTTCCGCGCATCCTGAATCACTTAGATAATCCGATGCGCCTCATTGATTTACATTTTGATCTAGTGAAACAGGTAGGCGGGACGGCTGAACTTATAGAAGCACTCACTCTACTGCTCGCATTGAGAAAAATAACGATTGATGTTGAAAACGGGGTGATTGCGCATGCTGATTAACGTATGGTCTGACAGATTCAACGACGCGGGCGAGCCTCGCCCGCCCATAGTTTTTCACCCTGGTCTGAACGTCGTTGAGGGAGGAGCTGAAGCCGAGAACTCTATCGGCAAATCTACATTGCTCTCCATCGTGGATTACGCTTTCGGTGGTGCAGATTTCGCAAAATCTGACGTCATTACCGATCCTGATGCTGTCGGTCACCACACTATTTGCTTTACCTTCCGTTTTGGAGAACAAGACAGGTATTTCTCCCGCGATACCTCACGCCCAGGTTTCGTTCAAGAATACTTTGATCCTGAATGGAAAGAACGAAAAGAAGAATGGCAGATAGACGATTATCGAGTATTTCTCGCTGAACAATACGGTCTAGACATTCCCGATTCGACTCTTCGAGAATTAATAGGCCGCTTCGTTCGAATCGATACCGAGCAACTTGCCATGTTGAAAAAGCCGCTTAAAGCCGCTCCTGCACAACCCGATGAACAGGGTGTGTTTGCGCTGGAGAAACTCTTCGGCGTGTACGGAAAGCTCAAACAACTCGAGGAAGACCTCAAAGCAGCCAACCTCAGCTACTCTTCGCTTGAAGGGATGGCTAAAACAGGGCTTAGTCAATACGTGAAAATACGAAATAAGAAAGAACGCGACCAAGCCGAGCGAGAACTAACGCAAGCACGGATTGCGTTTCAACAACTGCGAGTGACAGCAGACCTCGATCTTTTCCAGGCAGCAGAGCAAGCGAAAAACGAAGAACAACACATTAAGACTAAGTTGCGCTCGCTACAGAACAAACGTTCTGTTCTCAAAGGAAAACTATCAATAGTTGAAGCAACGCTATCGGGAGAATCAAGGCTCACAACCGATGACCTTGAAGAGTTCTATAACTTCTTCCCGAACGTAAACAAAGAGAAACTCGAAACCATCGAGTACTATCACCGAGCCCTCGTCGGCGTCTATGAAGACCAGCTTAACGAGCAGGCAGAAAAATATCGTCGCGTAATTGCTGTGTTGGACAACGAGATTAACCAACGGCTACGACAAATTCACCAGCTCAAACAATCAGTTGAGCTCGATGACAAAACCTACGAAGAAAACGGTGAGCTAGCAGCCACCATTAAACGTCTTGAAGCTCAAATCGACGCCTATGACAAAATGCGCGAATTCGACAAGCTGCGCAAAGAAACAAACAAAGCTCTCAAAGAACAACGACCGCGCATTCTCGGCGATATCGAGCACAACATCAACCGACTCACCAAAGAATTCGTCCAAGCCCTCTATCCAAATAAAAAGCGCAAACCGCCACTATTTAGCTTCAAAGAATCACGCGGTAAAGCGGGGTATACCTTTTCATCTCAAGGAGACAACGGGGCCGGTTCGCAATCCAAGAACCTGATTTCATTTGATCTTGCCATTCTAGAATTAACCAAGCTGCCCATCCTGATCCACGACTCCGTGCTCATCAAACAACTCGCATATTTCCCTGTTGGCAACCTGCTCACACTCTATGAACGAGCAGCGGAACTTACCTCCGAGGATGGCCACCCCAAACAAATATTCTTCTCATTCGATGCCACCCCGAAATATCGGGCGGAAGCAGAAGAAACCGTTAACAGGACAAGAGTCATCAAACTAGGTGAAAACGAGCACGCACTCTATGGATTTACCTGGAACGAAGAGAAAGACGAAACCGATGAGGAGAACAAATAATGCGACTGTCCTATAACAAACTATGGAAACTCCTCATCGACAAAGGATGGACGAAAGAACAACTGCGCACAGCAGCAGGCTTCAGCCCAGCCACCCTTGCCAAACTAGGTAGAGGAGACAACATCCAAACCAACATTATCGTGCGCATCTGCGAAACTCTTGCCTGCCAGCCGGCAGACATTATGGAAATCAAAGGAGACAACTAATGAGCGACAACTTCTCCTTCCTAGAAAAAGATTTTCCTTCTTTCCATTTTTAGGCAAATAAAAAACAGTAAACCTTTTTTGATTTACTGCTTTCGTGTTAGCTTTTATTGACTTGTTAGTTTAGCAAGCTAAAAATATCCTACCTGCAATACTCTTTTATCTTATCTGCATATTCAGTCGAAAGATTCTTTGAATAAATTTTTTCATTTTTTGAATTTCTGACTTCTTTCCAAAGAATAGAGGCTACTTTTAATTTGTTCGAATATTTGCAACTATTTTTGTCTGCACAGAAATCCTTTAAAAATTGGTTCCATTGACAAACTGAATTATCATACTTCGCATAATTTGATTTTCTATAATAAACTTTTAGCATATCTTGAATTGTAAAACTCAAATCATTTTCTCTTTTTACTTTTCTCCAAGCAGTAGCCATATCAGCAGTAAATTTAAATGGCGAAACATCTGTTAAAATTGAGAAATACTCTCTGAAATGTATGTTAAAGGAGAACCCGCATTCAAGTAATGGAGTATCTAAGGTAATAGTTTCTACTTGTTTCTTTTCATTTTTTATTGATGACTTTTTAATCAAATCACCCTTAAAGTACTGCTCAATAATATAATTGAGTTCCTGTTTTGTACCTCTGTATTCTAATCCTAATGACTTGCATATCCGTGAAAGTTCTTCACGATACCAATAGTATTTATTAAACTCATCAAACGATGTAATTTTGTCAAACTCAGGTCTACTTTCCATCAATATTCTATCTCCTAAAACCAATTTGCTTTTTCATCTCTAAATAATGGTGTTTCACTCTCTTTGTAAGGATTGTAGTTGTTACAATTGCAACCAAACTCTTTCAATGCTTTTATCTTATTATCGGCTGTCCAAACAATCAGAGAGATACCGTCAAATTCTTCAACTTTCCCCTCATTCATTTTATTTTTGAAGTGCCATTCTACAATAGTTTGATTATCCTTATGAAAAAATTGCTTTATATCCCACGCAAGAACTTTTCCTCTTGTATTCCACTCATTAAACCAGTGCTTTACTGTTTGCCGATTTTCATACTTAGGACACCAACTCTCAATATAAATCACATCATCTGAAAAAATATCATCTATTCCTAAGTCTTTTTGTGTAAGCCACATATCAAACCATAAACGAATGATTTTCTCTCTTTCATCCATGAATTTAAACACCTCCAAAATCAAATACTTATTTAATATTATACCATTTTTTCACTCAATTTTATAGGTCTAACTCGTTCCTCTTGGAATCGTAAATAAGCATGTAGACAATAAGGAAGATGGGGATTATGTAGAGCTGGTAATTGAATAGTGTATTAAAATAATTACGATATAATTTCACGGGTTCTGATAGTAAATGTACAGATGATGATTGGGTTTGGTGTGCGGGCGAAGTAGTAAAAGCTGTCGACTTTATTCGTCCAAGCAAACAAGCTGGAGCTGACTGGGAGTCTCTACAGATTAAAAACCGCGACAATTCAGAAAACTCGTCCAGTTCAGCTATCCGTAATGGCACCGACATCAAAAAGTGGTACAGAACAGTGTCTAAAACGGGCAGTACGAGGTGGGAAAAATTCCTAGTTGGCGCAGATGGCGAAAAGCTTGATGAAGTGGATTTTCAGAACTTTGTGAAAGAGTACCTGATGAGCTTGCGCTAAATCTATTGGTGGTCGTATAACGGCTCAGCACGCTTGCCATTTCGGAAGCGACATTTTCGCAAAAACCTAACCATTTCGCAAAAGTGGGGTTTGCGCGCATTAGCACACGCAAAGTTTTCGGCTTTGCGGGTAACAGCTTTCAGTCGTTAAATTCGGCGCTGACACAAGGCGCGTTAGAGCAAGTATAGAATCCCCACTTTGGCTTGATAACAAGGGAAAACAGGCATATTTGCTTATTCTCCACAACCCTCGCATTTGTATCAATACCAGCAATCCCGTAACGAAAATGTTGAAGCCCCAGGTTTTTCCTGGGGCTTCAACATTTTTTAGCTGGGGGAATCGAACCCGTGAGGGCTGGCGCGGGTAGGTAGCGAACGCGGGCTGAGCGTTCGCCCGCGCCAGTGGTTTTCGGAGGCTGTGCTCCGAAAACCCTTGCTGGTGCACAGCACCGCCGATTCCCGCTAGCTCCACTTCGTTGGCGTAATCCCGTTAGGGATTACTGGCACAAAATAGAAGCCCCAGGTTTTTCCTGGGGCTTCAACATTTTTTAGCTGGGGGAATCGAACCCGTGAGGGCTGGCGCGGGTAGGTAGCGAACGCGGGTTACCGCGAACAAAGCAGACCATAATTTCGGGTGAAGGTGGGGTAGTTTAATAGCCGAAGTACCCTAGCAGGCAGTTAATCTGAGTATTCGACAAATTAATCCGCCGAACCGAGCGATTGCCGCAGCATGAATAGCGAGGACATCCTGCTGCGAAAACGCAAATTCGCTCATTTGTCCAGTTCTTGGAATACGTCGGCATATTCATCCATGAAGTCGACTGCAACGTCGGCTATTTCGGTTGCGCCGTGTGCCGGTTGGATAATTACCCACGGCCGATTATTCTTCAAAATGGTGAGGGGTTTCCCCGTCCTGTTCACTTCTGCCGTGACCCGGGAAAAATTATTTTTTGCTTCCGCTAGACCCATTGTAAATGCAGGCATCAACATTCCCCTTCTTGACTTAGCAAAATTATGGCTAATATTTGATCCAGAGTCAATAGGTATCTGCACCTCTTTGGTTTCGATATGGCTGCTAGACGCGCAGAATAAAATTAAATTAAAAGGGTTTCTCTGCTAGCACTAGATGGTTTCGGTGGCGGTGCGTCATGGTGGGTGCGATTGCTATCGTAGGTATGGTAAGGGAGGGGGGAACTTTCCCCGCGCCTCAGGGATGCAGGTCAAAAAACTCTTCAATCCACATGCTTTCAGAGCATATTTAAAGCACCAGATACCCCTGAGAACCCCCCCAAAAACAACAAATCTATACATAATTCAGGTATTGACTCTTTTTAGAAGACTTAAAATAGGCGCTAGGGGAGGGACAAGTAATGCGGTTTCATTCTTTGCAATTCCAGATTAAAGGGAGTGCGCAAGATGGTATTGCCAGCGATGGGCAAGACTTGGATATTGCGGACGAATTTGCGCGTCTTTCCCGTTCATTGGGGTTTGAGGGAGCTCCAGATAGCTATGCCGGATTATGGGCTACCCAGTTCGTCTATAACGACTATTCCCTTCTCGAGGGTGATTTTTTAGCTAGAGGTTTATGTTTAGACTTGCTATGCGACAGTGATTCCCCCATCCCGTTTAGTGCGATTTTCTTATGCCTAGCAGAGACGCTCAAGC
Source organism: Varibaculum cambriense (assembly GCF_002848005.1). Taxonomy (GTDB): domain Bacteria; phylum Actinomycetota; class Actinomycetes; order Actinomycetales; family Actinomycetaceae; genus Varibaculum; species Varibaculum cambriense_B. The sequence continues at coordinate 427,418 of NZ_PKHX01000001.1, read as the reverse complement.
GAACAGCCAAGTGCGCGGTAACGGAGCTAACTGTGGTATGGGAACCTTATTCAGTTAGGACGAAGATTCTTAAAGGAAACGGTAAAGCGAATCTTGAAAGATTTATCGCCCAAAACAGGGAAAATAATCCCCTCCCGATTGCCCAATGCGCAACAGTTAAATACGCGTGCAAAGATAAACAGGCATCGATTCTTGCATCTGGAGAACTGCCTTTGGCGATGTCCCCATGCTACCTGCCCGAATTGGCTTTACCGTTTTCTGGAATCTATTCACAGTGGGGACCAAAAATGCTGCGCCATATGGAAACGATTGAGATTACTGCCAGCTAGTGCGACCTATTCGGTGCCGCTGGAATTTTTGGGTTTTGAACGAGGGATCCTGTTCCCTTGCGCTTCCAGTCGGATGTTAGTCAACTAAAAGAAGTACCGTTCCCAGCGATACCGCCGCGATCAGGACACTCAGGATTATTCCGAGGACGAGGGCGCGCCCTCCGGATTTAATCACGTTGCGCAGGTTCACCCCGGCTCCCATTGCGCCCATCGCTACCGTCAGCAGCAGGGTAGCAACCGTGCCCCCTAGGGTACTGAAAATGCTATTGACAGTGGGGATGCCCGCAAACACTGAGGCTAGCGCTACTGCGATCAGGAATCCCACCACGAATCCGGGAATCAGGGGCGGGCGCTTGCCAGAGCTGGCTTTCTCTGCCTGTTCGTGGCGTACTTGTACTACTCGCCGCTCAACTATCCCCACGATTGCTACTACGATTGCTAGGCAGGCCACGCGTCCCAGCTTGGTGGCGGTAGCCAAATCAGAGATTGCCGGATCGTAAATGTTTGCGGCCGCCACTACCTGGCCGACCTCGTGAATAGAAGCTCCCAGCCAGACGGCTGCTTGCGTGGGGGATAACCCCAGCCCGTGGGCGGCAGCCGGTAAAGCAACGAGGGAGAGCGTCCCGAATAGGGTAACGCAAGCAATAGCAGTAGCGACCGCGTCATCGGCGTCCTCGCGACTGCGGGCAGAAACCACTGGGGATATCCCCGCAACGGCAGAGGCTCCACAAATCGCAGTCCCTGAGGTGGTGAGAATCCCGGTGGCGTGACTGACTCGCATAAAGTAGGTCAACAGGTAACCCGCCACCATAGTGACCGCGACTGCGCAGATAATGGTCACGATAGTGCCGGTACCTAGCGCGGCAATAGCCGGTAGCGACAGCCGAAAACCGAGCAGCACCACCCCGGAGCGCAGAATAGTCTTCGCGGAAAAAGCGATTCCAGGTTCACAGACAGCCGGAATCAGCTTCGTGTTGCGGACTGCTACCCCCAGCAGGATCGCCACCAGCATTGATGACAGCAGAGGGAGAAACAGGTTTATTAGCCAAGCGATTCCGGCAATCACGCACGCATACGCTATTCCCGGTAAGAGCCGTTTGAAATTATTCAAAGAAATCACTTGCCATATATACCACAAGGTCAAAACGATCCGGCAGTAAGAATACGAGATAGGTCTGTCTCGTTCCCCACAGGTTAACCGGAACTGCTTTTTAGTCGGGTATTACCGCAATTTTTACGCCAACCCGATCGTGCACTGCCTGATACGCTTCGTGCACTTTTGAAAGCGGGAAGGTGTGGGTGACGATTTCCTCCACATTAATAGTCCCCGATTCCAGCACTTGAATCGCCCGTTCTACATCTCGACGGCGAGCATTGGAACCCCCGGTAACCTGCAATTCTTTATAATGAATCAGGTTAGGTTCCATCTGGGTCATAGATCCTTTCGGGAATCCCGCGAAGTAGTTGACTCGTCCTCCATCCCGGGCGAGCACTAGGGCATCCTGGGCTAGTTCCGAAGCTCCGATACACACGATCACCACATCGGCCCCTGCGCCGTTGGTCACTTCCCTGACCCGATCTTCAAGTTCATCGGGGCTGACCCCAATCGCGCCTAGCCGGTCTGCCACTTGGCGACGCTCCGGGGAACGGTTAGATACAAAAACGTGCCTAGCTCCACTGGCAAGTGCCAGCTGTGCGTGGATTAGTCCGATCGGGCCGGCTCCTAGAACAGCCACTACCTCGCCCAGGTTTACTTTGAATTGATCGAGGCCGTTTAAGCAACAAGAGATAGGTTCGGCCAGGCAAAGAGCCTTAGGGTCAAGCTCTTTACTAGTTGTGATTAGGTTGCCCCGGCGCAGAGCCCGTTCTGGCACCAGCAGGTATTCTTGGAGACCCCCATCGATGGCGTAACCAAACAGCTCTAGATTCGAGCAGAGGTGTTCGCGGTCTTGTAGACAGTTGGGGCAGGCACCGCACGATACCACGATCGAAACCGTCGCCTGTTGCCCAACCTGTAGCCCCGGTTGAATCTGCTCGACGCCCTCGCCGATTTCGACAATCCTGCCTGCAATCTCATGCCCGGGAACCGTGCCATAGGAAACCCCGGAGGTTTTCGCCCCGGTATAGAGGCGATAGTCGGTGCCGCACATGGTGTTGGCCTCGATTTTCAGCAAGACCTCATTTTTACCCGGGGTGGGTTTGTCTTTCTCGACCAGACGTAGGTCTTCCGGTGCATTTAAAGTAGCTGCCCGCATGATTTCTCCTTTCTTTACAGAAATTCCGGAACCGTGCCCATTAGTAACGCGAAGGAAGTAGCGCCCGGATCAGGGGTTCCCAGGGAGGCTTCTCCGTGGTTATGCGCCCGACCCTTTCTAGCAACAAAATCCGCGGTCTTGGCTGCACCGCCGGCTGCCATTTCTGCAGCTTTGTTCCAAGCGAGCGCTAACTGTGATTTTTCAGTTTCCATGCTTTCTGCAAAGGGCGTAGCTGCGTCAACGATGGTCTTATCGCCAACTTTCGCCTCACCCATAGTTTGGAAGGTGCGGGCAGCAATAACAGCGGCGCGGGCAAGGTCTTCTTCGCTCGCAACTTCAGTATCAGATAGTTCGCTGGCTGCTTTAGCGATCGCTCCACCCCATAGCGCACCTGCGGTACCGCCTGCACCTTCTGACCAGGCAGCGGCTGCGCGGGCGAGAGTAGTGCGCAAACCGGCCCCGACTTTCACACATTCGGCAGCGGCTTTAGCTGCCGCCGTTGTTCCCAATACCATCCCTTGGCCGTGGTCACCATCACCAGCTACCGCATCCATTTTTCCTAGCTCTTTTTCAGCCTCTCGAGCTTTCTTTTCGAACGCAGCGAAGATTTGTGAAGCTACCTTCGCTTGAGCGGCTGATTCCGTGCTACCTGCGGTAATGGTGTTCTCTTCATCCGCTTCCACCATGCGTTTGTCCCCCGATGCCTGCACATTTCCAACTTTGAAAGCCGGGGTATCCGCAGGGGCTAACCAGAGCTGTTCCAGCTTTTCATCGAGGAAGCACAGAGTTAGCGACAGGCCTGCCATATCTAAGGAGGTGACTTGCTCGTCGACCACTGGGGCAATGATTTCCAGGTTGTGCCCCTCCAATAGTTTCTTTACTGCTCGATAAAAGACGAACATTTCTTCGTATTTGGTTGCACCCAAGCCGTTTACCAGTACGCCTACTCGTCCTTTATAATCCTCGCTGCGTTCCGGTTCTTCCTCGAGCAGCTTGCTAACAAGCATTTCGGCAATCTCATCGCAGCTCATCATCTCGTGGCTAGAGATGCCCTGTTCCCCATGAATACCCAGCCCAAGTCCGAAGGTACCCGGTTCTACCTCAAAAAGAGGTTCTTTGGCACCCGGGAAGGTGCAGCCGGTGAAAGCCACCCCTAGGGTGCGAGTGCGGTCGTTGGCATGCCGAGCCACTTCTTCGACTTGATCAAGATTCATCCCCGCTGCGGCGGCTGCTCCCGCGATTTTAACTATAAACAGGTCTCCCGCTATACCGCGGCGTTCGAGGTGGTTCTCAGGTTTTCCGGAGGCAATGTCATCAGTAATCGCGAATATGCGTACGTCATCGCCCTCGGCACTAAGTTGCTGAGCAGCATTACCGAAATGGAGGACGTCGCCAGCGTAGTTACCGAAAAGGATCAGGGTGCCGCCTCCATTGGAGGCTGCTTTACAAACTGACTTTGCCTGCGAAGCCGAGGGTGAAGAAAAAATATTACCGCATACAGAACCGTGAGCCATTCCCGGCCCCACCCAGCCGGCGAAGGCAGGGTAATGACCGGAGCCCCCTCCCACAACAATGCTTACTTCTTTATCTGGGCTGGTTGTTGCGCGCACCACCCCACCATGCACGGGTTGAACATAGCTCTCGTAAGCTGCGGCGAACCCTTCGACGGCCTCTTTTGCGAATTCTTCTTCGTTATTAACAAGATATGTCATTTGTGAACTCCTTGAGTTTCAACGCCAGTGATGAAACAGGTTGGTGGGCGACTCCGGGGCATCCAGAATCTAGTTACAAATTTTATCATCAGTGCACTAGCCAGGATAGTTCTGTACGTTCCTACTTGGATCCCTTACCAGATGCTATTAAAATTTATAAGGTTAGATTGTTGTCTTGTGTTGGAGATGTTCTATGTCCCCCCAAAGATTCGGTAAATTTGCTGCGTCCACCCTGTTATGGCCAATCATCGCTTTCGCCGTCATTTTGGCGATGTTGGGGGTGAACGCGGTTCCCGCACATGCAGCTCCAACAAATGTTCCGATTACAGTCGGTAGCGACGCCTATTCCACCGATGGTTCCGGTCTGGTTAATAGCAGCGAAAATGAGCTGATCTATGATCCTGCGAAAGGTGATGACCCCGCCAACGCCTATCAGATTGCCTATCGAGGCACCCTAGGTATGACGGGCGTTTGGAACAGCTTCAGAGGATTCAAGTTTCTATGGATGGTCAGGAACGGCTTTAGTTCTACTCGGTGGAAAGCAAAAACCTTCAGCGGCGAGTGGGATATTTCTTTTACTATCGACACCCAGGTGGTCAGCTCTAATCCCGAGTTCGTCAGTTGCGCGAAGGTGCAGGAAGAGATGGAAAACCAGAATCCCGGCACCAAATTCGGCAGCATTATGCGTTGCCAAACCGCCTCCTATGACCCGGCTACCGGGAAATACACCGCGCACTTCAAGTTGACTCACGAGGACGGAAGTAAAGTTACCGGGGCAGACCTGGACAATACTGAGAACCAGCCTGCCAAGCTGGTCCTCACCACTCCTCCGCAGGCGTTTTATGTCAAGCAATCTAACTTCGTGCCAGGGAAAATCTTTTCGATGACTAAACCCACGGTTACCGGCAACATGACTATGGATTTTTTCTACGCGGGGATGCCGTTGCAGTTCAATGGCACTTCTGATCCGGTGAATCTAACCATGGTAAAGAAAGAGCCGAAAAAGTTCGCGGTGAAATATGGGTTTGTGGCTGCAGACGGATCCAAGCTCCCCGCTAGCGTAATGAAGTTGCTGCCTAGCGCCGCAACCGCCGCTGAAGGTGCCACCGTAACCCCGGCTGCTCTCAAACATAAGGTGGTTACGGAATCGGTAGAGGCTAACGGAACCAAGACTGAAACTACCTGGACCTTTAAAGGGTGGTCGCCTCAGCAGGCCATGGTTGCCGACGCCGATGTTACCTTCACTGGCACCTGGGAGAAATCTGTTACCACCAGCAAGATTAAACAGGATGAGCCAAAAAAGACTCCCACTCCGAAAGCTAGTCCCAAATCTAGCCCCAGAGAAAAAGTTGTAAAGACCGGCGCCTCGTCCTCACTGCTGCTGTTGATTGCGGGAGCTAGCAGTATTCTCGGCGCGCTAGTGCTAGTAGTACGCCGGGCGCAAAACTAGCGATAAACATAGGTAAAGCCACCGGGAGGCATTAGTCTCCCTGTGGCTTTACCTATATAGCAACTTGTCTATAGGGCGTTTGCTGCTGCCTATCTGATTCTCATCACAGGTGCCATCCTTAGAAGGTGGCGGTGTCGATTACGTAGCGGTAGCGCACCTTAGCGGCCACCACGTTGTCCCAAGCCTGATTGATTTGCTCGCCGGAAATGATCTCTATCTGCGGAGCGATATTTTTCTCGGCGCAAAAGTCCAGTACTTCCTGGGTGAGGGCGATGCCACCGATATTGGAGCCGGCCAGCATCTTTTGGCTGCCCACCAAATTACCCATGGCGAAGGACTGACGGTTCTCGGGTAGCCCCACAATCCCTACAATCCCCTCGGGTTTTACGCAATCTAACAGCTGATCGATTTCCACTCCGTCCGAAAGAGTCGATACCACCAGGTCAAACCGGGAGTGCATACTTTCCCAAGTCCCGTCCTCGGAAGTGGGGTGCAGCGCAACTGCCCCAAAGCGTTTCGCGTCCTCTTCCTTAGCACGAGTGCGAGAAATAACGTGGGTTTCGGCACCCAGGGCGGCGGCAATCTGTACCCCCATATGACCGAGCCCTCCCATGCCTACAATCGCAACTTTCTTGCCCGGGCCGGCTCCGAGCCGTTTGAGCGGGGAATATAAGGTCACCCCGGCACACATAATCGGGGCGGCTTTTTCTAAAGGTATCGCGTCCGGAATCCGGCATACATAGTCTTGTTCCACGGTGATCCCGGTGGAATAACCGCCGGCTGTGGGGACGCCGTCGCGCCCCATGCAGTTATAAGTCCAGATAGTCCCGCCCTCGCCATTACAGAATTGTTCGGTTCCTGCCTGGCAAGCCTCGCATTTGCCACACGAATCGACGAAGCAACCGACCCCTACCCGGTCACCGACGGCAAACTTAGTTACTTGCGAGCCAATTTTGGTGACGATCCCCGCGATTTCATGACCGGGGGTGAGGGGATAGAGTACGTCTCCCCATTCTCCGCGCCCAGTATGAATATCAGAATGGCAGACCCCGGCGTATTTGATCTCGAAGTAGATTTCGGTGGGCCCTGGTTCGCGCCGCTCTAAGGTTACGGGGTGGAAGGGCGAGGTTGCCGAATCCATTGCGTAGGCTTTTACCTGGGTCATTGCTGCTCCTTGTAGGCGGGAAGGTTATTACCCTCCACCATAACCCGCCGCCTGACCTAGGGCAGGGGCGGGGAAAGAACGGGAAAATAATTTTTTATCTGTCAATATAGTACCAATAATGGTACGCTTTTGACAAAGAGGGAGGGGGTGAATGTTTTGACTTACGCGCACGATTTATGGGAGGTCGCGGCTTATAACCACGGGGTATTAACCGTTTCGGAGGCAATTTCTGCCGGTGTACCTGCTGTTGAGGTGCGAAAATTAGCTTATAGAGGCACGCTGCGTGGCTATGGTAACGGGGTATACGTACATCATGGGGTGCCGCTCACGCGTTTTACCCAGTTTGCCATAGCGGTGGCGTTAGCTGGTAAAGGCGGGTTTTTATGGGGAGATGCAGTCTTTTCTCTTTTGGAACTGGGGGATTTTAATCCGCGTTCGATCCGGCTTGCTACCCGTAGACGGGTACGTAGAAAGTTACCGCAATGGATGCAGCTTACCGATCGCGTTGACATTGTGGAAAAAGATATAACTGAGTACTACAATCTGCCTTCCACCTCGGTAAACGAGGCACTGACGGATGTTTTTCCCCAACTACCAAATGAAAAATGGCTGGCTTTAGTGCAGGAGTGCTACCGTAAAGATTTTGTTACCGCAAAGGAACTCAAGGCTAAGGAAGTGCTGTATGAGCGGGGTCGTTCCTCCCAAAAACATTGCTCAACTTGAGCAACGCCTGCAAGAAGTGTCCGCTGCTCGGGGGATTACGGTCGCGCGCTCCCGGTTAATGCTGTCTACCTTGGTTGTATCCCAGATGCTTCCCGAGTTCACAGTAATAAAAGGTGGTATGGGCATGAAGCTGCGCGCGGGCGAGCCTGGAACTCGCGCGACCTCGGATCTTGATGTTTTTATCTCTGAGCAAACCCGCAGATTCGAAGAAGTGCTGCGCGTTAAGTTGATGAAAGGTTGGGGTTTGGTTCCACCATCAAAAGCGCAGCTACACCATAATCCAAACAGCGCGCCCCGAACAGCTTTCACGGGGGTTTTGGTTGCTTTACCAATCCACGACCCTGGGGTGCAGCTCCCTCAATATTTGGTGCAACCGTACCGGGTTTCATTAAAATTTCTTGGGAAGCAGTGGTCTGCGCTCAAGGTTGAAGTGTCAGCACAAGAGATTGAGACGAGTACGTATGAGGGTACTCGCATAGACAGTGATTTGTATGATTTTAATGCCCGTTTCGGCTTTGGGGAGTTGAAGCCTGTAAGTTTGATTTCTCCTGAAGCTCAGTTTGCGCAGAAGCTTCATGCAGTTACTGATCTGACATATTCCAGAGCCCATGATTTGGTAGATTTGCAGGTGCTGTGGCGCATGCAGCTGGATTTGGCGGAACTTAAGCAATTATGTGTACGAACTTTTTCCTGGAGAAAAGCGCAAGCCTGGCCACCTCTACCTTTGCGAGATATGAGCGGTTGGGAAAGTGCATACCGGGAAGCGCGCGCTGAGACTCAGGTTAATGATGCTACGGACATACTGTCGTCACTTTCCGATGCGAGGCAGTGGCTAGAACAAACTATTCGCACCATTGATAGAACGCAATGACCAGGTAATCGGAACTCAACCTTGGGCTTGAAGACTTGGATGGCTGCAAGTCTTCATAGCAAGCACCGCTTTCTTTAGGTTTAGAAAATCCCGGTATGCTCTCATTCAAATTCATTAAGTTACCAGGTTGGGCTGGTGTGTAAATTTCGGGGAGGGGGGAGGGCGTGCGGCGAGTGGCCGAAGACGCCATGATCTTATTTAGAAGCAGTCAGGATTTCTGCTACTAAAGCAACTTTTAGAGCTGGATTCGTGGGAGGGCCTGGACAAGATCTCGCATTATAAACTAGCACTTCCCTATAATTCGTTTGCCGTGATAAACTGCGTGTTGTCGAATAGTAGTATCTAGAGGCTTTAGTGCTAAGGCTTCTGGGTATTTTCTCAAAAGTCGTGGGGGGGGGGGCGTGCTAACTGCTGGATTTAGGCAGTTTTAGGCGTTTCTCTCCGCATAAACCTAACGTACGGGGGAACAATGACCAAAGTTAGCACTTCGAAGGCGGCCAGCTGGTCGCTTAGGTTCCAGAAAACATTTGGTGCGATTTTAGCGGCTGTGGCGCTGGTAATTGTATTTTTGCCCGCGTTTACGCCCAGCACCGCTCACGCGGATGACCCGATTTATTCCCCTGGCAACGCCCTGGGAGAAAAAAAGAGTGTCAGCGGCAGGGTCTACCTCGATCGCGCCGGTAGCCGCTCATACATGGAGCCCACGGATAAACAGGGCGCTTCCGATGGCGACATAGGGCTTCCCGGAGTTAAGGTCTATGCGCAATGGACTGATTACAACAATCGAAGGCAGAAAGGCGCATTGTCTCCCGTGTACTACACCCAGGGGCGGGCTGACGGTACCTACGTTATCCAGCTGCCAGATTGGACAGATGCATTTGGGACGGTTCACAAGTGGGAGGCTACGGCGGGTCAAACCCTGCGGATTTGGGCAGATAATCCCGATCCCAGCAAGTACACCCTTGCCTTTGTCGAAGGCGATTCCACCTTTGGCGGTCAGGGGGATCGCTATCGGGGTACTTGGAATGGAGTGATTGGATTTAATCTAGCTGAAAACTACAATATCGCTTTCCAAGAACGTCCCCAGTTTGCGCAGATGTTTCCGCCTGAAAACACCTGGAAGCAGAGTAGCCGCGAAGGGGGCGGCGGCGACGTTGTCGGTAAAGTCTGGTATGAAGAGCGGGAAGCTTTAGGAAATTCTGAAGCCGTTCCCACGTTTAGGCCTACCTTCGGTGAAACGCTAGTTCCTGGGGTTAAGGTAGTTGGCGCTTATGTTCAGGATGAAGTTGCCCGCCGTTTCGACGCGTGGAAAAAAGACCATAAAAACTATAAGCGCGACGAGTTCAAGGCAGCACAACGCGAGATTATGAAAGCCTATGAGGCTGAAACTGGAAAATCCGCGATTGCTGAAACCGTATACGACACCACAGATGCAAATGGTCAATATCATCTGCAGTTCCAGGGGCTGTGGGGAAATAGCTACAGTGCCAAAGGAATTATGAATGCCGGTACCTGGGGAGAGTTGGTTCCCGAGGGTGCAAAGGCTTCTTGGGCTAAGGCGAACCTGCGCAGTCGCCACGTAAACACAGAATATATGTATGTGGCTCCTGAAATTCCGAATGGTGTTGGCGGCTCGCTTAACAACTTCCGCGACAACATGTACCAAGATGGTTTGAACTGGACTCCAAATGCAACTACTGGTGCGATATCAAACGTTGAAAACGTGAACTTCGCCCTCCGGATGGAGGGACGTGATTTCCATATTGAAACCTACGACCAGACCACAAATCCGGCAAAACCGGGCGATACCGCTCCTACCAAGGCTACCGGGTTCGTTCCGAATAATACTTATGACATTGTTTGGACTGATGGTGATGGTAAAGAGGTAAAGACTTGTACATCGCAGGCATCTAACCTCGGGGTTGTGGAATCCTGCCCCTTAACGGTTCCGGCTGATCTTGACAAAGATGAGATTTATACCGCGTCTATCTACCCGGAGAAAACCCGTGACCGGGCGATGGTGAAAGATAGTTTCGCTGCCAAGGTTACGCCTGAATATAAGGCAACGACCATCGATTTGGATGACACAGCCACGGTAGCGGCACCGATTAACAAGGAAAATGGCACTACGCCTCCTGCAGATACGACTTATGCGGCTGCTGCTGCCAGTGATGTTCCTGCCTCCCTGCTTAAGGGAGTGGATCAGACTAAGGTTACAATGGGTGCTCAGCCCTGGGCGAAGGTTAACTCTGATGGCACTATTGCTCTGAGTCCGACGACTGGCAACGTGACCCCAGGTAGCTACCTGATTCCGGTCAAGTTGACATATGGAAAAGGGAAAGACGCCTTTGAGAGGGTGATTCTGGCTCCGGTTACCGTCAAAGAGCCGGATTCTGATGGTGATGGTACTCCGGATGCTTCTGATAATTGTCCGAAGATTGCTGGTCCGTCTAGTAATAATGGTTGTCCGGCTTGGGGTGATGGTTCTGGTGCTCCGGGTACGGATGTGACGCTGACCAAGGATAAGGATAATGGCCCGTTGCCTGAGGGCACGGTTTGTGCCACCGATCCTGCGGGTGCTACTTGCAAGGTTGGGACGGACGGTAATATTACGGTCACTGTTCCTGGCGATGCTAAGCCGGATGCGGTTATTAAGGTGACGGTTAAGGATAAAGACGGTAAGAAACTGGATGAGTCCAATGTGACTGTTACCAAGCCTGGTGTGAAGGATTACAACCCTGGCTATGGTAATGCGGTTATCGTCAAGCCTGATGAGTCCAAGGCCGCTTCGCCGGTTTATGCCGGTGCGGTGCCTCCTTTGGGTACTACTTATAAGATTAAGGATGGTTGGACTGCACCTGCTGGTTGGACGGTTAGTGTTGATGCGGCTTCTGGGGCGGTAACCGCCAAGGCACCTGCGAAGCCGAATGTGCAGACCGCTGAGGAAATTACAGTTCCGGTGGTGGTTACTTACCCGGATGGGGCTGTTACCGATGAGACCAGCGCTATCTTCCAGCTTGATACTGATGGTGATGGCATCCCGGACGTGACTGATGATGACGATGATAATGATGGCATCCCAGACGCGGACGAAAACACCAATGGTACTGACCCGAAGAATCCTGACACCGATGGTGATGGGGTTTCTGATGGTCGGGAGAAGGATCTTGGTACTGACCCGAAGAATTCTGATACTGATGGTGATGGTCTGACTGATGGTGAAGAGGCCGGTACTGACATCGATGACAAGGGCAATCCTGTCAAAGATGAAAACGGTAAGCCGAAGGTTGATGATTCTAAGGCTACTAAGACCGACCCAACCAAGGCTGACACCGATGGTGATGGGGTTTCTGATGGTCGGGAGAAGGATCTTGGTACTGACCCGAAGAATTCTGATACTGATGGTGATGGTCTGACTGATGGTGAAGAGGCCGGTACTGACATCGATGACAAGGGCAATCCTGTCAAAGATGAAAACGGTAAGCCGAAGGTTGATGATTCTAAGGCTACTAAGACCGACCCGACCAAACCCGACAGCGATGGTGACGGGGTAAACGAGGGTAAGGATGCTTCCTCGGATCAGTGCCCGCTTCTTGCCGGTCCGTCTAGTAATAAGGGATGCCCGGCTTGGGGTGATGGTTCTGGTAATCCTGGCTCCGAGGTAACTTTGCCTAAGGATGATGCCAATGGCAAGTTGCCGAATACGGTCAAGTGTGAGGCTGATAAGGGTGCTACCTGTGCTTTCGATAACGATGGCAACGTTAAGGTCACTGTTCCTGCCGATGCTGCCTCCGGGACTACTATCACGGTTACCGTTAAGGATGGCGACAAGACCCTGGATAGTTCCACGGTGACGGTCACTAAGCCCAGTGCGGATGACACAGATGGTGACGGGGTTAGCGATGAGCGGGAAAAGGAACTTGGAACCGACCCGAATAATCCTGATACCGATGGTGACGGCTTGACTGATGGTCAAGAGGTCGGAACCGACGTTGACAAGGATGGTAAGGCCGTCAAGGATGAGAACGGTAAGCCGAAGGTTGATGATTCCAAGGCCACCAAGACCGACCCCACCAAGGCTGATACTGATGGTGACGGGATTAATGATGGTGACGAGGTAAATGGCACCAAGAATCCGTTCAAGGGTGATAAGGCTGACCCGAACGGTAAGCCGGGAAATACTGACCCGAACAATGCCGACACTGATGGTGATGGCATTAATGATGGTGACGAGGTGACCGGAGCTAAGAACGGTGGTAAAGCCACTAACCCGAACAAGGCTGACACCGACGGTGACGGCATCAATGATGGTCAAGAAATCAAAGATGGTACCGATCCGCTGAATCCGAATGATCCCGGCAAGAAGGGCAAAGGCACTACCAAGGTAGTCAAGGTGTGGCAGAAGCTCCCCAAGACTGGTTCCGCGGCAGTGTCGGCACTGGCGCTAGGGTTACTAGCCATTGGGGCGGGTGCAGTCATGGTTCGCCGTCGTAAACAGCAGTAACCATTAAGAACAACTAAATAACAGTTTGGGTCGCCCCTCAAAAAGGGGCGACCCAAATTTATTGTCTTCTTCGCACCACGTCCTAGTACCTAGTGCTTAGTGCAAGGGGTGCCGCAAAGAGAACTGGTACTGCCTATCCATAATCGCTTTCAATGCCGGATACGCCTGGTTTTGCAGCTCCGCTAGTTCCAGATAGATTTCATGGTTCTTAAGGTTCGGTTCCGAGGTGTCGCCCAAGGCCGCCATCCCTTTCGAAGCCTCTTCCACGGAATCGTAGGCATCAGTTTGCGCCATCGCCATCACCGCGGCGCCCATAGCCGAAATTTCTTCGGTGTCACAACTGGTGAGAGGTAGCCCGATACAGTCGGTCATTATCGCGCGCCATAGGGGAGAGCGCTGCCCGCCACCCATTACCCGCACTGACCGCAAAGGCACCCCGGTAGTTTCGGCAAGCGCATGCAGGTTGGTAGCCATAGTCAAAGAAATACCTTCCAGAATCGAGCGGTAGATTTCCGCCCTCCCATAGGCTCCTGCCAGCCCGATGATGGCGCCGTGGGCGATGGGATCCCAGAAAGGTGACTGCACTGCGTTCCAATAGGGCATGGTTACCAGCCCGCCACAGCCGGTTGCCACCTGGGAGGCCGCTTTATCTAGTTCGGGATCTGGGCGCCCCTCAAGTTCAGGATTACCCAGTTCGCTGCGGAACCAGCCCGCCAGGTGGGCACCAGAATTCTGTACGATTTCCAATACGTATTGTCCGGGAATACCCGCCACGTCGGTGCGGAACACGTCAGCTATTTGGTAGCGAGGCGAATGTACCCCGGCTACCAGGGCAGTCCCCATATTCAGGTAGGCTTCCTCCATACCGATAGCCCCGGCACCCAATGCGGCCGCTTGCCCATCCCCGCAGGCAGCTACCAGTTCAACAGGTTGTTTGATTCCCCAATCCTCAAGCACCGATTTCTTGATCGGGGCGATTATCGAGGCTGCGGGAACCAGGTCCGCTAACTGGTCGCGTTTGATTCCGATTAGATCGAGCAGTTCCGGGGAGTAATCCAACTTCGCGGAATCCAGGAATCCGAGAGAATCGGCAGTTGCCACCGAATCAACCCATTGCCCGGTCAGAGCATGAGTCAGGTAGCCGTGCACCCCCACCACTTTGTAGGCAGCAGCTAGCTTTTCGGGTTCATGCTCCTTTAACCAGGCAATCTTGTAGATCGAGGGAGTGGTATCGGGTTGGAACCCCGAAAGTTCATGTACTCGTCGGCTACCAATCTTTTTCACCTGCTCCGCGGCTCTGCCATCTAGCCATAAAATCCCGGGACGAAGAGGGACGCCTTCTGAATCTACCAAAGCGAATGATTGGCGCTGAATAGTGGCGCAGAGAAATTCGATGCGGCTACGATCAGTGTCGCTAAGCTGCGCAACTGCCCGCCCTACGGCCTCATTGGTGCTCTTCCACCAGTCGCGAGGGTCTTGTTCATAAAAGTCCACTCTTGGGGTGGACATTGCAAATTCTACCTTCGCCTGTGAAAGTACCGATCCGGCACTGTCGACAATTATTGCCTTAGTACTGGTGGTAGAGGAATCTACTGCGATTACTAAACTACCCATGCTGATTGAACCTCCTCGTTCCAATGTGTATAAAGGTGATTCTACTTGGCCGTGGTTAAGAATAACTGGTTACGGCTAGTTCACAAGGGAAATAAGTCACCGAGGAATGCTGCGATCCACTTTTTCTATGATTTCGCTACTGAAGCTAGTTGTCTGTTGGGAGCAGAAAACTTTGAGGAAATCATGGGGCGGTGCGTAGGGGGATGGTTATCCCGTACTGATCTTCGTGAGCATATTCTTTCCTGGCGTTTCAGTTTTAGAAGACCGAATGCTAATATCCCACAGAATACTGCGGGATATTAGCATTCGCATTCCTCATCAGATCCTGTAATGGTGAGGTTAATTTTCGGGCATTAGCCCTATTTTTGAACAGCTTCAGATTGCCCTGAAGTGAGTATGCTGCATCAAGGTGAGTTTTCGGGTATTTACCCCTATATTCGAGTACTAATCCGTAAAATAAGAGGTATACATAACCCCGGCGATTCAGCCTAGGCTGGGGATCGTTCCGGGGTCTTCAATATCAAGTCTACCACAGGGAGCAGGGGTGTCACAGGTGCACAACAAGGAATGGGATCGAACTATTATGGTCGGTCTTCTTTCTGAGAAACGTTTGAGCACATATCTCGCAGCTACCGATGGTGTCCTTGACACTGCGTTTGAGCTTTATGCCTGGAATACTCAACTGGCTGGGGCAATGCTAAGTGCTACTGCAATGGTTGAGGTGGTGGTGCGCAACTCAATCGACCGCACCCTGACTGCCTGGAATGCGACGAGGTACGGATATGATGACTGGTTCGCTCTCCCTGCTCTCGATTCTCGGGCTAGAGAAGACGTGGCTAAAGCTCGCGCTCGTGTAGAACGCAACGGTTCAACGCCTAATCACGATAAAATCGTGGCCGAACTGTCCTTTGGTTTTTGGCGATTTCTGACAAGCCGCAGGTATCACGCATCAATATGGGTTCCCGCACTTCACAAGGCATTCTCTTTTGGGGATTCAGACCTGCGCAAACGCCAGCGAGAAACAGCCAGATTGTTAGGAAATATGAATTTCCTTAGGAATCGTGCCGCTCACCTGGAACCAATTTTCCGGCGCAATATCGCCAGGGATATCGCAGAGGCAAGATGCTTGATGCGGTGGGTGGATCCGCAAGCCTTGTTATGGTTCGATGACACGCTGAGGCTAGACGATGTTCTTAAAGTTAAACCAACAATAAAACCAAGGTTGATTAACTAGGGTTATTATAGCCGAACGAGAGTGAAACAACTTAGCTAGTATGGACGATTATCCCAGCTAAGTGAGAGTTTCTTCAACGTTCGGTGCTGGGTTAAATGGTGAAGCGGCGAAAAACTTCACTGATTCACCACTGGCAGCATTCAAAACAGCTCATGTGATGCCGCAGAGATATTACATGAATTGATAATTACAAACTCGATAGTTGCATTCTTGCTGGTCAAAGCGTTATCTAATGGCGGAGGTAGGGGGATTCGAACCCCCGAGGGCTTGCACCCAACCCGCTTTCCAAGCGAGCGCCATAGGCCACTAGGCGATACCTCCAGGCACAAGTTTGAGTTTACCTAAATGCTCTCGCTAATGTCGATTCTGGAAATGAGGAGTCGAACACAGCCCGGCAATAAGAGCGGCGTTACTTCCGTAGAAACTCCGCCCGCATCCTCGGTAGTTACCTTGTCGCCCCCGCGCTGACCCTAACGTTTCCAGTTAGCGCCCTCCTAAGCTAAACTGGGGGAGATCCTTCACGCGGCGATATCATTCGAACCTCCCCAGGGCCGGAAGGCAGCAAGGATAAGGGTGCGCTATCGGGTGCGTGAAGGGTCTTTTTTATCGCAATCCTCTCCAGGCACCCCGCTTATCGCTGGGCTTTAGTACAGTAGAGCCGTGAGCATCGCACTTTATCGCCGCTACCGGCCAGACACTTTCCAAGACGTGATTGGGCAAGATCACGTGGTTAAGCCGTTAATGGCGGCGCTGCGTTCCGGGCGAATCAGCCATGCATATCTTTTTTCTGGGCCGCGTGGGTGCGGCAAAACCACCTCGGCGCGAATCATGGCGCGCTGTCTGAACTGCGCAGAAGGCCCTACCGACACTCCTTGCGGAAAATGCGAATCCTGCAAAGACTTAGCGACCGGGGGCTCGGGGTCCCTCGATGTAGTAGAAATCGACGCCGCCAGCCACAACGGGGTAGATGATGCGCGAGAACTGCGAGAGCGGGCAGGCTTTGCCCCGGTGCGCGACCGCTACAAGATTTTCATATTGGATGAAGCCCACATGGTCACCCAACAGGGATTCAACGCCCTGCTGAAAATCGTGGAAGAACCCCCCGAACATGTAAAATTCATCTTCGCAACCACCGAACCTGACAAAGTAATCGGCACTATCCGTTCCCGCACCCACCACTATCCATTCCGCTTGGTGCCGCCGGAAATAATGGAAAAATATATGGCGAAACTTTGCGAGGCAGAAAACATCGAACCTGCCCCCGGAGTGCTGCAGCTAGTGATGAGGGCAGGCGCAGGCTCAGTCCGTGACTCGCTTTCGGTGTTAGACCAGCTAATGGCGGGCGCTGAGGACGGCAAGCTGGAATATGGGACTGCCGCGGCGCTACTGGGATACACCGATAGCTCTATTTTGGAGCGTTCTGTAGATGCCATTATTGACCGGGATGGTGCCGCCCTATTTGAGGTAATCGCCAAGATGGTTGAGGGCGGCCATGAGCCGCGACGTTATCTGGAAGATTTATTGCTGCGCCTGCGGGATCTGCTGGTATTATCGGTTTCTTCTCCGGAGGATGCCCAGACAGCCCTGGCGGGGACTCCGGCAGACCAATTAGCGGCGATGCAATCCCAAGCGCAGCGGTGGGGCACTACCGGGATTTCCCATGCCAGTGATCTCACCAATACCGCTTTAACCGAGCTGACGGGGGCAACTGCCCCCCGCCTACAAGTAGAGCTGTTGGCGGCAAGACTGTTGTTGCCAGAGCAGAGCCCGGCAGTTGCAGGTGAACCCGGTTCCACCCCGGCGGGATCTTTGAGCGGGGCAGAGGCCGCCATGGCGGCTCTGCATCGTCCGGGACGTAAGCGCCCGCAAAATACTGCAAATGCCCTACCGGGCTCCGCGGCTCCCGCAGCGCCTAGAACTCCTGAAGCTCCTGCTGAACCGACCCCCGCGGCTCCTCGCGCTAACGCGGTTCCGGAAGCTCCCCGCGGCGGTGGCGGGGCTCCAGAACTGGCTGCTCCGCGCCCGCAAAAGACCGGGAGTAAACCGCCTGCTCCAGCCGCAGATAAACACGAAAACCAGCAAGAACAGGCTCCCCGCAATGAAGTAGCGGAGCAGGAATCCTCTCCGAAGGAGACGGCGGCTAGCAGTTCCCTGCGCGAGGAGCCGGAAGTAGAAAAAGGGGAGCAATACTGGCAGTTACTGGAATCGTGGGGTAAGGTTTCTGCGCGTTTGCGGGACACCGATCAGCGGCTATGGTCAACCTGTAATCGTCACCTGCAGCTTGGCGGTGCTCACAACCAGCAAGTTACCTTGTTGGCAGATACTCCGCAGACCGTTGCATACTTGAAGGAACGGCTGGCCCCGATAGAAAAATGCTTACAGGAGGAGCTGTCAGATTCCTGGACAGTGCAGGTACTTCCGGGAAGTGACGATCGCCGCGCGCCCGCTATGAGCGAGGTGCTATCCCGGTTCAAACTAGATGCTTCCTCGCGAGTAGAGAAAACTCTGTCCCAGGAGGCACCCCCGGAAGAAGAGGAATATCCTCCCGAAGACGCGGATCCGGCAGACGGTAGCGAAGAGAATTTCTATCCAAAACCAGTTGATGGTGAAGCAAATCCTGCCTCCGCCTCTAGCACCTCCGCGGACACTGCAAACGCAATTGCTGAAACCGCAGATGAAGTGGGAAACTCAGCGGGTAAAGCAGAGCAAGAAAGTGAGCCGGCATCCTCCAAAGCCGACTGGATCATTGCTAACCAAAAAGCCTCGGACTCGTTTTCTACGGATTCTACGGAAAACGATCAGGACGCAGGGGACGGGGCGCATCTGGTAACGCCAGAGACTGCACCACCACTGGCGGCAACGCCGTCACCGCTCGGGGCAGAAGCAGCAGAAATGGCAGCGCCGCGCCCCGAAACCTATATTTCGTCGGTACCTGGCAGCGATAACACGGTGATGGCGGCGCCCCGTGACTTTGCCGATGAACCGGCGGCTCCCCGGGCAGACCAATCCGCAACACCCTTTGAACCCTCTACCTCTACGCCTCTAGCAGCGCCGCGCGAGCAAACTCCAGAGCCGGATATCCCGGCGGCTCCCCGGGAACCGGCCCCATCAAGCGCGGACGATGAAAGTGCTTCCCCAGCACCGGGCGCCCCCTCCAGCTATGAAGACGAAGATATTCCCGACCTCTCCGATCCGGATGTGTCTCTTGATGAAAGCGGCGGACGATGGGGGGTCGAGGTCGCAAAATCTTTGCTTGGTGGCAAGATAATTGAGACGGAAGAGAAATCTGGTGGCAGTGGGAAAGCGGGTATTTAACCTCTATGTATGACGGCGCTTTGCAAGATCTAATCGATGCTTTAGGGCGACTGCCGGGGATTGGACCAAAATCAGCACAGCGCATCGCGTTCTATGTGCTTTCACGGCCGAAAGCTGAAGCAGAACTATTGGCGCAGGCCTTAATTGATGCGAAAGAAAAGATCCGTTTTTGTACTAAATGCGGCAATATTGCCCAAGAAGAACTTTGTCCTATCTGTCGCAATCCCAAACGGGATCAGGCGGTTATTTGCGTAGTTGAAGAAGCCAAAGATGTGGGGGCGATTGAACGTACCCGCAGCTATCGCGGTCTTTACCATGTGCTGGGAGGGGCAATCGACCCCATAAACGGGATCGGCCCCGAACAGTTACGCTTGCGGGAACTCCTATCCCGCCTGTCGGGCGATACTGTACAAGAGATCATTATCGCCACGAACCCTAATATTGAGGGCGAGGCTACGGCTACCTACCTGACCCGCACCATCTCCCCGCTGGGGTTAAAAGTTACCCGCCTGGCCTCAGGACTGCCGGTAGGTGGGGATCTGGAATACGCTGATGAAGTTACTTTAGGGCGTGCCTTGGAAGGCAGGCGCTCCGCCGAATAACCGCTAGCTCCAGCGCACATAAACCGCTGAGCAGTGGCAAAAGTCCCAGGAGGAGACCCACCAGTAAGCATGTTTTTGTGCGTTTGCTTACCTACCAGCAAATTTGAGACGCCAAAGCCGAGATCGCGCTAGCTTCTTACAATAATTGCAGAAGACAGCTAATCACTAGGCATACAAGGGGAACAAATGGCACTGATTGTGCAAAAGTATGGCGGATCCTCGGTTGCCGACACCCAGTCGTTGCAACGGGTTGCGCGCAGAATTGTGCAAACCCGTCAAGCCGGGCATCAAGTGGTGGTCGTGGTCTCCGCTATGGGAGATACCACTGATGACCTGATTGATATGGCGGCCGAACTAAATGCCCATGCTCCCGCCCGGGAAATGGATATTTTACTGTCTGCGGGTGAACGTATCTCCATGTCTTTACTGTCAATGGCTATCTCCGCCCAAGGAGTGCCGGCGATGGCTTTTACCGGTGCGCAAGCCGGTATTCGTACCGACGCTAAATACGGTAAAGCCCAGATTGTAGGGATGGTTCCGGAAAGAATCGCCCGCGTAATCCGGGACAATAATGTGGCGATTGTAGCCGGGTTCCAGGGAGTCAACGATGCCGAAGATGTGACCACTCTGGGGCGTGGCGGCTCGGATACTACCGCCGTGGCGCTAGCGGCAGCCTTACATGCGGATGTGTGTGAAATCTACACCGATGTTGACGGATTGTTCACCGCTGATCCGCGTGTGGTACCGACCGCCCGGGCATTGCACTCCCTCGACTATGAAGAAACTTTAGAGCTAGCAGCAAATGGCGCCAAGATTTTGCATCTACGAGCAGTAGAGTTTGCCCGGCGCTACCGGGTGCCCTTGCATGTAAGGTCTAGTTTTTCCGATAAAGATGGCACTTGGATTGCCCAAGGTCCGGCCCCGAAATCACTGCGGGGGATTGTCCCTGCTAAAGCCCTTGAGGAGGAAAACGTGGAAGCTCCCATCATCTCTGGTATTGCCCATGATCGTTCCCAGGAAAAGCTAACTGTGGTGGGTTTGCCTGACCGACCGGGCGTGGCTGCTGACCTGTTTACGGCCGTGGCAAAAGCCGGTGCCAATATCGACATGATCGTACAAAACATTTCCGAGGCGCGCCCTGGCAGGGCTAATATTTCGATCACTATGCCGGCAGAAGACATTCCGGCGGTGATGGAAGAATTGCAGCACGAAAAGAAGGTTTTGGATTTCATCCGCATCGACCATGACACCAACGTGGGAAAGGTGTCCCTAGTTGGGGCAGGTATGCGTAATAATCCGGGCATTTCGGCGCGCTTTTTCCAGGCGCTATCGGATGCCGGAATCAACGTCGATATTATTTCTACTTCCGAAGTGCGCATCTCCGTGCTGATCAGCTTAGATCGGCTCGATGATGCGGTGTTGGCTATCCATAAAGCTTTCGATTTAGATTCCGAAGAAACTGAAGCCGTGGTCTATGGAGGTACCGGACGATGATTAAAGAACTAACCGTAGCCTTAGTCGGAGCAACCGGACAGGTCGGACGGGTAATGCGGACTCTGCTGGAAGAAAGAAATTTTCCCGCATCCAATATTCGGCTGTTCGCGACCTCGCGTAGCGCGGGCAAACAGCTTTCTTTCCGCGGTCAGCAAATAACTGTCGAGGACGTGGAGGGCGCAGACCTGGAGGGGATCGATATTGCGATCTTTTCCGCCGGCGGGTCAGCGTCGCGTACCTATGCTCCTCGTTTTGCTGCCGCTGGGGCAGTGGTAGTCGATAACTCCTCGGCGTGGCGCAAAGACCCCGAGGTGCCTCTGGTAGTTTCCGAGGTCAACCCGGAAGATATCAAGGGTCGCCCCAAGGGGATTATTGCCAACCCTAATTGCACCACGATGGCGGCAATGCCCACGGTGAAAGTGCTCCATGACCTCTTTGGGCTAGAGACTTTGGTGGCTTCGTCCTATCAGGCGGTGTCAGGTTCGGGTAGAGCCGGAGTACAAGAGCTTTCTTCGCAGCTAGAAGCGAGCGTAGACCGCTGTGAGGAACTAGCTTTAGATGGGGCGGCTATCGATTTCCCGCAGCCGAAAACCTATGTGCGTCCGATCGCGTTCAACGCGGTGCCGGTAGCCGGAAACTTCGTTGACGACGGCTCCCACGAAACCGATGAGGAGCAAAAACTGCGTAATGAGTCGCGGCGGATCCTGCATCTGCCTAAGCTCGCGGCCTCTTGCACCTGCGTGAGGATCCCGGTGATGACCGCGCATCTGTTGTCTCTAAACGCGCGTTTTACTCGCCCGGTTGATTTAGAACAAGCTCAGGCGGCATTAGAGCAGGCTGAGGGAGTACAACTAGTAGAGCTACCCAATCCCTTGGATGCTGCTGGCCGAGATGGGACTTTCACTGGACGCTTGCGTATCGATCAGTCGGTTCCGGGTGGTAAGGGGCTGGCGTTCATTTGTTGCGCCGATAATCTGCGTAAAGGGGCGGCACTTAACGCCATCCAGATCGCAGAATTGGTTGCCCGCGAACTTTTGGAAGCCTAGTTCCGGCTCTCTGCGGGTGCCCAGGTGGCTGCTTGAGCGCTAGGACGAGGAGGCTAAGAGATTTCGTTGGCGCTGGCGCGTTCGAGGACGCGGTGGCGCCAGATACCCTGCCTCCAGGGGTAATGGAACAGGCTAGTTGCCGGGGGCTTTAACTTTAGGTTGGTAGGCTTCGGCGCTATTAACCGTTAGTTTCAGCCCGAATCCGGTCTGCAGATTCCAACAGTCAACCCCAGATCCGGAGGACTCGCAAGCATAGGCTCCTGAGGCGGCCGCAGCGCCGCTAGCGAGCACGGTCTGGGAAACTTCGTTATCTTTAACCCCTAAATCTTCGGGGGGCTTGGCGCCATCAGCCCCTAAGGTGAACTTGACGGTTGCCCCCGGGTTTTGCCCGATATTTCCGGTGAAGCTAAAGACGTTACAAACTACTTCATTACCGATGGTGCACTTGATGGGGGCATCGGGCAGTGAAAACTCAGCGACCTGGTAGGCCCCGTTTGGTAGCCCTTTTGCTTGCCCAATCTGGTTGGTGGGAGCAGGAGCTATCTGGCGTCCCTCGGTTTTCACGTCCAGTTGGGCGCCGGCGTTACCGTTTTTGTGCTTAGCATCTTGGCCAGCAGCGTTCTTACTGCCGGTACCGTTTGCCCCATTTTCTTGATCATCGGGAATCCCATTATTGTTGTGGTCGCGATTTAGATCGGAATCTCCGAAGATCCGGGCGATCACTCCGTCCTTCCCATACCAACTCTTCGAGCCGTCGCCTCCGGTGAGACGATCCGCTAAGTTACCTCCGAGCGAGAGCACTAAACCGATCAACACGGCAATCACGATCACGAAAATCTTACTTTTTCTCGAAGCAGTTTTCTCTTCGACTGGTGAAAAGTCCTCTAAATCTTCCTCGTCTGCAAGTTTAAGTTTCTCCGATTTAGTTTTTCCCGCTACCTGAGTTTCAGCGGTACCTGCAGTTTCCGGTTTTTCCGCTGGCTGCCCGGTTGCCGTTTCCGCGGTTGCTTCGAGGGGGGTGGTAGGTAAATCTTGGGTGTCTTTACTGCTAACCGGGTCTACAGCTGCACTGGCTTTAGTAGGAGTCAGCGGGGAAGCGCTCTGGGGCTCTTCTGCTGGTGCCTCCTGGGGAGCGGGAGAGGATACCGGGATAGAGGAACGGGTTTTTGCGCGAGCTTCCCGATCCAGCCGGTTTTGCCGGCGCTGTAAGGCGGCGGTAATCTCCGGATCAGAAAACTCGCTTAACCACTGCAAAAGTTCCGGATAAGTGGAGGGATTTTCGGCGATGAGAGGCCGCAAGGAGGCGTGGTTTTGAGCTAAATACTGTAACTCTTCCAGCGGCGTCGCGGGATCGCTTGCCCGCTGAACCGGGTCGGTGCTCATGTCTCCTCCTTTAATCCTCTTAAGCGATTATAGATTACCGAGAGGCCAAAATGATTCGCGCCTGGCCATAACTGCTGGCTCAGCAAATAGATACCGCTAATATCCGGAACTTCACAGTCCAGGACGGTTCAACTGGCAGTCTGCTATTTAGCAGAAAACTGTGTCTAACTGGCACGATGGATCGGACAGGCGGAGACCACCATCCCCTCGCCCCCGCGAGAAGAAAAAGGATTTTCGTCTAGGTCTATACGCCGTCCCAAGAAACGTTTTGCGTTCGGTAACGGAGCTAAGGTGTGGCTCGCTCCCAAGGAACGCAATACATACGCCTGTATACAGTGGATCAGATATTCCCGTTGAATGGGGTCTTTCGGCAGAGACCTGCCCGCTAAAGAGGCATTCACCATCGAGATTGCTATGGGTAGGTTTTGGGGAGGAAGCGTGCCCTCATTAATGGCTTTCCGTAAGATTTGCCGTAATATGTTTTCTACAATTTGCGCGTGAAGGCGCAGTTCAGAACTGGTTTCATTCGATACCTGGCGGCGAAGATCCAGTCCGGGCGCTAGGTGGTAAGAAGAGCCGAGAGTGAGTTGTTCCCGGATATAAATCCGCAGCATTTTTATGGGGGAGGACACCCCTGCCAGAGCGCGGTTCAAACGCACCGAATATTGTCCCGTTTCGTAGGCAATAAATGCCAGAAGAAGTGCTTCTTTATCTTGGAAATGGTTATAGACCGCGGTACGTCCCACTCCTGCTTCTTGGGCGATCTTCGCCATGGTTAACGATTCAAAAGTGCTGGTCTGGAGGAGACGTGAGAGCGCATCAAAGAGCTGCTGGCGGGTCTTCTTGCGATGATCTTCCAGGGTTTCCCCGATAATCCTTGGCATGTAGGCATTCTTTCATTTAATGACATTTTTAGTCTAATTGTCGCGAAAGATTATCGTGTGAAGATTTGCGGCGGACAAAGAAAAGAGTCTCCTAGCTGGTCACTAGCAAAATATTTGTTGGAAAACGCATTTTATGGGTGAGGTGGCGACTGAACCTCAGCGGTAAATAATCGTAATTTGACGCACTCAGATATTGGCGATAGTAGTAGCTTAAAACGCGGTACTGCTAGTGGCTTTGGGGGGAGAATCTTTGACCAACCTACTGCTGGCATTGATTTATCTAGCTTTTATCAGCTTGGGGCTGCCTGATTCCCTGCTGGGTTCTGCCTGGCCAGAGATTTATCCGGGTTTCGGGGTGCCGGTTTCCTATGCGGGCATTATCTCCATGATTATTTCCTTGGGAACTATTACTTCTAGCTTGCTATCGGATCGGATAATCTCCCGGCTAGGTACCGGGAAAGTGACCGCGATTTCGGGGTTGCTAACTGCGCTGGCTATCCTAGGCTTCGCCCTTGCCCCTAACTTCTGGGTGCTGTGTGCCTGCGCGATTCCCTACGGGCTGGGAGCAGGCAGTGTAGATGTTGCCCTCAATAACTACGTGGCGCTGCATTTCAAAAGTACCCACATGAACTGGCTGCACTGTTCCTGGGGAATCGGCGCCACCATTGGTCCTTATGTGATGGGAATAGCGCTTTCCGGTGGAGGCAGCTGGCAGAGTGGATACTGGTATGTTTCCTGTATACAGCTGAGCATTACCGCGATTCTATTTTTGAGTTTGCCGCTGTGGAGGCGGCAGGAACCAGAAGACTATGGTGCCAACACCGAGGAATCGCCCGGATCCGATGCCTCCTCAGCTCACCCCCGTCCTCTAAAACTTTCGCAGGTAGTGCGGATTAAGGGAGTAAAAGAGGTAATGACCTGTTTCTTTTGCTATTCCGTGATGGAACAAACCACCGGGGTGTGGGGTGGAACCTACCTGAAGTTATTTAAAGGTATGGATGCCGCTGCTGCTGCCGCCTTCGCGGGAATGCTGTTTCTGGGGGTAACTTTAGGACGGGCAGCCAGCGGATTCTTATCGATCCGCTATTCTGACCAGCAACTAATTCGGCTGGGGATGATCTTAACCGCGGGCGGAGTATTGCTGCTGTTAATGCCGGGGCCGGCAATAGTTACAGTGTGCGGACTCATGACAATTGGGCTGGGCTGTTCACCGATGTATCCGGCGATGATTCACGCCACCCCCCAGATTTTTGGGAGGGAGCACTCGCGGGCAATAATCGGGGTTCAAATGGCCAGCTTCAACGTGGGGATGTTTGTGATGCCACCCCTTTTTGGTCTGATTGCTCAGCATTTATCTGTCGGCTTCTTACCGGTTTACCTGGCTCTGTCCCTGGGAATTTTCGCCTTGATGCAGCGCCGCTTGGCTTCTTTGTATGTCTAACAATGGCGTTTGCGCCAGCTTGAGAGGCAGGAAAATGTAGCCTTTTCAAGCAGTATGTAGATGCTTAAAACTGATAGTTTTAATCCGGGAGGCGCTCTTGGCTAACTTACTACTGGCACTGATTTATCTGGCGTTCATCAGCTTAGGGCTGCCTGACGCCCTACTGGGATCGGCCTGGCCAGCAATTTATTCAGATTTTATGGTCACGGTTTCCTACGCCGGGATTGTCTCAGTGATTATTTCCCTGGGAACCATTATTTCCTCCCTACTATCAGATCGTTTGATTTCCTGGTTAGGTACCGGGAAAATCACGGCCATTTCGGTGGGGCTAACTGCGGTAGCTATCCTGGGCTTCGGGCTGGCTCCCAATTTCTGGGTGCTTTGTATCTGCGCTATTCCCTACGGATTGGGAGCTGGCAGTATCGATGTGGCGCTCAATAACTATGTGGCACTACATTTTAAGAGTTCCCACATGAACTGGCTGCACTGCTGTTGGGGGATTGGTGCCACGATTGGTCCTTACATTATGGGAGCTGCCCTTGCGGGAGGCAGCGGATGGCGCGGGGGTTACTGGTATGCCGCCTGCATACAGCTGGGAATAACCGCGATATTGTTCCTAAATCTACCCTTGTGGAAACGCAGCGAGCAGGCCGACTCCGCCGCTGTTTCCAGCAAACATCCTGACCAGGGAACAGAAAATGTTTCCTCCACAAAAGCTGAGGAAAACCCGGAGCCAACAGTTCAACCCGCGCGTCCTCGGCATCTGAAACTTTCCGAAGTGGTGCAAATTCCGGGAGTGAAAGCCATGATGGTCTGTTTCTTCTGTTATTCCGCGTTAGAACACACCATCGGACTGTGGGCGGCAACTTACTTGCGGTTATTTAAAAATATGGATGCGGCTGCGGCTGCCGCTTTCGCCAGCATGGTGTTCTTAGGAATCACCCTAGGGCGTGCGATCAGCGGTTTTTTGGCTATGCGTTACTCAGATCAACAGATGATCCGCTTGGGGATGGTACTTACAGCTTTGGGACTGATTCTTTCCTTACCGCCAGCTGGGGCGGCGATAAGAAAGGTTTCTGCGGGGTCTTAAGGGGCTATGTGTCTCTAAGTTTAGTCATTTATCCTAGGAGCATGCATAAACGTGCACTACGGCTTAGGGAATTGAAAACCTATGCTATTAGCCAAATTTGATTTTATTCAAGTTATTATCTTTATTAGGTAAAATTTTCTAAACAGAGTTGTTGACCGTAGTAAAGCAGATCCAGTTCATTTAGATCGGTGTACAGAAAAGAGTAAGCCATGTCCCAAAAAGAGTTGAGTCCCGCCCCAACCGAACAGGCTGCCGACCAAACAGCCGTCGATGCACTAGTTGCGAGCGCCCAGCAGGCACTTGCAGAATTCGAGAATCTCGATCAGCGTACCGTAGATATCATTGTGGAAACCGCCGCCCGAAAAGCGCGGGAAGCCCATGCGGTGCTGGCAGCCGAGGCCGTAACCGAAACCAAACGCGGCAACTTTGAAGACAAAACCGTAAAAAATATTTTCGCCTCCGAAGTTATTGCCCAAGACTTAGAGGGACAAAAAACCGTAGGAGTGATTTCCCGTGATGAGTTCTCGGGGATCGTGGAAGTTGCGGAGCCAGTCGGGGTAGTAGCGGGTCTAACCCCGGTCACTAATCCCACCTCCACCACTATTTTTAAAGCCCTCATCTGCCTGAAGACTCGCAACCCGATTATTTTTGCCTTCCACCCCTTCGCGCAGAACTGTTCTGCTCATGCCGCCAAAATAGTTTACGAGGCCGCGCTGGAAGCTGGGGCGCCTAAGGGATGCGTACAGTGGATTACCGCTCCTTCAATGCAGGCTACTACGGAGCTAATAAACCATCCGGGAGTAGCAGTTATTTTAGCCACCGGCGGTAATGCCATGGTTAAGAGTGCGTATTCTTGTGGAAAACCGGCGCTAGGTGTGGGAGCCGGAAACTGTCCTGCCTATATCCACGAAAGCGCCGTGGTTAAAAATGCAGTAAATGACGTCACCATTTCTAAGTCGTTCGATAACGGCATGATTTGTGCTGCCGAGCAGGCGGTGATCCTCGACGAAGCTATTGCTGACGAGGCGCTGGCAGAGTTTGAATCTCTTGGATGTTACTTGGCAAACGCGGAGGAGAAAGCGAAGCTAGAAGAGCTGCTTTTCGGGGCACGTGCGGGAAGTGAAGAGTGCAAGACCGCCAAATTGAATGCGGCGATTGTGGGACAGAAAGCCTCGAAGATAGCAGAAATGGCCGGTTTTAGCGTTCCCGAAGATACTCCAGCTATTTTAGTGCCCTGCTCGGAAGTAAGTTACGACGAGCCGTTGACCCGGGAAAAACTCTCCCCAATACTCGCCGTGTTGCGGGCGAAAAACTCCACGGAAGGCATTGATTTGTCCCGTCAGATGGTAGAACAAGACGGGCTGGGACACAGTGCGGCTATTCATTGCCGCGAATGGGAAGTTATTGACAAGTTCGCCAAAGAAGTTAACGCCGTGCGGGTTATTGAAAATTCCCCGAGCGCTTTCGGTGCTATCGGAGGTCTTTATAACGCGATGGTGCCCTCGCTGACTCTCGGCTGTGGTTCTTATGGTCATAACTCGGTATCGAACAATATCAGTGCAGTTAACCTGCTTAATATCAAACGGCTAGCCAGGAGGAACCCGGTAATGATGCCTTTCCAAGTACCTAATCAAATTTATCTCGGATCTGGCTATATTCGGCAGTTAGCCAATCTGGAGCTAGGTACCAAAATTACGGTGATTACCAATCAACGTGCCGCCAATAACGGGCAATTGGATGTGGTGATGCAACTACTGTATGCCCGCAGCAATAAAATATCGGTTCAGGTTATTGATGATGCGGAAAGGCATTTCACTACCCAATATCTGGAGAAGAAAGTACGTGAAATCGCTGGTTACTCCCCGCAGACGGTTATCGCTGTGGGGGAGCGCTGCGTGATTAATGCTGCCAAGTTCCTGCGTTTATTCGCGGCGTGCCCCGAGTTGTCGGTTAAGGAAGTCTGTGCCGGACATATCTCCTTACCGGCTCACATTAATTCTCCGCAGCTGATCTGCGTTCCTACTATTACCGGAGGGCGTGCTTCAGTTGCACCCTCGGCTGCTATTACCGATGCGAATACGGGTTTTGCTCGGCCAGTTAAATCTACTGCATTCCTGCCACAAATCGTGGTTATGGATACTACCTTGGCGCCCTATGCCCGAAAAGATACTCTACGGCGCGGTTTCCAAGGTGTCGCCTGCGCGATCGAGGCCTATACTTCGATCCAAGCCAGTGAATATACCGATTCATTGGCACTGCACGGCCTAGAGAATGTATATAAGACTTTGCCCCGGGTAGTTAGTGCCGCAGAAGAGAGTCAAGAATTGGCTGACCAGCGAGAAAAGGTGATCGAAGGGGCGTTCCTAATTTCTACCGCCCAGGGTAATACCGCAATGGGGTTGGCAGGTTCGCTGACCAAGACTTTTGCAGCCGCTTTTGGAGGCAGCAACCAGGAGTATTTCCCGGCAGTACTGCCCAATGTGGTGCGGTTCTTAGGAGGACGGCCACGCAAGTTTGTGGCATCCCCAAACTATCTGCGTTTCCAGGCTCCCCAGCAGCTGGCTGAGATTTGTCGTCGGCTCGGAATCGAAGCTCGGGAAGAGGACGCCGGTGCAGCTCTTGCCCAGGCTTTGGAAAACTTGGTTTCCACCTTTGGGGTGCCCTTAAAGGTGCAAGACTTCGAGATTTCGGAGGCCGATTTCCTGGAGCAGCTGCCCGAGCTAGCCCAGCGTACTTTCGATCGCGAGTCTTACTCGGGTACGCCGCGTAAAGCTACCATGGCGGAAATAGAAAATATGCTTAAGGCTTGCTACTACGGGGAAGAGTTCGTTTCTTAATCCCCTAACAATAGGTCGGCGGGGCGTTATTACAGTGCCCCGCCGACCTATGTCTTTTATCGTCTCTAACGCGTTTGCTCCAGCTAGAGAGTGGGGTCAGCGGCAAGTACCTCTGCTACCTCAGCTTGGGTAGGACCATAGGCTCCCACCTTACTTACCGTGATTCCGGAGGTAATAGTTGCCCGGTGCAGAGCGTCTTGGATATCGCTGAGGCGGACTTGCCGCAGCCGCTGTTTGGCTTCCGCCGAACCCAGCAGGCCCGCATCTAACAGTCCCGAAATCAGGCCGGCCATAAAGGAATCTCCGGCGCCTACCGTGTCTTTGACCTTGATATTTAGCGGATCGACCGCCAGCATATCCCGATCATTAGCGCATAAGGCATAGGAAGCCCACGGTCCCCGGGTAGCCACAATCAGACCCGGTCCCATAGTCTTCCACTTTTGCAATACAGTTTCGATGGGAGTGTCTTTCCCGTAGAGCCAAGCAATGTCCTCGTCGCTGGCTTTTACCACATCGGCTAGGCTGATTAGTTCTTCGATCCGAGGACGTACTTCCTCCGGGGTGCCCATCAAGGCCGGGCGCACATTGGGGTCATAGCTGACGGTTCCCTGAGCCGCCATTGCTTTGACTGCCGCGACTACTGCCGAGGCGCCGGGCGCTAAGGTAGCGGCAAAACT
The DNA here is from genome assembly GCF_002848005.1 of Varibaculum cambriense. Lineage (GTDB taxonomy): Bacteria > Actinomycetota > Actinomycetes > Actinomycetales > Actinomycetaceae > Varibaculum > Varibaculum cambriense_B. Next base: position 396,792 of record NZ_PKHX01000001.1, on the reverse strand, counting down.
GCCGGTATGTAGGTGGCTGAGAGCAGAGACTTCGGGCAGGGGTGGAACTTGCCACTCTAGCTCGAATTCGTAGGTCGCTTGTCCAGCTTCATCTACATGAGCGTTAGCGATCGGAGTCTTGTCGGCATTAGCGCTGCCAGGGACAATGCTAACCCCGGCGGAAGCTAACTTTTCTTCTAGGCTCTGGCCGCGCGCGTCCTCGCCCCACCAAGAAGCTAGGGAGGTGGGGTGGCCTAAACTGGCTACTCCGCAAGCCACGTTAAAAACGCTGCCCCCCACTTTTTCTTCGACGGTACCGGCACGTTGAATAACATCGATCAGGGCTTCACCCAAGCAAAGCACCGGACGATTGGTCGTTTTCATTTCTGTCATGGTGTTACTCCAGACCTAGTTTTTCGGACATTTCTTCAAGCGGAATCCCCTTGGTCTCCGGCATGACTTTCAGTACCCACAGCAGCTGGCCGCACATGCTCAGGAAGAAGATCAGGAATGACCAGCCGTGTTTATCTTAGCAAATGCAGTTAATGCCTGGATGGAGTTATTAGGTCAGTAAGGGCTGTCCCGGTAACCGCCTTTGGTTACCGGGACAGCCCTTAGCAACTATTTGGAGTAGGTACCAGTGGTTAAGACCGAGTGGCTACTGTTGCAACTCGTCAGTGGTAACCATAAAGCCTTCCACTGGCAGCTGGCTGCGGACAATCAATAGGTTGTTGGTGTCCGCGGGAAGGGTATATTCCCAAGTTGCCTCCGCCGGTTTATCCGTCCCGCAGGCTACTTTGGTTAACTGTCCCTTCCGGTCGAAACTGCTCTCATCGCTGTCCGGAGCAATCCACACATCGATAGTGGCTGGTTTTACCGTCTGGCAGTAAAAACCAATTTTAAATTTACTCCCGGCTTTCCAGTCGCCATTATGGTTCAGATACAGGTGGTAACTCTTGATTTCATCTTTGCTAAAGCTCGCGAAAGTCGCATCAATCCGTTCCGAGGTAACTCCCTTTTTCTCGGCAAATTCTTTACCTTTTTCCTCCCACTTTTTCTCCAGAGCTTCCGCATCATCCACCTTTACCTCTTGCTGTTTTTGCTCCGGCAGTAGCACATTCTCGGTGGTGGATATGAGCCCCACTTTCGTTTCGGGGGCTTTACTTTCCGGAGCCGCTTTCTTTTCCTCGCCACTCCCGCCGCCCCCGCAAGCGGACAGGGTAATAGCCAGGGCGAATGCACCCGCTAACGCAAAAAGTTTTTTCATGGTGGTTCCCTCCCGTTAGTAAGACCTATGGAGCTCCCTCGCCCCACTTACCTCCACCCTAGGAAGGCGTTCAGCGAATGTAATCACCCAAAAGTACGAATTTTCAGCCAGGTAATTAACGGAAACGGGGCAAACGCGCGCGCAGCGTGAAACTGGAGGTGGTGAGAATCGCCAAGGAGCCCCCTGCAGCTTCCAAACGCGCCTCCAAGTTACTCAAGCCAGTACCGTAAGACGGGGTAGTGGTAACCATCCCCGGGTTGGAAACCTCCAACCAGTAACTATGGGCATCCTCCCACATTTTTACTGACATTTCGCTGGAGGTGGTGTGGATTAGTACGTTAGTAATTCCCTCTCGTAGTACCTGCATAAACAGGAGTGCCCGGTCTTCCTCAGCAGGTAAATCCCCAGAAATTTGTAAATCCAATTGGGCAGAGCTTGCTAAATCCTGCAAAGTAGCTAGCCAAACCGTTGCGGGAATCACTGCCCGGTCATGACTTAAATCAATAGGGAGTTTCGCCAGTAAATCCTGCAATTGCGTCAGTCGCTCCTCGTCTGCGACCCCGTCCTCTAAGAAACGGTGTACAAAAGAAATTCGCTGTGAAATGGTGTCGTGAATGGAGGAACGAGTCCGCAACACCAGGCGCTTGGTGAGGGCTTCCTCGAGGCGAGCAGTTTCCTGGGCAAGTTGTTTTTGGCGCTGCTGGAAACTGTCAATCTCGTCGGAAAGTTCCTGGCTTAAGGACATATATTTACTAACGTCCAGGGCAATCATTTGCGTCAAAAAGCGGCCCTTATCCGCTAACTGGGTGCGATTGAGTATCCAGGTGCGCCCCTTAGGATCATTTATTCGAAAATTAGCGCTGGTAACCTCGCCGATTCCGCCCTCGCTAGCACCTTGACCAGCGATTCCCGCAGGAACTATTTTGTCAGTTGCCAGCTCTCGCAGTTGGCTTGCTAGCGTTTCATAACGAGTCAGCGAAGTCAGGTTTAAGCTGTCAAGCAACCCTTCCATACTGAATTGACTAGTTTGTTATGCCCGCGGGAATCAGCGAACAGCACTCCGTGCTGGGGACAATCCAAGGCTTCTTTAATGCTAAAAGGACTCAAATCGTGCAATAGCAGCTGCAACTCCCGCCACACCTGGACGCATAGCCAGGAGGTGGAAAAGGTTCCGGCAGCTAAAAGTATCCACTTACCCCCGAAGCCCACGATAGGAGGAAGCAGCGCCACTAAGAAAACCAGTAAAGGCCCTGCTGCAAACCGGTAGGTAGTTCTTAGCAGCGCCAATCCCAAGGCTAGGCAAACCAGAATGAACCAACCAAAATGATGGTCATTGAGAATGAATATTCCCGCTTGTGAGTTGATGATAGTAACTGCGAATCCCCAGGTGTAAAAGGCCAGTAACATCGCCACGCTTAATAGGAATCCAGTGGCTAAGGGGCGGCGATGGATGAACCATTGACTCATCGTTAATAGGCACGCTGCCAAGGAACCGATAATCATCAAGGCGGTTCCCGCCGCCAATAACGCAGGTGGGAGGCTATAGAATAAGGTGCTCATTTGTTCTGCTCCCCATTGCTATTAGTGGAGACGTTCGCGGTGAACTCCTTACTTACCTCGCTAAGGGTGACAAAACTATTGGTCTCCTGGGCAGGGCGGTTAATCCGCATCTGCAGATTAACTACTCCGTCCTCCAGGATTAGCTTTACCTTTGCTTGCGGCCAATCCAGAAGGGGCTGTAAAAGACCGATCTGACCGGCGGGAATATCTAAAATCCAGTTCATTTTAGCCGGCTGCCCGCTAGCACCGGCCTCTAGATTGATAAACACGGCGAGATCGGAAAGGCTCACCACGCATCCCAGGCCGCGATGTAATCCCTCCAGACACCAAAGCGCTTCCTCCAGGCTAAGGGATCCGCTGGTAGGGCCGTGTAATCCGGCTAGGGCGTTGGCATAAGAAAAATCGGTACAGGACTGGCTTAACAAAGTGCTTAAGACGTTGACTGAAACCTCTCCATTCTCAAAATAGGATAAAGTGAGCAGTCCAGCGCGTTTAGCGTACCCGAGATCCATTTTTATGTTGCGCAAAAGTTCTGCGAGCTGATTGCTTGGTAACTGACTGTCCAGCCGCGCGCTATTGGCTTGCACCCGTTTAAGGGCATTATTCATCAGTAGATCGAGCCGGTCATAAAGCAGCGGAGCCTGGGAAGGTTGCTTGACCTGCTTTAAGGCTTCATACTCGGATGAAATTACTTTAGTTTGGTGCGCCTCCCGCTCCCGAAGGGCAGCCAAGGTTTTCTCTAACGCCTGCACAGCGCTAATATCGGTTTCCCAGATTACGTGTCCGGCGTTGATAGGTTGCGCCTGGCAGTAAAGAGTGCGGGGGGAGGCAGAGGAATTGTCGGTAAGCAACACCGGAATACTAGTTTCCCGCAGGCGACGTTTAACTGCATCATCCAGGTAGAGGGGGGTGGAGGTTACATAGCGGGGTTCCCAGTTACGATCAACGATTTCCATAGGCAGGGTAGATTTCTTAAAGAAACGCGTATAACCCCGGTTTTGGGGAATCAGTCCAATAAAGAACAATAGTTCCCAAGCTAATAAGAAAAAGATGCAATAGATTTGCACATTCTCGGTAGCTCTCACCAGGGGGACTCGGAAGGTGTAGGCCAAGGAATAGGTCACCGCAAAAGCAAAAAGCACCCCTAGCGCCGCTAACACGCGAGTGCGGTTACCTTTGAAACTCCACAGTGCCACGTAAAGAACGGCGGCGAACAGTAGCAAGACTGAAAAATAGTAAAAGTAGTAGCCCGGACCGTACTCATAGTCCACCCCCGATTGCCCCCGCCCAAAGCGCAGCAGCAGGTGGTGAAAATCGTTGGTAAATACCATCAACATCAGTACGGTTCCCAGTGTCAAGATAAAAGTGCGCAGGCGGCGATAGCCGGGAGGCAGGCGACGCGAAGAATGTGCGATTACCAAAAATAGGATGGTTAAGGTCGAATAAATCGGAACATAGTAGTAGTACCAGGCGTAACGCTCGTAAACTCCCGGCAGAGAGTGCTTGATTATGCGGGCTAAAATCCAAAGAGCAAGCAAACCGGCTTGAATCAGCACCGCTCGGCGCACATAGGGGGAGATAGTTGTCCAAAAGCGCCAACCGGCCCAAAAACTTAGCAGGCACAGCAGCGCGATAAAGGCGCCGATTTGGTAGGACTCGTTGGTATTCTTCCACTCCCAAGAAGCACCAAAAGTGTCATTGGACAGGCTTTGTTCCCAGGTGAACTGCTTAAACTGCCCTAGGTTATCAATCGGGCTGGCGTTAATATTTTTTTGAAAAGACGTTGACAGTGAAGGGTAGGAATCGGGATTGAGGAGATTAGCCGGCGGAGCTGACAACCGGTAGTCATGGTTAGGATTCCCGGGGTGGCGCGACCAGACCCCTTCTACAAACATCACCGTAGGGAAGTTGGCATAGTGCAGCTGCTGGGAGGAGGAACGGGCGTGAGCGCTGCGATTATCGGTGGTCAGGCAAAAGTAGCCATGCGCAAGGGCATCCTTTAGCTCTTGCGAGGATGACCCGGTTTCCAATCGTCCCCGCGACTTAAGTCTCTGCAGTAGCTCCGAGGCTTGCCGAGAGGAGAAAGTTTGCGCGCCCTCGTTGCCCGAGGTGGTTCTTAGCGCCAAAGCACTCATCAGCTCCATGCGCCCTACCCCTTGATCCAGATAAACTTTTTCTTTCCCGGAAAGCAGTTTCTGAAGATTATCAACTGAGCCAACCTGGGGATTCTTGGACACCAGTACCACAGATTTGGGGTACAGGGGGATAAAAGAGGCCTTTGGCTCGGTAGCTTTAGCGGCGTTGGCAGTGGTTTCCGTGGTGATTACAAAGTTTGCTCCGGAACGAAGTTGCCGCAATAGTGACCATTCACTGTGGGGCTCTACCGCTAAACCTTGAGATTGAAAAAAGCGAGAAAGAGTGGGATTGAAGTCGTTGGGTACTGCCAAGGTGTTATTAGCTTGGAAAGAAACGGTACGTAAAGGAACAAAAATCAAAGTAAGTACCGCCACTCCCAAGAGCAGCGCAAATACCAAATGAGCTAGCCAGTCTTGAATCCAAGTGGATCTGACGGACTCTACAGCGGGGGAACTAGGGAAGCGATTAGGGGGAAGCTTCGAGGCGGTTTCGCTAGCCATAGGAACCCTGATTTTAAGCGGGGAAATTTGGGTCGGAGCGGTTTTCTTGGATGGCAATATAGCCGTTAGATACTGCCCATAGGGCTAGGCGCGCTACCGAAGTAAAACCACTTTTGGCCAGCAACTGGGATATATAAGACTTAATCGTGTTTTCGCTTAAGAACATTTCCTTGGCGATTTCTTTGCGAGGGTAACCGGCGCACACTAGGCGCAGCACCTGCATCTCCCGTTCATTAAACTGGTTAGCCCCAAAACTGGGTCGCGCGGGGGAGTCCGGGAAGCTGTTCTCTCCTTTCACCGTGGCGCGCAGTAAGGCTAATAGATCGGAAGTCGAGATATTTTTGTAGGTAAACGCATCGACCCCAGCGGCGCGCGCCTCCGCAACGAATGAGGCATCGGGCATCGCCGTAAACACCACTACCTTTACGCTGGGGTGCGCGGCTTTGAACTTGGCAGATTCTTTCAATCCCGAAGAGTTCTCGGTAACTACGTCCATTAGCACCAGGTCTGCCGGATGTAAGCGTTGAGAGGCGTGAATATCGGCGGCATCAGTGAGCTTATCGACCACCATAAAATCTGCTTCGGCATCGATAGCGGCAGCTAAAGAGTCCAGCAGAATAGTTTGATCCTCAACAATAGTGATCCGCGTCAACGGCTCGCCCTCCCGTGCCTACACTCCGCCATTGGAGGTTTCACTGCGTTCGTTAGAAACAGTTTACCAAAGCGCGAATCTTTAATGGGGCACTCCTGCATGGATTTTACTTATTAGCCGGCCAGCCGAAACCTCGGGGTGTTTCTAACCGTAGCCCTAGAATTTACCGCCTCCGGAACTAAAAGAGGTACCCCCAGAACTGAAAGTACCGCTGCTAGAACTCTTGCTTTTCTTTGGTCGTGCCACCTGGGTGACATAGGAGTTCACAAAGACTTCTTCACCCCCGGTAATCTGATTTGAACCAGGAACAATATAGCTAGAGGCTCCTGCTTGTTTCTGAGCAGTGTGATGTTTACGCTCCAGCAGAGCCATCACCCCATATCCGCTTAAGCCTCCCACTCCTAGCGCAATTCCCAACCCCCAAAGGGTGGACTCTAGGGTCATGCGAGCAGGTACCGGATGACTTTCGCTATAGGGGGTGCCGGCTTTCCACTGCTCCAAGTAATCAGTGATTTCCCGCAGGTAAACCTGCATACCCCCATCCCAGTCATCATCACCTAGAGGCTTTTTGACGTGTTCATATAATTTGTCAATCCCGTAGGGGGTGAGGGCTTTCTCTCCCTCGCCATGCCCTAAGAACCATAAATCCCTGGTAGCGGGGTTAATAATCATGATTACCCCGTTGGCAGCCTGGGGATCCAGGCCGAGCTGGTTCGCGTTGTAATAATTTGCACCCCACTGTTCGGGGGACAAACGATTAAAATCGTCAACCGTTACTACATAGGGAGCTATCCCGTATTTATTTGCTAGATCGCGCAGCTGTTTTTCCCAGGTAGGAAGTTTGGAAGCACTAAATAGCTTAGAGTGATCTCGAATCAAGGGAGCTGCCGCGGATACGTCCTTTTGGCCACCCTGGTACTTCACCTCTTGATCTGCGGAGAACTTGATAATGTCAGACAAGTCGTCGCTGGCGGTAGCCAGGACACTATGCGCAGCGGGGTGGGAAAGTTCCGCCACCGGCGCGGGAGTGGGCGCGGCTGCCTGGGCATTAGCTAGGTTCAGACCAATCAGCGGGAATGCCATCACGGTTGCTACAGCCAGGATAGAGGCAAGTTTCTTGAGAATACTCATCAGTCAATCCCCTTAATTTAGAATCCAAGGCATTACATATGGAATAAATACTGAGCCCACTACGGCGGCCAAAACGGTAGCGATACCTATTAGCCCGCCCCAGTACTTAACGTTAGAAACCGGGAAGGTACCTACGAACTTTCCGGTTTGACCATTCATGGCGTAGTTATAGTTCTTTCCCTGGAAACCTACGTTCAACAGCCAGACTGGCAAGAACACATATTCCAGCTCCCCAAAAGCCGGCTCGAAAACAGAATTGCTCAAAATTACGTTGTCATAGCCAGTAACCGAGTTTCTGAGGACGTCCTTGGCGGAGCGCTTCATCCTCGCCAGGGCACGGGGATTGGCCTCTTCAGCTTCCACGTCATATTTATTGGTCATAAAACCGGTTAAATACGCCGGGGAAAATCCTACGGAAGTGGAGTAATCGAAAGGTTCTATCGACTCGGTCAATTCGTTGGTTACTTTGGAGGTACCGGAGACCGGAACATCCAGGTAGGAAATATTGCCACTGCGCGAAACCTGGTACACATCATGTTTGGTGTAGGTATAATCCGAATCTGACCAGGTCTTGCGGCGCTCGCACTCGAACTCGGCCATTCCCGATACGCTGGCATCATAGAGCCAATAAGGGATATAAACCCCCTGAATATCATCTACACTGGCATGTTTGAAAGCATTGGGAGCTAGCTTTAAACGGGATGCCTCTTTTTTGAACGCAGCTAGTGCCTGTTCTTTGGTCATCCCGAAAGGAATCATCCGGTCAGGAACCCTAGTGTTTACTAACTGCCCGGTGGCCACGAAGTTGTTGTTGCACCAGGGGCACTTGGCGCTGACCATATCGGGGGAACCGATGATTTCTCCGCCACAAGAATCGCATTCAAATTGCGCCATTTGTTGCCCGGTCGCCTCATCCATATAGGTGGGCGGAGGCTCCACCCAGCCGGTTTGCGGGGCGGGGGCAGCAGCGTCAGCGGGAGGCAGCGGGGCGTCCCCGCTATTTGCTGGCACCGGTAGCGTTGGATCTGTCTGCTGCCCAGGTGGAACCGGGGGTGGGGCCGGGGGCTGCGTGCCCGCCTTTTGAGCTTGGTAGGCGGCATTAAGCTCCTGGTTAGCAGCAGAAATCCCGTTAAACTGATTTACTTCTTCCACGGAAAACATGGCGCCGCAAAAGTTGCACTTCATTTTCCCGCTGGGCACATCAAAATTGATGGGTGCGCCGCACGCCGGGCATTTTAGTTGCAGATCACTCACGATTAGTTCCCTTCCTTAAAAATTACGGTTCCCCAGTGCCGGGTTCTTAGCGGCAAGCCTCGCGCACCAGATTTGAGGCTGCTAAGAACCCAGGTAGCGCTGGTTTAAGCGACTGGAGTTCCGCATTCGGGACAGAATTTTGGTTTGGGATCCGGTAGGGGCTTTCCGCAGTTGGAGCAAAAGCCTCCGGGGGTGGGGGTCGCCGGCCGTGGCTGACCGCAATTTCCACAAAACTTGCCAGTATTTTGGACACCGCACTGGCATCTCCAGGCTTCAGGCGAGGAACCAGCGTTTCCAGCCGCTCCTGCTTGCTGTTTTGCCTTTTCTTGAGCGGCCATTTGCGCTTGGTTGGAAGCGGAGGCAGATTGCATGAAGCCTCCGGCGGCGTTCATTCCCATACCTACGCCCATCATGGCAACCCCGGCTCCTGCCGGGTTGGAGCCAGCATTTTGAATACCGGTACCGACTGCTCCCTGTACGAAGCCCTCGCGGATGGAGGGATCTTGCAACATGGCGCCCTGGTTGCGCATATCGATCATCTTGCGCGACTGCTCATCGTAGGAGATAGAGGCGATACCAACGGCTTGCACCTCAATACCGCGTTGCTCAGACCATTCCTCATCCAAGGCATCACGCATATAGCGAGACAATTCGGTCATATGAGACTGGACTTGGGAGATACGAATCCCATCCAGGCTCATCTTGTTTAGCGCCACCGAAAACGCTTCCAGAAATTCGGATTGGTACTGTTCTTTGATGTCATCGATATGTACTCGCTCGGCATCCCGGGGGATAGCTTCCATATAGAACTTAATGGGGTCAACGATGCGTAGCGAGTAAGTCCCGTGCGACCTCAAGAAAAGTTCCGCGTTATAGAAATTGTCGAAATATTGAATGGCATTGGGGGTACCAAACTTGATTCCCTTGATTTCCTGCAGGTTCACAAAAAAGGCTTTTTGCTGCCCCGAGGGCGCCCCGCCAAATTTGAAACGTTCCCAAGTATCTTTTAGAGCGCCTCTAAAATTCCCGTTAAATAACGAGGGCGCAGTGGTGGAACTGTAGGTGTAGGCACCGGGTTCGGTAGAAAAATCCACGATTTTGCCGGAGTCTGTAATCAGCATGGCCTGCTTGTCATAGACCAAGATTTTAGAACCGTCCGAGATAATAGCACCGGTACCGGTATTTTTACCTCTGATCTGTTGACCGCGTACAAAAACGATGCCTTCCCCCATATCCGTAGCGCTAATCGCATCTAACCACTGATCTTGGAGGGCGCCACCGACCGCGCCGCTAACCGCCTGAATCAAACCCATTTCAATCTTCTTTTCTCTAGTAGTAGTAACTTACTGTTGGTTGTTACCGCTGCTGGCAAAGGTGCTCAGCAGCGGGAGTTAGTCACCTATACGTGCACCATGCTGTTTTGGATTACTGTTCCAATTCCGGTGGCGATTGACGGCAAGAAAATCACTACCAGGAAAATGATCAGCGGCATGGTCTTTGGGCGGGACTTAATCAGGGCGATTAATCCCAGGATGAATGCCACCAAGTTCAAAACTGAAGCCAATCCCAAGAAAATAAGTCGCTTGGTGTCTGCAGCTTGAGCTGCGTCAACATCAAGATTACTGAGGGCAGCCGCCCCATCCTTTGAGGCCAGGAAAAATCCCAAGATGATGAGCAAAGAGGCGATAATCGTCATGATTAAAGCCGCCAGTGCCATATTCTTCTTTACGCTAGGTACATCCGGACTTGCTAGATTTGGGTTTGCAACCGGGGCTTGGCCAGTCATGATAGCTCCTTAGGGTCGGGGTGAAACTTGTTCTAGGTGCAGCTTTTCTTCTTTGAAAACCTGCATTTTCAAAGTAACAACCAGGAATTTTTTTCTGAACACCCAAAAGGGTGAAAACTCCGGGAAAATGGTAATAGCTTCTACTGGGTTATTCTGTCTCGAGAAGATTTCCTACACAAAGGGCAGATATCGGTAGGGAGCAGCTGGGATAGCTCTAAGCGTGCTTCTTGACACGGGCGCGTGCCCGGCTGATCAGTAGAACTATTAGGAATAAGACCCCATCGGTAAATGCCATCATCGCCGAGGTGGCAAGGTTGAAATGCCAAGCGGTAATAAAACCGATAATTGCGCTGATTACCGCAATGATCAGGGTGAAAGCAAATATTTTCGGGAGAGAATTAGAAAGTAGAATCGCAGTGGCGGCTGGGGTTACCAGTAGGGCAATCACAAGAATGGCGCCCGCAGTAGAAAAAGCCACCACAATAGTTAAGGCCACCAGAACCATGAATATAGTTTCCACCGTGCGGATGGGGAACCCGATGACTCGGGCTGATTCTCTATCGAAAGTCACAAGCTGCATAACTTTATAGGTGAGCAGTAAAAATAGTGCGTTCGCTAAGAAAATTATCAGCAGCATCCACATGGCGCGCGGACCAAAATCATAATTGCTGATTATCAACCTTTCGGTATCTAAAGCCAGCAGGTTCAAGTCACCGGTCAGTACCGTATCCTCGCAGATATGTACATGTGCCAGCGCAGTGGACAGTAAAATTACTCCGCCCGAAAATAGCAGGGGGAAGATAACTCCTTGACTGGCATCCTTAGGTAGTAAACCGGTGGATTGGAGATAGTTGGCTCCCAAAACTACAATCAACCCAAAACCAGCGGCAAGAACCACCATTATCGGAGAATAAGTGGATCCAGAAAGCAACGCTCCCAGCACGATTCCGGGTAGGACTGCGTGGCTCATGGCGTCCACTAGCATGGATTGACGACGCAACACCAAGAAGGTGCCGGGCAGGGCGCAAGTTACCGAGGTAGTAATAGCTAGTAATAAGGCTGCAAGTACAAAACTCATTTCAGATTAACCTCGGGGTCTAGCTGGGACTTGTTGTCGCTAAATGTTCCGGCGGATTGGACAACTGCGGAGGGAGTTCCGTCTTCCTCCGCCTTTGTCGGTGAGAAATACAGATGGTTAGCTATTGCTGCAGGATTAGTAGGCTGCTCTTTCCGGGAATTAGTCTGAGCGAAGGAACCCTTATCTTCCTGCTCGTGCTTTAGATTTTGGATATGCCGGCGGCGGCGATACCGATAAGCCAGCAAGGAGCGGTGCGGAGAGAAAACTAAAGAAATAGCTAGAACCAGCGAAAGGATGACTACGATTACCGGTCCAGTAGGCACCTTACCGATGGATACTGCCAGATAAGAACCAAAACCGCCACTAAGTGCACCTATTGCTCCAGCTAGTAGGAATAACACCGGTAGATGATCGGTCCACTGCCGGGCGGCAGCTGCGGGGATAATCGCAAAAGCAACCATCAATACTACCCCTACAGATTTAACCCCAATCACGATACCTACGGTGGTGCACAAGGTGACAATGGCGATCAAAAGGTTACCGGAAAAACCAGCTGCCTGGGCGCCTACGGGGTCAAAAGCAAAGAGCGCGATCTCCTTCCAGAAAATCACGACGATCAATAGAGCGGTAAAACCCAGGATAGCAACGGTGAACACATCGATTTGACGCATAGTGGCGGCATTACCGAACAGGTATTGTGCAATACCAGAGCGTCCGGAGAAATGGGAAAAGGATAATAGCCTCAAGGCCACCATGCCTCCGCCATAATAGATGGCCAGAGAAATCGCCATTGCGGCTTCTACTCCCACTTTGGATTTTTCTGCAATTAGATTGGTGGTGGCAACAGCCAGCAAGCCGGAAATTGTGGCTCCAATCGTCAAAACCAGGATCGATTGTCCATCTGCGCCCATTAGCGAAGCAATTACGAAGGCTCCCACAATCCCGGCAATGGAACTATGTCCAATAACGTCAGAAACTAGGGATTGTTTACGCACGTAAAGTAGGGATCCGAGGGTTCCGGCGAAGAAACCCACCAGGATTGCTCCCGCGGTCATCACCCGAAAACTGTAGGTTCCCCAAAAATCACTTAGAGAGATTAGTTCCTGGGGGAAAAGGATAGAGAGATTGGTGAGGGCGAGCTTCATGCCAGCGCTCCCTCGATTCCGTATGCCTGGGAAATGTTCTTAGCGGTAAAGGTAGTGTCTAGAGGACCGGAAGCCACCAAGTTTCCTTCGCGAAGCAGCAATACTGAGGAACAAAACTCTCTTACAGTAGCTAAATCATGGTGTACCAGGAGTACGGTTTTTCCTGAGCTAGCTAGAGAACGCAGTACCTGTAAAATCGTCTTTTCGGACTTCATATCAACCCCAGCGAAGGGTTCGTCCATAACTAATAAATCAGCATCGGCGGCCAGGGCGCGCGCCACGAAGGTGCGTTGTTTTTGTCCTCCGGAAAGCTCAGAAATCTGGCGGCTCGCTAGATCGGAGATATCTAGTTGTTCCATAGCTGCTTGCGCCGCCTGATGCTCTTTTTTCCCCGGGCGGCGCAGCCATCCTAAGCGGGTATAGGTTCCCATTAACACCACGTCTTTTACTCGTGCGGGAAAATCCCAATCAATTGAGGCAGACTGGGGCATATAGGCAATATGCTTGCGTACCCGGCTTAAGTTTTTCCCAAAGAATTCAGCTTTCCCGCTGACCCGGGGAATCAGTTCCAGCATCGCTTTGATCAAAGTAGATTTTCCGGCTCCATTAGGGCCAAGAATCGCCATGATTTCTCCGCTGGGGACGGTAAAACTCACCCCGGAGAGGGCAAGACGATCTCGGTAAGCGGCGCTGATGTTTTCCACCACGCAAGGGGGAGTGCTCACTGGTACGCTGGCAGTCTGTTCTCGGGAGTCTTCTGGGGAAGAAGTGTTTTTGGAAGTCATGGAGTTAATACCTTTAACGAAGATAACTGAATGATTTGGGAAGAAAGAGGATGGGCGCTAGGAAACTTGGAGACGGCGAAACCTAGCGCCCATCCTGGCACTCAGATCGCGTTCTCTATGAGAGTGCCTTTACAATAGCTTCCACATTGTGCTGGAAAGCTCCCAGATAGGTGTTGGTGGGGGCTTTCTCGCCAAGGGTGTCTGCATAGAGCTCGGTGTCGGAGAGTTTAACTTCCCAACCTTTGGACTTCACCATTTCTTGGAGGTGTTTTACTACTTCCGGGCTCTTGAGGTTGTCATAGAAGATAACCGGAACTTTTTTGCTAGCAATAGTGTTTGCCAGTTCTTCCAGCTGTACCGCAGAGATTTCCGATTCGGAAGAAACCATATCGGTAGCCATAATGTCTAGTCCGTAGGTGCGTCCCAGGTAGTTGAAGGCGTCGTGACCGGTTACCAGAGTACGGCGATTGGCAGGAATTTTTTCAAATGCAGATTTGGCCTTTTCATGCATGGCCTGAATCTTGGCGTTATATTCTTTACCGTTCTTGAGGTATTTGTCAGCGTTAGCTTTATCTAGTTTCGCGATTTTTTCGGCGGTAGCGGTTACCGCGTATTGCCATCCGATCGGGTCATTCCACACGTGGGGGTCGTGACCTTCGATCTTGCCATCTTCTTCCCAGTCCAGCAGCATTTTTTTCGGAATGGCTTCTGCGGCGGGCAAGGATTTATCACCCAGGCCATCGAACTGGCCCATCATTTTGTGTTCCATGTCGTGACTGGTCCAAACCACCAGGTCCGCTTTTTGGATTTTTTCAGTGTCTTTGGTGGTTAATTCTTGAGTGTGGGGATCGCCTCCGGGGGCTACCAGGGTAGTAATCTCGGCGTCGGGGGCTATATTTTTCACCGCGTCGGCAAGATAGCCGATGGTAGCAACAATTTTTAGCTTTCCATTAGCTCCATCCGCATTATCGGCGGCGCCATTTTTGGCGCAACCTCCTAAGGAAGCTGCCAGTGCCAGGGCGCAGATACCGGAGACTACGGCTTTCAGTTTCATTTATCCTCGTCTTTCGTATTATTCGGTGACCCGAAATATTAGTTTAGGTTAGGTGAACCTGATAATAAAGATAGTTATCAATTGGGAAAAAGAAAACTGACGTTTGTCCTATGGGGGATGGTTGCTGTATTGACCTGCGTAAAATCCCTGTTGTGTGAGGTTTTTCATAAACTAGGGGCTTTTGGTGATTCTTGGGTGTGGGGTGAATAGTTGGAGGACTTAAATTTAGGGGATCCTGAGTTAGTAATTAATTTTGCCGGACTTTCCTATATGGGAAAGTCCGGCAAAATCCTTGCTGGGGGATTAGATTTCTTGGTAACTTCGCGAAGCTCCCGCGCTAGTTATGTAACCGCGCGAATGCCCAGTAGAACCTAGCTGAACTGCTAGTCATTGGTGCGTTGCTGCAGCAGACGTAAACGTCGATGTAGCGGGTGGCTGGCAAAAATTGAGGCGGCGGTAACCGCCAAACCAGCCAGCATTAACAGGCTCATTTGGGCTACGGAATTCTCTGGAGTTTGCCCGGTATGTTCCTTTAGCATTTGCACCATCGGCATGGCTGCTGCTAGTCCCAAAATAGCTCCTCCCAGCACGGATACCGCTAGGGGGCCCAGGGTTTCCAGCCACATCGAGCGCAGTTCGAAGCCGCGCGGGGCGCCCATTTTTGCTAAAGCCCGGGACTGCTCGGCATTTTCAATCACCGTTGCCGCTTGGGTAATCAACATGGCACAGGCACAAAGCGCGAAACTGACCGCCAAGGTAATCATGGTGCCAGTTTGGAAATCCCAACGGGTGGCTGTAATAAAGTTGTCAGCCAGGCGATCAGAATCTTCCCCATTGACCAGTACTGGCGACATGGCTACGAAACCCGCGAGAAAAGCTAAGAACCCCATACCGCTGACGCGCCGCCAAGTAGTCTTGGGGTCGGCCACTATTCGCCGAGACGCCAGTACCATCGCAGGAATCGGCACCTTTGCCAGCAAGCGGGCATTTAGTTGCAACAGGTAGGGTCCTAGTAAATTGAACCCTAAAATAACTACCAGGATAATGCCCGAGACTATCGCTATCGTCCAGGTTTTTGATAGCCCTAGGGTTGCCTGACTGACTATGAAAGCGGCGATAAAAATAGCTACCGCAGCTACCAGTCGCCAAATTCGCAGTGCCGGTTGGCTCGCCCTCCGGGTTACTCCCAAGGGAGAAACTCGCACCTGCTGCATTCCCCACCAGGAAGAAAGCTGTCCCAGCAAGATAATTGCCGCTAGCACTATCAGCAGCAGCCACCAAGGCAGCAACATTTCTTTAACTGTTATATATTTGGCTTCTATTTCCAGAAATGTCCAGGCAGGAAGGGTTGCGAAATAAAGGGCAGTACCGATCAGGGAACCGATAGCTGCTTGGATCAGTGCATCTAGCATAGTCATTTTGGTGACCTCTGAAGAGGACACCCCCAACAGTCGCAAGGATGCTAAACGCTTTTCGCGTCCTCGCGCCCCCAATACCGCCGCTTTAGTAGCAAGCGAGCTGAGAGAGGGGAGGATCAGGGCGCACGCCAAAATGGCTAAGAGGAAATAGAACTTTAGAATGATTTCGAAGCTTGCGTCCGCTTTAATTAGCTGGGCGGCGATTCCCGTGGGGGACATCCAGCGGTGATAAAACATATAGGTGCCGCCAGCAACCGTTAACGCCAAGCCGGTACACACCGTATAGGCCAGGATGGATGCTAAATAAAGCAGTGCTTCGCCCTGGCGAGAGCGGAAACGGGCTTTGGTGAGATGCAAGGTTAACCAGTTTAGGTTTTGCGCGCGTGCGGAGGCAGCGGGGCTGTCTATAGTAGTGCTCGACATTTATGCCCTCCTAGACTGTGGCGCTAGCGCGCGATCGGAGTGGATTTGACCGTCCCGAATCTCAATTAGACGTGAACACCATTGCGCAACGTTGATATCGTGGGTTACCAGCACTAATGCTGCTCCGCAGCGATGCACTTCCCGGGTCAAGGTTTCCATCATTTCGTATCCGGTAGCTTGATCGAGGGCGCCAGAAGGTTCATCTGCAAAAACCACTTTCGGGTTACCGATAAGGGCGCGGGCGATAGCTACCCGTTGTGCCTGACCCCCAGACATATCTCCGGGACGACGTTTTTTGAGCTCAGACAGTCCCAGTTGGGTGAGCAGTTGATCTGCGCGCTTTAAAGCTTTCGGGAGCAGAGTTCCGGTCAAAATAAGAGGGAGGGCCACGTTTTCGCGGGCAGACAGCTCGGGGATGAGTTGCCCGTCTTGGAACACAAACCCGAACTGGCTGAGCCGCAGCCGGGAGCGCTTTACATCTTTTTGCGCCGCGATATCCTCGCCCCGGAATAGAACCTTTCCAGATTCGGGAACGAGGACGCCGGATAGGCAATGCAGCAGGGTCGATTTTCCTGACCCCGATGGCCCCATGATTGCCACCGACTCGCCCTCGTGAATGTTTAGAGAAACCCCGGAGAGGGCGTGGACGTTTCCAAAACTTTTAGTGATGTTATCGGTGCTGAGCACCTCTTTTTCTTTATCTTGATTCATACTCTCTATTTCAGTCCGCCTGCCGGGCGCAGGGAACAGTGCTGAAACTGATTTTTGGGTATTGCTAAAAACTACCCGGAGGTAGAGCTGCCACTACCCAAAGGGGAGACCCAGCCCTCCGATAGCTCCCCTCAGTGATTGATGCCTTCCCCGATAACGACCTGATTCCCTTTGAAAAAATGGGAGCCCCGAAAGATGGGCGCAGTTAATCCCCTATATGGCAAGAAGGGCATGGGGTTTTTGAAGGATCCGTCTCGCGCGGTCAAGAACGCTATCTATAGGCGCACCACCTTCGGTTGGCGCGACCTCTTTAAGTAGCAGGCAGCCTGCTGTTCACTGAAGATGCGTTCGCCGTAAAGCAAACGTGAAATTGTGTTCGGTCGCTGCGCTCCCTGCGACTCTTCTTCAGTCCGGTCACAAGCATTCAAGCGTGTTCCGCGCTTGTGCTTGCACCTCCGTTCAGAGCGGGGGTGCGCTTCACAGTCACTCAAAATGTCCGTGAAGAGTGGAAACCGATTAGTCTTCAATTCTGCCAAGTATATTCTCGATTAACGGAACTACTTCGCGAGACATCGTCTCCCATAGCATCGTCTTGTCAATGTCAAGGTAGCCGTGTGCCATACGATTACGCATACCACGAACTTCGGCTAACGGTAGATCTGCGCATCGAGCCAAGGTTTCAGCCGGAAGGTCTTCAAGCATTGCTTGTAGCCGAATAATTACCTGACAAGAGGCAAGGTAGAGGAGTTCCCCTTCGGAAGAATCCGACAGGAAAAGCTCTCTTCCCTGACTGATCACATGCTTCACCGTCGCAACGAGCTCGCCAAGTGCCTTAGCGACAACTTTTGGATCAGGAGTTGGGGTCATGATTTACCGCGATTGCCTGGGAACGTGCGTGGTCTGCCGCGTACCCTTGTGATGAACTCGGCATGATCTCAACCGGGTTGCGAAGCAGCTTGCTTAACTCAATTTCTAAAGCTGCCAAGTTGAAGTAGCTTGCACCCGGAAGGAACTCCACCAACAGGTCGTAATCCGAATCTTTGGTTGCTTCGCCCCTGGCAACCGAACCAAAAACCCAGTATCTTCCAGTGCCTTTATGGCCCTTGATAACATCACGTACGTCATCATCGGCAGCACGAAGCCGTTCTAGTGACGGAGCAGTTACTGCAACCGGGTTGGTCGTGATTGTCATAGTGTTATCTTACTCCTGAGTTTTTATGAATAACTACCCCCCCCAAATAGCCGCGTAGCTGCAGGCAAAGCAAAATATCTTTCAGGTTTAGCTAAGGCAGAGATTAAGAGGAGTCTTGATGCAGGCTCGCATTGCCAACCTGAAGCGGGTAATAAGCTGTAGCTATTCGGCAAGGGGTTGGCTAAAATCAAGGTAGGTAACGGGCTAGGTGCTCGTTATGTTATCCAAGCGAGGAGCTAATTTCCGATGACATTGTAATCTCTACTCAGCTCAGCTGAGACGCCGCCCTTAATCGTTGCGTCCTGGAGATTATTATGCCTGCCATCATTCTCGAAAATATTTCTTTTTCATACTCCTCTAAACCGCTGCTAGAAAACATCAATTTGCAGGTAGGGGAGGGTGAGCGTGCCTGTTTGATTGGTCCCAATGGTTGCGGGAAAACCACCCTGCTTCGCATCGCTTCCCAGGATCTTTTGCCAGAACAAGGCAAGGTCAAGATCGAGGGAACAAACACTGAGTTCTTCCAGGTGCCGGCAATTGAAGATTTTCGTGGAAGTGCCAGAGATTACCTCGAATGCGCGTTGTGTCCTCTGCGAAATATCGCTACCCAGTTTCAGGACGCAACCAATCAAATTAGCCAGGGAGTTAGTGCTGTCCATGCGGAACAGCGTTATGACCAGCTACTTGCCTTAATGAGCTGTTTTGATATTTGGTCGCTCGAGACGCGGCTCACTGAAGTTCTGGCGAGGCTTGGCTTGAGGGTGCTCACAGGATCAGGACGTGACCGCAGTTTAAGCAGTATGTCCCCGGGGGAGCGGGGGAGGCTGCAACTGGCGGTCACGCTAATCATGAAGCCCGAGGTGTTGATTTTGGATGAACCCACCAACCATTTAGACGCGCGTGCAATCGATTTTCTAGTAGAAACCGTTAATAAGTGGAGAGGCGCGGTTATGATGTCGAGTCACGACCGGGCGTTTATCGAGGACACTGCCACGGTTATTTACGATATGGACGTAGCACTATGGAATGAACTAGCTAAAGCTACTGGTAGTAGTCAGGTTACTGGTCTTTATCGCTGCGCAGGCGCCTACTCGAAATATTTAGCCGAAAAAACGAGTGCCCGCCGTAAGCATCGGGACTTACATGCAGCTCAGCAGGCCGAGAAACGGTTACTGAGAAAACATCGCCAGGAAGCTAGCAAGATAGCTCGCGGGGGCGTACGCCTGGCGAGCGCTGAGGGTAAAGCCAAGAAGTTTTTTGCGGATCGCGCTGCTGCCACCGCGCAGCGCCGAATGCGAAATGACGATAAACGAGGCGAGCGCCTTAGCGGCCAGGAAGTACGCAAACCCCGTAGCTACAACCTGTCTTTTGAGCTCAATCAACCTGCTACGCGCACCGGAGTAGCGGTAGCTGCCCGTCACGCCGCAGTTGCCGGCCGCTTGGCGCCGGTCAGTTTTGATCTTTCCTGCGGAGAGCATCTGCTGTTCACTGGTGCTAATGGGGCAGGTAAATCTACCTTATTGAATTGGATCTATAGTGGGCATCCACCCGAGGGTGCGCAAAGTAGTGGCACAATCACCGGCGAGCGGAGGGTCGGGCTGGTACCTCAGCAGCTTCCTCGGCAGGACGACCCCGGATTCACTAGCCCCATTTGGGGAAATGGTATTGGCGAGGCCGGGAAAGGCGTCCTCCATCCTTCCCTGTGGACTAAGCCCATCCCGGAGCTGTCGGCCGGAAACCAGCGGCGAGCCCAAATTGCGTTAGCGCTGGCCACCTCTCCCGCCTTGCTCATAATTGATGAGCCCACTAACTACCTGGACTTGGAGACGATGCAAGCCCTGGAAGAAGCCTTGCGTGATTGGGAGGGGACGTTAATCGTAGCAAGTCATGACAGGTGGCTGATCAACCATTGGAAAGGTAGAAAAATTTATATTCACTAGCGCTTGCTAGAGTTTTCATCTTTCATAGATATCGCGGCGGTGTCCCAAATCATTTTTTCCGTGCCATAGCGAGCCATATTTTTCTGGCCTTGCAGGCATGTGCAATTCTTGGCGGTGATTCCGTAAGGGAGCAAGGGCAAGCTTTTAAATTTGCACTAACAATTATTTTAAAATGTACGTGCAAACGTGAAGAGGAGAGGCTGATGGGAGCTAGCACTTTAACTGTCAGGATTGATAGCGGGTTAAAAGAAGAAACAGCGAAAGTGGTGGAGAACTACGGTCTTGATTTGTCGTCGGTGATTCGCGCATTTTTCACTGAAATAGTTAACACTGAGTCCATCCCGCTATCCCTTGACTATCGGTGACCTAATGCCGAGAGTCTGGAAGCTATTCGTGAAACCGAGCAGATGATTGCGCGCGATGAAGGTAAAACCTATGCAAGTGGCCGGGATATTATTGAAAGAGCGCAATGTGAAGCATAAGCTTTCTGGTGAATAGAGTTTGGGGGAAACGGTTATGCGACGGTACGAGAATCCTGATCTGTACTGGGTTATTGGCTGCTGCTTAGCGGGGGTCAGTGGAGTTTTCGCGGTACTACTGTTCTGCGGTGCAGTCAGCGTTATTACTGGTGTAGCTAATATTCTTTCTACTTTAGCCCTCGCTATTACCTGCTATGTTTTGTGCTACCGATTCAAACGTTCTGTACCTGACTCAGATGAAAACTAAGTAAACAAAGTCTTCGGTCGCTGTGCTCCCTGCAAGTCTAGCGATTGTCAAAAAGGGGTAAATGTGATGAGTTTCAGATGCGCTGGTATAGGCCTGTCGGCTTTGGAAAGAATGGCATAAACTTTCTAATAGGGTCTGTTAATCTGCAGCCATTCGTTTGCGCGACGTAGGGGGTGTGATGGATAAGGCTCCAAACGAGAAAGAGGTTAATCCCCAAGCTGGTACTGGGCAGGTGCTGATTTACCAAAACCCTGATAGCGCCGCTGATATTGAGGTGTATCTTGAAGGGGAAACGGTGTGGCTAACTCAAGCACAGATGGCAGAGTTGTTTCAGTCCTCAAAATCCAATCTCAGTGAGCACATAAAGCATATCTTCGAAGAGGGTGAACTGGACGAAGATTCAGTTGTTCGGAAATTCCGAACAACTGCCGCTGACGGCAAACGCTACTTGGTGACCCACTACAACCTAGACATGATTATTTCGTTGGGCTACCGGGTGAAATCGAAGACGGCAACGCAGTTTCGTAAGTGGGCAACCGAGCGGCTGAAAGAGTATTTGATAAAGGGTTTTGCTCTTGATGATCAGCGGTTGAAAAACTTTGGTGGCGGCTCCTATTGGCGTGAGCTGTTGGAGCGCATTCGTGACATTCGTTCTTCAGAAAAGGTCATGTACCGGCAAGTTCTTGACCTATATGCCACGAGTATTGACTATGACCCGCGTAGTGCTGAGTCAATTGCATTTTTTAAGATGGTGCAAAACAAACTCCATTACGCCACGCATGGGCACACGGCTGCTGAGGTAATCTATGAGCGTGCTGATGCCAGTCAACCATTCATGGGACTGACTACTTTCAAAGGTGACTTGCCGGTATTGGCTGAGGTAAAAATCGCGAAGAATTATCTGAGTGAAAATGAGCTTAAAATCTTGAACCGCTTAGTGTCTGGTTATTTTGATTTCGCTGAAGTCCAGGCGATGAGTCAAAATCCTATGCGCATGGTCGATTTTGTCGAATATCTCGACAAAATCTTGACTGCTACCGGCAAACCTATTCTTTCTGGTGCTGGGAAGATTAGTCACCGGGAAGCTGTGGATAAAGCAATCAGCGAGTACCGCAAATTCCAAACTCAGACTCTATCTCCAGTCGAGAAAGATTATCTCAAAGCAATCAAGGGAATTGAGGGTGAAGCAAAACAGGCTTCTACGAAGGCGATTAACTAGTGGCATGCGAACTAGATCCTGATGTAATGACCGCCCGGCTCCTAGCCGAGATAAACATCAAAATAACGATCACGGACAGGGTTTGCAGAAAGTGCACTTTCGGGCTAACGACCACTGGGTATTAGACCGGATCTAATCAGCAGGGACAATCCCTGCTGGTCAGACTTTGAGCGGGTGTTCGGTCGCTGCGCTCCCTACGACCCTTCTTCGCTCGGATCAGAAATATGAAAGCAAGCTTTCATATTCACGATCCTCACTCAGAGCGGGTAGTTGCACCGTTGGTGCCTACCCTTCCTCACTCCGGTCACAAGCATTCAAGCGCGTTTCGCGCTTGAATGCTTGCACCTCCGTTCGGATACTTAGACGTCGAAAATGATAAAAGCCGCTTGAGCCCTTGAACCCCTGTTGAGCAGGGGTTTTGTCGTTTCTGGGGTTGTTCGTTGGCTCGCTGGAGGTCCGGTGATCTGGTGCTCGTCGCCATAACGTCCGCGCGGCAGGGGCACGTTTCGACCTAAGGGGGTCTGCGCGAGTGCTTGCGTTAGCGGGTATCAGACGAGGGTGTTAGAACAAGAAATCTGGCATCGAGAAGGCTTCTGGCACGTTGTATCTGATTTCGTTGGCTTCTTTGCGGACGTTGATGTTCGAGCTTTCGAGGAGAATCGGGTTCAGGTGGGGTTTTCCTTCGTGAAGGAAGATTGCATTGGAGACGTTGATTCGAATGTAAGTGGCGCTCTCGCGGGTGAATCCGAGTCGTTGGAGAAGGATGGTTTCCTGTTTCGTTGTGCCGTACTCGACGTATTCGTACCAGTCGTTGTCGAACTGCTCTTTTCCGTGGACCTTCTTGTATTCGTTGGAGAATTTAAGAAAGTAATTCGATAGCTCAAAAAGGATTACTTGCTCAATAGCTTCAAGCGTGTCACTAAAAACAAGGTTTCGGTGTTCTTTCGAATCTAGGTAGCGATTCGGTTGCCGATTGATCCACACAATTCCAGTTTTCCGGTGATGCTCGATTGCACGATTCATGATGGAACGCAAACCGTGTCCCTCCATCCACTGCAACAGGAGGACGGTGTACCAGGACAGCATAGCGAGCTGGTCACTTCCCTTGGTTGTTCTCCCTAACGTCTCGGGATTGTAAATTCGCCATTTGAAGATTGAGGCAAGCCGCTGAAGAAACGCGAGGGTCTCGTCGTAACTGAACTTTCCCTTTGGAGAAAGTTGTGGATACTGGAGTCCAGCTTGGATTGCGTGCGTCAGCGCTTCTGCCTGGTCAACGGAGACATTGATATCGTCATCTTGTTGGCCTTCGCGTCGCGAGAAAGTAGCAATAATGCTGTTGGTAGCCTGTTCGTCAAGATAGTCAGAGAATTCTTCACGCACCAGGCTTTGACGTCCGGTAGTGATGTCGCGCAAGAGCATGAGACCGAATTTGCGTTTCATATCATAACGCTCATAGCTCTCATTCCCTTTGGAGAATTCGATGCGACCTTCCTGTAGATCCTTGACGACACCTTGCTTCATTTTCTTGCTGATAATTTGTGAGTCAGTTTGCACGGATAGCTTCTGTACAGGAACGTTCGCTTGTAGGAGTTCCTTGGCCTTTTGCTCGGATGCAAGTTGGTTGCCCACGATGATGAATACGTTGCCGTAGAGGTTGAACTCGATACGCCCGACTCGGCCGATCAGGTTCTTGAAGTCGACTGCTGTCATTCCTGCTCTGCCGATTTTGTTGGTTGTGATGACGAGGTTGTCGGCGGGAAGGTTGACTCCTTCGAGGAGCGTGCTGGTGCAGAATAGTGTCGAGATTTTGCCTTCGCGGAACAGGCCTTCGATGCGTTCGCGGATCGCTGGCGGGAGGTAGCCGATGTGGTAGCTGACGCCTCTACGGATGAGACCGCTGAGGTAGTAGTCCTCGTGGACGTCGCGTTCGATGTCTTTTGCGAGAGCGTCCAAGTCTTTATCGTTGAGGTCTGCCAAACCCTGGGCATAGTCACGCGCCGCTTGCACTGCGTGATGCCGGGCAGAATGAAACACGATGGTTTGCCCACGATGATCTGAACCTCGTGATGATTCACTAACAAATCGGGTTACGCCCTGTGCGGTAGCGTCCTGAGCTTGAAGTGAGGCTAGGTGCGTGAATTCTTGGGTGTGGTCGTTGTAGCTGGAAATGGTGTTCTCGTGCAGGTTGACGAGGTATTTGAATTGCGCGACTGGCGAATACTGGGTTGCGACCGCGTTGGTTTCATTTTCGTCAGAGTTTGGATCAACCAGCCTTAGGAATACCTCTGGGTTGGGAATGTTGGGTGAAGCGAAGATGAAGTGTGGTGGTCTGTGGCGGTGTTGAAGGATTGTCACGGTTTGGTAGTAGAACGGGGCGCGGCTGTTCTTGCCTGAGAGTTTGTGTGATTCGTCGAAAAAGACGTACTCGAATTCGATTGCAGGTTTGCCGATCAGAAGGTAAAGCAAGCGTTCTGGGGTGAGCACGAAGATGAAGTTGTGATCGCCTTCGAGCACGATGTCACCAGCGGCACTGACGATTCGATAGTTGTGCCGTTCAAGGTCTTCGCCGAGGTCAGCGATCAGTTTCGAGCGGGTCTCGTTGATCAGCGCTTTTGACGGCACGATGATCGCAAAGTTGGCTGTCACCCCGGATTTGATCTGGTTGGTGATGAAGGTGCGCATGATGAAGGACTTGCCCAGTGACGTTGGGGCCGAGAAGGAAAACTTGCCGTCGTTCAGGCGGTCGTAGATCTTCTTTTGCGGCGCGAAAAACTTCATCGACTTATCACCGGGCACGGTGAGGTATTCGGCTTGGTAGGCGTTGAATGCGGCGTCGAGGATGCCCGCATCGGAAGTCACACCCAACTGCTTCAGGCCTGGGTAGTTACCTAGCGTGGTGAAGATTGCAGGAACGTATGCTTTCGTTCGCGCGTCTTGTGGGTAGAGAATGTGGCACAGGAGCGCGATTTCTTGCGCCCACACCCTGTGCCGGTCACGATTGGTGGGGTGGGTTGATTTCGACAGCAGGTCAGCGAATCGCAGTACTGCTTCAAGATCCACGTCGTATGGTTGACGATCCACCAGCCCCAACCGATGTAAGCCGTAGTTGTAGAGCAGGTTGGCGTACAGCTGTTTGAGGAATTCGTTGGAGTCGATGTCAGAAAATACGAGATCGCCGACGGTTACTTGCTTGTCAGACATGGCTACCACCTGGCCCACCCACGAGCCCATCCATGATCGCGCCCGCGTCAACGTCTACTTCGTTGAGTGGCAAAACATAGATGTAGAACGAGTAATTATCCAAGTTTCGGGTGTTGATTTCGTTGGCGATCATTTGGGCGTGCGCGGCGATATCTCCCTGCATTTTCTGATCGAGCACAGCCCGATACTGCTGGTTGCTGTAGTTCTTCGGATCGAGACCGATGTCATAGCCCAGGAACATCGAATAAGCGGTATCGAACACGGGTGCCCCACCCGGCTTCGGGATTAGCAGATCTTTGACGTAGTTTGCTGTTGCTGGGTCGAGGGTCTTGGTGAACACAGTTTGCTCGGCGAGCTGAACCTCGTCTGAGCGATTCTGTTCTATATCTACAACGCGGTCGAATGCTGCAGTGATGGCATCCCCAATGTTGCCGACCACGCTGGAGGTTCCAAACACGATGCTGCTGGTGGTTCGCTGACCGTCTGGTGTGAGTAGGTGGATGGCGTCACAGCGGCTGTGGATCTGGCCTCGGGCCTGGTTGAGCTCGATCTTACTCATCACTTTGGGTGCTTCGAGGATTTGTTCGAGCAGGACGTAGAGCAAGATTTCACCTAACCCCATGCCGTCTTGTTGTGAACGCATCCGGTTTACCGCGTCGAGAGCAACTTCTTCGAGATCGTCTCGCTGTTTGTAGCCTTCGTATTCGGCGCGGGAGAAGACGTAGCGCCCAACGTTGCGTTTGAGGAACTTGATGAGGGCTGTGTGGTCGAAGCGGTTGTTTTGGATAGACAGATGGAACAGGCGTAACTGTTCGTCGTTTCGAAGACCTAACGTGTTCGAATGGGCCACTTCGGTGAACGTGGACGCGAATGTGTCGCCGCGCAGCGTTGGCGTGATCGTTGCCTGTGCCATCTCGTCTTCTCCCAAGAGGTGTCCTTCCCGCCTACAGCTTTTCGAGGATACGTACGAGCTCCGACAAAGTGACCGCCCCGTCAGGCGGAGTGACGCCATCTTCGAAGACCATGTAGTAGCGGTAGTCATTGCCAGACATGTTCGCCCACGCCCGGCCGAGCCTGATCTTGCGGTTAGAATCGTCGTTCTTCAAATGCTCGCCCTTGGACTCGACAACCACGATGGTGCCGCTAGCGGTCATCACGACGAAATCTGGGTAGTGGTTGAACGGACCGTTGAGGCAAAAGCCCTTGCGTTCAATGATCCGGTGCCACCAGCGAACATTGTTCATGCCGGAGAAGCGACCAGCGAGTTCGAGCTCAAAGCCGTTCATCTTGTCTTCGGCCTCATACAGGGAGCCACCAATCAGGGAGGAGGCATGAATGGGCTGGATCGCTTTCGGAAACGCGTATAACGCTTGAACATCAACGCGGCGGGTCTCGATATCCTCATAGAATCTCTTGACTTTGTGCGCTTCCAAAAGGCCGTCAATTTTCTGTTTGACCTTGCTTGCTACCGCATGCGGGTGCTCTTGATAGGTCAACAGCTGCTCGGTGCCGAAGGCCTCAACCATCCGCACAATGTATGCGCGCAAGTCAGAGTCAGTGATCGAATTGATCGGTTTGATCCGATCGTAGATGGCGATTGCCGTGTTGCGCTTTTGTCCTTCGACGCTCAGTTTCGAGAAGTGTTCGCGCATGAATTTCTGATCGGTACTCGACATCCGGAAGGCTTTAGGAACCTCGGAGTCTTTTCGCACGTCGATCTTGTACATCTGCTCGTCTGCCGTCGACAGGTCAATGTCGATGTCTTTCGTCTTTAAGTCAAAGTCACCGGCTAGTGCCTCGTGCTTAAGTTCGTTGTATCCCTCATGAGCGGTCGGGAACAATGCTGATCCGGGTTCTTGGATGACGAATTGGGGAAGGCGAAGGGTTTCGATCTCGTCAGCGAATTCGTGGTTGACGAAGCTCGTGTCCACAGCATCCTCCAAATCTGAAGGCACGAAGCCCTCACCCATCTGTGCGGCTTCTTCGGCCTCCTGCTCATAGTCCGCACCCTGCTGAGCCGCCTGCTCGATCATCGAAGCAACCGTCGGATCCGCCGAAGGCTCTGGTGAACTAGCGGATTCTTCTCGCGCATCTAAATCAGCTGCAACCTGTTCTTCATTGAACTCCAGGAACTCTTCAACGTCCATATCTTCCCCTGGGACTGGGGACGTTGGGGCGGGTTTGCTTGGCTGGTTCGTGCCAGTGAAGTCGAAAGCGACTTGATCGGCTGCGCGGAAGTCACGCTTGGAGAATCCGGCACTGTTGAGCCCCGCAACGATCTGATTGAGCGTGGTCCCGAAATCGTTTGAAGAGGTCAGCACGTAGCTCATGTTTAACAACGTGTTCGGCTGCTTCCTGGCGTGGGGTTGGCGCAAAACACGGCCAAGGATCTGCTCAACATCGACCTGGCTGGTCTTGTTCGCCAACGACGCCAGAATGTAGGCGAAGGGGCAGTCCCAGCCCTCCTTCAACGCGTTCACGGTGATGATGAACCTGATCGGGCACTCCTTGCTGAGCAGGTCAACGCCTTTAAGCTCGTTTACGTCGGCGGTCTTGATCGCGATCTGCTCGGCAGGAATACCCGCCTTGACGAGCTTGTCACGCAGCCGCTCAAACGATGTAGCGTCCTCGCTCGTCTTTGGCTGAGCCTGAAACAACACGATTGGGCGAATATAAGCGCCACCATTCTCATACTGCTGTGTAGCAGCGATTTCTAGTGAACGGCGCAGGTCGATCGCGTCCGTAACGACATCCTTTTGTGACGCCCGGTTGTATGCGATGACCGGAAGTTTGACCATGCTCTCGTTCTTAAGTGAGAGCGCATCCACATACGAGATCACGTTCGCTTGCCGCTTCGGGGTTGCGGTTAGATCAAGAATGAATGCAGGGTTGAAATTCGTGAGCATCTCCAGACTCAACGAGCTCGTCGCGTGATGCGACTCATCCACGATAACGACGGGATTCAACTGGTTAATCACCTGGAACAGTGCTGTTTCATCCGCGTTCTCGATCGGTTGCTCCGGGGCACCAAACGCGGTCGCGAACGAGGCGAGATTCCCATTAGCTTGGTATGCCTTGCGTCCGTCCTTTGTTCGTGAGCGGAACGAATCATACGAGAGCACCATCACTGACAGCTGCTCAGCCACGGTCGACGGGCTGAAATTCTGCCCAGCTAGCAGCTCTTCTTTCGAATACACCTCAACACGGCCACCAAAATCAGCGTTCAACTTCTGCCGATACGGATGGGCCGGATTCTTCAACGCCGCCAAGGTTTGCGTCAAAATCGAATCCGACGGCACCAGCCACACCACAGCCTGTTTCCGCGTCGGCGGCAAAGCCTCAAATATCGGCTTCACCGACGCACACGCCAAAAACGTCTTCCCACCGCCAGTTGGAACCTTGTAACACACGTGCGGAACACCATCGATCACATTCTGGTAGCCCGGCATCTGCGGGGTGCCAACCTCAATCTGGCGAGACTCCCAAAACACCTTAAAAGCATCGCTCAGCGTAGGCTGCTCGTTGAGCTGGGTGAGGTAATCCTCTAGATCGGCGATCACCCGGTTTTGATACTTCTTCAACTCCATAACCAACACTCCTTAGAGACGGGTGATATCCCGAGGGATCTTCTTGAACGTGATATTCAGAGAGCGCAGCTCCTCATCCGACAACAAACACGTGTCGGCATAAATCACATACGAACTAGCCGCACACTCAGGAGGGATCGAAGCCAGATAGTCACGATCCAAAACCGTTGCCCGATCCGGCTCATATACGAAAAACAACGATGCATCCTCATGCCGTCCTAAGAAATACGGATGGGCACTGGGCGGATTCGAGAACGGCTGCCCCGTCTCGGTGAACCACACATACTCACGAACCCGCTCAAGAGGCACCTCTGGGTTCAAGTCACCTGCGAGAAGTAGTGGCGCGCCTAACTCGTAGAAAGAGAATGACCCTCCTGTTCCGGGCACTTCATCCTTATCGGTGCGGTATCCGTCGATCACTCGTTTGACCCGCTCTGCCGTGATTGATTCTGCGTAGTCGCTGAGCTCTACGAGGATGAATTTTCTATCTGCGTCGTCGTACATATTTGAATTAAGCACGGCGTGTGCGGTCGTTCCTGAGCCTGCGAATGAGTCTAAGACGATGCCGTCTGTGTTGCCATGCAGGGCGATAATCCATTCGATTAGTGATAGTGGTTTCGGGGTGTCGAATTTCTTGTTTCCAAAGATTGCCTTGATTACTGCAGTCGCGTCGGCGTTAGTTCCATAGCCATCGAGCCACGTATTCCATCCGAATGATTTTTTTACGTCACGAATTTTCTCGTATGGAACCCAGCGCTCAGTCTCTCCATCTACAACAACCCCTGGGTCGTATGATGTTTTCTCCCAGTGAGCAGCCTCAGGATTGTCCAATAACTCTGACATACCTGCGTGAGCAGGACTCCAACGCCAG
This sequence comes from Varibaculum cambriense, assembly GCF_002848005.1. GTDB lineage: Bacteria > Actinomycetota > Actinomycetes > Actinomycetales > Actinomycetaceae > Varibaculum > Varibaculum cambriense_B. The sequence continues at coordinate 367,177 of NZ_PKHX01000001.1, read as the reverse complement.
TAGCCGTCAGACCCGTCATTCTTGATTGGGAATACTTCTCCACCATTGGGTGCAGTAATGGGGAACCACAACGTCGGTCGATCTGATCGGTCGGAAGTTGCACCCCACTTTCGTAACTCACGCCCTTTTCGATACGGGCCCTTGCTGTCCTTGAGGTCAAGCTTCCCAGTTGTCTTCTCTTCTTTGACAAGACTTGATTGGTCACCCTTGGTGTAGAACAAAATGTATTCGTGCCCTGTTCGCAGGGCCGTTTTATCTTTCCCTCCACTTGGTTCAGAGCGCACTGGCGCACAAGCAAGTCGGTTTGCAGGGCCAAAGATTTCGTCCATGATGCAGCCTAGGTTGGACAGCTCTGTGTCACTTATCGAGACAGCAATCAATCCGTTTCTGGCTAGCAGGCGATGGAGAAGTCTTAGCCGTGGGTACATCATGCATAGCCATTTGTCATGGCGGGAGAGGTCTTCGCCTTCTTTGCCGACGACTTCGCCAAGCCATTTCTTGATTCGTGGGTCGTTGACGGCGTCGTTGTAGATCCAGCCTTCGTTGCCTGTGTTATAGGGAGGATCGATATAAATGCAGTCAACCTTGCCTTCGTACTTTGGTAGTAGAGCTTTGAGGGCTTCGAGGTTGTCACCATGAATAATCATGTTCTGTGAGCCGTTGTCCCCATCGTGTTGGCCGTGCTCGTCATATGAGTATTGGCGGTCGAGGACGCGGTAGGGAACGTCGAGGTGGTGGGTGATCACCTTGTCTTTGCCGACCCAGTTCAGTTCTGGCATTAGCGTTCCTCCTTAGGCTCGTGAGGGTTGTTGGGATGTGGTTCTTCTGCGGCTTGACCGGTGCGGACCCATTCGTCGATTTCTGAGAGTTTGAACTTCCAGACCCTGCCGACTTTATAGGCAGGGAGATTATGGGTTGTTATCCATTTCGTGATGGTTTCCCGGCGCACCCCGAGGTGGGCTTGCGCTTCTTTCATGGTGACCCAGTTTTCTAATTCAGCTTCGCTCATCGTTCCTGCCTTATCGCGTGAAGATCCGGGTTAATAACTGTGGCATTGACATTGAATGTTGTAGTCGCTTGAGGGAAGCAGTTCTCGCCTTCCTGGTTGCGCATTTCCCAGTGGCTTGAGGCAGCACCTTCATAGCCTTGCGCCCGAAACGTGCAAGAAATCTTGATGAACTTCGCTGTCGCCGGTGGGCTGTCAGGAATGGCGATCTGTGTGGTGCCGACGGGTCGTAGTCGCGGGTCTGTTGGATTCGTACAGATGAGTGTCCGACTGGTCCAGTCGATGCTGCCAACGTTGCGCAGTGTCCATGTGTGAGTGAACTCGACCCAAAATCCTGGCTTGTGTTTTTGCAGTGCGGGCGGTTGCGTCACGTCGACGCGATCTCCTTGATAGAGCGGCTGCGGCGCGGGGTTTATTTCTTCTGGTTCCTGGTCTTCAAGGCGAAGTCGGTAGCAGTGTTCAAGGACATCGCAATGGTCTGGGTCATGGATGATCGCGTCGAACCAATCTGTGAGTGCCCAAATGAATGCTTCTGGTTCGATAGTGAGGGTTGAGGGCAGTCCGGCATCTTTGCCGACTTCTTGGCAACGATCATCCAACGTGCGCTTCGTGCTTGGGAGGGGCCTCAGGTGGGCAAGAAGGAAATCATGCAACGATTTCTTGCTCACCTGTGTAGGAAATGACTCGTATTGCGGTTCGGAGATCGGTTTTGCCCCGGTAAAGATCTTGCGTGCGTACTCGTCGTCTAACCGCTCTGCACTGCCAGCGTGTTGGAATACGGCTTGGACGAATTTTGCCTGGTTAGTGATGGGACTCTTCCGCTTGTAAACAGCGCGACAAAACTCGGGCAAACCCATATGCGTCACGCTCCTCTATGCCGAGTCCCAAAACTAGTCCCAGAAGTCCCAGTTTTTGCTTCCCTCAACGATCTGAAGTCCCAAAACCACAGCGTTTGATGAGTATGTGAGCAAAACACGAGCCGACGAGACGAACAACTGTCATCTCATTATCGCACGCCGACTCGCGCGAACGCTCATGAACACGCACCAACTGGTGGTGGGTGTCGTAGCGCGAGCGAAGGAGGTGAAACACATGGGAAGGAACCGTAAGCAGACATCGCGTGCTGTGGCACGCAAGGCATCAGCTGTGCTGCGCGATGGCCGTTCTTCGGTGCGGACCAAGTCCGTTGCCGCCTCGGCGTTGGCGCAGACTAAGCCGTCCAAGCGCAGCAAGTAGCCGTACACAGCCCACTCGGTTTCGACACAGTTCGGGCCGGGTGGGTGGGGACGGTAGCGCTGGTGGCCATCGGCACTGACGTTCTCCGAAGCCTGAGCGTGATTGTTCGGGAGCTCATCTGGCGGATGAGCGACCTCCACAGCGAGTGCTGGCTGTGGTTGTAGACAAATGAACCACTAGTGAGACCTGCTCTGGGAGCGCTCGGCGGGTCACCTCACCCAAACCTCTTTGCTGAGGGGCGGGTGGGGTGGCTCGCCTTTGTCGTCTTCCTAGCAGTTCTCACCAGTGATCTGAGCCAAACAGATCAGGTCTCCAAATCACCGGGATTCCCGGAGAAATGGAGATCCTTCGATGAAGGTCACCTTCAAGCACGAAGCAGATAACAACAAGAATCAGTCCATCACTGACACTTTCGACATTGACCCTGGCGAGTTCGCTCTCATGATCGCAACCGACCGGCAGCAACGCGCCGCCGCTACTGGTGTTCCGCTCGACCAGGTTAAGCCCTGCACACCGCAGAAGATTCTCGACGAGTTGTGGAACGCAGAAGAAGCGGCCACGCATAAGGCGGTTCGCGCCGATCGCGGCAAGGGTAAGAAGAAATGTACGTGTGGGGCTGGGTGCGGTCCTCGACGTGGATGCCGCGTCCCGAATAACAAGCCGTTTTCGTATGAGCAGATGCTCGAGATCGATCTTGACCCTGCTTCACCGGGTATCAGCGCTGAAGACCAGGTCATCGAACGCGAGGATAGTGTCGAGCGTGCTTGTGATCTCGAGGTGATGCGTGACATTATCGCTGGTTTGGATCCTCAGCATCGTGAGGTGATGACGCGTCTGCTTGCAACCGACAAGCTCAATCAGGCGCAGGTGGCGCGCGATATGGGGTTGACCCGTGCTCGGGTATCGCAGCTGGTGGCAGAGGTAAAACCGCTGATCCGGCAGGCGGTTGAGGATGCCCGATTTAACACTTTCGGTGGTGTCGGCAGTGGGGTGAAAGGGAGAAGCCAACCGGGCTGCTCCCACAAATGAGGAAGAAAGGTAAGCCCGATGGCTCGACATAGTCTCAAGCTTCATATTGCCCGGCGTATCCCTGACGACCCCGGAATCGTCGCCACCAAGAATGTGACGCTGCGTGAACGGTTCATGCGCCTACTGCTTGGTAGCCCGCGCAAAGTCATGATTCTTGTTCCTGGTGATTCGGTCAAGCAGATCGACATCACCGAAAACACCGATGACGACCTCATGGCATTGGCTGATGCTCTCAAGGCGGGTGAGTCCAAATGATGATGTCACAGCTCAATGCCTTTATTCGTGATGGGAACCAGGCGCTGCGGTCGCTCGCCGATTTGCTTGCGCGGGCTCAGCAGATCGTTGAGGAGAGTTTCGAAGACCACGCAGGAATGCCTGGTGAACGCCCGGAGCTTGCCCTGCAGATCAAGGAACCCTTCGGAACCATCCCAGCCACGCACGCCCAGCCAGAACTACTTGCGGACGAGCCGGAGGTTGAACCTGAACCGACGGTGACGTTGGAAGAAGTACGTGCTTTTCTTTCCGAGCTCTCAGCGCAAGGTCACACGGCAAAGGTTCGTGAGCTGATCGTCGAGGCTGGTGCGGACAAGCTCTCAGCGGTGGATCCGTCGAAGTACGGGTGGCTGCTGGATCGGGCGAAGGAGATTGCTGATGGCACCGTCTGATCACGCCCTCCTCTCAGCTTCTGGTGCTCACCGGTGGCTCAACTGCACACCTTCAGCTCGGCTCGAATCGGATGAGCCGGAGTCAACGTCTGCTGCTGCTGAGCAAGGAACCGCCGCTCATGCCTTGGCGGAGCACAAACTCCGCCGCGCTTTGAAGCAGCGCTCGAAGCGGCCAGTCTCAACTTGGATTGATGACGAGATGGAAACCTTGACCGACGACTATGTGTCGTTTGTGCAAGAACACATCTCGCTGGCTCGGGAGACCTGTGGCGATCCGCAGGTGCTCATCGAGCAGCGCCTGGATTTCAGCCATGTGGTTCCGGGAGGTTTTGGCACCGGGGATTGCGTGATCATCGCCGAACCTACCTTGCAGATTATTGATCTGAAGTACGGGCAAGGTGTGTTGGTTGAGGCTGAGCGTAATCCCCAGTTGATGCTCTACGCTCTCGGAGCCCTTCACACTTTCGGCGACCTGTACGACATCGAGCGCGTAGCGGTGACGATCTACCAGCCACGTCGGGGCAACGTCGACACCTGGGAAATCTCCGTCACTGAACTCGAACACTGGGCTGAAACCGAGGTGAAACCGAAGGCTGAGCTGGCCTCGGCTGGTGAGGGTGAGTTTTGTCCGGGCTCGTGGTGTCAGTTCTGCAAGATTGCACCCACGTGTCGGGCGCGAGCTGAAGCCAATCTTGCGCTGGCCAGGTTGGAGTTCGCCCCGCCAGCAGAACTGTCCGACAGCGAGATTGCCGACGTGCTGGCCCGGATTCCGCAGCTCAAAACCTGGGCGGCGGATGTCGAAGCCTACGCGCTTTCCAAGGCTGTCAATCAGGGTGTGGTCTTTGAGGGGTTCAAGCTCGTAGCCGGACGGTCGGTACGCAAATACACCTCCGAAACCGATGTCGCTGCGGCGGCTGAGGCGGCTGGTTATAGGGACATCTGGGATCGCAAGCTCATCACCCTCACAGCCATGGAAAAGCTGATGGGTAAACCCGCCTTCAACGAGATCCTCGGTGATCTCGTGACCAAACCTGCAGGCAAACCCACATTGGTCCCTGCATCCGATAAACGGCCAGCGCTTGATCTGGTGAGTGCAGCCACCGATTTTCAACCCAACAAGTAACAAGTAGAAAGCAGAAAAGATCATGACAACTACAACTAATCCGACCCGTATCGTCACCGGCGAAGTTCGCCTCAGCTATGCGCATGTGTGGGAGCCGAACTCCATCCAGGGAGGCAAACCCAAGTACTCCGTCTCCCTGATCATCCCCAAGTCCGACACCGCCACCATTGCCGCGATCGAGAAGGCCATCGACGCCGCGATCGACGCCGGGACGGCCAAGTTTGGTGGTAAGCGACCCAACAAGGCCGCCCTCAAGCTCCCGTTGCGTGACGGAGATATTGAGCGCGACGACGAAGCCTACAAGGGCGCCTACTTCCTCAACGCCAACTCGCTGACCGCTCCGCAGATCGTCGATCAGAGCGTCGCCCCGATCCTGGATCGCGCCGAGGTGTACTCGGGCTGCTACGCGCGCGTATCCCTGTCCTTCTATGCGTTTAACACGAACGGCAACCGCGGTATCGCCTGCGGGCTCGGGAACATTCAAAAGACCCGTGACGGCGAGAGCCTTGGCGGTGGGCGCGTGAGCGCTGAGACTGACTTCGGTGCCTTCGCCGCTGATGACGACTTCCTAAACTAATCATCCCCACACGTGGAGGGAACCAGCACATCTTGTTGGTTCCCTCCACTTTTCCTCTATGTGAAAGGAACCCCGTCATGCGAACACTCTTCTGCGATATTGAATCTTTCAGCCCCGTCCAACTCGCCAAGACGGGTGTTTACCCGTATGCCGAGCACCCAGCCTTCGAGCTTCTCTTGTTCGGCTATTCGATTGACGGCGGCCCAGTCGAAATAGTGGATCTCGCCAACGGACAATCAATGCCCGACGAGGTGCTGGCGGCTTTGGTGGATTCGGGTGTGGTCAAGTGGGCGCATAACGCCGCTTTCGAACGAGTCTGCCTGTCAGCGTGGCTCCGTCTTTACCATCCCGAGCTTCTCGGTGATGGGTTTCTTGACCCAAGGCAGTGGCGGTGCACGATGATCTGGTCCGCCTACCTCGGTCTGCCAATGAGCCTCGACGCGGTTGCCGCCGTCCTCAAACTCGACGTCCAAAAAGATTCTGCGGGGCGCAAGCTGATCAAGCAGTTCTGCACACCCGCCACACCCTCAGTCCTCAACGGTGGCAAACACAGGAACCCACCATCAGCTGACCCGACCGGGTGGGCGAGGTTTATTGATTACAACCGTCGTGATGTCGAAGTCGAACAAGCCATCCACGAGCGGCTCGCATCATTTCCGATGTCCGATGACGAGTGGGACACCTACACGCTCGACCAACGCATTAATGATGCTGGGATTCTTCTCGACCACACGCTGGTTGATAACGCGGTCGGGGTGGATGAGCACCACCGCAACGCGACACTCGCTCGGGCACAGACATTGACTGGGTTGGAGAATCCGAATTCGCCCATCCAGCTCAAACAATGGCTCGCATCGCGTGGCTGCGTGCTGGATTCGTTGGCAAAGGCCGAGGTCGATGCCGCCCTCGACACCGCGACTGGCACGGTGAAAGAAGTCCTCGGACTTCGCGGCGATCTAGCGAAATCGAGCGTGAAGAAATACCAGGCGATGCAAAACGTCGCAGGCAGCGACGGTCGAGCACGTGGGCTGATCCAGTTTTACGGCGCAGGACGCACCGGACGTTTCGCCGGACGCCTCGTCCAAGTCCAGAACCTCCCCAGGAACTATCTGCCTGATCTTGACCAAGCCCGAACGCTCGTCAGAACAGGCAACCTCGAGGCACTTGAGCTTCTGCACGAGTCCGTGCCCGACACCCTCAGCCAACTCATCCGTACCGCGTTTATCCCTTCACCTGGGCACAGGTTTATCGTTGCTGATTTCTCTGCAATTGAAGCGCGTGTCATCGCATGGCTCGCAGGAGAAACCACCACCCTTCAAGCCTTCCGCGAAGGTAAAGACCTCTATTGCGAAACCGCGAGCCGTATGTTCGGAGTGCCAGTAGAGAAGCATGGCGTTAATGGTGAGCTTCGGCAGAAAGGAAAATTAGCAGTTTTGGCTTGTGGTTTTGGCGGCTCAACGGGCGCTTTGGAGCGCATGGGAGCACTCACCATGGGACTCGCCGAGCACGAGCTCAAACCGATCGTCGACGCATGGCGGGCCGCCAACCCACACATCGTGGCCCTCTGGGCCGGCGTCGAAGAAGCAGCTATCGCCGCGATCGCGTCTCGTCAGTCAATCCGGCTACGGAATCTGCGATTCAGCGTCGAAGCCGGAATCTTGTTTATTGAGCTGCCCTCGGGTAGGCGGTTGGCGTATGTGAAGCCGCGTCTGGGCGAGAACAGGTGGGGTGGGACATCCATCACCTACACCGGAACCACCACGGCACGGCGCTGGGGACAGCTCGAAACCTACGGCGGAAAACTTACCGAGAACATCGTTCAGGCGATCGCTCGTGATCTGCTCGTCACGGGCATGCACGCAGTCGCCAAGGCAGGGCATCAGATTGTGATGCATGTTCACGACGAGATCGTCATCGACGAACCCGAAAATTCCGGCTTCACCGCCACTGGTGCTTGCGAGCTCATGTCCACGCTCCCAGCATGGGCCGAAGGTTTGCCGTTGGATGCGGATGGGTATGAGTGCGCCTATTACCGTAAGGATTAGCTGTTGATTGTCCAGATGGGATCTTGTTTCCAGCTGGGGCTGGCACCTATGTGCGTTAGATCGACGCCAGGAATTTCGGTGGGGAAACTGTCTAGGACGTCGCTGATGGCCTGTATTTCAGCGGTGAAATTTCCTCGTCGCAAGAGGAATGCGGTGAGCACCAACGCGGTGTATATACGTCCTGAAGAATGTGTCACGGCCGATAGCGTTTGGTCGTTGCGGCGGTGTTTGACCAGTGGACGGATGACGAGTCGCTTGTTCCATAGTCTGGCGTGATGGGCGCATATGTTACGAATGAAATTCGCAGTGCGCATCCATGATTCCAACTCGTCGGCACGTGCCAAGTACTTGTCAGCAATGCGACGACGCTGTTCGAAGGGAGCCAACGAAAACAGGGTCACGAGTTGTCCGAATTCGAGGATCTCGGTGGCCACCCACACCGGCAAACGGCCGTCGTGGGTCTGGTTGTAATGCGTGACGAAATCTTCTGTAGAGCGCGACTGCGTTTGGGCTAGCTTCTGCGTGAACAGTACTGCGCGGCGATGCATTGCGCCTGACGGCCAAATCCGTTCGAGGTCGAGGTGAATGAACGGATCGATCTCACCCAGCACGTGCCCCACGTCAACTCGCAGGCACACCTCCAGCTTGCATAGCGCCTGCCACACAGCCAAGCGTAGCCTCTCATCAAACTCGTACAGCTCAATCGCGTGATGCATACGTGTGCCGGGAACGAAACGATCTAAACGCCGCCGAGGTGAGCCTTCGGGAGCTGGCTGGCGCAGCGGGTAGGAGTATCCCGAAAGCCGGTAATAGCCGACAGTAGATAACTCGCGGCGGTAATCACCGGCATCCAATAGGCCACGACGAGTGAGAATATTAATCTGCTCATCGATACTGGCCCACGGTTTATCGACCACCAGCCCACCTGCTTCCAAAAACATGAAGACCGGCTCTGACCTGTCTCGGAAACCGATACAAGCGAGCCGGTACTAGTGGTAATCACTATACCGCGAAAACAACGACAGAATCAAGAACACGGCAAAGTATCACCATCAGAGAAGAAAGCTTATCCAAGACCACTAAGAAACGAGAACCGACCCTGCGCTCCCACCGAGGCGGGCAGCGGAACCGGTCATGTTGTCTAAAAGACCACCGTGTCGGCACCGCTGTGGGCTAAGAGAATGATGGTTTTTCCACACAGAGCACTCGAGAAATTTGTCTATGCCCCGGCGAGAATACCTGCCAGATGGCTCTAACAGATAGCGCTCCACCGGGGCTTCAACACCAATCGTGCCAGAACGAGAAGCGATTGAGTACCCGTGATTTAACACTTTCTGGTTCGTCGGCAGTGGGGTGAGGCCCTTAACTCCTTGTGTCGACCGGCACGACTTTTTCTCGACGGGGTCTCGGGAAGGAACCCCGCCATGGGAAACCAGATTCAAACATTTACCAACGACGTGTTCGGCACCATTCGCACCATCACCACTGATGGTCAGATCCTTTTCTGCGGCAAGGACGTCGCCACCGCGCTCGGCTACCAGGATCCGACGAACGCGGTGAAGCTGCACTGCAAGGGGGTGGCAAATTACCACCCCCTTGAGACCGCTGGCGGACTCCAGCAGGTCCGCTTCATTACCGAAGGCGACCTCTACCGCCTCATCATCTCCTCAAAGCTCCCGGCAGCACAGAAATTCGAAGCCTGGGTGTTCGATGAGGTGTTGCCGACGATTCGCCGCCACGGCATGTACGCATACGACGAACTCCTCGCTGACGATGAGTTCCTCGAGCATGCCATCGCCACGCTGCGTGCCGAGCGAGCCAAGCGCCTGGCAGCAGAGCAATCCCTGTTGGAGGCGGCACCGAAAGTCTCGTACTACGACCTCGTGCTGCAGTCCGATTCGTTGTTGACGACGACGGCGATTGCGAAGGACTACGGACTTTCCGCGAAGAAGCTCAACCGCATTCTGCGTGATGCTCACGTGCAGTTCCATCAGTCTGGCCGGTGGTTCCTCTACGCGAAGTACGCCGAGCAGGGATACACCCAGTCCAAGACCCACGAATACGGCGAAGGACAGACCCGCACCCACATGTACTGGACGCAAAAGGGCCGCCTGTTCATCTACGACCTGCTCAAGAACAAGCTCGGCATCCTCCCGGTCATTGAGCGTGAAGGTCAGGTGCAAGCATGACCGCCACGACACTCGATATCGGATTCTCGAAAAAGAACACCGAAGGCTACCTCGATCTGACGAGCTACCACGCCCTCAAAAAGCTGCAGCGCGAACAGTTCGGCTACCGGCCCTTGGTTTATATCTGCTCACCGCATTCGGGCGACGTGCAAGCGAACGTTGAGCTCGCCCGCCAATTCTGCGAGCTCGCAGTAGCGGCAGGCAAGATCCCGTTCGCCCCGCATCTGCACTATCCGCAGTTCATGGACGACGCAGACCCTGATCAGCGGGAGCTGGCGATGTTTTTCAACAGGGTGTTGCTCGCCAAGTGCGAAGCGCTGTGGGCATACGTAGGTCACGTGAGCCTTGGTATGCGCCTGGAGATCGGGTGGGCGCGAGACCTCGAGTTGCCGATTAAGTATTTCGATTCTGATTTCAAGGAGGTCACCCCATGACCACGCCCTTCACTCTGTTTGCTGCCACGGTTACCGGCGTGCAGAACAATAACCACTACCCAAACAGGCACCGGGTTACTGACGCGGCCTTGCTATCGGCAGTCGCGGGCTTCGATCACGTAGCCGCAACCTATGCGAATGATCGCCGCTCAACTGCAGCCTTCATAGCCTCGGACTGCGTGGTGATGGATATCGACAACGACCATACAGAAACCCAAACCGACTGGATCACACCAGAAAAGCTCGGCGAGTTGATGGCGGGTGTGGAGTTCATGACCGCCACGTCTCGTAATCACATGAAGGCGAAGGGTGTGTTGTCTGCGCGGCCGCGTTTCCACGTTTATTTCCCAATCCGAGAAGTACAAGGCGCAGACGAATACGCAGGATTGAAACACCGCCTCGCGTCGCGGTTTGCTTTCTTCGACCGCAACGCTCTTGACGCAGGACGCTTCATCTACGGGGCGTCGAACGCTGTGGTGACGGCGCATGAGGGCGACCAGCTCCTCGACGCGTGGCTCGATGCGGCTGACGAGATCGACGTGTTCGCCGCATTTGATGCCTCCACACTCGTGATTGGTGAAGGCTCGCGCAACGCTACGTTGTCGCGCTTCGCAGGCAGGGTCCTCATCCGCTACGGCGATACCGACCAAGCCCGAGACCTCTTCGATCGCAAAGCCAACCTTTGCGAACCACCGCTCAGCGAGGGCGAATTACAGGCGATCTGGAATAGCGCGTGCAGGTTCGCTTCGAAGGTCGCTGCTGATCCAGGCTATCTGCCGCCAGAGGCTTATGAGGCATTGGCGGGGCTTCGTCCGGATGATTTTTCCGATGTCGGTCAGGCAGACACATTAGCTGGCGAATACGCGAACAAGATCCGCTACTCGCTCGCCACCAAGTGGCTCGTCTACGACCATGGCGTGTGGGACGAGAACGACTTATCCGCACAAGGCGTCGTTCAAGAACTGACCTCCCGCCAGCTCGAGGAAGCCGACCGCCTGATCGCGTCCACGTGGGAGACCATGACAGCAACCGGCGCAGATATCGTGATGGCCTCCGCCTCGTCGAAAGCACGCGGCATCGCCAAGCTCACGCCTGTGCAAGCGACCGCGTTCCGGGCGTGGGATGAGGCAAAGAACTACCACAAGTTCGTTCTCTCCAGGCGTTTGTCACGCAATATCACGGCCACGTTAAAAGAAGCCGGGCCGATCTTGCAGGTACGTGTCCGCGACCTCGACGTCGACCCCTACCAGCTCAACACCCCGGCAGGCACATGGGATCTACGCGACAGTAGTAGCCACGAGCACAATCCCGCCGATCTGCTGACTAAGCAGACCGCTGTCAGCCCCAACGATGAGGGTGCACAGATCTGGGCCGACGCGCTTGACGTCTTCTTCCAAGGAGATCCTGAGTTGATTGGTTACGTGCAGCGCATTGTCGGCCTGGCGGCTATCGGGCAAGTCTTCGTCGAAGCCCTCATCATCGCCTACGGGGACGGACGAAACGGCAAATCCACCTTCTGGAACACCATCGCCCGCGTGTTGGGGACGTATTCGGGCACGATCTCAGCCGACGCGCTCACAGTCGGGGTGCGCCGCAACGTCAAACCCGAACTCGCCGAAGCCAGAGGCAAACGTCTCTTGATCGCGGCTGAAACCGAAGAAGGCATGCGCCTATCAACCTCGAACGTCAAACAGCTTGCCTCGACCGATCAGATCTCGGCAGAGAAAAAGTTCAAGGACCCCTTCGCCTTCACCCCCTCCCACACCCTCGTGCTCTACACGAATCACCTGCCGCGTGTGGGAGCCATGGACGCAGGCATCTGGCGCAGGCTCATCGTCATCCCGTTTAACGCCACCATCGAAGGTGATACGGACGTGAAGAACTACGCCGACCACCTGTTCGAAAACGCGGGCGGAGCAATCCTTACGTGGATTATGGAGGGCGCGCGCCTCATCCACGCCGAGGGCTACAAGCTCAAAGCCCCGCCTCAGGTGGTTCAAGCCTCGCAAGCATATAAGGAGGATAACGACTGGTTCTCGCAGTTCCTTGAGGACTCATGCGACGTCGAGGATGGCTTATCGGAGAGGGCTGGTGACCTCTATCAGACGTATCGGGCGTGGGCGCAAAACACCTCAGGATGGGCGCGCCCGATGGTCGACTTCAACGCTGCGGTCGAACAAGCCGGATTCGTGCGGAAAAAGACCAAGCACGGCATGTACGTCTACGGGCTCGCGATCGCATCCGAGTTCGGCAACTAACCCCATGGTGACGAGCTGTGACGAGCCATTCCCTACCTTACGCATGTGAAATTACATGGTGTTTTTCTCTATATAAAAGGTTAGGAACGACTCGTCACATGCCGTCACCCCTAAAAGTGAACTCAAGGAGTGACCATGAACGAACGAACCATAGAACACCAACTGAAGAAAGCCATTGAAGCCTCTGGCGGCTTGTGCTGGAAGCTTGTCTGCCCTGGAACCACGGGTGTACCTGACCGGATATGCCTGATGAGAAACCGCGTAGTTTTCGTTGAGCTCAAAGCACCAGGTAAACAACCCAGGCCAATCCAGGTGCGCCGGATGAACCAACTCCGCCAGCAAGGTTTCACCGCTCTGGTTGTTGATTCGATTGACGGCATACAGGAGGTGCTTGATGCACTATCAGCCGCATAACTACCAACGCCAGGCGACCCAGTTCATCATCGACCACCACGAGGCCGCAATCTTCCTTGGGATGGGTTTGGGCAAATCGGTGATCACGTTGACGGCGATCTGGCAGCTCATGCTCGACTACTTCACCATCCACCGCGTTCTCGTCATCGCACCACTGCGGGTAGCCCGCGATACCTGGCCTGCAGAAATCGCGAAGTGGGATCACCTGCGAGGTTTGACGGTCGCGGTCGCTGTTGGAACCAAGCAAGACCGGCTGGACGCGTTAGCTCAGTCTGCGATGGTGACCATCATCAACCGTGAAAACATCCCATGGCTCGTGAACCAGATGGGAGGTAGCTGGCCGTTCGACATGGTCGTCATCGACGAACTCTCCAGCTTCAAAAACCACCGGGCGAAACGGTTCACGGCATTGGTGAAAATGCGACCGCACGTTAAGCGCTGGGTCGGGCTCACCGGTACGCCTGCAGCGAATGGACTGATGGATGTGTGGGCGCAGTTCCGGCTCCTCGACGGCGGCGAGCGTTTGGGTCGTTTCATTACTCGTTACCGCGAGCGCTGGTTCGTGCCCGACAAAAGGAACGGGATGCAGGTGTTCACCTATAAGCCACGCGTGGGTGCTGAGGACGAGATCTACGGCGCGATCTCGGATATGACGTTGTCGATGCGCACCACCGACCACCTGCAATTACCAAAATTGACGGTCACGACGATGCCCGTGACGTTGGAGCCGAAAGAACGGCGCGTCTATGAGCAGTTGAAATCTGATCTTGTCCTCGACCTCGGTGAGGCGGCAATCGATGCCGCGAATGCCGCTGCGTTGTCGGGCAAGCTCCTGCAGTTAGCGTCGGGCGCGATCTACACCGGCGAGGGTAACTGGGCTTCGGTTCATGAGCGGAAGCTCGACGCTCTCGAAGACCTCTACGAGGCAGCCAACGGCAGCCCGTTATTGGTGGCGTATTGGTTCACTCACGACCGCGAACGCATCACCGCCCGCTTCCCGCAGGCTCGCGAACTGAAAACCTCGGCCGATATCGAGGCGTGGAACAGGGGCGAGATTGCGCTTGGGCTGATTCACCCCGCATCGGCCGGTCATGGACTGAACCTGCAGGCAGGTGGGCATCTGCTGGTGTGGTTCTCGTTGACGTGGAGCCTGGAGCTTTACCAGCAGACCAACGCACGGCTTTATCGGCAAGGACAGTTAGAGCCGGTCACCATCATCCACCTCGTTACCGAGGGGACGCTCGATGAAGCCGTTCTCAAAGCTCTTGATGCGAAAGACGCTACTCAGGCTGCGTTGATTGACGCGGTCGCACAAGAAATACACACAACCACTGAAAGGACACGCTCATGCATGTGATGACGAAATACCTCGACACAAGGAAAGCCGCGATCGCCGCTCTGCAGGATTATGCGGTGATGGAACAGATCATCGAGAGTACCGATGAGCAGATCAAGGCGGCTTATGCTGACGCGGCAAGCCCCGCATCCCCACGCATGGACGGCACACCACCCTCGGGCGACCTGCACGCTTCGGAGAATCGGATCGTGGCGAGCATTGAGCGAATAGATGCGTACAAGGCTCGCTACCTGCAGGCTCGCCAGTACATGGACTGGTTCTTGCCTGCGTGGGAAGTCATCGCTGAAGACGACCGCTTCATCCTCGAAGGCTTCTTCCTCAGCGAGGGGACGCAAGATGAGAAGGTGTCGATGATCGCCGATCATTTCTACGTCGAGCGTGACACGGTCTATCGGCGCAAGAACCGGGCTCTCGACAGGTTCGCCACCGCCTTGTATGGACAGCTCTAGCGTTAGCGGGTATCCGAAACATGCGATAGAAAACCGCATATCGGTGTGAGAACATGTAAGTGGTTGAAAACTAGGAGAAGCCCCAAGAACCCACACGGGAACTTGGGGCTTCACCATGTTCGGGAAGGAGCCAGCGATGCCAGTCAAACCCGCCTCCCCGTGCTCCCACCCTGGTTGTCCCGAACTCACCCACGAACGTTTCTGCGAGCAGCACGCGAAGGCAGAAGACGCCCGGTATCGGAAGTATCAACGGGATCCGAAGATTAACCGGCGCTACGGCGCGCGTTGGCGCAGGATTCGCGCCGCCTACGTCGCCGCCCACCCGCTCTGCGAAGACTGCCTAGAGGCCGGACGCTACACGCCAGTACAAGAGGTTCACCACATTCTCCCGCTCGAACACGGCGGCACCCACAACTTCGACAACCTCCGAAGCCTGTGCAAGCCCTGCCACTCGCGCCAGAGTGCGCTCGATGATGACCGGTGGAGGCAACAACCTCGGGTCTACGCCTACTGACGAGCCCCCACGTTGGCCGCTGTCGCGTCGATCATCTGGAACCTCAAAGAGGCCTACCCGCCTGGCGTTTGCCGAACACGGGGCAACCTCGCGGCGCTGGTGAGGGGTTGGGGCCTTCGAATCTCTCATGCCTTGTCAGAGGTCAGCGGGCGGGGCCGACCGTGCGCAAAAAGACCGAATCAAACAAGGTATTAACACTTCGTTATTTGTCGGCAGTGCCAGTGAGGGGTGAAATCCCGCTGAGTGTTGCTCGGTTTTCTTGCGCTTTGTCCGTCCGGATTTGGGTTTGCCAGGGACGTACAGGTGAGGGCAATAAACTCGGAGCTTCTCATCCGGTGTTCTGGATCCCTCCCTGGCAGGTGTTCGCCTGTCTTGAGTTAACAAACTGGTTTCTAAAAAGGAGGAATCATGACAGATCAAATGGTGCTAAAAACACAGCAATGGCTTAATCGCACCTATAGGAGCAAGGCTGGTTTCGGTTCAGTCGTAGAGGACGGATATACCGGCTGGGGCACGGTCAACGCTTTGATTCGGGCCCTGCAAATCGAGCTGGGTATTACGACAACGGCGAACAATTTCGGACCGGGAACTATCAGTCGCTTCCAGTCGCGGTGGCCTAACGGCATCCGCCAGCAGGATGACGGTGCACAGGAGACTTCTAATGTGTACGGCATTATCCAAGGCGCCTTGTGGTGCAAGGGATATTCTGCCGGTGCCAGCGATATCACGACTCACTTCTATAGCGGAACTGGAAAGGCCATCAAACAGCTTAAGAGCGACATGGGCATTGGTGGAGATTCCACTGTGACGCTCGACGTCATGAAAGCGCTGTTGTCAATGCAGCAATTCGTCCTGCTTCGCTCTTATGGGGGCATTTCAGCGATTCGGCAAGCACAGCAACAAATCAACCAACAGTATCGCGCTTATACCGGAATCATCCCAACCGATGGACTCTACGGTCGGGAAATGAACACTGCTCTGATTCAGGTCTTGCAAGCCATTGAAGGATTTAGCCCTGCGGAAGCCACAGGTAATTTCGGCAATGGCACCAAAGCGCGTCTAACAATAGTTACACCCAGCAATGCGGCAAGTTTACCGAAGTGGGCTTGGCTAGCTCAGGTTGCTCTAGTGTGTAACCGGATTTCTCCCGATATCTATCCTTCTGCACAAACCGCACTGTCAACGTTCGTTCCGCAATTCCAAGCAAAGTATCAGCTCCCACGAAGCGGGGTGGTCGACTCGACTACATGGATGAGCCTGTTGACCTCGAAAGGTGATCCGAATCGCGCCTGCAAAGCATGCGATACACGCTTCGAGATTACGGCTGAGCGACTTAACCTACTTAAGGCGAACGGCTATGAGATTGTGGGGCGTTACCTGACTGAGCCGAATCAGGATTCAAAAGATCCGTCTGACTATTTCAAAGCAATTCGCCCCGGAGAACTTGAACGCATCACCAACGGAGGGATGAAGTTCTTCCCGATTTTCCAGGAGTACTCAACCAAGCTTCGACATTTCACGCGGGAAAACGGCGCTCGGCACGCGACGCTCGCAAGGCAAGCAGCCCAAAGACTTGGCATTCCGGGAACGTATATCTATTTCGCAGTTGATTTCGACGCGACCGACCCCGAGGTCACAAGTCATATTCTTCCGTATTTTCAGGGTGTGCGTGGAAGCCTGGGAGGCGGATACAAAGTAGGCATCTACGCCTCGCGTAACATTTGTAGCCGCATCATTAAAGCCGGCTACGCTGGAAGCGCGTTCGTCTCGGACATGTCTACAGGATTTTCTGGCAACCTCGGCTTCCCTATTCCTGACGATTGGAACTATGACCAGTTCACTGAAATCAGTGACTACAAGGGTGCTGGTTTTGACCTAGACAGGGTCGCCTATTCAGGACAAGCAGCGGCAGTTGATCATGTTGCTCCTTCGAGTGCCGGTGGCGCTGGGCCCGACACCAGCATTGATTACACCAAGTTGGCTCCGATTGATCTGATCTGGCATTTAGAGAAACGCTTCGAAGAACTTCGTGCCAGTGGCAAGGTTGGAAAAGACTACGTTGCGGGTTCTCATGGTGCGGGAACGTGGATTGCTGTTCCGACTTGGCGTTGCATACTCAACTATTTAGCAAAAGCCTATCTGCGTGACGGTGGTAGTGGATCTGCGGTGAATTGGTCCGTGTCTGCCGAAAGTTTCAGGAGTGCTGACGCGAGCGTACTTGAGAAGGACGCTGTAGGCAAGAAGATCATCGCTGCCTTGAATCGCTATATTGATAACACTTGGCGGCAATCCATGACCGACAAGACCGGAGAATCGGTTGATCTGGCGCATCTGGCGGCAACAACACTTGGATACACCAACTGGAATGTTATCCCTGATGCGTGGACTGGGTGGGCTGGAGACCTAGCTACTGCCATGGAGAATATTCAGAAAACGCTTGAGTGGAATCCCAGTGCGAACCTGGATCAGGTGGCCACAGCTCTAATCGGTCAAGGTAACGATTACCGTCAGCATCCTGGCTTGAAGGGGCTAGTACTTGACAAGAAAAACGACAAGGGAAAATGGGAATCGGTAGGAAACAACTGTAACCGTGACGATCTCTGCTGTGACGGAGATGCCATCGTTATCGCTAACACGCTAGAAAACGGCAACGACTCCAACGCTCATCTTCTGTCAGCAACATTGCGAGAGTACTACAACAATTCCAGCAAACTTGCCAACAGATTCAAGCAGATTGGCTGGAGCTTGGGGGCGAATAATTCCACTGAGGCATATCAGAAAATAAGTGAATATGCCGACTTGGATAGCGCCGTTTTAGGATGGTTCCTGGCTGGATACGTCAAGGAAGAGATTCGTTTGACAGCTTGCCGAAAGCTAGCTGAATTCATCTACCGATAATTGATTTGGTCTTTTCCTTGGTGTGGCGCTTGGGTAAAAACGCTAAACCCAAGCGCTACACCACCAGCAACAAGAGCGCCGATGGCGGGAACGGAAAACTGGCTCAGCAGTTGAGAAAAAGAATCACTATGAACTAACGAGCCGACACCATCGAGTGAAAAGAGAAAAGCTGAGAGTCCGATAAAGGCTCCTGCTGAAAGTTGCAACGCGCGGGCAGATTGAATACCGATGAAATGCTTATTAAAAAGCAGAAGAAGAATCGTGAAACACACATACATGATTGGCATCAATAAGAAGACCACAAAAAATCTCTGATCCTGATCCTTGCACCGTAGAAAGATGGCGGCGAAAAGCCACGCGCCGACAAAATATGCCAGAGCGGATACAAGAAACACAGATATTTTTTTGATGACCAGTCCCTTCAACTTTTCGCTACACATTTTGATACGGCAACGGCATCAGGAGTTGTATGCCCCAATAAGTTCTCATTCTACAAGAAGGGTTTCCCTGCATTGCTAAGGATAGCGCTGATCGGGCGGATGTTGCGTGAATGCAGGCACGAGGCCTGGTGCGTTGAACCCGACAGTCACGAAAAGGCGCACGGGAGCGCCTATACCAGAGGCTCCCGAGTATCTGTCTGTGGTGTACAGCGTGGTAAGAAGCTATTGGGGGGCGGCTTGGTTATGGGGTTGTTCTGGCGGCTTTCTGGTGAATGCACGGAGCTTTTTGATTGCCCATTCGTAGTGGCTTGATGTGGCTGACACGCAGTAGGAGCCGAGCGAGGTTGTGCCCGTCCACGGGAAATGCGCCTTGGTGAATAACTCCTCGTTGGTGAACTCGCCGATGAGAGCCACTACTGCGGTGTGGCTGTCAGCGAGGTTCTCGCGGATAGCCTCAAGCTCAGTGCCCTGATATTGAGTCCAAATCTCTTGGTTGAGCGTTGGCGTGGTTCGCCACGTGTGAGGAAACGGAAGAAACGGTCGAGGCTGACCCTGGCGGTTGGCGTCGACGAAGCCAAGCAACATGCGCTGCCACTCGTGCAGGTGGGCAAGGACGTCGCGCAGGTTTTTGTCCCGCGCCCAGTGGGCTTCTTTACCGATTTGAGTGATGCTGGGATCAAAATTCGTATGCTGATCGTCGGAACTCATGCCCTCAATGAGGCTGTCCAGTTTCGCATACTGCGCCTCGGCGGCATCCAATAGTTCAGTTTTCGTCTTCGGTCTCGGCACGCCACTAATTGTCTCACAGCAGGAAAGCAGATGAAAACCTATGGCGAAAGACGGAACGAACCGGGGTGGCCGCCGTGTGCGGGCAGGTGCGAAACCCGATCCGCTGAATGCGAAGCTCGCAGCTGGCCGCCCAGCCACGCGGCTTGATGATCCGCTGGGTGAGCCGTTTGACTTTGAAGGCTCAGATATCGGGGATGGTGCGGTGCTTGCTGGTGAGGTGATGCCGGAGCCTGCCGAGTATCTGTCGGAGATTCAGCGTGATGGTAAACCCCTCGGCGCTGACCTCGTCTACCGAGAAACATGGCAATGGCTCGATCAACGTGGCTGTTCCCAGTTCGTCGCACCGCGCTTGATCGAATCCTATGCGCAGGCGTTCGCGCGTTATGTGCAGTGTGAACAGGCGATCTCCAAGTTCGGCTTGCTCGGCAAACACCCAACCACAGGGGCTGCGATCGCATCCCCGTTCGTTGCTATGTCCCAGTCTTTCGGGAAGCAAGCGAACGTGTACTGGTACGAGATTTACGAGATAGTGCGCGCCACCTGCACCAGCGACTACTCAGGTTCGGCGCCGGGTGATGACGTGATGGAGCGCCTGCTGCAAGCCCGCTCCTAACACCCCTTTGATTCTCGTGTGCCTGCCCGAGATGGGTGGGCACTTTTCTATGTCCCGATTCTTTGGAAAGTGAGTGTGTATGTCTGTTACGAAGACTGCTGAGGCCGTGTGTATCGGCCATCCCGATAAGCTCTGTGATTTGATCGCTGACACGATCCTTGACGATATCCTCTACGAGGATCCTGCTGCCCGCGTTGCAGTAGAAGTGATGGCATCTGGCCGCAGGATCATTGTGACTGGCGAGATCACTTCGAAGGTTCGTCCGCGTATTCGTGAGTCGGTGCGTTACGCGCTGGTGAAGGCGGGTTATGTGCCGTGGAAGTTCCTCGTTTTCGTCTGGACACGCCGCCAATCCCCAGACATCAACGCAGGGGTTTCCAAGTCCTTGGAGGCTCGCTTCGGAGACACGAGTGAGTTTGCGTTGCAGGGCGCTGGCGATCAAGGCACCGTCTACGGATACGCCACCAACGAAACCCCGCAGCGTTTGCCATTGCCGCTCGTACTCTCGCATGAGATCTGTGGGCGTCTTGATGACGCCCGCAAGGACGGCACGATCAGCGGTATCAAGTCCGATGGTAAGGCGCAGGTGACGGTTCGCTACGACGCCGCCGGACAACCCGTAGCAATCGAAACCGTCGTGGTGTCGATCCAACACGAGAAGATCAAGGATCTGGACGAGCTTGCGGCTGAGGTCAAAACACTGATCGTCGCACCCGCGTGTAAGCCGTATCTGCCAATTAGCGCTGACACCAAGATTCTGGTGAATCCCTCGGGCTTGTTTACGGTGGGTGGTTCAAAGGCAGACACGGGGCTCACTGGTCGCAAGCTGATGGTTGACACTTACGGCGGTCTCGCCCCACATGGTGGTGGTGCGTTCTCAGGCAAGGACGCCTCGAAGGTTGACCGCTCGGGTGCCTATATGGCGCGCTTGATAGCCAAGACCATCGTCGACGCACGGTTGGCCGTCGAGTGCCAAGTGAGCATTTCCTATGCGATTGGGAAGGCTGACCCGCTCGCCTTTACCATCGACACCCGCGGCAGTGGTGAATACTCCGACGAGATCCTCGCTAAGGCCGCAGCCGAGGTGTTTCCGCTACGCCCCGGTGGAATTATCGATGCTTTGAATCTTCGCAAGCCTGGTTTTACAAGGTACTCGACCTACGGACATTTCGGCTATCCCGGTCTGCGCTGGGAGAACTCGTTCGCTCACGTCGACGCATTAAAGAAGGCGGTGACTACACATGCTCATGAAGCCAATGCCCATTAGTGAACTCAAGCCCGCTGACTACAATCCGCGTAAAGACCTCCAGCCCGGTGATCCTGAGTATGAGAAGCTCAAGCGATCCTTGACCGAGTTCGGCTACGTCGAACCCGTCATCTGGAACTCCACCACTGGTCATGTCGTTGGTGGTCATCAGCGTTTGAAGGTGCTCGAAGATCTAGGCCACACGGACGTGGACGTGATCGTCGTGGAGCTCGATGAGACCCGCGAGAAAGCACTCAACATCGCGCTCAACAAGATCAGCGGCGAATGGGACAACGACAAACTCGCCCTCCTCATCGCCGACCTCGATGCTTCGGATTTCGATGCTGAACTAACTGGCTTCGACGACGCCGAAATCCAGCAGTTGATCGGCTCCTTGGATGAGGGCGAGGTTGAGGACGACGACTTCGACCTTACCGCCGCCCTGGAGGCCGCCGCGTTCGTGGAGCGCGGGGATATCTGGACGCTTGGCCGCCACCGACTCGTGTGCGGGGATGCCACCTCGCAAGCAGACGTCGAGGTGCTCATGGATGGCACGCGCGCCAACCTTGTGCTCACGGACCCGCCGTACAACGTGGCGTTCGAATCGTCTGATGGCTTGTCGATCCGCAATGACAAGATGGGTGCGGACGCGTTCTACGAGTTCCTGCTCGCCGCTTTCACCCAGATGGCGGAAGTGTGTGAGAAGGGCGCATCCGCGTATGTGTTTCACGCCGACACCGAAGGATTGAACTTCCGTCGCGCCTTTCAAGACGCAGGCTTCAAGCTCTCCGGCTGTTGTATCTGGGTCAAGGACTCTCTGGTACTGGGGCGATCCCCATACCAGTGGCAGCACGAGCCGATCCTTTACGGCTGGGTAAAGACGGGTAAGCACAAGTGGTACGCCGACCGGAAACAAACCACGATCTGGAACTTCGCCAAGCCACGCCGCAACGCCGACCACCCAACCAGCAAGCCACTGGACTTGTTGGCGTATCCGCTTCAGAACTCCACCCAGGCGAACGCGATCGTGCTCGACACGTTCGCGGGCTCCGGCTCCACGCTCATGGCAGCTGAGGCAACCGACCGCATCTGCTACTGCATGGAGTTGGACGAGAAATACGCCTCGGTGATCCTGCGCCGGTATGCCGAACACACCGGGGATGCAGCAGGAATTACCTGCCTACGAGACGGCAAGGAATACACGTATCTCGATCTGGTGAAAGAAGTCGATCGCCCCAAACAGAAAGGCTAACCCTTGACACAAACTTTAAGGCTCGGCTCGCTTTTTGATGGCTCAGGAGGATTCCCACTCGCCGCAACCAAGATTGGCATAGTGCCGGTGTGGGCGAGCGAGATTGAGCCCTTCCCGATTCTGGTCACCACCACGCGTTTGCCACACATGCAACACCTGGGCAACATCTGCGACATTGACGGCAGTCAGCTAGAGCCGGTGGATGTGGTCACGTTTGGTTCTCCTTGCCAAGACCTGTCGGTGGCAGGTAAAAGGGCAGGTTTAGCTGGCGAGCGCTCCGGCCTATTCCACCAAGCCGTCAGAGTCATCAGAGAAATGAGGGAGGCAAGTCATGGTCTATATCCAAGATTCGCTGTTTGGGAAAACGTGCCCGGAGCTTTCTCCTCCAACAAAGGCAATGATTTCCACCAAGTGCTACGCGAGCTTATCGCCATCATGGACGAAAAAGCAGCAGCTAACCTACCTCGAGCTGACAAATGGCAAAAAGCTGGGGCGGTCGTGGCAGACCAATGGAGTATTGCGTGGCGAGTATTGGACGCGCAATTTTTCGGAGTACCCCAACGACGTAAAAGAATCTTCCTTATCGCAGATTTTGCAGGCCAAGGTGCCGGACACATACTCTTTGAGCCCACGTGCCTGCGAGGGAATCTTACGCAGGGCTGCGGTAAGAGGCAAGCCGCTACCTCCAATCCTCGAGCAGGCACTCACGAGGCAAGCAAATCCTTAGATGTGTTCGCCTTGCGGATGCGCGCAGGTAAATCGGGTGGCGGTAAAGGCCCGCTCGTGCAAACAAATCTGTCGGGCACGCTCGGATGCAGTAACGACCAGAGTATTATTGAGCCGCTATTGTTTGACCATCATCCTCATGATGCCAGAGTGGGCGGACCATGCCAGATAGCGCCAACCGTGACCGCTCGTTACAGCACTGGAGGAGGTAATACTCCCATCATCGCTACCGCCTACGGTTTTAATGCGTTACATGAGGGACGCGGCGCGGCAGTGGGCAGGTACGGTTATTCAACCGAGGTATCCAAGACGCTCGATACGTCAGGGATAGCTCCGACCTGTAACCAAGGCGGCATCGCCATCGTCGAACCTGACGTTGTGAGCGCCTCGAAGGCGGACTTCTTCTGCCGAGGAAACGTGAATGTTGCTGGTGCCCTGTTGGCTTCGGATTCGACCGAGCCGCCCCTGGTCACCGACCCTTGCGTGCCTGACTATCGCGTGAGGCGCTTAACCCCGACTGAGTGTGCCCGCCTACAAGGATTCCCGGATATTTGGACAGACGGACTCGCCATCGAGAACCCGAGCGAAGACGTGCTGGATTATTGGTGGCAGGTCTGGGCCAGCTGGGGCAAGGTACAAGGATTGAAAAAACCTAAAACCCGCAACCAAGTACGCAAATGGCTCGCAGCCCCGGTGACAGATCGGGCGTTATACAAGCTGTGGGGAAACGGGATAGCTTTGCCGTGCGCCGAATTTGTGCTTTCCCATATAGCGGCCGAGGCCACTAAAACTCCTTGATTTTAAGGCGAAAATGACTGGATAAGCCCGCGAATCTATGGCTGTATGTACATGACCAGACAAAACACAAGAAAGAAGGTTTGGTGATGATGGGACAGCTATGTGTTGATCTAGAAGAAATCGAAAACCTCGGCAAGGGGGATAAATAGCGATGAGTAGCAAGCAAGACCCTGGCTACGGGCTGGTGATCACTTTGCCGACCATTCTTGATGAACGTGAACTAGACAGACTGGTTGAACTTGTCAATGCAAAGTCAGACCTTATCTCCAAAAGCCTGGGAGCCAGCCATTTGAGCATCAGATCCACCGAGGAAGGCGTGAGTTTTCCTTGGTGGGATAAGCTCCCGGAGTTCGAGAAGATCACAGCCTACACCGAGTTCTTAACGGAGCTGGTCGCATACGCTAAACGGATCCGCCGCACGGTCGCTCGCAGTGCGAGCCAGGTAAGTAATGAGAAGTATGAACTGCGCTCCTTGCTTTACCGCATCGGACTTAGCGGTAAAAAGAATGCTGAGGTTCGCAAAATCCTGCTTAAGCCGCTCTCGGGTAATTCTGCGTGGAAAACCCCGCCACTGATAAACACTAACCAAGAGATGTAAAACACTATTTATGAGGCAAAATAGGCGACAAAATAACTGGATAAGTAGGCGGGTCTATGGCTGTATATACATACCGAAACGGTACACAACAGATAAGGAAACAGCCATGAACACCACAAAGGTCACCAGCGAAACCCTCCAGATGCGCGTCGATTCCTACGGGACGGTTCTTGCCTACGCCAACTACACGCTAGCAAGTTTTGCTACCTGGACCAAGGCTGAAGGCTTTGGCAACAACGCCCAAATCTACCGGTTGATGGAAGAACCCGTCAGCGGTTTCGGGTCTAACTCGAAAGGCCGCGCAGAATGCGAACTCAAACTCATCGTTGAGTCAGACCACCTTTTCGCTGACGCTGGACATGCGATCGCCTGGGCGTTAGCTAATCTGCCTAAAGCCTAGCCCCGCCGGGCCTGAGGGCACCTGCTATCGCCGGTAGCAACTGATTTTTTAACCAACAGAAGGTAACTGATTCGTATGCGTGAGCTAGCTGAATATCGCCCGACCCGGTTCATGGCTGAAAGCTCGCGCTATGACAAGCGCCGAGCCGACTTTGCGGTCGCGTTCATCCAAGCTTTAAAGCATACGAAAGGCCGGTGGGCAGGAAAACCTTTTAAGTTGATTGATTGGCAAGAACAAATCATTCGCGACCTTTTCGGGACGGTCAAACCGGACGGGTTTCGCCAATTCACTACGGCTTACGTGGAGATCCCGAAGAAACAGGGCAAGAGTGAACTTGCCGCCGCCGTCGCACTCTTACTCTGTTGCGGCGATGGCGAGGAACACGCTGAAGTGTATGGGTGCGCTGCCGATCGGCAACAAGCATCCATCGTGTTCGAAGTGGCAGCCGACATGATCCGCATGAGTCCAGCGCTGTCCAAGCGTGTCAAGATTCTTGCCTCGCAGAAGCGAATCATCTATAAGCCCACCAACTCCTTCTACCAAGTCTTGAGTGCGGAGGCGTATTCGAAGCACGGATTCAACATCTCCGGCGTGGTATTCGATGAGCTACACACCCAACCCAACCGGGCGCTCTTCGACGTGATGACGAAAGGCAGTGGGGATGCGCGCACCCAGCCGCTGTACTTCTTGATCACGACAGCGGGTACCGATACGCATAGCATTTGTTATGAGCAACACCAAAAAGCCCAAGACATCCTGGATGGCAAAAAGCACGACCCCACGTTCTACCCGGTGATCTATGGGGCGGCGCAAGATGATGATTGGACCGACGAGGACGTGTGGCATAAGGCTAATCCGAGCTTAGGGATCACTGTCCCGATTGAGAAAGTCCGCCAAGCCTGCACCTCGGCCAGGCAGAATCCTGCTGAGGAGAACACGTTCAGGCAGTTGCGTTTGAATCAGTGGGTCAAGCAGTCGGTGCGGTGGATGCCCATGCACGTCTGGAACCAAAACAACACCCCAGTAGGCTTAGCGGAGCTTGAGGGGCGGGTGTGTTACGGCGGGCTTGATCTTGCCTCGACGACGGATATCACGGCGTTCGTGCTCGTGTTCCCACCCGAAACCGGTGACGAGCGGTATGCGATTGCGCCGTGGTTTTGGATACCCGAAGACAACCTCAAACTAAGGGTTGCCCGTGATCACGTGCCCTACGACCTGTGGCAACAGCAAGGCTTCCTGCAAACCACGGAGGGCAACGTCGTCCATTACGGCGCGATCGAAGCCTTCATCGAGCAACTCGGTGAACGCTTCGATATTCGCGAGATTGCTTTCGACCGGTGGGGCGCAGTCCAAATGAGCCAAAACCTCGAAGCCTTAGGTTTCACCGTCGTTCCCTTCGGGCAAGGCTTCAAAGACATGAGCCCGCCCTCGAAGGAATTGATGAAGCTGGCGCTTGAAGGACGCCTTGCTCATGGTGGGCACCCGGTCCTGTCGTGGATGGTTGACAACATTCACGTACGCACCGACCCAGCAGGCAACATCAAACCCGACAAACAAAAATCCACCGAGAAGATTGACGGCGTGGTCGCAACCATCATGGCACTCGACCGCGCCATCCGAAACGGCAGCGGGCATGTCAGCGGCAGTGTTTATGACGAGCGCGGCCTACTCGTGCTGTGAGCACGCTCATGGATGAACGCGCCGATGCCTGTGCCGATCAGTCCCAAGATCGAGTAGGCGACGCCGTAGATGAGGGCTGAATCGTTGTAGTACACGAACAGTGTGGTCAAGAACCCTGCGAACGGGGCCAGTAGCCACCACCAGCCGAACCCGTGGCATGCCCCATCGATAACGCTCAAAACGATGGTGAGTAGTGGAAACGCGAGGAAGAGCAACGCGATGAACCACTTGGCGTTGGGATCGCTCAGACTGTTGATCCACATGGAAATGAGCGGCAACAACCAAAATGCCGCTAGCAGGACACTCATCAGTGCCCACGACTGTTTTGAGGGCGCTTTCATATTCCAATTTTACATGTGAAAGGACACCGCATGGGTTTTCTGAATTGGCTGCGTGGCGACACCACTCGCAACGCCACCGATCATGCAATCGGTACGGGCTATAGCTTCTTTTTCGGAGCGACCTCGTCTGGTCGTCCGGTGACTGAGCGTTCAGCGATGCAGATGACGGCGGTGTATTCGTGCGTGCGGATTTTGGCTGAGGCGATAGCCGGGCTACCACTGCACGTATACCGTTACAAGGACGGTGGCGGCAAGGAAAAAGCCCTCGACCACCCCTTATACCCGCTGTTGCATGATGAACCTAACCCCGAGATGACATCCTTCGTGTTCCGAGAAACCCTCATGACCCACTTGCTGCTCTGGGGTAATGCGTTTGCGCAAGTGATCCGCAACGGCCGCGACGAAATCATCGGCTTGTATCCGTTGATGCCAAACCGCATGACGGTGGGGCGTGATGAGGCTGGGCGGCTGTATTACGAGTATCAGCGGACATGGGACGAACCAACAGGAAGGTTCGAAACCGTCACGCTGGCCGCCCGCGACGTGTTGCATATTCCAGGTCTGGGTTTTGACGGACTGGTTGGTTATAGCCCGATTGCAATGGCAAAGAACGCCATCGGCTTGGCGCAGGCTACCGAGGACTACGGGGCGAGCTTTTTCGCTAACGGTGCCGCCCCTGGTGGTGTGCTCGAGCACCCGGGCACGATCAAAGACCCCGCGCGCGTCAGGGAGTCCTGGCAGTCCACGTTCGGCGGAGCGAGGAACGGCAACAAGATCGCTGTGCTCGAGGAAGGCATGAAATACACGCCCATCTCCGTCAGCCCAGAACAAGCTCAATTCCTTGAAACGAGAAAGTTTCAGATCAACGAAATTGCTCGAATCTTCCGTATTCCGCCACACATGATCGGCGACCTCGAAAAGAGTTCCTTTAGCAATATTGAGCAGCAGTCGTTGGAGTTTGTGAAGTACACGCTCGATCCGTGGGTGATCCGCTTCGAACAAGCCATCACCAAAACACTCCTCAGCCCGCGTGAAAAACCACAGATCTACGTGAAGTTCAACCTCGAAGGACTCCTGCGTGGGGATTACGAATCCCGAATGAATGGTTATGCGGTGGCAAGGCAAAACGGCTGGATGAGCGCCAACGATATCCGCGAACTAGAAAACCTCGACCGCATCAGCATCGAGGCAGGCGGCGACCTCTACCTAGTCAACGGCAATATGCTCCCGCTCAGTCTCGCAGGGGCATACGCGCAGACAACCGAGTCTGAACCGGCTGAGGAACCTATGAGTGAAGCTTCTGTAAGGAGGAGGATATGATACGTTTTTGGAACTGGCTCACACCAGAGCCATCAACTGACCCGGACGCAGATGCAGTCCGGGTTTTGCGCATTAGCGGCACGATCGCTGAAGAATCCTGGTTCGATGACGATGTCACGCCGGGAATCTTCGCTAGTGAGTTGAATGCTGGGTCTGGGCCGGTGACTATCTGGCTCAATTCGCCTGGTGGTGATGTTGTGGCTGCGGCGCAGATCTACAACATGCTCATCGACTACCCAGGCACAGTCACCGTCAATATCGATGGCATCGCCGCATCTGCTGCGTCTGTGATCGCAATGGCAGCATCCACCGTGGCTATGAGTCCGGTGTCGATGTTGATGATTCACAACCCTGCGACGATGGCGGTTGGCGATAAGGACGAACTCGCACGTGCGATGTCGATGCTTGATTCGGTCAAAGAATCGATCCTGAATGCGTATCAGGAGAAGACGAACCTGAGTCGGGCGAAGCTGTCCAAGCTCATGGATGCTGAGACGTGGATGGATGCTCGGGCCGCGATCGATATGGGTTTCGCCGACGAACTCTTGACAGGCGAACGCAACCCGGCCTTCAACGTTAAGCCGGACGAAGAACTAGAAGACGATGAGGACGAAGTCGACTCCCCAGACGAACCCGATGACGAGGGCGAAGAGTTGAAGCGTCCGCCGTTCTCACCCAAGAACGCAGGACTTGGCACGGTGTTTTCCCGCCGCGCAGCCGAGCAAAAACTCGTCGCGCATCTGACCGCCACATCACCGCCGCCGAGGCCGGTGCGACCACCACGCCCAACCATTCAACCCGCTGTACCTCTTGGTCGGCGGGTTCTTGATTTGTACGCCGAACTAGCGAACCAACCCCACTGAAAGGACCAATATCCATGTCTACTTCACTTTCTGTTTCTGATCTTCGCACCAAGCGCGCAGATGTTTGGGAGAAGGCGAAGGCCTTCCTCGATGAGCGCCGCGACACCAGCACCGGTTGCCTGTCTGCTGAAGACGATCGGGCTTACGCGAAGATGGAGGCCGAAATCGACCAGCTCACCAACGAGATCGCACGCTCTGAACGTGCCTTGCGCCGCGACGCCGACCTCGCTAAGGCAACCAACGCACCGCTGACCTCAATGCCAGGCATCAACCCCGACAATGACGAGGTCAAACCCATGACCCCACGCGCGACCGCCTCCTATAAGCGAGCGTTTTGGGATGCGATGCGGCTTAACGCTTCTCCGATGGAAGTACGCAACGCCCTGTCCGAGGGTGTCGATACTGAGGGCGGCTATCTGGTGCCTGATGAGTTCGAACGCACGCTGATCTCCTCACTTGAAGATCAGAACATCATGCGCTCCCTGGCCAAGGTCGTTCAAACCACCAGCGGGGATCGGAAGATCCCGGTCGTCTCCACGCATGGCACTGCCGGGTGGCTCGATGAGGGCAAGCCGTATACGGAATCTGATGAAGCCTTTACTCAGGTCACTTTGTCGGCGTTTAAGCTCGGCACCTTCCTCAAAATCAGCGAAGAGCTACTCAATGACAGCGCGTTTAATGTCGAGCAGTACCTGGCGGCGGAGTTTGCTCGCCGTATCGGCGCGGCTGAAGAAGAAGCCTTCCTCACCGGGGACGGTAAGGGTAAGCCGACCGGCATCTTCGCAGCCTCTGGCGGCGGACAAAATGCTGTAACGACAGCCAAGGCCACCGACATTACCGCTGATGAGCTCATCGACCTGCACTATTCCCTGCGCGGCCCGTACCGCAAGAACGCGGTATGGCTGATGAACGACTCGACCGTGAAAACCATCCGGAAGCTCAAGGATGGTAACGGCCAGTACTTGTGGCAGCCAGCGTTGACTGCTGGAACGCCGGATCTGGTTCTTGGCCGCCCCATCCACACATCCACGTTCATTCCGGAGATTAAGTCGGGGGCTAAGAGCGTAGCCTTCGGTGACCTGTCGTATTACTGGATCGCCGACCGACAAGGCCGCTCCTTTAAACGGCTGAACGAATTGTTCGCCACCACCGGACAGGTCGGATTCCTCGCATCCCAGCGACTGGACGGCAAACTCGTCCTACCCGAAGCGGTCAAGCTGCTCACCCAAAAGACCACCGCATAACCCCGGCGACAGTGGAAGGAGGTGGTCGCAATGACCACGGTTGATTTGGTTGCGCAGGTGAAGGCGAACCTGCTCATCACCTTCGACGATGACGACAAGCTGATCGGCGCGCTGATCAATGCGGCCACCTCCTACGCCTGCTCCTTCCAACACTTGCCCGAAAACCACTACGAAACACACGAGATGTCTGGGGCAACCAGGCAGGGCATTGTCATGCTCGCCAGCCATTTCTATGAGTCTCGTGATGGTTCCACGGCAGGTTTCTGGTCCGATAAACCAGATGCGGCGCGGGCGGTGTGGAACGCGGTGAACAATCTGCTGCGTCTGGACCGGGATTGGAAAGTCTAAGGAGAACAACTCATGGCTTCTTTGGGATCCATGCGCACCACCATCGACCTTATACAGCCAACGGTTATCCGCGATAAGGCGGGGTTCACCACCACGCGCGACGAAGTGCGAGCAACCGTGCGAGCGCAGATCGAGGTCCGACACGCATCGAGCGCGTGGGTGAACCGGGCAGCGTACTCAAAGGCCGATGTCCTCTTCCGCATCCGTACCATCCCCGGACTATTCGTGACCACGAATATGGAGATCAGTGAACCAGGCGGGCGGTATGTGATCGACGCAGTCGAGGTGATCGGCCGGTATGTCGAGATTCTTGCCCACCAGACCACGCCCGAAGGAGAGGCCCATGGCTAGAGTCCAGATTCGCCTGCCTAACGCGTTCATTGATTCTCTTGATGCTGCGAGCCGTGTGCTGGAGTCTTCGGCTGATGAGGTGCTTGAGGCAGGAGCAGCCGTGGTCGAGCCGCGCATGCGAGCAAACCTCACCAGTGCAATCGGACGCGCCACCAAGCAGCCCTCGCGTTCAACAGGACAACTACTCAGCGCTTTGGGCACAACGGGCGTGAAGGTGAACTCGAAAGGTGATCACAATATTAAGGTCGGCTTTGCTGAGAACCGCCGCGACGGTAGAGCGAATGCGTTGATCGCGAACGTCCTCGAACACGGCCGTAGTAATCAGCCCGCGCGCCCATTTCTTGCACCCACACGGTCGCAAACAAGGCGTGGTGCGATCGAAGCCATGAAGGCGGCGCTCACAGCGCGCATTGAGCAGGTGGGGCCATGAACACATTATTGGAACAACTCTCGATGATCGCTGACAAGCTCGGGCTGCCGTTCGAAGTCGGCCTCTACACGACGACGCCTGTGCCGCAGACGTACCTGGTGGCAACCCCGCTGACAGACATGTTCGACGTGTTCGCAGACAATCAACCCAGTATCGAGGTTGAGGAAGTTCGCCTCGCACTTTTCACGAAATCTAACTATCTCGACCTGCGCAACCTCATTACTCGCGCCCTGCTCGACGCAGAACTAACCATCACTGGCCGTAGCTATGTTGGCTTTGAAGCTGATACCGGATTCCACCATTACGCGATAGACGTCGCAACCCACCACACCTACAGATAAGGAGAATTTCTCATGGCGACTATTGGCTTAGACAAGCTCTACTACGCCACCATCACCGAAAACCCCGATACGGGTGAGGAAACCTACGCCAAACCCAAACCGCTGGCCAAAGCCATCTCGGCCGAGCTCTCCGTTGAGGTGGCTGAAGCGATCCTGTACGCCGATGACGGGCCGAGTGAGATCGTCAAAGAATTCAAATCCGGCACCCTGACCCTCGGCGTCGACGACCTCGGCGGCGAAGCGGCAGCCGCGCTGACGGGTGCGACCGTGGACTCCAACGGCGTGCTCATCTCTGCCTCCGAGGATGGTGGGGCTCCGGTGGCGATTGGTTTCCGCGCAGCACGCTCCAACGGTAAGTATCAGTATTTTTGGCTCTACCGGGTCAAGTTCGCCCTCCCAACAGAAACGCTGGCCACCAAAGCCGACTCGATTACGTTCTCGACCCCGAGCATTGAGGGCACGATTTTGCGGCGTAACAAGCCAGATGCGAAGGGGCGTCATCCGTGGAAGGCCGAAGTGCTAGAGGGCGCAACCGGGGTCAAGCCTGAGACGATCACGAACTGGTATGCCCAAGTCTACGAACCCGCCACCAGCTAACGAGCAAGGAGTACCAAGCGATGACCTGCAAGAAGAAAACTGAATCTGTTGTGGAACTAGGGCGCTCCGCCACTGTCACCATTGGCGGGGAGGACTACGAGCTCGTTCTCACCACGAAAGCCACACGTCTGATCGCCGAGCGCTATGGCGGCCTCGAACACCTGGGTAACGCCCTCGAAACGTCTGATGATTTGGGCAAGACGCTCGGTGAGGTGATTTGGCTAATCACGCTGCTGGCCAACCAGTCCATCCAGATCCACAACCACCGCCACCCAGACGACAAGCGCCCAGAGCTGACCGAGGACGAGGTCGAACTACTCACTGTGCCTGCCGATCTGGCGGACTATCGTGGCGCGATCGCCGAAGCTCTCCAGCGCGGCACACGCCGAGACATCCTTACCGAGCCAGCCCCAAAAGCACCAGAAGCGGACGGATAGTCGACAACGATCAGGCTGTGTTCACGCGGCTGACGTATATCGGAATGGCCCACCTTCACCTATCACGGGTAGAGGTGGGCTTAACCGTGTTCGGGGAACTGTTGGATCTGGTCGACTGCTGGCGGTTAGAAACCGGCAGAGCACAGCCGCTACGTCAATGGTTCATCGACGACGTCATCCCCGCTGGGATTTAGCAATTTCGATGTGACATGGGTAAATCGTTCACGAGACGATGGAATTCCTTACGCGCTGCATCCTCGATTTCGTCCCAAGTAAACAAATCCTTGAGGTACTTGCAGCGAGAAGTATTCGTCTCCATCTCAAGCATGTGTTTCAATGCTTGCTTGTCGTTTTGTAGGAGGCCCAACGCTTCGAGAATCCACAAGCGAAGCTCAGGTCGTTGAGTGAACGAATGGCCTTCCCAAACCTTTCGAGCCAAGAGTTCCTTATAACTTCGCTTTACGTTGTCTCTCCTTGCAGTTTCAAAATCAAAGTATTCCTTCGATAGAAAAACTGACGAAGCGTGAGTTCGGATCGAGAACCACCAGCGGCTCTCATCTGGTTGAGGGAAACACGTCTCGAAGGCATCAGCAAGCGGCGTAGGCCCTTTTAGCTCAGCTAGTACTGCACCGAAGTCTTCCGCACTCATTCCCATAGGTTTCCCCCTTCACTTAGCAATTTGCTCCCTTTTCATTATCCCTTCGAGGAGGTGACCTTGTCATGGCTGACAGTTCGTTTGGTTTGAAGATTGGGCTTGAGGGTGAGCGTGAGTTCAAGCGCGCGATCACGGATATTAACCGTGAGATGCGAGTGCTCGGCAGTGAGATGAAGCTGGTGGCGTCCTCGTTTGATAAGAACGACAAGTCCGCCGAAGCCCTCACCGCCCGCAACCAAGTACTCGGCAAAGAAATCGAAGCTCAGAAAGCCAAGATCGAGACCCTGCGCGCCGCACTCGAAAACAGCGCTTCCTCGTTTGGTGAGAATGATTCGCGGACGAAGAATTGGCAGATCCAGCTCAACAACGCAGGCGCGGAGCTCAACCGGCTCGAAAGTGAACTCAAATCGAATAATGACGCCCTCTCTGATTTCGGGAACGAAGCAGACGGTGCCGGTGACGATGCTAAAGACGCCGCCAAGGACGCGGGCAAACTCGAGGGCGCGGTCGATGATCTCGGAGACGAGATGTACACCACCAGCTCCAAAACCCGCATCTTCGGCGACGTGTTGAAAGCCAACCTCGCCTCCGAAGCCATCATCGCCGGGGTCAAGGGTATCGGGCATGCGATCGCCTCGATCGGTCGCGGCATGGCCGGAGCCCTCAAAGAGGGCGTGGAGTACAACGCCCGCATGGAGCAATACTCGACCTCCTTCACCACGATGCTCGGCGATCAAGCCAAAGCCCAAAAACTCGTCAATGATCTGAAAGTACAGGCGGCAAAGACTCCGTTTGGTATGGAGGATCTTGCGGGCAACATGCAAACCCTCCTGAGCTTTGGCATGAGCTTGGAGGATGCGAAAAAGCACCTGAACGAAATCGGCGACATTAGCCAAGGTGACGCGGTGAAGATGGAGTCCTTGACACTCGCCTTCGCCCAAATGTCTTCGACCGGCAAGCTCACGGGGCAGGACTTGCTGCAGATGATCAACGCCGGATTCAACCCCTTAGAAGAAATCTCGCGTAAGACCGGCAAGAGTATTGGTGAACTCAAAGAAGATATGGCGAAGGGTGCTATTTCGGCTGATATGGTCGCTGACGCCTTTGCGTCTGCCACTAGCGAGGGCGGGCGTTTCTACGGGGCTATGGACGCCCAATCCAAGACCTTTAGCGGCCAGTTGGCGACGATGCAGGATGGGGTCGAGAACCTCAAAGGCCTCCTCGCAGGCGGATTCTCTGAGGCGTTGGCTGGGTCGGTGTTGCCGATGGTGAACGGCTGGATCGACGAACTCACGACAGCTTTTGAAGAAGGCGGAACACCCGCCCTCATCGACACTCTCGGTAGCGTATTGCAAGAAGCACTTGGTTTTATTGCTGAGCAACTACCTATGGTGGTCGAGACCGGCATGAGCATTTTGACCGCGCTCCTTGAAGGCATTATCAAGGTGTTGCCACAAGTGGCCGAGACGGCGGTGACGTTGATTATCGCTCTGGTCGAGGCAATCATCGAAGCGTTGCCGTCCCTGTTGGAGGCGGCAATACAGATCATCGCCACACTGGTCTCTGGTATCGGCGAAGCACTACCGGAACTGGTTCCTGCGGCGGTGGAGATGCTCATGGCTTTAGTGCAGGGGCTGGTCGATAACCTCCCGTTGCTTCTTGATGCGGCGTTGCAGCTCATCACCGGACTTACCGAAGGCTTGATCGCTGCCATTCCCGTGATCATCGAAGCCCTCCCACAGATCATCACCGGGATTGTCACGTTCCTTGTGGGGGCGATCCCGCAGATCATCGAAGCAGGAATCCAACTCTTAACGGCTCTGATCGGTGCATTGCCTCAGATCATCACAGCGATTGTCGCAGCACTCCCACAGATTATTACCGCGATCGTCAGCGGCGTGGTCGGCGCAATCCCGCAACTCATCGACGCAGGGATCCAGCTACTGACGGCTTTGATTGGGGCGTTGCCGCAGATCATTACGACTATCGTGGCCGCGCTCCCGCAGATTATCGGAGCTATTGTGTCGGCGATTGGTGGGGCGATCCCGCAACTCGTCCAAGCAGGCATCCAACTCTTGACCGCGTTGGTACGAAACCTGCCGCAGATTATTTCCACAATCGTCGCAGCAATCCCATCGATTATTTCTGGGATTGTGTCTGCTGTTGGTCAGGGCGTCTCAGCGATGGCCCAGGCGGGCAAAAACCTCGTCTACGGCCTGTGGAACGGTATCCAATCCTTAGCGGGGTGGCTGTGGAATTCGGTCTCGAACTGGGCATCAGGTATTTGGGACTCCATCACTGGCTTCTTCGGCATCCACTCACCGTCACGCAAGATGGCCTGGGCAGGACGGATGCTTGTCGAAGGCCTCGCAGGCTCCATCCGCACGGACGGCAACAAGGCTGTCACCGCAGCTTCAGGGCTCGCGCGCGACACGATAGACGCCTTCGCCGACCTTGAGGACGGGCTGGCCGTGCCGATCGAGGCGGTGGCAGACCTGCAAGTGCCGAGCGTTGAACTCACCCCACAACCCGTGACTGTATCTCAGCGAAGTACTGATGAAGCGGCAGAGCGTGTGGATGCCGCTGGGATCGTGGACGCAACGGCGAAACGCATCCTGTCCTCGCTGGACATTAGCGTGAAGCTCTCGGATGGGACGCTGGTTGGCAAACTCGCACCTGCTCTTGACAAACAACTCGCACGCCTCGATCGGCGGCAGACCGTGATGGCAGGAGGCTACTGATCATGTTTGGTTTCACGCTGAACAGCGCGGAGACTTCGGCGTCGCTCGGTCTGCGACTCACGGCGCCGGTGGCGATTCCCGCAGCCGTCCGTGCGGTGGATGATATTGAGGTCGAAGGCAGAGCAGGAACCCTCACGCGCTTCACGGGCTGGGAGGATACCGAGATCGAGCTTGAGCTCGCCGTTCCTGTTCGTGACGGGCTCCACCAGTATCGGCAGGCTGCTCACGAGCTGACGGGCTCTTCGACGATTGAGTTGACTGCCGAGCCTGGTGTTTACCGCAAGGTTAAGCACTGCGAAGTGAGCGAACTGCGCCGGGAGCTATCGGGGTGGGGGTTCTTCACCGCGCGGCTCACCTGCCAGCCCTTCACTTACCTGACCGAGGGATTGAATCCAGTAACGCTCACTGCATCTGGGACGATCACGAACCCCGGCCTACTCGATGCGGATCCGATCATCACCGTTACTGGCACCGGAACGTTGTCTTTGACGATCAATGCGCGCGTCTATCACGTGAATTCGCCAGCAGGTTCCGTCACGCTCGACAGCGAACGCCTCGTCGCACACGCCCACGGGAAAGTCCAGACCGATGCGCTCACCGAAACCTTCCCGACCTTCAAGCCTGGGATCAATCGCCTCACGCTCGGCGCGGGTATTTCGAAGATCGTGATCACGCCGAACTGGCGCAACCCCTAACACCCAACTCACGCAAGTTCCGATGGCCATCCCTTCGTGGGGTGGCCAAATTGTTTTGTTTGGAAGGCCTCTCATGATTACGGTTCACGACCGCACCGCCACGACATTCACCACCACCGGACTCGGCGTGCTCGACCGGGAAATCATCAACCCGATCGTGGTTGAGGAACTAGGTGGCGAATTCTCACTGACCTTCACCTACCCAGCAGACGGTCCTGCAGCACAGAACCTTACGCTTGAGAACATTGTGGCAGCGCCCGTGCCAGGGCTGGAGCAACGGCAGGGGTTCCGCATCAGCGAGATCGCCACCACGCTTGACGGCATGCTCGAAGTGACGGCGTTTCACGTGTTCTATGATCTGGCGGCGAACCTCATCGCCGACACCTACGTGGTCAACAAAACCGCGAAAGGCGCACTGACCCAGATCCTTGGGGCGGCAAACACTAAGCACGGGTTTACTGCTACCTCCTCGGATACGGTGACCAGGGCATCGGCGCGGATAGTGCGCATGCCCATCGCCGCCGCTCTCATGGATGCGGGCGAGGACAACACGTTCGCTGCGCGTTGGGGCGGCGAGATTACGCGTAATAATTGGCTGATCCATCACACGCCCATGCGCGGAGCCAACCACGGGGTGGTCATCCGTGATCGGAAGAACCTCACCGGCTTTGAATCATCCATTGACTTCTCAACAGTGGCGACGCGGATTCTGCCAGTCGGATACGACGGCCTACTCCTACCCGAACTGTATGTCGATAGTCCGAAGTTGGGTGATTATGTGGTGCCGCGTATCCGCGTCATCCGCTACGGACAAGTCAAAGCCATCACCGACAAAGACAACCCGCGTGAGGGTGAACTCCCACTCGACCAAGCCCACTCTGAGCTGCGCCGACTAGCTGCAGCAGAATTCAGCGCAAGACATGTCGATGAGCCGTCGGGCTCGTATAAGGTGCGGTTCGTCGATCTCGCCACCACCCGTGAATACGCTGATCTTGCACGCCTGGAAACCGTCGAAATTGGCGACACCGTGACCGTCCGCCACACTGATCTTGGGATTGCGCTCACGGCACGGGTGGTCGCTTACGAATACAACCCGCTCACGCTCCAGTACATCTCCGTTGAGCTGGGTTCTACTGCTCGGAAGTTCACGTCTGTCACCCGGCAGGTCAAAACCGCCATCAATACGGCGGTGGCTGCGTCGGATGCGGCAGGATTCGCACTCGCTTCAGCGGATGGGAAGAACACCAACCACTACGGCAGCATCCAGCCCGCCAAGGCCAAGCTGGGTGACACGTGGTTCCGGCAAAATGGCGAACAGGTCGAGATCTGGATCTACCGGCTCACTGATACCGGGCAGCCCGGCTGGATAGCACTCGCCACCGATCTGAATCATGCCCAGCTCGGTGCGGAACTCGATGCCGCCCGCACACAAGTCGGCCACGCCCTGCTTGCGGCCCAGAATGCACAAAACGCCGCCGATGCTGTCGCCACTCAGATGGCGTCGGCGCAGGTGGAGATTGACCAGGCCAAGACCGCAGCCGCTGGTGCTACCCAGCTGGCGCAGGACGCCCACGACATCGCGGTAACCTCGGATGGGCGGATCACGGTTGCCGTTGTTGACCCGAGCGTAGCGGACGCGGCTGGCCGACCGGAGGGTGCGCTGTGGCAAGTGCGCGTCGACGGAGTGATCGCCCGCCAATACATCCTCACCAACAACCAATGGGAACAAACACCGGTCGGTGCCGCGATGATCGGGCCGAAAGCGATCAGCCAAGCACACATCGCAGACGCCGCCATCGGCACCGCACACATCGCTGATGCCGCGATCACCGACGCGAAAATCAGTTCACTGTCGGCAACCAAGATCACCAGCGGCTATCTCGCTGCTGGACGGATTGCTGCCGGCTCGATCACCTCCGACAAGCTGACGATCGCGAGTGGGTTCATCACCACCGCAATGATTGCCAACGCCGCGATCACGGACGCAAAGGTTGGCAGTCTATCGGCGTCGAAGATTACGACCGGTACCTTGTCGGCTGCACGCATCGCAGCAGGGTCCATTACCTCGGACAAGTTGACGATCGCTAACGGTTTTATCCAGTCCGTGATGATCAAGGACGCTGCGGTCACATCGGCCAAGATTGCTTCGCTGGATGCTGGGAAGATCACCACCGGCACGTTGTCGGCAGCTCGGATTGAGGCGCGCTCGATTACGGCAGACAAGCTCGCAGCCAACGCCATCCAAGTAGGTCTTGCCGGGTGGACGCAATCTATCCGCATCACCCCGTATCAGATCGCTTGGTATAACGGCTCCACGTTGGAAGGGACAATCTCCAGTTCCGGGATGAAATTCTGGTACGGCACCCGCTACATCGGGGAAATGGCACGCCGTGCCCACAAGGACAAGCCCGACGTGCAAGGCGTCGTCAACCAGGTCGCCTATCAAGGCGACTATGTGGCCTGGACATACCAGACGGTTTCCGGCGGCACCTACTACACCTGCCTCACCCTGGATCCGAAGGGACGCTTCTACGGCAAGGCCGGCATTCATCTCGGTGCTGACTTGCGCACCAACGGCTACAAGTTCTACACCACCGGCTCGCGCTACGTGACCTTGCAAGACTGCACGCTCACCGGGAAAGGCACCTACGCCGGGTGGGCGTCGAGCAATGGGCTGGCGAAGATCGTCTTCCACACCTACGACCTGATGGTCGTCACCAATGGGTCGTATTACAACATGACCCGCCTATTCGACCGCACCAAAGATTTGATGTCGCGGATGAACGCGATCCTCAGCCTGCTCAATCAGGGGTGGATCACATCCATCTCCGGAACCGGATCGAACATCACGTGGCGGTACTTCTCCAACACTGGATTATCGGCCATGTCCACCAACCTCGCATAAGTAAAAGGAAACACTGATGAAGATCAAGATCGCCAACCAGCACCTCCAACCCGTCGCCGAGCTACTCGCTGGGATGCCGCTCAAAGCCGCTCAATCTAGGGCGCGCTCCAAACTCCTCACGCTAGTGAAGGAAGCGATTGCTCGGTTCGGGGAGGACGAATACGACCTCGTCACCGAATTCGCAACACTTGACGATCAGGGTCGCCCAGTCTTTGGTGACGACGGCACCTTTGCTCTCGCTGACCCCGATAAAGCGAGTGAATTCCTCGAAGCTCGCCAGGCCCTGCTCGCGTCGATCGCTGAAGTATCTGGTCCGACCTACGACGGCCACGACAATGACGTGAAAACACTTCTTGATGGCTATGACGGTGAGCTGTCTGGCGAAACGGCCGAGGCCTACGACGTTCTCTACGACGCGATCACCAAGGACAACACATGAGCGCCGAAGAAGAAAAGAGCAAAGAACTCACCGAAGTCTCCGCTGATGAGTCAACGCCTGACGATGAGGTGCAGTTGCCGATCGTCCCAATTGAATCCGATACAACGCCTGCACCACCAGCAGAGGCCATCGAAACCCACGAACTCCCAGCACCCAAGGCGGCGTCCTTCGACTTGAGCCTGCCGATCTTGGAGGTCTTGACTGACCCGACTATGTAAATCGCTGCGCTACACCAATTTTTGATGCCTTCACCCCAGATGGGTGGGGGTATTTTTCATTTGCCCACCCACCCTGGAAGGAACACGCTTTATGTCTATTCACGCTATCTGGCACACCACCCAAGCAGGCCTCGCAGGCCTCGGCGCATGGCTCGCCGCCTACCTCGGAGGCCTCGACGGCCTCGTCTATGCCCTGATCGTCTTCGCTATCGCCGACTACATCACCGGGGTGCTCGCCGCCATCTCAGAGCGCCGCCTCTCCAGCGCAGTTGGTTTCAGGGGTATCAGCCGCAAGATCCTTATCTTCACCCTCGTCGGGCTCGCCCATTTGATCGACGTCCATATTCTCGGAGCGCCCGGCGTGCTGCGTGCGGCGGTCATTTTCTTCTACCTGTCCAACGAAGGCATCTCCCTGATTGAGAACGCCACCCGCTTGGGTCTGCCTGTGCCTGCCCAGATGCGTGGAGCTTTGGATGCGATCGCGAACCGCGCCGACACCAGACCCTCACTCACCGAAACGACCACTGAAAACACAAAGGAGATTCACTGATGAAGAATTGGCTCGCGCTTGAGGCTGACATCGACCTCATCATGAACAAGCACTACACACCCGGCAGGAACGGTAGACGGATCGATAAGGTCATCATCCACCACAACGCCGGAAACCTTACCATCAAGGGATGTTACGACGTCTGGCAAACCCGCCCAGCTTCCGCCCACTACCAAGTCCAATCCGACGGACGCATAGGTCAGTTGGTGTGGGACCGCGACACCGCCTGGCACGCAGGAAACTGGGTAGCCAACACCACCAGTATTGGCATCGAACACGCCGACATGACCAGTGATCCATGGACTGTATCCGAGGCGTGCCTTGATAACGGAGCACACCTCGTGGCCGCAATCTGTAAATTCTACGGTCTCGGCCGACCGGTCTGGGGGAAGAACGTGTTTGGTCACAAGAACTTCTCCTCGACCGAATGCCCAGCCTCGCTGGCAGGCAGTCAGCATGCCGCCTATATGGCTCGCGCACAGTCTTGGTATGACCAGATGACCGGCAACACCCCAGCACCAGCACCAGCACCAGCCACACCGGACATCGACGCTCTCGCCGATGCCGTGATCCGTGGCGACTACGGCAACGGTGAAGAACGTAAGCGTCGCCTCGGAGCCAACTACGCCGCCATCCAACAGCGAGTCAACGAAAAGCTCTCCGGCAACACGCCTGCCACGAAGCCCGCTGCACCCAACATCGATACGCTGGCTGACGCCGTGATCCGTGGCGAGTACGGCAATGGTGAGGAACGTAAACGACGTCTCGGAAACCTCTACAGCGCGGTGCAAGCGCGCGTGAACGCCAAGCTCGGCTACTAACCACACGCGCCACTGTGCAACTTAGCCCCGCTGCTACCCGTCATGGGTGGTGGCGGGGCTTTTCGTCATTTTACGGGCGGATTTAACACATACGGGTTTGTCGGCAGTGGGGTGAAGGGAGTGACCCCACTGTGAAGAACATTGAAGAAGAACGTATCCGTAACCTGCGCACAGCAGGCTGGGGATATAAAGCGATTGCCGAGTTTTGCGCCTTGACCCGTGACCAGGTCCGTTCATACTGCACCAGCCGAAATCTCGAGGCCGGTTCAGTGGTGGCTCAGCGGGTGTGCCGCTGGTGTGCCAGCCCTATTCGGGGAGGTGCTCGGGCTCGGTTTTGCTCCCCCGCCTGCAGGCATAAAGCGTGGCGGGAACGGCAGAAAACCGAGCCAGTGCGCGAGCAGACCTGTGCGCACTGCGGGCACCGCTTCGTGATCGTGGACAAGCCAGGTCAAAAGTATTGCTGTCACGCCTGTTATGTGCGTGCTCGCTTTGGCACCCGAGGTGGGCGCTCATGAACACGCTCGCCACCACGGTTGATCAGATGACAAGGCCCGAGGTGTTCGCCCGAGAACTCGCCTTCATTACTGACGCTCACACGTTGAGCATGCTGGCAGGTCGAGGAGTGCTAACCCCCGCAGAGTATCGGCGTGTCTATCGGTTGTTGTTCCAGGCGTGGACGCCGATCTATCAACCACAGATTGTGGGCGAAACGACTGGATAAACACCTGGTTTAGAGCGTGTATAGACCTAACGCGAAAGGAGAAAACGTGGCACAAGTTAGTGTGGTGACACCAGTTCGGCCGCCGACCCCGAAACTGGTCAACGTGGCAGCATATACGCGGGTCTCAACCAACGCCGTCGAGCAGTTAGCATCCCTATCGGCGCAAGTGTCGTATTATTCGCGCCTGATCCAGTCCACGCCCGGATGGGCCTATGCGGGCGTGTTCACCGATGAGGGTATTACTGGCACTTCGATGAAATCCCGGCAAGGCCTGGCCGACCTGATGAACGCTGCCAGAGCAGGAAAGATCGATCTTGTGTTGTGTAAATCGATCTCGCGCCTTGCCCGCAACACTGTCGACCTGCTCGCTACGGTTCGTGAGCTGAAAGACCTTGGTGTGGCCGTGCGCTTCGAACGCGAACGCATCGACACCCTCAGCGCTGACGGAGAACTCCTGCTGACCTTGTTGGCGTCGTTTGCTCAAGAAGAATCACGTTCCCTGTCCCAGAACGTCAAATGGGCGATCCGTAACCGGTACAAGAACGGTGGAACAAACTCCTTCGTCGTCTACGGCTATAGCTGGGCAGACGGCGAGTTCACCATCATTGACGATGAAGCCAAGATTGTGCGCCTACTGT
Organism: Varibaculum cambriense; assembly: GCF_002848005.1. Lineage (GTDB taxonomy): Bacteria > Actinomycetota > Actinomycetes > Actinomycetales > Actinomycetaceae > Varibaculum > Varibaculum cambriense_B. Next base: position 323,786 of record NZ_PKHX01000001.1, on the reverse strand, counting down.
TTGCCAATTATCTCGATGGGATCAGCCCGGAAAAGACAGCCGCGATCCTCAATGGTCAAGGTGTACGTTCGCGCGGTGGAGGACGCTTCTACGGGTCAGTGTTTCGTCGCATGCTCGAAAATGAGCGCTACAAGGGCTGCCAGATGCTGCAGAAAATGTACCGCCCTGCGATCCAAGCACCCACACGTGCCCTCAATGACGGGGAGCTGCCGCGATACTGGGTTGAGCAAGCCCTCCCACCCATCATCGATAAGTCTGTGTTTGACGCGGTGCAAGCAGAAATCGCCTATCGGCGTGAGATTGGTCCGGCTGCGACCCCGTCAAAGAACACGGGCGTGTTCACTGGACGGATCTGTTGTGGCGCGTGTGGGAAGAACTATCAACGCAAAACCCGCACCTACAAGTCTGGAACCTCGTATAAGTTTTGGCGATGTTGGAGTGCCTGTACCGGGAACGGCAACCCCTGTAGGGGGCATAATCTGCGCGAAACGCTCCTCGAACACGCCTGCGCAGATGTGCTCGGCACCCAAAGTTTCGACCCTGTGTCGGTTGTTGAGCAGATCGTGATGATTGAAGCCTTCGAGCATCAGCTCACATTCCACCTCGCGGATGGAACTATGACGCCGGTGGGCTTAACCAGTGAGGGGAGGTTGGTGTGAGTCGCACGGTCACTGCGATACCCGCAACAAAGAAACCCGGAACTGTCACAACCCTGTCTGGTGTACCGGCACGCAGAAGGGTCGCCGCCTACGCGCGAGTCTCTACCGAGATGGAAGAACAAACCTCCTCCTACGAGGCGCAAATCGACTACTACACCACCTACATTCGCTCCCGTAATGATTGGCAGTTCGCGGGCATGTACTGCGACGAAGGTATCTCTGGCACCTCTATGAAGCGCCGTGAGGGATTCCAAACCATGATCGATGACGCCCTGGCAGGCAAAATCGACCTGATCCTCACCAAGAGTGTGTCCCGGTTTGCTCGCAACACGGTCGACTCCTTGACCACAGTCAGGAAACTCAAAGAAGTGGGAGTGGAGGTGTACTTCGAAAAGGAAAATATTTACACCTTTGACGCCAAAGGCGAATTGCTCATCACGATCATGTCCAGCCTGGCCCAGGAAGAATCCCGCTCTATCTCCGAAAACGTCACCTGGGGACACAGGAAACGTTTTGCCGATGGAAAAGTCATGGTGCCCTACAAGTCGCTGCTCGGATACAAGAAAGGAGCGGACGGCAGTCTCGTCATCGATGAAACCCAGGCACCGACTGTCCGGTTGATCTACCAGTTTTTCCTTGACGGGATGGCTATCAGTGAGATCAAAACCGAGCTCGCTGCCCGCAAGATTCTCACCCCGCGTGGGAAAGAAGTGTGGTCAACGTCGACAGTGCGTTCCATCCTGTCGAATGAAAAATACAAGGGCGATGCCCTGCTGCAAAAGACGTTCACCACCGATTTCCTTACTAAGAAGATGAAGGTCAACGAAGGCGAAGTACCCCAATACTACGTAACAGGCAATCACGAGCCGATTATTGCTCCGCGCATCTGGGATCAGGTGCAATACGAGCTCACCACCAGGCATGGCAACATATCGTCAGCAAAAGTCGGCTTATTCTCCACCCGGCTCAAGTGTGCGCAGTGTGGTGCATGGTATGGGCGTAAAACGTGGGCGTCGAACACGAAATATAAGTACACAGTCTGGCAATGCAACCACAAATACGCAGGCGAACACCCTTGCAGCAGCGCGACGGTGAAAGACGAACATATCAAGAACGCTTTCGTCCAAGCACTCAACCAACTGATCGCCCGCCAGCCACGGCAAAGCCACCTACTGCAAATCTTTGACTCCATGTTTGATACGAGCCGTATGGAAGAACAAGCCGCCGCTTGCCAAACAAAAATCGTGGAACTCACTGAGCAGATCGAAGCACTGATAGCCGAAAACCAGCAACGCGCGCTCGACCAAGACGCCTACCAAAACAAGTACACAGAGCTCGATACTGCCTACCGTAAGACACTCGCACGCAAAACAAGCCTAGAGGCAGATATTGCAGCGAACACCGCCAAGCATGCCGCCGTCACCACAGCCCTAGACGATCTGGCAGGCGAACCTGTGAGCGAGTTCCGCCCCGCCCAGTGGAGCGCACTCATCGACCACGCCATCGTAGACGAGGATACGATCCGATTCGTATTCCGCACCGGTGAACAGGTGAGCATGACCCTGCAAGGGTGATATTGTAGCGGTTGACGTGCACGGTTAGACACACCTCCCAGAAATAAAGTAAGGTTAGACTTACCTAATAAGGACGGTGTTTACGTGGACGATAGTGTAACAGATCAGGTTGTTGAAGGCGAGTATGGATCCGCGAAGGAAAAATCTGTCGCTGGCCAGAACGCGATCCGTCAGCTATCGCAGCCGGTGAAAGGCAAACTGTTCGTCGCGCAGGTCTTAGCGTTCGCCTCCGGGGTGTTGGCCATTGCCCCGTATGTGGCTTTGGTGGAGCTTGGCAGAGAACTTATGCAAGACCAGGTGGACCCGGCGCGGGTGAACTGGATCGTCATGCTCCTCGTCAGCGCATACATGACCCGGTTGACTTTATATTTTGTTGCATTGGGCGTGACGCATTTTATTGACCTGTCGTTGCGTAATCAGATGCGTCGGCAAATTGCCGCCCGAATGTCGACTGCTCCGCTGTCGTGGTTTACCCGCGAGGGTGAGGGGAAGATCCGCAAGACCATTCAGGATGATACGGCCACGGTGCACACAGTGATCGCGCACGGGCCGATAGAGAAACTGAACGCGATCGTATCCCCGCTCGCCTTGTTGATGTATGCGTTTGTGGTGGATTGGCGACTCGCGTTGCTGTCGATTGCGACGATTCCGATTTATGTGGGCATGTATGGCATGTCGATGCGTGGGATGAATGAGAAGACCGCGCAAATGGATACCAAGCTCGCTCAGGTTTCGGCAACGATGGCCGAGTTCGTTGCCGGTATCTCAGTGGTGAAAGCGTTCGGCAAGGTCGGCCAAGCACATAAAGCCTATTTAGATGCAGCTAACGAGTTTTCTAAGTTCTACCGGGCGTGGTGTATGCCGCTGGTGTCGATGTCGGTCGCCTCATTTTCGTGGGTGTCGATCCCGGTGTTGTTGATCGTGAACCTTGGCGGTGGCGCGTTGATGATGAACGCCGGTTGGGTGAGCATCTACGAGGTGATAGCGACGACGTTGATTGCCTTGGTGTTGCCGGGAGCGTTGATGACAGTCGCGACAATCGCCTGGTCGTACCAGCTCGCAGGGTCTGCGGCAGTGAGGCTGGTGAACGTCATGGAGCTACCGGCGTTGAGTCAGCCCGATGCACCACAGACACCACACGGTCATGATATCGAGATTCGGGGTGTGTCGTATGCCTATGACGACACCCAGGCATTAGACGAGGTAAGCCTGAGCATTCCGGCAGGCACAGTGACCGCGCTGGTTGGCCCGTCGGGTGCGGGCAAATCGACGTTGGCAAGTCTAATGGCCCGCTTCGATGACCCGGACGCTGGCACGATCACTATCGGCGGGGTTGATCTAAAGAACATTTCCCAGGATGTGTTGTATTCGACGGTTGCATTCGTCCTGCAAGATGCACAGCTTATTCGCGACACCATCCACAACAACATTTCCCTGGGCGCGCCAGACGCAACCTTGGATCAGGTGCGGCAGGCGGCGAGAGCAGCGCAGATCGACGAGTTCATCATGAGCCTGCCAGATGGTTACGACACCGTGTTGGGGGAGGACACTCACGTTTCGGGCGGCCAGGCAGCCCGTATCGCAATCGCTCGGGCGCTCATGGTTGATGCCCCAGTGTTGGTGCTGGACGAGGCGACGGCGATGGCGGACCCGGAATCGGAATCGAAAATCCAACAAGCTCTCTCGACTCTTGCCAAAGGCAGAACCGTGATTGTGATCGCCCACCGACTGGCCTCGATCAGAGGGGCAGACCAAATCGTCGTCATGGAACGCGGGCGCATTGCTGTGGTCGGTAAACACGACGAGCTGTTGGGTAATGCGCACTATCAGGCACTTCTTGCCCAAGGTGCATGCGAGGAGATGACACGATGAATCAACTATTGCTGCCACGCTTTAAGCGTTTGATGGAACCCGCCTCGTGGCGAGACCTCTCGGTCGGTCAAGCGTGGGGTGCGGTCTCAGGACTGTGTCACGGCTTTGCCCTGCTGACTCTGCTTCCCGCAGCAAGTGCCCTAGCAACCGGAATGCCGGTGTGGGGGCTGTCGTTTTCGGGCTGGCTCATCGCCTTGGCAGTGATCGCGATGCTGGGCGTGGGCACGGAGTTTTATGGCATGCGCACCGGCTATATCGGCGCGCTCGGATTCATTCACGACGTCCACCAAGCGGTCGGCAACAAGGTAGCCCGCCTACCGTTGGGAGTGTTCGATTCGGGTAGCTCTGGACGGCTGTCGCGCATGGTCACCCAGGAAATGATGAACTTGGGCGAGTCGGCGGCACATTTCATTTTCTCCCTCGTCCAAAAACTCTCAGCCGTGCTGGTGATCACTGTGGGAACCTGGTTCTGGGATTGGCGACTGGGCCTGACCTTGACGATCGCCTTCCCGATCATGCTCGCCTTCCTCCATATTTCCCGCGTGCTTCTTGATAAAGGTAAGCAGGTTTCCGAACCAGCCGAATCGGAGCTGGCGGCTCGCATGGTCGAATTCGCCACCTGCCAAGGCGCGCTGCGCTCCTGCCATGTCGCCGACGACTACCCGGCCCTTGATCGGGCATTCAAACAGGCTGACCGCAAGGGTCGCAAAGCATTGTGGATCGAAACATTAGCGAACCTGATTAATGGAATGTTCGTCCAAGCGCTCATTGTGGTGATGATCTGGCTGACCGCCCAACTCGCCCTCGGCGGGCAAATGAATGCGCTGAACGCTGTGGTCACCATCGGCATGTGCCTGCGGTTCACCACCATGCTCCAAGACATCGGTGGCTGCATGACCGGGCTGGAAGAACGCCGCCAGCAGATGAACCACGTCGACAAGGTCATGGATGCCCCCGAACTGTCCGAACCCGATGCCTCTACACCGATAAACGCCCCTGGTGATGTTCGTTTCGAGGACGTCACCTTCAGCTACGATCCGGACACCCCGGTTCTCCGTGATATTTCCTTCCATGTCCCGCAAGGTGGCATGTGTGCCCTGGTTGGTCCATCTGGGTGCGGGAAGACGACGATCGCCCGGTTGGTTGCACGTTTCTGGGATGTGCAGTCCGGCAGCGTGCGCGTTGGCGAAGTGGACGTGCGCGAGCAGACCATCGAAGACCTGATGCGCCAGGTGTCTCTCGTCTTCCAAGACGTCTACTTATTCAACGACACTCTCGAAGCCAACATTCGCCTTGGCAACCCAGAAGCCACCGATGAAGAGATTCGATGGGCGGCTGACCTGTCGGGCGTGACGGAAATCGTCAACCGCCTCCCAGACGGCTGGAATTCATTGGCGGGTTCTGGCGGGCGTGCACTGTCAGGTGGGGAACGCCAACGAGTGTCCATCGCTCGCGCCTTGGTGAAGAAGGCCCCGATCGTGCTGTTCGATGAGGCCACCAGCGCGTTGGACGCGGAAAATGAAGCCAACATTGTTGCGGCGATGAATGAGCTACGCAAACACTCCACACTGATTGTCATCGCCCACAAACTTGAAACCATTCGCCAAGCTGACCAAATCATTGTGCTCTCCCATGGTGGGCGTATCGCTCAGCGCGGGCCTCACGACGAGCTGGTCAACCAGTCTGGCCAATACCGCGATTTCTGGCAAGAACGCATCAACGCCGCCGGATGGCAACTCGTCTAAAACACAGCACTGTTCATAATCATGAAAGGAATAACTATGTCCACACCCACGTCCTCGCGCCTCAACGCGCGCGACTTCATCAACATTGGCGTCTTCACCGCTTTGATGTTCGTCATCGTGTTTGCATTCGGAATGCTCGGGTTCATCCCCGCCGCCATGTATGCCGGTTTCTTGCTTTCTATCCTCGTTAACGGCATCGTCTTTGCGCTGTTCACAGCACGCACTCCGAAGATGGGGGCGTTGACAATCATGCTGATTATCATCGAAATCCTCTTTTTCGTGACCGGTCACTGGGTGGGAGGCATCGCGGTGGCCGCTGTGTTCGGCCTGCTCGCCGACCTAGTCATCACCAAGGGACCGAAGAACGTGAAGGTTCGCGTCCCGCTGGCATACGCACTGTTTATTCTGCCGATCTACGTGTCACCGTGGATGCCGCTATTTATGAACCAAGACGCATATATGTCGCAAATCGCCGAACAAATGGGCGCAGAGTACGCCGCCAAGATGGCGCAGGTTGTCACGATTCCGATTCTACTGGGCTTCTTCGTCGTGATGCTCATCGTTGGCTGGCTTGCTGGTCTGTTGGGAACCAGGGTCGCGCGCAAACACTTTGAACGGGCCGGTCTTGTCTAAACTTCCCGACCCGCGCACGATTATCGTAGCGCTCGTCATCGTCTCCACCACGATCTACAGTGCCTACTCGCCGTGGTTCGTGTGTGCTCTGGGCGGATTCGCCGCCGTGATGCTGGCGAGCGCTGCGATCAACCCCAACACGCTCGTGCGCCCGAGCTGGGTGGCCGTCTACCTGGCCACGTTTGCGGTCCCCGGCGGGCTCATCTTCGCGATACCACTGGTGTGGAAGTCAACGGCCAGCGCGTTCCTCGTGCTGTTTTTGCAGTGGATGTGGCGATTCAGTGTCAGCGCAGGAATGGGAGCCTACGCGATCGGCGTGATCCGACCCGCCACCTTGCAAAAAGCACTCGCCAGCTCACGGATCCCGACCTGTTTCACGATCCCAATCTCGGTTGCCTTACGTGTGCTGCCCGTGATCGGCCACGAGGTTAAAGCGATCTCAGATGCCATGAAACTACGCGGCATGTCCACGCTTTCCCTGCGCGCGGCGCAATACTTCACAATCCCGCTGCTATCGACCGTGGTACGCAGCGGGGACGAACTGGCATCTGCTGCCCTCGTGCGCGGACTGGGCGGAACCGCAAAGCCCACCTCAGTCACAGTCGTGAAATTCCGTGTGATCGACGCAGGCATTCTGCTCATCGTTATCGGCTTCGCGATATGGAGAATCGTCCTATGACAACAGCCCAAGCCACCGGCGTCACCTTCACCTATCGAGGAGCAGACCACCCCTCAATCAACGACGCAACCATCACCATCACACCCGGAACCGTCACCTTGCTGTGTGGCGCGTCAGGGTCAGGAAAAACCACCGCACTACGGCTATTTAACGGGCTCATCCCGCACTTCCACGACGGCGACCTCACCGGAAACGTCACAGTCGACAACATTGACGTGGCACAAACAGACCTGCCACGCCTTGCCCACCACTGTTCGACAGTGTTTCAAAACCCGCGCACCCAGTTCTACACCACCCACGTGCGCCAAGAACTCGCCTTCGGCCCAGAAAACCTCGGCCGCGATCCGCAGGAGATTTGTGCGCGCATTGACGAGGTTGCAGCCGAGTTAGGTATCGCCGACCTGCTGGAATCCCGCGTCACACAACTATCAGGCGGACAGATGCAACGCGTGGCCTGCGCCGTCGCCATGTGCAACAACACGTCGCTGATCGTCTTTGACGAGCCGACCGCGAACTTGTCCGCTGACGTTATCGACCAACTCGCCACACTCATCGCCAGCCTCAAAACCGATGGACACACCATCATCATTGCTGAACACCGGCTAAGTTTCCTTTCCGGGATCGCTGACCGTGTCTACTGCTTCGACAAAGGCAACATCGTCCTCACCGCAACCGGCGAGGACTTCTACGCCACGCCAGAGGCGGAACGCAAACACCTTGGACTACGGTCCCTTGTTCCCGTGTCCATTCCACAACTCCCGCCACCAGCAGGGAACGGGCTCACGATCGACAACCTCACCTTTGCCTACCGCCACGGAAACACAGTCCTCAATATTAACCACGTGTTGTTTCCGGCAGGGAAAATCACAGCGCTCCTCGGCCCGTGCGGGTCAGGGAAATCAACACTGGCACGCATCATCTGCGGACTCGAAAAAGCCAAAGGTGCCTCCATCACACTCGGCGGACAAAAATTCACCAGCCGCGACGCCTACCTTGTGATGCAAGACCCTACCCGACAGTTGTTCTCAGATACCGTCATTGACGAAGTCACGCTCGGCACGACCAAAGCCGAAAAGCAACACATCGATGCCCACGCGATCCTTGAAGAACTCGACCTTGCCGACCACGAGGCTGATCATCCGCAAGCACTCTCTGGCGGGCAACGTCAACGTCTGGTTATTGCTACAGCACTGGCTGCGAACAAGAAAGTTTACATCTTCGACGAGCCGACCTCGGGTGTTGGCTACAAGCACCTTGTCGCGATTTCCCGAGTAATGCGTAAACTCGCTGACACCGGTGCCGTCGTCATCGTCATCACCCACGATGCCGAACTCGTTACCGAGGTCGCCGATCATAGCGTCCGCCTCGATCAAATCAACGCCTGCTAACGCAAACGCCCGCTCAACCAAAAGAGAGGAAAGCGTTTCCGCAGGTCAGGGAAAACGCGCTATACACTCGCTAACGCTTTGACCCCCTTGGGGCATACTCGCTAACGCAAACGCCTACTTATCATTTTCGACGTCATAGTGGAGCGGGTGACGAGAATCGAACTCGCCTCTACAGCTTGGGAAGCTGTCGTTCTACCGATGAACTACACCCGCGTTGGCATCTAGCCGCCTTTAGAGTATAACCAGTAGCGGCGCTCCACTCAAAACGAGCGGTTAAAGTGAGAACAAATGACCGTGAACGGTGGGCTAACCGGCTACTGTCGGCAACAATCCCAGGGAGGAATAAATGACTTTGGTAGTAGCGCTAGCGGCCATCTGCGACGAGAAACTACTATGTGCGCAGCGTTCCTACCCGGAAAAACTACGCGGCAAATGGGAACTACCGGGCGGGAAAGTGCGCGAGGGCGAGGAACCGATAACAGCATTGGTGCGGGAAATAAAAGAGGAACTCGATTGGGAGATTCCTTCCTATCAGTTGGAGAAAATCTTGCCCGGACCGCTCCCGGCGGGGAACTGGCCGCTACTTAAAGGCGCCCAGATGCGAGTAATGATTTACCATCCCCGCGAGCTACCGTTCCTACAGGCGGGGGATTCCCATCTCAGCTTGCAGTGGAGTCCAGCAGAAAAAGTAACGCAGCTAGACTGGCTAGAACCCGACTTACCTATCGCCGAAGCTATAAGTCGCGTCCTGAAAAAACCAGCCTAGCTGCGTCCTCAAAAATAGATACCCAGCAAGCGGAGCCTAAGCCCCGGTTAACTTAGTGTTAGCTATCTTTTAGCCCCATGGCCTCAAACAACAAGTAGATCGGGTGAACAGCCGGCTTGCCGCCGCCCTTCTCCAGTTGCCAGCGGCAAGTCTCGGTATCCGAAACGACCAGGTCAGAGTTGGTACTCTTAATCTTATCGAATGCGGTCTTGCCTACTGCCTGTGCAATGTCATATTTTTCGCGTTTCAAACCGTAGGTGCCGGCGATCCCGCAGCAGGTGGCTCCTGATTCGTGAACCGTCAGCCCGGGAATCTTATCCAGCAGCTGCTTGCCCGGGGTACCGATCCCCGTGGACTTGAGCTGGCAGGGAGCGTGATAAGTAACCGTCAGGTTCATCGGCTCCAGATTATCCAGATCCAGTTCGCCCCTGTCATACAGATCCAGCAGGAACTCGGAAATATCCCAGATGCGCCGCGAAACCTGCTCGAGCTCCTCATCTTGGACTCCCAGAATCTCGCGCGCCTCATGCTTTACCATACCCACGCAGGAACCGGAAGAACCAACTATCGTTAGGTCATCCCCGGGGACATTCAAATCATGCGCCAGCTTGCGAATCAGCTTCTTTGCCCCGTCATAAAGACCGTTAGACTGCTGCGCTAGACCACAGCAACCATGGGGAGGTACCAGTACTTCGTATCCCAAGTGCTCGAGAATCTGCACTGAGCGAATAGAAGTAGTGGTTTCGAAGAATTCACCCGCACAACCGTGGAAGAACACGATCTTGCCCTTGGTAGGAGCAGGAGCAGTGCGGGTATGCTTCTTGAACCATTTTTCAAAACTAAACCCGTCAGCTACCGGCATTGGAGCTTCATGGTGAACCCCGAAAGTTTTCTCCACGATCTGACGAATCGGTTTTTGCCGTAGCGCCCAGTTCGCCAGCGGCGCCACCGGGGTCATCGCCTTGCCCATAAACATGGTGTTGGAGATGAGCACGTCGCGCAACGGACGTCCATTTTGTTGCTTCATCGCGGCACGCGCCACGTTGTTGAGCTCTGCAACCTTCACACCCTGCGGACATACCAAGGTGCAAGTCCCGCAGCTGGAGCAGTAATCAATGGTGTGGTCAACCGAAAGTCCCTTGCGGAAACGCTCCGCCTGAGGACCGACATATTTAGGCCCCGGGAAAAGGGGAGTGACCGCTGCTACCGGGCATTGGGTTTCACAAATTGTGCATTTGACGCAAGCATCTAAGCTGGCGCGCATTAATGGATTGAACTCGGGTTTATTACGTAAATCCTTAGTCATTGGTATCCCCCAAAATCGTGTCACAAGCCCGCAAAGCGGAAGCTAGAGCAATGCCTTCACCGGACTTTTCCCGCCACCGGGTGGCTCCCGCTAGCAACCCGCCAGCGGCGTAAAGGTTCTGATATAGCGGATCCCCGGAAGCATCCAGTACCCGCATCTGGGAATCGACCTGTACCCCCACTTCGAACAGGGGCTGGTCTGGTCCCCAATAGTCATCATGAACTAGTGGCCCGGTCGGGAGTGCCAGCGGCAAATCAAAGGCTCGTTCGGTAACGTTCCAGTAAGAATCCACATGCAACGTACCGGATTCGAAGCCGCCACCAGCGTAGATGAAGTGCTTAGCTTTAAGGGTCGTCTCCGAACCAGCAGAATCAAAGGTCACGGATTCAACCCGGCCGTCACTAACGTTAAGGCCGGTTACTTCACTGCCGATAATGTAACGTACTCCCAGATCCCGCACCATTTGGGTGAGGGTCTCGTTAATCCGCATCCCCGGAATAGAAGGCGGTAGAATCGGGATCTCGAACACCTCATGCCCCAGGCGGTGGGCGATATCCTTCCAAGCGCCCCGATCTTTCAATCCCAGCACCGCGGGGAAACCGACTACTTCCCCGTCTTTCAAATAACGTTTAATTTCGTCACAGAATTTGGCGCGGAAATCTTCGGTGTCGAGGGCGCGGGCGAAGTTCAAACCGGAAGTGTCGGCCTCATCGTGGCGTACCGGGATATCTATCCAGATATGGCGAGCCGAAACTTTACCTCCACCGGGAATCTCTTCCTTTTCCAGATTTTCGGCTACCAATTGAGGATAAAAATCCTTGAGGCGGCGCAGCCCCACGATTACGTACTTCTTGCCATCCTCAGGCGCTCCCGCCAGCATTGACGGTTGGGGTAGGCAGGTGGGGCGCCAAGCACCCAGGCAGGTGGGCAAGAATACGTTCTTATCGGGGTTGCCGGCGAGTAATTCTGTCCCTAGCTGCTCTTTCAGCCAGTTAGCAGAATCGGCAACTGCCTGGGATCCCAGTTTCCCGTAAGGGTGGGATTGAGGTAACTTGTCGATCGCCGCGAGAGGATTATCTACCCGCTCCGGGCTGTATCCATATAGGTCTACAGTGCCTTGACCGAGCTGGATTCCCCCGATGCCCTTGGTTATTAAATCAACTTCCCGTCCGGCCTTAAGTAGCCGAACTGCAGCGCTAAGACCGGAAAGGCCAGCACCGATTACTACTACGTCTCTCACGCTAGTGCCTCCTTTACGGCTTCACGTTCCTGTTTATCGCGTTCTTGCTCAACCGGGTTGAGTTTGACCTCGCTCAGTTGTCCTTTGCCAGGTGCATGCTCCAGGTCGAAAATGCCCTGCATAATCCAGTTATCGAGGGCGGTTTCGCGGGCAGACTCTCCGAAAAGAATCGGTTTAATACCAATCCAACGATTCTTCATAAATAGAGAAATCATATTGGTTGCCCGTTCAACTGAGGCGGCGCCCTGTTCGTTAACGATGCCGGCGCAACGCATAGAGCAGAATCCGCCTTGGCACGGCCCCATCCCAATGCGGAGCTGACGGCGCAGATCATCGAGAGAAGCATTCGGGAATTCTTGAATAGTTTCTTCCACCATTCGCCGCGAAACCAGTTCGCATTCGCAAATAATCTGATCTTTATTCCACTCTTTTTCCCGTGCCTGCAGGCGATCGGTAAGCCGGTGCTGGCGGGCGCCCTCTTGACCGGGAACCGCTTCCTGAGCGGTGCGACAAGGACGCTCATCCTTCATAATGTCGCACATAATGTTTACAGCACGTTCGGCCATCAGACGGCAGGTAGTAAGTTTGCCACCCGCCACGGTGAGCATGCCCTTGACCCCGTCGCGTTCCTCGTGATCCATAACTGACATACCGCGGGACATATGGCGCGAATCGGTAGCTGCCACCCGGTTGTCTTTAACCAGTGGGCGAGCCCCTACCCATACGTGCAGAGGACGAGAATGACGGAACCCTGGCAGGAGAGCATCCCCTGCGTCTAACATTTGCTGTACTTCTTTGTCTTTTATCTGTAGGAAGTCAGCGCTAGGCGCCACCTGGTCAGTGGTGCCGATAATCGCCACCTGATGGGCAGGAACAATCAAGTCCCCATCTGAAGGGTAAATGCACCGATTGATTACGTGTTGGCAGATGCGGTGATTCATGGCGATCATGATCCCGGCGCCCGGAACCACGTTCACATCATGGCAACCTGCCATAGCGGCGATTTCGCCGGCCCAAGGGCCGCCACAGTTAATGATGAACTTACAGTCGATGCGGACTTTTTCCCCACCGTTCTTGTGATCCTCACAAGTGACAGCGCTGACTGCTCCATTGGTGACTTCAATACCGGTAACCCAGTGGTAGGGGAGGATTTCTGCGCCATACTCTTTAGCGGAGTGGGCAAATCCCCAAACCATTTTCCAGCCATCAATAGTGGCGTCTTGTACCGCGAAAGCTCGCTTGAGCTTCGGATCCAGACGGGGCTCACGTTTGAGAGCCTCGGCCGGAGAAATTTCATAGGCTGGAACTTTAGTGTTGTTGGCACACTCTAAGAAAATATCTGCGTGCTCTTCGCTGTCCTTTGAAGTGGTAACGAATAAGCCACCGGTATCCTCAATGGCATGCGGAACAACTCTCCGTAAGATGTCGTTCTCCTCTGCGCATTCAGTTGCGGATTCGGGATCCGATTTTACGTAACGGCCTCCCGAATGTAGTAACCCGTGGAACCTAGCAGTGGTTCCCTGAGCTAAATCAACCCGATCTACCAGTGCGGCTTTGAATCCTCGCATGGCAACGTCGCGTACTACGGCGCTGCCGGTGGCGCCGCCACCAATCACCACCACATCGACTTCTAGTTTTCTCACCCTTTGCCTCCAGAATCGAACGCAGCGTCGCTGCCGCGCGTCAATAACTGCCCCAGAATCTGCTCCTGCGGCTCATTTTTAGGGTATCGCTCACGCTTAAATCTCGTGCGGATAGTGGAGAGTTTGCACATATTCGCGCGGGATTTTTTTGTAAATACACGTCCTCTCATAAGCTAAAAGGCTTTTAGCTGCAATTAGTTCCCCCGACGGGGTTGCACAGATTTGCAAAACCATCGGGGGAAGGGATTATTTTCTGAACTGATCGTTAGCAAGGGGAGGAGATCGCAAGGTTTAGCCGTCTCCCGGTCTGCTCTTCGTGACCGTTTAAGTTAACTGCCCGGTCTTATGACCCTGATTAGCCAACTTCCGGGACCGCCAAAGATGCCCCCTCAGACACGGCCTGTCCGGTAACCGGATCGAAGAAATAAAGTTCTTCTAAATTGGGCTTCGTCCGATAGATCTCGCCCCGATCGGGGAATACCCCTCGCGGCAATAGCACCGCAACTCGATCCGGGGTAGCAGCTACCTTTTCCGGGGGTTGCCCGTAAAGGAAGGCCTGACTACCTAAACGTTCGATTAGGTGGGTAGTCAAGGTAAGCGCCGCCTCCTCGCTGCTGGCGGGTAACCAAGATTCTGGGCGCACCCCTAATATCACTTGCTCTTTTACCTGGGCGCGCACCGTTCTAGGAATCGGTACTGGCAAGTCCCCCAACAGGGCTTGACCTTCAGAATTAATAGGCAGAGTGAACAAGGTGATCGCCGGGGAACCGATGAAGGAAGCAACGAAAGTGTTTACCGGATTGCGGTAAAGATCCGTAGGGGTAGCTACCTGTTGGAGTACCCCTGACTCCATCACCGCTACGCGATGACCCATAGTCATGGCCTCCACCTGGTCATGGGTGACATAAACGGTGGTTACTCCCAGTTCTCTTTGTAAAGTGGCAATCTCTCCCCGCATCGAAACCCGCAGTTTTGCATCCAGGTTTGATAGCGGTTCATCCATGCAGAATACGGTGGGTTTGCGGACAATGGCGCGTCCCATGGCGACCCTTTGTCGTTGTCCTCCGCTCATGGCGCCAGGTTTGCGATCCAGCAAATCTTCCAGCTGCAAAAGCCGGGCTGCCCACTGCACCCGTTCCTTAATTTTGTTTTTGGGCATCCCCTTATTTTCTAGGGCGAAACCCATATTTTGAGCGACTGTCATATTGGGGTAGAGGGCGTAGCTTTGGAATACCATCGCCACGTCCCGCGAGCGCGGACGCGCCCCGGTCATGTCTTTACCGCCGATCAGGATGCGCCCGGAGGTGGCCGGCTCCAGGCCGGCCACCATCCGCAGCGATGTGGATTTGCCGCAGCCAGACGGTCCCACTAAGACTACGCATTCACCGTCCTCAATATGGAGGTTCAGGGAATCAACTGCCGGTTTGCTTGCCCCTGAAAACAGGCGGGATGCATTGTCGAAAGTCACGCTAGCCAAGGCATTTCCTTTCCTTGTGGCGCCAGGCGCCCTAATAGTTACTTCTTCTTATCCAGTTTTGGTTTGATCTGGCTGTCAATGATCTTTTGCAGATCTTTTTGCAAAGCATCGAAAGTGGACTGTACGTCCTCGCCTTGCGCAATCTTGTCTAAAGCGGCACCGATCTTTTGACCGCCCCCCGAAACATAAGCGCGGGCAGCATCTTGCGCCTGGGTCTTAGGTAGCTGATCCAGAGCGGTCTGGAAGTTGGGGTGCTCTTTGATATAGGACTTAGTTTCTTCCGAGTCAACCGCAGAGGTTTTTACGGGCATATACCCGGTAGCCTGCGAGAACTTTACAGTGTTCTCGGTATTGGTAAGGAAGGCAATGAACTTGGCAGCCGCCTCTTGATTCTTAGAGTTCGCGGGGATTGCTAGGCCGCACCCTCCGGTAGATACCCCGGGTACGCCCTCGGGAGTAGGTAGAAAAGCGGTACCTACGTTAACTTTTCCGTCTTCTTCAACGCCTTGCAGTGAGCCGGTAGATTCGAGCATTGCGGCTGCTTGTCCGGTAGTGAACGGAACAGTGGCATCTTTTGTGGCTTTGAAGTAATCGTTCTTGAACTGGTCTTGCAGGAACTTGCCAGCAGCCACGCCTTTTTCATCGGCAACGTTGACGGTCAAATCTTTAGAATAGGAACCATCCATCGACCAGATCATGCCCTGGAAGTACCAATCCAAATAGTTAGATCCGTCAGGAATAGACAGGGGTAGTACCCCGGAGGCCTTTAGCTTAGGCGCGAAATCTTTATTCCATTCCTCCCAGGTCTTCGGACCGCGGTCGGGAAGTCCCGCTTTCTTGAAGAGGTCTTTGTTGTAGTAGAAAAGCGGAGTTGAACGCGCATAGGGAACCGCGTAGTGCTTGTCATCAATGGTGTATTCATCGTAAAGCGACTTTACGTAGTCATCGGGGTTTGCATCCACCTTTTTCATCAGGTCATCTAGGGGAGCAAAATTATCATTCAGCGCGAAGTTGTACCAGGTAACGTCGGAAGCAACCACCACGTCCGGGGTTTGTCCACCGGTGAGGGCGGCGTTGAACTTTTGTGCCACTTCCTCGTAGTCTTTTCCGGCGTCGGTGAGCTTAATCTTGATATTGGGATTTTCCTTCTCGAAAGCGGCAATAATCTCTTTCTCGGTATCTTTCGAGTTAGCCGGGTGGTTAGACCAAACGTCCAGGGTCACCTTAGCATTCGGGTCATTTTGCTCGACAGATCCTGAGGGGGAAGTGCCGGCGCATCCCGACAGCACCAGGGATGCAACTGCGGCTCCGGTCAGGAGCAATTTCCGTGTGCGATTCATTTTTACCTTTCTGCTTGTTGGGGTCAGCCCTTAACTGCCCCGGTAGTAAGTCCCTTGATCATGTTCTTCTGCAATATGAAAAACACGATCAAGAGGGGAATCACAGCTAGCACCGTGCCAGCCATGACCGGGCCCCAATTGGTGAGACCCTCGTTGTTTTGAAGGAAAGTCAATCCGATTTGAATAGGAGCGGTACGTTCGTCCTCTGACATCAAAAATGGCCACAGGTATTCGTTCCAATCGTTAACGATAGTGATCAGGGCAAATGCGGATAAAGTTGGCCACGACATGGGTAATACGACTCGCCACAGCAGCTTTAGAGGGCCGGCTCCATCCATTCGAGCCGCTTCGATCACTTCGGTAGGAAGCGACAGGAAATGGTTACGCATGAGGAAGGTACCGAAAGCGGTACCTGCCAGAGGCAAGATAATCCCGGCAAAGGTATTGCGCATGTTCATACCCGCGATTAGCGAATAGTTTGAAATAACGGTGATCTGGTTAGGCACCAGTAAGGAGGCGATAATCAAGATGAAAACCAGGTTGCGGCCGGGGAAGCGCAGTAGCGCTAAGGCATAAGCCGAGAGCACCCCCAGGAGGATTTTCACCGCGGAGAGCACGATGGTAATAATCAACGAGTTCCGCAGGTAGGTGAGCAAGGGAATCTCACTGCTGACTGCCTGGTAGTTCTCGGTGGTAAAGGGGTTGGCGATATAGGTTGCCGGATGCGTATAAATATCGCCTTGAGTTTTAAATGAGGTCAGCACGATCCAATAAATCGGGATCATGATTCCCAGAAAGGCGATTAGCATCGCGATATAACCGATTATTTTGAATGCGACTGAGGTGTGCACGGTTTCTTCGTGGGTGTGCGCTTTCGCTTTCTGTTTGCGGAATGCCAGTTTGTTACTCATTGGTTATCCCTGTCCATAACTCGCACCTGCAGCAGGGTGATCACCAGCAGTATTAAGAACATGATGGTGGCCACGGTGGCTCCATATCCTGCGCGGGAGTTGACGAATGTTTCTTGGTAGATTTGGTAAACCATCGTGGTGGTGCCGGTACCCTGCGGACCGCCGTGGGTCATCACATTGATGATGTCGAATACTTGCATTGAGTTGAGAAGTACGGTGATCGACAAGAAGAATGTAGTAGGACGTAGCTGTGGCAACAGGACTTTAGTGAAACGTCGCCAGGGGGAGGCTCCATCTATCTCTGCCGCCTCGTCTAGATCTATTCGTCTAGCTTGGAGGGCAGCTAGATAGATTACGAAGGTGTAGCCTAGATTTTTCCAAATGTAAGTTACGGTCACCATGAATAGCGCCCATTTGGGGTTTTGGTAGAAGTCGGGGATAGCAGTGAATCCCAGGCGAGTCATGATGTCTTGGATGAGGCCGACGCTGGGGTCGAAAACGAATTGAAAAGCCACTCCAATGGCGGCTCCGGAAATAATATAGGGCGCGAAAACCACGGAGCGGACTAGGTTACGTCCGAAGAGCTTTTGATCCAAGATCATCGCCATAACCAAACCCAGGACTAGCGATCCGACCACGGTGGCGAAGGTAAAAATCACCGTATTTAGTACGATGCACACGGTGGAATCAGCCTGAAACCATTCAATATAATTTGCCAGTCCAATAAAGGTGGCCTGGGGAGAGGAAATGTTCCAGTCCATAAAAGACAGGCGGATATTGTCTACCAGTGGCCGGTAGGTAAAAACCATCAGCAATATCAGGTTGGGGATAAGTAACGCTGCTGCTAGCCAGCCTTCGTTCCGGTCTGGACGGTCAGAGCGTTTCGCCGGACCCGCGGGATTTTTTCCTGCTTTGGGGGGTACCGGGGGAGAGGACGCTGGGGAAACAGAGCCGGCCCGCTTAACGTTTTCAGTTGACACGTCTCATTGATAAGCCACCAGTATTAACTGTCAGGAACTAAAAGTTTAGGAGTAGGCGTCCAAGTAATAAACGTTTTATGACTGAAAAGTTAATGGCCGATGACTCCTGCGCTTTTATCTTGCCGAGCTTGCTGCTTTAAGATATGAAGTTTTCCGAACCGAGCTGCCGGCTGCGTTAGACTGGGGGCATGCTTTTATCTGACCGTGACATTGCCAAACTGTGTGACAGTGGGGAAATTGAGATTGATCCTTACGACCCGCAGATGATTCAGCCTGCCTCTATTGATGTGCGCCTGGATCGCTACTTCCGCCTCTTTGATAACCATAAATATTCGGTGATCGATCCCGCTTTACCGCAAGATGACCTGACTCACCTGGTAGACGTGGGAGAGAGTGCGCCCTTCGTATTGCATCCCGGAGAGTTCGTGCTGGGATCGACCCTGGAGCGGGTACAGCTAGCGGACAATTTGGCGGCTCGCCTGGAAGGAAAATCTTCCCTGGGTCGCCTGGGCTTACTTACTCACTCCACCGCCGGTTTTATTGATCCCGGTTTTAACGGTCATGTCACCTTAGAGCTATCGAATACTGCCACTATGCCGATCCTGCTCTACCCGGGCATGAAAATTGGTCAGCTCTGTTTCTTCCAACTATCTTCACCGGCGGAAAAACCCTACGGATCCCAGGAGCGGGGTTCTCGTTACCAAGGTCAACGCGGTCCGACCGCCTCCCGTTCCTACCTGCGCTTTACTTGTAGTGAAGTGCCGGAGATGGAAGACGTGCAGTGAGCGAGAGTCCGCTTACCGATACCTCAACTTTTGCCCGGATAGAAACTGGAAGTATCCCCGCAGTACGAATAACCGAGCAGGGATTACAAGCCCAAAAACAAGCGGCCGCTATTAATCCGGGAGCGTCCTATATGCGGCCTCAGGGACTGCTGTCAGCGAGCGACTTTACCGAAATCGGTTGCCCGCAGCTGGTGGTTTTCCCGGGGGACGTTACCCCGGAGGAAGTGGAAGCCCTAGCGGTTTCCCTTTGGGAGGACGCGGGGTGGCTCGCTCCCGGCAGGTTACGGCTTAGCGGACAGGCAGAACTTGCCGGTCCTTTCCAGCTTGACCAGTCCGTCCGCGAAATCCTAAAGCTGCCTGCATATAGTGAAATTGCCTTCCGCCTGGATTGTCCCCAGATGCGCGCCGGACAGTTAGCGGAAGAACTGCGCGGAGTTGACCTGCTTACTGACGCTTTTGCAGCCAGTGAACCCATCGGATTGGAATTTGAAGTACTTAGCGGCTTGCTGGCGATCTGCCGACGCCTCGGGGGGAGCCTGCGAGTGGGGGCAGGCAGTAGCGCCAAAGACGCGGCGGCGCAGATACTTTCTCCCGACCCAGACTCGGCGGTCAATTTAGCGGTGTACTCGCCCTATTGGATAGAAAAAACCAGTCTGCAAGAACTCCTAGAGCCGGTATTGGGAGAGCTAAGTCTGGACCCGGGAGCCCCCGAACGTCCCAGCCGCTCCCAGCGGCGCCTGGAGCGGGAAGCCGAATCTTTGGTTACCACCCAATTGGGCAAAGAGAAACTGGCCTGGATAGCGGCAGAGGCGGCAGCCTTTGATCAAGAAGTAGGTAGCCAACTGACTGATAGTGACGCTTATGCTCTTTACGGCTCCCTCGGGTTAGGTGCAGATTTCTTTCTGGGAGTAGAAGCCAGCACGCAGGTTCCGTGTGCGTTACGCTTTCATCCCGCTCACGGGAAACCCTTTGCTATCTACCAGCTGCAATGGCTCGGACAGCCTCCAGGGAATCGCCGTCTTAACCGGGTAGAACGGGTGGCACGGATGAAGGTGACTCATGCCTTTGAGGACGCGGCTCGTCTCTTGGGAGAGGTTGCTGCAGGAACCGTAGTAGACGAAGACTCATTCCTAGTTACTTGGAACTAGCTTGCCTACATTTGGGTAATTGGTGGGAGCGGTAAAACCGAGCCCTTGCAATCTTCCCCTCGGTTTCCCCTCGCAAGAAAATGCTGCCTATTTGGTAACTAAACTGGATAACTTTTTCTGCCAATGACTACAATTTAGCTGTAAGCGCGGTTTGCAAGGAGTTGCATGATACAAAAAAACCAAGGCTCGTCCCGGCAATCTTCTGAGGTTATGCAAGTTTTATCCGGGCTGCTGATGGTGCTGTTTGTAGCAGTAATGTCGGTGACCATCATCGGTACCGCCTTGCCCACCATGATGTCAGCCCTTAGCGGTAGCGAGTCTCAATACACCTGGATCGTCACCGCTATGATGCTGGCCTCTACGGTAGCCACCCCGGTGTCCGGCAAGCTTGCCGATATGTATGACTCGAAGAAACTCTTGATGGGGGCAATCGGACTTTTTACCTTGGGATCCTTGCTATCAGGGGCGGTTACCGAGGCTTGGCAACTGATTTTCACCCGCATTGTGCAGGGCTTAGGGATGGGTTCAATCATGTCGCTGACCCAAGTGGTTATGGCGCTGATTATTCCGCCACGCGAACGCGGACGCTATAACGGGTATATCGGGGCAGTCATGGCCATCTCCAATATCTCCGGTCCTCTGGTGGGAGGGTTTATCGTGGCCACCCCTTGGCTAGGGTGGCGGTGGTGTCTGTGGGTTTCTATCCCCTTCTCCCTGGCCGCTATGGCGGTGCTGTGGCGTTTTTTGAAAGTTCCAGCCGCGCAGATTAGTAAACCGCGTATCGATTTCCTGGGAACTGGTCTGATAACTGCGGCGGTATCATCTGCCCTGATTTGGTTATCCCTAGCTGGAAAAACCTTTGCTTTTGCCTCCTGGCAAACCGCGGTGATGCTGGTTTTAGCGGCACTTTTCCTGGTGGCTTTCGTCTTGTGGGAGCGGCATTTCCCCGAACCCATCATGCCCATGTGGATGTTTACTCAGCGCACCACTCTGCTGGCAATTTTAGGTTCAATATCGGTAGGAACCGCACTCAATGCTCCGCCCTTATTTTTCACCCAGTTTTTCCAAATCGCCAAGGGGATGAATCCAGCACTCGCGGGGATGGCGTTGCTGCCCGGGATGGTCGGTACTTTTATTGCCTCTACTTTGATCGGGGTGCTGGTTTCCCGAATAGGGCGCTGGAAACGTTTCGTAGTCGGCGGTTTCGTGGTGATGTGTCTCGGGATCTTCTTCATTACCCTGATTGATAAAAACAGTCCCTACTGGTTCTGCGCCCTGGGAATGTTCCTATTGGGAGCCGGGCAAGGTGCCAGTATGCCAAACCTGGTTTTAGCGGTACAAAACGGGGTGAAACTGCGCGATATGGGCGCTGCCACCTCGACAGTTACTTTTTGCCGTTCGATGGGCGGTGCGATCGGGATTCAAATCTGCGGTTTCGTGTTTACCTGGGAGATTGCTCGTCAAGTTAGTGCCGGGATGGCAAAGCTAGGGAAGAAAAGTGCCGCTATGGCGGATCTATCTACCCTGGAACTGGATAAACTGACCGCTGACCAACAACAGGTGGTTCGGGATGCCTATGCGGGCGCCCTCGGAGATATTTTTGTACCGCTGCTGGTTCTTTCCCTGATTGGCTTGGTTTGCGTCTGCCTGATGAAAGGCAGCGAACTGATTTCGGAATACGCCGAGCATGAAGCGCAAAGGCATCAAGCAACGGAACGGGAACGCGAGCTGGTACGCCGCGCCCTCGAAAAAGATCAAGTAAGCCGGGAAATTGCCCAACTTAAAGAGCAAAAGGATTCCGCTGAACCCCGGGAGGAATCCGCTAGTAAGGGAGAGATCCGAGATGATCCCCCTGAAGGTGAGAATGATTTGGGAACAGACATTGACCGCCTAGGGTAGGTTAGTAATAACGATCAAAGCGGAAAGGCAAAGCATGGATATTGGCTGGAAAGTAGCAAGCGCCGCCAGTTTGGCGGGTGCGGGTTTGATCGCAAACCTGGCGATTAATACCGGTTGGAAACTGGTTACCGGACACAAACCTCCGCAAGACGGGGAGGAAGCAGCCCAGTCTTCGCTGCTAGAGGTAGTGCTGTTTGCCGCTATTTCGGGAGTGGCAGTCACTTTGATTCAGCGGGCAGCCATGCGCCGCACCAACAGCTGGTATGGGGGACGCCATAAGGACGTCCTTGACCTGGGTAACTAAACTTTTCTAGGACGCGTTTTACCCGGTTGCGACGGCACCTTCTTAGCGGCAATAGATTCACCGATGATAGGCTCGAGGTGACCGTAACGACAGGGGAGCCGCATAGGCTGAGAGTGTCCAGTTGGACAGACCCTCGCACCTGAACCAGGTAATGCTGGCGCAGGAAGTCGAGTCTCTTACTTGCGCCCGCAAGTCCCCTCCTAACAAATGGAGGGAAAATATGCGCAAACTCGCGCGATTTACCGCAACCCTAGCAATCGGAGCTTTGGCTCTGGGACTAAGCGGTTGTGGAAACGATAAAAGTTCCACCCCCACCAAGGGGGATAGCAGCACGGTGACGATTGTTACCAATGGTAGTTGGACGCTAGGCAAAGAATCTTTAGCCAAAGCTAAAGCCGCTACCGGGCAGGAAATTAAGCTGGTCAATGGGGAAGAATCGGGCACCCTCGATTCCAAATTGATCTTGCGTAAAGATTCTCCGCTGGGCGATCTGGCGGTAGGATTGACCGCCAATAACGTGGTGAAGGTAGCCAAGGCGGGGGTAATCGCGCCCTCGAAAGTTAAGGTTCCATCCTCGGCGGAAAAATATTTGATTAAAGAGGCCGAGGGGGCGCTACCTTTAGACCGCTCCGATGTGTGCGCCAACTACGATATTGCCTACTTCAAAGATCATAATCTGAAAGTGCCCGAAAACTTTGATGACCTGCTAAAACCAGAATACAAAGGCTTGACCGTGATTGAGAATCCCGCCAAATCTGATACCGGATTAGGGATGCTGCTGGCTACGGTACAGGAAAAGGGTAAAGACGGTTTCGTTAACTACTGGAAAGACTTGATGGCGAATGGCACCAAAGCCGTAAATACCTGGGATGAAGCCTATAACCAAGAGTTCACCCAAGGGGAAGGCAAAGGAAAATTCCCGATCGTAATGTCTTATTCTTCTTCCCCCTATTGGTCGGTTTCTGAGGACGGAAGTTCGGCTCCCACCGCCAATATCGCCGGTACCTGCTATCCGGCGGTCGAATATGGGGCCATGCTAAAGGGCGCAAAGAACACTGCTGGCGCGGAAAAAGTTTTGAACTGGCTTTACAGTGAAGAAGGTCAGAGCGCCATTATGAATGAAAACATCACCTATCCCATTGATGAACAGGTGAAACTGGATCCGAAGCTGGAGAAGTTTGCTCCTCGTCCGGAAAACGATAAGCAACTGGATCCGGTACAGATTGAGCAAAATCGCGGCGAGTGGATTCGCCAGGTACAGGCGGTACTAGGGTAGCGGCTTTATGAGGCTATCTGGCCGAAACCACCTGCTGCCAGGACGAGTACTACTCGTCCTGGCAGTGGGAATTCCTGCCCTTTTCCTGGGGTTTTGTTTTTTCTATCCCGTTCTGGCACTTGCCTGGTTAGGGGTGGGGCAAGCCGGCGAAACCGGCTATTTTTCTACCTTTTGGCGAGTCCTATCTGATCCCTTCACTTGGCGGGCAATCCGGGACACCCTCATCCTGGCGCTAGGGGGAACTTTCTTCTCTACCCTGGTGGGGCTGCCCCTCGCCTGGGTACTGTACTGCCTAAATTTTCGCTTTAGAACCACCCTCCGCGCGGCGATAACCATCCCCTTTGTGCTACCTACCATCGGGGTGGCCGCTGCTTTCAAGGCGCTCCTTGCCGAGGACGGCTGGCTGGCTGGGTTAGAGCTGGACGGCACCTTTGGAGCCGTTATTTTAGCGATGGTTTTCTATAACGTTTCCCTGATAGTACGCACCGTAGGGCCGGTTTGGGCGCGCATCGATCACCGCGCCTATCAGGCAGCACGTACCTTGGGTGCCGCACCTACCCGCGCGTTTCTCACCGTTACTTTGCCGCAACTGCTAGGGGCAATCGCCTCGGCAGCCTCCCTAGTGTTTCTTTACTGCTCTTCCTCCTATTCGCTGGTGATGATTCTGGGAGGAATCGGGGTAGTAACTTTAGAGAGTCAGATATACCAAACCACCTCGGTTGATTTAGATCTAGCGGCGGCGGCAGTTCTGGCACTACTACAGGTAGTAATAGTTGCGGCGGCGCTAGCCGGCTCGCAACATTTTCAAAATAAGGCACGGGGCGGGGTGAAACTCAAAGCTATCGAGAGTTCCCGACCGGCTCGCGGAAAGCAACGCTTTGCGGTCTGGGGCGCAGCCGCAGTGATTGTAATCCTGATAGCCCTGCCGATGGCGCAGGTAGTGGCGCGCTCATTTCGCCGGCGCGGACAGTGGACACTGCAAAACTATCTTGACCTCACCCGCCCGGATGCCTCTATCTTGATAGAGCAACCGGTAATCAACTCTTTGGGAGTTTCGCTACGAGCAGCACTTATCGGAGCGGTGGTCTCCACCTTGCTGGGTGCCCTAGTAGCAGCCGTAACCTCCCGGCAATATCGTAATCCGCGATTGCGGCGCGCCGCCGAAATTTTCGATTCCATAAATATGTTGCCCCTTGGGGTTTCCAGCGTGGTTATTGGTCTGGGATTCTTAATCACCCTCGCTGCTCCTCCCTGGAACCTGGCGGACAGTCCCTTCCTGCTGCCCCTAGCGCAAGCATTAGGGGCATCTCCACTGGTAATCCGGTTAATGCGTCCCATGCTGCAAACTATTAACCCGAAGCAACGAGAAGCCGCTGCTACCTTGGGGGCGCGTCCTTCGCGTATTTTCTTAACTATCGACGGTCCCTATATTTGGGGAGCGCTAGTAGTAGCTTTCGGTTTTGCTTTCGCGGTTTGTTTCGGCGACTTTGGGGCGGCCTCGTTCCTGGTGATGCCAGAATCTTTAACTTTGCCGGTGATGATCTATAAACTCTCTGGCAGTGCGGGACCAGCCGAAAATGGGATGGCGATGGCCGCGGCGGTTATCCTCTGTTTAACCTGTTCTCTGGTGATGAGCGCAGTAGAAGCGCTACGCAAAAGAAAAGTTGGTGAATACTGATGGACGGCTTAACTATTTCCCAAGCGCGGGTGCAATACGGGCAGGTGGAAGCGGTTAAAGATCTCAGTATCGAGGTTCCGCTAGGTACGGTAACTGCGCTCCTGGGACCTTCGGGGTGCGGAAAGTCTTCGCTACTGCGGGCGATTGCGGGACTGGAACCTTTAGCGGCAGGCAGTATTTATTGGCGCGGACGCAATATGGAGCAGGTGCCGGTACATCAACGTCACTTCGGAATGATGTTCCAAGATGGACAACTTTTTCCCAGTCGCAATGTAAGCGGCAATATCGCCTATGGAATTGCGCATCTTCCTAAAGTGAAAAGGCAAGAAAAAGTTACAGAACTACTGGAGAGTGTGGGTTTAAGTGGTTATCAAGATCGCACTATTGACACCCTCTCGGGTGGACAAGCCCAGCGAGTGGCGTTAGCGCGGTGTCTGGCGCCGCAACCCCAGCTACTGCTGCTGGATGAACCCTTATCTGCTCTGGATCGGGCGCTGCGCGAAGAACTGGTGATTACCTTGCGTAACATTATTCGGAGCCTGGAATTAACGGTCGTTTATGTAACCCATGATCAAGATGAAGCATTTTCCTTGGCAGATCAGATTGTGATTATGGATCAAGGCAAAATCTTGGCGCTAAATAGTGCCGAGGAAATCTGGACTCATCCCGGTTCCAAAGCTGCAGCCTCCTTCCTGGGGTATCGTCCCTTCCTCAGCGCTGAAGCTGCGGCAGAATTCGGCATAGAGATTGGTGAGCGCGAACAGCTAGCAGTAGCGCCGGGAGGATTAAAAATGTGTCCCGCGGGGCAGGGGGTTGCAGCTAACGCCCGGGATTTGCGGGTGCGGCGTGGAAAATATTTGGCTGAAGTTGCTTGGCGACAGGGCAGTGAAGAATATTTAGGGCAGGCAGAGGCAGGATTAGGTCTACATTTGTCTAAAAAGCAAACTTCGCAAGAGGTGGGTTTACAGATTCAGCGTTCGGAAACCTGCGTAGTGCCAGTTTCTTCCTGAGCGTTTTTGCTCTGGCCACCTTCCACCTTGCCGGTACAAAGGGCAGAGATTTTGGGGTCGGCGATCGCGCTGGTGACGGTAATTGCGCTGGTGGCTTGGGGATCCTCTAAACATTTCTTCAGATAGTCTGCCGCTGGTTTCCCGCGCTCGATCTGCCCGGTATCGATGATGCGGATAACTTTTTCTGCTCCCTTTAGCTCGCAGGAAACCCGATTGAATTGCACCTGATAGGAACTGCCAGAACCATTGGTATCACTTACTCGAATGCAGGAATCAACCGGGATAGTAAAACCGGGCTCCGCGTTACTCATCGGGTTGGCAGATCCGCGACCTACCGTCTGATTTTCCCCGACCTGTCGCCCCCAAGTTTGCAAGGCTTCCGGGGCAGACATATGCAGCTTCTTATCGTCTTTTATCGATTCCAAATAGCTGTGCGCCAAAGTATTGGTACTCCACAGCTCAATCCCATCAGCAGTGGAAATTGCTTTAAGTATGCCCTCTTCAGTGGTGTAAAGTAAAACGTCCTGGTGCAGACGCATATCTTTTACATCTTCGCTAAAAGACCAGATTTCTTTCCCATTCTTGCGGGAATAGCAGCCTAGCTGGTTGTGGCTGGAAACATACAGGGAATTGGTGGTGGGGAGTATCTGGGTTCCATCTCCCAATTTCATTTCGGTTTCGTCAAATAGGGCGCGTAAGGAGCGTAATGTTTCCCAATCCATGCGGAAAAGCTTGCCTCCTTTTTGCACCAGGTCTAATAGTTGTCCAGCGTTATCAGTAGGAACCGTAGTTCCTTCCGGTAAGGGCGTTACGTGGGTGCGCTGCGGTTGAATATATAGGGAGCGGGTGCAGCCATCTGCGGGGCTGAGTGCCCAAGCAGTGTCGTCAGCGTTGCGGATCAATCTTCCGGGACTGGCGGCCTGAATCTGGTTAGTTTCTGGATCCACCAAATAATTGATGCCTTTATGCCCGATCACCCACAGGGCATCGGAGAAAATTTCAAAAGCTTCCGGTGCTTGCTCTGTAGGTTTTCCGTCAAGATTACAGTTACCGGGATCTGGCTGTAGTTGCGGGTCAGAAGCTTTTTGGGAAACCAAGCCTTCCGCTAACTGTTCCCCTTGATTCGACAGACGCAGCAGGGAGAGATCTTCCCCAACTAGCACGATTTGGGATCCTTGGGTGCCAATATTGACATAGGAATCGGTAGACTCCCATATCCAACGGGCAGTCCCCATTTTTAAATCCACTATCGCTATCCCAGATCCATTTCCCGAGTGGTAGAGGCAGGGCAGGTAACGATGCTCTCCATCGGCTCCCCCAAGTGTTTGCCTTGCGCAGGCGACTAAGGGTGCTCCTAAGTTCACCGACCAAGAAGAGGTGCCGTCCTCTGCTAGTTGCAGGATCACGCCATTACCATCACCAGTGACTCCTGCCCCAATTCGGTAGTCCCCATAGGGTACCGGGCGGAGTGAGGAATGCTGTCCCCACAGAGGAATGAAGGAGCTAATCCCATAGTCAGCTGCCCGGAAATCCTCTTGCAGCACCGGTTTAACCTTGTAATAGCCAGTTGCTTGGGGTTGGCGGGAGTTATAGCGCCACCACAAAAAGGCTCCGCCACCGATTATTGCCAATAGTGCGAGAGTGAGAATTACTATGACCAGCCGGAAAAGCCCGCGTTTTATTCGCCTGGAGCCAGCCACTGCAATCTCCCTCCCACTAATTCAAATCGACCTAGTTAAGTCTAACCCGCACTAGTTGGTTCTAGGTCATGGCGTGGCGGGTAGAACAGTTAGCGATTACCTCGGATGCGAAGTTGGGTAAATAATCAGTCCCATTATGGGAAATAGGGCTAACTAGAAATAACAGCCCGTCTTTACAAGCCCGGGAAAGCAGGTGTCGCAGCCGTCAAATAGGTTCGAAAGTTATCT
The DNA here is from genome assembly GCF_002848005.1 of Varibaculum cambriense. Taxonomy (GTDB): domain Bacteria; phylum Actinomycetota; class Actinomycetes; order Actinomycetales; family Actinomycetaceae; genus Varibaculum; species Varibaculum cambriense_B. The sequence continues at coordinate 295,545 of NZ_PKHX01000001.1, read as the reverse complement.
ATTTGTGGTTAGAATAAAGCTAAAGGTTTGGGTCTAAAAGAATAGGTAAAACTGAGGCAAAACATGCATGTAGATCCAGGTAGGCAGGCAGATCAACGCGTGGCGGTAATCATTCCCGCAAAAGATGAGGCCGAGCGTATTGGAATGACTGTTAGAGCAGTAAAAGCGCTACCATTTGTCGATCTGGAATTAATCGTAGTAGTGGACGATGGTTCTTCAGATGATACTCGGGAAGTAGCCAGACAGGCGGGGGCGGTAACCGTGCGTCACACGGTAAACCGGGGCAAAGCTTCCTCCATGGAAACTGGCGCCAAGGTAGTAGCTATGCGGGCAATCAAAGGAGAAAAACCGCCACTGTTACTATTCTTAGACGCTGACCTCGCTGATAGTGCCGCTGAGGCGGCTCCGTTAATCGAACCGGTTATTACGGGAGAGACCGACTGCACTATTGCGGTCTTACCCAAGCCGGCCGGGGCAGGCGGCCACGGATTTGTACTGGGTTTATCCAGGTGGGCAATTAGACGTACTACCGGGTGGAATCCGCAAGCTCCTCTGTCGGGGCAGCGCTGTCTCACCACCGCCGCTTTTCAAGCTGCCCTCCCCTTGGCTGCGGGCTGGGGAGTTGAAACTGATATGACGATTAGCCTGCTTAGTGCGGGTTTTTCGGTTAAAGAGGTGCCGGTAAACTTTACCCACCGCGTTAGCCGGAGAGATTTTAAATCCCAGATGCATCGTCTACATCAGTTTGTTGACGTGGCGAAAGCGCTGGCTCGGTTGCGTGCCCGTCGGGTTCACGTAAAACCTCACAAGTTCTTAGATGCGGCGTTGAAACAAAAACCGGGCAAAGTCTATCGAGCTAAGCCCCGCGAAGCTCCAGGCAAAGACGCAAAGACTGCCGAGCAGTAAGCCAGAGCAGTCAGTAGTAGTCCCGTGGCAGGCAGCTGCGTACCAGAATCGTTCAGTAAATAGGCGAATAACTGGTTGATCCCGATAGCTAACAGGGTGATCCGCAGAGTACTTTCTTTTTCTGACAGCGGGGTTTCTCCCAGGTGAGGTCGCACGCGCGCAAATAACCAGGTGGCGAAAGTTCCCAGATCCCGTAGATAGGTGCGGCAGTACTGCCAGTAATTCTGACTGCTTTCCTCCTGGTTCGACCTGGTAGACAGGGGGGCAGTAGCAAGATTGGCGGGGAGGAAAAGATTGGTAGGCATGGGGGTTAGCGCCAGCGCGGGAATCACTAGGAGCACGAAAACTAGCAGGCAACAAAGCAGCGACCAGACATAGGTTATTGATCCCCAACTGGCCAGGTTGGCCAGGATCTTCCGAGTAATAATCACCTGAAGATCACCGTTTATAACCGACTGCACAAAGTTTCCCAGATGCGTCCGTTGGGAAGCGGGACGCATCCAGTCGGCAAACGCCAGTCCCACGGAGGCTCCCGCCGCCACCAGTAGCACTACGAGTATTCGTTTTATTCCGATCCGCTTGCCGTTAAGCAGTAGTACTAGCACCAAGAAGCCGGGCAAGAAAGATATCGGCCCCCCAAAATCGGCGCCAAAACGGGGAAGTCCGTCAACCACCATAAAAGCTATCCCTAAGAGGGCGATCAGCAAGTTAGCTAACCAGGCTGACAGTCGAGAATTCTTTTTGCGTCCAAAAGCTGCGGGTCGACCAAGCGAGGTGAGACATCCACATAGCAGCAGGGTCCAGATGGCGCACACTGAATAATAAACATTTCCAAACCCAAAGAAGCGGGCTCCTAACAGGGAAAATGATCCGAAGGGGGAGTCCATGGAAATGTGAGAACCGGTTACGACATCCAAGCAAATGAAAAAGGTGCTAAAAGCCGCGATCACCAGCGCCGGTCCCATTGGACGGTGACGCCACGGGCCGGTGCAGGCCACTAGAGAGAGCAAGGCGGCGATTAAGGCGCTTATGGTAGTGAAAAAGCTGGTGGGTGCTTCTGCTTCCCACCACGGTAACATCGCGGCTCCCAGGCAGGCGGCAGGCAGGGAAGCGATGGCCAGGCACAGGAACTGTCCGAGCAGACCCAGTTGGATCTGCAAATGAGGACGCCGCGGATTCGGTTTTAGTGCTAGTAAAGAAACCAGGGATAACGCTAGTACCAATAAAGCGCCCGCAGCGAAGGCTACAAATTTGCTTGGCGGGAGTCCTAAGCGTGCATAGCTAGCATCGGCACGTTGGGAAGTACTCACCAGACGCTCGAGGCGATCAGCGCTAGCATTGGCGGAATTGGCGCTAATCATTAGGGGAGAACCGGAGGTGCTCAACCTGTCGTTGCGGGCTCCCAACCAGTCCAAAACCGTGGCCGGTAAATCTGCGGTTTGGGCAATCCCCACCTGATGGGTAGAGGGCGAATAGGCAATCCCCTCCGAGATCCCCTTCCCGTAGACCATGGCGGCTTGTAAACTTTGCTGGGCAGAATCGGGGTTAGCCGATACCACTAAGGCGCGGGTATTTTCCGGCAGTGCCGCTAGGGTGTTCTTGAGGGCGGTAATCTGTTTTTTCTGTTGGGCTAGGGTGATGCGATCCGGTAACTTTCCTCGCAGATCAGGATAGGTAGTTACGGTTGGAAACAGCCGGTGATGTTGTTTTCGAATCTGGGTTAGGTACTCCGGCTCTAGTCCTGCGTCTTGACTAAGCATGGCGGAAAGATTCAGCAAATGTAAGGCACCTGGAGAAAAGGGGCTGTCCGAGTCTCCGAATAATCCCGGAGAGTCTGCGGGAGTGGGATTTACCTGCGGGTTCATTTCTGAGCGGCGGAGGTCATTTCGATCCTGCACCTGGTGCCGGGTATTTCTTGTGTCAGCAACTAACGTTCCCGCTTGCAAAGAGTTTCCCGAGAGGGAACCACCGTTTTCTAAAAGCCAAATCGGATCCCAAATATCTGATTTTTCCAGTTGTGATTTCCCGGAGGAAGGATCCAGGAAGTAGAAAATATCTTGCTGCTGGGCACCAACCTCGCGGGTCTGTCGATCCGGGTTAAGGTTTGGGGATCCAGCTTGGGCATCAATAAGCGTCAGGGCATGGGTGGACACCATGCTCCGGACTGCCTGAGCGTATCCGGCGGCCAGGGGGTCAGTATCGTTAACTTGCCCGCGGATAATTCCGTCCTCATCTGCTAGCGCCAAGGCGGCAGTATGCCCGATAGCTCCCGCAGAAACTTGGGCGTCGCGTAGCTGCTCGGCAAATATGCCCGGCCGAGCCGCTAGGGAGCTGGCGACAGCTGAACGCTGATAGTAATCCCACATTTGTACCCGTTTACCTTCACGCAAAGGCTCTGGCTGCAAACATAGGTTCCGTCCCGCTAGTGAATATTGTGATAGGGGACGGCCCGCAGAAAATGTTAACCAGGCATCCTGGGCACAAGCCATAGCCTTAAAAGGGTAGGGAGCTAAAGCAAACAGCGCCCCGGTGTTAACCGCCGGGGATTCTGCTGTCAGTTCCGGCTGTGCGGTCACTAGGTCTTCCCAAGAAAGACCAGAAGTGAAAATTACTGCCACTTTGGTATCTGCAGGTTGGGGCAAAGCGTCGATCTGGGTGGCCGGGGCATCGGGATTTACTCCAAAAGTTCCGATTATTCCGGCAGCCCCCAGGGATATTGCCCCCAGCACTGCCGCTACCGAAACCGCTCGGAAGCGCGAACGAGAAAGGGAACGCGAACGCTTAGCGCAAGCTAAATCTGGAACCGCAGGCGCAAAAACCAAAAACGCCACGGCTAGGGGAGCGAGGAAAAGTAGGGTACAGATCAGCGCTGAAAAGCCCGCCCACAGGTAGAAGCCAGCAAATAAGGCTACTGTCACTACCGCAGTTATTGCGCGACATGTCATCCGGTTTCGGCGCCAGAAAGCGCCTAGAGGCGGCAAGGACGCGAGCACGCAAACTATTGCTAATAGCAAGCAACTAAGCATCAAAGCAGTCGCTTCGGCAGATAGACGCCAAAAAAAGGGTCCTTCTAAAACGCTATAGCCCAAAGGGGTTCCCACTTGCGTATAATCCGCCTGCCTGCGGGTCCAGAGCATGATTCCCAAAGTAAGGGCACTCGCGGCTATTCCTGCCCCGCGCGCCAGTACGGCAGGAGAAGCGACGAAAGTTTGTCGCAGCGCGGAAACTAACAGTGCTAACAGGGCGGTAAGGATTAAAGACACTAGGGCTATTGCCCCGCCAGACCAGCCGGGCGAGGCCGGCCAATCAACCCCTGCCAGGTAGTAGAGGCAAAAAGAAGCGGGAGAAAGGAAAGCGGTAAAAACGGCGGCGGCACACAGGAGAGATCGGATCCGGCGGAGCGGTAGTTTTCCGCGCAGTCTGGCCCAGAGATATGCCCCTAAGACTAAAAAGAAAGCGCAGGTAATAGCAAGGTAGAGCCAGATTTTAGCGTTGATGGCGACAGTGGAGAGTTGAAATTGGTTTTGTAAATAATCTAAACGCTGTTGCAGGTTTTGCTGCGCGGAACTGCTGGCAATATTTTCTAGGTTTACTAATAGCGGCTCTAACTGTCCAGGCAGACTCCGAGCTGAGAGCGCCGCCCCCCGGTTTCCGGCGGGCACCGGCAGGGAGAAACGAGAAAGAATTTGGGCGTTAATATCGGCTAAAGTGCTTAGACCAGCAGCGTTGGTGCTGGCGGAGGTGGCTAGACCGGTACCGGTAGCCAGGGAATAACTCAATAAATGGGGAGCGCTGTTGTTTGTATCTGCCAGTAGGGACAGGGAAATCAACCCAGACTGGGGGCTTAATCCGGCTAGCGCCCCCTCCAACATTGGTAATTGCTGCTCAGATGGGGAAAAGGAGCTCAAATCTACTACGGTGAGTCCGCCCGCGGCCAAGCTGGCTTTCACTTTAGCCGTCAGTTCCGGGACTGATGCTGGTAACGGGGCATAGTTTTTCACGGTGCCGTTACCGTGAGCCAGCAATAAGCCGGCTTGTGGGCCGATTGCTCGCGTTTTAATCCCGAAGGCCTCTAAAATACCCGCTAATTGTCCCGGGTTTGCCTGCTCAGTCTGCTGCCAGTATTTTGCGTCAATTCCCGTTATTTTCCCAGCCGATACCGCGGCTTTTGGACAGGGGCGCTCCAGGTGGGCAGGATAGCCATTTTGTATGGTTAACACGGACTCGCTAAGGCATACCGAGGTATTTAGAGCGCCGACTGCGCCCGCCGAGGCATATTTTTTTAGCTGCGGGTATTTCTCGAATAGGGGGGTGATTTTTTGCCAGGAAAGATCCTTGGTTAGCACTACCAGTAGGGGATCCCTAACCCGCGGGGTGGTATAGGTATCCAGACTAGGGTAGTAGAGACGTTGCTGTTGCGTTAGTGCTTTAGGGGCGGGTTCTGGTTCCCAAGTAGTTGCCGCCGCTGGCTCTACCGGTAATACCAGTAATGTAAAGAAAAAACTAAACAGGAGGGCGCAACCTAAACGGGAAAGATGCCTTACTGTTTTCACCACAGCCATATTCTACGGTCTCGATAAGGGTTAAGGGCATTTTTCCTAGTATCGTGAAAATAGTTGATAAAGGAAGCGGAGATGAATACTGCAGTTACTAACTATGCGTTCTTAGGGCCGGTAGGCACTTTTTGTCACCAGGCATTGCTACAAGTGGCGCCGGCTGATGCCCAGGTGATCCCCTGTGCCGGGGAACGTCTAGCGATGGATATGGTGCGGGAAGGGAAAGTGGAGCGGGCAGTGGTGCCCATCGAAAACTCCATTGAAGGAGGCGTGAGCGCCACCTTGGATTCCCTGGGATGGGACAAACGCCTGCAAATCGTAGCGGAAATGATTGTCCCGGTAGGGTTCACTTTAGCGGTGCGCGAGGGGACGCAGCTTTCCGATATCACCCGCATCGGCACCCATTCGCACGCCTGGGCGCAATGTCGCAACTGGGTAGCCGACCATCTGCCGGGGGCGGTTCATGTGGCCACCACTTCTACCGCGGAATCAGCGCGGATGCTTTCTGAGGGCAATGCGGGTTTCCAAGCGGTGCTAGCCTCGGTGGCGGCAGTAACCACCTATGGGCTTACGCCTCTTTACGAGGACGTAGCCGACAATCCCGGGGCAGTTACCCGTTTCGTGGAAGTGGCGAATCCCGGTCACGTACCCAACCCCTGCGGAGCCGATAAAACCACTATTCAAGTACGCTTACCTAATGATTACCGTTCGGGGGCGCTGCTAGAAATGCTGCAACAGTTTTCGGCACGGGGAATCAACTTGAGCCGTATCGAGTCGCGTCCCCTAGCCGGGCATCCGGGACGGTACGTTTTCAGTATCGATCTGGATGGACACGTTAGGGAAGAGCGAGTGCAGTCTGCGCTGCGCGGGCTGTACCGCATCAGTGAAGACTTGCGGTTCTTAGGCTCCTATGCGCGCGCCGACCAGGTGCGAAATGATCATGCCCCCCGCACAGGAGACAGTGATTTTCAGCGTGCCCGGGGCTGGGTGGATTCGATTTTGCGCAAATAAGTCACGAGTACAGGCAGATAGGATCCGGATACAGCAGGGAGCTTCCTAAGGGACGCGCACCACTACCGCTCCGCGATCTAAAGAAGCAGAAATCTCCCGATAGCTGCCTACGGTATCGCCATCGACCTGAATCATCCGCGGTTCGCCGTGTACCTTGGCGCTGGCCGTCCGGGTGCGGATCACATCGGTTTTCGATACTAAGCCGGCGGTGAGTTTCTTAACCCCCAAGGTGTCGCGAAATACTCCGCTGATTACCTCTAAAAAGCCGATTAAGCCGCCGCGGACACTCAGCATTAATACCTCTAACCAGCCATCATGCGGGTTAGCCTCCGGCAAGAGGGGAATTCCCCCCACCAGTTCCCCGCAGGAGGCAAATAGCAGGGTATTTACTTTGCGGGTACGGGGGTGCGATTGTTCTCCGAAAGTAACATCCATAGTGATCGCAGGTTTATTCGAGGCCGCGATCCCAGAAACCACGTAGGCGCCCCACCCGATCGACTCTTTAAGTTTGTTCGAAACTCGGTTCATAACCTCGGCGTCATAGCCAATTCCCGCCATGACCAAAAAAGGAAACTCCGCTCCGGTTTCAGTTCTTAAATGCCCCAAATCCACCCCGGTGTTTTTACCGGTAAAGGCAATTTCGCAGGCGCGGGGAAGAGAGTTAATGGGAATGTTCAGGTTGCGGGCTAAAAGATTCCCGGTTCCTAGCGGTAAAATCCCGAGCGGAATTCGGCTTTCGGATAAGGTAGCCGCAATAATCCGTAAAGTGCCGTCCCCACCGGCAGAAATAACCAGTCCTGCTTCCTGCCGGATCGCTTCTTTAGCTTGGTTAGCGCCTAAGGAATCCTGGTCGGTTTCTAAGAAAACCGGCTCCTCGTACCCAGTGGACTGCGCGCGCTGGATCACGATGCGACGGAATTCCTTCGGATCCGCTATCTTCATGGGATTATAGATGACCACCACCCGCTTTGAAGATTCATTGCTGCAGGTAGTGGTAGGCGCAGAAAATCCTTGTTTTATCGCAAGTTTCATTGCCCGGGTGGCAATCCGGCGGGCATTAACTGCCCAGGACAAAGCGATAATCCCTAAAACCAGTGCCACGATTACCAGAATCCAGAGCATAGTGGTCATAGAAGCTAGTTTAGAACATTTGCAGTCGGCGCAGAGCTAGCAGGGAGTTAGGAAAGAACCAGTGGCCAGCAACCGAAAAATTCCGCCGAGATCATTGACGCCAGATGTCCGCCAGGAAAGGCAAGATGAGAAGCGATGCTGGGTGGCGATATGATAACAGTATGATTGATATTCGTCAGCTGCGTGAGGATCCGCAGCCAGCTAAAGATTCACTAATTGCTCGCGGGGATGACCCTGCCCGTATCGATGAGGTACTGGCCGCAGATGGGCTCCGACTGAAAAAACAGCAAGATTTTGAAGCCATGCGTGCGGAGCAAAAAGCGCTATCAAAGAGCATTGGGCGAGCTGACCCCAGTGAACGGGCAGCGGTACTAGCCAAAGCCAAAGAGCTGGCAGGAAAGGTTAAAGAGGCCGAGGCCGAGGCGGGAGCAGCTTCCGTTAAAGCCCAGGAGCTGTTGGCGGCACTGCCTAATATCGTTATTCCCGGGATTCCCTCGGGCGGCGAGGATGACTACGAAGTTCTTGCCACCCGCGGCCCGAAGATTCGCGATTTTGCTGCCGAGGGAATTAAGGTGCGTGATCACCTGGAAATCGGGGAGGCGCTGCAAGCGATTGATGTCAAACGCGGAGCCAAAGTCTCAGGTTCGCGTTTTTACTATTTGCGGGGGATAGGTGCGCGTCTGGAACTCGCTTTGCTGACCTGCGCTTGGGATTTAGCGGAGCAGCACGGATTCATCCCTATGACTACTCCCACCATGGTCACTCCCGATACGATGCGGGGAACCGGATTCCTAACTGAACATTCCGAAGAAATCTATTACCTACCTGCCGATGACCTCTACTTGGTAGGTACCTCCGAGGTCGCCCTCGGTGGTTACCATGGCGGGGAAATCTTGGAGCTAGGGGAAGAACCTCTACGTTATTCTGGCTGGTCGGCGTGTTATCGGCGGGAAGCCGGGTCGCACGGTAAAGATGTACGCGGCATTATTCGGGTACACCAGTTCAATAAGGTAGAGATGTTTTCTTACTGCCGGCCCGAAGTATCGCAGGACGAACACCAGCGACTGCTGGCTCTAGAAGAAGAAATGCTAACGAAGGTGGAGTTGCCCTATCGGATAATTGATACCGCCGCTGGGGATTTGGGTACTTCTGCGGCTCGCAAATTTGATTGCGAGGCTTGGCTACCCAGTCAGGAACGCTACCTGGAGCTAACTTCCACCTCCAATTGCACCACCTATCAGGCACGTCGCCTGGGGATTCGCTACCGGGACGAGAACGGAAAAACTCAGCCGGTTGCTACTTTGAACGGCACTTTAGCGTGTACCCGCTGGCTGGTTGCTATCTTGGAAAACCATCAGCAGGCAGATGGCTCAGTGTATGTTCCGCAGGCGCTGCGTCCCTATTTAGGTGGAAAAGAAGTACTAGAGCCAGTACCGAACGCCTAAATCTGAGCCCAAAGCGTGAAAAGATTAGGCCAGGGCGCCCTCGGGTATCCCGAAATAGTTACTAAAAGGACGGAGAGAATCGATGGCTGATTACCTGCAGTATCCTCAGGGAGATTATGTGCCCAAAGTGGTTGAGCGCGCTCTTGAGAGCTGGCGAGGCTACGGGGAAGATATTGCTACTGCTGCGATAGTGCCAGAAAATAACCGTGCCCGCGTGCAATTTATAGCCCTCCAGGATGGTCGGATCTGCGGTATCCCCGTTGCTCGCGAAGTGCTGGCGCAAGTGCTCGGAGACTATGAACTACATTTGCGAGTCGCGGATGGCACCACGGTAACTGCGGGAACTCCGGTTTTGGAACTGAGCGGTAATACTCGCGGTCTTTTAGAAGCCCGGGATCTTTGCCTCTGGTTCTTATCACATCTGTCGGGGATTGCGACTAAGACCGCGCAATGGGCGGAGGCGCTCTCACAGACGAAACTGGTAGTCAGGGATACGCTTTCGGTTACTCCTGACTTAGGCGAACTTGAAAAATATGCGGTCAGAGTCGGCGATGGGATGACTTCTCGCCTCGGCGTCGGTTCTTTCCCGCGGGTGACGGTGGCACATCTGAAACTGGGAACCGGGCTGGGAGACGTTATCAACCATGTGCGTACGGCGGCTCAGGGTAAACCGATCGAGGTGGAAATAGATCGGTTGCAAGACTTGGATCCGTTATTAAAAATGCGGGTTGACCTGGTAGGGTTGCAAGGATTCACCCCTGAACAGGCAACCATGGCAGCTGATCACCGCCAGACAATCAATCCCGGAACCTTGCTGGAAGTCAGGGGAGATATTAATCTGGAGGACGCCGGCGCATATAGCGATTCCGGAGTAGATTATTTGGCGGTGCCCGCTTTAACTGACACGGTTACCCCCGTGCGTCACCAGATGAAATTTGTCTAGTCTTTTTACCTGCCCCAAAGAAAACATCAACAAAGGAGCTGAACAATGTTTTGGTTCGACTCAATCGAACATAACCGTTGGCTGTCTGCCCGTTTGCAGGACTTGCTGGATTACGGACGTAAATCAGAGGTCAAAACGGGATTTGCCTGCCTAGATCGAAACGGCGAAGTCGACTTAGAACAGCCGATTCAGTTGTATCTAACCGCCCGGATGGTACACGTGTTTTCTCTCGGGGTACTGCTGGGAGTACCCGGGTGCCGCAGCTTAGTGGAGCATGGGATTCGTTGCCTTAACCAGTATTTCCGCGACCCCGATAATGGCGGCTGGTTCGATGCCATTGAGCATGAGCTAGATGCGGACGGACACGCCATTCCCTACGCCGGACGTGATGATAAACGCTCTTATTCGCACGCGTTCGTGCTATTAGGAGCAGCTTCTGCGACGGCAGCTGACCGTATTGGCGCCCACGAACTGATGCAAGAAGCGATTCGGGATAACGATCTGCATTGGTGGGACCCGGAAGCGGGGATGGTCTGTGAAAGCTTCAACCGCGACTATTCTGTTTGCGAAGATTACCGGGGTGTGAACTCTAATATGCATATGGCAGAGGCTTATATGCTGATAGCTCAGGTTACTAATGACAGTAAGTGGATGGATCGCACGATGCGGATTCTGGAGCGAGTTGCCCGGGTTTCGCGCGAATACAATTGGCGAATCCCGGAGCATTATGACAGTCAGTGGCAGCCACTACTGGGATATAACCGAGAAAATCCGCAGGAAACTCACCGTGCATACGGTTCTGATGTGGGTTACTCCTTCATGTTCTCGCGTCTAATGCTTGAGGCGCGGGCGATGCTGCAAAACAGCGGAAAAGAAGCACCCGAATGGATGAAGGAAGCTGCAACCGGGATGTTTGAGCGGGCTCGGGAAGATGCCTGGAGGCGTGACGGGGCTCCCGGGTTTACCTTCACCGTGGATTGGGAAGGCAAACCGGTGATCCGGGATCGTCAGGCCTGGGTACAGTTCGAGGCAATCGGGGCGGCAGTTACTATGCTCCGGGTCGCTCAGCAAGAGGGATCCTTAGCTGAAGAAGTAGACCACTATGAGCATTGCTATCGCGCCTGGTTGGATTTTGCCTATGAGCATTTTCTGGTGCGTGGCGGGCGAATCGTGCATCGGCTCTCCCCGGATAATCAGCCTCTGGATCTAGAGAATCAAAAACTGCGCGACAGTGTATACCATGCGGTTCAGGCGGTGCTGTTGCCTCGCCTGCCTTTGGCACCCGCCTTTGCGATGGCTCTGGCACAGGGAAAACTAGATAAGCCGCTGCCTAAGGAGCCGAGTCGCAAGAAAAGATTCGGCGGATTTTAGCTCAGGCGGTCAGCAACTGTAACATGGGGCTTGTCCTAACGCTTTAGCGTAGGCCAGGAGAGTTGTCCGAGTGGCCGAAGGAGACGGTCTTGAAAACCGTTATACCCGCAAGGGTATCAAGGGTTCGAATCCCTTACTCTCCGCAAAGTATTGTTTACCTGCAGGTTTAGTAAAGTATTTTTCCTGTGTACCTATCTGTGGGGTGGAGCAGTGGTTGCGCGCACTATTAGCTCAGTTGGAATTGTCATATGAAGATGATTAGTTTCCCCTTTTAACTGCCGGTCAATCAGATTGACCATTTCCACTCCGGCAGCATAAAAGTCCTGTTTTACCGTAGTAAGCGGTGGGAATGAAAACTCAGATAATTCGATACCGTCAAAGCCTACGACTGACACATCCTGCGGTACGCGTACTTGTTCTTCGTGTAGCGCCCGGATTAACCCCAAGGCGACCTCATCATTGGCACAAAAAACTGCGGTAACTTCCGGGTTTTCCGCTAGTTGCTTGCCGGCTTCGTAGCCCGCGTTAGCTGACCAGTCACCGGGGATGACTGCCGGGATTTTCCGGTTTTCTGCAGCAAGCGTTTCTCGCCAAACCTCTTCGCGCACTCGCGCAGAGCGCGAATGATCTGGGCCGCTCACGTGATAAACCGTGCGATGACCCAAATCTAATAGGTGTCGCATTGCTGCGCGCACCCCTCCTGTCTGGTCAGCGGAAGCAGAGGGATAAACGTCAACCAGGTTGGAATCTGAAGAAGCAACCGGGAGATTAGTGGGTAGAGCCAGCTGTTCGGCATCCGCATCCCCGGCTTGCACGATTACTAGGCCGTCAATATCTTCTTGAGAAAGTAGCGACATAGCCCGATGTACCTGTGAAGTATGAGGATTCTCCACCTGCACCAGGCTCACTGAATAGCCTAGTTGGCGAGCTCGGTCGAAAACCCCATTGGAGGTATGTGCTTCCCCGGTACGCCGGATTTCTTGCGTGAGTAGCCCGATAACACCATAGGATCCGGTGCGCAAAGCACGGGCAGCGCGATTAGGTTTATATCCGAGGTCGGAAATCGCTTTAAGCACTCGTTCCCGGGTCGTTGGTGACACGTTTTGGTGTCCGCGTACCACTCGGGAAACAGTCTGTGCGGATACCGCTGCTTCTCTAGCTACATCGTAGATAGAAGCAGACTTCATGCCGCGTACCTTATTTCCCGTCACGCGTGAAGCGTACCAGGTGAAAACAAAATTCATTTAGGACTTGCCCGGCTTTAACATGTGTTATCGTTGCCAGTATCGTTGGTATCGATAACACCACAGTGGGTGTGGACTGCAAACAACGAAATCGCATTCATAGGAGAAGCAGATGCAGTTAAAAGTTCACCATCAAGACCTTAAGGTCTTACACGAAAATACTCTCCCGGCGCGGGCCTACTATATACCGCTCTCGTCACTGCGAGCCGCCAAAGAAGAAAATCGGGGACGTAACTTCAACTTAGAGCGCGAAGCATCTGATCGTTTCCAGCTATTGAATGCAGAATGGAACTTCGGTTTCTACCCGAACTTAGAGGCGGTGCCCGCCGACTTTTTTGCCCCCGAGGCAGCGGCGCTACCGGATAGGATTCCCGTGCCTGGCTCCTGGCAGCATCACGGTTACGATCAGCATCAATACACCAATATCAACTATCCCTTCCCCTTTGATCCGCCGCATGTTCCCCATAGCAATCCCGCCGGAGCCTATCGCTACACCTTTAACTATGAACAAGATCCGGACGCTCCGGGTGCCACTTTGGTTTTTGAAGGAGTAGATTCCTGCTTCTACCTGTGGATGAATGGCAAATACGTCGGTTATTCCCAAGTAACTCACTCCCAGTCGGCTTTTGATGTCACCGAGTATCTAACAGAGGGAGAAAACACCCTGGCGGTACTGGTTTTCAAATGGTCTGATGGCTCCTACCTGGAAGACCAAGATAAGTTCCGCACTTCCGGGATTATTCGTGACGTTTACCTGTTGAAACGGCCACTCTCGCATCTAAATGATTATTTTGTTACTACCGATTTGCAGGATGATCAGGCAGAAGTCACCTTGCGTGCCAACTTTAGTGGCGAGGCGCTGGACATTACCGCCACCCTCAGTGGGAATGCAGGAGAGATTGCCAGCTGCGCCCTCGAACCCTTTGAGGATCCGCAGGGCATCTATACCCATTGCGCCCGCTTTACTATCGAGAATCCTCGGCTGTGGCATCCGGGCGACCCCTATCTATATGACCTGGTAATGACCAGCGAGACCGAAGTTATTACCGAAAAAGTGGGGGTGCGGGAAGTTACTATCGAGGACGCGGTTCTAAAGTTCAATGGCAGCCCCCTCAAAATCAAGGGGGTTAATCGCCACGACAGCGACCCCGATTCCGGCCCGGTAGTTTCTATCGAGCATATTAAGCGGGATCTGCAGATGATGCGCCGGCACAACATCAACGCAGTCCGCACCGCTCACTATCCTAATTGCCCGCAGCTCTATCACCTGTGTGACCAGGCGGGATTTTATGTAATGAGCGAGGCTGACAATGAAAGTCACGGCACTCGCAACCGTCTGTTACAGGACGAATCTGAAGAAAATATTGTGGAGCATTGGAACCATCCGATAGCCAATAATCCCGAGTGGATAGAGGCCACGATGGATCGGATGCAGCTGTGTGTGCACTCGGAAAAGAATCGTCCCAGCGTGTTTTCTTGGTCAGCCGGTAATGAATGCGCCTATGGATGTACTTTTGAAGAGTGCTTGGCTTGGACAAAGCAGTTCGATCCCAGCCGGGTAACTCATTACGAAAGCGCGTTCTATCGGTCTACCGACCGCAAATATGACTACCAAAATATTGACCTGTATGCGCGGATGTATCCGCCGCTATCTGATATTGACGATTACCTGGCAAAGCTGGGGGACAAACCCTTCCTCTTAGTCGAATACTGCCACGCCATGGGGAACGGTCCGGGCGACCTAGAAGAGTTCTGGGACAAAGTGCGTTCCGATGCTCGCATGTGTGGCGGTTTCATCTGGGAATGGTGTGACCATGCCGTAAGGGATAGTGAAGGGCATCTGCTTTACGGTGGCGATAGCGGCGAAGATCCCCACGATGGGAACTTCTGTGTAGACGGGTTGGTATCCCCAGAGCGCGTGCCCCATATCGGTCTGCTAGAAGCCAAGAATGTCTATCGCCCTTTGCGCTGTCAATATGATCAAGAAGGCGGAAAACTGCTGGTTACTAATACCGCCGACCACCTAAACGCCGCCGATTTTACCTCTTTACGCTGGGTAAAAGTGGTAGACGGGCAGGAAGAAAGCGGCACTTTGGAAGTACCCAATTTGCCCGCTCATGAAACGGTTGAGATTCCCTTGCGGTTAGAAGTGCCTGCGGAAGGACGCTGCTACCTGCGGGTAGAAACCTATCTGACCCGCCCCATGGCGTTCCTGGAAGCTGGACATTCATTAGGGTTTGACGAGTTCGCCCTCAAGAATCCCAGCCCGCACACTCCTCGCGCCCTGGAGCTATTAAAAGCGGATGTCGAGGGAGACGGCACAGCTAAGATAACGGAAGATCCCCTAGAAATATGCGTTGTTAGTGAGGATTACACTTACCGCTTCTCGCGTCATACCGGGATGCTGACTGGGATTGAGCTAGGTGGAAAAGAACTATTAAAGCAGCCGGCTGAAATAAATATTTGGCGGGCTCCCACCGATAACGATATGTATATTCGTCCCCTCTGGGAGCGGGCGCGCTATGACCGTGCCTACCCGCACGCTTATGAGGTTCGCGCTGATAATGAAGCCCGGGGCGCGGTGATCGGCGCCAAAGTGGCGCTGGTGTCACCTAGCTTGCAGCCGATGCTGAAAGCCGATGTGGAGTGGATTATCAGGCCAGACGGAGTTTTACAGGTAAACGCGAAGGTGTGCCGGGATACCCAATTCCCAGAACTGCCTCGCTTGGGTCTGCGCTTCTTCCTAGATAAATCCCTACAGCAAGCCACTTGGGCAGGGCTGGGTCCGCACGAAAACTACGTCGACAAGTGCCGCTCCAGTTGGCACGGATATTTTGAATCTTCGGTGGGAGATTTGTTCCAAAACTATTTGCGTCCGCAAGAAAACGGAACCCGCTCAGACTGCGATTATCTGCGTCTTTGCGGGGAAGAACTAACGGTAGAAGTAGCAAGCGCAGAAGCATATTCCTTCAACGCTTCTCACTTCAGTCAGGAGGAACTGACCGAAAAAACTCACGACTATCAGTTAACGGAAGCTGATAGCACCATCTTGTGTCTGGACCACCTGATGGCAGGAATCGGTTCGCAAAGCTGCGGACCGAAACTGCTGGAAAAATATCGGGTTGATTTCGAGACCACCCAATTCTCTTTCACTATCCGTCTTTCCAACTAATTCAAAGGACAAGATACCCCATGGAAGAAAAGAAATACCTTAAGTGGTACAACAAAGTAGGTTACGGCTCTGGTGATATCGCCGGGAACGTGGTCTACGCTTTCCTTTCGGCGTTCGTAATGATTTACCTTACGGATACCCTAGGACTGAGCGCTGGAGTCATAGGAACCCTGATAATGCTGTCGAAGTTCTTCGACGGTTTCTCGGATATCATTTTTGGGCGCTTAATGGACAAAACCCATTCGAAAATGGGTAAGGCACGGCCTTGGATGTTCTACGCATTCTTTGGCTGTGCCGCCATGTTGATAGCGATTTATGCCATCCCCACCTCTATGGGTAAAACCGCCCAATACACCTGGTTCTTCATCGCTTATACCCTGTTGAATGCGGTGTTTTACACCGCAAATAACATTGCCTATGCTGCCTTGACCGCGTTAATTACTAAGAATCGCTCCGAGCGGGTGCAGATGGGGTCGATCCGTTTCATGTTCGCCTTTGGCACTAATCTCACGATTCAAACCATCACCGTCAGCGTAGTGCAAGCAATGGGTGGCGGTGCGGCTGCCTGGAGAAATGTGGCGATTATTTACGCGATAATCGGTATCTTGTCTAACACCTTGGCGGTGTTCTCGGTCAAAGAGCTTTCTCCCACTGAATTGGCAGAGGGGGATGAGGAAGCAGCTAAGACTGATGATGATGTTACCTTCCTGGAAGCGTTGAAGCTGATGGGTAACCGTTACTACGTGATTATCGTAGTTTGCTTTATTTTGATGCAGTTCTTCACCGCCACCCTAAATATGGGCATTTATTTCATGACCTATATTCTGGGTAACGCTAAATTACTGGGCGTGTTTGCCTGGGCCATTAACATTCCTCTGATTGTGGGGCTACTGATAACCCCACTGGTGGTATCGAAGATCGGGAGGATGCAGCCGGTTACAATCGTAGGTTACATAGTGGCCGTCCTCGGACGCTTAGGGGTAGTTCTGGGTGCGTCGATGGGCTCAGTCACGCTGATGCTATTTTTCTCCGGATTAGCTTCCCTGGGCATGAGCCCGTTGCAGGGAACCCTTAACGCTCTCATCGCTGAGATCAGTGAGAACACCTTCTTGCGCGCTAAGAAACGCATCGATGGCATGATGTTCTCTTGTTCTTCTTTAGGTGTCAAGGTCGGCAGCGGGGTAGGTACCGCAGTCGCCGGTTGGTTGCTTGAGATAGGTGGCTATGTTGGCGGTGCCAAGGTGCAGGCTGAGTCCGCCCTGCAAATGATTAAGTTCATGTACCTGTGGGTACCCACGATTGCTAACCTCTTGATCTTGGTGCTCTTGTTCTTCTTGGACGTGGAAAAGAAGAACGAACAGTTGCGGGCGCAACTTGATGACCAGGATGCGCAGGCACTTAAAGCCGCAGTTCCTAGCGTTAGCGCCAGTGAGAGTACTGCCGAAAAGGTAGTACAAGGTCACGCTATGGGGGGGCTCTGGTGCTAAAGAATCTCTTGGTCTGAAGCTCGCTGAGCTCGATGCGGAGAAACTCCCTGATGCAGAGAACTTACCGAAAGTGGAAGATAGCGATACCCCGGATTCCCAGGACCAGGAAACAGAGAAAGGTGACTGACCAGTTGCAAACGGGCACTAGCTAAAGTGTCGGGTTAGCCGCTGATTTTTAAACCGTAACGTTCCGCCGGGTAAAACTAATAGGGTTTCACCCGGCGGAACTTATTTTTAACGAAATATATTACTGGGTGGCGATATTTCCCTGTATACAGCGGGAATGGCACCTCTAACCAGGTTTAGCTTTATTAGCACGTAAGGTGCGCAGAAACTAATATCTGAGCGAGGATTCCGCTCTTATTCCACTTTTCCAGCTGCGAATGAGGGCGAGACCGAGAGGAATCGCGGCTGGTTGTATTTGGCTTTGGCGAAGGTATCTAGCACGGCGCGAGCCGTTGCCTCTACCTGGTCATCCTTAACCAAAGCAATCGCGCACCCGCCAAAGCCTCCTCCGGTCATCCTGGCTCCATAGGCGCCGGCCTTCCGGGCTGCATCCACCGCAACATCTAGTTCTTTGCAGGTAACTTCGTAGTCACGTCGCAAAGATTCATGGGAAGCATCCAACAGTTTGCGCCATTCATTTAGATCAGTTCCTGCCTCTAAAAGTTCGCAGAGACGCTGGCAGCGAGCAATCTCGGTAAGTACATGGCGCACTCGTGAAACTTGCTCCGCATCCTCTAATTTGTCCAGCTGTTGCTGAACCCAAGAGGGTGGATAGTCTGCAGATTCTAAGTCAGCCAGGTTATCGGAGGGTGCAATATTCTTCGGTACCAGCTCACCAAGTTCTTTTACCCCCAGAACCCGGGCAGCCTCCTCACATGCTGCTCGGCGCGCTCCATATTGCCCGTCCGCAAGATCATGGGAAGTGCAAGTATCTATCACCAGTAAGGATAGACCGAGAGCCGGCAGGTCGAAGGGGTGCGAGCGGGTTTGCCAAGTGGCACAATCTAGCTCTAGCACGCAGTCTTTTTCGCACAGCATCGAGGCCGATTGATCCAGACCTCCGGTTGGGGCTCCCACATAGTGGTTCTCAGCTATTTTTCCCGCCTCGACCAGTAGTTTTCTTCCCTCAAAGCTGTCTGCCAGCTTCAGCGAAGCAAGGTCATCAATTCCCACCGCGATCGCACATTCTAAAGCGGCGGAAGAAGACAGGCCGGCGCTTAAAGGAACGCTAGAAGCTATCGCTACTTCTAACCCCGGTATTTTCTGTGCTAATTCTCGGGCTTTTTCGCTTTGGCCGCGATCATTGAGTGCCTGCTCCAAACCTAAGATCACGCCCCCGACAAAAGCACCCGGGCCACTAGCGGGATAGTTTTTTGCTAACTCAGAAAGGCTATGAACGCTTAGTTCCGGGAAGTCTTCAGAAACAATTTTTAGTTGATCGTCCTCACGTACTCGCAGCGCCGCATAGATAGCATGGGGGAGGGCGAGGGGCAATGCTTTTCCGCCGTTGTAGTCGGTGTGCTCCCCGATTACATTGACCCGACCGGGAGCGCGCCAGACTCCTACTGGTTTTGCTGCAAAGGTCTTCTCGAAAAGCTCCCTAGCTCTGCGCGCGCCCTCTTGCGGCTCATATGCGGCGATAAATTCCGGTTTCATGGTTGCGTTTGAACCTTTCTATTTTGCCTGTTGTCAACCAGTCTACCTTGCAGTTAGCGCCCCCAGGGGGTTTCTAAAACAGCAAACGAGACAAGCGTTGCCGCGCCAATTTCACTGCCTCGGGGTTGCGAGAAAGTCGGAATAGCTCCAGAAGACGTTCTCGGTACTCGTCGCGCTCCTCATCAGCAGACTTTGCGATCAGGGACAGCAATAGATCGAAAGCTTGCGGTTCATTACCGGCTTGGAAAAAACGATCCGCCAAAACCAGAGGGTCGGAGTCGTCTTGGCCTTCCTCTGCCTGCAAACGCTGCGCGATGGAAACTTTATCCACGAGTGCCTGATAACGGGAGGCTTCCTCGGGGGAGTTCCGTAGTAGCTTTTGCGCCTGCTGCATGGCCTCTGCATATTCGCCCGCTTCGACCAACGCTTCCACTGCTTTTTCTTCTTCGGTTCGTGGATCTTCCTGAGTGGGGTCACCTTCCCCAGCCATGACGCCGGTCAAACCCGCCTGCCCGGCAATCTGTAAGACCTGATCGATAAGCGGTTTAATCTGGGCTTTAGGCTGCGCCCCTTGGAAGAGCGGTGCCGGTCTCCCCCCGATCAGCGCCACCACCATAGGAATGGATTGTGCCTGGAATGCCTGCGCTAACTGCGGGGAATCATCCACATTGATTTTCACCAATTGGAATCGCCCCTGATACTCGCGCGCCAGTTCCTCTAGAATCGGGCCGAGCTGTTTGCAAGGTCCACACCAGGGAGCCCACAAATCAATAATTACTGGCACCTTGAGCGAGGTTTCGGCTACCTCTTCAAAAGTGTCATCGCCAGCGTCGCGTATAAAGGGGCCCGCAATTTTAGCGCCCCCGTCCTGGTTTAGCCCGCTCCCGCGGTTAGCTGCAGCTTCGCTAGCGGCAGGATTACCCGCCGGTGCTGGTTGAGAATCTGCTACATTCTTAGCAGCAAACTGGGAAAGATCTACTGCTCCATGTGTCTGTGCCAATCGAAACCTTCCTTACTTAGCGGCCGCCGTCAAAACCTCAGAAGCCGCGATTACCCGCACCTTGCCATCTTTGGTGCCCTTGGGTGGTATCTGCAGTAGCACGCAGATAACTCGGCTCCAGGAAGCTTTTTGCGTGACCTTGCCGTTGTCTAGCAGATTAACCACGTCACCGCTGAGGGTAACTGGCTTATCGTTAGCTACGTCGGTTAGCTTAACTTCTTGAGTGTAGGTGGTCGCCACCAGTGCCCCGTTTTTCGCGGGCAGATTAATCGCCAGGGTGTTGTTCTTAAAATCAGCAGGAGTAATGGTGGATGCCACCTTACCGGCATTGCCCACTCCCTCGGTTAGCGCCTTCAATTCCGCGCGCTTCCCCTCCATCAGCGGGTCTACGAACACTTGGTCGGCGTTTTTTGCCTTCGCATCGAAGACGGTCTGAGCCCAAGTATTGACCGCTACTTCAGGAGAAAGTAGCAGGTTCGCGTCGCTAGCGAGATCTAAAGTTTCCGATCCGCGGGCCACTACATCAGTTTCAGGCAAAGCTGCCTTGGGTAGTAGCTGCATCCACTGCCATAGCTGATAGGGGCTGGTTGCCTGGTCTTGGCGGATTATTTCCACATATTTTGCGCCGTTGCTATCTGCCCCCGTCACGTTAAGTAAAGCGCGCGGCCACTTATTTCCAGAGGTAACGGTAGTGATTTCCGAGGACGCAGGCAGCGCAGTTGGAACCGCTTGGCTGTTCTTTTGATGCATCTGGTATTGCGCGGTGCGCATGGCCAGTGCAGGACCGGCCACTCTGGGATTTAATGCTCCGGCATCAAATTTGGCGTCTCCGGCCGCTAAAGCGGAGTTAACTGCCTTAAGGATGGGGTCTACCTGCTCAACTCGCAAAGCTGGATAAGTCTCGGTGGGAGCAGAGCTTGGTACTTCTTTACGCTGAGCGGTGCTAGTGCATCCTGCCAGGCTGGTTATTGCCAAACAGCTGGCTGCGGTGACGGACAATAGTACTCGTACTTTTTTCATCGGTTGCTACCTCCTTGGCTCTGGTCAAAGGTAGATTTTCCTTCGAAATCTGCCATATCAGGACCATCCCCCAATCCGTCCAGGTCGAAATCGTCGTCCTCGTACCACTCTTCCGCGCGGTCAGGAGTTGCCTCCACTTGCGCCGCGGGGGGTTGATAGGAGTCCGCCGGGTTGTAGGAAGCCTGCGGCTGGTATGACTGTGCTGGCTGGGCAGATTGTGCCGGGTTGTAGGAGGCTTCCGGCTGGTATGACTGTTCCGGTTGCGGCGAGACTGCTGGGTTGTAGGAGGCTTCCGGCTGGTATGACTGTTCCGGTTGCGGCGAGACTGCTGGGTTGTAGGAGGCCTGCGGCTGGTATGACTGTGCCGGTTGCGGGGAGGCAGCCGGGTTAAATGAAACTTCGGGTGTAGTTTCGGGGAGCGGAGAATAGGCGGCCGGCTGGGGACTTTGCGCAGGTACCGGCAGCTCTGCCGCCGGCATGGTGGGAGCTGGAAGTTCATTGGTGGCTGGAACTTCTGGTGATGGCGAAGCTGTAGCTTCGGGATTGATGGGTTTTCCGTCGGCATCAGTGCGAATTACTGGCACCAATCCAGTGGGGAATTTTACCCCTTCCACTTCGATAGTGGCTTCCCCGCGTTCGCGGGCTTTTCGTAATTCGGAGCGCGAGGGCGGCTTCGAAACCGCATTGAGTGCTGGAATCTGTACGGTTTGTTCTCCTTGAGCTGCGGCTTCCTGGGCGCGCTGCTCGCGGCGTTTACGTATTTCTGCTTCTTCTTTAGCTGCCGCTTTGGCCAGGCGATTAAGCACTACGGCCACAATTGCGCCGATTAATACCAATAGCAGTCCGGCGATTAGCAGCGGCCAGAACCAAGGAGTAGAAACTGGTTGTGTCCACTGGAGAGTCAGCTGTACGTTACCTTCCTCTGACCAAGCAATCAGAGACCAAGCGCCCTCGGAGCGATCCCAGGTTTCACTGATCCGGCCGGTATCTACCTCTTTATATTTGACCCACATATCTTTCCCGGCAGCTTCTCCGGGTTGGCGGGGATCAGCTTTCCCTTGGTGTGGTTCGGTCAGTAGGGTGGTGTCATCTTTTTGACCGGTAACTTCCACGTAGTTTTGGTCAGCAGCCCAGGCAGTCACATCGGTCGAGCGGCCGATGGCTAAGGCTACTTTTCCTTGACCGGAGACGGTGATTTTGGTGGGGGAGTCATAAAGTTCAAACATTCCCGGTCGGGTAATCGCCAGAGTCTGCTTTTGATTATTAGTAGGTAAAGACACCGATACCTGCGGAGTTGGCTTCCAAATGGTGGCGCTTGCTACTCCGCCTAGCGCAACCAGAGCCCCCACGATTACTAAAAGTAGTGGAAGCCAATATCTACGTAAGAAAATGTTCACCAGTTTCCCCTCAAGTCGTAGCTGAACAACTATAACTACACTGTACTTTCTTTACAGCGGTGATGCTTATACCCGGTTAGGGGTGTGACTAGGGTCAATTTTACCTTAACGTTTGGTTTCAGGCTTAAATAAGTGAAAGACTAGGCAGTGATACGGGGTTTCGCACTACTTGATTAATGGAATAAAATGTTCCGAGTAATGCCTAATCTCAGCGGCTCATCTTCAGGGAGGACCAGGTGGAAGAACAAACTGATTTCCCGATCGTAATGCGCGGTTACGATCGCGTTCAGGTCGATTTGCAGATTCAAACTTTGAATAACCAGATTACCGAGTTACAGCAAAAGCTGGACACGGTGGATCAGCGCAATGTGGATTTGGGGGAACAACTTGCGGAAGCGCAAAAGCAGTTGCGTTCTTCTGATCGCAGTTCTTACACGGGGATCGGCGCGCGGATCGAGCAATTGCTGCGCAGCGCGGAGGAACAATCTACCGCGGTCATTAATAAGGCCAATGCTGAAGCCGAGCAGCTGATGGAGAAGACCCGCAAGAACGCTCAGGACATGTCCGAGCGGGCAGAGGCGGAAGCTGCCTCCCTGATTTCAGAGGCGCGCCGGGAAGCTGAAGAACGTACCACTACCGCGGCCACCGAGTCAGAAACGGTGTTGACCAATGCGCAGCATCGGGCGGATGAGCTAGTAGCGGCGGCAGAGCGGGAAGCCTCCTCGCTGCGGGCAGAGACCAACACCCAGGTTTCTGACTTGAAAGCAACCGTTGACCGGGAAACCGAGTTGCAGCGCGCCCAGGCCGAAAAAGACTATGTGGAAATGCGGGTTAAAGCTGAACAAGAAGCTTCCCAGCTCCGCAATGACGCTACCGCAGAGGCACAGGCACTGCGGGAATCCTCTTTGAGCGAAGCCACTAAGACTCGGGAAGAAGCCAAGGAACAGGCAGAAAAGACTTTGGCCGATGCTCGCACCCAGTCCGAAAGCATTTTGAAGGAAGCGCGGGAAAGCGCGGATAGTATTCGTGCCGAGATCCAGCAGATGCGCCAAGAGGCCGAAACTGAGATCGCGGCCGCTCGTGCCGCCGCTCGCGAGGCCGATGCCCAGGCTCATGAGCAGTCTCGCTCCGAAACCTCCGCTATGGTGGCCGCCGCTAAAGCACAAGTTGCCGATGCCGAGAAGCACTTGGGTGAAACCTTGCAGCGGGCAGAGCGCTTGTTGACCGATACCGATGCGGTAGTACGTCGCCGCCAGGAAGATGCACGCCGCGCGGCCGAAGCTACCATTGCGGCTGCCGAGGGCGAAGCCGAGCAGGTGCGCGAAGCTGCCCGGATCGAAGCTCAGGCAGAGCGGGCTGCCGCGCAACGCACGGTGGAGCGCTTGGAGCGTCAACGCGAATCCATCGCCGCTTACCTCGAAGAAATGCGGGGCTTGCTGGGATCTGAGACCGCTACTGGTCTCGAGGGCCTAACCCCCATGCAGCAGCTGCCGGCAGTGCTAGCTCAGGCAACTGAGGAAGCAGCGGGCGAACAGCCGGCTCCGGTGGAGCCGCCGGTATCTCCGGTAACCCCCGATGAAGAATCGGCAGCTACCGATCTGTTCACCAGCGAGGAACAGTAGGCTCAATAAACTCGTTTAACTAACTTTGGGCGCGTCTTTGGAAAACCAAAGACGCGCCCAAAGTTTTTTGCGGCTGCGATCAGGTAATTGTCGGTCCACTCTGGCGGCGGAAACTATTCCGGGGCGCTGCAGCTGTCTAAGTGGGTTGGCGGCGTTAGTTCTTAAAGGAATGTACGGGGGCGGGGATACGCCCGCCGCGAGCAGCAAACTGTTCCGAAGAAAACGGGGATACCTCCATAATTGGCGCCCAGCCTAGCAGGCCTCCAAAATTCGCTTGGTCTCCTACGCCTTTACCCGGTACTGGAATCACTCGCACTGCAGTGGTTTTCCCGTTGGCGACCCCGATCGCGGCCTCATCGGCAATCAATCCGGTAATAGTGGCCGCAGGAGTATCGCCGGGAATCGCGATCATATCCAGACCCACTGAACAAATAGCGGTCATAGCTTCTAGCTTCGCCAGGCTCAAGGAGCCGCGCTGGACTGCCTGAATCATATTCGCGTCCTCGGAAACTGGAATGAACGAGCCGGAAAGTCCCCCGACTAGAGAGCAAGCCATTAGGCCGCCCTTTTTAACCGCATCGTTGAGCAGCGCCAAAGCCGCGGTGGTGCCCGGGGCACCCACAGTTTCTACCCCCAGCTCTTCTAAAATCGCGGCCACCGAATCTCCTACTGCCGGGGTTGGAGCCAGGGATAAATCTACAATCCCAAAATTTACCCCTAGGCGTTTAGCTACGGTTTGCCCCACCAGCTGTCCCATGCGGGTGATTTTGAAAGCTGATTTCTTAATGGCTTCTGCGCATTCTTCAAAAGGCCGCCCCTGTACTCCCGCGAGCGCCCTCTCGATTACTCCCGGACCGGAAATTCCCACGGAAACTACCGCATCCGGTTGGCTAACTCCGTGGAAGGCGCCCGCCATAAAGGGATTATCGCCCACCGCATTGGCGAACACCACCAGTTTTGCGGCTCCGAGTCCGTCTTTATCAGCGGTTTCCTGGGCGGCAGCGAGTACCTGCCCACCCATTTTGGCGGTCGCGCTCATATTGATACCGGTGCGGGTGGAACCGATATTCACCGAGGAACATACGATATCGGTAGTGGCTAACGCCTCGGGTATGGAATCGATTAACGCTAAATCACTGCGGGTTGCGCCAGCTTGCACCAACGCGGAGTAGCCACCTACGAAATCTACTCCTACAGCTTTACCGGCGCGATCAAGCACCTGGGCAAAGGGCAGGGGATCATCGGTACGGCATGCCGCTGCTATCAGGGAAATTGGGGTTACTGAGAGGCGCTTATTGATAATCGGCACCCCGAACTCGCCCGCGACCTCCTCGGCAGTGTCCACCAGGTGGGAGGCGGCACTTAAAATCCGTTCTTCTATGCGCGCGCAGGCTCGCTCGATATCGGCATCGGCACAATCCAGCAGGGACAGCCCCAAAGTGACGGTGCGTACGTCCAGGTTGTCCTCGGCAATCATCTGTATGGTTTCCAGGATTTCCCCAGTGGTATCCAGCCCCATTATTCTCCCCTGTGGTTGCGGTGCTTTGCCTAGGTCAGCGGCAGGCAGATTTAGAGTTTATGCATGGCGTTGAACAACGCCTCGGCCTGCACTTTAATAACCAGCCGTTCGGCTTCCTCTACTGGTGACATCGCCGTCTGTACCTGCGCTAACCCGATCTGGGTCTCATCAAAATCCAGTTGCATAATCATCGTGAAATATTCATCCATCAGCGTCTGGGACACATTGGTGATATTCACCTGATTTTGGGCGAGCGTTTGGGACACCGCCGCGATAATCCCGGTGTGGTCGATACCGGTAACCGTCATAATTGCTTTCACGTGCTTCAGCTTACGTTCTTCTACGGCTTTTTTGCGATTCCTCGTCCCGGTTTCTTCACTTTGGCACTCTTTGGTAATAATGGCGGAGTGACTTCTAGTTTGATTATTTCGACCCTCGTGCAAGCGCTAGTGCTATTTGTAGCCACCAATATTGACCACTTGGCGTTACTAACTTTGTGGTTTGTTCACGGACAGAATCGGCCGGGAACTACGGCGCGCATCTGCGCCGGTCAATATGTAGGTTTCGGGGTAATCCTGGCAGTCACCATAGTCTTAAGCGCAATTTCTGGTTTGGTAATCCCGCAGGAGTACTTGCGTTTCCTGGGGCTGATACCCCTGGCATTGGGGGTAAAAGCGGCAATCGGCGAAATCCGGGAGCGCTTGTCTGCAGAAGAAGATGACGACGAGGACGAGGCACAACTAAAGGGGAAAAAGGTCAGCGTAGGCGCAGTAGCCCTGGTGACTATGGCCAACGGAGGCGATGAAATCGCAGCTTATCTACCAGTTTTCGCCCTCTCCACCTGGTGGCAAATCGCGCTGTTTAGCGCAGTGTTCTTAGTGCTTGCCGGCGTGCTGCTTGCTCTTGCCCGTTTCATCACGGGACGCATGGGGCTGGCAGAGGTCTTGGAACGTTTTGAAGCGATTATTTTCCCCAGCGTACTTATCCTGCTAGGAGTGCTAATCCTCGCCGATTTGCTCTAAGCATATTAAGGGCAGCGTCTACGGGTGCTGGTCGCTAAAAGTCACGATTACCTAAAGCGGGGGAGTAGATTTTATCCGAGTGGGCGCGGTGGGCATAAGAATTCGGAAAACGTCGCTACGTTTTCCGAATTCTTGGGCGGGAGGAAAAATCTACTCCCACGCGAACAGACGCCGATTTCTTTTAGGCACGTCTCCGCAGGCGCGTGATTAGCAGGGCGACGCCCCATAGCACCAACGTGAAAACTATCTGTACCCCGATATTTACCCAGAACTGGGAGGCAGCAGCTCCAGCAAAGCTGGTCATTTCCGCTAGGGCATTGTTGTTGTCAATGTAGTAGAAGGTAGGTAGCGCCCTCCCGATGGCAACTACCGCATCGGGCATTAGATTCCGGGGGATAAAGGCTCCACACAGGAAGGAACTGGCCAGGGCCACCACATTCACAATGGCGCTAAGGGCTTGCTTGTTGTTGGTAATTTTTGCCATTAAAAAGCCTATACCCAAGACGGGCAGCCCAAAGGCCGCAACGTTAAGCGCATACAGTCCCTGTCGTCCGGTGTCCGCAATGCCGGGCAGTAGCAGTCGCACTAAGAGCACGTTGAGAGCCACCAGGAACGCTACGATCAGGGCACATCCGGCTATCAAGCTCAGGTCAATCCGGAAGGGACGGGCGGGGGAAACCAGAGTACGTTTACGTACGTTTATTACGGAAAAGGCCGCTAGCACCATAGTGATTACATAGGTGGCGCCGGCCATTAGGGTGTAGCTGCCAAAGTTATACAGGGCGGTCACGTTGTGGAGCGTTTTTTGATCTAAATGCGAAGTGAGTGTGACTTTACTATCCAGTTTCAGGCTAGAGTTTACCGCTTTGACCAGCTCGTCCTCATCCGTTAAATACTTCCCATATCCGCTAGCCAGCCGCAGGAAACGACTTACTAATACCTCGGCAGAGGCGCTCTCGGAGCTGGCGCGAGATTTTACGTCTACCACCGGTTTTTCACCTTTGAGGATGGTGGTGGTGAAGTCGCGGGGCAGATAAACAGCGTAAGAAAGCGATTGATAGTAAAGGGCGTCGTCGATTTCACGTTCACTAGTGCCGGTGTCTGCTTTCTTGGTTTGTCCGGCCAAGTAGGATTCAAAAGACCTGGTTAGGGCAGTGTCATTGCCTCGGTTGATAACTAAAACTGTAGGTTTGGAAGCGGTGAAATCACCGGAGGAGCCAGGGCTGGTCTGGAAAGCAGTCAGTCCCATAACCACCATGATGGTGGTAAAGAGAATAACGAAAGCAATATTGCGCAGCAGTACCTGCAGGAAACCTTTAAAGACTGTCATAGCGTTGCTTCCTTAGGACGAGCAGGGAGGCACCCAGGAGCACTGCCGAAATAATCAGCAGCAAGGTGACGTCTTGCCAAAATCCCGCGAACCCGGGGTGATAGTAGAGGTTATAGAAACCGTCCGTGATTAGTGCGGTGGGATTTAGTTTATTTACCAGGGGCGCTTTTTGGTCTACTACGTAGCGCATAGCTCCGCCCATCATGCCGGCCAGTACCGCCCCCAACATGGTGACTGAAATCAAGACCCCGACTTTCATGTTTTCGCCGCCGGGAACGAGCGCGGAAATCGCTACCCCAAAGGACAATCCGACCAGGGCTCCGAGGGAAGTTAGCAGGAAGGTTAATGCCCAATTGGAGCCAAAATCGATATTGAATAGGAAGTGGCACACTGCCACCAGTAAAATCATTCCCACCAATTGCAGTAGGTAACTGGAAATAATTCCGGAGATAATCAGTTTGGCTTTGCTGGTAGGTGCCACCGCTACTCGTCTGCCGATTACTCCCAGGGGCGGCTGGGCATTGTTCATCACTGTCATGGAGAACAGCCCCCCGTAAAGGGCAGCCATAGCCAGCAGCGAGAAGAACTCTGCCATCAGCAAGTCCATAGATTTGGGGCTGCGGTCACGCAAAGTAAAGCCACTTTTAGCGAGTTTGTCTTGAACCGAGGCCGCTACCTGGGAAGGATCAAAGGCAGGAGGCTGGCCGGGCGGAATATTTTGCAAGTCAGGCGGAGAGTGAGCGCGAACGTTTGCCGCTATCTCTCGCTGCGTCAGTTGGTTGATCATATCGGTGCGTTGGGCGATCTCATCAAGAATCGTTTTCAAGATGGTTTGCTCCATCCCGTTGGAAGCCAGCGTCAAATGAGCTTTGGCATCCCGGCTGCTACCTGCCTGCGAGGTGCCGGTAATCTCGACTACTCCGGAAACTTCCTCGTCCTCTAAAAGCCTTTTTCCTTCCTCTAGGGTCTTGACCATACGCAGTTTCAACAGGGGTTGATTTTCCGAGCTGACGGGGGAGGACGCTTCCTTACTTAAATCATCGAAAGCGATTTTGAAGGTGCTGTCTTGGTAGATCTGGGAGTTTACCACCGCTACTGGAACGGTATCGAAGGCTTCTTTATTGACGATGTCACCGAGTGCCCCTTTGAATAGCAGTCCCAGCAGGAGGGGAAAGGCGAGCGTCCAAAAAACTAAGGTGCGGTTGGACAGCAGTAGTTTGAGGTTGTATCCGATCAGGTGCCCCATAGCTAGTCTCGCAATTCCTTGCCGGTGAGCTGCAAAAACAGATCATTTAGGGTGGGGCGCTCGGAGTAAATGGACTCATAAGATACCCCGGCCTGGCTCAACTGGCCGATGAGGGCAGACACATGGTTTTGTCCGTGCCGGTAAACTAGCTGGACTGTGCGATTTGTGCTGGTAACTGACTCAATTTGGGGATCGGATTCCAGCTTATCTTTAAGTTCTGGCGGCAGCTCCACCCCTTGCAGGGTAACTTTTTCTTCGATATCGGATAGCTGTTTCAGCTCGTTAATGGTACCTTGCGCAATGATTTCCCCTTTGTCGAGGATGATGATGCGGTCGCAGATCTGCTCGACTTCTTCCATATAGTGAGTGGTGTAAACCACCGTGGCTCCGCGGTCACGCAAAGTGACTATACCGTCCAGGATATTGTTGCGGCTTTGGGGATCGACTGCCACGGTCGGCTCATCCAGGAAAATCAGCTCCGGTTGATGGGCGATACCGCACGCTAGGTTTAAGCGGCGCAACAGGCCTCCGGAGAGCTGCTTAGGGCGAAACTTTAAATAGTCTTGCAGTCCCACCAACTGAACCGCCTCTGCAATCATCGCGGCGCGTTTGCGCTTGTCCGCCAGGTACAGTCCACAGAAATATTCCAGGTTTTGCGCCACGGTTAGCTCATCGAATACTGCTACATCTTGGAAGACCACCCCTAGGCGCCGTTTAATGTCAAAAGCATCGGGACGCATTTCTTTCCCGAAAATCTTCACGCTCCCGCTGCCAAAACGCAGCAGGGAGAGGATGCAATTGATAGCAGTGGATTTTCCGGATCCGTTAGGCCCTAGTAGTCCTAAGATTTCGCCCTGACGAACTTGGAAAGTCAGCTTATTGAGGGCGCGTAATTGCTGGTAATCTTTGGTTAGACCCTCTACTTCAATAATGTTGGTCACGACGGTTCTCGCGTTCTTGGGGTGGCTATTGTTAAAGCAATTCTAGCGAAGCTAATCAGCGGTACCCCCCCAAGCCTGGCGACGTTAATCGAGAATTAACCGAAAGTTATTGCAGATTTTAAACGCCGCCGCGGCTGAGGGTAGGAAGTTATTTTCGTTCAAAAATTTTCGAGTCGGTTAAACTGGCTGAGAAAACACCTACGGGAAGCTGGTGAGCTTATGGGGAAGAAGCATGTAAAAACAAATGCTATGCGCATCCTCGAGAATGCGGGAATCGCGGCGCAAATGACGCAGGTTTCTTCGAAAGGGGAGTTTTTGGATGCTCTCACGATTGCGCAGGCTCTGGGGGTCGATCCGAATCTGGTCTACAAAACTCTAGTTTTGGAGGGCGGACCTGGGGAACATTTCGTGGCGGTAGTGCCCGCTACTCACGAATTAGATTTGAAGGCTGCCGCCAGGTGCTTTGGGGTAAAGCATTTGACAATGTTGCCCTTAAAACAGTTAACCCCGCTTACCGGTTACCTGAAAGGGGCCTGTTCGCCCCTGGGAATGAAGAAAGATTTTCCAACGGTAATCGATGAATCTGCTTTTTCGCAAGAAAAAATCTATGTTTCTGCGGGTAAACGCGGTTATCAGATTCTGGTGGCGGCAGCAGATTTACAGAGGGTGATTAGCACAAAGCGAGGGGAGATTTCGCGCCCCCTAAATCATGGCACTCGAACGCCCTAACGGCATTGTTGCGTGGTTTTTATCTTCCGAAAAATCAAGGTAAAGTTTCGGGTATACGAAACTTATCTAAGGGATACCCGAAAAACGGCTAAGGGAAAGTATAAGTCTAGCTAGATGAAGTAGTTTCCCCGATACAGAAAGGTGAAGCTGCGCAGATGGAAAAGCATCCGACTCCAGATTCTCAGAATGCTCCCGACGCTAAATCAGCAGCCAAGAAAGGGCTGGTTCCGTTACTAGGACCAGCCTTCGTAGCGGCAGTAGCCTATGTTGATCCCGGGAACGTAGCCGCCAATATCACTGCTGGAGCCCGCTATGGCTACCTGCTGGTGTGGGTATTGGTGCTTGCCAACCTGATGGCGGTAATCATTCAATATCAAAGCGCCAAACTGGGGCTAGTAACCGGGAAATCTCTACCGGAGATTTTGGGGGATCGGCTTCCCAAAGGTAAACGCATCGCGTTTTGGATCCAAGCGGAGATTATCGCCGCCGCCACCGACCTCGCCGAAATCGTGGGGGGCGCAATCGCTCTGCAGCTACTGTTTGGGCTGCCGCTGTTGGCAGGGGGCTTTATCGTAGGCTGTGTGTCGTTAGCGCTGCTAGTTTTTCAGAATGAACGCCGGCAAAAACAGTTCGAAACTATCGTGGTCGGTTTGCTAGTAATCATTACCGTAGGCTTCTTGTCGGGGCTGGTGATTAGCCCGCCTGATCCTGCGGGAATGCTGGGGGGATTACTGCCCCGTTTTGCCGGCACCGACACCGTGCTGATCGCGGCCTCCATGCTGGGGGCAACGGTTATGCCGCACGCTATTTACCTGCATTCTTCGCTGGTAAATCACCGTTTCCCGGAGCGAGGCTCTCGCGATATTCCCCACCTGTTACGTGCCTCCAAACATGACGTGGCCTATGCGCTATTTGTCGCGGGAGCGGTCAATATTGCGCTGTTATTGCTGGCCGCCTCGGCGCTCGCTGGAAAGAGCGGCACCGATACTATCGAGGGCGCACATGCCGCTATCGAAAATGCTCTGGGCAGTGGAATCGGAGTAATTTTTGCGATTGGCCTGCTAGCTTCCGGTTTCGCTTCCACTTCGGTAGGTGCTTATGCGGGTTCGGAAATCATGGGCGGGCTACTGCATGTGCGGGTACCACTTTTCTTGCGCCGTCTAATCACCCTGATTCCCGCGCTGCTGATTCTGTGGCTCTACCCCAACCCCACCTGGGCATTAGTTGTTTCCCAGGTAGCGCTGTCTTTCGGGATTCCCCTGGCGGTAGTGCCGCTTGCTGTCTATACCCGTAAGAAAGAACTGATGGGCAGCTACACCGATAGCCAGGCAATGCGTTGGACGATGGGCGCCATCGCGGGCTTGATA
This sequence comes from Varibaculum cambriense, assembly GCF_002848005.1. Classification (GTDB taxonomy): domain Bacteria; phylum Actinomycetota; class Actinomycetes; order Actinomycetales; family Actinomycetaceae; genus Varibaculum; species Varibaculum cambriense_B. The sequence continues at coordinate 263,424 of NZ_PKHX01000001.1, read as the reverse complement.
ATCGCCCTGAATCTGCTGCTGGTGGTGCTCACTTTCGTGGGAGTTGACGTATAAACCGGTGTCTGTAAAGAGCTAGGTTATCTCGGGAAAGCAGCCTGCGTCCTCGCGATTGGTTTTGGTATCCGGGAGAGTAGATCCATAAGTATTAAGGGTGCGTCCTCGAGAATTAAGCATTCTCGAGGACGCACCCTATTAAAGCCCTTAAACGGCTGAGTTATTAAATTAGTCTTCTTTAGGACGCAACCAGAGGCAGCCCAAGGGCGGTACCCTGAGCTCTACCGAGTAGGGGCGGCCATTCCACTCCATATCTTCGGCAGTGACTTGCCCCAAGTTAGTAACCCCCGAGCCGCCATACTTGGCGTCATCGGTGTTAATAATTTCTTCCCACTCCCCGCCATCGGGTAGTCCCACCCGGTAGCCTTCGTGAGGATTGCCCGCAAAGTTGCAGATGCATACCATCTTGTGTTCGCGTCCGTGATCATCACGGGACTTGCGCACATAAGAGATCACGTTATGTTCGGAATCGTTGGATTCGATCCATTCAAATCCGGTATGCTCGTCATCCCACAAGGCGGGATCGGTGGTGTAGATCTGGTTCAAGTCCCGTACCAGTGCCTGTACCCCCTGGTTGCGCTCGTCATCTAGCAGGAACCAGTCTAGGGAGCGATCCGCATCCCACTCGGCGCCTTGCGCGAACTCGCCGCCCATGAACAGGAGTTGCTTGCCCGGATGCGACCATTGATAGGCGTAGAGGGAACGCACTCCCGCCAGTTGCCGCCAGTAATCACCTGGTTGCTTGGCCAGAATCGAACCTTTGCCGTAGACGACCTCATCGTGGGAGAGAGGCAAAATATAGTGCTCTGAGAAGGCGTACACCAGGGAGAACGTTAGTTCGCCGTGATGCCATGAACGGTTGACCGGGTCTTCCCGCAGATAGCGCAAAGTGTCGTTCATCCAACCCATATTCCACTTCAAACCGAAGCCCAAGCCGCCGGCATCGGTAGGCGCGGTTACCCCGGGCCAGGCCGTGGATTCTTCCGCAATCATGCAGATGCCCGGATGGAGACGGTAGCAGGTGGCGTTGGCTTCCTGCAGGAAAGAAATCGCTTCCAGGTTTTCACGTCCCCCGTATTGGTTGGGGTGCCACTGGCCTTCCTCGCGGGAATAATCCAGGTAAAGCATGGAGGCTACCGCGTCGACTCGCAAACCATCGATATGGAATTCATCCAACCAGTAAAGGGCATTAGCCACCAGGAAGTTCCGCACCTCGTTGCGACCAAAGTTGAAAATCAAGGTACCCCAATCGGGCTGTTCCCCGCGGGTGGGATCCGGATGCTCATAGAGTTTGGTGCCATCAAATTCGGCCAGCGCAAACTGGTCTTTGGGGAAATGGCCGGGAACCCAGTCCAGGATTACCCCGATTCCCGCCTGGTGCAGTTTATCTACCAGGTAGCGGAAATCGTCGGGAGTACCATAGCGGGACGAGGGCGCGTAATAGCCGCTCTGCTGGTAGCCCCAGGAACCATAGAAGGGATGCTCGGAAACGGGCATCATTTCTACGTGGGTAAAGCCCATATCTTTGACATAGGTAACTAGATCATCAGCCAAATCCCGATAGTGGGTGTCATAAGACCAGGATCCGATATGCATCTCGTAAACCGACATGGGGGAGTTGTGGGGATCGGTCTTTGCCCGCTTCTCCATCCACTCTTGGTCTTCCCACTGGTGGTGTTTATCGGTAACTACCGAGGCAGTTAGGGGAGGAATCTCGCAGGCGCGCGCCATGGGGTCAGCTTTTTGCCGCCAGTTGCCGTCCGGGCCTAGGATTTCGAACTTGTAGCGGGCTCCGATTTCCACGTTAGGAATAAACAATTCCCAAATTCCGGAGGAACCCAGGGAACGCATCGAGGAGGTCTCCCCGTCCCAATAGTTAAAGTCACCCACTACCCGCACAGCTTGGGCATTGGGCGCCCACACCGCAAAGGAGGCTCCTTTGGTTTGTCCCATTTCCGTGTCGTAGGTGCGCAGGTGGGCTCCCAGCACCTCCCATAGTTTCTCGTGGCGTCCCTCGGAAATCAGATACAGGTCGAATTCGCCGACGGTGGGCAGATAACGGTAACCGTCATCTAGCTCCGTGGTTTCTTCCCCATAGGTGGTGCGCACTCGGTAATCTGGGATTTCGGTGCCTTCAAGGACTGCCACCCAAATACCATCTTGCTCATGGGTTGCTGGGAAAGTCCCCTGGGGGGTGATGATCTCCACCGCGTCTGCCAAGTGGGCAACGGTGCGGATAGTTACGGAATCTTCGCCCACATGGGTGCCGA
>NZ_PKHX01000001.1:0-260790 GCF_002848005.1 Varibaculum cambriense | reverse complement strand
CAAGCCGCCCCCCACCGCCAATACGGTAGCTGCGACGCGCAAGGTCACGCCCTTTTCTTCGGCGTACGCCTCAACATCTTTCCAGGCAGCGGTAATCCGCTCTTCCTCTTCCTTTTGTACTCGCTCTAGCGGCCAGAAGAAGTTGTCGCGTCCTTGTACCCATTCGTAGTAGGACACGATTACGCCACCGGAGTTCGCCAGAATGTCCGGAACAACCATGACGCCTTTTTCGTTTAGGATCTTGTCGGCGGCGGAATCGGTGGGGCCGTTGGCGCCCTCGACAATAATCTGGGCTTTCACATCGGGAGCATTTTCCTTGGTGAGCACCCCTTCAATGGCGGCTGGTACCACTACGTCAACGTCCAGTAGCAGTAGCTGGGCAGCATCCATGGGTTCGGCACCGGGGAAGCCTACGACTTTGCCTTTTTCGTCAACGTATTCGCCCAGCGCTTTGGTGTCGATGCCGTCGGCGTTGTAAATGGCGCCGAAGATGTCGGAGATGGCGACTACTTTGCCGCCCCGACGCTGCGCGATTTCGGCAGCTCCGCGCCCTACTTTACCGAAGCCTTGGATGGCCAGGGAGGCATCCTCGAATTTAATGCCCTTTTTCTTCAGGGCGGCTTCTACCATGATCACTACGCCCAGGGAGGTAGCTTCCGCGCGCCCGAGCGATCCGCCGAGAGAAACCGGTTTACCAGTACAAATGCCGGGAACGGTATAACCTTGGAACTGGGAATAGGTGTCCATGATCCAGGCCATGGTCTGTTCGTTAGTTCCCACGTCGGGGGCGGGTACGTCCTTTTCCGGGCCAATAATGGGCAGAATCTCGGAAATGTAGCGGCGAGTGACCCGCTCTAGTTCGGCTTGGGAATACTTGCTGGGGTCAATAGTCACCCCGCCTTTAGCTCCACCGTAGGGCAAATTCACTAGGGCGCATTTCCAGGTCATCCACATAGACAGGGCGCGAACTTCGTCAATATCGACGTGTTCGTTGTAACGGATGCCGCCTTTGGCGGGCCCGCGCGTCAAGTTATGTTGTACCCGGTAGCCATGCAGTACCTCATGGGTGCCGTCATCGCGACGAATCAGAATGGAAACGCTCATTTCGCGGCGCGCTGAAGCGAGCATATCGTAGTCGCCCTCGGAAAAACCCAGGATTTTCTGAGCTTCCCGCAGCTGATTCTTCGCGTCCTCATAGGGATTCGGTTTGTAATCCTCGGACATATATTTTGATCTCCTTTAAGGTTTTCAACTGGGGGCTGACCTTAGTTTTCCTGGATAACGGAAACGCTAGCGGATTTTCTCTGCCGGCTCAGGCGGTCAGCGCCCCACCTACCTCCGGTTTTGAGCGGTGGTAACTGTAGTCTATCTAGGACGTAAGTCAGGGGTAAATGTGCAAAATGCATTAATTTAGGAATTGGAATGTGCATAATGTACATATGGTCACTGTGCAAGCGCTCTTGGGGCGGCCGCATTTACATATCCAATCCCTGGGGTGTCCTAATCCTTTGGCGAAGTTGCGGTGGGTGGCGACCTCGGAACAAATAAATCCCGCTACCTTCTTAGAGGGAAACGAGCTGCTGCTGACCACTTCCGCGGGGAATCCGGAGGGGGAAGCGGGCTGGCTCGGATATGCCCAGCGGCTGGTAGCGGGGGGTATTACTACTCTGGGATTCGGTTTGGGATTTAGCCACGATACCGTTCCTCCGCACTTGGTGCAGGCAGCCCGAAAAACTGGTCTTAACCTGATTGAGGTCGCCCCCGATCAGTCTTTTGTGGCGCTTTCGCAAGAGGTCGCGCGGATGATTGAGGTCGAAGCTACCTCGGGCAAATATAAGCTCACGGCTTTGCAACAGCGCCTGATCCAGGCATCGGCGCAGCCGCGCAGTGTAGACATGATCACCGGGGAGTTGGCGCGGGGGATTGGCGCACGGGTAATCATCAGAGATAAGGCGGGCAGGACGATAGCGCAGGCATCGGCGCCTACGTTGACCACCGATTTAAGGAATTTTGCAGAACAGTCTTGGGAGGGGTTTTCCGCAAAAACCTCCCAGTTTTCCTTTGAAACCGACGAAGGCTATTGTCTTTTCGCTGCTATTAACGCCCTCGGGCAGGAAACCGCTTGGCTGCAAGTCTGTTGGCGCGTATTCCCGCAGCCGTGGCAACAGCAGGCTCTTTCGCAAGCGGGGCTGTTAATCGCCTCGGCCTTAGCTAACTCCCGGTTTGTTTCTGGCTATCATGGACGCTTGTTGCAACGTGCTTTTGAATTGTTGCTTTCTGAGGAGCTGGGGGCGGCACAGATTCTCACCGAGATGGCGTTTCCGGACGCACGCGCGCTTAGCGGGCGCTATGTTCCGGTGGTAGTGGTCGGGCGGGAGGGCGACCTGCGGGCTTTGACTGCCAGAGTGGAGCGGGCAGTGACTAAAACTATGCCTCCGCCGCTGTGGCGTTTTCACGCCTCTCACCTGGAAATGGCGATTCCGCTAGCAGCGTTGCCGCTAACTTTGTCGAACTTTTCGCGGAAAGAATTTTCAGTTTTGCGAGCAGGTGTGGGGCAGGACTACCCAATCTCGCGGTTTAATGCCGGCCTAGCGGGGGCGCGGCAAGCCTTGCGGCATACCGGAAATAGTCAGCAGGTAGCCCGGTGGGGAGAGATTGCCCGTTCCGGACTAATGCAGGTGATAGGCAGGGAAACCGCGGCGGCGTTCTCTCAGCAATTCCTGCGACCTCTACGGGGAGATGCAGACCTGCTGGCGCTGCTGGAACAGTATGTAGCCACCAAGGGAAATCGGCAGCAGATGGCGCAAAACCTGGAGCTGCACCGCAATACGGTGGCGAAGCGGCTAGAAAAACTGCAAAGCAAACTAGGGATTAACCTGGCAGAGGCCGGAGCCCAAGCCTCCGCCTGGGTAGCCCTCCAAGGACGCGAACCCTAGTGTCCCGGGCTGGTCTCCTAATGAAGTATTTCTTCATTGATGAGGAAATCAAAGTTAACTGGCACAGTGCTTTCGGAGGGCGCCCGCGACGAGCAGGGGGAGGTAGTTCCTAAACTTACAAAAACGAGAGATCTGGTTGAGAAATGATATTAACTGGTGGCGTCCACGGATTTCATTAAATGCTTGGTAACTGCCCGGACAATAGGCCTTATGGTTTTACGTTTCGAGTCATCGATTCCATTTTTATTGTAATCGCTACTATCTACAAACCTAGCTTCACCACCCAGACCAAGATCAGTTAAATCTTCTCCGGCGCGAATTTCGCTATAAACAATACAGTCATTACTATTTATCTTACCAGTGGCGGCACTCCAATCAGAATCAAAAAATAATGCCGTATCACCGAAATTATCGCCTAGTTTATAAAAATTATCTGGGTCAGACTCTTGTCCTCTAAAAATATTACCGTATAAATCATGGTTTTCTGACGAGCATTTCTCGGCCATAATTCTAGCTACAGTAGCCTGATAATAAACATCTCCTATTTGCCACAAGTAGACTTCGCTATTATCTTTACCTTCTCTAGTTAGTAAATCGTTCGATTCTTTATAGATCATTTTGGCCTGCTCGGGTATAGTTATATCCATATCTAATAGATCGCTATGAATGGTTTTAAAAGTTAGGCCGGCATCGTCTATTTCGCTATCCAAGCTGTTTTCACTACTGGTGGTCGTGGTTTCGGAGGCAGAGTGTGTGGGGCTTTTTGCGGCGTTATTTTTATTGCCGCAAGCGCTCAGGCTGGCAGCGCAACCGCAGGCTAGAGCAACTGCCGCTAGAGTACTAGCTAATTTTTCTTTTAGCCGGTAGCTCTTCCTGCTCTCAAAACTAGAGCTATCTAAATTTGATCTCTTAAACATTGCGTCCTCCTTTAGACAGATTTCGATGGGGGTATTGGAGATGCAAAGTAAACTTAGCGGGGAGCCCTAGCGGTCTTGGCGTAGTTTGCGAGCCGTGAGTACCCCGGCACCGGCCAGCGCCAAGATTGCGGAGATCAAAGCCAGGGTGGCTCCGTTAGCTCCGGTAATCCTCAGTGACGAGGGGGCCGGTCCCGCCGCAGAGCTGGACGCAGCAGAAGATCCGCCAGTCATATAGGCACCTGCCGGTGCCTCGGTAGCTCCGCCGTTTTGGCCAGCTGACGGCTTCGTATTACTTGCTCCACCGTTGTCACCCGGCTGGGGCTCAGCGGTGGGGTCAGTCGGCTCGCTAGTCGGGTTATCAGTAGGCTCCGTAGTCGGCTTGTCTGCCGGGTTAATGAACGGGCTTGCAGCGGCGGTTTGCGCCCATTTACCATCCGCTCCCTTATTAAAGGACAGCTTTTGCGGTTCTGCTAATTTCATACCTTTGGCAGTCGTTAGCTGCTTTAGCTGGTACTGCAAGGTTACGTCATCAACCCGCACCTTATAGGCACCGACAGCGCCGTTTAGGTCTTTGGGTACCGCGAAGGTGGTGGGGCCACTGACAAAATCCGTGACCTTAACGGCGTCCGCGGTATTGGGCTTCCCATCTTTGCCCAGGGGAGTGATCTGGAAAGAAGTCCCGGCTACTGCCTTACCTTTAGAATCAACCACTTTCCAAGTGAGTTCCCCGCCAATTGGTTGCTTAGGGTTATCAGTGGGCTCCGTGGTCGGCTCGTCTGTGGGATCAGTTCCGGGCGTAGTCGGATCGGTGGTCGGATCATCCGTGGGATCCGTGCTGGGATCAGGGGTCGGCTCGGTAGCCTTCTTAGTATTGCTAATCACCAGCGTCCCAGCAGTCAGGTCAACCCCGGTGTCATCTACCGAAACCTGGGCTTTCCCACCCTCATAACTGATGGTGTAGATCCGGCTATATTTTTCGTAACCTTCCGGTGCGGCGGTCTGCTGCAACTTATAGGTCTTAGCCTGGTTCAAAGTGGCCTGGAAAGAGGCGTCCGCCTTATTCTCCGTGACCGGAACGGTTTCACTGCCATCTTTCAGGGAGAAGCTGCCGCCCGATAAAGGCTTCTTTGAATCTTTATCTACCAGTTTCCAAGTGAACTGGGCGGTCTTAATCACCGGGGTGTTTTCAAACTTGAGGCCGCTACCTACCACGTTTTGGCTGTAGCGTCCATCTTTTTGCAGCTTGAAAGTGACCTCCTGAGCGCCCGTCTTAGGCGCAAAATCAGCGCCAGCGGTTAGCTGTTCTATCTGGTATTTAAGAGAACCGTCTGGGACTTCTACCCGGTATTGCCCCAGATTCGGATTCAGATCCCGATCCCCGGCGATAGCGGTGGCATCCGAGACCGTGAAAGACTTCGCGGTATCTAAGGTCTGACCGTCAGCATTAAAGGGAGTGACCTTAAAGGTAGTTCCCGGTACATACTGCGAAGAATCCGCGGTAGAAACTACTTCCCAACGGATCTCTGCCGGGGTGGGTAGCTTAACGTTCTTTATGACCAGACCGGCAGCGGGCAAATCTTGCCCGTTTATCTGCGGTTGGTAGGTGTCACCGTCGGCAACGAAAGTGAGCTGATAGCTGGCCTCATCGGCTTTATAACCAGCGGGAGCCGTAGTTTCGGTCAAAGTGTAGGTCTTCTTCGGATCCAGATTCGAAGCGCTGTAAGTACCCGGATCGGCAGCATCTTGCGAGGTCACCGTAAGCGGAGTTTTCCCGCCACTCAGGGTAAAGATCGCCCCATTGAGGCTTTTACCGGCAGTGTCGGTGAGTTTCCAAGCGAAAGAGGTAGTGGCCGGAGGCTTCGGTAGCGCCACGTTCGTGAAGGTAACGTCGCTAGTTTCTTTACCGGCAACCACCGCGGCCCAAGTGCCACTGGGCTTATCTTTCTCTACGAAACTAATTTCATAGGAGGTCTCGTCACCCAGCTGGTAGCCTGCGGGGGCGGCGGTCTGGGTTAGAGTACACGCTCCCTTGGTGGGATTTAAAGAAACGCTATAGGTGCCTGAAGCGCTACCGGCAGCAGGAAGGGCTACCTCGTCAGAGCCGCAAATCAGTTTGAAGCTCCCACCAGGCAGCAGGTTCTTACCGGAATCTTGCAGTTTCCAGTTGAAATCTACCGGCTGGGGAGGCAGCGGAGTCTTGGCATTAGTAATCACAAACGCTTCACCGCTTACTGCCTTACCGTCCACTTTTGCCTGGTATGCCTGCGAGGGCTTTTCAAAAGTGACGGTATGGCTGGTTTGCTGCGGCAAGTCGTAACCTTGGGGAGCCGCGGTTTGAGTTAGTACATAACTCTTAGCCGGATCCAGGTCACCGACGGTGAAAGTGCCGGAAGCAGAATCCGGAACGTTAACTGCCGCGCCGTCTTTTTCCGTCAAAGTGAACTGTCCGCCACTCAAGGCTTTGCCCTGAGAATCTTGCAGCTGCCAAGTGAAAGCCGCTTTTTCTGGCTGCGGCTGTGGGGGAGTAACCGTGTCCTCGCACTTAGTCACCGCTTTCACCACGGTATCGGCGCTCAGCTTCGTCTGCGTTAACTGATCCTCAGCAACCGGGGCATCATTGAGTTCCCAATGATCCACCGCGCAAGTCTTATCCGAAACCGACGGCAAGGTTACCGCCGGTAGCGCTCCGATTACCGTATTCGGGGGTAGATAACGCGCAGTGGTATACGCCTGGGGGAGGGTGCCGCCCTCGCCAGCTACCTGGTACTTTAGCGAGTAACCCTGCGCCCAGAGCAATCCGTCCTGAGTGTAAATCTGACCATTAACCGGGAAGATGAAGGCATCCGCCGCGTTCTTATCGCCGTGATAAGCGAACAGGGAGGGGGTTACCCGCGATTTCAGGTAATAGTTCCCCCTCTGGGGTACCGACAGCGCCAAGTTGTTGTAAAGGGTGCTGGTAAGGGCAGAAGAAAGTACGGTTTCGCCCTCGGGAGTAACCAGCGAGAAAGGCACTGACTGTTTATTCTGGGTGAGTTTAGCTACCGCAGTGGTCAGCCCTAAAGTTTGGGGATTGCCGGCGCCGTCCGCCTGGCCATCAGCAAAACGCAGGTTCAGCACCTGCCCTTTGCCTCCGGTGGTATCCAGGGGCATATTTTCCCCCTTAGCCAGCTGATAGGTGCGCTGCGCACTGCCATCAGTGCGGGGAGCCCCCTCAGGCGAGGTGACCTGGAGGTTAGCAGCTGCGTCCAAGTTAGCGTTAACGGTGCTGCCACCACCGGTACTTTGGAAGCCGAGCCCCACCCCGGAGCTGGCCTGTCCGCCAATCAAATCCAGATTCGGACTGCCGGCCAAGGTGATTTGAGCGGGAACTTTAGTTTGGTAACCCGAACCAATCGCGGCACCAAACCCGTATTCGAGACGCTGTTTGTTAGCTGCCCGAACTGGCTGTACGGTAGCTTGCACGGTGGGGGAGCCGGAAATAGTGATCTTAAAAGGATCGGTTACGTAGTCGTGAATATAACCAGCGCTGCCGATCACGGCGCCATTGCGCAGCCCGAATACTTTGGCGGTGACTTTAGCGTTATCAGCAATGCTGACCTGCCCGGAACGGTTAGCGGCAGCTCCGATCGCTCCGTTCGTAGCCGATTCGCTTCCTAAAGAATCGGGATCAGTTTCCGCAATTACCTGCGCATTTCCTAAGATGTGAACCTGGTTTTGTTTCCCGAGGCGCGCGCTGGTCTCCTCCAAGCGAGAGTTCTTAGCGAACGAAGCGTCATGACCGGGGAGTCCACCGGCGCCAATAGCGGGGGATTCATTGACTGCCCCTAGCGCGTTAACCAGGGCGTTATCCGAGATGGTTACCTGGGTAGTGCCGGAGGCAAAACCCCCACCAATCGCGGCGCCGCGCCCATTAGAGTAGGCGGTCACCTGGGCATTACCAGAGATTTTTACATTTACATTGGCACTGTCCGGGCCAGAACCGATAGCCGCGATATCCCCGACCCGATCCAAAGTGGAGTCGGCGGATCCCACATTGACTTTTCCGCCGCTAATCGCCACTTCACAGCCAGGCGTCAGAGGCCAGCCGAGGTCAGCGAGATCTTCCTTCCAGTTGCCTACCCCGCGGCAACCGATGTTCAAGGCGCTGATTCCGGTTTCCGTAGCAGTGGGGTTAACCTGCACCGTGCCTGCGGAAATGTTTACCCGCGCATAGGGCTGAGTGAAAGTCGCTTTTACGGTACCCTCGGAATCCTTTAGCGGAGTAGTGAAACTGCCAGCACCTAGGGCGGTGTGGTTCCCGTGGGCGTTGATTTGTCCGCCGCTAACGTTGATCGTTACCGCGGCGTTTTTCTGTGCCCAATCGGAGTTTGCGCCCGCCGGGAGCTGGACCGCGCCGCGACCGGTGCCGATGAAAGCTCCGCCGTAAGCACCGTTGCCCACTTTTGCGAGGTCGACGCTCCCGCCTTTGATGTTGATAGTGCCCCCGGCGTTCCAGGGGGTTTCGTCATAGTTGTTGAGCCAGCGCGGATTAGTTCCCGGGTTGACCTCATAAAAAGCTCCACCCGAGCCAATTAGGGCGGCACTTTCGGAAGATCCCTTAAGGTTTAATCTGCCACCCGCAATGTTGATAGTGCCGAAAGCTGAGAAGTGTTGGGTGCCAATCAGGGCAGCTTGCGAAAGGGGAGAGCGCGGATTATTCAGGTTCAATACCCCGGAGCCGGTCTGGCCGATATTCAGGGTAGTAGCTGCTTTTACCTGCACTAAGGGTAGCGGAACCGCGTATTCTTTAGTGGCATTTTCCGAGGAGGCACCTTGGCGGGTGAACGTGTTTTCCCCGCTAAAAGCCAGGCGGTTATTGGCGTTGTTGTCTCCAGCGGTAACCATTGCCAGTTCCGGGTGGGAGGAGTTGTCAATGTTGAGGTTGTTTAGCGTCAGGGTGTGTCCCTCGCTGACCAGGAAAGACAGTCCCTTAAAAGTCTTACTGGCCGCGCCAGTTACGGTCACATTCTTGCCAACCGTCAGGGTGCGTCCCGCGGCGTCGGCGGGTAGAGCGGAATCGCTGAGGTCGATGTCCTCGGTGAGAACAGTGCCCAGATGGTTCCAGGATTTGATGACTTTGCCGTTTGCGGCGTTAGCTACACCTACCGCCAAAGCCGGCCCGATCAGGGCAATCATATATCCAATCAGGGAGAGGGCGAGGATAAGCGCCGTAGGGCGCTTGGCTAAGGGATTGCGCATCAAAACTCCTGCTGATTTCCTCAAAGTTACAAAGATTACAATTCTGTAACGAGTCTACCAGAATTTGGGGTTAATCCGCTAGTATGTTCACCCGTAAAAACTTGCTGTTTATGCTGGTTAAGTCGATTGTGGCAGAAGTAGCAATAATGCTTTTAAGGGGATGCTTCCCCAGTCGGGACGTTGCTCCGCTTCATAGCGCACTTCATAGAGGGCTTTTTCCACTTCAAAAGCTCTTAAAACCACTAATGCGGGGCCAGGAAGTTGATCTTCCCCAAAGTATCCGGCCAAGAACGCCAAGCGGGCGCGGTTAAGCCAATCCCCATCGGCGCCGCCTTCTACGCGGGCATAGTCAAACGAACGGAGCATCCCCGCAATATCTCGTTCAACCTGGTCAGGAGCGGTGCGTTCTTCTAAGGGGCGTAACGGCTCACCCTCGAAATCGATAGCGTACCAACTATCGGAGCTATAGAGGCACTGTCCTAAGTGATAGTCTCCGTGTACTCGCTGCGTAGGCGGCAATCCTCCCAGGCCGGTCAGCGCCTGGGCGAGGCGAGCGACTTCTTCCCCGATTTGGGGATGCTCTCGCAGCTGCGGATAAGCCGCCTCTGCCTGCTGATATTGGTTGCGTAAACGGCTAGCGAGCATAGTTCCCGAGGCCGGATCCTCGCCCTCTCCAAAAGCTTCCAAGAGGTGGCGGTGCATATCGGCGGTAAACGCTCCTAGCTGGCGAGCAAGCTCCGTGGGGTCTTCACCGCTACCTGCGAGGGAACAAATCAGTTTGAAACCATCTTGAGCTGCATCTAGACGGATCGAAGCGCTTGCGGTAGTGACTTGTTGAGGCTGGCCATCTTGATCCCAAAGACTGAGTTGGGAGTAACCGCGGGGTTGCGGCACTCCCTGCCAACCGGTACGCGCCAACGCCAAAGGTACGGTTACCTCCGGGTTTGCTCCGGTTACTAGCACCCGGAAAAACTTGATAATCGTCGGGTATTTTCCGCCCAATAGCACCGAAGTATTGGATTGCTCCCCGGATAAAATTTTACTATCCAAAGCGGCATCCAGCAGGTTAGATAGCAGATCATCAGCTTCTGGTAACAGCGGTAAAGAACCAGCTTGATGGGTGGAGCGGATCCAATGGCGGACGTAGTCCGGACAGTAGGGGCCATCAACTAGGTAGCCGGGGTTTTCCGGCGGGCAGGAAGTACGTCCGGCTATTCCGTCTCCGCTCCAATCGGCCACCAAGGCCAAGGGAAGGTGATACCAGATGCCCTGCGCTTCCAAAATCAAGAGCCGGAAATTCGGATCTTCAAGTTCCCGATAATCTAAAACCCGCACCTGGGAGCGTTCCAGGTGGGAGGGAAACCAGCGCCGCTTAAGGAGATAGTCCCATATGGTGTCGATAATGGCGTCTCTGCCAGGCCATTTAAGCTGGCTATGGGGGCACTCAGCGGTCATCTTCATTCTCCTTTAGCGCCGAGAAATCTAGGGCCGGGTAAGGGTAGGCGGTTTCGGCGTCCGTGTCGGGTTGCGGGGCTTCTGTCGGGGTAGCACTATGGGCAATCACCGGGACAGACGTGGTAGTGGTGGGGGGCTCTTTTTCTCTATCCTGCAGGTCTTGCGCTTGGTCGGGAGCAAAAAGTTCCAACCAGTAAAAACCGTGGCGGTTCATCGTTACGGTGACGGTTTCATCCGTGCCCACCGCCGGGAACCAGCCCCCATCGAAAGCCTCGCGCAGCCCCCAGGTGGCCATACCGGGCAAGGACAGTCGCGCTGCCACCGCGCCCTCGCCCAGGTTGTAGACACAGAGCACCGTGGAGTTTTGGTCGCGGCGAATAAAGGCTAATACCGAGTCTTGATCTGATCCTACCTGCGATAAGGAGCCCTGTCCGAAACAGGTGAGGCGGCGGCGCAAATGGATAGCATCGCGCAGCCAGTGCAGCAAAGAAGTGGGACGCCCCAGGGATTCTTGCACATTGATGGTGCGGTTATCCCACCCGGGAGAGTCAATCAGGGGAACCAGGAAAGTTTCCGGGTCAGCGGAAGAAAAACCGGCGGTCGCCGAAGTGTCCCATTGCATGGGGGTGCGCACCCCGAAACGGTCAGGGAGCCAAATATTGTCACCCATCCCGATTTCGTCACCGTAGTAGAGGAAAGGGGAGCCCGGCATCGACAGCAGGAGGGCGTGGGCGAGTTCTATTTTGCGGCGCGAACCCCCTAAAAGGGGCGCGAGGCGGCGGCGAATCCCCACATTTGCGCGCATCCGCGATTCTGGCGCATACCAGGAATACATGTTTTCGCGTTCCTGGTCCGTCACCATTTCCAGGGTAAGCTCATCGTGGTTGCGCAAGAAAGTTCCCCATTGGGCACCCGTGGGTAGCTCCGGTAGTTCCGCCAAGATTTGCCGCAGCCCTTTCGAAGAGCCGGTGCGCAGCGCCGCAAACAGCCGAGGCATTAGGGGGAAGTGGAAACAAATATGGCATTCGGGTTCGGTTTCGCTACCGAAATAGTCAATCACATCTAGAGGAGGTTGATTGGCTTCGGCCACCATTAAAGTTCCCGGGAACTCCGCGTCCACCATTTTGCGCAGTTCGCTCACAAACCAGTGAGTTTTCGGGAGGTTTTCGCAGTTGGTGCCGTTTTCTTCAAATAGGTAGGGAATCGCGTCCAGGCGGAAACCATCCACCCCGGTGCGGCACCAATAGCGCACTACGTTCATTACTGCCGCTTGCACCTGAGGATTCTCGAAGTTCAAATCCGGTTGGTGCGAAAAGAAACGGTGCCAATAGTATTGCCCGCGTACCTCGTCATAGGTCCAGTTAGAGGTTTCGGTGTCGATGAAAATAATGCGGGCATCTTGGTAGTCCTGGTCGCTATCGCGCCAGACGTAAAAATCCCCGTATTCGCCCTCGGGATCCTTGCGGGAAGCCTCGAACCAAGGGTGCTGGTCAGAGGTGTGATTGACTACGATATCGACCAAGATGCGGATGCCGCGTTCGTGGGCGGCCTCCACTAAGGCGGTGAAATCTTCCATCGAACCGAAAGCCGGGTTCACATCGGTGTAGGCGCTAATGTCGTAGCCACCATCGCGCATCGGCGAAGGATAAAACGGCGGCAGCCACAGGCAATCCACTCCTAGCCAGGCCAGGTAATCCAGACGGGAAATCAGCCCCTGGAAATCCCCAACACCGTCTCCATTAGAATCCGAAAACGCCTGGATTAGCACCTCGTAGAAAACGGCGCTGCGATACCAGCTGGGATCCTCTGCCGGGGAGGGAACCGCCTGGGAATCCCGGCGCGGCAGCAATAGTTTGCCCAGGTTGTCGTGTTCCTCGGCTTTTACCTCGCTCAACGAAGAGTCCTCCTGGGCGTTTTAGTTTATGCGGATTCCACGGACATAATATGGGCAGGGCGATCAGAGGGGTTGAGCTCGAAATAGTTAGCCGGCCCCCAATCGTAGACTGTCCCATCTAGCTCATCTCGCACCTTAAAGAAAGACGAGGAAGAACCACTAATCTTCAGCGCCGACAGATCTAGGTGGATCGCCCCGATTGCGGTTTCGTGGGGATCCAGATTTACCACCACGATTACGGTGTCAGCTACCCCGGTGGGAGATTCCCAAGCGTCCAGGTGACGGGAGAAGCAAACTACTCCCGGATGGGTGGTTTCATGAATCTTCAGGTTGCGCAGACGCTGCAACGCTGGGTGGCGGCGGCGAATCTCGTTCAAAGTAGTCAGCAAGCCCATCATCTCTTGGGCGGTTTCCCCGGAGTAATCACGTGGCTTGTACTCGTACTTTTCGTTATCGATTTGCTCTTCAAAACCGGGACGCTGCACATTTTCTACCAGTTCATAGCCGGAATAGATCCCCCAGTTAGGCGAGCCGGTAGCGGCGAGAACTGCTCGCATTTTGAAAGCTTGTTTCCCGCCATCAACCATGATTTGGGTAAGAATATCGTGGGTAGTAGGCCAGAAAGAGGGTCGCATATAGGGGCAAGATTCCCAAGAAACCTCTTGGAAGTATTCTTCAATCTCTTTGCGCGTATTCCGCCAAGTGAAATAGGTGTAGGACTGGTGGAAGCCTACTTGTGCCAAGGTACGCATCATCGCGGGGCGGGTAAAGGCCTCCGCCAAGAAGAGCACCTCGGGGTGTTTCTGATGGAACTCCTCCAAAATTTCTTGCCAGAACTGTACCGGCTTGGTGTGGGGATTATCTACCCGGAAAATAGTTACTCCGTGGTCGATCCATTTTTGAATCACATCGCGTACCGCGTTATACAAGCCGCGGTAGTCCTGATCGAAAATCAGGGGATAAATATCCTGATATTTCTTGGGAGGATTCTCCGCATAGGCAATCGTCCCATCCGGGCGATGCTTAAACCATTCCGGATGATCCTTCACCCAGGGGTGATCCGGGGAGCATTGCAGCGCCAAATCCAGTGCTACCTCTAGCCCTAGCCCCTTCGCTTTCTTTACGAAGTAATCAAAATCATCGAAATTACCCAGATCAGGGTGAATAGCGTCGTGGCCGCCATCGGGGCTGCCAATACCGTAAGGCGAGCCCGGATCGTCCGGGGTGGCCTCCAAAGTGTTATTGCGCCCTTTTCGGAAAGTAGTTCCAATCGGATGAATCGGAGTCAAATAGGCAACGTCAAAGCCCATTCCAGCAATGCGGGGCAGGTCAGAGGCCGCAGTGCGCAAGGTTCCCGAATGCCAATGGCCTTCCTGGTCTTTATAAGCACCGATAGAGCGGGGGAAGATTTCGTACCAGGAACCGTAGAGAGCGCGTTCACGGTGTACCCGCAGGGGATAGGTGCGGGAAGATTCCAGCAGATCCCGGAGGGGATGAGCGCGGAAGATTCCCCGAATCGAGGAATGGAGCCCCACCGAGAGACGTTCTTGTGGCGGACGCGACTGATCCCGCATAGCTTTGGCGGCGTCCAAGAGGCGAGCGACGCTCTTGGCGTCCGGTGCCTGCTGGGTGGGATTATTTACGGCTTCCCCCTTAGCGGCACGCTCGAAAAGTCGCGCACCCAGCTCGAACTCCATTTCCACATCTTGCTCCGCCTGCACCTTAATGGAGGCTTCTTTTGCCCAGGTCTGATAGGGGTCGCAAAAAGTATCGACTCTAAAAGTCCAATCCCCGACAGCGGTGGGTTTTATCCAGGCTTCCAGCCGATCCAAACCGGGAGCCACATCGTACATCCGCGCCCGCATAGTTTCTTTGCCTTGCGGATCCACCAACACCACTTCTGCCCCTAAAGCGTCGTGGCCTTCCCGGAACACGGTGGCACGCACCGGGAAAGATTCGTTCTCGACTGCTTTGGCTGGCCACAGGCCGTCCTCAATAACTGGTTCCACTTCGGTTACCGGGATCCGAGCCAGGCGAGCCTCGGGAGAAATAAGATTCAAAGGTTTAGCGGCGGCTACTTTGGGGGCAGCAGCTTTCGCCCGGCTGACTCGCTTACGAGGAGCACTGGCGGCAGTTTTAGCTTTGCTCGCTGAGGCGGTCTTGGCTTTCGCGGTTGCACCCGTCTTCGAAGCAGAGGAGGCCGCTTTGGTGCGAACCGGAGCTTTCTTGGAACTAGCAGCGGCGGACTTAGAAGTTTTAGCCTTCTGACCAGCTGAAGTAGTAGTGGAGCGGGTTTTGCGGGAACGAGGCGTATCGCCGGCCATAGTGTCTCCTTATTAGACGGACTCATTCCCCTCCAGCCTAACAAGAGGTAGTGCGCCTCGTGTCCTTTCCGCTCTCTGCTAGCGATAAAAGTGAACGGAAATCAAAAAACAGCTATCTAGAAAAGCGAAACTTTTTAACCGTCAGTCGCCGAGGCCGGGCCATCTAAAGAAATCTTAGGACCCAGATAAGTCGGTTTTTGATCAGTAATCGCCCAGGCAACATCCTTGGTGCGCGCCAAATATTCGCGAAGATTACGCTCAGTTTGCCCCCGATACGCATTACCGGCCGCACCTACTCCCCAAACCTCGATACCGCGGCTTTGACAATCGTAGAGGGCGCGGGGCAAATGGTAGGGCTGAGTCACTACGATCGCGCGTTGCACCGAAAAAATTGCTTCCGCGCGATAAGCCGATTCATAGGTAGAAAAACCGGCATGATCAGCATAGATGACCTCGGCGGTAACCCCATGCTTCATTAGCCACTGCCGCATCGCCTTGATCTCGTCGTAATGTACCTGCCCGTGATCGCCACTAATCAAGATTTTCTTGGCGGCTCCTGCCTGGTACAGATTCAAAGCGGTCTGCAGACGGTGGGTAAGCATCGGCGAGGGCGAGCCATTCGGGTTTACCCCTGCGCCCAAAACCAAGATCACCTGGGCGTTCTTATCCTTGGCCTCAGTTAAAGAAACCATCTGGTCTTTAGTTCGTTGCCAAACATAAATGTTAGTTCCCGCCACGATAATCACGGCGATAACCAACAAGGTAATCACTAGCCGGATTAGGCCACGTAAAGCACGCATGAGGCTAGTAAACCATATTCATCGCCTGGCGAACTTCCGCCAAGGTCTGGTCAGCTACCTCATTGGCGCGTTGGTTACCGCGCTCTAGTACCTGCCACAAATAACCAGGGTCAGCCAATAGTTCAGCGCGCCGCGCCCTAATCGGAGACAGAGCACTATCTAAAGCCTCGGTGAGCACCTGTTTTAGCTTTCCTGCCCCCTGATCCCCGATTTCCTCGGCCAACGCGCGCGGATCCTGTCCACTAGCCAGGCCGGCCAGCCGTAACAGGTTCGAAACCTCGGGGCGATTCTCCGGATCATAAGTAATCTGGCGCTCGGCATCAGTCTTGGCGCGTTTAATCAACTTCGCAGTTTCGTCACTGGTCATTCCCAGTTCTACCGTGTTACCGCGCGACTTCGACATTTTTTCGCCATCCAACCCCAAAATCAGGGCGCCATCACCAGAAAGCAAGCCCTCCGGACGCGGGAACACCCGATGCTTCAAGGAAGACTTACGCCGGAAAACCCGCTCGAAACGATCCGAAATTACCCGTGCCTGCTCCAAGTGGGGGAGTTGATCTTTACCCACCGGCACCAGGTTCGCTTTACAGAACAAAATATCGGCCGCCTGATGCACCGGGTAAGTCAGCAACAATCCCGACATCGGCCGCTCCGAAGCCTCCAGTTCTGCCTTCACCGTGGGGTTGCGGTGCAGCTCCGCCTCCGTAACCAACGACAGGAATGGCAACATTAACTGGTTAGCTGCCGGCACCGATGAGTGCGTGAAAATCGTGGTCTTTTCCGGATCGAGGCCGCAAGCAATGTAGTCAGCGAGCATATTGAGGACACGCTCGCGGATCGGGCCAGTACCCTCGCGGTCAGTGATTACCTGGTAGTCAGCAATCAGAATCCAAGTTTCCACCCCGCGCTTTTGGATCTCTACCCGATTCTTAATCGTCCCAAAGTAATGTCCCAAGTGCAGGGCGCCAGTCGGGCGATCCCCGGAGAGTACCCGGAACTTGGAAGGATCCTTATCAATCGCTGCCTCAATCTCTTGAGATTTCAGCTCCGCACGCTTCAAAGAAGCCGCATCAGTGGAATTTTCTAGTTTCTCGCCGCTATCGCTCATGGTTCCCAGTCTACGGTGCCAAGGATATTCCCGGAAAACCGGGTGCAACCGATAGGCCTCTTCCTGGTTGTTAGTTGTGTGCGGGGTAAAAGTTTTTCCTCCTGCTAACCACCCGGAGGCGAGATTTTTCCTCCTGCCCAAGAAATCGGAAAACGTGGCCACGTTTCCCGAATTCTTATGCCCACCGCGCCTGCTCGGATAAAATCTCGCCCCCACGCTTCCCTAATACATGGAAGCTGCTAGGTCTGGTTGCGCCCGGGTTTTCGGGAATGAAGTTAAATAACAGAGTGTGTCACCTGGTAGTTGTGCGTGCAGTTGATTTTCTGTTGCCTTGAAAATTGGGGAGTTTTCTCCCACGCGCGCGGATTGTAATTATTGCTCTTAGTATTCTTCGACCTGGGGATTGCCGGAATCATTATTTGACATTTGAGTTATATGAAGGGGATCTTTTTCGTTTTCTGGTGGTCTATTAACGCATTCTCTTACCCCATCGACATGCTCTGAAAGACTGTCTGTAACGTGTGCCCACATAGGATCAAGTAAGAAATCAATTCCGCCTCGGCGCGCGTACTTGGCTGCGGGAACAAAGTCGGAATCTCCTGAAATCATGATTATTTGGTTGACTATTCCCGCCTGAGCAAGTGAAGCAATGTCTAGCCCCATACGCATATCAACGCCTTTTTGGGTAATGTCGAATCCGAAATCTTGTTCGGTCAAATCCTCTACCGCCTTACGTCCTGCGCATAAATCCTTCAACGGGTCGGGCTTTAGAAAATATCCGCGTTGGGTTTCGAGTTCCTCTCCTCTACGGAAAGCAACTTTGCGCTTACGTACAAGTGCGGTGAAAAAATCATGTGCCCACTGATATTGGTGGCTTTTCCGTAGGTTAACCTGTTTTTTCAAAAGAGGATGATAGAGAACTTTATCTGAGGGCGGGCAATCATAATAAAAAACTCTGTACAAGTTGCTACGCGATTCACGAATATGACGGTGACAGTAGACCATAAGTTCATCTGCCCGATCCTGTGGTTCTTTAGGACCAAAAAGGAAATGAGCGCGCCGCCTATAGAATCCGCCATCTACCATAATGGCGGTGATTAGTGGGCGACGTACAATTTGAAAATCTTCTGATCTCTTGCCGCTGGCATTACTCTGTTTAGTCAATGTTTTCGTGAATCCTTGGGGTGAACGAAGCTCCTGTCATCGGCACTCTCCTGATAAGTGGAGGGTCAACGGCAGGAGCCCTTTCCCTCTATGATATCCCTATTTTCGTTATGATGCAGTTGCTCTGGACAGGTTTGCCGTGCGCGAATTGTTGGGGGTGAAGGTTAGGAGCTGGTCGCGGTAATACTCGTACTGTTTACGCCGAGCTGCAATCTCTGCCGGCAAACCAGAAGAAAGATCGTTTACCAGGGCATCAAACTTGTCCAGAATCGCCACAATGCGTTCCTGCTCCGCCAAAGGTGGAACGGGGATTTCATGCTGCTTAATCCTTGTCATATTCAAAAACTGCTGTGTTCCCTGAGCCTTATTCTTCAAAACCTCATAATCATCGCAGAGCAGGTGAAATAAAAATTTTGGCTTAACCTGTTTCAAATCAGCTTCTAGGGCGCAACAATTCTGATTAGTAGTTGCCTCAACAGTCGTTATTCCGCTTTTTGCGACAGTAGCTCCGGCCATTGCTACTAAAACCGTTCCGGCTGGAATTAGCTTTGCTGAGGAATTGTCTAACCCAGATTCAGTTAAGGATCCTTCCACTGCTCCAATTGTTTTGAAATTTAAATCCGTCGACCTAATCCAGGGAATGCTTCCACCGAAATAACCAGGAAAATTACGTTTTGGAGTACCTCCAGAAGAAATTTTTGCGCAAACATCGTTCAGCGGCAGGAGCTTGACGCTTTCTTTCCCTAAACGGTTGGTGAGATTCTCCAAGCTGAGGAGCGAGTCGCGGTAGTACTCGTACTGCTTGCTACGAGCTTCTAGCTCCGTAAAAGAATCCTTTGTGTCTATTTGCGATTGAATCCAGGGATCTCCACTCAACGGCGCTGTTAGTCACATAAAACTCTAGTAAATCGTCTATTCGGCTCATGCGGTTACCTATTTGTTTGGGGTGCTACTGGCGCTTTTGGGGCTTGGTGATTGCGCTGGTGCAGCTTGCAAGGTTAACCTCCCGATAATCGCGTCTTCGCCCTCTATCGTACAAAGTTACTAACCATCTAGCGATAAACTTGCCGCCACCAATCTACTTGGGTGACTGCACGAGCAGTAGCGTGGGGAAAAGTTTTATCCGAGTAGACTAGGTGGGCGCAAATCTAAAAAGACGCGGTCTTTTTAGATTTTGGGCAGGAGGAAAAGCTTTTCCCCGGGCGGAGCGATTCAGGCAAGGGACTTTACTTACTAAGTGCCAGTTAATCCACGTAGATGAGTAACTTATTTTCACAAGCAGAGATGCTTTTCTAACCGGTCAAGAGAGATAGTTTCTAGCCGTCCTGCTCGGTAGTCCGCAACTTTTTTGAGGAGCCCATACTGATATTCCAGTTTCGGTATCGATTCCTCAAGCGCTTTCGTGAAGAAGTAGGCGCGACTGCGGCCAGTAGTCTTAGCCAGATTGTCATAACGCTGCACTAAATCTACGGGTAACCGAACTGCTGTTGGCACTGTAGCAACTGCTTTAACCATGTTCATTCTCTTTGGCGGGGGCGGGATTGGTTAATCCCCACTGGAATCGGCTAGGAAAAGTTTGATGGATAGGGGTTCCAGGAAGATATCGTCACCGGCGAGGTTAAACGGGGGAGCTTCCGCTTCCGGTTCGGAAACCGCAGAATCCCAAATCTCTTGATAGGCGGTTCCTCGTCCCGGAGCTAAGCGCACATGCTTAGGATCGAGCGTTCCATTGAAAACCGCCAACAAATCCTGATCCCCATAGGGGCGTCCCGAACGGAGCATCTGGAAAACTCGGCTGGCGGGATCATGCCAGGCACGATCACCCATTAGCAGTCCCACCTGGTTATACCAGGAAAGATCGGGGATGCTATCTCCCGGATGTCGCTGTCCGCTCAAGTAGTTTGCGGGCCGGAAAACTGGGTGTTCACGCCGCAGGGTAATCAGCTTTCGTACCGCCACATAAAAGTCTTTTTGCCAATCCACCAGTTCCCAGTTCAGCCAGGTAGTTTCATTGTCTTGGCAATAGGCGTTATTGTTACCCCCTTGGGTGCGGGCAAACTCGTCACCGGCCAAAATCATGGGGGTACCCGCGGAAATCATCATGGTGGTGAACAGGTTCATGGCCGAGCGCACCCGCGCGGTGAGCAGTTCTGTCAACGGGGAATCGCCATCTACCCCCGGTTCTATATCGTTATCGAGTTGGAAGGCACGCCCTTCACTACCATGATTCCAAGACAGGTTATTGGGGGATCCATCCCGGTTATTCTCTAGGTTTTCTTCGTTATGTTTATGGTCGTAGCTGACCAAATCCCCCAAAGTAAAACCGTCGTGAGCGGTTACGAAGTTAACCGAACAGCGGGGAGGACGTACTGCCGGGATATTGCCAGCTCCATACATATCTTGGGAACCCGAAAGTCGGGAAGCCAGTTCAAAGGGAGGAGCACCCCGAGATTCACCCCGCGACTGGGCGCGTCCATCGGCCACCCAAAAACCGCGGACGGTATCGCGAAAGCGATCGTTCCAGGTAGAGAAGGGGAGGGGGAAGTCTCCCGTGCGCCACCCATCTGGCCCCATATCCCAAGGCTCGGCGATCATTTTCGTATTCCGCAAAACCGGGTCATCAAGACAGGCTTGGAAGAAAGGATGGAACCGAGTGAAATGTTCCTCGCCTCTACCGCAGGTAACCCCCAGGTCAAAACGGAAACCGTCGACTCCTACATCACCAGCCCAATAGCGCAAAGAATCCAGAATCATTTGGATCACTCGCGGATGGCCAGTATCTAGGGTGTTACCGCAACCGGAATAATCGATACTGGCACCCTGGGAATCCAGGCGATAATACATAGCGTTATCGAGGGCGCGCCAAGAAAGTGCCTGTCCGTCACCTCCGCCCTCGCAAGTATGGTTATAAACCACGTCTAGCAGCAGTTCGATCCCATTTTGGTGCAGAATCGACACCATGCCGCGGAACTCATCCAGGACTGCCATTGGCCCCAGGGCACGGGCATTCTTGGTGGCATAGGAAGGCTCGGGTGCGAAATAGGACAGGGTAGAGTATCCCCAATAGTTACTTAAACCTCGCTCGTTAAGGAACGCTTCCGAAAGCTTCGCGTGTACTGGCAATAGTTCTACGGCGGTGACCCCTAAATCCTTGAGGTAGGCGATAGTGGCCGGGTGTGCCAGTCCCGCGTAGGTGCCGCGTAGTTCTTCCGGTACCCCCCGCAGCTGTTTGGTGAGCCCTTTTACGTGAGCCTCATAAATAACCGTGTTTTCCCAAGGGATGGCCGGGCCAGGTACCACATCGAACTCTTTACCAGTGACCACTCCGCGCACGGTATAGGGTGCCGAGTTAGTGGGGTCGAGCTCCAAAGGATAGAGCGGATACAGCTGGTCATCGGTTTTATGAGCATAAGTTTGACTGCAAAGCTGTACGTTTCCACTAATCGCGCGGGCATAGGGGTCGAGGGCGAGTTTATAGGGATTAAAAACGTCTCCGCGTTCCGGATTCCAAGGCCCCCAGGTGCGAAAACCATAGTAGGTTCCGGCCAATACCCCGGAAACATGTCCATGCCAGATACCATCTACCGGACCTAAAAGCCGGTAGCGAGTTTCGGGAGCAGTAGGTTCTGCGGAAGTGAAAAAACAGATTTCTACCGCAGAAGCATTCGGGGCGACCACCGCGATATCCACCCCGTTGCCTTGCAGGTGTACCCCCAGGCGGGTCGGATCAGCGGCGCCGCCATGCGCAAAGGGGCTGGACGGCCTAAAAAAGTCGTCTATTACTCGTCTGGACACATGTGTCATCTTATCGGGTGACGTTGAATAGGGCTATTCTTTCAGCTAGCTGGGTTTTAGGGAGATGGTTATTTTCCTCCCTTAGCTAAGGGGTAGGGCTTCTCACTTTTTCACTGGGAAAGCTTGTGGCAAGGTAGAACTATGAGGATTGTCGTAACTGTAAAGCATGTACCCAACCCGCAGTCTGAACGGCGGATTGAAAATGGCCACTTGGTGCGCGGGGAAGAAGATACCCTAAACGACCTGGATGAGAACGCCATTGAGGCGGCTCTCAGAGCGAAAGAGGCGGTACCGGAAGCCGAAATTATTGCGATCACTATGGGGTCGGAGGGAGCGAAGAAAGCCCTGTTGCGTGCCCTCCAGATGGGGGCAGACCGGGCATATCACCTATGTGACCCGGCGTTAGCGGGCTCGGATGTGACCGTGACTGCCCGAGTATTGGCGCGCGCTATCCAAAAAATCAGGGATGTTGATTTGGTGATTTGTGGAACTTCCTCCCTGGATGGGATGACCTCTATGCTGCCGGGAGCCCTTGCGGCCAGTTTGCAGCTACCGGTGATTACCGATGCCTCAAAGGTTAGTTTCAGCTCCGAGGCCGTAGAGGCCACCAGTTATCAAGTGAGTACGGCGCTTACCTTACGCGCAGAATATCCCCTGGTACTTTCGGTAAATGACGAGGCGAACCGGCCTCATTATCCCGGATTTAAGGAAATGTTGGCGGCGAAGAAGAAACCGATCGAGCAATGGGGGCTGACGCAGCTCGGGCTGAGCGCGGAAGAAGTAGGGGCTGCTGATTCGGGAACCGAAGTGTTAGATGCCCAGCTGTATCAGCAAGAAAAGAACCAGGGAACTATCGTTACTGATTCGGCGAACGCTGGCGAAGCACTAGCCAAATACCTGGTTGAATCCGGTTTTGCGCAGGAGAAGTAGGAGGAAATCGTGAGTGAAAAAATAGAAAAAGACGTTTTAGTTTTTGCCCACCCGGACGCGGCTCGTCCCCAGCACCTATCGGTAGCGGCGGCGCGCCTGATTACTTTGGCGCGCGAAATCACTAGCGGCAAGGTAGTAGCGCTCGCGCCCTCTTCCATATCTTCCCATCATTTTTCCCAGGTCGGGGTAGCGGCAGTGCGCTATTTTGACCCGGAAGAAACTGGAACCTGGCAAGTCGGGGCAGTTTTGGCTGACCTGGTGGGCTCGGTTGTGCGCGGTGGCGACTTCGGAGCGGTGCTGCTGCCTTCTACTTCCTGGGGGCGCGATGGTGCCGCTCAATGCGCGATTATTTTAGGTTCCGGAGCCAGTGTGGACGTTACCAGCCTGAAGGTGGCTGATGGGAAACTGGTTGCCGGTAAATCGGTACTCGATGGCACCTGGGAAACCAGCTACTATATTCGCCGCGGCATCCCGATCGTGGCCATGCGGACTACGGCACTCTCCGCGGTACCGGTAGCCGAAGCTAGCGAAGTAGAAACCGAGGAACTTCAAGTACAGCTACGTGAATCCACTAAACGCATCCAAGTAGTTTCTCAGGAAGACACCGGATCTTCCCACGCGGGACTAACCGAAGCACCAGTAGTGGTTTGCGCCGGTCGCGGCGTTAACGGCGATTTTGGCCCGGCCGAGCAGCTGGCCGAGGTATTGGGCGGCTCTGTGGGAGCCACCCGCGTGGCCTGCGAACAAGGCTGGATTGATCGCGCCGCCCAAATCGGGCAATCCGGGATCTCTATCGCCCCTAACCTTTATATCGGGATGGGGATTTCTGGGGATCACCACCACGTGTGCGGGATTCGCGGCGCCAAGAAAATCGTGGCGATCTGTGATGATCCCGAGGCACGCATCTTTGAAATGGCAGATTTCGGGGTAGTCGGGGATCTATTCACCGTGGTTCCGGATGCCCTGGCTAGAATCAAGCCGCTGGACGCATAGTGGAGCTAGCCTACCTCGATAACGCTGCCTCCGAGCCGCTACGCCCCGAGGTACTAGCGGCTATGAATGACGCGGCTGCTAGCCTTGCCGGAATCGGGGCTAACCCGTCCTCCGCGCATGCGGCCGGGCGCAAAGCAGCCGCGTTGTTAGAGACCGCGCGTGCCCAGGTGGCGAGGGCGCTGGGAGCCGAACCGGCAGAAGTTATTTTCACCGGGGGCGGCACTGATTCTTGCGCCCTTGCCTTGCGCGGCCTGGCGCGGGCGGCGCGTCGCCAAGATTCTTGCCGCACCCAAATAGTGATTAGCCAGGTAGAACATGATGCAGTTGGGCTTAATGCCCGCGACTTGGAGACTGCCGGCTTTAAGGTGCAAGTCCTGCCGGTAGATAGCGGCGGGGTAGTAGAGCTGGAAGCAGTATCCGCCCTCGACACCACCCAAATAGCGGCGGTGTCGGTGATGAGCGTGTGTAATGAAAATGGAGTGGTGCAGCCGGTTTCCGAGCTATGCCATTTGCTGGGCGAAAAAGCAGCAGCAGATACGCGGGCGCGGCAGGGCGGTCACGCTGCCGGCGGGAAAGGTACCGGGAACGGCTCAGATAGCGGGTTTGCTATTCACACTGACGCGATTGCCGCTGCCGGACGCCAAGAAATAAACTTCGCGGCGTTGCCAGTAGATGCGCTTTCGCTAGCTTGTCACAAGGTGGGCGGCCCGGCAGCCGTCGGGGTGCTGCTGGCGCGCCGGGAAGTAAAAATCGCTAGTGACCGGCGCGGAGGTGGCCAAGAACGGGCGCTTAGAGCCGGTACCCAAGACGTGATCGCCGCCGTGGGAGCCGCGGCAGCTTTTGCGGCCGCTCAGCAGGAACTAGCAGAAACTACCCGCCGCCACCAGCACTTACGGGAAAAACTACTGCAAGGCGCACTGGCGATTCCGGGAGTAAAACTGGCCAGCGAAGCCCTCACAGTACCCGGCATTATCCAGTTTGCACTGAAAGGTGCAGAGGCAGAAGGGCTACTGTTTGCCCTGGATCAGGCGGGAATCTGCGCCTCGGCCGGATCCGCCTGCCACACCGGGGTAGCCCGTCCCTCCCCGGTACTTTTAGCGCAAGGCTATAGCGAGCAGGACGCCCTGGGATCTTTACGGATATCCTTCGGCTGGTTCACCCGGGAAGATGACGTAGATCGACTTTTGCAGGCACTACCGGGCGCCCTCAGTGCCTCCCGGAAACTAGCAGAGCGGGAGAGGAAATAAATGAAAGTATTAGCAGCCCTGTCTGGAGGGGTAGATTCCGCGGTCGCTGCCGCCCTCGCAGTCGAAGCTGGACATGACGTAACTGCCGTACATATGGCTCTAAGCGCAAATCAGACCCAAAACCGTTGCGGCTCCCGAGGCTGCTGCACCGTAGAAGACGCCTCCGATGCCCGCCTCGCCGCCTCTATGTTGGGGATTCCCTTCTACGTGTGGGATATGGCGGAAACTTTTGAGGAAACCGTAGTCGAAGATTTCCTAAATGAATACCGCCGCGGCCGCACCCCCAACCCCTGCGTGCGCTGCAACGAGTTCGTCAAATTCCGCGAACTCGCCACCCGTGCCGATGCCCTCGGCTTTGATGCGGTGTGTACCGGGCATTACGCGCGGGTTCTGAACGGATCTGACGGAGTGGAACTGCACCGCGCCAAATGCATCGAGAAAGACCAATCCTACGTGCTGGCGGTAATGGGGCGCGAAGCCTTAGCGAAAGTGGTTTTCCCACTCGGGGAGTATGAATCGAAAAGCCAGGTGCGCGCGGAAGCCGAACGGCGCGGCCTGCCCATGTCAGCCAAACCAGATTCCTACGATATTTGTTTCATCGCTGACGGAGACACTCGCGGATTTTTGCGTTCCCACCTGGGCAGTAAGGCCGGAAAAATCGTGGATACGGAGGGCGCGGAAGTCGGCACCCACTCCGGCGCCTATCAGTTCACTATCGGGCAACGCAAAGGACTAAACCTGGGTCGGCCGGCTGCCGATGGACGTCCTCGCTACGTTCTAGGTACCGATATGAAAACCAACACCGTGGTAGTCGGTGCCAGCGAGTTGCTGAGCGTAGATGGAATCACTGCTACCGATACGGTTTTACTGACCGATCCGGACGATCCGGCATTATTCGGGCAGGCAGAAGTAACTTTGCAGTATCGGGCACACGGACAACAAGTACCGGCGAAAGTTTATTTAGAGGCAGACGGCACCTTACGCGCCCAGCTGCTTAAGCCCACCCGCGCGGTTGCCGCCGGGCAATCCCTAGTGGTCTATGCCGGGGATCGCGCAATCTGTGAGGCAACTATCGAAGAGGCGTTTAAGCAGGAAAAGAGGCAGTAGCCAATTCTGGGACTGGAAAGGGTGCCTTGCCTTAGGTTAATATATTCAAGCCAGCGCGAGTGGCGGAATTGGTAGACGCGCTAGATTTAGGTTCTAGTGTCTTACGACGTGCGGGTTCAAGTCCCGCCTCGCGTACCAGCTATAGCGGCTCTGACCAGCTTAAATAAAATGGTAGAGTTAAAATCAATACGGCGCCCCGGCGCTAGTATCTCTACGTTTAACTATTTAAGAGGGAGTTTCAATGTCAGAGTTAACCGCAGGTCAAAAGGCTCCAGATTTCACCTTGCCTACTGATGAAGGCAAAGAAGTTAGTTTGCAAGGGCTGTTGGAAGAATCCGAAAAAGGGGCAGTTATTTACTTCTATCCCAAGGCTTCCACCCCAGGCTGCACTACTGAGGCCTGCGATTTCCGCGACTCTTTGAACTCGCTAAAGTCAGCCGGATACGCAGTGGTGGGAATCAGCCCCGATAAAATGCCAGCCTTAGAAAAATTCCGGGACAAGCAAGAACTTAACTTTCCGCTCGCCTCTGATCCGGAACGGGAAGTAATGAGCGCCTGGGGTGCCTATGGAGAAAAGAATTCCTATGGGCGTCTGGTTAAAGGAGTTATCCGCACGACTGTAGTAGTGGGCAAAGACGGGAAAGTGGTGCTCGCCAAATATCGGGTACGCGCCAAAGGACATGTAGCTCGCTTGCGCAAAGAACTGGGAATCGACTAGTAACCAGCAGTAGCGCTCAGGGGAAAGCTGTCGAATAAGAGGCAAGTTTGGTACGCCACCGGGGACTCGAACCCCGAACCCTCTGATTAAGAGTCAGATGCTCTAGCCAGTTGAGCTAGTGGCGCCTGGGTAAAGTCGCAATGACTTTCGTACGCCACCGGGGACTCGAACCCCGAACCCTCTGATTAAGAGTCAGATGCTCTAGCCAGTTGAGCTAGTGGCGCATCGCTGCTAAACGCAACGAATAAACTCTAACCCGCCAGGCACGTCCGGGCGAAACCAATACCGGCATTGGGAGCAGTTTCACACGTGGAAGAAACAAAGTCGGCGCCAAGCTAAACTGGTGGGCATGGCGCCAGCGAAAGATTTTGTTCATCTTCATGTTCACACCGACTATTCCATGTTGGATGGTGCCGCTCGGATCGGAAAACTAGTGGAGCGGGCGGTAGAAATCGGTCAACCGGCGGTAGCCATCACCGACCACGGCTACCTGTTTGGCGCTTACGAGTTCTATGCTGCTGCCCGCAAAGCAGGAATTAAACCCATAATCGGCCTCGAAGCCTATATCACCCCCGGTACTTCTCGCTTTGACCAAACCCGGCAACGCTGGGGAGAAGAAAGCCAGCGGGCAGACGACGTATCTGCCCGCGGTGCCTATACCCATATGACTTTGCTTTCGCGCACCACAGAAGGAATGCACAACCTGTTTCGCCTAGGGTCGCTCGCCTCCATCGATGGGCAGATGCAAAAGTGGCCGCGCGCTGACCGAGATCTGCTGGAACGCTACTCCACCGGGTTAATCGGAACCAGTGGTTGCCCCTCGGGAGAAATCCAAACTCGCCTGCGTTTAGGACAATGGGAAGAAGCCAAGAAGGCCGCCGGGGAACTACAAGATATTTTCGGGAAAGAAAATTTCTTTATCGAACTTATGGATCACGGCCTGCGAATCGAACGGCGAGTGCGCAACGATCTGCTGAAACTGGCGAAAGTTATTGACGCCCCCTTGGTGGCCACCAATGACTCCCACTACGTCCTAAAAAGTGATCAACCCACCCAAGATGCCCTGCTGTGTATCAACTCGGGTTCGCGGCTCAACGATGCTGACCGCTTCCGTTTCGAAGGCTCCGGGTACTACCTGAAAAGCGCAGAAGAAATGCGGGAACTATTCTCTGAATTCCCCGACGCCTGCGATAACACCTTGAAAATCGCGGAAATGTGCGAGGTGCATTTTCAAACTACCGACGAGGGCGCCGACTATATGCCCCAGTTCGAAGTGCCCGCTGGGGAAGACACCACCAGCTGGTTCGTGAAAGAAGTCCAGCGCGGCCTGCACCGGCGCTACCCGCAAGGCATCCCCGAAAAATCCCAAAAACAAGCAGACTACGAATGCGGGATCATCACCCAGATGGGATTCCCCGGATACTTCCTGGTGGTAGCCGACTATATTAACTGGGCGAAAGCGCAAGGAATCCGGGTGGGGCCGGGGCGCGGATCGGGAGCCGGATCTATCGTGGCCTACGCGATGGGGATTACCGAACTCGACCCCCTCGAACATGGGTTAATGTTCGAACGTTTCCTTAACCCCGAACGGGTATCCATGCCCGATATCGACGTAGACTTCGATGAGCGTCGCCGCGGAGAAGTCATCGATTACGTGACCGAAAAATACGGGAAAGACCGGGTCGCGCAGGTAGTCACCTACGGCAAAATCAAAGCTAAGCAGGCGCTAAAAGACTCTTGCCGGATCATGGATAAGCCCTATGCGCTGGGCGATCAGCTCACCAAGAAAATGCCGCCCGCGATTATGGGTAAAGACATCCCGCTCTCGGGAATCTACGATGAGAAGCATCCACGCTACGGGGAAGCCAGCGAGTTTCGCCAATACGTTTTCGATAACGCGGGCGAGGTTAAGCCAGTTATCAAAATGGCGCAAGGCCTAGAGGGCATCACCCGGCAATGGGGAGTGCACGCCTGCGCGGTCATCATGTCCAGTCATGATTTAACCGATATCGTGCCCATGATGAAACGCCTGGCCGACGGGGCAATCATTACCCAATTCGACTATCCCACCTGTGAAACCTTGGGACTGTTGAAAATGGACTTCCTGGGGCTGCGCAACCTGACCGTCATCTCGGACGCCCTCGACAATATCGTGGCTAACGGGAAAGAACCCCTGGATTTAGAGCAAGTCCCCCTGGATAACCGCGCCACTTACGAGCTGCTTTCCCGGGCAGAAACCCTGGGGGTTTTCCAGCTGGATTCTGCGGGGATGCGGTCGCTGATGCGGCTGATGAAACCCACCGAGTTCTCCGATATTTCCGCGGTCGGCGCCCTCTACCGGCCTGGCCCTATGGGGGCGAACTCGCACACCAACTATGCTTTGCGGAAAAATGGGCGCCAAGAAATCGAGCCCATTCACCCCGCCCTCTCTGAAGCCCTTGCCGATATTTTGGACGAAACCTATGGCCTCATCGTCTACCAAGAGCAGGTAATGGCGATCGCCCAAAAAGTCGCCGGCTATTCCCTGGGGCAGGCAGATATTTTGCGGCGCGCCATGGGCAAGAAAAAGAAAAAGGAGATGGATAAACAATATTCGCGCTTCCACGATGGGATGATCGAGCGCGGATACCCCGAGGACGCGGTCAGTAAACTTTGGGAAATCCTGGTGCCGTTCTCCTCCTACGCGTTCAATAAATCGCACTCCGCTGCCTATGGGTTAGTTTCCTATTGGACGGCCTACCTCAAAGCCAACTATCCCACCGAATATATGGCGGCGCTGCTGACTTCCACCAAAGACAACAAGGATAAACTTGGGCTTTACCTGCGAGAATGTCGCCGGATGAATATTGCGGTGTTGCCTCCGGACGTGAACGCCTCCGCTTCAGATTTCACTGCGGTCGGTGAATCCATTCGTTTCGGACTGTCTGCAGTACGTAACGTCGGTATCAACGTGGTAGCTGAAATTGTGAAAGCCCGTAAAGAAAAAGGCGACTACACTTCTTTCCACGATTTCCTGGACAAAGTCCCCATCGAGGTTTGTAACAAACGGGTAGTGGAATCCCTGATTAAGGCGGGCGCTTTCGATTCTTTAGGGCACGCTCGCCGTCCGCTCGAAGCCATCCATATTGAGGCCGTCGACTCCGTAATTGACGTGAAGCGAAACGCCGCCATGGGGCAAGAAGATCTCTTCGGGATGATGGATGCCGATGAAGGAGTTACCTTCACCGTGCAGATCCCAGATCTTCCGGAATGGGATAAGCAACAAAAACTCAAGTTCGAACGGGACATGTTGGGGCTTTATGTTTCTGACCACCCCTTACAGGGGATGGAGACGATTCTTGCCCACAATAGTGACACTGAAATTGTGGATCTTTCTTCCGAAGACGGGGTAAGAGATGGGCAACAAATTCAAATATGTGGCCTGATCACCGCGGTGCAAAGTAAAACCACCAAGCGCGACGGAAATCTGTGGGCGATCGCCACTATCGAGGATATTTCCGGTTCCACCGATGTGCTGTTTTTCCCCAATACCTACCAGAAATACTCGCAAGACCTGGTGACGGACGAAATTGTGAGCGTTAGTGGCCGGGTGCGGATTCGTGACGAAGAAGCTTCACTCTACGCGCAAGAAATGACCCTGCCCGACATTAGCCAGGTTTCCAACGGCCCCCTAAATATCTATATCGCGGCAAATCGTCTTACCGAGGAGGTAGCGGAGCAATTGCGGGAAATCCTGGGTTCCAGTCCGGGACAAAGCGAAGTTCGGATGCATCTGCGCGGCTCCAAAGGCACTACTATCGTGCAGCTGGGTGACGATTTGCGGGTAAATCGCGGCTCCGGTTTAGCCGGTCAGCTAAAAACCCTGCTCGGCCTGCACTGCCTAGAAAAGCGGAAATAACCTTCCGCGCTCCACTGATTAACTCGAGACTTGGGCTCCGGTGGTGCCGGTGGGGAGATTTACTTGCACGATATCTCCGGGAGCGAGGGCGCTGCCGCGGCGGGTTTCTACCTCGCCATTGACCGTCACATCACCGGATTGGATGAGTATTCGTGCTTCGGCGCCGTCTTCTACCAGGTTTGCGAGCTTTAGAAACTGTCCTAGCTTGATAGTTCCCCGCACTGAAATCGCCGCTAAAGACACGCTGTTATTATCTGCCACGCATTAAATGATACTAAACTGTTAGCAGTTAGCAGTTAGCAGTATGACTTTATTGGCGCACGTTGGAGGAGCTAGATGAGCAACCCCGAACCCCACGGATTCCCGCAAGGCGATCAGCCAAGCGGAGCAAACTGGCCTTTCCCGAGGCCGGGGCAAGCAGAGTTAGATAGTCAACCGGTCCAGTCTCA
Source organism: Varibaculum cambriense (assembly GCF_002848005.1). Taxonomy (GTDB): domain Bacteria; phylum Actinomycetota; class Actinomycetes; order Actinomycetales; family Actinomycetaceae; genus Varibaculum; species Varibaculum cambriense_B. Next base: position 229,817 of record NZ_PKHX01000001.1, on the reverse strand, counting down.
GCCGCAACCGGCATTTCCTGCCCCTGCCGCCCCTCCGGCGCAAAATGTTCCCCAATATAGCCAGCAGGCTCCGCAGGTGGCTGAATACCCGCAGACTCAAAGGAGTCCGCTTCCCGAAGAATCAGTGGTTTCGGCCTCTGGAAGTGAAAACCCGCAGCCCGAGCCGGTAAAGGAAGCTGCTGCACCCGATAAAACTGGGGGGACGCAGATAGCCACAGAATATGATTCCCGGGTGTCGGCGCTGGAGATTCAGAAATCGTTACATCAGCAAGCCTTAACTCCGTGGTGGTTGGATGCCTTAATGGGCTTGTCTTTGTCCGGGGTAATGGTTTTCAACGGTTTTGGAATGTCCATGTGGCTTCGGATCGGTTCCCTGATCGCGATGGTGATCGCCCTGATTTTGGTGACTTGGTACCAGGGAGATGCGCAGGAAAAATCGAATACCTTCCTTGCCGGAACCCTATTGGGGGCGGTTTGTGGTTTTATTGCCGGCCTGATTGTGGTAGCGGCCTCGCTATATCTGGTTGCCCCGGTTCCTGCCTGGTATCCCTGGATATTGTGGCTGGTCGGTGCGGTACTGCTGTACCTGACCTATCGCGGTTTCCGGGATTGGGTAACGCGCACCTTACAGAAGAAACACCAAAAGTAGTTTCACTACATAAGTCAAAATATTTTATTTACTGGACTAGACTGCGGTCTATTTTCGCAAAACCAATAACATATCCCCATGCTGTCAATTACTGATTTCCGCACTACTATGCCTACCGGTATGGAACTGCGCCAGGCGCTGCCGCGCGCCCAAATGAATATTGAGGACGCGGCAGAAAAAATTCGCCCTCTGATGCAGGAAGTAAAAGCGCGGGGAGCCGCCGCCCTTCGGGAGCTTTCTGAAAAGTTCGATGGGGTTAGGCCGGAGCATCTGCGCGTACCGGAGGAAGAACTCTCTGAGGCATTAAAGCAGCTTGATCCGGCAGTACATGAGGCGATAGAAATCTCTATCGAGCATAATCGTGCCGGTCACCGGGCACAGCTCCCCACTGAACGGGTAACCGAGATAATGCCCGGTGGAATTGTGAAGCAGCGTTGGATTCCGGTTGAGCGGGTAGGGCTGTATGTTCCCGGCGGGTTAGCTGTATATCCGTCCTCCGTAATCATGAACGTAGTAGCCGCCCAGGAAGCCGGAGTAGGGCAGATCGCCGTTGCCTCCCCGCCGCAAACTCGTTTCGGAGGCAGGGTACATCCTACGATTTTGGCAGCCTGTCAGCTGCTCGGGGTGAAAGAAGTTTACGCCGTAGGTGGGGCGCAAGCGATCGCCATGTTTGCCTATGGAGCTAGCGGGGAAGCGGGGGTAGATCCCGATCCGCTGTGTCAGCCAGTTGACGTGATTACCGGGCCGGGGAACATTTATGTGGCCGCTGCTAAACGCTTAGTGCGCGCAGTTTGCGGAATCGATGCGGAAGCCGGACCTACAGAAATCGGGATTATCGCAGATAAGAGCGCTAATCCCACCCTGGTGGCGGCAGATATGATTTCGCAGGCCGAGCACGACCCCAATGCGGCCTCGGTACTTTTTACCGACTCTCCGCAACTGGCCAGTGCGGTAGAAAAAGCGATTGTTCCGGCCGCGCAGGCGACTAAACATTCGCAGCGGGTTTGCCAGGCTCTTAGTGGCCGCCAATCGGGAATAGTGCTGGTAGCCGATATGGCTAGCGCGATTGAAGCGGTTAATGCCTACGCGCCCGAACATCTAGAGATTCATACCGTAGAAGCGGGAGAAGTGGCGAATAAAATCCGTAACGCCGGCGCGATTTTTGTTGGTCCTTATACGCCGGTTCCCCTCGGGGACTACCTGGCGGGCTCTAATCACGTACTCCCTACAGGCGGTACCGGGCGGTATGAGGGCGGGCTGTCAGTAATGGCGTATCTAAAACCGGTGCAGCAGATTGAATACCAGCGCGGGGCTCTAGAAAAAATGGCGCGTCCCTTAACCGCGTTTGCGGACGCCGAAGACCTTCCGGCACACGAAGAAGCCGTGAACTGCCGATTTGAATAAATAACAGATAGGAACAACGATGGCAAATAAAAATGTAGGTATCCCCAGCCTCTTTAGGCAGCTGCTATTTTGGGTGCTGGTGGCGATCGTGGCCGGTGCTTTGATCGGTATGATCCCCGGACTCCCCAAAGGGTTTATTTCTCCTTTCGCCACTTTTAACGATATTTTTGGGAAATTCTTAAGTTTTTGTATCCCCCTGATCATTTTGGGGCTAGTAGGACCGGCGCTAGCAGACCTAGGACGCGGAGCTGGTAAATGGCTATTGGCTACCGTCGCGATCGCTTACGGATCCACTTTGTTTGCCGGTTTTGGTACCTACGGGATTGCCTCGGTTGTTTTCCCGCGCATCCTCACCGAATCAGCTCCCGAACTTAAAGAGCCCAAGAACGCGGTGGCCTCCCTGCTGGGGGATAACCTGAACATTACCCCGGTACTGGATGTGACTGGGGCTTTGATTTTGGCTTTCATCCTGGGCATTTGCATGGCGGCGCTGAACACCCCCACTTTGCATCGCGCCTACTCGGAGTTCCGGGATATCACCATGTTGATGATTAAACGGGCGATTGTGCCGCTGCTGCCGCTATTTATTTTCGGTACTTTCCTCAATATGTCCTACTCGGGGCAGATTGCGCTGGTCATCAAGGTAATGATCAAAGTTATTTTGGTGTCAGTGATCCTGACTGTGGTGCTATTGCTACTGCAATACACCGTGGCCGGTGCGATTGCGAAAGTTAACCCCTTCACTGCACTAGGCCGGATGGCGAAAGCCTATTTCACCGCGCTGGGGACTGCTTCTTCGGCAGCTACCATTCCGGTGACCTATCAGTGTGCCCGTAACAACGGGGTTTCAGCCGAGATCGCGGGCTTTACCATTCCACTGTGCGCCACGATTCACCTGGGTGGCTCCACGGTGAAAATCACTGCCTTTGCCTTGGCGGTCATGCAGATGACCGGACAGTCCGTTACCTTCGGGAAGATGGCGATGGCCATTATCATCCTGGGGATCACTATGGTGGCGGCACCGGGGGTTCCCGGCGGCGCTATCGCGGCTGCGCAGGGAGTTTTGATGGGCTTCCTGGGCTTCTCTCCCGAGCTGTATTCACTGATGGTGGCACTCTATGTGGCGATTGACTCCGTTGGTACTGCCACTAACGTAACCGGCGACGGCGCCATCGCCCTGGTGGTGAACAAGCTGGCGGGCGGCTCCCTGGGTAGCGAAAAAGGTCACGCCATGGCTACTGCCGAAACCATGGTTTCGGCCTCCGACTAAGTAACTTAAGTATTTTGCCCTCGCCGCTATAGGCCGGTTTCGTCCTCAGAAAAACCGAAACCTGCTAATCGGCGAGGGCAAAACATTATCTGGGTATTGCCTTTAGAATGGGAGCCAGAAAGGATCGATTATTTATGGAACAGCCCCCCTTGCTGCCGCTGCGGGAAGAACTAATGCAGGTCACCCCCTATGGGGCGCCGCAATTGGAGGTGTCTGCCCGGCTAAACGTGAATGAAAATCCCTATCCTCCCAGCCCCGAGATGATTGCGGATATTACTCGCGCGGTTAGCGAGGCGGCGGCGGGTTTAAACCGTTACCCGGATCGCGATTTCACCGCTCTGCGGGAAGCTTTAGCGGGTTATGTGCGCCGCGAATCTGGCCTAGACTTTCCGGTCGAACAAATCTGGGCAGCTAATGGCTCTAATGAAGTGATGGCACAACTGTTGGGAGCCTATGCGGGGCCCGGACGCACGGTTTTGGGAACCGAATATTCTTACTCGATGTATCCCGAGTACGTGCGGAATGCGCACTCGAAATATGTGACGGTTCCCCGACAAAGCGACTGGGATCTTGATCTGGATGCCCTGCTCCGGGGAATGCAGACAGTACGGCCTAGCGTATTGCTGTTGGCGAATCCGAATAATCCGACCGGGACTGCCAGTGGCGAAGCCGAATTAGTGCAGATTTTGCAGCAAGCTAAAGCAACCGGGCCGGTGATTAATGGCAGACCCACTGCTACGGTAGTGGTGGTGGACGAGGCCTACGGGGAGTTCCGGGATCCGGATCAACCGAGCTCCCTCGCCCTCTTAGAAAAATTCCCGCACTTGGCGGTATCCCGTACTATGTCCAAATCCTTCGGGATGGCGGGGCTGCGCCTAGGCTATCTGGTAGCGGCAAAAGCGGTGATCGCCGATATTATGCGGGTGCGTTTGCCCTATCACCTTTCGGCACTCACTCAGGCAGCGGCAATCGCGGCTTTAGGACACGCTGAGGAGCAGCTGCGCCAGCTGGCGGAGCTGCGTCAGCGCCGTGATGAGTTGGCATCATGGCTGGAGGGTAAAGGCTACACGGTGCCCAAAACCCAGGCTAACTTTGTGCTTTTTGGCCCCTTCCCGGATCGACATCAAGTGTTCAGTGATTTATTGGACCGCGGGGTGTTGATCCGCGAGGTTGGTCCCGCCGGATTCTTGCGGGTCAGTATCGGCACGGCCGCAGAAGATCAAGCATTTCGTGAAGCATTCGAGGAGGTAACCAAATGAGCCGCAGGGGGAAAGTCACCCGGAAAACCGCGGAATCAGAAATCACGGTAGAAATCAATCTAGATGGCACCGGAAAAAGTCAGATTAATACCGGAGTGCCCTTCTATGACCATATGCTAACCGCGCTTTCGAAGCATTCTTTGGTTGATATGAATATTACTGCTCGCGGCGATATTGAGGTGGATGTGCATCACACGGTAGAAGATACCGCGATTTGCCTGGGTAAGGCGCTACGCGAAGCTCTGGGGGACAAAGCGGGGATTCGGCGTTTTGCCGATGCCACTGTCCCGCTCGACGAGGCGCTAGCCCGGGCAGTGGTGGACGTGGCCGGACGTCCCTATTGCGTACACAGCGGAGAGCCCGCCGGCCAGGAATATCACCTAATCGGCGGACATTTTACCGGGGCAATGACCCGGCATGTGTGGGAATCTTTTGCCTATAATGCTGGGATCTGCCTGCATGTGGAGGTACTTTCGGGGCGCGACCCACACCATATCGTAGAGGCGCAGTTCAAAGCGGTCGCCCGGGCACTGCGGGGAGCGCTAGAAACCGATCCGCGGGTTACCGGCATTCCTTCCACTAAGGGTGCGCTGTGAACGCCGCAAACTTTCCCGAGCAGGACGATCCGCGCGATAAAGAACCGCACGAGGAAAACTCGGCGGGCGATAAAGAACCCGTATCTAAACCCGAGGATTACTTTGATCAGGTGATCGCGCAATCCGGGATTAATGGGGAAGAGCTCGATGGATTCAGTGAAGAAGTTGACCAGGATTTGCAGGCCTGGCAGCACTTAGAGGCGCTGCCCCCGGAGGCCGGAGATGTGGCGCTAGTACTGACCAACCTACTTGAGCCGGTGCCACTAGCCACCATGATGGCGGCTCACGAAATCGATGCCCGGATCGTGGAAACCGAATCCGGATGCGTAGTGTGGAAACGCCTCACGCCTACTCCCGATGATGAGTTAGAGGCGCTGCTGGGGGAGGAGCGGCCAGTATCGCCCGAGGCCGAGGCGCTCGCCCTCGCGGTTTCCAAAATAACCCCCTACGGGGCAGTGCTATTTGTTTCTACTTTGCGTGCGGACCACGATGACGACCCGGGGGTACAGGGGCAGATAACAGCGCGCGTGTACTATGACGGGCATTTTGATCGCACGATTCCGGCGGGACCCCTGGTCTCTTGCGCTGATGAACGGGTGGAAGATCTGTTGCTAGGGAGGACTTCCCCCGAAGATTATCCCGAGATCCGTCCCCCACGCTTGCGCGATTTACCGGGGATTTTGCTGCGGCAGCTGCGGGGACTGCAAGAAGATATTAATCGCGGGGAAGACCCAGATAAGCGGGAGGAAACAGGCGGTGAGTAAACAGGTAGCGGTATTCGACTACGGCTCCGGCAATGTGCGCTCCGCGGTTAACGCCTTAAAGCGCGTCGGGGTTGAGGTTAACCTTACCAGCGACTTTTCCACCTGTCTGGAGGCTGACGGTCTGGTAGTACCGGGAGTAGGGGCTTTTGCAGCAGTGATGAAGGATCTGCATGCTCGTCGCGGGAACACTATTATTGACCGGCGTTTAGCGGGCGGAAGGGCGGTGCTCGGAATCTGCGTGGGGATGCAAATACTGTTCGAGCGCGGCCTGGAACACGGGGAAGACACCGCCGGGATGGGGGAATGGCCAGGAACGGTGGAAAAGCTTCCTGCCCCGATTTTGCCCCATATGGGCTGGTCAAAGATTCAGGTAGGACAGGGATCGCAGCTTTTTTCCGGGATTACGGATGAGCGTTTTTATTTTGTGCACTCCTACGGGGTAACCGCTGACCCTAGCGGGCACTATCGGCAAGCTTCGCGCATGAAACCCCCAATTTTTTCCTGGGCAACCCACGGGGAGCCGTTTATCGCCGCGGTAGAAAACGGGCCGTTAGCGGCCACCCAGTTCCATCCTGAAAAATCCGGCGACGCCGGCATGGAACTGCTACGTAACTGGACGCAAAGCTTCTAAGGGAGAAACATGTTAGAACTTTTACCGGCAGTAGATGTGGTGTCTGGCCAAGCAGTGCGCCTGCATCAAGGCAAAGCAGGCAGTGAAAAAGTTTATGGGGTGCCTTTAGAGGCTGCCCGCAGCTTCCAGGAGGCCGGAGCTCGCTGGCTACACCTAGTGGATTTGGACGCGGCCTTCGGTCGGGGAAACAACACCCAAGTGGTGCAAGAAATCGTTGAACAAGTAGATCTTCAGGTAGAGGTGTCAGGGGGGATCCGTGACGACGAGTCTTTGGAACGAGTACTAAACGCCGGCGCCCGCCGGGTTAACCTGGGCACCGCCGCGATCGAAAATCCGGAGTGGACTTGCCAGGTGATCGCCAAATACGGTGACCAGATTGCAGTGGGGCTGGACGTGCGCGGACATACTCTTTCTACTCATGGCTGGACCAAAGATGCCGGTGACCTCTTTGAAATGATTGCCCGGTTAGATGCGGCCGGCTGCGCCCGCTACGTAGTCACCGATGTAATGCGCGATGGCACTTTGACCGGCCCGAATACCCAGCTACTTAAGGAAGTATGTGAAGCCACCTCTGCGAAGGTAGTAGCCAGCGGGGGAGTGAGCACTCTGGATGATTTACGTACTTTGCGCGAGCTCACCAGCTTGGGGGTCGAGGGCGCGATTGTGGGCAAAGCCCTGTACTCCGGGCAGTTCACTATCGAGCAAGCCTTGGCGGTTGCTAGCGGGAGAGCCTAGTTTGGAGAGTCCCAACCGCGCCCAGGCGAAATCCGCCGGCGCTAAATCTATGCCCGTCAAGCAAGAAAACGCGATTTTACGTGCCCTGGCTCGTAATAGTAATTCCGCCGATAAAGGCGAGATAGAACCGGCTATGGCAGCGGCTTTTAAGCTTAGAGATCTGCGCGAACGTCTAAAGTCGATAGCGGCAGCTTTAGGTTCCGGGCGAGTTATCTTGCCGGTGTTGCCTCATGAGGTCGCCCCTGAGGGGGATTGTCCCAGCGGACAGCTGCCTCAGATTCGTTTAAAAAGCACGGCCGGGGCACTGGCAGTTCCCATTTATTCTTCGCTGGAGGCTATGAATGAAGCCGCAGATGCGGGTTTGGGAAATGAACTCGCTCCCTTCGCAGGCACGGAGCAAGTCCCGCGCCCGCTACCAGTTGGTGCCCGCGCCCTCGCGATTGCCGCGCTAGATTCCCCCGGTCGGATGCTGCTAGATGATACCTATCTTTTGCCGCGCCCGCTGCTCAATGCTTTGGCCTGCGCTGATACTTGGGTTCCCAGTTGGGAAAATCCCGCTTTACTAGCAAAAATTTCCCGATTAATCTGGCAGGTGCTTCCGGGGGCGGAATGGGAAATTATTCCGCAAATCGCCGGTCCCGATCGACTACTAGTCGCAGTCGCCCCTAATCTTCCCCGGCTGGCCAGCGCTTTGGAAGCTTTGCAAAAAGGCCTTAATGCCTTGGAGAATTTTGAGACGGCCGCCGATTTATTGGAGGTAACTCCGGTGCCAGCTACGGCCGGAAACTAGCTTAGGCTAAGTGATAAAACCCGGGCCGGTCTAATGATGTCCGCAGTTACTGGGTTCTTGCGGAGTTTGTAAATGCCGGCGATACACCAGAGGTCGCAGCGCCGCCGCCAGCGCATAGAGGATGATTAGTCCCATCACAATCGCCGATCCGGAGGCAGCGGCCGTAAAGTAAGAAAAGACCAGACCCGCAATACACATCACCACTCCCAGCAGCATTGCCCAGCCCATAGTGGCGCTAAAAGAGCGGGCATAAATCTGGGTGATGGCTACCGGCACAATCATCAGCGCCGAAACTAGCAGCACTCCCACTACTCGCATGGCAGTCGAGACTGTCAGGGCGCTAACTACCGCTAAGCAGATAGTCAAGAGCCGCACCGGAATTCCCGAAGCCAAGGCGAACTCCTCATCGTTACAGATGGAGAAAAGTTCGCGGCGCATCCCCAGGCCAAAGACTAGGATCAGTACCGACAGGGCAATCGTTAGGTACACATCCGACCAGGACACGGCGGCAATGGAACCGAATAGGTAGGAATTTAGTTGGTTGGTAGTGCCCCCGGCCAAAGAAAACACCAGCACCCCGGAAGCGATCCCTCCATAAAAAAGCAAGGCCATCGCCACGTCGCCGCTGGCTCCGCCTTTGGCGCGCACTAATTCGATAATCACCGCGCCTGCGATCGAAGCGACCACTGCTCCGGGGATGGCTAAAGTGTCCCCGCCCGCAACTTCTGTTAAGTTACCTACTACCCAGCCGAGTGCCACTCCGGTAAGAGCCACGTGTCCGATCCCATCCCCTAGTAGTGACAGGCGGCGTTGTACCAGGTAAGTACCAATAATGGGGGCGCTCAGTCCCACCAAGACGGCCACGATTAGGGAACGGAGAAAGAAGGGGGAGGCTAGTAAACTGCTCCAATCGGCAGTAAAGCTCGGCACGAATGCGGCGCGGCTAGGGGAAGGCGCGAAGTTAAGTTGCAGATCTGTCGCCGCTAGAGCCGGGTAGGAAATACCGGTGGTGGGAGTAATCATTATTCTTTCCCCTCCGCTTCCGGAAGCGAAGGTAGCGCCTCCCGGGGGTTATCGCTGGCGATCTGTCCGGAAACTAAAGTTATGGTGCGGTCGATCAAGGGGGCTAAGAAACCATGTTCATGCAGCACAATCAACATAGTTTTCCCGGCAGTTTTTGCCTCCGCAATGGTTGCAGCCAGACTCTTCGCGCTTTGCCGGTCAATCCCGGCCAAGGGCTCATCCATAATTAAGAACTCCGGGTCGCGCACTAGGGCGCGAGCGATCAAAACCCGTTGTTGCTGTCCGCCCGACATAAACTGAAACTTTTTGTTCTCAGAGCCGGCTAACCCCACTTTTGCTAGCGCCTGGTGGGTGCGTTCCCGGTCGGAGCGTTTCGGGCCAATTCGTCCTCGTCGCAATAGCCCGGAGCGCACTACCTCCAGGGCAGTAGCCGGAACCGTGCCGAGGGCGCTTTTACGTTGGGGAACATAGCCTACTTTTGCCAGGGCTTTAGTATAATTTTTCTCGCCGGGGCGGGCACCAAAAATCTCTAAGCTCCCCGAGGTGACGGGATTCAGTCCCACTGCGGCGCGCACCAAAGTGGATTTTCCGGAGCCGTTTTCCCCGCACAGCGCCACGGTAGTTCCGGGGGTGATCTGCAAATTGATATTTTCTAGGATCAAATTGCCCTGTAGGGCGACGGATAAATCCGTCGCCCTAAAAGGTAGAGATGTTTTGGTCTCAGTTACTGACATTTCATCGCTTTACTCAGTTTTTGTAGATTGTCTTGCATTACCTGCAGATAATCGCGGTTCTTATCTACTTGGATTTCCAAGGGGTCAAGTACCTCAGATTTAATCCCGAGTTCCTCAGCCAAAGTTTTAGTGTCTTTATCTCCGAGGGCGCTCTCAGAAAACAATACGTTGACTTGTCTATCCTTCGCAATGTTAGCCACTTCCTGCAGACGGGTCAGCGAGGTTTCGGCTTCCGGATCCACGCCTTTTACTCCCACTTGCTCAAATCCGTAGCGATCTGCCATGTATCCGTAGGCTTCGTGCGCGGTAACTGCAGTAGGGGTGGCGCATTTATTTAGGCCAGCGCGATATTCTTTATCCAGGTTGGCTAGTTTGTCTTGCAGAGCTTTTCCGTTTTTCTGGAAAGTGTCGCCATGATCCGGATCTGCCTTGGTTAGGGTGGCCACTACTTGCGGTACCACTTGGGATAGCCGTTGGGGATCTAGCCAAAAGTGCGGGTCGAATGCACCATGGTGGTGGTGCTCGTGACCAGCTTCTTCGTGTTCGCCCTCATGGTCGTGGTCGGCTTCGTGTTCACCTTCATGCTCGTGTTCTGCTTCGTGCTCCGCTGCTTCCTCGGCAGATAGTTTCTTAAGCTTAGCGGCCTTGGCTACATCTAAAGTATTCTTCGGGGCGGCTTCCTTGACCGCGTCATCAACGGCGGCTTGGAATCCCGAGAGGTAAATCAGCGCGTCCGCCTGCGAGATGGTGGTGAGATCTTTCGCGGATAGCTCTACGTCGTGGGCTTCTCCCGAGGGAGTCAGGTTGGTTACGTCCACTAAATCTCCGCCCACTTGGCTGGTTACGTAGGCCAGGGGATAGAAGGAGGCAACGGCGTCAACTTTCCCGCCGGCCTCTTTCCCGCTTTTGGCAGTCGAGGAACATCCGCCCAGCGCTAGAGCGGCAATGGCGGCAGCGCAAATTACTTTTTTCATTCTTTTATGCATAATCCCTAATATAAACGATAACCGTTCTCAAGAGCAAGAGGTAGCTAACCTTCCTAAAGTGGAAAAAGTCCAGGTAATAACGAATGTTTAGTTATTTTAGGCGGGTAAATCTCGGTTTTAGAGTTGTAAGTCACGCTCTGGCGTTCTGGTTCTGGAAAGTGCAGGCAACCCGGTAGAATCTGGGGTGGTAGCGCCTTGGCGCAGCAAGTTGAGCTTAAGGAGAAAAACAGTGGCTGAAACGCCCTCGAAGTTGGATAGTGTCATCAATCTAGCAAAGCGACGCGGCTTTGTTTACCCCTGTGGTGAAATCTACGGCGGAACCCGTTCGGCCTGGGATTACGGTCCGTTAGGGGTAGAGCTAAAAGAGAATATTAAGCGGCAGTGGTGGAACCGGATAGTGCGCTCGCGCGCCGACGTAGTTGGCCTGGATTCCTCAGTAATTTTACCGTCGAAAGTCTGGGAAGCCTCCGGACATCTGAAGGCCTTTACTGATCCGTTGATTGAATGCACCGCCTGCCACACCCGTCACCGCGAGGATGACCTGCAGGAAGCATATGCGGAAAAACATCAATTGCCCTCCGCTGATGAGGTCTCCATGGAGGATGTGCCTTGCCCGGCCTGTGGCAAGCGTGGACAGTGGACGGAGCCGCGTGCCTTCTCGGGACTGCTCAAGACTTTCCTGGGGCCGGTCGACGATGAAAAAGGTTTGCACTTCCTGCGGCCGGAAACCGCACAAGGTATTTTCATTAACTTTGCGAATGTGATGTCCTCTGCCCGGATGAAACCGCCCTTCGGGATTGGGCAGATTGGAAAATCTTTCCGCAACGAAATCACCCCCGGAAACTTTATTTTCCGTACCCGCGAGTTCGAACAGATGGAACTAGAGTTCTTCGTAGAACCCGGCACCGATGAAGAATGGCACCAGTACTGGATCGATGAACGTCTCGATTGGTACCAGAACTTGGGGATCAGCGCCGATAACTTGCGCCTATACGAGCACCCCAAAGAAAAGCTATCTCACTATTCCAAGCGCACCGTGGATATCGAATACGCCTTCGGATTCCAGGGGTCGAAGTGGGGCGAGCTTGAAGGTATCGCTAACCGCACCGACTATGACCTGGGGGTACACCAGCAGGCCTCGGGTAAGAATTTGGATTATTTCGATCAGTCGAAGGGCGAACGCTGGACACCCTACGTGGTGGAGCCTTCAGCCGGACTTACTCGTTCGCTAATGGCCTTCATGGTAGAGGCCTATAACGAGGACGAAGCTCCCAACGCCAAGGGAGGAGTCGATAAACGCACGGTACTGCGCCTAGATCCGCGCCTCGCCCCGGTTAAGGCGGCGGTGCTGCCGCTTTCGCGCAAGGATGAGCTGACCGGCCCGGCGCAAGAGATTGCCCAGGAACTGCGGGCGAACTGGAATATCGAGTATGACCAGGCAGGACAGGTTGGCCGGAGGTACCGCCGTCAAGACGAAATCGGTACCCCCTTCTGTATCACCTACGACTTCCAGTCCGGGGAAGACCAGTGCGTAACTGTGCGTGACCGGGACTCGATGGAGCAAGAACGGGTAAAGATCGCGGAGCTAACCTCATACTTGGCGACCCGCTTGGTGGGCTGCTAAAGGCAGGACGCGTTTGCACCAGCACGTAAGATCTTCGCGTAGGGCTCGTCCGGATTCGCGAGCCCTACATCGCGCCCGACGAGTTTTAACCGCGCTGATAGTGCCAGTATTACTGGCGATTATTATCGGTATTATCGCGCTTTACAGTCCGAAACCCATAGGGGACGCCCAGCAGGACTGGTCCCAGCAAGCGGCTAACCGTTTAAGCGGGCAAGTGACCGGCTTGGACGGGGAAAAATGTCTGATTCCGGGACTGAAAATGCCAAAGGGGTCCGCTGATCCCACTAACGGTTTGCCACAAACCCAACCATTGGTATGCGTGAAGGTACTGGAAGGGGAATGGCAGGGCAAAACCGTCCCCGTTAGGGTGCCCGAAGAATCCAAGTCTGCGATCCGAGTCGGCACTGCGGTATGGATGATTTACGACACCGACGCTATGGCTACTGGTACCCCTTTCCTGTTCACCGATGTAAAACGGGGAAACGCCTTAGCGATTATGGGGCTGCTCTATGTGATCATCGTGATCGCGGTGGCCGGAAGACGGGGCTTCTTAGCGCTAGTGGGGCTGCTAGCCTCCACCCTGGTGATTGTATTCTTTATGCTGCCAGCCCTAATGGCCGGAAAACCACCCATGTTGGTGACCTTAGTGGGGGTAGGGGCGATTATGTTCCTCTCGGTCTATCTGGCGCACGGGATTACTATCCGCACCACTACCGCGCTGCTAGGAACCTTGTTAGGGCTGATGGTTACGGTTTTGCTTGCCTATGCCGGTACCCGGGCAGCCGGGCTAACCGGAGCTAGCGACGAGGACGCCCTGATTTTAGGTACCCAGCTACCGGCTCTGGCGCTGCCCTCGTTATTTATGTGCGGAATCGTGGTGGCCGGTCTAGGAGCCTTAAACGATGTGACTATCACTCAGGCTTCTGCAGTTTGGGAACTTGACGAGACCGATCCCCAGATGCCGCGGCGCAAACTATTTTCTCGGGCGATGCGGATTGGGCGTGACCATATTGCGTCTACGGTTTATACCCTGGCTTTTGCCTATGTAGGTACGGCGTTGCCAACTTTGATTTTGGCGATGTTATCGCAGCGTCCTTTCTTAGAACTGCTGACAGTTTCCCAGATCGCGGAGGAAATCGTGCGCACCCTGGTGGCCTCAATCGGGTTGGTACTGGCGATTCCCGCAACTACGGTGGTGGGAACCTTCCTCGTAAAATTCGTGCGGACTTCCTCCCCGTCGCTTCCGGGAACGCCTTCGTTTTCGGCAGAAGATCCAGCAGTAAATGAGCAGGTAGACTCGCAAACTTTGGGTGAGGGCACGAAAACCATAGCTCCTTCCAGAGGCGGCCGACATGCCCACTAAACTCGGGGAAATCACGGTGGGCACTCCCATCGCGCTGGCGCCGATGGCGGGGGTAACCAATGCCCCTTTTCGTCGCCTCTGCCGTGAGCAGGCCGTCCAGGCGCTAAACGATTTAGGGATTACCGCTACTGACGGAGTGGCCAGCGGGCTCTATGTTTGCGAAATGATTACTGCCCGCGCCTTAGTGGAAGGCAGTTCGCGTACTCTAGATTTAATCAAACCCGACCCGGAAGAAACTTTCCGTTCGATCCAGCTGCACGGGGTAGACCCGGAAACTATGTATCAAGGTGCCCGGATGTTGGTGCGTCAGGGCCTGGCCGATCACCTGGATATTAACTTTGGCTGCCCGGTGCCTAAAGTGACCCGCAAAGGTGCTGGAGCCGCGCTACCTTGGAAAATAGAGCGCTTTGGGCAGATAGTGGCGGCAGTAGTAGCCGGGGCGAGGGACGGGGAAAAAGATTCTCCGCGGGACAAGTCCGTGCCGGTGACTGCCAAGATTCGCATCGGGATAGACACCGATCACGAGACCTATCGGGATGCTGGCAAACTGGCACAAAAAGTAGGGGCGAGTGCCGTGGTGCTGCATGGCCGCAGCGCCAACCAATACTATTCCGGCAGTGCAAATTGGGAAGCCATCGCGCAGCTGCGACAAGATTTAGAAATCCCGGTTTGGGGCAATGGTGATATTTTTTCTGCCGAAGACGCTCTAGCGATGTTTGAGCAAACCGGATGTGCGGGGGTAGAGATCGGTCGGGGCTGTCAGGGGAGGCCGTGGCTATTTTATGACCTGGCTAGCGCGCTTAACGGCTCGGCTAATCGGGCTCGCCCCAACCTGGGGCAAGTTTGTGAACTGGCGTTGCGACACACCCAGATGCTTAGCTCGTGGATGGGCAACCAGGAGCGCGCCCTGCGGGATATGCGCAAACACCTAGGGTGGTATTTCCGGGGCTTTGCGGTTGGGGGAGACTTCCGCCGCGCCCTCACCAGTGCTAATAGTATGCAAGAGCTAGAGCAACTATTTTCTACCCTGGATCCGGATTTACCCTTCCCGCCAGCAGCAGAAGGTAAACGCGGCCGGCGGGGCAATCCCCGCAAAACCCATTTGCCGGAAGGATGGCTAGCCACCCGAGAGATAGATGCGGCCGCTGCCCGCATCTTGGAGGCCGCTAAGTTAGATACTTCCCTTGATCAGGGCGGCTATTAAGGGAAAATACCCGCACACCGGCTAGAGTGAACTATATGGAAACCGCGCCCTATTCTCCCCGTGATCGCGAACGCTGTCAGGCGGAGCCGCCCAAATCGTCGCATCGCACCGAATTTGCCCGGGATCGCGCCCGGATTATGTATTCTTCGGCGCTGCGGCGTCTGGGAGCGAAAACCCAGGTGCTCGGGCCGGCCACTGATTCTTTTATCCGTACCCGGCTTACCCACTCCATAGAGGTTTCCCAGGTAGGCAGGTCAATCGCGCAAGAGATGGGATGCGATCCCGATATCGTGGATGCTGCCTGCCAAGCCCATGACCTGGGACATCCACCTTTTGGGCATAACGGGGAGCGCGCACTCGACGAAGTAGCCCAAGATATCGGCGGTTTCGAGGGGAACGCTCAAACCTTCCGCTTACTTACCCGACTAGAGCCGAAAGTGATCAGCGAGGAAGGGCGTCCTCTGGGGCTAAACCTCACCCGCGCCACCTTAGATGCGGTTTGTAAATATCCCTGGCTAAAAGGGCAGGGCGCGAACAGTGAATATTCGCGTAAAAAATACAATTGCTACCGCGAAGATGCCCCGGTCTTTAACTGGATGCGCAAATTTTCTCCCCCGCATCAGCGCTGCCTAGAGGCACAAATCATGGATATATCCGATGACATCGCTTATTCCGTGCATGACATCGAGGATGGTATCCAAACCGGGGAGCTAGACCCGGATACCTTGGGGGATAGTAAATCTTTAGAGTTGGTGTTTGAAACCACGACTGCATGGTATGGGGACGCCGTGGGGGATGAACTAGAAAACGCGTGGAAACGGATTCGGGCTCTGCCACAGTGGCTGGCTAGTTTCGATGGCTCCTATCGGGATATGGCGCGGCTAAAAAATATGACTTCCCAACTGATTGGGCGCTTTTGCTCAGCGGTATCTTCCGCGACTTTGCAGGCAGCAGGAACCGGTCCCCTGCATCGCTATGATGCGGATTTAGTCATTCCCGAAGCTACCCGCGCGGAAATCAAGCTCCTAAAAGGAATCGCTGCCACCTATATGATGGCACCACGCGAAACCGAGCCTATCTATTTGGCGCAACGCACCACTATCTATGAACTTGCCGATGCCCTCTGGGAACGCCCGGAGGAGCTGGAAGAACCCCATCGTACAACTTGGCGGGAAGCCTCCGGAGATGACGGCCGCCTGCGAGCCCTAGTTGATCAAATTGCATCTTTGACCGACACTTCCGCTAACCAGTGGCATGCCCGCCTGTGCGGCATGTTCCGTTCGGTTTAGTCTGAGAATTTTTTCGCCCGCTTATTAAACTGAGATTTAACATTAGGGTCATGTTTCAAGTAACACGACTAAAATAGTGTCTTTACCGAGATTAATTAGCGCTTTCTTGATTGTTTCTCAGATTAGCTTTATCCACCATATCTTCAACCCATTCTTTCAGTTTCTTCATGGTGAACACTTCTTGGCAAACTCCATCGGATTCTTTCCAAGTATCGAACTTAAAAATCACAGCCCCGGGATCGGCTATAGAGCCGGGGTAGTCCAGGCGGGCAGTAAAGTTGTAGGTGCCCGCTGCCCAGTCGTTAGCTATTGAGGACATTCCTCCTAGAATCGAGCCATAATGACCAGGTTTGTAGCCGATGGTAAATCCAGCTTCATCTTCGTCAATAATCATTAAATGTGGTTCAGGTAGATTCTGAGAGAGTTCGCGGATTATCTCCGGTCTTGCCGTGCAGGGGTAATGAAAGGTTTTTCCCACGAGGTCGTTCTGTAATCCATATTCAGCACCCTGAAGAACTTTACGGTTTATCCCTCTCCAAGCAAACTGTTTGAACTTCATCCAGAGATAGGCTAATAAGACAAGAATTGTAATGAATATAATAGTACCCATTATTTTTATCTTTTTATTTAAATAAATTTAATAGGATTATTTTTCTTCTTTTTCTGATCCGTCATCGTCCGATATATCGTGTGCTATTTCGTAGAGTGTTTTACGGGGATTGTCAGAGAGTATTGCCGCTATATAAGGTGCGAGCAGGTAGAAAAGCGCATATAGTATCCCGCCAACCATAAAAACTGTTGTCCAGCGAATATGAATCACGGGAACAACAAATATTGTGGAAGAGTAATTCTCCTCAAAGTAATATGAGATTAGGCCGAAGAGAAAGCCTCCCCACCCAGGTAGTCCTGCAAATAGGTTTCTCCCGGCGAGTTTGAGTAAGTCCAGCGGTGTAAGCGGATATTCCTCTTGGCTCTTATCAAATAACTTCGATATAGCTGCTGCTGGAGACGGTTTACTCTGGCTATTACTCAAGTTCTTAAGAGAAAAATCAGGTAGGGAAGATCGCGCGTTTCTCAAGCTCTGCAACGACTGGGAAACTTGCTTGGCTGGCTGGGGCTCTGAGGGTTGCGATTCTTGACAAGGTTGTGCCGGTTGTGCGTCGCTGTAAGGTTGTGGAGGCTGCGGAGGCTGGAATCCCTGCGGAGGCTGGTACCCCGGTGAGGGTTGATACCCAGCCGGAGGCGGTGGCGGTTGGTGCCCCTGGGGAGGCTGCGGGGGACGTGGAGGTTGCGAGGGCTGATCGCCCTGCGGAGTATGCGGGGGAGTGTTCGGAGGAATCATCGTTGATTCTTACTTTCTGCTCGGGGAACTCTGATTATTGAAAACAGCATGATTAGGGTTTTACCTAAACGCCGCTTCTACCGTCACAATAGTATGGAGGTCCAACTCGTGGGGGCTATTTTTATATCTGAGTTGTGATACATTCCCTGGAAAGTAGCTACTTAAAAGTGGTTGAAAAATAACCAATCATTAAAGGATAGCTCCCTGGTAACTGGGAGTTATTTTATAAAAAATCTACGGTTAAGTAATAATAAAAATGGATAAAACGGTTATTTTTTATACCTTATAAAATGTATTTTATTTAATCTGCAGGTACCTCTAGGAAGACTGTCGGAGCTATTTGACAAAAATCCTGTGGATAAGCAAGCAAGTATAGGTGCCCCCGCGCGCCCTCGCCTATGATTAAGACATGGCTGGGTTAATTCGACGCGAAGATATCGATCAGGTACGTGAGCGTGCCCGGATTGATGAAATCGTGGGCGAACAGGTGGCTTTGCGCCCCGCCGGAGTCGGTGCTCTAAAAGGACTTTGTCCCTTCCATGATGAACGCACCCCCTCGTTCCATGTGCGCCCCGCGCAAGGCTATTATCACTGCTTTGGATGCGGTGAAGGTGGGGACGTGATCAAGTTTGTTGAAAATATCCATCACCTTTCTTTCGCCGAAGCGGTGCAATATCTAGCGGATAAAACCGGCGTCACCTTGCATTACGAAGAAAGTGGGGGTGGGGACAGGAAAGATCCGAACCGGGTTTCCCGGGCGCGGATCCTGGAAGCCAATCGCAACGCCGCCCAATTTTTCCGTTCCCAACTGGGAAGTAAAGAAGCTATCGGAGCACAAAAATTTTTGAGCGCTCGCGGTTTCGATGCCGAGGTCGCGGCCAAGTTCTCATTGGGATACGCTCCTGCCTCCTGGGATGCTTTGCTTTCTTATCTGCGTAAACGGGGATTTACCGAGCCGGAATTGGCGGCATCGGGGCTGTTTTCTCGGGGACAACGCGGCCCCTATGATCGTTTTCGCGGGCGGCTCATTTGGCCCATATCTAATCTGACGGGAGAAATAGTAGGTTTTGGGGCACGCCGGCTAGGTGAGGATGATAAAGGACCGAAGTATCTGAACACTCCCGAAACTGCGGTCTATAAGAAATCCAAGGTGCTGTACGGGATCGATATGGCTAAAAAGGCGATCAGCCGGCAGCGCCGCATCGTGGTGGTGGAGGGCTATACCGATGTGATGGCTGCCCACCTGGCGGGGGTGGAATGCGCGGTTGCTACCTGCGGTACTGCTTTTGGTTCCGATCACGTACAGATTGTCCGTCGCCTCCTCGGTGATAATGCTGATCCGGCAGCCGGGGTGTTGCTATCTTCGGGGAAGGCACGTGGCGGGGAAGTAATATTTACTTTCGATGGTGATGAGGCCGGACAAAAAGCGGCACTGCACGCCTTCGGGGAAGATCAGGCTTTCGCTTCCCAAACTTTCGTGGCGGTTGAGCCCTCGGGGAAAGATCCTTGCGATTTGTGGCAAACCCAGGGAGCCACTGCGGTGCGGGCACTGGTAGATTCGCGGCGTCCCCTTTTTGAGTTTGTTTTACGCACTATCCTCAAAGCTTATAACTTGGATACTTCCGAAGGGCGAGTAAACGGTTTGCGCGCCGCCGCCCCGGTGGTGTCACGGATTAGGGATGTGGCACTCCGTTCGGAATATACTCGCCGCCTCGCCGGTTGGGTGGGGATGCCGGAAGATGAGGTACGCCAGGTAGTGCATAACGCCTCCCGGGCGCAAACCCGATCCGCTCCCGGATCAGGAAATATTCCGGCAGCCAGCCCCTATACGTCCAGAGCAGCCACCGGAGCTGGACAGGGGGGAAGCTCGGCCGCGCCCGCTGCGCCCGCGGCCATTACTTTGCCAGATAGCTCCGATCCAGTAGTCAACCTAGAACGGCAAGCTCTGGAATGCCTACTGCAGTTGCCAGCGAGTCTATTTGGGATCGGGGTGGAACAGGTTGCTCCTGAAGCTTTCCGGGTTCCCATGTTTAGTGCCCTATTTTCGGCGGTTTCTTCCCTGGGGGGATTAGATAAATACGCAGAGCTGTGGCGGGGTGCCGAGGACGAGCTGGGGGTCAAAGGGAAACGCGCAATCCTGCTAGCGAATAAACGGTGGGTGGAACTTGTAGGATCGAATATCTCTCCGCAACTGCAAAGTTTAGTATCGGCGCTAGTAGTTTCCCCGCTTCCGCAAGATGATCCCGCGCGTCTAAATGACTATGCCCGGGGGATGTGGGGAGCGATGATCCGCGGTGATCTCTCCCGCCAAATAGCGGAGATGAAGGCGCGATTGCAACGCTGTGACCCTCAAGATGAGCAATACCAACAGATTTTTTCTACCTTAATGAACCTGGAGAATACCCGCCGTAACCTGCAAGAATCTAAATAAGAAACAACTTAGGTACGCAATACTAATTTAAGTAATGACACTATTGCTATTTAAATTTAGGGAATACTATTTCATTTATTAGAAGATAAGAGCCTTTTTACCAGCAGTTATGTGCTTTTATTTATAGGGGTGACATTTCGAAAATTAATTACTTTTACTTCGCTGATTCTCTTTGTAGATTGAAACTGTCTTTATAAAAACTTCAAAGGAGGAACACAAATGGCAATGCCAGGAGTGAATTGTTCAGCTAGTGATTGTGCCTTCAACGACAATGGTTGCAACGCTTACGCGGTAACCATCGCAAAAGGTGGATGCGCAACCTTTATTGCCCTCGACGAGAAGGGCGGACTAGGAAAAGTTAATTCCCAGGTTGGGGCTTGCCAGCTTGCAGACTGCAAATTTAACCAGCACCTGCTCTGCCAAGCTGATTCCGTCAAAGTAGGCGACGATGAAAAATGCCTTACCTTTGCTACCGCCTAGGTAAGCAGGTGGGCAGCAGCTAAGAACCCGGATCCTTAGCTAAATGGTAAGGATTACAGCTTAAAGGGGCTGAGGAATATGGTTATTCCTCAGCCCCTTTAGCTATCGGTTCCACCCCGGAGGCTAAAGCTTTGCGAACCCCAAGCTGTTCCCGCTAATGGGTTTCGATTTGTAGATAAAGGAACTAGCTATAGCAGTTGGGCACGTAGCTGCTGAGGGGAGGACGGAGAATACCAGGCAGGAGGTAGATCCAGGACGCTGGCCGCTCCGCGATGACCATGTTCGTGCAGACGAACGAGGGCGCGAGCGCTAGCGGCCACCATCGAGCCGGTGAAATCGGGGTTGGAGTCCAGTTGTAGCTGGAAACGTGCCAAGTGTTTGATTCCCTCGCGGGTATGTCCTACCCGAATTACCTCCCCGCCATGAGGCATCCCGGCGTGATCACGCGCCAGTTCCTCGGCAGAAATAAAGTTAACGGTGGTTTCATAGTCCGCAAAATATTTAGGCATTTCCTTGATTTCGCGGGTAATCCGCTCTTTATCGGCTCCGGAAGCAGCCACTACGTAGCAGAGACGAGTATGTTTATCCGCAGTGGTCAGCTGGGGATTTTCGCCGCTTTCTACCGCCCGCATCGCCTCGGGGTTGGGGACGGTGTACTGCACTGCGCCCTCCACCCCTTCGATCCGGCGAATCGCATCCGAGTGACCTTGAGAAACCCCGCGTCCCCAAAAAGTCTGGGTATAGCCATCCGGAAGCACCGCCTCGGTGAGAGTCCGGGCAATCGAGAACAGACCGGGATCCCATCCGGTGGAAATCAGAGCAGCATGTCCCGCTTTCTTGGCCGCGGCATCCATATCCGCAAAGTAGGCAGGAATATCGGCATGGGTGTCAAACGAATCTACCGTATTGAAGTAGGCGACGGCGGCAGGTCCCTGGGTACGCAGGTCTGTAGCGCTGCCTCCGCAGCAAATACATACGTCAACTTTTCCCTTAAAATCAGCCATCTGGCTTAGAGGGTAAACCGGGGTACCGGCGGTTTTTAGACTCTTCGGATCGCGGCGAGTAAACACCGCCACCGCTTCCATATCGCCCGCGGCGTTGACGGCTCTTTCTACTGCCCGTCCCAGATTGCCATATCCATTGATTGCAACTTTTATCGTCATAGCCAGATATTACAATCTGGGATTAGCTCCATGTAAAAACTGCCCAAAACTTAGACAAGGCTAGGTCTAAGTTTTGGGCAGCTACGAGAATTTTCTTTAGGCGTCTAGCGGAATATCGGGGTATTTGGCCTGCCAAGTTTCCCGATAATAGTCGGCCAGCTTTAGTTTGCTAGCGGCAGCATTATCTACAATCACCACTACGTCCAGGTGGTATTGCAGGATCGAGGCCGGGCAAAAAGCACTAACCGCGCCCTCTACCGTGCCTGCCACCGCGTCAGCCTTTTGTTCCCCAAAGGCCAGCAAGATCGCTTGGCGCGAGCGCATAATTGTTGCCAGGCCCTGGGTAATGGCTCGGCGTGGAACTTTTGCTTCCTCTCCATCAAAGAAACGGGCATTATCGCTGATCGTGCGGGGAGCTAAAGTAACCACATTGGTGGGGTTGACTAGGCAGCCAGAGGGTTCATTGAAACCAATATGGCCATCGGCGCCGATACCTAGAATTTGCAGGTCAACGCCGGAGGTAATCGCTTCCTCGTAGCGGCGAGCTGATTCTTCCGGGTCGGGAGAGAGCCCATCGGGGGTATTGAGGTTTTCGTCTTTGAGTCCGGTTTTTTCCTCGCCAACCAATTCGCGGCGAAGCACATTGCGATAACGCTCTGGATGGTCAGGGGCGATCCCTACGTATTCGTCTAATGCCCACCCGGTGCAGTGCTCTAAAGTGAAATCTGTTTCGGCGTGGGCTTTACGCAGCTCGGCGTAGAGTCCTTCGGGGGTGGAACCGGTAGCTAAGCCCAGCCGAAAACCGGGTTTTACTTGGGGGACAAGCAGTTTTGCTGCCAGTTTCGATCCAGCTTCCGCAGTGGGAGTAATCGCAATTCGCATTTAGGTCTCCTTAGGTAGGAATTATCCAGTTTTTGCTAGCTTAAGTCATAGTTGGCTTAGCTCAAGTCATTGTTATTTTCTCACGCTGACCCACGCTCGTGACTACGGCGCGCGTTAACCGTAAAATTCATGATCGCGATAGTAAAAAATATTGCGGGTGGGGAAGTAGCTTCCCCACCCGCAGGCAGTATTTTTACTTGTGATTTCTTCCTAGGATTCCCGCAGGCTTCCCGGCACTCTCGGGAGTAATCGTTAACGAAACCCGGCAATCACCTGGCGGTGGAACTAGATTTTTTGGCTCTCCAGCTTCCA
The DNA here is from genome assembly GCF_002848005.1 of Varibaculum cambriense. Lineage (GTDB taxonomy): Bacteria > Actinomycetota > Actinomycetes > Actinomycetales > Actinomycetaceae > Varibaculum > Varibaculum cambriense_B. The sequence continues at coordinate 206,886 of NZ_PKHX01000001.1, read as the reverse complement.
TACCTGTTCAGCGTAGTCACTGATAGTGCGATCAGCGCTGAAGCGCCCGGACTCACAGATGTTGATCCAGCATTTACGTGCCCATTCAATTTGGTCAGCGTATTCGAGAGCAGCGCGATCACGCACTTCCCGATAATCAGCGAAATCACCGAGTACGTAATACACGTCAGCCGGTTCGTAACCGTTAGAATCGAGCAGCGAACCCAGCAGATCATGGAACAGACCGGTACCACCATCATCTAAGGTGCCATCAACAAACGCATCCAAGGTACGTTTAAGTCCCGGCACGGTCTCATATAGCTTTCGCGGATCGTAAGCGCGCCGCAACTCTGGAAGTTCTTCTTCTTTGGCGCCGAAAATGTAGGCGTTTTCTTCTCCCACAGAATCCACAATCTCCACATTGGCACCGTCTAAAGTACCCAGACATAGGGCGCCGTTCATCATGAACTTCATATTCGAAGTTCCCGACGCCTCTTTACCAGCAGTAGAGATCTGTTCGTGAATATCGGCAGCGGGAATAATATGTTCCGCCGGGGAAACGTTGTAGTTCTCAACGAATACCACTTGGATAATCTTAGAAACCTCGGGGTCTCCGGCAATCAGCTCCCCGATAGTGTTAATCAGTTTAATGATTGCCTTGGCGCGTACATAACCCGGTGCCGCTTTTGCTCCGAAAATAAATACCCGATGCGGCCACGGCTTTTGCGGATTCTCTTTGATCCGGAAATAGAGATCCAAAATGTACAGTGCATTTAGCAGCTGGCGCTTGTATTCGTGCAAACGTTTAATTTGCACATCGAAAATCGCTGACGGATCGATCTTTTCCCCAGAACGCTGCTCCAACCACTGGGCAAAGTCCCGTTTGTTATCGGCCTTTACCCCCAGCAGCTGCGCCATTAGATCTGAGTCATCAGCCAAGTGCCGCAGGGTTTTGAGCTGATCCATATCGGTAACCCAATCAGTCGAGCCCAGCTTCTCAGTAAGCAGGTTAGCTAGACGCGGATTGCACTGTTTCAGCCAGCGCCGCGGCGTAACCCCATTAGTCTTGTTATTAAACTTTTGTGGCCAAATCTCGTACCAGTCTTTCAGGGTCTGCCGCTTAATGATCTCGGTGTGTAGGGCAGCCACCCCGTTAATCGAAAACGCCGCGTAGCAGGCGATCCAGGCCATATGGATCCGTCCGCCATGAATCGGCGACATATAGTCAATCCGGGCAGCGTCAAAGCCCAACGCCTCCAGCTCCATGCGGAAACGACGATCGATTTCCGCCACGATTTCCAAAATCCGGGGGAATAGTCGCTGGAAAATGGCGTATTCCCAAGTTTCTAGAGCTTCCGCGAGCACCGTATGGTTGGTGTAAGCGAAAGTGTTCTGCACGATCTGCCAGGCATCTTCCCAGTCCATCCCGTGGTCATCGAGCAGAATCCGCATCAGTTCCGGAATCGCCAATACCGGGTGGGTGTCATTTAGCTGAATGCAATTGTATTTTGCGAAATCGCGCAGGTCATCGCCATGATGCTTAATGTAGTTCTCTACCATGTCCTGCAGGGAGGCAGATACGAAGAAGTATTGTTGGCGTACCCGCAATACTTTGCCCTCAAAAGTAGTGTCATTGGGATAAAGCACCCGGCAAAGGTCTGCAACCCGTTCCCGCTCAATAATCGCATCGGTGAAACGCTGCGAGTTGAAAGCCTCATAGTCGAACTCTTCAATCGGTTCTGACTTCCATAGCCGCAGATTATTTACGTTATCGGTACCGTATCCAGTAATTGGCATATCGTAGGGAACCGCTCGCACCTCCATATCCGCGAAGTGCACAAAGCGGGGCTGTTCCTCGCGGCGAATGACGAAGGGATAGCCTTCCTCCATCCAGGGATCCGGATGTTCACGCTGGTTACCGTTTTCGAAAGCTTGTTTAAATAGTCCGTAACGGTACAAGATTCCATATCCGCGCACCGGTAGGTTCATGGTGGCGCAAGAATCTAGGAAACAGGCAGCTAATCGCCCTAGACCCCCGTTACCGAGGGAGGCATCGTGCTCGGCCTCGAGAACGTCGGTCAGATTCATGCCTAAGGCGTTAGTAGCCTCTTTGGCCTGTTCTAAGAGTCCTAGGTTATCCAGGTTATTAAGCAGAGCTCTGCCCATCAGAAATTCGGCCGAAAAGTAATGCTCTTGCCGTCCTGCCGCATACTTTTCGGTAGTTGCTTCCCAGTTTTCTGCGATCCGCTCTACGATCGCTTGCGACATTCCCGTCCAAAACTCCATCGGAGTAGAGTCTTCGGCGCGGCGTCCAGAAATAGAACGAGTAAATGAACCTAAAGAATGGGTAAGGTTGTCTGCCATATTCAATCTCCTTACAAGGCTTACGATTCCAAGGCTATCGGTTAAAGATGAAATGACCGATCCAAATCCACTATTTTCGCAGTGGCATTAGTTACACCCGTTGCCGGCGGTAAAATGTCACTGTTTTCAGGATTTTCCAGGGTAGTGGACGCCGTTAGGTATCGAAAATCCCTAGATTTCGATCCACAAAGTTTGTCCCGGGGCGATATTGTCTTCTCGACTAGAGTTTTCGGTAAGTGAGGAGCCAATCCCTGGGGTGGCTAGGACTATTTTTGCTGAATCCGCTACCGCGATCTCTGGCAGAGGACGCACGCCTATCCCCAGGTTGGTTACTACCACCACTCGAGTCCCGTTCGCTCCGGTAACCTGTAAAGCCAGTACTTCGGGATCGCTGTCTAGCCAGGTAGATTCGCCCATTCCCAGACCGAGGTCACGGCGAACCGCAAGCATTTTGCGGTAAAAGTTTAACGGAGAGTTCGGGTCAGATTCTTGTGCCTTAACCGACAGCTCGCCCCAATCATCCGGTTGTGGCAACCAGGCAGGGCTAGCGCCTGCAGGGGAGAACCCAAAGTTAGAACCGGGTTCATCCGACCAGGGGAGCGGTACTCGGCAGCCGTCGCGTCCTCGTACTCTAAAGCCGGAACGCTGCCAGGTGGGATCTTGTCGTGCCTCATCCGGCAGCTTGGTGGCATCAGGTAGTCCCAATTCTTCCCCGTTATACAGGTAGATAGAGCCGGGCAGCCCCGCGAGGAACGCGGTTGCCGATAGCGCCCGAGTTAAACCGATTTCTCGATCCGGTTGCGGGTCACTTGCCCCGATCCCGTTATCGGTATTCGCTCCGCTAGGGTAGCCAAAACGGGTGGCATGGCGGACTTTGTCGTGGTTAGACAGTACCCAAGTGGGGGGAGCGCCTACCGAAGCGGAGGCCTCTTGGGTGCGCCGGATTACTTTCCGCAGAGCGGCTGGCTCCCACTGGCAGTTGACCACGGAGAAATTGAAGGCCTGGGACATTTCGTCCTCGCGCACATACATAGCTTCTTGCTCCGGGGTATTGACCCAGGCCTCGGCTACTAGCATCCGGTCACGGCCATATTCATCTAGCACCTGGCGCCATTCGCGATAAATATCGTGGACTCCCGGCTGGTTAAAGAACGGTCCCACATCGAGGGCACGTCCATTATCGCTATTAGGGCCCTCATAGTTAAGGCGATCCGGCCCCACCAAGTCATCTGGTAGCGAGGGATCCTTGACCAGGCCGTGAGCCACATCCACTCGGAAACCATCTACGCCGCGGTCTAACCAAAAACGTAGGTAGGACCGGAAAAAGTCGTGAACTTTGGGGTTCTCCCAGTTGAAGTCGGGTTGGGAGGCATCAAAAATATGTAGATACCACCAGTCCCGGTCGCTAGCTTTACCAGTTAGGGGCTCCACTTTTGACCAGGCAGATCCGCCGAACATAGACCCCCAGTTATTGGGAGTGGTATCCGCGCATTTGCGGAACATATACATATCGCGTGCCGGATCGCCCGGCTCCGCGGCTAGCGCCTGCTTAAAGAGGGGGTGATCCCAAGAGGAATGATTAGGAACCACATCGATGATGGCTTTCATTCCCCGGGAATGGAGCTCGGCGAGAACCTTATCGAAAGTCTCCAAGTCGCCATATTCGGGATTAATATCCAGATAATCGGCTACGTCGTAACCGGTGTCGTGTTGCGGGGAAGGATAGAAAGGGGAAAACCAGACGGCATCGATTCCCAGTTTTTCTAGGTAGTCAATTTTTTCTAACACCCCGGCTAGATCGCCGATCCCGTCCCCGTTGGAATCGGAAAAAGAACGGGGATAAATCTGATAGATGGCGGCACTACGCCACCACTGATCCCAATCACCTCGTTGCACGTGGCTCATCTCCTTCTCCTCTGTGGTTGTTTAAAAATTCTTAGTCTTCACTGCCTTTGCGGCGACGCCGACGGGCTCGACGCGGACGTGGCTGACGCAGCGTACCGGCGCCCTGATGGCTATCGCGTTCCCGACGCCGATCGCGTCCGCCGCGGGAGCCTTTACCCCGGCCGCCTCCAGAGCGACCCCGAGAATTTTGCCCGCGTCCTGAGCGTCCGTGACCGCGCCCATGTCCGCCGGTTTCCCCTAGGTCTTCAAGTTTCTCGGCGGCTAGTCCGGCGCGTTTACGCATCGAGCGCGGCAAGCGCCCGCCCGCGTCCTCGGGAATATCCAAATCGGTATAAAGGTGAGGACTGGTGTGGTAGGTTTCCACCGGTTCTTCTGCTCCCAGTGACAACTCTTTATTGATTAGCTTCCACCGCGGCACATCGTCCCAGTCCACAAAAGTGATCGCGGTTCCCGAATTGCCGGCGCGACCGGTACGTCCGATGCGGTGAATGTAAATCTTGGCGTCCTCGGGACACTGATAGTTGATTACATGGGTGACATCATCGACATCAATACCGCGCGCCGCCACATCGGTGGCCACCAGCACATCAACTTTTCCGTGCCTAAAAGCCCGGAGCGCCTGCTCGCGGGCACCCTGTCCAAGGTCCCCATGCAAAGCTGCGGTCGCGAATCCCCGTTTTCCAAGATCTTCCGCAACCCGGGCGGCAGTGCGTTTAGTACGTGTGAAAATAATGGTGAGGCCGCGCTGGCGCGCCTGCAAGATCCGCGCCAGCACCTCTACTTTATTGAGAGCGTGGCAGCGGTAAATCACTTGCCGCGTGGTTTTCACCGTGGCGCCCTGGTCATCAGGATCCTGTGCCCGAATATGGGTGGGATGCTCCATATAGCGCCGGGCTAAGGCCACTACTTCCCCGGGCATGGTGGCTGAAAACAGCATAGTGTGGCGATTTGCGGGGGTGCGCGAAAGGAGTACCTCTACGTCGGGGAGGAACCCTAGATCTAGCATCTCATCGGCTTCATCCAGCACCATAGTGCGCACTGCCGACAAGCTCAGATGTCCCTGTTTCATGAGGTCAATCAGCCGTCCGGGGGTGCCGACTACAATCTCGACTCCTCGCTTGAGATCCGCAATCTGGGGTTCGAAAGCCCGTCCCCCATAGATTTCGCAAATACGTACCTTGCGGCGGGCAGCTGCCTGTGCGGTTTCCCTCGCTACCTGGATAGCCAGCTCCCGGGTAGGCAGGACGATTAAGGCTTGCGGATGGCCGGGATCTAGCAAATCTTCGAAACCGTCCTCATCTGGGGCCACCACGTCCTCTAGAACTGGGAGCGCAAATCCCAAAGTTTTCCCGGTGCCGGTTTTTGCTTGCCCGATAATGTCATGGCGCTCTAGCGCTACTGGCAAAGTGAGGGCTTGGATCGGGAAGGGATGCACAATTCCGGCATCTGCAAGTGCCTGGCATTGCGGAGCCGAGACCCCGAAATCAGCGAAAGTTTTTTCGGAAAGATCCATAGAGGAATCGCCCACCACGTCGGCTTTCGCCTGTTCAATATGCGGAGCGTGCGCTGCGGAAGTATCAGCAATTCCACTGGTTGCTTGGATATTTTCTTCAGTTGTCAATCGAATACCTTTCACGGGGATTTTCCCCTGGAACTATGGAGGTAGCCGATCGTGAAAAATCTTGGCTCTCCGCTAGAGAGGCCGGGGCGATACGCCCGGAAAAAATACTTCGTTTACGAAAACGATCGGTCAACCCGTCTTCTTCTCTTCTATTCTATCCCACCGTCTCGGAGGGTAAACAATAGGGGTAACGCAGCTAACAGTTATTTGGAAGCCACTTTGATAGTTGGAAGCGTCCGGAGCCGGTTCAAAAGCGAGAATCAAACCCGCAAGCGCGCTAGTCTAAGAGGGTGAGTGACGCACAAAGACTGGGACTTATCGGATACTTCACCCTGGCCATGCAGCAGCGGTTAGCAAAAGACGCTTCGCTGTGCCCCACGGTGGATCAAGAAATCGCTTTAGGGCGGATGTCGGCGCGGGCTTGGGAAAACTATGAAAAAGTAGCCCAGGTCAGCGAAAACATTGGGGTTGATCTGCCTGAAGAGATGAAGCAATATATGGGGCTGACCGTCCAACTAGAGGAACGCCTGCGGCCTACTGATTGGTATGAACGTCTCGTCAAAAGCTACGTAACTATTGGGGCGATGGCCGATTTTAACCGCAGCTTGACTGCGGGGCTTTCCTCGCAAGCACAAACCGAACTATCCGAGGTTGCGTGGGATTGCGGGCAAGAAGCCTGGGCGGTGCCAGTAATCACGCAAGCCTGTGCTACTCAGGTGACAGTACCAGCGCGGCTGTCTCTGTGGGGACGGCGGGTACTCGGAGATGTGCGTTCGACTTTCCGCCAGGCGATAGTGGGATATCCCGAACTGTCTGGAGAGGGCGGGGAAGATATCCCCGAGGCGATCAAGGAGCATCACCGCCTGCGGATGGAGCGTACCGGGCTGAAGGCCTAATAACTTCCGGAAACTACAGCGCCTGATAGGCGTTTCATAGCCTTGGCAGTTACCGGGGTAGTTACCGGGGAGCTGTCCAGTGCGCCTCCTAACCCGACTCCCGGCAGCAGATGAGAATCCTTGCGGGCAGAGGCAGACCGGTGAGAGCGCTTAGGTCGGGTGCTTACCCGATTCCGAAACCCACCCGCTGCGGTTGCGCCTCGCTTATCTGGCAGTAGGCGATTAGACGCGGGTTCATAAGTACCTGCTGACCCTGCTTATTGGTTAGCGATAGCAACTCTTCGGGCTTATCTAAAGCTGCCTGCAAAGTGGCTTTAATCTGGTCAGCGTCCATGGCTACTTCCAGCTCTAAAGTTTTGGCTACACCTTTAAGTCCCAGTGAGATATTCACGTTTTCCTCCGTTTAGCAATCTTCTAGGCTTATCCTACCTGCTCGCTACCGGGCTATGCCCGCTTGCTTGCTAACAGCTAAAGCTTTAGGGATGCTCCTGCTTGTTAACGGTCGCCTACTATGAACATGCGGACTGTGCGAGTTCCAGCTGTGAACGGAAAACTCCCAGGATATTTGCGGTGAAGTCGAACCGGGAACCAGGAAATCGCGGCGGGCAAAGAAAGCATTAACGACACCGAAGTTTTTTCTATAATTGCTTATATGCCAACCTTTACTCTGCGCGCAGTTCCTTTCCCGGTCGAATTGGAGTTACCTGAGCTAGGCGAAAAGGAAAAGCAGATACTTGGCAAGCTGCAATCTGCTAGTTCGCTAATAGTTAGAGGAGTGGCCGGCAGCGGAAAAACCATTTTAGCTTTGGCAGCTATGGAGCAACTTTTCTGCCACCACAGCCAGATAATAGGAATAGCTCCTTCCCGCTCGCGAGCAGAATATTTAAACACTGCCAGGATCAGTCGGAAACTCCCTATTTCCCGTCCGTTCATTACCCCTACCGCCTTGGCCTTCCAAGTGCTTAAAGATTTTGCGAGCGCGCGCCGCGAACAACTTCCGGAACCGGTACTGCTAACCGGATCACAGGAAGATGCCCGGATTCATGAACTGTTAAGGCAGGTAGATGCGCCTTGGCCGGAATATATTGGCTCCGAGGTAAGGCAAACTGATTATTTTTGCTCTGAAATACGTACCCTGTTCGCCGCTTGTGCTCATTGGGATATCAGCGCTCAACGTTTAGATGAGTTAGGGCGCGAACTCGCGGTTCCCGAGTGGCAGGCGGCAGCGGTATTACTTAGTCAATACGAACCGTCTTTTAAAGACAACAGCTGGGATGCTGCCCGAATGCAAGATCGCGCGGGGCAAGTTTTAGGTGGCTGGGAACAAGACGCGGCTTTACTATCGCCTCCCCAATTACCGGAGTGGGTAGTGGTAGACGACCTGCAAGATTGCCCGGCTTCTACCGTGCGGCTGTTAACGGAAATGGGCAAGCGAGGCACTAAAATCTTCGCCCTCTACAACCCCGAGGTGGCAGTGGAAACTTTCCGTGGGGGATATCCGCAGGGGGGGAGCTATCTAGCCGAACAGCTAAATTGTCCCCAGGTGACGCTAGAGGAATCTTTCCGGGAGACTTCGGGAGGGCTACAGCTTATAGATCCGCTTAGCCACCAGGTAGAGTGCGATAGTGCGCGCGAACAAAGATTCGCTGAGTTCTCTACCGTTTCGTCCCAAGCTCGTGCGATCGCCGAATACTTGCGCTATCAGCACTTAACCCGACAAATTCCGTGGTCAGACATGGCAGTTATTGCTCGTAACCGCTCCCAATTAGACGAAATAGTTTCGCTTTTACGGGGGCTGGAGATTCCAGTAAATGAGCGTCAAAGACCCATACTTTTCAAAGTTAACCATGTTACGGGCGCTTTATTATCGCTTTTTACTTTGCCAGGACAAAGTGAGCTTGCAAAACAATGGGGGAGAGATAATCCGAAGCCTGCGAGTGCAAACGAATTCTTTTGGCTCCCCTCACAATATTTGCTGGATGAGAAGTTAGTTTCTCCTCGGGGGAAAGCGATTAGACGCCTGTTGTGCTCTCCACTTTTTGCTCTGGATTCCCTGCAGAGGCTGCGCTTGGAACGGGCGTTAGTCAAAGCCGATATCGCTGTTGAAGCAAAAATAGAAGATTTTTATGCCGCCATCGGCACCCCCCGTTTCCCGGTCACCCAGGTAGAGATGGTAGAGGGCGGGCAAATCTATATTCGCTGTCATCAAGTTTTAACTGCAGCAATAGCTCAATTGGATCAGCCTCCACTGGTGGTGCTAGACAAAATTTGGACGTTATTGAATCTAGAAGATTCGTGGTGTCAGCGAGCACTTGCCGGAGAAGAGTTCGCTGATCAAGCTTTAGATGCGGTTATTGCCTTAGTTCGCCATGCAGAGATTTGGTCGCAGCGCCACTTAAATGCCAATATGAGTGACTACTGTGCGGTGCTCTCGCGGCAAACTCAAGCCGAGGATGTACTTACCGATACCCATGGGATAGGTTCGGCGGTAGCTTTGGAAACCGTGTTTTCCGCGGCGGGTCGCACCTGGGACACCTGTGCAATCATCGGGATGCAGGACGGACAGTGGCCAGTTATCTCCGAGCGAGGTTCTCTGCTGCGTTCGGGGGAAATCTCTGATTTTCTCCAGGCTACGGCGCTGCTTAGTCCCACGGGAAAGCTACAGTTAGCTCCCGGAGAGTCCCGCAGTCGCGCCCTCGAGCGGGAACGATCCCTAGCTAGGTGTGCCCTTAGCCGTGCCCGCAGCAATATGTTGGTTACCGTGCGCTGCGACGCTGAGGATAACCCTTCGATATTTTTTGATAATCTGCGTTCCCGCTTGGAAAATAGCAAGTTTTCTAGCGCGCAATACCTGGGTGGTGATTGGGATCAACAACTAGGCGCGGACACCAACCCGGAAACCAGAAACCGAGGGCATCAGCTATTTCCCTCTTTGCGTTCCTTGGTGGGGCATTTAAGGGGGGTACTCGCCAACAAGACGGATGACGAAACTCGTAAAAAAGCAGTGGAAACCTTAGCGTATTTAGCTTCTCAGGGGGCTCAGTTTGCTAACCCTGATACTTGGCGTCAGGTGGGAATAGATAATAGCTGGTGGACGAATCCCGCCGGATTAAAACCTGCGGCTGGCCGAGCAGTAATATCCCCCTCTGCTTTAGAGGACTTGAATGAATGCGAATTTCGCTGGTTGCTTTCACGGCGGGGAGGGCAGAAAGTCGAAGCTACTGGTAACGCCGCTTGGGGAACTCTCGTGCACCAGATTGCTGAAGAGATGACGAACAGCAGCCTGCAGGAGCGCCTGGCATTCTTTTACGCTAACTGGCCACAGCAAACAGAAGCTTTCTTTTCTCGCCAAGACGGGAAAAAACGAGAAGAAATGGTGCGTCGTCTCAGCCGCTATTTAGATGATCATAAAACACCGGCGGTAACCGAAATAAGCTCCTATGCGGTGGTATCCGACTTAGCGATGGTGGCCGCCCGGTTAGATCGCCTAGAAGCTGGCGAGGACGGGATTAGAATAGTTGATTTTAAGACGGGTAAAACGGTTCCTACCGAAAGAGAGTTAGCTGACCATTTACAGCTGGCCTGCTACCAATTGGTTTTAGAAGCCGCGCTCCTAGGTGGTGATAGCCGATCCCGACAGATGCTGGCACCACTACTAGCGCAGGCACCAGAGCAGATTCAAAGTGCCAGTTTGATCTATCTGTCCAAGCACAAGAGGAAAGCTAGGGGGGAAACTGACTATGAAGAAATCCCGAAGGAAATGGTGCAAGCCCCATTAACTGATGAGCAAAAAGGCTTATTACTAAACAATATTGTTCAGGCAGCAAAGGTGGTTTCCGGGTCGGTTTTTCGTGCGGTTGAAAATCAACACTGTGACCGTTGTTCCTTGCGTTCTTGCTGTCCTCTAAAGGCGGAAGGAGAACAAGTGCTATGAGTAATACCCAACAAGTTAGGTACTCGCCAGCGCAGATAGCTAAAGCCATTGGGCAGTATCGTCCGAACGAAGATCAAGAAAAAGTTATTACTGCCCCGGTTGATCAACCGATGATGGCGATTGCCGGAGCAGGTGCGGGAAAAACTGCCACCATGGCGTTTCGAGTGGTTTATCTGGTAGCCAACGGTTTGGTAGCTCCCGATCGGGTGCTGGGACTAACTTTTTCAAATAAGGCGGATGCTGAACTGGGAAGCCGCCTGACTGACAATCTGCAGGTTTTGGCAGCCAACCCCGATTTTTCTGAGGTGGCGGAGGTCTTAACTGATCCGGAGACCGGCGGTACGATCCTGCCCGTAACTTCTACCTATAATGCTTTCGCGAATCAGATAGTGCGCCAATATGGATCTCGACTGGGGATTTCTCCGGCCTGCATACTACTAGATGAGGCGCGCCGCTGGCAGATCATGTATGAGATCGTCAGCACTTGGCCAGGAGATTTGACTACCGATAGCAGTATCGCGACCACAGTCGGTAGGGCTTTAGCTATCGGTTCTCAGGTACGCGACCAGCTATTAGACATTGCGCAGGTGCGGGCGGGACTAGCCCAGATGCGGGAACTTTATAGCTTAGGTAGGCCGAAAGGAAGATCCCAGAAACCCAATGCTAATATGCAAAAATTCCTGGATTCTCTAACCCATAGGGGGGAATTGCTGGATATTTTCGCAAGCTACGAGGAATACAAGAAAGAAAATGGTTACCTAGAATACGCTGATCAAATCTACTATGCGGCTATGTTAGTTGCGCGTTTCCCCGATATTCGAGATACGCTGCGGCAACGCTATGACGTGATACTACTTGATGAGTTTCAAGACACTTCAGTGGCGCAGCTGAAACTGTTTTCTACGATTTTTGCTGGTAAAGGAGCTATGGCGGTCGGTGACCCTAATCAGGCCATCTACGACTGGCGAGGCGCCTCCGAGCTTTCGATGCAAAATTTCTTAACCGAATTTGGTATTCCGCCCGAAGAAATGGCCAGCCATATCCAAGATATGCCGGTTACTTATCGCAATCGCGAAGCGATACTAAAGGCAGCTAATCAGGTAGTGGCGCCGTTAAGTAAACTCGCGACAGGAGAAAATACCCAGCAAGTTGAGCAGCAAATTCGCTCCTTGATCCAGGTGCCTAATCCGGAATATGGATTCGATCCTGCCCCCTCCCCGGAGGCTTTTGCAGCTCCCGCGTCCTCGGTAAAAGCAAAAGAGCTGGTTACTTGTCCGCAAAAGCGGGATGACCCCGGTAAAGTCCATCTCTATTTCGCGCAAGACTGCGAAGAAGAAGCGGAATTAGTGGCAGATTTTTTTGCCGAGCGCTGGGGTGAAAGAGACAAAATAGCTCTAAAAAATAAGCAGCTCCCACCGCAAAAGCAGGAAAGTCTACCTACCGGAGCAATATTACTGCGTAAGCATTCCCAAGGACCCTTAATCACTCAGGCTCTGCGTAGACGGGGACTTCCAGTAGAAATTACCGGGGTCGCAGGCCTCATCTATGATCCGGCAGTTGCCGATGTGATCGCGGCACTGCAAATATCCGCAGATGCCGGACAAGGCGATTACCTCATGCGACTAATCATTGGGTGCGGTATTAGCCCGGCGGACATTGATTTGCTGTGGCGCTGGGCGCGGCATTTGGCCAACCCAGATGATATCCCCGATATCAATCCTCAAGCATTCTTGATGGATGCGTTAGATAACCTACCGGAACCGGGCTGGACATCCCCGGGAGCTGGCAGCGGCTTTAGCACCGAAGCACATCGCCGCCTGAATATTCTCCGTACGCAACTAGCTACCGTGCGTAGCCATATCCATGACCCGCTGGGTTTATTAGTGCAACGCACAATTTTTGCCCTACGACTGGATCTAGATGTAAAAATTCGCCCAGATGGGGGAGTGTCGCAGCGTTGCCTGGAAAGTTTTGTGAAAATTGCTCGCGAATATGAAGCTACCGGAGTTAGCGCTAATCTGCACAGCTTCTTAGATTGGCTCAGGCTCGCTGATGAACAAGGCTCTGGCATCGACATGCCACTACAGGAGCCTAACCCGAATGCTATTCAACTGATGACTATCCATGCAGCTAAAGGCTTGGAGTGGACTTGGGTCGCGATTCCGGGACTCGATGAAAGTTGCACTCACCAGGGAAATCTTCCAAAAGCTCCCTTTAAAGCGGGAAATGGCAGATGTAGTGAATCCTCCTGGATTACCGATGTTGCGATGATTCCCTATGACTTGCGTCCAGATAAGGAAGTACTGCCAACTATTGAGCGTGGCTTGGAACAAAGCGGTTATGACTTTGAAGGGGAGGCTTATTCGGATAATCCCAAAGTGCTAGAAAGCTATAAATGTGCCTTGGGCTTTACCTCGCAGTTAGCTGACCGACGTCTAGCCTATGTGGCTTTTACCCGCGCGGAGTCGGAACTGCTAGTTGGCGGAAGCGCGCACACCGCTACCGCCGTCACCGAACGAGTACCCTCCCAATTCTTGGTGGAAATAGATTCCACGGGGAAAATGCGCGAACTCCGTAACCGGGAGCCGGCAGGAGATGAAGATGATTGGACGCCCGTACCGAGCGAAATGCTCTGGCCGACCTCTCCGTCTGTGCAGTTATCGCGGCTTTCAAGCGCTGCAAATGAGCTGAGGGCGCTAATAGATAATGTGCACCGAGATCACTTTTTGCATAGTTTGCTATCTGCAGAAAATGCGAAGGAAGCGTTAGATTTGGCTAGTAACCATTCCCCGTGGATGCAACAGGCAGTACAGCTAATTCGCGATGAACAAGCGGAAAAGGAGTTTCGTACCCAAGTGGAACTTCCAATTTCCAGTGGCGTTACCAAGGCACGTCGATTACAGGAGGATCCGGCGGGGTTTGCTTTGAGCCAACGGCGCCCTCTGCCAGATTTTCCCACTGGGGGTGCTACTTTAGGAACTTTGTTCCATGAATGGGTAGATCAGGAATTGCGCGGATATGTTTATTCCCTGCCCCAGGATTTAGACGCAGGGCTGCGCAAATCTCTGCAGAGATTACAGCAGAAATGGAAATCTGGAACCGTGCACCCTGATCGGGGTTGGGAATATCTGGATTCCGAGATTGAATTCGCGGCGCCGTTGGCGACTAAACTGGTCGCCCGGATTGATGCGATCATGCGTAATCCCGCTACCGGTAAACCCGCGATTATTGACTGGAAAACCGATTCCTTAATCTTTGATAGCTCCGGTGAGATTGCGTCCGAAAGCGAAGAGAAGGTGGCAAACTATATGCGGCAAATCAATACCTATCGCTTGGTTTACGCTGATTCGCTAGGGCTGCGCTTGGAAGATGTGGAGGCGGCACTTTATTTTGTACGCCACGACTTGCTATGCAACCTGAACGAATGGACTGAGCGCCTGAACCTTCCCCAAAAACTCGAAGAGCTATTACCGGATTTGCGCTAAGCGCTGGAGGAATACTTACTCGTCCTCGTCAGCTGCTGACTCCTCAGCCCCGGGTTCGGTCTCATCCTCGTCTGCAGATTCCTCCCCAGCCGCTAGTGGCTGCGAAACAGAGGGGTCTTCCGGATCATCGGCGGCGGTCTCTTCTGGAGCGTCTAGATTTTTCTGGGTAAAGTCATCCCGGAGGGCGGGCAACAAGCCCGTACTATCTAGAGTGTCTGCTAGCTGCGAGATCAACTCGCGAGCGTCGGTGATGATATCTTCACTGTTTTGGTGTACCCCGTGCATCAGCCATTCTAAGAGCACTAACTCCGAATTAAGCTCAATTCGCGCATTAAGGTGGGGATCTTCGTAAAGCCTGAGTTTTCGATACTCTTCGAGTACGGTTTTGGCGAACTCGTCTGAAGATGAGGAAACCACCCAGGCTAAGTCGCGGGCAGGATCTCCGAATCTTGCCTGTCCGAATCCGGTGATACCACTGACAGCTTCTCTATCTATATATAGGTAGCTTTCCTGCAAATCCGCATGGATAAAGGCACTCGCAAAACGCCAGAGGGAAATATCTTCTAAACGTTCCTCCCAGCGTTGCCACAGCCTGGGCGGCACGGCCTGGGTAGGGGCGGCTTCATCTAGTAGGCTTAGCCAGCGCCGTCGAATCTGGTCGGCAGAAAAAGTTGGCCGCTCGGCGGCCTGTAGTACCCGAGCAGGTAGCTCATGGAGGGCAGCTAACGCTGCCCCTAGGGAAGTGGCAAGTTTATCTGAAACTGTTAGATCTTCTGGACGAGCGGGCCGGCCAGGGAAAGCGGGATGGACGAGGGCGTGTTTTCCTCCCACTATCCGTACCATGTGGGATGGCCAGGGTAGGCGGAAGGGCAGGCGCGCGCCATCATGGGAGAGCGTCTGCATAATCTGGGTTTGGGTTTGTAGCTGATTGTCAGCGTGTTCAGTGGTAGGACAGTTGACTAGCCACTTGCGTTCAGCGGTATCTTGGACTGCGCATACCCGCAGATCTTCGGTTTCAAATCGGGGCGAGCATAGCGAAACGAAGTCGGTTTCGGGTAGCGCAGCGGCGGCCATTGCGGCTAGGGGGAGGAAATCATCCATGTCATTCACGGTTTTAGGTTATCAACTAAGCCACGCTTGTGGGTCGAAGCAACCGGAATAGCTCCATTTTCTGCTGACCCTACATATAGGTATAGAGCGAATCCTTAGGGGAGGCTATTAGGATTTGGTGGCGTTAGCTCTCCCGAAAGAAGTGATGCGGTACACGCCGGGAAGAATTTGTGTGGCGCTAGGCACTAAAAGATTTGAAGTGATGAAAAAGTTATTAAATCTAGGTCACAGATCGATGATCTTTAGGAGGAAAAACCCGGAAATTGCCAATACTTACCGGGTGGTAAGTATTGGCGTTATAACTTTGTTATAATCAATAATATAAATATATTGCCTGGTCACAGAGACGTATTGAAAACTGACCTACTTTCCACCCCATAAGTTTTTGCGAATTGTGGCGCACATCACGCATAAACTAGAGCAATTAGCTTGCTTTCATTTGACCGGGTGGTAATATTAATACCAACAAGAAAGAATTCAGGTCGTGAGGGAGACTGAAATGAACAAGGGAACTTCGATCAAGAAGATGGCCGCTTGCGGAATCGCTGCGGCAGCGTTGATTCCTGCTGGCGTGCTGACCGCACAGGCTGCCGAAGGGCTGTCCAATGATGGCGTTCAGACCACCGTTCAGATTCAGGCTCGTACGGCCGAGGTTAGCGGCAACCTAACCGCTAACGATGTTGATGCTACGGCTTATGCGGCCAACAATCTCTCCGCGATTGACCGCATGGGCGGCGCCGGCTCCCTCGCCGGAATTGTTATCTTGGGCGGTATCGGTGCAGCCGGTGCTATCAGCCTTACACGTTCCTTTATGATCGGGTAGATCCTCTTACTACCTGATAAAACCCCGGGCATCCCTCAACTGCCCGGGGTTTTTTTGTACCCCCGGCGGGGTACCCGGTTAAGAGTTGGCCGAGACCAATGCCCGAATGGGAAGTAATTTCCAGATGAGCGTTCTCTCCGCGCGAGATCCTGCCTTAATGTTCCGCGGCCTAGTTAAGGGGGCCAAGTGCGCTGAGGGGGAGTACATGTATACCGCTAGGCAGGGTGAATCCTGAAGTCCCTCCGGTGATGACAGCGAGAAAATCTGGTGGGTTTGTCATTCGGGTATCACGTAAACGAATCAAATTTTTCTCAGCCGTAGTAATGACTTTTGTAGACTCTCCGAGTTTGATTTCCAGTGCCGCCCAATGTCCATCGTCAAACTCAAGAACAATATCGGCTTCAAGTCCTGATTCGTCCCGATAGCCATAACAATTGGCGTCAATTTGATCCGCGTAGGTACGAACGTCCCGCACTGCCATAGATTCAAAGATTTGACCAAAATATTCAGGGTCGTTAGCTAAAGCTTGTGGGGTAGTTCTTAAGGATGCGCACGCAAGTGAAGGATCACAAAAATGCAGTTTTGACTGTTTTCTAAGTCGAGTTTTTGATCTCAGGGCGCCACTCCAAGGGGGTAATTCTTCAAAGATAAATATCCGCGTGAGTGCGTCTAGGTAGACTCTTACGCTTGCCTCACTGAGTTCGCCCCCGTCAGCTGAAATATCTCTTGAGATGGTCGCAGCGCTAGCTTCAGTAGCGATATTTCGTGCAAGCGATCTTAGTAGGCGGCGAACACGTTCAGGGTTAAAGTTATTTCCTAATTCTGCTAAATCGCTGTGGGTGATATTCTCGGCGTAGTTGCGCACAAAGCGAACAAATCCCTTGCTCTTAGAAGCTATTAGTAGAGGCCAGCCACCCCGTACTGCTTCTACAGCTAACTCTTCATAGGTTAGTGTTGGTGAGATAGTTGACAATCTTGTAATTGTCCGCAGTTCCGACAGGGTTAGATGATCGGGGTGAGGGTAGGATTCTCCTAATGCCATCGGGCGCATTCTTATTCTAGAGATACGCCCCGCCCCTGTATGTCGAGTAATCGAATCAGTGGGGCTGGCTGAGCCTGAGAGGATAAACTGCGCTGGCGAACGCCGGGCATCAATCTC
This sequence comes from Varibaculum cambriense, assembly GCF_002848005.1. Taxonomy (GTDB): domain Bacteria; phylum Actinomycetota; class Actinomycetes; order Actinomycetales; family Actinomycetaceae; genus Varibaculum; species Varibaculum cambriense_B. Next base: position 189,610 of record NZ_PKHX01000001.1, on the reverse strand, counting down.
GTGACGAATTTCGTTCCACAGGCTGGGAGTAAGCTGCCATTCATCGATAAGCCTCGGTGTTTTCCCCTCTAAAACAGCGGCAGGGTTAAGCTCAGCTAGGCGCCGGTTAGTCGCTTGATCTACCCGAAAGTGTGAATTTGCGTGGAACATACCTGTTTCAGTTTTTCCGCATCCGCGCGCTCCCTCAATCAGTATTGCCCCCATTGCTGCTAAGTCTTTTGTAATGAGATTGTCTATGGAACGCCGTATGTATTTCATGAAATATACAATAGCTTATTGTCTGCAAGTTTGTCACTTTTGCGGGGTTTTTACTGTCACTTTTGCGGGATTTTCGCTATAGGTTTTGCGGGGTCTTTGCTGTCACTTTTGCGGGATTTACAGGGGAAGCTCTGAGGAGAAGGTAACTGTTTATTGAGTGTCTTGAGGAGGGAGGCACTGATAGGATAAAAGTAAAAAGGACTTTAGATGGTTTCCTCTCAAATAGATCCATTCGCTCCAGTAGGGGTGAAGTTTCGTCCGGTTTCTTTGGAACTTATTAAGGTACGTTTGGCAGCAGTAGCATTCTTTCTACTTTGCTTTGTAGCCGTGGCGATAATTCTTTTTTTCGCCCTCCCCGAAAAATGGATCGGTCTAGTATTGATCGCGCTGGTGCTGGCAATAGCCCTCTGGCTGCTATGGCTAATTCCGCGGCAAGTGCGCGCTATGGGCTGGGCAGTTACCGGAACTGACTTGCAGATTCGCAAGGGGATTATGTTCAAGTCCTTAACTGTGGTGCCCTTGGGCAGACTGCAATATGTGGACGTAGAAGAAGGCCCCGTCGCCCGTCATTTTGGGATCGCGCAGGTAAAACTGCATACTGCCTCCGCATCGACAGACGCGGAATTGCCGGGGATTCCTCGCGAACAGGCCGCGCAATTGCGGGAAGAAATTTCTGAACTTGCTGAAACCAATCTTGAGGGCATTTAGATGGGCGACCAGTACCGCGAATTCGTAAATGAAAATTCTTTGGGATATTCCGAGGAGACCGCTGCTACAGTTGCTGACAGACAGCATTCCCTGACCGTGGCCGATGCTGTTAGTGCCCGGGATGGTCAGGTAACAGAATCTTCTTGGCGACGAGTGCACTGGCTCACCCCGCTGCTACAAGTGTGGCAGGCTTTGGTGATAATCGTCGTAGTCGTCCTAACCCAGTCGCTCAATAACCTGATCATGCTGATCAAGAACCTCCGGGAAAACGTACCGGGGCATCCGGGGATATTGCTGCTAGTGATTGCGGTACCGCTGGCGATGCTAGCGCTGTTGATCATCTACCTGTATTTTGCCTGGCGGGCAACCTCGTGGAAAATAACCGCTACCGACGTGCAGTATCGCCGCGGGATTTTCTTTAAAAAGCACCGGAAGATTCCCCTAGATCGGGTGCAATCAGTAGATGTCTATCGACCCTTAGCTGCTCGTATATTTGGATTGGGAGCCTTGCGTGTGGAGTCGGCAGGTGGGCAAGGCTCCCGGGTAGAAATCCAGTTCCTCGCCAACAAATATTTAGATCGAGCACGCCGGGAAGTAGTAGCCCGGATTGCGGGGCGCACCCTCCGTGATGAAACGTCCCGGCAGGCGGGAGCTAAAGGCCTGGCTGGCACGGATCTTTTTGCCGAGGACGATTACCATCTAGACCAGGACGAGTATGAAGTTTATCGGGTTTCCCCAGGACGCCTGATCGCCTCTGTGCTGTTGACTTCCCAAACAGTCTGGTTGCTACTAATGGCGCTGATCGTGGCGGTTGGCGCCATCGTACTGTTCATCATGGCGGATCTAACTGTACAGGGGCTAGTCGCGGGAAGTGTTATCCCCACCATTATTTCCATTGGGATTATTCCCCTGATGATACTGTCTTATGCCTGGTCACGTTTTAACTCCGGTTTCAATTTCAGTGCCAATATCACCCACGAGGGCATCCGGATCACCTCGGGTCTGCTGGCGCTAAAATCGCAGACCTTACCGCCGGGCCGGATCCACGCCATCCGGTTTATCCAACCGCTACTGTGGAGACCTTTCGGATGGTGGCAAGCAGAAGTTACTCTCGCCGGACACGGAGTGGAAACCAGCGGCAACCAGAAGAAACAAGCTGCCGATAACCTATTGCTGCCAGTAGGAACTTTGGAGCAAGCAAAAATAATTTTAGACATGGCGATTCGAGATTTAGGGATTAACGAGGGCGTAGAAAGGGACAAGCTGCTGCAGGCGGCGTTTAACGGCAAGAACTCGGAGTCGGAAGCGGATGGATTTTTCACTTCCATTGGTAAAAAAGCCAAGCTATTGGATCCTCTTGCCCGCTTTCGCCGCGCCTTCGCGGCCACCGACACCGTGCTTATCTACCGCGATGGGTGGCTACGGCGCAAAGTTACCCTTGCCCCACATGAACGGGCGCAGTCGGTTACTACCAGTGCCGGCCCTCTCCAGCGGCATCTGGGACTGGCCGGGGTGCGCCTAGATTTGGTACCCGGCACTGCCGCAATGAAGGTTCCGCATCTAGATGCACAGGTAGCAGCTCAGCTCGCCAGTGATGAACTGGCGGCCTCGAAAGTGCGCTCTAAAGTGGAGCCGAATGCCCAGTGGGCGCAGCGCATGCTGCAAACCCTCCGGCCCATAGGACAATAATTGCGTCACTGCCACGAGCCGGGCTGGCTCGATAAAAGCACTCCGGGGACCCCATGACCTGCTACGCAGGTCAAGCCCCTCTCGTATCTTTTATCGGCCGCGCCTCGGATTGCCAGTTGCTGGCACTACTAGCGCGGAAATTTTTTCGTCCTGCCCAAGAATTCGGGAAACCTTGTGCCGTTTGCCGAATTCTTATGCCCATCGCACCTGCTCAGATAAAACTTAGGCAAACTGGAGAGCTGAAGTTACCTGAGCCTAGTACTATGTCAATCCGTATGATTGAAATTGGGGTGAGATGGTATGGAACAGTTTGAGAATAATGTCTTTGACACTGCGTTGCTGCTCGAAGGGGGAGGAATGCGGGGCAGCTACACTGCGGGTGCCATAAATATGCTCTTGGAAGCAGAGATTCACTTGAATTATGTTGCGGGAATTTCCGCGGGTGCTACCAGCTTGGTGAACTATTTGGCTCGCCTTCCCCAGCGTTCGCAGCGCTGTTTTGTTGATATTAGTACCGACTCCGACTTTGGCGGATGGAAAACGGCGCTAAAAGGTAAGGGGCTTTTCGACACTCACCACATGTACTACGACATGACCGAGCCTGGTGGGATGCTCGAACTGGACTATGCGCGTTTCGTAGCAAATCCAGCCGAATGGCGGGTAGGTGTATATAACGCGCAACGCGGAGAGGAAATATATTTTTCACGGATTCAGGTGGATTCGGAGCAAAAACTAACCCACGTATGCAAGGCTTCGGGATCCATGCCTATAGCTACCCCAGTCACTTATATTGCGGGTGAGGCGTGCATGGACGGAGCAATAGGACCCTCTGGCGGAATTCCTTTGGACGTGGCGCAGGCAGATGGTTACGAAAAATTCCTGGTTCTACTGACCCGACCGCGGGAATACCTGAAAGAAAATCGCCTACCTGATTTGGCGTACCGCTGCTTGCTAGCGCGGTACCCGAAAGCAGCTCAGGCTCTGATTGAACGCCCCATAAATTACAACCGAACCCGAGCCGAACTAGAGCGTTTGGAGTCCGAGGGTAAAGCTTATGTGTTTTATCCGCAGCATATGGGGGTGGCGAATTTTGAAGATAATCCCGCCAAGCTGGAAGAAAATTTCACCGCCGGATACGAACAGATGCGAAGGGAACTTCCAAAGGTCAAAGAGTTCTTATGGGGGTGAATCTGAGCGGATATCCCTGACCTGAATCCGGCGATGAACGCGCAAAACTTATGCAAACCCGGATTCTTTCGCGTGGGATTTCAGATGGACAACAGCATGCACTGTCAGAATTTCAACACAAGGTTATGATTACAGGATGAAAGATAGCTGTCGGGTGCTTACTCGTGACGTAAAGCGGATTTTCGCGGTTCCGCGATCCCTGATTATCGTCATCGGTATCTTGGTCACCCCAGCCCTGTACACTTGGCTGAATATTTTGGCCTTTTGGAACCCCTACAACGCAACGGAAAACCTCCCCATTGCGGTAGTGAATAACGATGTGGGAACGGAATCCGCACTAACTGGTCAGCTAAATGTTGGCGACCTGGTAGTCGACAAATTATCAGAGAATAAGCAGCTGGGCTGGCAGTTTACAGATCAAGCCACAGCCGATCACAAAATCAGAACCGGGGAAGTTTATGCGACTTTTGTCATCCCCAAGACCTTTAGTAAAGATTTAGTCGATATTTTCAGCGGCCAACTCCATCAGCCGACCATCGAATACAACGTGAATGAAAAGAAAGGCGCTATTGCCCCCAAAATTACCGATGCGGGATCAAATGAACTCGATATTCAAATCACCTCAACTTTCCGGGGCAAGGTAGGCGAGGCCATTGCGCAAGCTTTGCGCGACGGTGCCCTAGAGATCGACGCAAATGTTGCTGATGCTCAGGGCAGTGCTTTAGATGCCTTGAGTGGTATCAACCGGGATCTGGCCGATGCGCAAGGCACCTTGGATTCCGCCAGTGCATCTTTGACAGGTTCCTTACAGACTATGAAAAAAGTCCGGGCTACGCTGGCGGCAGCTGACCCGGCATTGGCTGATGTTTCCGCGGCTTTGAGCGATGCGCAAGATATTTTAGGGACAGTCGTCTCCGATGCTTCCGAGTTTGCTGCCCAGGCGGGACAAGCCAGTATTAGCGCCCAAAAAGCACTCAATGAATCCTCGGCGGCCGCGGATTCGGCGGTCTCGAATGCGACAAATAAACTAACCGAGATAGACTCGCAGCTGCAATCCGGCATTAAAAGAGCGAATACTTCGATTGAGAAAATGCGTGAGCAGATTGCGAATTTAGAAAGATTCCCGCAGACACAAAAGCTCGCTGCGAAGTTGAAATCTCAGCTGAACGAGATGCAGGATCTGCTCGCCAAGGTCGAGAAAACCGGGTCAGATGCCACCAAGGCTAGCAAGGATTTGCAGGCACTGATGAAATCCTTTAATCAGGCTCTGACGGACGCGCAACACGGCGCCACTGGTTTGCGGGAACAGTCCACTCGCACCGCCTATCAGTTAAACTCCCAGGTGACGCAGCTGTCGGCGCAGTTGGGAGCCATCAACTCCGCGGTGGGCACCGCGCGGATTTCCCTTAAAGAGATTTCTACGCTGACCCACGGGATCGATGACCAGATTAGGGACACCCAAAATGTGCTTGATCAGGTGCAGGACAACCTGAACCTGCTGTCCAATACGGCTAGCGGGGCGCAAACCGATGTGGCGACTCTGGCTACCGCGCTCCGGACGGGAACCTTGGAAACAGTCATTGGGCTCGATCCGACCAATATCGGACGCTACCTAACCTCACCAGTAAAATTCGACCAGCAGACGCTCTTTCCCATCAACTCATATGGTTCGGGAATGGCGGCCATGTTCCTCAATCTCTCCCTGTGGATTGGTGCGCTTATCCTGGTCATAATTTTCCGGGTAGAAGTCGATAAAGAAGGCTTTGACTGGTTGAGTTTGCGCTCGGCTTATCTGGGGCGATTCATGCTCTCCGGGGTGCTGTCCATAGGGCAGGGGCTAATTGTCAGCGTGGGTAGTTTGCTGCTGGGAGTGAAAGCCGCCAACGCTCCCGCTTTCATCGCTACCTCCATGCTGATCGGCCCGTGTTATTTGGCAATTATCTATGCTTTAGCAGCCGCGTTCAGTCACGTGGGACGAGCCCTGGCAATCTTGCTGGTGGTGCTGCAGATTCCCGGCGCCTCGGGCATCTATCCAATCGAGCTCATGCCCAGATTCTTCCGCGAGCTTTACCCAATGCTCCCGTTTTCTTACGGCATCGACGCGATCCGAGAAACTATCGGCGGGTTTTATCATGGGCGGTTCTGGCATGTTATGGCGGTTTTATTGCTCATGAGCGTCACCATGTTCCTGCTAGGGTTTGTGGGGAGGCGTCGTTTCGGTTACTTCACCCAGCTGTTCTACGATGATTTGGCTCGCACCGAACTGGTCGTGAATGAAGACGTTCAGCTACAAAGTCGCGGTTACCGCTTGAGTAACATCATTGCGCTGCTGGCGAACCGGAAAGAATTTTCCACCCGTATCCGGCGACGTCAAGAAGAGTTCAATGCCCGCTATCCCGCTTTGATTAATGGACTGAGCAGCATGGGGATTTTGGGACTGGTCGTGCTCGGGATGATTTCCTGGCTCACCTCCGCCAGTAAACCAGTGCTCCTGGGGATAGTAGCGATTTGGGGAGTGGCCATCATGGGGACTCTGGTTGGCGTAGTGGTACTCAAGAGCTCCATCGAACGAGCCGAGAGACTGTCGCATCTGACGGAAGATGAACTTTTCGAAAGCCTAGCTCGCCAGCGAGAAGCGAATGCTATAAAAACCGAAAATCGGTCGGAGAACCCGAGCAGCGAAGAATACCGCAGTCGCAGTAAAGGTCGCCTCATTAGCGCGTCTGTGCGGGCAGACGCTGCGGATGAAAGTACCGAGGAATCGTTGGCCGAATCCGATGCCTCCGCAACCAGTGAGGAGACGCGATGAACGAAGTACTTTTCATTATCCGAGACGACTTTCGCCAGATTCGCAGCAGTATCATGGTTCGGATTTCCCTGGTCCTGTTGATTGTCGTTCCTATGTTTTTCACCTGGTTCAACGTGTTGGCTACCTGGGATCCCTTCTCAAATTCGGGACGGCTGAAGATTGCCGTGGCCAACACCGACGAGGGTTACACCAGCAAAATACTGAACGTCAAAGTCAATGTGGGGGACACGGTACTCAAAGAACTGGCAGTAAATGACCAGTTTGATTGGATAATAACCAGCAAAGATCAGGCTTTGGAAGGCGCGCGCTCGGGGGAATATTACGCGACAATTGTGTTACCGACGGATTTTTCAAAGTCCATGTTTACCTTCTATGCCGGCGGAGCTGCCCCGGCAAATATCACGCTGCACACCAACGAAAAGAAGAACCCACTCTCAGCCAATCTCACCACGCAAGGCGCTCAGGGGGTCACCGCGCAAATCAACACGGCTTTTTCGCAAACCTTGGCAGAAGCCGCCGTGGCTATCGCTGAGGACGTGTCCTCTTATCTAGAGACTGCTGATACTCAGGCAGCTCTGGATCGGCTGAGCAACCACCTCGAAACCCTCTCTGCACAACTGAATTCCGGGGCTAACACCGTTAGTTCTCTGTCTACCTTGATAGGTTCGGCGGTGCCGCTGGCCACCGGAGCAAAACAGCTGGCTGCAGGGGTGCAGGATTCCTTCGAGGAGGCTGTTGACTCCACATTTGATTCCGGGAGAAAAGGTGCTGGCGGAACCACCAATCCCTTCGCATCCGTATCCTCTAGGCTCGACGATGCGGTGAGACTGGCAGAAGGCAATATCTCCGATCTGCAAAAACAATTAGACAAATTGCTGAATTCGGCAAATAGCGCCAGCCAAAGCAGTGCGGACACAGTCGAACAGCTGAAAACCTTGTTGGATAAACAAATCGCTGGTTTCCAACAAACGCGGGACGCACTCGAGCGTGCTCTGGGGCCGGACGGGGCGGATTTAGAAGGGAAGGATCCGGCCGTTGATCGATTCCTGGCCGAGATGGATGCGGCGATTGCTCGCCAACAAATCTTGTCGGAGCGACTGGGCAGTATTGCATCTGACCTCCGCAGGGGAGTAACTGTAGATTCTGACCTGAGAAAGAACGCCCGCCAAGCCATAGCAGACGCGCAAAAAGCTATTACTACTGCTCGATCCAATTTTGAGAAAAACTTACAGCCAAAAATTGAGAGCCTGCGTAAGAACCTGGATTCTGCCGGAAAAAATGTGAAGATTTTCCGTTCCTATCTGCAGGCGGTGCAAGCCGATCTGTCGGAAAGTGCGGGTGGGATGATTGCGAGTATGCGTCGCTCCCAAAAGACCTTGGACAATACCGCGAAAAAGATGCGTGACGGAACCCGCCGCTTGGATCAGGCTCGGGAACAGATTTCGTCTGCCCAGTCGCAAGGGGACTTGAAAAAAATCGCCACCACCTTGGGAGCTGACCCCAAAGATTTTGCCCGTCTAATTTCTTCCCCGATAGCGGTAAAACGCAATGCGGTGTTTCCCGTCGCCACCTTTGGGGTGGGGATGACTCCGCTTTTCACCGTTATTGCTCTATGGGTGGGGGCGCTTCTGGCAGGGGTTTTCCTGCGCACTGACGTTTCTGAGAATGTGGCCAAACGCTACCTGGCCAGTAGGGGAGCCCGGAAAGATCCTGATACAGCCACCGGCGCGGATGCGGATGAGGAGGAATTGTCCCGGTTAGAAGGGGCAGAAACGGAAGCTAGTGAAACCGCACCTACTCCAGATGCGAAGACAGCGGTGAAATCCGCAGAAAAAAAGCCGATATTCACCGGGGCTCAGGAATATCTGGGACGTTACTTTATATTCTGGGTAATTGGGATGGCACAATCCACATTACTGATGGTTGGACTGATTGTGTTTGTAGAGATTAAACCAGCCCATCCCTTCCTACTGATTTTGACAGGATGGGTGATTTCTACCGTCTTTACCGTTATCGTTTATACGCTGGTGGTGGCACTGGCTAATGCGGGTAAAGCCTTAGCAGTGTTGTTGCTGGTGTTACAGATTTCTGCCGCTGGTGGAGCCTATCCGTTGGAATTGCTACCGCAATGGTTCCAAAACATCAGTCCCTGGCTGCCAGCCACCTATGCGATTGACCTGATGCGTTCGGCTATCGCTGGGATTTATGCGGGGGATTTTGCCTATAACCTGGTGATAATCCTGGTGTTTCTGATTCCGAACTTAGTGCTCGGTCTGGTATTACGGCGTACCATTGCCGGGCGGATCCACGATATTGCCAAAGAGGTTGAAAAAACGAAAGTCATGTAGCCAGGACAAAGTGTGCGCGCCGCGGTCGGGCTTTGCCAGTTACTGAGCGGGGAGGCTGGGTTTTATCCGAGTGGGCGCGGTGGGCATAAGAATTCGGAAAACGCCGCTACGTTTTCCGAATTTCTTGGGCGGGAGGAAAAACCCAGCCTCCCCGCGCCCAGGCAGCCCCCGCGTCTAGCCTCCCCGCTCCGCCACACAATCAGCTAGGCAGGTTTTCTTTGGCTTGGCGAGTGCGCTGGTCGTAATCCTCCACGCTGTTGTTGGAGTTTCCTCCTAACGGGGATGAAACTAAGGGAACCTTCTTGAAGCTCAAGGCCGGGTCGTAGGGCATGGGACGCTGGCCTTTGCGGCGCGCTGCCGAAATGATGCTCGCCACCCAAGAAATCAGCGTCCAGATCGCTAACACCAGTAGTGCCTTGCCGAAATGTAGTTCTCCGCCGGCAATCGCGGCGCGGATAGTACGCGCCACATGGGTCATGGGGAGCAGCGGGCTGAGGAACTGGAAGAACTTCGGGGCTGTTTCCACCGGGAAAGTTGCGCCGGTGGAGGTGATTTGCAAGCACAACAGGATTACCGAAAGGGCGCGTCCTCGATATCCGAGGGCGGCTACACAGGCTTGGTTTACTGCCACGAATCCAATAGAGGCTAATACTGCTATTAACAATAATGCCCCGAAATTTTGGGCATCTAGCTTTAGGAACAGTTGCAGGCCAGTTACTACGGTAACTGCTTGCAGAGCGCCGAAGAGCGCCGCGACAGCCATAGACCGGAAACCGCAGCTCCAGAAGCTCTCTTCGGGGCGACGCCGTAAATCTAGAGCCGGGAAAATCAAGAAGATCGCAATCCCGCCGATCCATAAACATAGCGCCATGAAGAAGGGTGCGAATCCGGCACCGTTATCATGAACCGGGTTTTGTCGGATAGATTCCACATCAGCGACTCCACTGGCCGCTTGCGAGACCTTTTTGGCCTGCCCTTTTTCAACGGTGGGCACCTGCTTAGCGCCATCGCGTAGTCCATCTTCTAGGCTGGAAGCACCTTCAGTCAGTTTTCCGATTCCGCCCGCTAACTGTTTTCCACCATTGGAGGCTTTGCCTGCCCCCTGGGAAAGGGAGTCAAGACCGCCGCTGAGAGCGTTAGCCCCCGTGCGTAACTGTGCGGAATTCTTGTCTAGGGTAGCGGCTCCGGCAGAAAGTTTCTGTACCCCCTGTTGTACCTGGTCTAATCCGTTTGTCAAGGCATAAGTGCCATCTTTTAGAGTCGGCTTTTGCTTTCCGGCTTGCGCAGGCGGAGTGAGAGCGGTTTGCCGGCTCAGTTCATTAACACCCTGTTCTGCTGCGTTGAGTTTCGCCTTGAGTTCTTCGGGTTTCAACTGCGACAGCTTGCCTGCCTCTTGCAGCAATCCTTGAGCCTGATTAATCCTTACCGAAAGTTGCTGCAGGGTTAATCGCTGGTCAGAAGCCATTTTCTTCAGGCCTACGCATAGGGGATTCGCCTCCATAGTTGCAGACGGTAGCGCCGCGCACTGGTCAACTGCTCCCTTAAACTGGGTGAGGAACTGGGCGATTTTTGCGGTATCAACCCCAGAATTGGCTAGGGGAGCTAGCATATCAACCAGGTCGTTCCCATCTTTTGCCAGTTTGCTAACTTCGGGTTGCATAGCAGCTATCTGCTGGTGAATCTGATCAATACCGCCATCAACTTGTTTGGCTCCGGCAGCTAGTTTTGGCATATTCCCATTGAGCTGCCCTAGTCCGGAGTTGAGACTGGAAACCCCGCCAGTATAGGCGGTGATTCCATCTCTTAGTTTCAGGGAGCCATAGCGAATTTTAACGCTGCCATCAGCTAATTCGCCTAATCCCACCACTAAGGTGTCGGCACCATTTTCTAACTGATCGCCGCCCTCGCTAAGCTGCCCGGCGCCAGAGGCGGCATCCAGGAACCCCTCTTTGAGGGGGCCGGTGGAGAGCAGCAGTTGATCGATATATCCGGCGGCGCCCTCATTAGAGAGCGCTGCTTGGAGAGCTAGAGCTGCCGAGGTGGCCATGGTGTCTTGCAGATAGTTCACCGCGTCATCGGTTCGCAGCTCTAATTGAGCTTTTTTCGCGGGGACTTCATTTTCTGGGTCGGCGAGTTTTGAATAAGAACTAGAAAGATTATTGGGGATGAGGAGTAGCGCCTTATAGGTACCATCTTTTAACCCCGATTTTGCTTGCGGTAGGGAAGCTTTCGTCCAGTCAAAACCGGGGGCATCGTCCTTATAGAGTTCTTTTTCCAGTCTGTCACCCAGATTGATGGTCTTTTCACCATTAGCACTGATGGCAGTGGCGGGTTGGTCGAGGTTTACCACCGCGGCTTTCAGGAGGTTAACCCGCTGCATCGGATCCTCGTACGCCCAGGTAAACAGCCCGGAATACATTAGCGGAATCACCAGGATGCCGATAATCACGATCACGTTGGAAAGCGTGTTCCAACGGTATTTCTTTCCCATCGTGCCTCCGAATTCTCTTGATTCACTCATTTTTTAAACGCTTACGATACCCCGGTGAATTAGGTGGGGTTAGCTGTTGTTTAGCTTGGCTTTTCGGTAGTAAACCAGCTTCCAGCGACAATCCCCAGAAATAGGGCGAAACTCGCTATCGGAACGTTCGATATCCACTTCCCAAAGCTGCGGAGAAATAGTAGGTGCGTGGGCATAACTGGGGTCATCTCCCACATCTAAATCCAGGTAGCTAACCACTAGTTCATCAGCTATCTCCATCCCCTCCTCATAGAGGCGGGCTCCACCGGTGATCCAGCATTTTTTCGCCCCCGAGGCTGCTGCCAGTGCTAGTGCTTGTGGAATAGAGGTCGCTACTTTCGCCTCGCTAGCCTGGTAATCCTCTCGCGTAGTCAGCACAATGTTTAGCCGTCCCGGGAGAGCCCGTTTCCCTAGAGCCTCAAAGGAACGGCGACCCATAATAATCGGGCTTCCGATAGTGGTGGCTTTAAAATGTTTGAAGTCAGCTGGAACATGCCAGAGCATTCCCTGGCCATTGCCGATAACTCGGTGCGCAGCCTGCGCCCAGATCATGCCAATCTTCATAAATTGCCTCCTAAACCGCTATCGGAGCCTTAATAGTCGGGTGGTGGCGGTAGTTCTCAATCTCGACATCTTCCCACTTATAGGCATAAAGATTGTCGGCGCGGTTAAGACGCAAAGTGGGGAAAGGGTAGGGTTCGCGGGAAAGCTGCTCGCGCACCTGCTCTACATGGTTGTTGTAAATATGGCAGTCCCCGCCGGTCCAAATCAGCTCCCCGACTTCTAGCCCGCTTTGTTGTGCCAGCATATGGGTGAGCAAAGAATAGGAAGCGATATTAAAGGGAACGCCCAGGAACATATCGCAAGAACGCTGATAAACCTGCAAAGACAGGCGTCCGCCCGCTACATAGGCTTGGAATAGCAGGTGGCAGGGGGCAAGCGCCATTTTATCCAGCTCAGAAACATTCCAAGCAGATACCAGCATCCGGCGCGAGGACGGATCATTCTTAATGGTAGAAAGCAGGTTTTCAATCTGGTCGATATTGCCATGAGGGCTGGGCCAAGAACGCCACTGCACCCCGTAAACCGGCCCTAGCTCGCCCTCTTTATCCGCCCAATCATCCCAAATATGAACGTTTTTGTCCTGTAGGGGATGCACATTAGAGTTTCCGGATAAGAACCAGAACAGTTCCTCGGCGACTCCCCGCATAAACACTCGCTTAGTGGTAATCAAGGGGAAAGAATCTGCCAAGTTGTAGCGTAGCTGGGCTCCGAAAAGTGAGCGGGTGCCGGTTCCGGTACGATCGGCCTTCTCGCTGCCAGTTTCTAAAATCTTGGCCAGTAAATCTTCATATTGCCTATCTGCCACGCCGTTAACCTTTCGCTAGTTGTTTGTCCATATTCTAGCCGGTTATTAGCAATTTTATCGCTACAGTTATTTTAGAGCTGAAAGCGGGGGGGGAGAAAAGCTTTCGGAGGGAGCTGCGCCTTAATCAGCGAAGAAATCAACCTTTTCCGGGGAGGAAGCAACAGGATCTGCGGTTAGATCAATGACCGGAGCCAGCTCTACCATCAGATCCCGGGCAGATAATTCGCGCGCCGATCCCAAAGCGGCCTTCACGCCCTCGGCAGTACGCCGCGCTACCGCCTTGCCGGATAGGTAACCCACCCCGGCGCCAATTCCGAAGGGAATTAGCCGTCCGGCGATCCGGCCGGCAGCACGCCGAGATAGCTTCTTGGAAGCGTATTTCATTAGCGCTTTGTTGACTTGCCCCAAGGTGGGGGAAGACAGGTTTTTGAGGGAGGTACGTGCCCAGGCTAGGGTACTCAGTCCCAACTGGTCAGAAACTATCGCCGCGCCCTCTTCTCCGAGCAGGCTAGATAGCACTAGAGCGCGACGCTGATCCCGATCGGCAGGACGTACCCCCTGCAGGCGGGAGACCCCCAAAATATAGATCGTGGTCTGCACGGCATAGACCGCCAGCTCCCCGGCAGTAAGTCCCAGCGCCACTCCGGTACCCCCGCCCGGCAAAGCCGCTCCCGCCCCCACTGCGGAGGACGCGTAGGCAGTACGCTTAATGTATTGTTTCGTTAATATCTTTTCCAGATCACCGACATCTGCCTGCGGATGAGCCTTAGCTAGTTGCAGCAGCTTCTGGTCAATATGTTCACTAGGAATATCGAGGACGGCATCCACTACTTCCCCAAAACTAGAGGCATGACGGACTTTCGTCGCCGACTCGCGCAGCGCCGCAGCCAGCTGTTTCTGGGAGGCGCGCTTTTCGGAGCGCAAAAACTGGGGAGGTTTAAAATCAAACATTTAGGTTTCTCCTGGCCGGCATAGTAACTAAAGCGGATACCATTAGAATGGCTTATGGTTATTTAGGATAGTCGCCTCCGGTGGATGGGGCGAGCATACAGACCTTTAAAGCGCCGTAGAAAGGGATAGTACGTGCGTGATTTTGAACTAGAAGTTGAGTATCCGTCCTCTCCAGAGCAGGTTTTTCAGATGCTCACCGATCCGCGGTTCTTGGAATTTCGCTGGAGGCAAATCTCGCAAGTTCAATGTCAAGTCCAGGTGGAACAGGCAGGTAGTGGGACTTTTGTGTCGCGCGCAAACGTTAACCTTGCCGAAGTGAAAGCCCCGCCGGCCTATGCGCGACTACTCCCAGATGAACTAGAGATCGAAGTGGTGGAAAACTGGATCACTAGTCCCCGCCCCGGCATGGTTGCGCAAGGGGACTTTGAAGTTCGTTTTGACCGAGTTCCAGTACAGGTAAGAGCCGAGAGCTTTTTGAAGGCTTCCCCCAAGGACCCGGAGAAAACCCTACGAAATATTTCCGGAAAGCTTCAGGTTAATATGCCGCTTATTGGGGGAAAAGTTGAACGGGAACTTCTGTCTCACCTGCAAGTATTTTCTGTGGGAGAAGAGGAAGCGGCAGAGAACTGGCTGGCTAACCACGCCGGCTAGCCCCCTGTCGATCTGCGCAAGGATTAGGTGAACGAGTACCTAGCATAGACTGGTACTCGTGAGTGGGATGCGGGAACTGATCCGCCGGTACGGTAAGGATCTATCTGAAAGCGATATCGACCATCTGCATATGTTGGTGGGAGACTGGCAGGTGCTATCGGACATTGGTAGCGCTGACTTGATTTTATGGATTCCCGATGACCGTGGGCGTTTTGTAGCGCTTGCTCACGCCCGGCCAGGATCCGGTTTCACTATCCACCTGGATGATGTGGTGGGGCTATCGGCTTCTCCGAAACGTTCCGGGATGTTAGCTGCTGTATTCGCCCCTGACTCTCAGCCCACGGTACCCGAGGTCAGATGGGCGGGATCTTATTCGGTGATCGCTAGTGCGCTTCCGGTAAGGCATGAGGGTCGGGTAATAGCCGCGCTTACTCAAGAGGTCAACATTCAATCTTTGCGGGTCTTTGAGCAGCAAGAACAGTGGTTTCATAAAACCGCAAATGTGCTTTGTGAAATGATTTCTTGCGGGGCGTTTCCCAATGCTGCCATTCCCCCTGCTACCAGGCACGGGATGCCACGCTTGATCGATGGCGCCATTAATTTGGATCCCGAAGGGCATGTACTGGATCTCACCCCGAATGCCCGTTCCTGTTTGCGCCGCTTGGGGGTACGCGAAGAGGTAAACGGGGCGGTGCTGGCGGAACTGATAACCGAAGTAATCCAAGATCAATCCGAAGTAGATGAGGCTCTCCCCGTGGTAGTGATGGGGAAGGCTTCATGGATGGCGGAAGTGGAATCTTCTTCTGGGATCGTCTCCTTTCGGGCGCTGCCGCTAGAACAAGAAGGTGAACGAATCGGGGCGCTGTTGCTGTGCCGAGACGTAACGGAAATGCGGCGCCGCGAACGGGAATTAATGACTAAAGATGCCACCATTCGCGAGATCCATCATCGGGTTAAAAATAATCTCCAAACGGTTTCTGCACTTTTGCGGATGCAGATTAGACGCTCGGATTCCGCGGAAGTTAAAGCTGCGCTAGGGGAGGCGGAACGGCGGGTAGCGGCTATTGCCCGCGTACATGAAGAGCTATCGCAAACCGTGGATGAAACCATTGAGTTTGACAATATGATCTCCCGCCTGTTGCGGATGGCGGCGGCAATGGCGACGACTGATCAAGCGGTCGAAACTGCTTTTACCGGCAGTTTTGGAATGGTGGATGCGGATGCTGCCTCGGCATTAGCCGTGGTGATTTCCGAGCTGGTGGCCAACGCGGTCGAACACGGTTTAGGGCAGCGGGGTGGCAAAGTCACCCTGGAGGCTAAACGTGAGGGAAACCAGCTAGATGTTTGGGTACGGGATGATGGTTGCGGACTGGGGGACAAGCCGCTAAACGGTTTAGGAACTTCGATTGTACGCACTTTAGTGCGCGGTAATTTAAATGGCACCATTGACTGGAGTTGCCCCGAACAAGGAACCCAGGTGCATATCCATGCCCTGGTTGGAGAAGGAGCTAGCTAAATGGGGAAATCGCGTAAACGGCGCGGCTGGCCGCAGCTGCCTGCGCCTTTGCTGGGGAAAGTTGTAGATAACCACACCCATTTACCCTTGTGGGAAGAGCAGATTCCCCTGGTAGAGGGAGTCCGGCTCAGCCTGGAAGAACAATTGGAGCGGGCGCGACAAGCGGGTGTCAGCGCCCTGATTACCTCTGGCTGTCAGGTAGATGAGTTGGCTCCGACGGTGCAGATATGCGAAGAACACCCCCAGGTGTTTTGTGCCTTGGCAATTCACCCCAATGAGGCGGCTTTACATGCGAAGGTGGTAGCCACTGCCCCCGATGGGCAAACTTATCCGTTGCAACCTTGGCATGAACAATATTCCCTTGAAGAAGCGGTAGGCCAGGTTTATGCAGCTGCGACTTCTTCCTCTAAAACCGTAGCTATTGGGGAAAGTGGGCTGGATTATTTTCGCACTTCGCACCAAGGGAGGACGGCGCAGCAGCAGGGTTTTCGAATGCATATTTCCTTAGCGAAGGAACTGGGACTGCCCCTGCAGATTCATGACCGGGAAGCTCACGCGGATACCATTCGGATTTTGCTGGAGGAAGGTGCCCCGGAACGTACGGTTTTTCACTGTTTTAGCGGCGATAAAGAAATCGCGCAGGTGCTGGCCGATAATGGCTGGTATGCCTCCATTGCCGGACCGGTTACCTATAACGCCAATGAGTGGCTGCGCGAGGCGGTGCTGGCAATGCCCAGGTCGCTTTTGCTGGTAGAAACCGATGCGCCCTATTTAACGCCCCATCCCCATCGCGGGCAGCCGAACGCCTCCTATATGACGGTGTGGACAGTGCGAAAACTTGCAGAGATCACCGGAAGTACGGAAACTGAGCTGGCGCGGCAGCTGGTAAATAATACCCGCCAGGTATATGGCGAGGCAGTCGCAGCTTTCGCTAATTAACAGATAGTTAAAACATCTTCACAAACCCGGGCGACGGTACTAAAATAATCGGTAGGTGCCACTAGCTGTAGGTCACAAAAGGGTAGTTATTTTATAACGATCAGGTTACAGTTAGGGGGAAGCGAAAATAGTTACCGTTCTACGGGTATTAGAGACGCAGTGAGGAACCAGTTGAGCAGGAAACATCGACGCACCAGCGCCAAGATGACGGCGGTCTTTGCCGGCATCTCCGCTGCCATTGTTTTAGGTGGGGGAGTCGCCGTGGCCAGTGAATACAAGACGGTCACGGTTACTGTTGATGGGGCTAGCCGCCAGGTACAAACCATGAATCGTACGGTAGAACAGGTGGTTTCCGATATGGGGATCAAAATTGGTCAATACGATCAGGTGATTCCCGGTCTCGACACTCAGATGTCTCGTAACCAAAACATAAAAATTGTGCATGCTCGTCCGGTGGTGCTGCAAGGAACGAAAGATGCAAAGATCGGTTGGGGGGTAACCGACCACGATGCCCCCAAGCTAACAGCAACTTTCCGGGTTGATGGCCAGGACGTTAAAGGGACTTACCAAGAGGGTGCGGATCCGCGGGTAGCGGCACAAGCGGCCGGGATTAAACTATCGGCGCTAGACCGGGTCACTGTAGAAGAAACCAGTTCCAGTGCAGCCACAATCAAGATTTCTCGCGTGGAGCGGGGGGTTACTAAGCAAGAGCAGGTTTCTGCCCCTCCGGTTAAAGAAGTTGAGGACAAGAACCTGGAGCCTGGCAAGAAAGTAGTCGAGGACGAGGGTAAGGAAGAAGTCACTGCGAAAAGTACTTTCGTAGAAAAGGTCGATGGGGCGGTGTCCTTTCAGTCTCCCGAACAAGTAACTACCCTGGTTAAAGCGGAACCGAAGATTGTGCGGGTAGGGCCGGCAGATACCTCGGAAGGAGCTGACTATGGGCCGGTAGTGCCGGCCGGGCAAGCGCAAGAGATTGCCCATGAAAAGGTAATTGCGCGTGGCTGGTCTGAAAGCCAGTTCACCTGCCTGGTCAAACTATGGAATCGTGAATCCGGATGGAACGCTGCCGCACACAATGCTAGTTCCGGCGCCTATGGAATCCCTCAAGCTTTGCCGGGAGCCAAAATGGCTTCTGCCGGGGCAGATTGGCGTACCAACGCCGCCACGCAGATCGAGTGGGGACTGGGCTATATTGCTGGCCGTTATGGTGACCCCTGTGGCGCCTGGCAGCATTCCGAACGGGTTAACTGGTACTAGTAAGCTAGAGAGGTGGAAAAAAACCTCCCCGTTAATTTGCTGACCGCCAGCGTGATTAACCAGCTGTGTCGCCAGCTAGATATTCATCCCACTAAACAGCTGGGACAAAACTTTGTTACCGAGCCCAGTGCTATCCGTAAGATCGTGCGGGAAGCGGGCATAAAATCTGGTGACCAGGTGCTGGAAGTTGGGCCCGGCTTGGGGTCGTTAACCTTAGGGCTGGTCGAGGTGGGCGCTACGGTGGCAGTTTGTGAAATTGACGCGCGACTTGCCGCCTTTTTGCCGGCAACTATTCGCTCTCACGCCCCGGGCGCTGCCGGTAACCTGTACTTGATTCAAAAAGATGCTTTAAAACTAGTCCCGGCGGATTTAACAGGATTATCAAGTATTGCCGAGGGCGCCGATGACGCTGGCAATAAGTGCGGGGGGAATGTCTCGGATGCGTTCTCCACCGCGAGTAGAAATTTTTCCCCCACGGTTTTGGTATCCAATCTGCCCTATAACGTGGCAGTTCCCGTGTTGTTTCATTTATTCGCGGCTTTCCCCAGCCTGGAACGTGCCTTAGTGATGGTGCAAAAAGAGGTGGCGCAGCGTCTGTGTGCCAATCCCGGGAGCAAAGTTTACGGGGTGCCGAGCGTAAAAATCGCCTGGTACGGTCGGGCGCGAATGGGATCCGATATTTCCCGAAGAGTTTTTTACCCCCAACCGAACGTGGATTCGGCGCTAGTTGCGATTAGTCGGGAAAACAACTCGCTGTTTACCTGCCAAGGAGACACTAAGACCGACACTAGGTTAGGGGAAGCCGCATTAGACCAGCCTGCCTGGTCAACGCAGCAACAGGCAGCTGACCGGGAAGCAGTTTTCAGTCTGATTGACCAGGCGTTTGCTTCCCGGCGCAAGATGTTACGGGCGGGATTAAAAACTTGGGCGCAGCCTTTGGTGGCAGAAACTCTCTTGCGAGCCTGCGGGATTGATCCCACCGCGCGCGCGGAAAACCTGAAGGTTAACCAGTTTGTGGCGCTTGCCCGGTTGCGGAAGGTTCTGCTTGCTGGTTTTGAAAATCAGCCGGAGAGCGCGATAACTCCCGGCGAGCTGCCAAGTGCGGCACCGGTAGATACAGTGGCACCCGTTCCGTATACCAGCGGAAACATCGGGAATAAAACCGCTATCGCCAGTAGTAACGGTAAAATAAATCTCTTTCTTGCCTGCGGGGAATCCGCAGCGGGGTATCACCGTCTCTCCACGGTATTCCAAGCCGTCAGCCTCAAAGAAACTGTAGAGATAACTTTGCAGCCTACCGGTATTGACCTGGAAGTTTCCTTTAGCGCCCCGCCCGGCGCAGTCGGATACCATCCCGGACGCGACCAAGAGGCACTTGCTGATCTAGCTCCCAATAACAACCTCGCTACCCGGGCATTCATACTGGTAGCTGCCCATGGCGGCTACCAGGGAGGGGCGCGGATTCGGATTAATAAACAGGTGCCGGTAGCGGCCGGGATGGCGGGGGGATCCGCCGATGGGGCGGCAGCGTTGCTGGCCGCTAACCAGGTGCTGCAAGCCGGACTTAGCCGAGAGGAACTAGCGGAACTGGGGGCCAGCCTGGGGGCAGATGTTCCCTTCGGGCTCTATGGGGGAACCTGCTTCGCCGATCGGCGCGGGGATCGGATTACCCCCCTACCGCCAGTAAAACCTCTACACCTAGTGGTGGCGGTTTCCCCCGAAACTTTGCCTACCCCGCAAGTGTTTAAACAATTTGACCAGGCGGGCGCGGCACGGACTCGGATGCCGACGCTCGCGGAAATAACCCCCCTGCTTCAGGCACTTTATGCCGGAGACTTCGCTGCCCTCGCAAAGCTAATTCGTAACGACTTGCAAGCCCCAGCGCTAACTCTAATTCCGCAGCTAGGGGCAACCATAGAGGCTGCCGGGCAGCTAGGGGCGATTCCATTCATATCCGGTTCTGGCCCCAGCGTGATTTGCCTGGTAGACAGCGCGGAAAAGGCAGAAAAACTGGCTGGGGAACTTGCCCAGCTTGAACAGGTTGCCTACACCTTGCCGCTAACTTTTTCTGCGCCCGAAATCGCTCTCGCCAGAAAGCAGTGGTGGGCGTGAGCATCTTCTTAGCTGGTACCCATGAAGCCGGCGCTCTCGCCGGGCCGCGCCGCCTGCTTTCTGGAATAACCGTTAGCCTCGCTCCCTGCGATCGGATCGGAATCTTAGGTCCCAATGGTGCCGGAAAATCTACACTGTTGCGGCTGCTGAGCGGAACCCAAGAACCCGATAGTGGCACTGTTACCTATGCGCCCGGGGTGAGTTTCGCCTGTCTCTCCCAGCAGCAAATCCTGGATCCCACGCTGAGCGTGAAAGAGGAAGTCCACGGGAAAATCCCCGACTATCAGTGGGCATCGCAGCCGCATTTGCGGGAGATAGATAAAGGTCTGCTACCAGATGTAGATTTATCCACCAAATGTGCCGAGCTGTCTGGGGGACAAGCACGCCGGGTAGCCCTGGCACGCACCCTGGGCAAAGATGCCCCTATTTTGGCATTAGATGAGCCTACTAACCATTTAGATGTAGAGGGGGTAGCCTGGCTGGCGCGCTACCTCAATAACCGTTTTAGCTCTGGAAATGGCGCGCTAGTGGTGATTACCCACGACCGCTGGTTTTTGGATGCGGTTTGTAACCGGATTTGGGAGGTAGTGCCGGGAGTTGACCCCGGAAACGGACGGGAGCAGATACCCGGTCACGTGGAAGAATATGAGGGTTCTTACGCCGCCTATGTACTGGCTCGGATGGAGCGGGCGCGGCAAGCCCAGGTGGCAGAGGAAAAACGCCAAAACCAGTTACGCAAAGAACTAGCCTGGTTGCGCCGAGGCGCCCCGGCGCGCACCTCGAAACCGAAGTTTCGCATTGAAGCCGCCGAAGCCCTGATTAGCGATGTTCCCCCGCTGCGCGACAGCGTGGAGTTAGTGCGCCTAGCCTCGGCACGCCTGGGCAAGCGCGTAATCGAGCTAGAGGACGTTTCCTTTTCTTATCCGGGATCAACTCGGAAAATCTTGAACCAGGTGACTTGGCGGCTAAATCCCGGTCAGCGGGTAGGGGTTATCGGGGTCAACGGTGCGGGCAAATCCACTTTGCTGGGGATCATGAGTGGGAAACTTACCCCCACTGCCGGAAAAGTTAAACGGGGCAAAACCGTGCAGCTAGCCACTTTAGAGCAAACTCCCCGAATCGAGGGGATGAATCCCGATTTGCGAGTGGTGGAAGCGATCTCCCAGATCAAGGAACGAATCCAGTGGGGAGAACAAGAAATTACCGCCGCCAAATTGGTAGAAAAACTGGGGTTTAGTAAAGAGCGCGCCTGGACCCGGGTCAGTGATCTTTCGGGCGGGGAAATGCGGCGGCTACAGATCGCCTCCCAGCTGCTGGCAGAACCTAATGTGCTAATCCTGGATGAGCCCACCAACGACCTAGATACCGACACCTTGGCGCAGCTAGAGGATCTACTGGATTCTTTCCCCGGCACCCTGGTGGTGGTCAGCCACGACCGCTACTTATTGCAAAGGGTGACTGATTCGCAGGTGGCGCTGCTGGCAGACAGTACTTTAGCGGCGCTGCCCGGAGGGGTGGAACAGTATTTAGAGCTGCGCGCATCCGGGGAATTTCCTACAGACAGTGCCCGGGGGGATGCTGCCGATAAGACTACCGGTGAGGGGAGCGGGAAAACCTCGAAGCAGCCGCAAAAAAGCGGGGCGGAAATTTATCGGGCGCGCAAGGAACTTTCGGCTACTGAGAAGAAACTCGATAAGCTGCACCAACAGCTAAATCAAGTAGATCAGGAGTTAAGCGAGGGCGCCGCCGATACCTCTCCGCAAGGATTAGAACATCTGCAATCGCTTAATCAGCGCCGCGCCCAACTAGCTAGTGAAGAAGCAGAGCTAGAAGAAAACTGGTTGCGCCTGTCAGAAACTTTGGAATAAGTCCGGTTCCCCTCGGCAAATCGGATCCGCATCTGGTTTCGAGAAACAGTCGGTAACGGGATGAGGTAGTTAGAAACAGCTACCGGCTTAACGCAGCGGGCGTACCGGGGTGCCCTCGAAAGGTAGCAGTAGCCGCCGCAATAGGCCAGATAGTTCTTTTCTTTCGTCCTCGGTTAACGGTGCCACGAGCTCGGACTCGCGCTGCAGCAGTTCCTTGAGCGCCGAATCTACCCGTCTAACGCCCTCATCGGTAAGAGTTACCAGCACCGCGCGGCGATCATGCGGGGAAGGAGTGCGTTTTACCAACCCCTTCTTTTCCAAGCGATCAATCCGGTTGGTCATAGTGCCAGAAGAAACCAAGAGTTCCTGCAACAGGGTGCCTGGGGTTAAGGAATAGGGGGCAGCGGCGCGGCGGAGCACTGATAGTACGTCGAACTCCCACGGTTCCATCTCTTGAGTATGGAAGGCTTCTTTACGTGCCAAATCCAAGTGGCGAGCTAAGCGTGCGACTCGCGAATAAACCTCCATCGGAGAAACGTCCAGATCGGGGCGCTCAATCTGCCAAGCGAGAATGATGCGGTCGACTTCGTCGGTAGCGTCAGCGGAAATATTCGGTGGAATCACAAGCTAAGTTTACTTGAAGTCGAGACATCGGTCTATACCTCGACGTACCTTACGTATATTGAACGCGTGATTGGGCTGGTGCCGCATTAGCGACTCGCTGTGGGTGGTGGTCGACAACGATGTCGTGCCTACCACCCACAGCGAAACGTGAGTTTTACCTAAGTTGTTGTCAGTTATTACTCTCGATCGTGGCGTAGGTATCCGAGAACCACGGAATCAGCCGTTCATATGCGTCATTGAACAACCTATAGGGCTGTTCATAGCGGTTGTGAATTGCGATGTCCGGCGTTATATCGGTGTCTCGTTTCGACAGGCGTTGGGCAACCGAAAAATCATCAAAGACTCCGGTGCCTACACCGGCCAGAACAGCCGCGCCGATCGCGTTAGCTTCATCTACGATGTTGCGGGGCGCAACCGGTATGTTCCAGATATTTGCCATGAGAGAGCACATGACAGGGGACTTTGCGAGGCCACCAATGACGTCAATATGGTCGACGTTGAATCCAGCATCGGAAAAGGCCTCCAAGCCGACTCTTAGGTTAAAGGCAACGCCCTCGAGTATTGCCTTCATCATATGTTCCTGTTTGTGGTCCATGTGTAGGCCAGCGAAGACCCCTCGAGCCAGCGGATTCCAGTGCGGTGAACGCTCTCCAATGAGATAGGGGAGGAAGAACAGCCCCGACAGTGCAGCGTCAACCCCATCGGCCTGATCAAGGAACTCTTCATAGGTCTTCCCACCCGAGAGGACATCCATGCCCCATGAAACGGATGCCCCACCGGCCTGCATCGTTGCTGTCGGAACGAACTGTCCCGGAATCACGTGGTTAAATGTCATCGATCGCATCTTAGGATCGAGTAGAGGTTTCGATGAGGAAAGCGAGACCCATGACGATGAGCCTAGATAGGAATATGCGCCCGACTCTTCATCGATAATTCCCGCTCCGAGGGCTGCAACGGGGCCATCGCCGCCGCCAATGATGACTGGTGTTCCCGCCATCAAACCTGTTTCTTGCGCGGCCTCGGCCGTCACTTCGCCTACTTTGTCGGTAGAGGCGATGATCTCGGGGAACAGCGAACGTTTAAGTCCTGCGGCGTCAATGATGTCCCACGCCCATGTTCCAGCGGACTGATCGTAGGCATTCGTTGACGATGCGTCCGACGGGTCCGTAACGAGACGGCCAGTTAATCTCATCGCAACGTAGTCTTTAGCGAGGCAGAAACGCTTGATACGGGAGAAGTTTTCCGGCTCCTGGGCGCGAAGCCACATCAGCTTTGTCAGGGAGTAGGTGGGGTTTAGTCTGTGACCGGTAATCCGGTAGCAGTCCTCCATCGATATCGTTTTCTCAAGCTCGGCCGCCTCTTTCGTTGACCGAGTGTCCGCCCAGATGATAGCCGGACGGACAACCTCGTCGTGCTCGTCAAGAGGAACCAGTCCCATCATCTGTCCTGAGAATGAGATTCCGTTGATATCGGCGGCGGCTGTGTTGGATTTTTCAAGCAGAATTCGGGTCGCCTCGGCCACCGCATGGAACCAATCGTGGGGATTCTGCTCTGCTTTGCCGTCTGTACCCCAGTCAGCACCATAATTGACGGTGTGCGAAGCAAGCATGGTGCCATCGTCTGACACCAGGGTTGCTTTGTTTCCAGTTGTTCCAAGATCGTGCGCAATCAGCATGTGTACTCCTTTGTTCTCTTGCTTAAGATTGAGATCTGCGTTAGCTTGCTAGTTACCGTAACGCTTATTGAATTCCTTAACGAGGGCAACGCCTGAGGACGTTCCAATACGGGTGGCTCCCGCTTCAATAAACGCTAAGGCGTCATCAAGGCTACGAATGCCGCCAGCTGCCTTGACCTGGACATCATCGCCAACGATGCTTTTCATTAGCTTAACATCGGTCAAGGTGGCTCCTCCGGGCCCGAAACCTGTCGAGGTTTTGATGAAATCAGGCTTCACTTCACGTGCGATGTTCGCGAGAGTGGTCTTTTCCTCGTCTGTGAGGTAACAGTTCTCAAAAATGACTTTCGAAACCACGTTCGCGTCCCGGCATACCTCAACGATCCGAGTCATTTCCTCGGTGATATAGTCTTGATTTCCCGCCTTGAGCTCGGTGATGTTTACGACATAGTCAATCTCAGTGGCGCCATCAGCGATAGCAGACCGGGTTTCATTGACTTTCTCGTCGATTGTGAGCTGGCCGAGGGGGAAGGAAATCGCGGCTCCGACTCCTACCCCCGAACCGTCCAATAGTTCCGAACACATCGACACTGGGTATGGATTAATCGCTACCATGGCGAATTTGTATTGTCGCGCCTCTGCGCACAGCACTTCGAATTGCTTCTTCGTTGCATCGGGCTTTAACAATGTGTGGTCAATCATCGCGGCAAAAGTTTGGGTATCCAGATTCATATCAAACTCCGTTGTTGTTGAACATGTGCTTGTACTCACAATTGTATCGACGTCTGCGGTGAATTACTAGAGGTCGGCCTACTAATCAAGGTAGAAAAAGCACACGAGAAACGAAAAACCAAACTCACCACCGGCATCAAAACCCACGCCGCCTAACCCCCGCTTCGCGTTCAAATTGAATTGTTATGAGGCACCACCTGCCTGATGGACATGAAGAGCATCACGAAGTTAGGTTTGCCTAAAATATGGATCTGGCCACAGAAATTAGTAGCTGGTGAAGTCCTTTCATGGACGGGCAAGCAACTAAATAATGACTGTTAGCATCCGTTTTTACCTCTCGCCGAGCGTCATTATCCGGGAATACCGTCAAAAAACGATTAGCGGCCGTAGCCGGAAAAACTCTAGGTATTGCAACGCAGTTTTAGGAAACTTTTTCGAATGTGTAAGATAGAGAAAGTATTCCGCCCTGGTGTATAGGTAACACGCGGGCTTTTGGTGCCTTGAGAGCCGGGTTCGAATCCTGGGGGCGGAACTGGCATCTGAGGTGCCTACTATTTCCAATCCGGCTACCTGTAAGGGGTCAAATCGTGGAAAATAAGCCGTCTGCAGCGATTGTTTTAGCAGCTGGTAAAGGTACTCGGATGAAATCTGCTCGTCCTAAAGTTCTACATTCCTTGGCCGGCAAGGCATTATTGGGACACGCTCTGGATGCGGTTGCCGCTTTGAATCCCCAGTCATTATGCGTAGTAATCCGCCACGAGCGCCAGGCGGTAGCCCAGTACGTTAACGAAAATTATCCACAGGCGCTCTTAGCTGATCAGGATGAAATTCCGGGAACTGGGCGGGCAGTGCAATGCGCCCTAGGAAAATTGGCGCAGCAAGGCGAACTGGCGGGCACTGTCGTGATCACTTCGGGTGATGTGCCCCTGCTGGAAAGCTCCACCCTGGAAAAGCTGCTGGAAACCCACCAGCTAGCCGGCAATCAGGTGACGGTGCTAACCACCCTGGTGCCTGACCCCAGCGGTTACGGACGGGTAATCCGCTCCGATTCGGGTGCAGTTAGTGCCATTGTCGAGGATCGTGACTGCGGGGAAGAACAACGCAAAGTTCGAGAAATAAATGCTGGAATCTATGCCTTCGACGCCCAATTCTTAAACCAGGCGCTTTCTGGTCTCGATACCGATAATGATCAGGGCGAGGTTTACCTGACGGATACGATTGCCTTAGCGGCTAGTAACGGACGGGCAGGAGCCTATCTCATTACCGACTATATGCAGGCGGAGGGATGTAATGACCGGGCTCAGCTGGCCGGCTTACACCGCGAATATAACCGGCGGATCCTTAACCAGCTCATGAAAGAGGGGGTTAGCATCGTTGACCCCGAAACCACTTGGATTGAAAAAAGCGTCAAGATCGCTGCTGATGCCCGGGTATTACCAGGATGCGATTTGCATGGAAACACGGTCATTGCGGCCGGAGCCGAGATTGGCCCCTTCACTTCCCTTACCGACGTAAAAGTGGGGGAGGACGCACGGGTACGTCGCTGTGATTTACAGGCGGTAAATCTTGCCAGCGGTTCCAACCACAGTTGCGAAACCAATCTCTAGGCGCATGAGGACTTGTAAAATCAAAGTAACGGTATGGCAATTTCAAGCCGAAAATGAAAGGTAACACGTAATGACGGGGATTAAATCTGCAGGTCAAAAACACCTTTTGATTGTGCCGGGACGCGCGTACCCCGAACTTGCCCAGGGAATCGCTGAAGAACTCCATACTGAAGTATTGCCGACCGTGGCCTACGACTTTGCCAATGGTGAGATTTATGTCCGTTTCTCCGAATCCGTACGGGGGGCGGACTGCTATGTGGTGCAATCCCATACCGCTCCTTTGAATAAGTGGGTAATGGAACAGATGATTATGGTGGATGCCCTAAAGCGGGCATCGGCAGCCCGAATCACCGTAGTGGCGCCTTTCTTCCCCTACGCGCGGCAAGATAAAAAACACCAGGGACGGGAACCAATCTCTGCTCGTCTAATCGCTGATCTGTTTAAAACTGCTGGTGCTGATCGGTTGATGAGTGTCGACCTGCACGCCGCCCAGGAACAGGGATTCTTTGACGGTCCCTGGGATCACCTTTATGCGCAGCCGGTACTGATTGATTATGTAAAAAGGCGGGTAGATCAAACCAATCTGACGATTGTTTCCCCTGATGCTGGCCGAATTCGGGTGGCAGAAAAATGGGCGAATAAACTCGGAGGCTGCGAACTAGCTTTTGTGCATAAGACCCGGGACACTACCCGTCCCAATGTGGCAGTCGCCCACCGGGTGGTAGGTACGGTTGAGGGTCGCACCTGCGTACTGGTTGATGACCTGATTGATACCGGCGGTACTATTGCGGAAGCCGTGAAAGTGCTACTGCATTCCGGGGCGAAAGACGTGATTGTAGCGGCCACACACGGGGTACTTTCTCCGCCCGCCGCTGAGCGTCTTTCTACCTGTGGGGCTCGTGAAATTATTGTTACCGACACTCTGCCGATTTCAGCAGATAAGCGTTTCCCGCAGCTAACGATCCTGCCAATCGCGCCCCTACTGGCCAGTGCGATTCGCACCGTGTTCGATGACGGCTCCGTAACCGCCCTCTTCGATCAAGAATAGAAATCCTTTGGCAAGAAATGTGAGTTGCCAAACCTTTTAGTCCTTCCGAGTTTACCTGGCCGGATCGGGACTATATCCTAAAACTAGGTTGCCTCGGCGAGGGCGCATTTGCGCCGTTATCGACGTGGCCGTGGGGAGATCCCACGTCCTCCGGGGTTCCGTAAATATCTGCAATCCTAAGGAGGAACGAAATAATGGCTTCAGAGCTATCAGCACAACTACGTAATGAAACCGGTAAGGGTGCCGCGCGTCGCGCTCGTCGCGCCGGTCAGATTCCGGCAGTACTCTACGGCCACACCGTAGAAGAAAACCTGCACCTAAACCTGCCGGGACACGAGACTTTCCTGATCGTAAAAGATAACCCCAACGCGATTATTAACCTGGATGTTGATGGGGAAAAGCACCTGGTGCTGCTAAAGGAAATCCAGCGTCACCCGGTACGCCGCGACATTCTGCATATCGACCTGCTGGCAGTTAGCCGTGACGAGAAAGTGGAAGTGGAAGTACCGGTTTCGGTTACCGGCGAGCCTGCTCCCGGTACCGTGGTCAACTTGGAAATCTTCGACCTGCCGGTACAGGTATCTCCGCTGGAGATTCCCGAAGAAATCGTTATCAACGTGGAAGGCTGGGAAGAAGGTCGAGTACTGCGCGCTGGCGAGCTAGAACTGCCGGAAGGCGTAGTTACCACTTTGGACGACGAACACGACGTGCTCTCGATTACTCTGCCGGAAGAGATGCCGGAAGAGCCGGTTGCTGAAGAGGCCGAGGAAGGCGAAGAGGTAGCTGAGGAAGAAGCTAAGGAAGAATCCGAAGAGTAAATACTGCTTGTATGGTTCGGGGAGGGCACTTGCCCTCCCCGAAACCAATTCTGCGGGGTAGAGACGTTATTGAGGTTATTTGGGGGTTGAAATGGGACAGTCTTGGCTGGTGATTGGCCTGGGGAATCCAGGTGAAAAATATGCGGGAACCCGCCATAATGCCGGTCATCTGGCGATTGACCACTTGGCGCAAACCCAAGGAGAACAGCTACGACGCCACAAAACTGGCTGCCAGGTAGCAACCCTACATCTGGGCATTCCGGGCACTCCCGGGCCGGCGGTGCATTTGGCGAAGCTGGATTCCTTTATGAATACTTCGGGCATCCCCACCGCTAAACTGGTGAAGTTTTTCGGGATCGACCCCGCCCAGAATCTGCTGATTGTCCACGATGAACTGGATTTAGCGGCCTACGATTTACGGCTCAAACGGGGAGGCGGTGAGGGCGGACACAACGGTCTGCGCTCCATCAGTCAAAACCTGGGAACTAAAGACTATGCGCGTCTGCGGATCGGGATTGGTCGTCCTCATCCTCGGCAGGATCCCGCCGACTATGTGCTTTCCCGTTTTCCCCGCGGGGAACAAGGTGCCCTTAAAGACGCTTTAGACCGCGCCGGACAAGCGATAACCGAAGTGGTGACCCAGGGATTTGTGCGGGCGCAGCAGCGGGTGAACTCCCAGAGTATTTAGTGCCGGCAAATAGGCAGCTGACCTATTGGGTAGCGGGCGCAGCGCTGATTTTTACTTTCGCATCCTTCGCGTTCAGCCCGGGCAGCGGTCCCGCATCTTGCCCTAACTGGGCTTGTAAATCTACCAGCCCAGCCAGGGTGGGGGACAAAAGCGCCTGCTGCACATCCGGAACCACGGGAAGTAAATTCATTTGCACTTGGCAGGCCTGCCCTAATGCTTTCGCAATTGCTGACTTATCGGCACCGCTCAAACCGGAATCGGGCTGATAAACCGCTTCCCGCGGATCTGAACCTAACTGAGTAACCAGTTCTTGTATCTGCCGCAGCAGCAGGGGAGTTACTGCCTTAGAAACCAGGTTTTTTAACTGCATATCCTGGCTTTTAGCGACATTTTTCTCGATATTGAAACGCAGGGAGTCTAATTGTCTAATCCCGCGGGAGAGCTCGGTTTTTTGCTGCTCACTCAGGGGGTCTGCGGACTTGCTCGGTTGGGCTTCGGTGGTTGCCGCTTTATCGGGGTGCCACTTACCGTCCTGGTAACGTTGCACCGTCAACGGGGTGGTTTTGGCAGGAGGTAAAGCAAGGGAAGACGCGGACGCGATTTGCTTGTTTTCCCGCTCCATCGCCACCCCGGTAGCGAATAGCACTTTTGCTAAAGCCGCGGTTTCCTCCGCGCGTGCGGTACCCTCCTCATCGCCCTCGTTTTCCGCTAGCTGCTCCCGCGTTAGATAGGTGAGCACCGCGGCGTCATTTAAGATATCAGCCTGGCAATCTGTCAGTTTATGGACCAACGCTTGTCCATTTCCGGGGACGCGATAATCGGCGGGTTCAGGCAGGTTTTCTGGTTTTTCTTTCCCTGACAGTTTCACTTTTTGGTGCGGCCACCGCTGCCCCAGAACTTTACTGCGGGCAGTGAAATGATTCTTAAAAGCCGCTAACTTGGGGTCGCCGGCAAAAATATTTTCAATGCCGGTAGTGATCGCTTCCTGACAGGAACTGGCACGATAACGCGCCATCTGTGTCAGACTCGCCGTCACGGCGTCGCCGGAACCATCATCAATGCGTACCCCGCAGCCAGAAAGGCTCAACGAAGCAACTAACAGCCCAGTAAGGGGAACAATCCAGGTTTTTTTCATCAAAGTTAAGTTTGCCACGGGTAACATGTTTTTTGAAATGATGAAACGGTGAGGCGAACAAGAGACGAGGAAAAATGACGAAACCCAGAGCCAATTTGGAAAATGAACTTGTGGATCTGCTGCGCCCAGATTGCGAGGCAGCCGGCCTTTACTTAGAGGAAGTTTCGCTCAAGCGAGCTGGGAAATACACGCGCCTGGTGGTGACGGTAGATTTACCGCACGGTCCGGGAGCCGTGAATGAAGACCAGCTCTCCCAAGTAACTTTGGAGATTTCCCGGCATCTAGATGAAGCCGACCCGATTAAAGGAACCTATAACTTAGAAGTCTCTACTCCCGGGATTGAGCGACCCTTGGAGGATGAACGCCAGTTTTCTAGGGCGATAGGGCATCGGGTAAAGGTGAAAATATGTGATGGCACCCAGGAAGAGGGTAAGCTGGTGGCTACGACAACTGAAGACATTGAATTGGAAACTACCGCTGGTCGGCGCACTATCGCTTTAACAGATATTACGCACGCCCAAATGGTGGTGCAGTTCTAAGGCTCGTAAGGATCATCATGGATATTGATATGGCCGCTTTGCGGATGGTGGAAGCGGAGAAGGGCGTCAGTCTCGATACCCTTATGGCTGCTATCGAAGACGCTTTACTCAAGGCGTACCACAATGCCCCGGGAGCACTAGATGACGCGCGGGTAGAAGTTGATCGCAAAAACGGCCATGTAATGGTGATGGCAGCCGAGATCGATGAAGATGGCAACAAGATCGGCGAATTCGATGACACGCCCTCGGGTTTTGGCCGGATCGCCACTACCACTGCCCGCTCTATCATTATGCAGCGACTGCGGGAAGCCGAGGACGAGCAGGTGCTGGGCTCTTTTAGAGACAAAAAAGGCGAAGTGGTTTCCGGGATTATTCAGCAGAGCCGGGATAAAGACGTTGTGGTGGTTAAAGTTGGCGAATTTGAGGCGGTTTTGCCGAAAGCCGAACAGGTTCCCGGGGAGCAGTATCGCCACGGACAGTGGATTCGGGCGGTAGTGGTAAAAACTGCGCTGGGAGAAAAAGGGGCGCGGATCGAGGTTTCGCGTCGCCACCCCGACCTGGTGCGGGGGCTGTTTTCTCGGGAAGTACCGGAGATTGCCTCTGGAGAGGTGGTTATCGAGTCGGTGGCGCGGGAAGCAGGCTACCGTACCAAGATTGCGGTGCGTTCTACTCGTCCCAATATCAATGCTAAGGGTGCTTGTATCGGGCCGATGGGGCGGCGTGTACGGGCAGTTATGAATGAGCTTAACCACGAAAAAATTGACATTATTGACTATTCCGAGGACGTGGCTACTTTTGTCGCTAATGCGCTCTCACCTGCGCATGTTACGTCTGTCACGGTAGAACCGGCCGAACATGTATTAGCACATGTGGTGGTGCCAGATTTCCAGCTGTCTTTGGCTATCGGTAAAGAAGGACAAAATGCGCGTCTAGCTGCCCGTTTAACGGGAGCCAAGATTGACATTAGGTCTGATATGGATCCAGAAGTGGTCAGTGAGGAAGCTTAACAGCTGATTTCTATTCGCCACTAAATCTCTAGCTGGCTTCGGCTTATTGAAGTTAAGGCGCTAGTATAGGTATCGGAACCTAACTTTGGTTGCAATGGACGCACCGGTTCTAGGCAAAAGCCTCGGCCGGTGCTTTCTTGTGAGCAGGCTGGGATCTTTTAAGCAAGGATACCGGCATCTACACCCAGTGGATGCCCGATACAGGAAAGCAGGGTTGGAAGCTGATGGTCACCCGATGAGCAACCAGCGATGATCTGCCAATTTAAGCAATAGCCTGCTCCATGCTGGGCAGGCCAGCAAGGAGAATTGTGGCAAAACTTAGAGTTCATGAGTTAGCAAAAGAGCTCGGAACCACTTCGAAAATTGTGCTGCAGGCACTAAAAGACTCGGGGGAGTTCGTTAAAAGCGCCTCCTCGACTATCGAGGCTCCGGTGGCGCGGAAAATGCGAGAGCATTTTGCCAAGCTGGCGGAAGAGGTAGAAACCGCAGCCCCCAAGGTGAAAGCGGCAAAGAAGAAAGTTACTAGTACCGCCGCCAAAACCAAAGTAGCGAAGACTCGGGCGGCGAAGAGTACTAAACCCGCCGCCTCTGAACCGGCTGATGCAGCGGAGGTAGACAGCCAGTCTACGCAGGTAAAATCCCAGGAAGAAGTGGAATCACCTGCACCTGCTAAGAAACCTGTCACCAGCGCGGCTCCTAAGCCGGGGCCGAAGCCTAGCGCCAAGCCTGCCGCGAAGGCAGAAAAAGCGAAGTCGTCAGAAAAATCGGAGCGTCCCAGTCCTAAACCTGGTAAGACCGGAGCCAAACCCGGTCCCAAGCCGGCTCCGCGTCCCGGCGGTCCGCGTCCGGGCAATAATCCTTTTGCTTCGGCACAGGGAATGCCGCGTCCGGGCGGTCCGCGCCCGGGGAACAATCCTTTTGCTTCGGCACAGGGAATGCCACGTCCCGGCGGCAGCTCTGGGCAGCGGAAGAACGCTGGTCGGGGACGTCCGGGTCGGGGAAATCGGCGCGGCGCGAGTGCAACTCCAAATGTGATGCCTGCCCATTCTGCGACCGCTCCCATGATGGATCAGCCGGCTCCTTCGCGCGGTCAGCGCCGCGGCGGAGGCGGGCAAGGTGGTCCCGGCGGTTCGGGCGGCCCGGGGCGTCCCGGCGGTCACCGGATGAACAACCGGGGTCGTGGCGGTTTTGGTGCCACTCAAGGCGCATTCGGACGCGGTGGATCCTCGAAAGCGAAACGTCGTAAGTCCAAACGCGCTAAACGCGCCGAGTACGAGCAACAAATGGCTCCCAAGATTGGCGGGGTGCAGGTTCCTCACGGGGATGGCTCTACACCTTTGCGCCTGCGTTCGGGAGCTTCACTCGCGGATGTGGCAGATCGGATTGACTGCGATCCCGCATCCTTGGTGACTGTCCTTATGACCTTGGGCGAGATGGCTACCTCCAACCAGTCTTTGGACGAGGATACTTTGATGACGCTCGGCTCTGAGCTGGGTTATCAGGTGCAGGTAGTCTCGCCAGAGGACGAAGACCGCGAACTGCTGGAATCCTTTGACATTGACCTGAAAGAGGAAGAGCAAAGCGATGAAGAGGACGCCCTTCCGCGTCCTCCGGTGGTTACGGTTATGGGTCACGTTGACCACGGTAAAACCAAGCTATTGGACGCGATTCGCGATACCGATGTGGTTGGTGGAGAGCACGGCGGAATCACTCAGCATATCGGTGCTTACCAGGTAAATATCGATATGGATGAAACTCGCCGCGCGATTACCTTCATCGACACCCCCGGTCACGAAGCGTTCACCGCTATGCGTGCGCGCGGGGCGGAAGTGACCGACATTGCGATTTTGGTGGTAGCTGCCGATGACGGGGTAATGCCCCAAACGGTGGAGGCGATTAACCACGCCCAGGCCGCTAATGTGCCGATTGTGGTAGCGGTCAACAAGGTTGATAAGCCCGAAGCCAACCCGGATAAAGTCCGCGGGCAACTGACCGAATACGGTTTAGTATCTGAGGAATACGGCGGCGACGTAATGTTCGTTGATGTTTCGGCTAAGCAGCGTAAGGGCATTCATGAACTGTTAGAGGCAGTGCTGCTGACTGCAGATGCGGCCTTAGAGCTGAAAGCTAAT
This sequence comes from Varibaculum cambriense, assembly GCF_002848005.1. Classification (GTDB taxonomy): domain Bacteria; phylum Actinomycetota; class Actinomycetes; order Actinomycetales; family Actinomycetaceae; genus Varibaculum; species Varibaculum cambriense_B. The sequence goes on along the minus strand of NZ_PKHX01000001.1, from coordinate 155,421 downwards.
CCGGATGCGGCAGCCCGCGGGGTAGCGATCGAAACTCGCCTGGATAAAGGACGCGGCGCCGTGGCCACCATTTTGGTGCAGCGCGGCACTTTGCGAGTGGGCGACTCCATCGTGGTGGGTTCGTCTCATGGCCGGGTACGTGCCATGCTAGACGAATACGGTAACCAAGTTGAGGAAGCCGGCCCCTCTTTCCCCACGGCGGTACTGGGACTTACCAGCGTACCGGGAGCAGGTGACTCCCTGCTGGTAGCGGAAGATGAACGCACCGCTCGCCAGATTGCCGATAAGCGGCAGGCGCAACAACGTGCGGCCCAGCTGGGCAAACGCCGCAAGCGGATTTCGCTGGAAGATTTCAATGCCGCTTTGGAACAGGGCAAGGTAGATACTTTGAACCTGATTTTGAAGGGCGACGTTTCCGGTGCAGTCGAAGCTTTGGAAGATTCACTACTCAAGATCGATGTGGGCGAGGAAGTGCAGTTGCGGATTATTCACCGCGGCGTCGGCGCGATCACCCAAAACGACATCAACTTGGCCAGCGTGGACAACGCGGTGGTAATCGGATTCAACGTCCGTCCGGCACAGCGAGTGGCCGAATACGCCGATTCGGAAGGCGTAGATATGCGCTTCTACAACGTCATCTATCAGGCGATTGAAGATGTCGAGAGCGCGATGAAAGGCATGCTCAAACCCATTTATGAAGAAAAGCAGATGGGTACTGCCGAGATCTTGCAGGTCTTCCGCTCTTCCAAGTTCGGCAATATCGCCGGTTCGCTGGTGCGCAAGGGGCTGATCAAGCGGGGCGCGAAAGCCCGCTTGGTGCGTGACGGCGTAGTAGTTGAACCGGAGCTGGAGATTTCTTCTTTGCGTCGCGAAAAAGACGATGTTACCGAGGTTCGCGAAGGCTACGAATGTGGTATTTCGCTGGGCGTCAAGGACATCCAAGTTGGCGACGAGATCGAAACCTGGGAAATGGTGGAGAAACCGCGCGATTAGCGTTACTGGTCGGTTTTCCGGACGCCGGGATGGGGCGTCCGGAAAACCGCATTAGCTAAAGGAGTTTTCATGGCTGATCAGGCTCGCAGACGTAAAGTCGAAGAGCGGATCCAAAATACGGTGGCGCGGCTTTTAGAGCGGCGCATCAAAGATCCGCGCATCGGTTTCACTACTATCACCGATTGTAAAGTTACCGGGGATCTGCAACACGCCACCGTCTTTTACACGGTTTTTGGAGATGAGGACGAGCGCAAGAAAACTGCGCGGGCTTTAAATAGTGCCAAGGGTTTGATCCGTTCGGAGGTAGGTAAGGCGCTGGGAATTCGGCTTACCCCGACTATCGAATTCGCCCTTGACGCGCTGCCGGAACAAGCTGCCAGTTTCGAGGAGAAACTGGCTAGTGCCTTGCATTCTGATCAGCAGCTGCGGGGAGCTTCGCAGGCGGCATCCTATGCCGGGGAAGCAGACCCTTATCGCAAGCCACGAGAAAAGAAGGTTTACGAACCGGAATCACCTGTGCCTACTTTCACCGAATTTACGCTTACGGAAGAGGATACGTCCTCGGAAGCGGTTACGGCTGCGGGCGAGGAACACCCGGATAGCGAGACTGCAGATTTTCGCGAAGATTCCGGCTTGGAAAGTTAAGTAACTGCGGTGCTAGACGCGCTCAAAGAGGCTCCAGATTTTGCTCCCGCCGGCGCGGCGCTGCAAATTCCGCGTGCGGAAAACACTGCCCCTGGCGGGGTAATTGCGATTGATAAACCCTTAGGGGTTACCAGTCATGATGTAGTGGCGCGCCTGCGTCGCCTGGCGGGAACCCGCAAAGTAGGACATGCGGGTACCCTAGATCCGGCGGCCTCGGGAGTGCTAGTTGCCGGGATCGGGCGGGGAACGAAACTGCTGCAATACCTGCAAGGACAAAAGAAAACGTATGTCACCCGGGTGTGCTTCGGAGTGGAAACCGATAGCGAGGACGCCGAAGGTACCATTACTGCTACCCGCGGGGCGACTTTAGCGGATCTGGATAATCTAGAAACCGCGCTGGCCTCCTGGCGCGGGCAAGTAATGCAAGTGCCGAGCGCTTTTTCCGCCCTGAAGATTCGGGGTAAACGAGCTGCTGACCGGGTGCGCGCCGGTGAAGCAGTGAGTATGGAATCTCGCCCGATTAGTATCTATGAACTAGTTAGCCTGGGAGAGCCGAAAGCGGGAGAGCTTGCGGGCACCAAGGTGGTTTACCAAGACCTGAGAGTTACCTGTTCGGCCGGTACCTATATTCGCGCCCTGGGAAGAGACATAGGAAACCAGCTGGGAGTGGGGGCACACCTGGTGGCACTGCGTCGCCTTAAGGTCGGTTCCTTTAGCGCTAGCGGCCTTGCCCGTCCCAATGCGCCTTTTAACGCCTATAGCTTGGCTGAGTTATCGCAGCTGGTAACGGCGGGACAAGCGCTGCCGATTGTGAGCCTGGATCAGATCTGTAAGGAACTGTTCCCCAGCTGTCAGGTGACTCCGGAAGTTATCACCGCTTTAGGTTACGGCCAGCGTCCGCAAATCTCCGCTGAGATGCGGGGCGCACTGGATAAAAAAGATGCAAATACGGCTGAAAAAATCTATGGCTTGTATTTGCCGGGGCAAAAGATATCGCTATTGGCGTCGCCAGTGGAGGGCAAGTGGCGTTCTGTACTAAGTTTACAAAGTAGGTAAAGGAGGAACATGAGCGAAGAAAATAAAGGTACTTGCGGATGTGGCTGCGGCTGCGGAGGCAAAGGAAAAGGTCGCAAGACGGCGGAAGAAAAACGTACCGGGGAACTGGGAGTACCGGCGAATGGCCGGCCAGAACTTAGCGTGCGACAAAGCGAAAAGTAGATCGTGGAAATCTGGACTAACTCCCCGCAGCTGGAAAAAGGCCAGCGCAGCGTGGCTGCCATCGGGATTTTCGATGGGGTACATAAGGGACACACCCGGATTTTAAAAACCGTGGTGGAGCGGGCACGGCGCGCGGGAGTAAAAGCGGTGGCGATTACTTTTGATCCCCATCCTTCCCAACTGCATAATCCGGAAAATCCCACGCTTTTGATTCAGCCCCTGCCCGATCGCCTCGATGCGATGGCCGCGCTGGGACTGGACGCCACCTGGGTAGTGCCCTACACCTGGGATTTAGCTAATCAAAGTCCCCAATGGTTTATCGACCACTATTTTGTAGCGGGGCTGCGAGTTAAAGAACTTGTGGTCGGCGAAGATATGCAATTCGGGCGGGGTAACCGGGGCGATATCGAGACTTTGCGTGAGGCTGGCCGCACCCAAGATTTTCAAGTTATCGAAGTTGCGGATATTACCGACCAGGACTCGCGTCGCTATTCCTCTACCCGGGTACGAGCCTGTTTAGCAAAAGGCGATGTGGAAGGGGCAGCCCGAATTTTAGGGCGCAGTTATCGGCTGCGCGGCATTGTGGAACGAGGTTTTCGCCGCGGACGTCAGTTGGGATTTCCCACCGCAAATCTGGGGAAAACCGCAGGTCTAGCGATTCCTGCCGATGGAGTATACGCTGGCCGGTTAATCCGTTCAGTGCCGGGCACCAATGCGGTTGAGCATCTGCCGGCCGCGATTTCGGTAGGCACTAATCCCCAGTTTTCCGGCGACAAGGTTACGGTAGAAGCCCATGTGCTGGGGCGAGCTGACCTCGATCTTTATGACGAGCCAGTCGCCATTGATTTCCTGGCGCACCTGCGCGATATGGTCAAGCTAGAGAGCGTGGAAAAGCTGCAGTCGCAAATGGATGAAGATCTGCGAGCTTGCAGTGAAATTTTGGGGGTTCCGCCGGCAGGCAGGGTTAATCCCGAAGAAGTAACCGCGCTCTAAGTCTGCTGGTCGACAGCTGTTTAAAGCACCATCACGATTTGGACTAACACGATTTTCGCGATGATCCCGAGGGCGAAGGTCGCGGAATATCCAGATTCGCAACGCTCATCCGGGATGGTGGTCTGTACGTGACTGAGGATTGCTGGTTGCCCCACGAAACCAGCAATCGCTCCCGCCATCCGGGCAGTAGAAAGCCCCAAGAATTTTCCGAGCAACCAAAATGCCACCAGCACCGGTACCATCCCGGCAGCGGACAGTAACCCGATTTTTATTCCGGTAAGGGAAAAAGCTTTGGCCGCAAAGGCTTGCCCGGAAGACAAACCTACTGCCGCTAGGAATAGCACCAGTCCCATTTGCCGCAACATATTATTTGCCGAGGGCGCCAGGGAGAATACCAGCGGCCCCAGGCGGTCAATGCGCCCTAATACTAATCCCACCACCAGCGGTCCGGCAGCGGCGCCTAATGCTAGTGAGCCTAAAGACCCCAGGGGAATAGTGATTAACCCTAGTGCCACTCCCGCGGCAATCCCCAGTCCGAAAGGCAAATAATCGATGGCAGAAATTTTATGCTCCGAATCCCCGAAAGTCTTCGCGATATCACCTTCGCGTTCCACTGGATAAACCACTAACACCCGGTCACCCATTTGCAGGCGGGTTCCGGCGGTGGCCAACATATCGGTATCGCCGCGGCGCACCCGGGTAAGCAGTGATTGGAAACGAGCGGGTAAGAACAGGTTTGCGACCGGGGTTCCTACTAGGCGGCTATTTGAAACCGTGAAGCGTTTAAAGTTTACTGCCGTGCGGTCATTGGAAATATCTTCTTCTATCGGTTTCCCTAGTGCTTGCCCGGCAGTTTTAACCGCGTCCGGGAGGCCTACTAAGAACGCTAAATCACCGGCTTGTAGCTCCCCATCTGGGTGAGCCACCCGCATTTTGCCGTCCCGCAGCAGATAAGAAATGCGCAACTCGCCCTCTGAAGAGCCCACAACCTCGGCAATCCCCGGGATTTCCTGGATTCGCAGCGGGCGTTCCACCCGAATGGTTTGGGTGGCGAGCCCGGCAGCCGAAGCCGGATCAGGGTCATTTTTTGCCGGAAGCTTTATTCGCATCAAGACTGTCACTACCACCATGGTTACGATGACTCCCACCGGGTAGGCAATCGCGTATCCTACTGCCGGCTGGGCGCTCCCTCCTGCCGCATCGGTAGCTGCGGCCAGGGCAGGGGTAGTGGTAAGTGAACCCGCAAACATTCCCCCTAGTAGTGGGGAACTGAGCCCCAGAGCTTTACCGCCGAAGGCTACAATCACAGCGTATAGGGCAAGCAGCGCAACTGCCCCAATCAAAAGGGGAGCTTGTTTGCGCAGGTCGCGGAAGAAAGAAGCACCTGCTGCTAAGCCGATAGTGTAGACGAAGAGCGCCAGGCCAATGGCAGAGACCAGGGAAAGATTTTCTCCGAGTGCCGGATCCAAGGCACCGGCGGCGAGACCTACAAATAAGGCGCCGGCAGCTCCAAATTTTAGGGGACCGAAAGGAATCGAACCGAACAGGGTGCCGAGGGCGATTACTAAAAATAGGGTCAACAGGGGAGAAGAGGCGAGTATTTGCATCACCTCTTTAGGATAACCAGGTTAATCTGCAATACGCATTCTGTGACGTCAGCTAGCTGTTGGGGTTGTGTCTGCGCTGGGCTGCGGGTCAGGTACCAGCGAGGGGAAGACTTCGTACGCCAGGTTCTCGATTTGGGTTTGTAGAATTGGCGCCAGCCGGTTTTGCAATTCGCTACGCGGCATGGAGGCTACCGGCTCTAACTGGATAATGTAGCGCATGGTCGCCACCCCGTAAATCATGGACATAATAATTTCGATAAGCACTTGAAAATTGGTTTCCAGTTTTTCATTCACGGTTTTCCCGGAAGCTATTTGCAAAGCATTCAACACTTCGGCGCCCCCTTTTAGCAGGTTGTCACTCATGTAGGCGCGAAAACGTTGGGTGGTTTCGGAATCGGTAATCAGGGCGCGCATCAGCGCTTTCATCCGATCCTTGGTGAGGCGCTCTTCGTAAAGGGTGAAGGCGAAATCAAGGAGACGGTCTGCTATCCCTGCAATCCCGGGTTCCCATAACTGTAGGATTTGCTCCAAGGGGTTCAGAGGTAAATCAAAACAATCTCGAAAAAGCCGCTGCTTAGAACCGAAGTAATAGCTAACCATCGCGGGGTCGCAGCCCGCCCCCTTGGCAATAGAACGCATAGTGGTGCCGTCATAGCCGCGGGTAATGAACTGGGATTCGGCCACCTGTTTGATTTCTTTGCGCATTTGTCCGCGTGCTCCCCGCGGTCCTCTCCCGTGAGTAGCAGAAGTAGTTTCCGACTTTAGATCCCGAGCGCGCGAATTAGGCAACATTTTCTTTTCATAATTACCGGTGGTTAATTCATCGTCGCCGAAACTTTCTCCGCTGACTCTTTTCTGTCTGCGTGAGCGTTCTTGCTGGTGGATATGGTTTTTTCTCGTTTTTACATTCATAGTTTCATCCTAATTTCAACACCCTGTGAATTTAGCGTTTTCAGTTTACGTTGAGGTGGTGATTACAACTCCGGGAGATGCTATGAGTAAAACAACTGCCACCCTTGACCTCGCGGACGGAAAAAATGCTGCCGCAAGCGAAGGTCAGCAGGTGTTAAGGCTAGGTATCGATATCGGGTCTACCACCGTAAAAGCAGTGCTGCTTGACGGGCGGCAGGTAGTCTTTTCCGACTATCGTCGCCACCATGCGGATGTGCGCGGGGAACTGGCCGGCCTGCTGCGCGATATTAACGCGGCGCATCCGGAAATCACCGTAAAAGCTGCAGTGACCGGGTCGGGCGGGCTGTCGGTTGCCGGAGCCATGAAAGTACCGTTTGTGCAAGAAGTTATTGCCGGCACCAAAGCAGTGGGTGATACTCACCCGCAAACCGATGTGATTATTGAGCTGGGCGGGGAAGACGCCAAAATCACCTATCTGCATCCCACCCCGGAGCAGCGCATGAACGGCACCTGCGCGGGAGGCACCGGCGCCTTCATCGACCAGATGGCTACCTTGTTGCACACCGACGCTTCGGGACTAGACAAACTTGCCGCGCGCGCCAATCAGCTCTATCCGATTGCCTCACGCTGCGGGGTATTCGCTAAAACTGACCTGCAGCCCCTACTGAACGAGGGCGCCGCGCACGAAGACCTCGCGGCCTCGATTTTTACCGCGGTCGCCACCCAAACCATTGCGGGACTGGCCTGTGGACGCCCGATTCGCGGAAACGTAATGTTCCTGGGCGGGCCGCTACACTTCCTCCCGAATCTGCGCAGAGCTTATGAGGAGCTGCTCCCCAAAGCCGATAGTTTCTTCACCCCGGAGCACGCCGAACTTTATGTGGCGCTGGGGGCAGCTCTGAGCGCCGATAAAGGGGAGCCGCGCCCCCTGCAGCAGTTAATAACCAACCTGACCACCGGGAAAATCGATACTGATTCCCAGCGGATGCGCCCCCTATTTGCTAATGAAGAAGAACTGGCGGAGTTCCGCGCCCGCCACGACAAAGAAGTGATCCCGCAAGTGCCGTTATCCGAGGCGCGAGGGCGCTGCTTCCTGGGGGTAGATTCCGGATCCACCACTATCAAAGCAGTCGTGATTGACCAGGATAAACGGATCGTATTCACCCACTATGCCTCTAACGAGGGCGACCCGGTTTCAGCGGCAGTCGAGATCGTGCGCCGTATCCGCACCGAACTGCCTGAGGGCGCCTATATTGGACGCGCCTGCTCCACCGGTTATGGGGAGGGACTGGTGAAAACCGCCCTCAACCTCGAGCAAGGCGAAGTGGAAACTATGGCGCATTTCCGCGCCGCTGAAGACCTGTTGCCCGGGGTGTCGTCGGTAATCGATATCGGCGGACAAGATATGAAATATCTGAAGATTCGCGCCGGAGCCGTGGATTCTATTTCGGTGAACGAAGCTTGTTCTTCTGGGTGCGGATCTTTCTTGCAAACCTTCGCTGCCACTATGGGAACCAGTGTGCAAAGCTTTGCCGCCGATGCGGTAGCTGCCAAGGAACCGGTGGATTTGGGGACGCGCTGCACCGTATTTATGAACTCCTCGGTCAAGCAGGCGCAAAAGGAGGGGGCAAGCCCGAAAGATATTGCGGCTGGGCTGTCTTATTCGGTGGTGCGCAACGCCCTCTATAAAGTTATTAAACTCAAAACCCCCGAGGAACTGGGGGAAAAGGTGGTTGTCCAAGGAGGAACTTTCCTTAACGATGCGGTGCTGCGCGCTTTCGAGCTGCTAACTAAGCGGGAAGTGGTACGCCCCAATATCGCTGGTTTGATGGGTGCCTATGGGGCGGCGTTGATCGCGAAACAAAGTGATGACGGGCAAGGGGAGTCCACCCTGGCAACTTTGGAAGACTTAGAGAAATTCCAGGTAGAGACCACCCGCAAGACCTGCCGGCTGTGTCAAAACCACTGCCAGATGACCATTTCTACCTTCTCGAATGGGGAGCGGCACGTGTCGGGGAACCGCTGCGAACGCGGCGCCTCCCTAGAAAAAGTACCGAAGAAGTCGGCGCTACCGAACCTGTTCGATTGGAAATATAAGCGGATTTTCGGGTATCGCCGTCTGACCGAGAAAAAGGCATTCCGCGGGGACATCGGGATTCCCCGGGTGCTGAATATGTACGAAAACTATCCGCTGTGGTTCACCATGCTCACCAAGCTGGGATTTAGGGTGATGGTGTCGGGGCGCTCCAACCACGACCTGTTTGAGACCGGGATGGAGTCGATTCCGTCTGAAAACATCTGTTACCCCGCGAAACTGGTGCACGGTCATATCGAATCCTTACTGAAGAAAGGGATAAAAACTATTTTTTATCCCTCGGTGATTTATGAACAACAACTGGTGGAAGGTACCGATAACTGTTACAACTGTCCGGTGGTGGGTACCTATCCCGAGGTTATCCGCAACAATATGGAGTCGGTGCAAGACAGCGACGTCCGCCTGATCAGCCCGTTCTTAAACCTGGGGAATCGAGAGTTCCTACCCAAACGGATCGCGGAAGTATTCGCGGATTGGAACGTGACGGAAGCGGAAGCCAAAGCCGCCCTGGATGCGGCCTGGGAAGAAGATGCCGCCGTCAAGGCAGAAATCCGGGAGAAAGGCCGGGAATCTTTAGAGTGGATTCGTGAAAACGGGGTGCGCGGGATTGTACTGGCTGGACGTCCCTATCACCTGGATCCGGAGGTTAACCACGGAATTCCGGAGTTGATTATTGGCTTGGGGATGGCGGTGTTTACCGAGGATTCGGTGGTAGATGGCCGCTTGGAGCGCCCCTTGCGGGTGCGTGACCAGTGGGCTTACCATTCTCGCCTTTATGAGGCCGCCGCCCGGGTGGGCGATGAACCTGATCTGGAATTGGTGCAGCTAAACTCTTTTGGTTGCGGAGTGGACGCGATTACCGCTGACCAGGTACAAGAGATTTTGGAGGGGCGCGGAGACGTCCACACCGTCCTCAAGATTGATGAGGTTTCTAACCTGGGAGCCGCCCGGATTCGGCTGCGTTCCCTGGATGCAGCGACTCGGGAGCGGGAAAGTTCCACGGTACTTACCTATCCCAGTGTGGATCGGATCGGTGATCCGGATGCCGCGCCCAGAGAGCCAGAGGAAGCGGCAGTTCCTACTCGCATAGATCCGGCAGCCGAGGCTGCGGAGGAAGAAGCCCGCCTAGCGAAAGCCGGCCATGTGCAGGTGAATTCTAAATTTACCGAACAGATGCGCAAAGATGGTTGGGAGATTCTGGTTCCCCAAATGGCGCCTATCCAGTTCCGTCTGGCGCAGCCGGTGGTGCGCCGCGCCGGGTTGAATGTGCGGTTGCTGGAACATACTTCCCGGGAATCTATGGAAACTGGCCTTAAGTTCGTAAACAACGATTCTTGTTACCCCGCGATTGTGGTGATCGGCCAGCTGATTGAGGAGTTTACTTCCGGGCGCGCCAACCCGGATAAAACTGCAGTCGGGATTTCGCAGACCGGGGGAATGTGCCGGGCAACCAACTATGCCTCCTTGCTGCGAAAAGGGTTGCGCGATGCCGGGTATCCGCAGGTACCGGTGATTGCGGTCTCGGTACAAGGGATCGAAGAGAATCCGGGATTCCAGCTTTCGTGGCCGGAAATCCACCGGATTTTGCAAGCTATCTGCTTAGGCGACATGCTGCAGACCATGCTCTTGCGTATTCGCCCCTATGAGCTGGTGAAAGGCTCGGCGATGGAGCTGTATCGGCGTTGGGATCAGATTATCCAGGAATGGTTTGCGGCTGGAAAATACTCGGCCACTTGGGGTGGTCGCCTCAGCTATTCCCGCCTGATTAAGGAATGTGTCAAAGAGTTTGATGCCTTTGAGCTGAACGATGAGCCGCGCCGCCCTCGGGTTGGTTTGGTGGGAGAAATCCTGGTGAAGTTCCACCCGGATGCTAATAACCACGCGGTTCGGGTGATTGAGGAAGAAGGCTGCGAAGCGGAACTCCCCACCTTGATTCAGTTCTTCCACTACTCTCTGGCCAGCGGAAACTTTGAGCGAGACGAAATGGGCAATTCCCGCAAAGTTAAGTTAGGGATGGATGCGGGTCTGTGGGCCTTAGAGCGTTATGAGGATGCGATTCGCCGGGCTTTCTCCAAAACTAACGGCAAGTTCGAGATGCATCGGCGAATCAAAGATATGGCGGCTCGTTCTGTCGATATTGCCGGCATGGGGAATCAGGCTGGTGAAGGCTGGTATTTGACCGCGGAAATGGTGGACATGATTGAGCATGGCTGCCCCAACATTATTTGCGCCCAGCCTTTTGGTTGCCTGCCGAACCATGTGATTGGCAAGGGTATGTTCCGCGCGCTGCGCAACCGCTACCCGCAGGCCAATGTGGTGGCAGTCGATTATGATCCGGGCGCCTCGGAAGTTAATCAGCTAAACCGGATCAAGTTGATGATTGCGACTGCCCTGCGCGGTGAGGAAGTGGCTGATGATTTCGAGGATATGCCCGAGGAAGCGAGTGGGGCAGGCTGCGGATGCGCGTCCTCTTGTGGTAGCGGAGTGCAATGGAATTCTGAGGTTCAAGTCAGCCCTGCAGGTAGGCGTTCCCTGCCGATTACCCCGGTCAGTGCCGCGCGCTAAGACTGGTGAATTACTAGCCGAGGACACCCCGTTGTGACCCCGGTAATATTGATACTACCCCTATGCCAGTAGCGCGCAGGGGTGCGTTGGGCTTTGACGCAAAGATGCGCGTTGAAAGTCCTCTGAAGTATTACTGAGGTTACAATAAGCTACCTGCGGTTTTGGGGAGGTGGGGTGCCTGTGTTGAAGAAAGTTGTGCTTTCCGTTTTTATCGGGTTTATGGTTATTCTGCTGGGCGTGGGATACGGGGTTGTTAATTTGAAATCAAACTCGGTGTATTACGCGCAACACACTTCTCATAAAGCTGAAATAGAACCGGTTCTTGTGGAAGTAGTCCGTGACCTGAGGTGGGCGTCAATTCCTGGGCTTAGGGGGATTGAGTACGATTTTGATGGAAGTAATATCATTCACAATTATAATTTTGCTGGGAAAGATTATGCTTTTTCTTATTACCCTGATGATACCTATGTATATTTTGACGGTGGCGAAGATTTAACTTATAACTTTAATAAAGATTTTAAACTCGTCAGTGTATGGAATATGAAAATTGCCAATTATTCTTCTGATCCTGTTGATAAATCCGCGATAAAAAGGGATATTTTTCGTGTGGTTCAGCCGGTGGTTGATGCGCAGCCGGAGCCGTTGATTAATTTGCAGTGGATTTACGATTGGATTAATAAAGATCGATTTAACTAATAATCGTCACGATTTATTTTAAAGTTTGCTTTTTAATGATCGGTGTTGGGAGGTGTGGTAACTGTGTTGAAGAAGATTATTCTTAGCGTTTTTATTGGTTTTATCGTTATTGTGCTGGCGCTGGGGTACGGGTTTGTTAATTTGAAATCAAACTCGGTGTACTATGCGCAACGCACTCCACATAAAGTAGGGATGGAGCCGGTTCTTATGGAACTGGTGCGTAATTTACGCTGGATTTATACCCCCGATATTAAAGGGATTAAATATGATTATGATGGGAATAATATAATTTATAACACTAACTTTTCCGGGAGAGATACCGCATTTACTTATTATTATAGAGGAGAATATGAGTATTATGATAATGGTAGTCTAACTTACTCTTTTGATAATAGATTCAAATTAATAAATGTTTGGAATCAAAAAACTCTAAAGATTTCTGATGATCCGGTTGATGTTTCAGCGGTGAAGCGGGATATTTTTCGTGTTGTTCAGCCGGTGATTGATGCGCAGCCGGAGCCATTGATTAATTTGCAGTGGATTTACGATTGGGTCAATAAAGACCGATTTAATTAAAAGTCGCGGAGTTTTATTGCGTATTTGCGGTTTTCAAGGATCGCTGTAGGGAGGTGGTGCCTGTGTTGAAGAAGATTATTCTTAGCGTTTTTATTGGTTTTATTGTTATTGTGCTGGGGCTAGGGTACGGGTTTGTTAACTTGAAAATGAATTCGGTTTATTATGCACAAAATACCCCGCACAAGGAAGGGGTGGAGCCAGTTCTTATAGAGGTAGTCCGTGACCTATGGTGGACGTCAATTCCTGGACTTAAGGGAATTGAATACGATTTTGATGGGAATAATGTAATTAAAAATACCAATTCCGCCGGGCGGACGACAGCTCTTGCATATTATTATGATGAAACCTATAGATATTATGATGGTGGTGGTACTAATGCTTATAAATTTGATAAACAATTTAGATTTATAAGTATATGGAATAGAAAAACCAGAAAATATGTAACTAAAATTAGCAATCTTTCACAAGTGAAGAGGGATATTTATCGTACTGTTCAGCCGGTGATTGATGCGCAGACGGAGCCGTTGATTAATTTGCAGTGGATTTACGATTGGGTTAATAAAGACAGATTTAACTAGCGACATCCTCGCGGCTTTTGGATGCATGATTAGACGCGGTGGCTTTTTATCCCCGATGCTGCCGCAGAAAAACTCTTTATTTGCTATTCCCCCTGGGCGCTAGGGGGAGTTTCGATTTCAAAAAGTTCTAGGAGGGCGCGGAAAGTATCTTGCCCATCTAAACAGGTATCAAGCAGGAATCCTGCTTGCGTTTCGTATTCTTGTAAGCCGCGATAGTAGTAATACTTTTTACGATCTTCAATAATAAAAGGAACCAGATTGTGGTTTAAGCATTCCTTAAAGGCAAGCAACCGTCCTACGCGCCCATTTCCATCTTGAAAAGGGTGGATTTTTTCAAAACGGTAATGAAACTCAATGATGTCCGCTAGGGATACAGTGTCTATTTCTAGGTAGGTAGCTATTAGTGCTTTCATAGCGGCGGGCACCTCTTTCGGTGCGCTGGTTTTACTGCCGCCCACCACGTTGGGGCGCTGTTTGTAATCTCCGATTTGAAACCAGGAAAGCCTCTCCGCTTGTGTCCTCATTTTCAATAGATAGTGAAGATGCTTAATAATCTCTTCACTGAGCGGTTCTTCCGCCACCTCGATGCAGTAATCAATAGCGCGGAAATGGTTTACGGTTTCGATGATGTCATCGACTTCTAGCCCGTCCTCGGCTCCCAGAGTATTGGTTTCAAAAATCCGTCTGGTCTGCTCTTCGCTGAGGGTGCTGCCTTCGATGTGGTTAGAGTTGTAGGTCATCCGGATTTGCAGCTCATGGTAAAGCCCGCCGGGAATCCGGTGCTCCTTTTCTTCTCTCAGCCGTTGGAGGACGGGGTTAGGGGATATCGCGCGGCACAGATCCTCTTTGCTGCAGGAAAAATAGCCACATAACTTGTCTATCACCTGGTCTGCCAGCTTTTCTCCCTTCGCGATTTTGGCGATAGTGCGCGAGGAGATTTTCAGGATTGAAGTCAGCTCAGATTTTTTCAAGCCTTGTTCTGCAAGTTTCTTGTTCAGCCCCTCGTAGTCGTACACGGCAAACACCCCCAAAATCTTTACTTATTACAGCAAGAAAGTAGCAAAAAGTAAAGATTTTAAGGGTACGAGGTAAAGATAAGGGTCTAGGTGATGTTCTGGCGGTCAAAAATAATTTTCATGCTAGAGAGTCCAGAAAATCTGCCGCCTGGTTTGCGTCCTCAAAAACTGCCCCATCTTCGGGATCTTTACCTGTGATAACTCTTTGCGCGTGTGCCAGGGCGCGAGCTGTCTGCGCATTGGGAACGTAGGTGAGGGCGGGGCGGATCGGTAGTGCCTGATCCCGTACTGCCTGCTTTAAGAACATATTGAGTGCGGTTGTCATATCAAGCCCCAGGGCATCGAAAAGTTTCTCGGCAGACTGTTTGGTTTTTATGTCTGTTCGAAAGTTAATTCTGGTAGCTGTGGAAGTATTCATAACAATCACCCTATAGTCCAATAGAAGTACTATGTAATTATATTGTACTCCGAATACGGCGGTTAGTTAATACCTAGGCGTTCTTGAGTTCGTGATTCCTCTCGGATAGCTTAGGTGGTACAGTCATAGCATGAGTACCACGTATGCTACTTCTGTGGGAGATCGAGGGCGTTTAGTGATCCCTTCGGCGCTGCGCCGTAGCCAAAAGTGGGAACAAGGCACCCAACTATTGATGCTAGATACCCCAAACGGGGTTATCACCATGACCCAAAAGCAAGCTAAGCAGCTAATAAAGAAGCAAATTGGAGCGGGTAGCCTGGTAGAGGAACTGCTCGCGGAGCGCCGTAGCGCCGCTCAGAAAGAATCTCTCTAATGTTTGTTTTAGATGCTTCCGCTCTCCTGGCTTTCTTGCAAGAAGAACCCGGTTGGCAGCGGGTAGAGCAGGCATTAGGGCAAGGCATAGTGGGCGCCGCTAACTGGTCTGAGGTTACCCAAAAACTACTCGCCCGCGGGGCAGATATTTCCCTGGCTACTAATTTGTTGTTTTCCTATGGTTTGAAAGTGGAAAGCGTGAGCGAATCTGACGCAGTCGCGGCAGCGAAACTATGGCACCCCGGCACCAACCTCTCCCTAGGTGACCGGCTCTGCCTCGCCCTCGGAAAACGTCTAGGCGTCACCGTACTGACCGCCGACAAAGCCTGGGGTGAGGGCGCGGGGATAGAGCAAATCCGCTAGCTGCCCTTCAGGAAGTTGTCCCATCTTCGGGATCTTTACCTGTGATAACTCTTTGCGCGTGTGCCAGGGCGCGAGCTGCCAAAGCATTGGGGGGCATAAGTGAGAGCGGGATCTGTAGATACCGGTTACTTATCAGTAGTATAAGGCGTATACCAGTAAAAATATCCCTCCGGATACAATAATCCCCACTAGTGCTGAAAGAATAAGCAGTCTTGCTTTTGTGCGTCGCAGTGAAGCCAACAGGCCGATACAGGGAATCAAACCCGTGACTGCTACAACTGCCAGTATCTCTAAGCTGCGCAGGTCTACGCCTTGAAGTAATGCCACCACTACTGGACCTAGAATCAAACCTAGGGGGAAGCCGGTGGCGATAGATCGTTGAGTCACCAATCCATAATGGGCAAAAAATGCCATTGAACCAACGATTACTCCGCACCCTACCCCTAACAGTGTCCAGACCAGGGCAATCTTCGCAATGTCGCTGCCAGCCGCGCCTGGACGCAAGTTGTAGATCGGTATTGCACAGTAATAGATTGCTAACGCAAACAGAATCGAAACGGAAGCTACACTAGCAGCGATTTTCCAGGATTTCGAGAACCAGCCCACTACTACCGCAATCATTACGAACCCCAGTCCAGAACTGGCAAGCTTCGTCATAATCGTGATGAACACTCCCGAAAATGGGAACATATCATTTGCGACTGAACCGCAACCTATTATCACCGCGAGGCTCAGACCGAGGGTTATAGTTACGCTAGCAGCGGGGCGTTTAGACTTTTCGGCTGAAAGCAGGTTCTCCTGCCTACTGTCTCCATTCAAAAACTTAGCATCAAAATCACTGGTTTGATTCACTAGCTAATCTTATCCCGACTTCCGGATACTTCTGGCGGTTACTTTGGGTGCGCCAGGGGGGGGCGACTGCTAGCTCGCATCTTCTAATGTGGGAATTACGGAAGTCGTGATTGCTGATGTTGCGGTACCGATAGATTTAAATTTATTAACGCAGGTAAAACCAGGTAATTGTAAGGATAAGGCTTATCCTTACAAAAGTAAGGGGCGGATGAAAGGATAAACGCTATCCTTACAAAACCTAGGGGTGCAGATAAGGATAAACGGTAGGTTTTCGCTGCGAGGGCGGACTGGAAATAACGAGTTGGCAGGGAGTTTATGGACTGTTTTTAAGCTGATTTCAACCCACGCTAGACTTTAACCATAACCATGGCAAAAGATCAAAGTTCCCCGCAATCTTTGTCCGAAAATACGCAGGCGCCAGGAAAATCTCTTCCTGAGCGGCGCCGGAGTAGCAGGATAAAGGCACTAGATGGGCTAAGAGCGCTAGCAATTGTGGCGGTAGTTCTCTACCACCTGCGCCCCAGCGTGTTAACCGGCGGATTT
Organism: Varibaculum cambriense; assembly: GCF_002848005.1. Lineage (GTDB taxonomy): Bacteria > Actinomycetota > Actinomycetes > Actinomycetales > Actinomycetaceae > Varibaculum > Varibaculum cambriense_B. The sequence goes on along the minus strand of NZ_PKHX01000001.1, from coordinate 138,979 downwards.
ATCGGGGTTACCGTATTCTTCGTACTCTCCGGGTTCCTGATTACTCGCAGCGTCGTCAGCGCCCTCGATAAAGGGACTTTTTCTTATCGGCGCTACCTTTTGCGGCGTTTTTGGCGGCTATTTTTCCCGATAGTTATCACCATCGCGCTTAGCGCCGCCCTGACCTATCTATTCGCGCCCAGTCTGTTGCTGAAAGTGCAAAGCGACTGCCTACCGGCGACCTTATTCGTTAGCAACTGGTTTTATATTTTCCGTAACGTTCCCTATTTCGCGGCGGCAGGCCTGCCCTCTCCGCTCACCCACCTATGGTTCTTGGGGGTGCTGGCGCAGTTCTATGTGATCTGGCCGCTGATCGTCTACCTGCTGCTCAAAGTTCGGCGCGCAGCCCCGGCGATTACCGCAGTGATGATTCTGGCGTCTGCGGCGGCAATGGCGATCTTTTGGATGGCGGGGGAGGATGTTACTCACGCCTATTACGGCCTGGATACTCGCGCCGCGGAGCTGCTAGTGGGCGCGTTCTTAGCTTTTATTTTCCCGCAGGTTTCTTCGTCGGGTTCCGGCTCTGCTGACGAGGCAAAGACCGGAAAAGACACTGCGCTGCAGATACTGGCAGCCGGGAGCCTCGGGGCGTTAATAGTCTTCGCTATCGGGGGAAATGGGGAGATGCCGGCGATGTACCTCGGCGGGTTCCTGCTGGCGGCGATCCTAAGTGCGCTAATAATCAGGGCGGCTGTTTCTGAGGAGGCGATGATTTCGAAACTGCTATGCAACCCGGTTTTTAACTATCTGGGTTCCCGCTCCTTCGCCCTCTACCTGGTGCATTTCCCCATCCTGCTGATGCTGAATCCGGCCACCCGCACAGTTCCGCCCACCTGGTGGCAGCAAGTTTTGCAGCTCCTGATAGTGGTAGTTGCCGGAGAAGTTTTCTATCATCTGACAGAAGCACCCTCCAGCCTGCTGAGTTCTCTTTGGAAAAAACCGGGAGAAAAGAAAGTCGCGAAACTTAAGGCGCAGAGCCGGCTCCGCAAAATCCAGCTAACCGTTTTCGCAGTGCTTTCCGCGCTGTCACTGGTAGTAGCCGGGCTCTTGGCGTTTTACCCCGCTAACTGGGGGCAGATAGCGAAAAACCGGGCGGTGCAATTGCGTCCCGAACTTGCCGCTACTGCTGCCCCCTCCCCGAAGGTAGAGAAGCAAGCAGCTAAAGATAAGGACGAGAAAGACCAGGCGCAGGAAAAGGCGGAAGAAGAGTCTAAGGGGATAAAACCCGTGGCCAAGAAGGTTCCCAACAACTTGGATACCACCGGCTGGCAGATAGATCCGGCCACCGGCACCTGTAACGCCGACGTGCTCATCATTGGGGATTCGGTAACTGACGAGGCTACCCCGGCGATTAAGAAAGTGTTGCCAAACGCGGTGGTCGATGGGAAAACTAGTCGCCAAATCCAGCGCGGCCCGGAGGTACTTGCTAGATACCAGAATCAGGGGATTCGTCCCCGGGTTCTGGTGTATGCCTTAGGCAGTAACGGGGTGTTGTACGGCGATCGGCTGGTGCAAAACCTGATCGACACCGCCGAAGGCAGGCCCATGTATCTGGTGACTATCCGCGATCCGAATCCTTTGCAAGATATCAATAATGAAATATTGAACCGTCTGGCGAACGCCAATCCGAATGTGGGGATTATTGACTGGTGGGCGGCCAGCGAAGGACATCGGGAATACCTGGTAGATGATGGCACCCATCCCACCAATACCGGGGCCGCGGTGATAGCCAATCTCTACAAGCAAGCCCTGTGTGGGCAGTAGGGGGCGTCGGCGCAGCCAGGAAATGTTTTAGCTTCAGCGGGTGAAAACTGTGGCTATAGCAGAGAGAATAGCTGCCAAAACTGCCACCCCGACGGTGCCGAATAGCCATTTGATGACCTTTTCACGGAGTCTAATGTACGGCTGTAAATCTTCGGTACCAGGGATAACCCACGCCCCGGTGCGTCCCACCCAGTATTCGTCTACCAAGAAACGGTCGATGAGGTTAGTGATGAACAAAATTGCCGCTATCTGCCAAAAGCCTGCCAGGAATCCTCGGGCGTCATTTATCGCATAAACACAGACCAGTGTGTAAATAATGTAGCCGGGAATGCAAATTGCTTTGAAAATCGCGCGGCCGCGTTTGATTTTATTACGCGTGGTCAATCCCAACTTTACGCACCGTTCCTGCACCTGGAGAGGGTAAAGATACACCATATTAACCGGGCTTTTGCGAATACCGATGGCGCAGAGCAGAATCAGCAGCGCGCCCAGCACCAGCCCTTCCAGGACAACTCGTAAAATCATCGTCACCTTCCCCCGATACGTCAGCCGGATTGGGCTTTGAACTAAAAAAGGTAGCCCTCTGACCTGGCAAACCCTACTTTTCCGCTTAAATAGTCTCGTTCATTTTTCCTAAATTTAAAAGGTACCGGATTTGCTCAATACCTTTGTCCGCACCCCGGGCTTTATTCGCGTTAAAAATGTTGTTATTGAGGCGTTTTCCGAGGGCGAGGGAGAGGCAGTCACCTTAGGAGAGTGCTACGTCTGGGCAGGAGGAGAAATCAAGCTCCGGCGCGTAACCGAGCCGCTCAAATAGAACTAATGATCGCAATACGGTTGGGAGCAACTATCCGGAAATTCCGGATAGTTCGTGGCAGGGTATGGGGCTGCCACAGTTATCCGGTTTTTCCGGTTAACTGGTGAAGGCGTTTCCCAGCGTCACGAAGGCTACCTCCAGCACCGATGCTAGCGCCGTTTTTTACTAGCGAAAACGTGTCAATATCTGCCAAGGACACCTAAAGAATATAGAGTTTAGACCGTGAATATTCCGGTGCAATATCGTTCCTTGCTCGCTCCTCCCGAACCGCGCGAACAGCGCTATCAATACGGGCGCTCGCTGCGCGAAACCGTTCCCTTCAGTTCCCTGGCGGCCTGGGTGCCGGCGCCAGATCGTGACCCTATCGCCCTTATCCAAGCCTCCCACCAGGGCAGAGTGGAAAATCTGATCCCCATCCGGGTAGGACGCATGGCGTCCTCGCCCTACGGATTCTTGCGGGGAGCCGCGGTAGTACAAGCCGCCGACTCCGCTGCCTTGCCTTCCACCGGGATTCAACCGGTAGTATGCGGGGATTCCCACCTAGGAAACTTCGGATTTTACCGTTCTCCCGAAGGGGAACTGGTGATGGATCTCAACGACTTCGACGAGGCACATACCGGCAGTTGGGAATGGGACCTGCGCCGCCTGACTGCCTCCATCCACGTGGCGGGGCGGGAAAATAATCTCTCCGAATCCAAATGCTCCGACGCCGTGATTGCCTGCGTAAACGCCTACCGGGACGAAATAAGTCTGCTGGCGGGACGCCCCCTCTTTGAACGCGCTTTTAACCGGATTGACCTGGAGAAACTTACCTCTAGAGAGCTAACGCCCAAGTTGGCAAAAGAGATCGAACGTGCCGCCGCCAAAGCTATGAAACGTACCTCGGATCGGGCGCTCCCTAAGTTCGCCCAAGAATCCGAAGGCAGCCTGAAGATTACCCCCGAACCTCCGCTAACCACCCAGATTCCCCCAGCTGATTGGGATAACCTGGCGCGCGCCCTCGACGAATATCTGCACACCATTTCGCCGCAATGGGCGCGAGTGTTAGGCGGATACACCCTGGTCGATATTGCGCAGCGAGTAGTAGGAGTAGGCTCGGTAGGTTTGCGCGCCTATATCGCATTGCTCCAAGGCTCCACCCCCACGGACGTAATTTTCTTACAGCTCAAACAGGCACGGCGCTCAGTACTCGCCCAATATGTGCACGGCTCTAAAGAATGGCACGCCCACCAGGGGCAGCGAGTAGCTGAATATCAAAAAGCGCTGCAAACCGTATCTGACCCGCTGTTAGGCTGGGCGAGCGTAGGGGAGCGGCAATACTATGTGCGCCAGTTCCGCAATATGAAAGGAACCGTGCCCCTGGATCGCCTGGGCGCCAAATCCCTATGCGACTATGCGGGAATCGTAGGGCTGCTGCTAGCGAAAGGCCACGCGCGTACCCACGGCGCCTCCAAGATCGCCGGCTACCTGGGCAAATCCGATAAACCGGGGCAAGCCCTCGCCACCTTCGCCCGAGCCTACGCCGACCAGACCGAGGCCGACCACGCCGAATTTTTGCGAGCCATCAAAGACGGCCGGATGCCACAGCCCGAGGGCGAAATGGGAAGTGCCTTCCGCGCAGGCTAGGGCGTGCCCGCAGGAAACAGATTGGTGCCGCACCAGCGCGGGGGCTTGGTTTTATCCGAGCAGGCGCGGTGGGCATAAGAATTCGGAAAATGCCTGCGGTCTTTTTCCGAATTCTTGGGCGGGAGGAAAAACCAAGCCCCCGTGCGTAGCCCACACGGTACTTGCACCCTCGTCCTCGCTACCTCCGCTTTAGCCCCGCTTGCGCGTGTCCTAGTTCACCAGCGCCAAAATAGGATTGCCAGCAGCGCTAATGTTAGGCTAGTAAAGCCGTTACAAGCCGGCCACGGATGCGTCATGCCCGGGTGAAACTGCCCCGGTGCTCCGTGCAACAAGTAGATAAAAAGGAGAACCCAGTGGCACTGAGTAAAGAAGAAAAAGCCAAGATCATGGAAGAATATGCGACCCATCCCGGTGATACGGGTTCGCCTGAGGTTCAGATCGCGCTGCTTTCTAAGCGGATCTCGGATCTAACTGAGCATTTCAAAACTCATCAGCATGATCACCACTCCCGTCGGGGACTAATGCTGTTGGTGGGACAGCGGCGCCGCCTGTTAGGCTACCTGAAAGACATCGATATTGAACGTTACCGTTCTCTGATCGCGCGTCTCGGTTTGCGCCACTAACATAGAAATATCGGCCCGGTTAACGCCGGGCCGAATTGCTATCACCCCGGTTTTGGTCTTCGGTGGTGGCCTCCGGATCAGGCGCTGCAGTTTCTAGTCGCCTTTCTCCGTGGGTCTCGATCGTTGACCGCCCATCACAAGGTGATAGCTCTCAGGAGGGCATCGGCCCTAGAAGATGGAATATCAAGGAGTAAATAAAAGAAAATGATGGACGATCCAGAAGTGATTGCCTCTGAGGCAATCATCGATAACGGTCGTTTCGGACAGCGCACCGTGCGCTTCGAAACTGGCCTACTCGCCCAACAGGCTGCCGGCAGTGCGCTGGCTTACCTGGATGATGAAACCACGGTTTTATCTGCCACCACGGTAGGGAAAAACCCGCGCGACCAGTTTGATTTCTTCCCACTCACCGTTGATGTAGAAGAACGTCAATACGCGGCCGGACGTATCCCCGGAAACTTCTTCCGGCGGGAAGGCCGTCCCGGCACTGAAGCGATTTTGGCCGCTCGCCAAATTGACCGTCCGCTGCGCCCCTCGTTCGTAAAAGGGCTGCGCAACGAGGTACAAGTTGTAGCCACCGTGTTGACTGTACATCCCGACGACGCCTACGATGTGCTGGCCATTAACGCCGCCAGCATGTCCACCCAGATTTCCGGTCTGCCCTTCTCCGGGCCGATCGGCGGTACCCGCATCTCCCTGATCGATGGACAGTGGGTAGCTTTCCCGCGTTACAGCGAAATGGAACGCTCCACCTTCAATATGGTGGTTGCCGGTCGGGTTATTCAGACCGAGGGCGGTGGCGAAGACGTCGCCATCATGATGGTAGAGGCCGGCGGTGGTGAAGGTACCTGGGATCTGATCCAGCAGGGACAGACCGCACCTACCGAAGATGTGGTAGCCGCTGGCCTCGAGGCCGCCAAGCCCTTCATCAAAGAATTGTGTCGCGCCCAAGCGCAGGTAGCGGCCAAGTGCCAGAAGGAAACCCTAGAGTTCCCGCTGTTTAAAGACTTCGAGGACGAACACTGGGATGCCGTAGCCGAAAACTGCCGCGAACAGCTTGACCAGGCGGTACAGATCGCCGAAAAGCTTGACCGGCAAGACCGGGTTGATGAAATCAAAGACCAAATGCTCGCCGATCTGGAAGAGCGTTTCCCCGAAGGCGAGAAAGAGCTCAAAGCGGCTTTCCGCGCCCTCGAGAAAGAGCTAATCCGTACCCGCACCCTAAACGAGGGTGTGCGGATGGACGGACGCCAGCCGAACCAGATTCGCTCGCTCTATGCGCGCGCGGGAGTGCTGCCCCGTCTGCACGGATCTGCGATTTTCCGTCGCGGCGAAACCCAGGTGCTGGGGGTAACCACCCTGAATATGCTGCGCATGGAGCAGCAGCTAGACAACCTGGGGCCGGAGACTCGCAAACGCTATATGCACCAGTACAACTTCCCGCCCTACTGCACCGGTGAAACCGGGCGCGTAGGCAGCCCCAAGCGACGGGAAATCGGGCATGGTCACCTGGCAGAAATGGCGTTAGAGCCGGTACTTCCCTCCAAGGAAGAGTTCCCCTACGCTATCCGCCAGGTATCCGAAGTTATGGGCTCCAACGGCTCTTCCTCCATGGGTTCGGCTTGTGCCTCCACGATTTCGCTGCTAAACGCGGGCGTGCCGCTAAAGGCGCCGGTCGCCGGGATCGCGATGGGTCTAATGAGCGAACCGAACGAGGACGGCACCACCAAGTACATGACCCTGACCGATATTTTGGGAGCCGAGGACGGCTTCGGGGATATGGACTTCAAGGTCACCGGTACTCGGGACTTCATTACCGCCTTGCAGCTGGACACCAAACTAGACGGTATCCCCTCTGACGTGCTGAAAGGTGCGCTAGCCCAGGCGAAGGAAGCCCGCCTAGAGATCTTGAACCTGATCGAACAGGCGATTCCGGAACCGGACGAAATGAGCCCCTATGCACCGCGCATCATCACCGTCCAGGTGCCGGTAGACAAGATTGGTGAAGTCATCGGACCCAAGGGCAAGATGATTAACCAGATCCAAGAGGACACCGGAGCCGAAGTCGTAATTGAAGACGACGGCACCGTCTATATTTCCTCCGCTGACGCCGAATCTGCCGAGGCCGCCCGGGCAGCAGTCAACGCGATTGCTAACCCGCAAATGCCTGAGGTAGGGGAACGTTTCGTAGGAACCGTGGTGAAAACCACCTCCTTCGGAGCCTTCATTTCCCTGACCCCCGGCAAGGACGGACTGCTGCACATTTCGCAGATCCGCCGCCTGGTAGGGGGTAAGCGAATCAACCAGGTCGAAGACGTACTCAACGTTGGCGACCAGGTGCAGGTAGAGATCGAAGAGATCGACGAACGGGGCAAACTCTCGCTGGTGGCCGTACTCAGTGAAGAGCAAGAAGCCGAGCTAGCCGAAAATGAGGCTAAGCAGGAATCTCGCCGCTCCGAGGACGAAGATCGCCCGCGCCGCTCTCGTAACCGCTCGCGCCGACATCGCAACAATCGTCGCGACGATCGCCGCGACGAGCAAGCAGACGGTGACGACGAATAGTCGCTAAATAAGTTGGCGAGGGCGAGATAATCTCGCCCTCGCCTCCTTTAATTTTTTAAGAAAAGAGATCCTAGATGCGCAGATACTTCGACCTAATAGTGGCCGCAAGCATGCTTTTCTTGTGCCTATTTTTCGCTCTGATACTACTGTCGGTTTCTACCACTTCCGACTCCGGACTCTTAACCATGTTTACCGGGTTTCTGGCGCTGGTTTTCGGGGCAGTAGCTGGCGGATTCCAACTAATTTTCGCGGGTTTGCGTCTGATCTTTAAACTCGATCCTCGCCGTTTTTGGGCACGCGCCACCCTAATCGCATTGGCATTCACCGTCTTTTCTCTAATCTATGCCGCTATCGCCGGCAGCGCGGAAACGGGACTATTAACCCTCGCCTTAGGGATTTTTACTGTCCTCGGCGCGTTGCAATGCGGATGCGCCCGCGCATTAACTGCCTCCCCAACCAGAGCAACCACCCGGATATAACGCCCGGGAAGCCGGAAGAAACCGGGAAACTGTAGCGAAAACTATCAAACCCAAATAAGAGAAAATGCCTGAACAAAACTTTTACGAACTGCCGCTTTCTGCCACTGCCCCCCGCCTAAGTATTAGCGAAGGCGAAACCCTAATCGAAAGATCGGTACTGGCCGGTGGTATTCGCCTGATTACCCAACAGGTACCGGCCTCGCCCTCGGTAGTATTGGGATTTTGGATTCCCGCCGGTTCGCGCGATGAAGGCCCCGAACATTTGGGATCCACCCACTACCTAGAACACCTGCTGTTTAAAGGCTCCGCGACCCGCGATGCCCGGGAAATCTCGCGGGCATTCGATGCCGTGGGTGGAGAACTAAACGCTGCCACCGCTAAAGAATCCACCCACTATTATTGCCGGGTACTCTCGCGCGACCTGCCGATGGCGGTGGAAGTCCTCACCGAAATGCTGGCGCGCCCCACGCTGGCACCGGCAGATTTCGAACTAGAACGGGCAGTTATCCTGGACGAACTGGCCATGTCCCAAGATGATCCCCAAGATGTTGGCTACGAAAAATTCTTGGGTGAACTATTCCCCAGTTCCCCGCTGGGGCTGCCGGTAGGCGGCACCGCCCAAACCGTAGCGGCCACGCCGCTAGAGGCGGTGAAAGCCCATCATCAGCGCTGGTACCAGCCTCGGAACCTGGTAGTTGCGGCCGCTGGAGATATTAATCATGACCACCTAGCGCAGTTGCTCTTGGAGGCTGCCGAGAAAAACGGTTGGGAGTTGCCCAGCCAAACCGATCCGGAAGTTCCTGAGCGTCTCCAGCCGGATCCGGCGGTGCCGGCCAGCGTCACGGTAGAAAAAACCGTGGAACAGGGACAAATCTTTATTGGAACCCGCTCTCTGCCCGCTAGTGACCCCCAGCGTGACACGCTCAGTTTGCTGCTAACGGTGTTATCCGGGGGAATGTCCTCCCGACTTTTCCAAGAAATCCGGGAAAAACGGGGACTGGCGTACTCCACCTATGCTTTTGACTCGGCATATAGCGATAGCGGATCCTTCGGCCTCTACGCCGGGTGCGCCCCCGCTAACTTGGAGCAAGTGGGGAAACTACTGGTGATGGAACTTGAAAAACTCGCAGAATTCGGTGTTCCCGAGGGCGAACTAACGGAAGCATTAGGCCAGCTCAGCGGGGGAGTGTTACTGGGGATGGACGATAACCGCGCCCGCATGGCGCGCCTGGGACGAGCGGAAGTAAATGGAGGCCGCCTGCGCACCATCGAGCAGTTAAACCTTGCCCTGCGAGCAGTAAATAGCGCACAAATTAGTGAGCTGGCAGCGCAATTTCTCGGCTTACCACAGGTGAAAGTCGTGGTACGCCCGGCGGTGGCATAAGCTGAACGGGTGAAGATAAAGAAACTTTTCCCAGTTATTGCTGCCGCGGCGCTGCTAAGTGCTTGCAGTCCCTCCGCGCAGCCATCCGCTCCCGAAAAAACTACCCATAACCCGAACCCGAAAGTGACTAGTTCCGTTTCGGCGACGCCCACTACCCCCACCGCTTCACCGACTCCGACAGTGGCGTTTACTCCCAAAGACCACCTGTCGGAAGCGCAAAACTCTTTCGTTAAACAGGTGATGGAAAAGAACCACTATGACCAGCGCACCGCCGAAATAGTATTGGGGCCGGTACAATCCCTGTGCGGACTGCTAGACACCAAGCAACCCGATTCGGCGGCGAATAAACAGACTCTGTCCGATATCTACACCAAAGTAGATTCTGCCGAGTTGCGGCAAGAATGGTACAACAATCTGCAGATAGCTGGGCAAACTCTGTGCCCAGATAAAGCTCAGATTATTAACGCCAATAAACCAGAGGGTGTGAGTTAGCGTGAGTGAAAAACTAAAAGTAGCGGTGGTCGGCGCCCAGGGACGGATGGGGCAGGCCGCTTGTCAAGCGATCACAGAATCTGCGGACTTGCAGCTAGTCGCCCGTCTGGGCAGTAAAGATGAGATCACCTCCCAGGCTCTGTCCGGAGCCGAGGTCGCAGTGGAGTTCACCATTCCGAGCGCCAGTTTTGCCAATACCGCCGCGATTTTACGCAGCGGAGCCCATGCGGTAGTCGGAACCTCCGGTTGGGACGAGGACGCACAGGCAAGAATCCAGGAAGTGGCGCGCGAAACTGGACGTAACGTCTTGATTGCCCCCAACTTTGCCCTCTCCGCGGTATTAGTGATGGCTTTTTCACGGTTGGCGGCGCCTTTTTTCACTTCCGCCGAGATCGTAGAAACTCATCATCCTAAGAAACTAGATGCCCCTAGCGGGACAGCGCTGGCAACTGCGCAAGACATGGCGGCCGCCCGCAGGCAAGCCGGTGTGCCTACCGCTCCCGATGCCACCACCACCGATCCCGAGGGAGCGCGCGGCATGAAAGTGGGGGATGTGGGGATCCATTCCCTGCGGATGCTCGGTGCCAATGCGCACCAAGAAGTGCTGCTTTCTAACCTGGGGGAACAGCTGCGCTTGCGCACTGATTGTTTTGATCGCTCCTCCTTTATGCCCGGGGTATTGCTGGCAGTCCGGAAAGTGGCAGCTGCGGCTCCCCTTACGGTGGGGCTGGATAAAATCATGGATTTAGGGATTTAAGGTGAGTACTCCAGCTACCGCTAAAGAAACCGTACGTTTAGCGAAAAGCGAAGATTTACCGACTTGGGGACGCATCCAGGCACAAGCCATGCAGGCAGATTTGCAATCCCATTTGGGACAGATCGGCCCGCAAACCTTAGCGCTGATTGATCCAGAGCAGATTACCCGTGCCTGGCAGCAGGCGCTATTTAGCCCGCCCTCGCCAAAACATCACCTGCTTACCGCCGTAAATGAAGGACAGGTGGTCGGTTTGGCGGCGATTGCCCCCGCCCCCAAAATGCTGGTGCAACCTAAACAGTCACCGCTCGCAGAAAAAAATGCGGATGCCGAAATCGTGGCTTTAGAGGTTGCCGATTGGGAAAATAACCTGGCCGACGCCTCCCGCCTGGTAAATGCGATCGGCGATATGTTGCGCCTATCCGGGGCTAGCCGGGTACAGATTTGGCTAGCGGCCGAGACACAAGAAAAAATCCGGTTCTTTTCCGAATGCGGGTTTGCTCCCGCCGGTTTGCGCCAAGGCCTAAAAGTAGGCCATGAATCCATGGTGCAGCATCTTTGGTTTAGTGACCTGTAGACCCTTCCCGCTCGCTTTTTGGACGAAAGAAAAATCTCCAGGTGGCGTAGGTAGAGTAGGGATATGAGCAACGCAGATTGTACTTATCGGCTTCCCGCACCGGTTGGGGTAGCAATGGTGACCCCGTTCCACCCGGATGGCTCCGTAGACTACGACGCCGCCGCCAGCCTGGCAAAACATTTGGTAGACCAGGGAATTGATCACCTGGTACTTTCGGGTACCACCGGGGAATCACCGACTACTCACCTGGATGAAAAAGAACAGTTGATTAAGTCGATCCGTCAAGCGGTAGGCAAAGACTTCTATATCACTGCGGGGGCGGGCTCTAATGACACCGAACATTCGGTGCGGATGGCACGCAGCGCCCAGGAGGCAGGGGCAGACGGGATTTTGCTGGTTAGCCCCTACTATTCGCGTCCTTCTCAAGAAGGGCTCTATCAGCACTTCGCTAAAGTGGCTGGCCAAATTGACCTGCCGGTGATGCTCTACGATATTCCCGGACGCACCGGGGTAGCTATCGGTGATGAACTCCTTATGCGCCTGGCAGAGATCGACAATATCGTGGCGGTAAAAGATGCCACTGGCAAAGTGGAAGTCGGGGCGCGACGCATCAATGAAACCGGTTTGGCTTTTTATTCCGGCGATGACGGCCTCAACTATTCTTGGCTTACCCATGGCGCGGTGGGGGTAATCAGCGTGGTTGGGCACGTAGCCGGCTCCAGCTACCGCAAAATGGTGCAGCTGGTAGAAAACGGAGACTACCAGGAGGCGCTGCAACTCTCCCTGGAGCTAGAACCCCTAGTGAAAGCGTTAATGGGAGGGGGACAGGGCGCGGTTATGGCTAAGCATGCCCTGGCCCTACAAAAAGTTATTCCCTCCGATACTCTGCGCCTGCCGCTAGCTCCGGCCAGCGAAGAGGATATTGCGCAGCTGCGCGCGGCTCTGGAAAGTTTCGGGTTGCTCTAAGTTTTCTAGACGCACCTCCTCGATACCCCAGGTGCTTAGCGGATATCCCGAGACCAGCATTGCGGGTCTAACCCCCTTACCTGCTTTAAAGGGGATATTAAGGGTTCAGTGCGCGCGGAAGTTTGCTATAGGCGGGCAAACTCGGGACAATTAGGAACGTGAATCCGCTGTATCCTGAACTTTCTTTACCGCCGAAACTCAAATCCGACACCATCCGGGTAGTTCCTCTGGGAGGCCTGGGGGAAGTCGGCCGGAACATGACCGTAATCGAGCTAAACGGCAAAATCCTGATTGTAGATTGCGGGGTACTTTTCCCCGAAGAAATCCAACCCGGTGTAGATCTGATTCTCCCCGACTTTTCCTATCTGCAAGGACGCATGGATGACGTAGTCGCGCTGGTGCTCACCCACGGTCACGAAGATCATATCGGGGCGGTACCCTATCTGCTGCGTCTGCGCGAAGACATCCCCATCTATGGTTCCCAACTCACCCTGGATTTTCTGCGCCCCAAACTGGAAGAACATCGCCTCCCGGCGACGCATCTGCACCAGGTACGCGAGGGAGAGCATATTGAGCTAGATATTTTCGCTTGTGAATTTTTGGCAGTCACCCACTCGATTCCCGATGCTTTAGCGGTGATGATCCGTACCAAAGCTGGAAATCTCCTGGTCACTGGGGATTACAAAATGGATCAGCTGCCCCTAGATAAAAGGATCACCGATCTGCGCGGCTTTGCCCGTATGGGAGAAGAGGGCGTGGATCTGTTCTTAGTGGACTCCACTAATGCGGAAGTTCCCGGTTTTATTGCGCCGGAACGCAAAATCGGTCCGGTCATCCGCCAGGTACTCTCCGAATCTACTGGGCAAGTAATCGTGGCCTCCTTCGCCTCCCATGTTCACCGCGTGCAACAGGTGCTGGACGCTGCCCGGGCAGTAGGGCGCAAAGTGTGCCTTTCGGGGCGGTCGATGGAACGCAATATGAACATTGCGGCGCAGGCCGGATATCTGGACTTAGACCCGGAAGTAGTGGTGCGCGCCGACGACCTCAAACGTTTACCCCCCAAGAAACGAGTGTGGATGGTAACCGGTTCCCAGGGGGAGCCTATGGCAGCGCTCTCGCGGATCGCCCAGGGCGAGCACCGGTTTGTGTCCCTAGAGCCAGAAGACACGGTGCTACTGGCCTCCTCTTTGATTCCCGGGAATGAAAACTCGGTTTACCGGGTGATTAACGCGCTGATGCGTCAAGGTGCCAATGTAGTCCATAAAGGCAACCGCGCGGTTCACGTTTCCGGGCATGCTGCCGAAGGGGAACTGCTCTACACCTACAACATTGTGCAACCCAAGAACGTAATGCCGATTCACGGCGAAATCAGGCACCTCATTGCTAACGGAAAAATCGCTCAAGCCACCGGGGTACCGGAAGAAAACGTGGCATTAGCCGAGGACGGGGTAGTAGTCGACCTCAAAGACGGGCAAGCGCGAGTAGTGGGACAGGTGGATTGCGAATACGTATATGTTGACGGCGGATCTATCGGAGAAATCAATGAAGATCAGCTAAAGGATCGCATGACCTTGGGTGAAGAAGGCTTCGTTTCTGTCTTTGCCGCGGTAGATGTGCCCACCAAGATTATTGCTGCCGGCCCGCATATTACCGCTCGGGGGATGGCCGAGGACGAGGGGGTGTTTAGGGAAGTACTACCGGATGTGACTGAGGCGTTGCAAAGAGCATTAAATCAAGGAGATAGCGATCCTTATCGCTTGCAACAGGCAATGCGTCGCGCATTGGGGCGTTGGGTGGCGCGCCGGTTGCGCCGTCGCCCCATGATCGTACCGGTAGTTGTGGAGATTTAGATGCGGGTAGCAGGAAAAGAAAAATCCAATAGTTCTTGGCGTCAGCGCGTCCCCGCCTGGATGGGGTGGATCTATACTATTGCCGCCCTATTTTGCCTGGTAATGATTCCGTTCCGCTATGCCGTCGGGCATCATATTGGGCGTTTTACCTACCTGGTGCTAACCGTTCTGGGAGTACCCTCTACCGCTACTTTAGGGACTGCGGTTTTATTGGCTTTCTTGGCGCTGCTATGTTTTTCCCGCAAACGGATCGGAGTTATCGTCCTCATTGCCTTGCAGGCTCTGCACGGTCTGCTCTGCCTGGTAGCTCTGATATTTTCTTTCTCCGACTCCGACTTTGACCTGACAGACCAGATCATCCTGGGCACGCGTCTGGCGATAGCGGCGTTGATTATGGCGGTGCTATTCGCATCGGCGCGCAGTTTCTGGGGAAAAATCAATGCCCAATCCGCCTGGAAAGCCCTGGTTATTCTAATAAGCGGCCAGTTGCTGGTGTTTGGAATTGGGTTCGCCATGGCTCGGGTGATTGCACCGCGCAGTTGGGCTAGTAGTCCCCTGGCGATTTGGGTCTACTCTCGCATGTCAGGTCTGCGACTACACCGGGGCCTGGCCATCCATTTCATGTTTGCCCACCAGCCAGGTTTTCGCGCTCTCAGCTTCTTCATCATGGTGCTTTCGGGCCTGGTAATGATGATTGCCGCCAATCGTTTTATTCTCGGTCAACGGGTAAAGGCTCGCACGCGCAGTGAAGACCTAGCGTTACGTAGCCTATTAATAAAATGGGGGAAAGCTGATTCCTTAAGCTACTATGCCACCCGCGATAACCGGGCAGTGATTTTTAGTGCCGATGGGCAGGCGGTGGTTTCCTACGGGGTAGCTCTCGGGGTGGCCTTAGCGGCCGGAGATCCAATAGGAGATCCTTCTTCCTGGGAAAACGCGGTGCAAAGATGGAAGTCCTACTGCTATCGCCAAGGATGGATTCCGGCGGTAATTTCTGCTAGCGCCCAGGGGGCACGTATCTACCGTAACCAGGGGCTTAGGGTACGCAAAATGGGGGATGAAGCCATTATCAGCCCCGAACGTTTTGAACATAACTCTAGCGCCGGACGTGCCTTGCTTGCGGCACAAAGAAGGGTTGCCCGGGCAGGGGTAGAGATCGAAATCCGCAGGCAAGGCGAACTTTCTCCGGCACAGCTGCGGGAAGTGGCGATGGTGGCGGAGCTGTTCCGGCGGGGTAATGAACGCGGCTTCTCTATGAGTCTCGATAGAATGTTTGCTCCCCAAGAAAGCGAACAGCTGATCGTAACCGCGCGGGGCAAAGACGGACAGTTACAATGCCTGCTTACTTTCGTTCCCTGGGGGCAGCGTGCCGTTTCCCTTAATCTAATGCGCCGGGCAGAGTCAGCGGTCAATGGGGTAGTAGAAGCCATGGTGCTCACCCTGCTGCAACAAGGCTCCGAAAAGGGCATAGAGCGTTTCTCGTTAAACTTCGCGATGTTTAGAGAAATTTTTGTAGAGGGCGAGGCCGTTGACGCTACTATCAATGATCGGGTTAAGCGCGCCCTGTTTGTGAAAGCCTCCCGTTTTTGGCAACTGGAATCCCTCTATGAATCCAACGCCCGTTATAACCCGAAATGGTTGCCGCGCTACTTTTGTTTTTCTTCCGACCCCTTAGTGCCCTTATCGCTTATCGCCGCGGGAATGTTAGAAGGGTTTGTGCCCGCGCCGCAGGCTTCCGTGCGCGGGGAGCCCTTTGATTGGGAGGTAGATAGCCAGTACCTTAGCGAGCTGGAAGCGATGCGCAGCGACTACACCGCCGCCAAGCTGCAGGTAAAACTGAGTGAACAGCAACGCTCCCGGCGGGCGAAAGCCGAAAAGCTCAGTGCGGCGGGAATAGAATCCTTCCCGGCAGGTTTCGATTTAGGGATGCCCCTATCACAGGCGAAAGCCCAGGTAGACGAGGGTGAGGGTGAAGCAGCGATTCGCACGTTTGGTCGAATTGTGGCGCGGAGGAATCACGGTGGGGTAGTGTTTTGGGATTTGTACTACCAAGGCTACTACCTCCAGGTAGTGCTGGAAAGACGAAACCTGCCCCCGGAACAGTTCGCTCATCTGCGACTACTGGACTTAGGTGACCTGATAGTAGTCAGTGGCCGCTGTGGAGCCTCGCGCAGAGGCACGCCCTCCTTAATAGCAGAAAACTGGACGCTGGCAGCGAAAGCCTTGCGTCCAATTCCCCATCCTGCTGCGCGCCTAGACATTTCCACCCGCACCCGCGAACGCACCATGACTTTGCTCAATGATGCCGCGGCCATGCGCCGACTACAGGCACGCTCGCGGGCATTAAGCGCGGTGCGCAAAGAACTGATAGAACGCGGCTACCTGGAGGTGGAAACCCCCATGTTGCAGGCGGTCCAAGGCGGTGCCAATGCCCGTCCTTTCGTTACCCATTCCAATGCCTACCAGGTAAATATGTTCTTGCGGATTGCCCCGGAACTATATCTAAAACGTCTGGCCATAGCGGGGATGGGGGCAATCTTCGAGATGGGACGCTCCTTTAGGAACGAGGGCGCGGACGCCACTCACAACCCCGAGTTCACCTCTCTGGAGGTCTATAAAGCCGGATCTGATTACCGAGAGATGATGACTTTGACCCGCGAGCTTTACCAGGCGGCCGCGCGGGCGATTCACGGTAAAGAAATTGCATTACGCCCGATAAATCCGGAAGATGCTGGCACCGGTAGCAGCGACGCAGAATTTGAGGAAGTCGATATCTCTGGCCAGTGGCGGGTAATCTCGGTTTTCGAGGCAGTATCACAAGCGGTGGGAACCACGGTTACTCCCGACACCGGCGAGGAAGAGCTCCGGAGCCTGTGCGTAGAGCACCACCTCACCCCGCCGCCGGGCGCCAATTGCGGTACCTTGCTGGGGACGCTATATGACGAGCTGGTAGAGGCACGCACGGTAAAACCCACCTTCTACTGTGATTTCCCGGTGGAGTCTTCTCCGCTTACCCGCCGGCACCGCACTGACCCCCGCTTGGCAGAACGCTGGGATCTGGTGGCTTTCGGGATGGAGCTGGGAACTGCCTACAGCGAACTAACTGACCCGCGAGACCAGCGCGAACGCTTTACTCAGCAGTCGCTAGCGGCCGCGGCGGGCGATCCGGAAGCTATGAGCCTGGATGAGGATTTCTTGAACTGTTTGGAACTGGGAATGACCCCCCTGGGCGGGTTAGGACTGGGAATGGATCGGATGGCGATGATGTTGCTGGGCTGTGATATCCGGCAGGTGTTGGCGTTCCCATTCGTTAAACCCCGAAACTAAGGGAAAGATTTAGGCGCTAAGGAAAAAGAATGGGCGGCGAAATGGCGGAAGCACAAAATAAACTGGTCTCGGTAGCAGCGGTGGTGTTGACCTTACCGCTGAAAATGCCGCGACTACCCGAACGCGGCACCACCGTACTCGGCAGCGCGGAGCGTCCCGGCGTGGGAGAGTCAGCAGAAGTGATGCTGGCCGCTGCTCGGCAAGGGATACCGGTAGTAAACATGTCCTGCCTGGGAACGGGCCCCAACTCTACCCAGGCCAGGCAAGTGCTGCGAGACGCAAATATTGAGACCCACACGGTAGAAGTGGTGGGTGATATCGGGATGAAAATCCAAATGATTGAGGCGGGCGGATACTATGCTTCGGTACTCACCACTGGGGTGGAAGTAGATATCTCCGGCCGAGAACTAGATAAAGTGTCCATGCACCCTGGAGATGTGGTTTATATTTCTGCCGGGGATCTTGCCCACACCTCCTATCGAGCTGCGCTTGCCCAGTGGCTTCCCTCTTTACCGGAGCAGGTAACAGTGGTGATGGCGGCTACTCCCCAGATTTCCCAAATCAAGCCGGAGTACGTTTCTGAGGTTTTGCCGTACGTGGATGTGGTTACTTGTAACGAATATGAATCCCAGTTCCTTCCCGGATCAGTTGGTCGCTTGACCAGCGGTTACGTCGCGGAAAAACTACCCGAATCTGCTTGGGTAGTAGAGCGAGTCGGCCCTTATGGGGCAAAGTTAATCGACGCGGAGCGGCAAACCATGGTTCCCTCCATTAGTGTGGAAGTGGCAGATACCTTGGGAGTGGGCTCTGCTCACACCGGAGTGTTGCTTGCAGAATTGGTCAAAGGACGCGATCGGCTGCAGGCTCTAGAGCGAGCCAATGTTGCCGGGGCAATGGCGGCAGAAAAACACGGAAACGAC
Organism: Varibaculum cambriense; assembly: GCF_002848005.1. GTDB lineage: Bacteria > Actinomycetota > Actinomycetes > Actinomycetales > Actinomycetaceae > Varibaculum > Varibaculum cambriense_B. Next base: position 120,799 of record NZ_PKHX01000001.1, on the reverse strand, counting down.
ACCTGCCCCCGGGCCTCTGAAATCGAGCAGCGACTAAGCGAAATTCCTACCTATCGTTAGTCACGTGTGTGCTAAAAGCTAATCCGCTGTGAACAGGGAAGCTACTTGTTGGCGGCGTGGCAATCGGCGCCAAAAGAGTCTGGAAGGGTAGAGTGCCAGTGTTATGGTTGCGAAAAAAAATAGTAAGAAACTAGGTTCCTCTCGTCCCGGTACAGATAGTTCCCGGGTGCGTGATGGGATCGCATTCCTACTAATTGCTTTAGCCACAATGTCGGCGTTAACGGAATGGTTCGCCATGGATGCGCTAGCAACCCGGGCGTTGCACCACTTAGCGGCGGGTCTGCTGGGTATTTATAGTATTGTTGCGCCGATAATCCTGGTAGGAGTGGCGATTAGCCTCTTTCGTAACCGCGACCCGGAAGAATCCCATCTCCACGTTTTACTGGGAGCGATTGGGATAGCGGCAGCGATAACTGGCATTACTCATGTGGCTTGCGCTAGTCCAGGAATTACCGATTTTTTGGCGATTGAAAAATCCGGAGGGATCTTGGGATGGCTTTTTGGGCATCCTTTGCAAATCCTGGTGTCTGCTCCCGGTGCAGTAATTCTACTGCTGCTTTTAGGCTTGTACTCCTTGCTAATCGCCACTGATACTTCTATTTCTCAAGTAGTAGGGGCGGCGCGCTCTCTAGTAGCGCGGGTGAAGGCTAAAACCGCAAAGTCAACGGAAGCTGGGGAGTCAGCCGGCGAAACCGATAGTGGCGTGCCGGAGGATGCCTCTGAAAACACTCCCCGCACCCGCAGGCTAAAACGCTGGGAACGTACGGCAGCGGCTGCGCCAAGCGACTCGGCGGAGGAAGCTGATGGTGACACCCCAGTGCTAGCGTCGGAAATACCGGAAGCGCCGGCCTCGAAACCGAAACTGGAGCCGCGTACTTCGCGTATGCAGCTACCTGCAGATGCCGAAGAAACCAAAGTGCTCAGCAGTGCCGAAGCAGCCCAGATGCCCGCAACTAGCGATGAGGGCGAGAAAACGCAACTACTGTTACCGGGAACCGGGGAAACCGGGATGGAGCTGGCCGATGGGCAAACCTATGAACTTCCCGGGGAAGAACTGCTAGTTAAAGGTAAACCGCACAAGATCCGCTCGGAAGCTAATGATCGGGTAGTTGCCGCTTTGGAGGAAGTGTTTACCGAGTTCGGAGTGGACGTGAAAGTCACCGGATTCTCTCGCGGACCTACGGTAACTCGCTATGAACTGGAACTGGGGCCCGGGGTAAAAGTTGAGAAAATTACTAACCTGAAAAATAATATCGCCTACGCGGTGGCTAGCGCGGACGTGCGGATATTGTCCCCGATTCCCGGTAAAAGTGCGATCGGGATTGAAATTCCAAATACCGACCGCGAGATTGTGGCACTAGGTGACGTGCTGCGTTCGGCTGCTGCTCACCGTTCGGCGCATCCCTTAATGGTCGGGGTAGGTAAAGACGTTGAGGGCGGATATGTAGTTACTAACCTGGCGAAAACCCCCCACCTCTTGGTGGCCGGGGCGACCGGTTCCGGTAAATCCTCTTTTGTAAACTCGATGATTACTTCCCTGTTAATGCGGGCTACCCCGGAGCAAGTGCGGTTGATTCTAGTCGACCCCAAGCGGGTGGAACTGACCATCTATCAGGGAATTCCCCATCTGATTACCCCGATTATTACCGACCCCAAGAAAGCGGCAGAAGCCTTAGAGTGGGCGGTTAAAGAAATGGATCACCGCTATAACGATATGGCCAACTTTGGGCACAAACATATCGATTCTTTCAACCAGGCGGTGCGAGAAGGGGAAGTAGTGCCCCCTCCGGGATCGGAGCGAGAAATCAGCCCCTACCCTTATCTGCTAATCGTGGTAGACGAGTTAGCCGATATGATGATGGTTGCTCCCCGGGATGTAGAAGCCTCTATCCAGCGGATTACCCAGTTAGGACGCGCCGCCGGGATTCACCTGGTAGTGGCTACTCAGCGTCCTTCCGTAGACGTAGTCACCGGCATTATTAAAGCCAATATTCCTTCCCGATTAGCCTTCGCGACCTCTTCGATCACGGATTCGCGCACCATATTGGATCAGGGAGGCGCTGAAGCCCTAATCGGACAGGGTGATTCCCTGTATCTGCCGGCCGGAACCGCTAAGCCGATGCGGATTCAAGGCGCCTGGGTAGGAGAGGACGAAATCCAACGGGTAGTGGATGCGGTTAAATCCCAGATGAGTCCGGAATATCGCGAGGATGTAATCGTCAAGGAAGAGGATAAACCAAAAGTTGCCGAAGATATCGGTGACGATCTGGATGACCTGTTAGAGGCGGCGCAACTGGTGGTTAACACCCAGTTAGGTTCAACTTCCATGCTGCAACGTAAACTGCGGGTAGGGTTCGCCCGGGCAGGCCGGTTAATGGATTTGTTGGAATCTCGCGAGATCGTGGGGCCATCTCGTGGTTCCAAAGCCCGGGAAGTTTTAGTTTCTCCCGAACAACTTCCCGAGATATTAGCTATGCTGCGCGGAGAAAAGCCAGCGGTTTCACCTGCAGATACGCCCTCAGAGGGGATGCAGGCCAGTGTCAATGAGCCCCCGTTAGAGGAAGTGGAAGCCGAAAGTGGAGAGGACGCGTGGGAGCTTACCGGACGATAAGCACCTATAATGCGTCGTTAGAGCATAAAAATCTATTAGAGTAGTAGTGATGGAAAGCAAAGAGAAAACCGCAGCTTCATCGGGTAAGTGGTGGCAAATAATTCCGAATGCCCTGACGATCACGCGAATTATCTTGGTGCCGATCTTCATTGCCTTGATGATTATGCAGCATTTGCGAGGGTCAGTATCCCTGCTGATTGTTTCCTTGGTGGTATTTTGTGTAGCTTCCTATACCGACCATCTAGACGGCAAATTGGCACGTCGCTGGCAGGTGGTCAGCGATTTTGGGAAACTGGTTGACCCCATCGCCGACAAAGCCTTGATGATTTCGGCTTTTGTTTTGCTTTCTCTATTCCAGAACCTGTGGTGGTGGTTCACAGCAGTAGTGATTTTACGTGAGGTAGCGGTTACGCTCCTGCGAATGTATCTACTGCGTTCCGGGGTAGTTTTGCCGGCATCTAAAGGCGGGAAAATCAAGACCAGCCTGCAGATTTTGATGGTGTTCTTGTGGATGCTAGCGGGGATTTGTTACCCGTTTAATGCCCAGGTGGGCGTAGTAATTATGTATTTGGCGATTGCGGTTTTGATCGCCGCTTTCGTGGCTACGGTACTTTCCGGGATGGTTTACTTCCTGGATGCCCACGACAATCGGAAAGAACAAGCCAAAGCGGCTGGTAGTGAGGATAAGAGCGACGCACTTAATCCCGAAGAGGATACTGCAGAGGCCGGCGAAGGCAAGGAAGAAACCCCCTCTAAAGAGCCGGAGGAAAAAACTACCAGTTCTTCGGACTCGGGATCAGCAGAAGGTTCCGAACTGGGCGCAGGTGAGGATGCGTTAGCCGCTAAGAAAACCTGGGAACCGCGGGCAAAGCGCGCTAACCGCCGGGCGCAAAGGGACGAGCGGGAAACTGAGGAGACTCCGGCGCCAGCTACCACCTCCGCTGAGGAAGCGAAGGAAGAGGAGAAGCAGACCGCGGCAGACCACAGCTCCCAGTTCCCTTCTCGCCGCACCCGCCGGGCGCAGGAAGCACGAAAGGCCGCAGAAGAAGGAAAGTTTGCTGGTGAGGGGAATAGTCGGGAATCTCATTCGCGGGGGCAAATCCCAGATTTGTCGGCGGCCAGCGCTAGCCCCACACCGAACACCAGCCCTGAACCAGCAGGGGAAAGCCCCGAACCAGAAGCCTCCGAGGAGACGGACGGGGAAACTCCCCGATTTACTATGACGCGTTCGCAGCTGCGGCGACAGAAGAAGAAATAACCTAGAGTCGAGTAGATCACTGTGGTGTGAACACTGGCACTATTTATCGATCAGCGGAATGAATCGCGCGGACATGGTGTTGGAACAAGTGTGAATCCAGGAGAGTATCAAAAAACGCCTGCTGGGATTTCTCAGAGGGGGAAGTCCCGGCACGGGCAGCAGATAGGGGGATATGCTATGGATATGACAGACAAAGATGCGGGGAACAAGACTCCGTTGCTGCGCGAAGAGATTGGGCAAGTGTTACGGATGGTGCGCCGTTCCCAGGGTCGTACCTTGCGGGAAGTTTCCACCAGTGCCCAGGTGTCTTTGGGGTATCTTTCTGAGGTAGAACGCGGGCAAAAAGAAGCCTCGTCGGAACTGCTGGCCGCTATTTGCAATGCTCTCGAGGTTCCGATGGCGATGGTGCTGCGGGAAGTTTCCTTGCGAGTGGCAGTAGCAGAGGGTCTCTCCGTGCGTCGCCAGGTTCCAGAAGTACCAGTACATTCGGTAGTCTAGCCAGGTGAAACGTTCAGAGTTCGACTTTGCCCTGAAAGCCGTGTTTGGATCGGCTTTCGGGGCATCTTTACTTTCAGATTTATATTTACCTGATTTGCAGGCCACTCCGGCGCAGGCCTTAGCGTCGGGAATAGCTCCGCAGCAGATTTGGGACTGCCTATTGACGCAAACCGATAGCGATCCGCAGTTGCGTTTTATTCATCGCGCTGACCGGAGAACTTTAAATGAGCTCGCGCGCCAAGGACTACTGCGGAACTAGCGGGAAACGGGTGCCTTCGCGTCGCCGTCAGTAATCGCCCTATCCAGATTTTTTCTATTTCTCCGCATTTCATTTGTCGAACATCTGTTCGCTAGGTAGAGTTGTACCCAGACGCGCAGTCGGTGATTTTTCCCTTGCGGATTATCTCCAAGCTGTTAAGCGTATTTGGCCGTACGTAGCGTTAGCTTGGAGCCTCGGAGAGGGGCACCCCAAGTCCAAAAACCCAGGCCAGCCCAGCAATAGTTCGGAGAGAACCAGAGAGGATCGATACCATGGCAAAAAAGACCGCAAAACGGCAAGTAAATGCAGGCGGAAACCGGGAGCAAGCCCTAGATATGGCGCTAGCGGCCATAGATAAACAGTTCGGGAAAGGCTCAGTGATGCGCCTCGGAGAGAACACCCATCGCCAAGTAGAGGTCATCTCCACTGGTTCAGTGGCTCTAGATATTGCTTTGGGGGTAGGGGGGCTGCCCCGCGGGCGAATCATCGAGATCTACGGTCCGGAATCCTCCGGTAAAACCACCGTAGCCCTGCACGCGGTAGCGGCGGCGCAAAAGGCCGGCGGGAACGCTGCTTTTATTGATGCCGAGCACGCCCTCGACCCCGAATATGCCAAGAAACTCGGGGTAAACACCGATGAGCTGCTAGTTGCGCAGCCCGACACCGGGGAACAGGCGCTAGAAATTGCCGATATGCTGGTGCGATCGGGGGGAATCGATATTTTAGTTATCGACTCGGTAGCAGCGCTGGTTCCCAAGGCGGAAATCGATGGGGAAATGGGGGACTCCCATGTGGGCTTACAGGCGCGGTTAATGAGCCAAGCCCTGCGGAAAATGACCGGAGCGCTTTCTGCGACCGGCACCACCGCGATTTTCATTAACCAGTTGCGGGAAAAGATAGGGGTTTTCTTTGGCTCTCCCGAGACCACTACCGGCGGTAAAGCCCTCAAGTTCTATGCCTCGGTGCGGATTGATGTGCGCCGGATTGAAACCTTAAAGGATTCCTCGGGGCCGATTGGTTCACGTACCCGCGCTAAAGTCGTAAAAAACAAGATGGCGCCGCCTTTCAAGACTGCCGAGTTCGATCTGATGTATGGGGAAGGGATCTCTCGCGAAGCCTCGATTATTGACCTGGCGACCGATCTGTCAATCGTGCGCAAATCGGGCGCCTGGTATACCTACGAGGGCGACCAGCTGGGGCAAGGTAAAGAAAATGTCCGGCAATATCTGAAAGATAATGCCGAACTTGCGGATGAAATCGAAGAAAAGATTCTGAAAGCAGTCGGCATTATTCAAGAAGATACTGGCGAGGATGCCGCGGATGTGGCTGCCGATAGCGACAAGTAACGGCTATCTAGCTGTATCTTCATGGTTAAGTATCTAGATCCAGAAAGTGATTTTGGCCTTCCGCGTCGCCGGAAAAAGAGTCCCAATCTGGCGGTGCGGCGGCAAAAAAATGCTGAACTTCCCACGGAGGAAGCTTTAGCCGCGGCGCGGGAGGCGGCACTGCGAGTGTTAGATCGCACCGCTGCCTCCAGCTCCCAGATTCGCCAAAAACTCACGAAGGCGGGTTTTCTGCCAGAAATTGCGGAAGAAATCGTGACCCGTTTTGAGGAAGTAGGGCTGCTAGATGACCGCGAATATGCGGCCATGCTGGTGCGCACCCGCTTTCAAGAACGCGGCCTAGTGGGCAGGGCGCTAGTTCAAGAGTTAAACCGGAAAGGAATCGATCCTCGCCTGCAAGCAGAAGCCTTGGCGCAAATTACCCCGGAGCAAGAGGCCGAAAGCGCTCAGAGGTTGGCGGAAAAAAAGGCGCGTTCTTTGCATAACGTGTCTTATCCCCAGGCTATGCGCCGGATCGGGTCTTTTTTGGCTCGCAAGGGTTACGCTCCCAGTCAGTGCCGTGAGGCGACCCGCGCGGCACTGGCAGATAGAGATTTCGAAAACGAATAGGCAGCGGGTCGGCCGTGCCATGATGGAACTATGAATCAAGAACTAGATGCCCTTGCGCGCCGTTTGCAAGAGATACTGCGCGAAAAAAGTTACACCATTGCCTGTGCCGAGTCCTTAACCGCCGGGCTGGTATGCGCAACCCTGTGTGATATTGCCGGAGCTTCCGACGTAGTAGCCGGGGGAGTCACCACCTATCAGACCCGCACAAAAAGCGAAGTCTTAGGGGTCTCGCGTTCCCGCTTACAAGAAACCGGAGCCGTAGATCCGGTAGTCGCCGAAGGAATGGCGCTGGGGGCAGCAAAACTATTTTCTGCTGATGTCGCCCTCGCTACTACGGGAGTGGCCGGTCCCGGCAGCCAAGACGGACATAGCGCTGGTACCGTGTTTATCTCGGTTACTACGCCTGCCGGGGGAGCAACTACGGAACTTTCATTATCGGGGGATCGCAACCAGATTCGTTTGCAAACGGTTGCGGCCGTCCTCCAGCTGGCGATTGAGGCTTTAAGCTAAGCGCTTGTCTATGGTGTGGTTTCCTCGGGTAACCTAGAAGCGTGGCATACGATTACGAAGAGCAACTTAGCAAGGCGCAAACTACCCTCGAGAAAATTCGGGCAGTTACTGATCCGGAGAATCTAGGCGCTCAGATAAAAGAACTGGAACAAGCCAGCGTAGACCCTAATCTTTGGGATGATCCCGAGCATGCTCAGCAAGTAACCTCACAATTATCTCACCTGAAATCCCGTCTTGACCAGGTTGAACGCTTAGATCAAAGCGTAGAGGACGCCCTAACCCTGCAAACCATGGCGGGGGAAGAGCTGGGTGAAGATCGCGAAGAAATCCTGGCCGAACTGCGCACCCTCCTACAAAAACTAAATAAAGAGCTCGCTGAACTGGAAGTTCAAACTCTACTATCCGGGGAATACGATGAACGCCGGGCAGTGGTTACTATCCGTTCTGGAGTGGGAGGAGTAGACGCCGCAGATTTTGCGGAAATGTTACTGCGTATGTATCTGCGCTGGGCCGAGCGCCACGGCTATCCCACCCAGGTGATGGATACTTCTTATGCGGAGGAAGCCGGCATCAAGTCCGCTACCTTCCAGGTAGATGCGCCCTATGCCTACGGGACGTTATCAGTAGAGGCCGGGACCCACCGCCTGGTGCGACAAAGTCCTTTCGATAATCAGTCCCGCCGGCAAACCTCTTTCGCCGCGGTCGAAGTGATTCCTCTGATTGAATCCGATGACCAGATCGAGATTCCCGAATCTGATTTGCGCATAGATGTGTTCCGCTCTTCCGGCCCGGGGGGGCAATCGGTAAATACTACCGACTCGGCAGTGCGGATGACCCATATTCCCACCGGGATTGTAGTCAGTATGCAAAACGAGAAATCCCAGATCCAAAACCGGGCGGCGGCGCTGCGAGTATTGCAATCTCGACTATTGCAGTTGCGACATGAGGAAGAGCAAGCCAAGAAAAAGGAACTCGCTGGAGAAGTGAAAGCCTCCTGGGGCGACCAAATGCGCTCCTATGTGTTGCACCCCTACAAAATGGTGAAAGACCTGCGTACGCTAGAGGAATCATCCCAGGTAGATTCGGTATTGGATGGAGATATCGACACTTTCTTAGATGCCGGGATCCGGTGGCGTAAAGCCCAGGAAGAAAGTGAGAACTAGCACGTCAAAGCGGTAAGCGTCCCCTAATCGGCGTGTAACCACCAATGCCGCCTCCCTAGGCGCTAAGTTGGTCAGTGCCGAGGCTTCCAACAGCTAGTGGGGGATGGATGATTACTTTTGACGACGTCTCGATGGTTTATAAGCGAGGGGCTCGCCCTGCGCTAAACCACGTGAGCACCAATATTGAGCGGGGAGAGTTCGTATTCCTCGTGGGTAAATCAGGTTCGGGGAAGTCCACTTTCCTAACCATGATTTACCGCGAAAACAGTCCCACAGAAGGTACCGTGACAGTGTTGGGCAAAGATGTTGGTCGGCTCTCGCGGTGGAAAGTTCCAAAGTTACGTCGCCAAATCGGTACGGTTTTTCAAGATTTCCGCTTGCTAGATAACAAATCTGTGGAAGCGAATGTGGCCTTAGCAATGCAGGTAATTGGACGCCCTCGCCACGCTATAAAAACAGAAGTTCCGCAGGTATTAGCGCTGGTGGGGCTAGAGGGTAAAGAAAAACGAATGCCCTATGAGCTATCTGGCGGGGAACAGCAGCGGGTAGCGATCGCGCGCGCGATGGTCAATCGTCCCGAGATATTGCTAGCCGATGAGCCCACCGGAAATCTGGATCCGAAAACCTCACTGGGGATTATGCGTCTTTTGGATCGGATTAACCGCACCGGAACCACGGTGGTGATGGCTACCCATGACGATGAAATCGTAAATCAGCTCCGCAAACGAGTGATTGAACTGGTGGATGGAGAAATAGTGCGCGACCAGGATCGCGGCGTGTACGGATCGAGTCGGAGCTAGGAGAAAAAATGCGTTTGCGGTTTATCCTTGGCCGGGTGTTTTCCGGGCTGGGACACAATATGGCAATGACCATTTCGGTGGTGCTGGTGACCTTTATTTCCCTGCTGTTTGTGGGGGTAGGGGGTCTTTCCCAGATGCAGATTTCTGCTATGCAAAAGGAATGGTACGCCAAGGTGGAAGTGAGCGTCTATATGTGCGCTCAGGACGACCAGGTGGGTAACTGTAATGGTCAGCAGGCTACTAAACAACAGATCCAAGATGTTCGCGACGAGTTAGAACGGGGAACTTTAGCTGACTATATTGACCATTACGATTTCCAAAATCACCATCAGGTCTATGCAGATTTTCAAAAGCAGTATGGGGATACCACTTTAGGTGAAGCCACTAAGCCGGAGATGTTACCCCAGGCTTTCCGGATCAAAATGAAGGATCCTTCCCAATACGAGATTGTCTCTGCCCAGCTAGAGGGACAGCCAGGGGTGGAGCAGGTTCAAGATCAATCGCAGCTGGTTAAACCACTGATGAATCTGTTTAGCCAGGCCAGTCGAATTTCTTGGGGATTGGCGGCGGTGATGGCGATTGCGGCGATCCTGCTGATTGTTACTACTATTCGCCTTTCCGCCATGTCGCGGCAGAAAGAAACCGAGATTATGCGAATGGAAGGTGCCTCCGGGCTGTTTATCCAACTGCCCTTTATGATCGAGGGCGCGTTGTGTGCGCTCCTGGGTGCCTTGCTGGCTTGTGGGGCGCTCTATGCAGGGGTGAAATACCTGGTACAAGGGTGGTTGCAAAAGACGATTCCCTTCATCCAGTTTGTAAATCTGCGGGAGGTAGCAATTTTGTCCGGCATCATCGTGGTGGCGGCCTTAGTGCTTTCGATTATTGCCTCCCTGGCTTCCTTAGCTAAATACGCGAAGGTGTAACCATGTCTTTTAGAAAACGTCTAGGAAAAATCCTCAGTGCCACGTTAATAACTGGATCCTTGGTTTTGGCCGGTGCCTCCAGTACTGCGCTGGCTTCCGATCGCTCCAAAGCAGCGGATAAAGAAAAAGCTGCTTCCAGTAAGGCGGCGCAGCTCCGGGCGTCTTTGGAGGACGTCAGCGCGGATTTGGCGCAGTCGGTGATCGCCCTGGAAAACACTAAGGATGCGCAAAAAACTGCCCAGGGAGCATATGACGAGGCAGTACGCCTACAGTCCAACGCAGCGCGAGACCAAGCTCAGGCGCAAGACCAGTTGGATGTGGCTAGTGCGCAGCTGAAACGGGTAGAAAAAGCCCTGGCCGTCTCGCAGGAAAAAGAGAGTGAAAACTTGAGCAATATCGGGCGGGTGGCTCGAGAAACCTACACCAACCCGGAGGTTGGGGGTTCTTTCGAGTTTTTCATTTCCGATAAGGATAGTGGAGATATCAGCACCTACGCCCGTAATGCGCAATTGGCGGCTCAGTTGCAATCTGATTCTTTAAAGACCGTGCAAGACCAGATTGTGGCGCAAAAAAACTCACAGATGGAGCAGCGCGAACTGACTTCGCAGGTGCGAAAGTTGAAAGAGCAGGCGGATGCGGCTTTACAGGCCGCAGAGACTGCTAAATCCGCGAAGCAGACAAAACTTACGGAGCTAAATCAGACTCTGGAACAAAAGAAACAGCAAGAAGCGGAGCTAGCTGCCAAGAAAGGCGAGATTTCAAACCAGCTGGCACAAGCCGAAAAGGAACAACAAGAGGCACAGGCGCGGATTAGGAAGATTGATGCCCAAAACCGCAGGACTCAGGAAGCTAAGGCCGCTAAGAATAACAGTGTTGCCCGCAGTGGAGATGCGGGTACTAGCAGTGCTGGCTTCAGCTCCGGGGGAATTTTCCAAGCCCCGATTAAGGGCGGGATTTACCTTACTTCGCCCTTTGGCTACCGAATTCATCCGGTGACCGGGCAGCGGCGCCTGCATATGGGAGCCGATATTCATGCTGCCTGCGGGTTGCCGCAGTATGCAGCCGCCAATGGCACCGTGGTGTCTACCCGCTATGAAGGTACCGGGGGGAATACGGTGACCATTAACCATGGAATGCTGGGGGGAAGCTCCTGGATTAGTGTGTATCGCCATATGACTCACTTTGCTACTAGCCCGGGGACACACGTGGCCAAGGGACAACTGATCGGCTATACCGGCGCTACCGGTAGGGTAACCGGCTGTCACGTTCATTTTGAGCTCTGGAAGAATGGCTCGGTAATAAATCCCATACCCCTGCCTTAACGATTATGCGATAGCGTAGAAACGCTATGAGTAAGAAAAACAAGAGTCAGGGTGCCCCAGCCGGAAACAAGACGGGCGTGCAGATGATTGCGCGCAATAAAAAGGCGCTGCATGACTTTTTTATTGAAGAAACCTATGAGGCGGGTTTGGTGCTTACCGGCACCGAGGTGAAATCCTTGCGCATGGGCAGAGCCTCTTTAACCGAGTCTTGGGTGGAGATTGATCGCGGAGAAGCCTGGCTGCAGCATGCTCATATTCCTATGTATATTAACGGCACCTGGTCTAACCATGCCCCGTTACGTAAACGGAAACTGCTCCTACATCGCCGAGAAATAGATAAGTTGAGCGGTCAAGTAGCGGCTAAGGGACATACGATTGTGCCGCTAGAGCTCTATTTTTCTGCTGGCCGGGTAAAAGTAAAAATTGCTCTCGCCCGCGGTAAACAAGAGTGGGATAAACGCCAAACCTTGCGGGAACAGCAAGATAAACGCGAAGCTCAACGAGCCATGAAGGATTGGAATCGGAGGGCGCCTGCGGGGTAGCTCCTGGTAGCTCTGGGGCGGTAAATAGCCGGCGTCATTTTGCCTTCCCGGGAATCCGGTTAGAATGCGCTTTCGCCCAGTTGGAATCGCAAAATAATAACTCCCTGTTAGCTTGCTCGAAGGCAAGAAAAACAGAGAGTTATTTTAGTCTGTTAGTTAGCAGGCGCGACGGGCACGAGCTTTGCGGCGCCGCATACTGCGCCGTTCATCTTCGCTCTTTCCACCCCATACTCCGGCGTCCTGGTTGTTATCGAGTGCCCAAGCCAGGCAGGTTGACTCTACCTCACAACGAGCACAAACCATTTTTGCGCGCTCTGCCTGGGCGATGGCGGGGCCGGTATTTCCGATCGGGAAGAAAAGTTCCGGATCCTCTTCTAAGCAGGCTGCGCTTGAACGCCAATCCATCTGCGTCTCCTTTAAGGTTAACCATAAGTTACGAGTTTGCGGGTCGCTGCCCGCCGGGAACGCTGTCTTCGCGGGCAGCTCCTTTGCTACTTACTATTTTTTTAGTTACGAACAGATAAATCAAGGGTTTTTACAGTTCAGAGTGGGTTTTTTGCGTGCAACGTGTCACAAAAAAATAAAATTTTAGCGAAGTTTAGGATAAATAGCGATTTGGATGGCTAAACCTTTACCATTTTTTACGATGATTCCCCGTCCCGGAACTAACCCAATTTGATCCGGAAGCGCCTGGGAATTTATCCCCTTGAGAAAAGGGCGACACTGGGCAGCGCTACCTAGAATTACTAGGATCGCGCGCTGGCGTAGCTCCGATAGTGGTCCCGAAAAAGTAGTTTGTACCACCTCCGGACTGACGGAGGCGATCACTGGCTCCCCCCGGGCGGGTGCTCCCGACGGTAGCGAGGGTAGAGCTAAAACTGATTGTGTTTGCGGGGAAGAGGAAGTAGCTAGCTCAGCAGCTGCCAGAAGACGGGGATCATGAGCATTTAAGTCCTCAAGTATTTTGTGGTCAGGCAAAAAATTGGCAAGCAGGTGCACAGTATTAGTTTTTCCGCTGCTATGGTCTCCGATTATCAACCAATCTCGCTCAAAATCGTTTACGCCCAGGGAAAGAGGTCCGGATAATCCCAAAGCAAAAGCTCTATCGGAGCCTTGGCGAATATGCGCCTTCGGGAGGTAAAAGCGAGTAGGGAGAGCCTGCAGACGTACCTGGGGAGAGGCTAAGAAGTTTGCGCCCTCGGGAATAGGCGGCATCGCCGCCCTAAACGGGGTGGCCAGTCGGCTCGGGGAAAATACGAAGATTCCCGCCTCGCTAATCTGTTCTAAAACCTGGGGGGTAAAACCAGCTTGCGCGGCCTGTACTCCATCGCGGATCCCGCCCACTATCTGGGTTTTTAATCCTTGGAATAGCCGGGCAGAAGCCCCCGAAGGGCCGGTGACCACCATCAATGAAATCCCCAGCGCCTCACTTTGTCTACACAGCCTGGCCAGCAAATCATTACCGCTTAGCGGGCCGTAGGTGCGCTCTAGGGAGTCCAGCAAATCTTCACAGTCATCGATAATCAACGTCCCCGAAAGCTCTCCCCGGCTGGCCAGTTTTAGTAGTTCCAAGCTAACCTGCGGGGTAGTAGCGATAGTTCCCGGCCAAGTTTTCTGATGGGTTGCGCTAAACGATGGCCCAAAGAAATCTTGCGGAGACGTGCAAATAACGTGGACTTCCCGCCCCCGATTAGCCAGTTGTAAGGCCACCATCAAGGCTATAGTGGTTCTGCCGGAGCCTACCGAACCTACCACATGCAGCGAAAAACTCGGGGGCATCATTAAGGGGGCGGTGCACTGGCGGTGCGGATAATCGCCCAGCCCTAAAATTACTTTGTCGACAGCTGGTGGTAATTGCGCCAAAGTGAGGCGGCGGGGCAAGGGCGCTGCCCAGGGAAGGCGCGCAGGAGTGGGAGGGTGCCAGGCGGAGCGGCACAGCTGCGCCAGTTGTTCGGCCTGCTCAACATGCGGGATCCAAGCAAATTGCACCTGTTTACCGGAGGAATCAGTAGCCGATTTGATCCAGGCGCGCCCGGGGATGGCGGGTAGCTGCGCGCCGCGGCCATCCCCCAATACGTCTCCGGAATCAGCCGTCTCTAGTACCCGTAAACATATCCGTAGGGCCATATTCGACTTGATCTGGCCGTCAACGATCCCCGCCGGACGTTGCGTAGCCAGAATCAGATGGATTCCCAGGGATCGTCCTAAAGTAGCTAAGCGGATTAAAGAATCAAGCAAATCTGGGTGGTCGGTGGCCAGTACCCGAAATTCGTCCACGACCACCACAATTCGCGGATGCTGCCGGTTCTTATGCTGCTCTCGGTATTTAATTTCGGCGTTCAAGGACAAGATAGCGCGTCTGGTTAGGGCCGGTTCTAAATCCGTCAAAATCCCCAATACATGAGGCAGAGACTGCAACTTTTGGAAAGCATCCCCACCTTTGTAATCCACCAGTACATATTGCAGTTTGCTAGGCGGGTGGGATAGCGCCAGGGAGAGTAGCCAGGTAATCAGGGCTGCCGATTTACCCGCCCCGGTGGTGCCAGCCAAGAGGGCATGGGGGCCGTCTTTAACCAAATCCAGGTAGCTGACTCCCTGGGCATCAAGAGCGACCGGGGCTTGCAGAGACTGCGAATGTTTCCAATTGTCCCTGATCGCGGCCAAGGGTGTAGCCGCGCCGATAATCTGTGGCCAAAGCTGCCTAAAAGCAACTTTATCAGCGAGTTTGCCTGCGGATTCGGAAGCGTGATCGCGCGTGAGCAAGCGGCACCAGAAAAGGCTCGGCAAGTTCGCGTGACGGGTAGCGCGCCGGTGAGTTGGTACCGGTATAATCCGATTTGCCCACACCGGAGCCTGGCCGGAAGTTTTCGCCCAGGTAACCCAAATGTTTTCTCCGCTACCTACAGGTTTTTGGGAGGGAGAAACCAGTATCACTCGCGGAACCGCGGGTTTCACTTGCCCCAGAAGGAGATTCGGATAGCCAGGGGAGCTGAGGGCGTCTTCACCAGTAGTTTCCTCGCTGTACCCAGAGGTATCTGGGGGATAGTTATCGTCTCCACAGGTAAAATCCGCTGCGGTGACCGCTAAATCCAGCCGGTAGCGGGCTCCTTCTTGCCAAGCGAGCTGTGCTGCCCACCAGAGGGCACGTTCGCGAGCGTAATTGCCGGTAAAGCAGAGTTTATCTCCTGCTTTTCCGCGGACTACCCGGTGCGGGCTTATCCAGGCGCCCACCTCGCCTCCCTCATTAAAGGATACGGGTCGAGGGGCTGCGGGTTCGGGTTGGCTAGCGACCAGCAGCAGCTGCGCGGGGCTTACTGGACGGGGGCGGTGATACCACCAAACCCCCATTCCCAAGGCCGCAATGCCGGCGAAAACCAGCAGGCCTGTAAGAGGCGGAATCCGGAGTAGGGAAGTAAGAGAAAGCGGTAAAAACGCTAGCATCGGCAAGAACAACCATTGCCGCCAGGACCCCAGTTGCGGCTTTGGTCGAGGACGAGTAACCCGGAGAGCGCGAGGACGAGGGCAAACTTTTAACACCGTGTTCCCGGCGCGAATCCGCGACGATGCTCCGATCTCTTGTTCTTGGCGGATCCGCGAAAAGCAGGAAGTAAGTGCGCCCCGAAAAGTTCCGTTTGCAGAACCGAGATCCCGCACGCGCAGTTTGTCTTGCTGAGAGATAAACAGTAGGTGTTCGCGAGATACAGCCCGGTCGTGTAGCTGAGGTCTTCCCAGCGCGCAATAGTTGCCCGCGAAGGGTAACACTAAGCCGGCCGCGGGGCCGCGCTCTACCTGCAAATGGCAGGGAGCGGCCAAGGCTTTCCGCACTGATTCCAACTCCACTCGGTCAATCTAGCTGTCGCCCAGGCAATTCTGCCAGATTATTTTTTAGCCTGTGGATAACTTTTAGAGGCGCGGATACTTTTTCTTTTCTGAATGAAAATAAGGGAAAATGAAGCCATGGCGAGCGAATACGAGCAGGCATTGACGCAGGCACAAAAACAGTGGGAAGTGCTGGCAGACCAGATTAACCAGGCGCGAGTTCTCTATTATGATCGCGACCGTCCCACGCTTTCAGATGCCCAATATGACCAGTTATTTCGGCAACTCGAAGAACTAGAGGGACGTTTTCCGCAGCTAATAAACCCCGATTCGCCTACCCAAACCGTAGGGGGGAGTGCGCAAAAAACTTTTTCTTCCGTTACCCATCTAGAGCGGATGGCTTCCTTAGATGACGTGTTCGATACCGAAGAAGTGTCTAGTTGGTATCAGCGAATGGCGCAGGCTACCGGGGAGGAAAACCCGCAGGTAAGTGCGGAAGTGAAAATTGATGGCCTAGCGGTTAACCTCACCTATCGGAATGGGAAGCTTGCCCTGGGAGCTACCCGCGGAGATGGCAGCGTAGGCGAGGACGTGACTGCCAATATTCGCACTATCGCTAACGTACCCCAAAAGCTCAGCGGGAAGGTAGTACCCGAGCTTTGCGAAATCCGAGGGGAGATCTATTTTCCTCTCTCCGCTTTTAACCAGTTAAATGAGCAGCGTAGCGCCCAGTGGGAGGAATATAGCGCAGCGAAAAAAGCCGGTAATCTTGCCGCTTGGCGCGCGGAGCGGCAAAAAACAGGATTGCCTAGCAAGGTGGAACCCCCCTTTGTTAATCCCCGAAATGCCGCTGCTGGTTCCTTGCGGCAAAAGGACGCCCGGGTAACCGCGGCTCGCCCGTTAGCTTTGATTGCGCATGGCATCGGGAAAGTGCAGTGGAAAGCCGCTGATTTAGCTGCCGGTTTCACCCCGCCGACCAGCCAATTGCAGTGGTATCACCAGCTTTCTCAGTGGGGGCTACCGGTCAGCGAATATACTCGCCCGTTGCGGGGGCTAGATAAAATCCAAGAATTTATTACCCATATCGGTAAAATCCGTCCCGAGATTAGCCATGAAATCGATGGGGTTGTACTAAAAATCGATGATCTGAAAACTCAAGGGGAACTGGGATTTACCGCCCGCGCCCCCCGCTGGGCGGTTGCCTATAAGTTCCCGCCGCAAGAGGTCCACACCAAACTGCTGGATATCCGGGTCGGGGTGGGGCGTACCGGCAGGATAACTCCCTACGGGGTTATGGAAAAAGTGCTGGTAGATGGGTCTAATGTGGAGCGCGCTACCCTCCATAATCCCTTCGAGGTACGCCGCAAGGGCGTAAAAATTGGGGACACCGTGGTGCTGCGTAAAGCGGGGGACGTGATCCCCGAGATCGTTTGCCCGGTAGTGGATTTACGGGATGGCAGCGAACAGGATTGGGAAATGCCTAAGCACTGTCCTTCTTGTGGCAGCGAGATTCGCCCCGAAAAAGAAGGCGATAAAGATTTACGCTGCCCCAACCAGCGGCATTGCCCCGCACAGATTAAAGAACGGCTTATTTTCTTAGCTTCGCGTGGCGCCCTCGATATTGAAGGGCTGGGGGAACAGTCGGCGGCAGCACTCACCATGCCCGAGGCCGAGCGCCCCCGGGCTGCCCTTGCCCTCACGCGGGGAGCAGCGGTAGCAGTAGCGGGGGAGTTTATCTATTTCCCCGAGGCTGACCCGGCGGCTGACGTTTCGGCCGAGGACGCGGAGTCGCTACTGCCTCCGTCCGCCTTACCGGCGCTTCCCTTAGAATCTGGGTTATTTGATTTAGGAGAGGAACAGCTGCTACAGGTAAAAAGCTGGAACCGGAAGCAGGTAACTAAAAGCGACCGCGAGAAGCTAAAAGCCCAGTTAGTAGCGGGCGGTAAAAGCGATAAAGAAGCCGCAGGCTTGAGTCGCCAGCTCCTGCGAGGGGGAGAGATCTGGAGTTACACCCCCTATTTTGCAGGCGGTGACCCGCTAGCACCCGCCCTGGCCGCACGGGGAAAGTTACTACTAGCGGAGCTAGAAAAAGCGAAGACCCAGCCGCTGTGGCGCATTTTAGTCGCGCTATCGATTAGGCATCTCGGTCCCCAGGCCTCCCGGACACTAGCGGCGCGTTTTGGTTCTTTGTCGGCAATCGCTAGTGCCAGTGAAAGTGAGCTCACCAGCGTAGCTGATATTGGAGGAGAGATTGCCTCCTCCATAAAGAGGTGGTTCGCCGTTGACTGGCACCAAGAGATTGTGTCCGCCTGGGAAAAAGCGGGGGTGGTGATGCGCGAAGAGGGCGCCGAGAGCACTGAGCAAACCCTATCCGGACTAAACGTAGTGGTCTCCGGTAGGGTAGAGGGCTATACCCGCGACGAAGCCAAAGAAGCAGTCATGCGAGCGGGCGGAAAATCTGCGTCCTCGGTTTCAAAGAATACCGATCTTTTGGTTTACGGAGATAAGGCCGGTTCAAAACTAAAGAAAGCCCGCGAAATGGGGGTGACCTGCCTGCCGCAAAAGTATTTTTCGCAGCTGGTAGCCGAGGGAATAGCAGCAGCTCTGGCGCATAGCGAATCGGGAAACCAGGTAGGAAACACGCAGGAAAGCGAACCGGAAATAGTGCCCCCACCTGCGTCCTCACCCGAGAAAACTCCACTTTCAGAGCCGCCAGCATCCGCTAGTGGTTCCGATAGTTTGTTTTAGTGCAGATTCAACAAAGTCCGGTGGCTAAGGCGTTAGAGTGGTAACTATGTTGAGGATCCCGAAGAAAACGATCCCACCGTTACTGCGCGGCTTAAAAATTGTGAGTGCGGTGATTGCGGCACTGCAGGCGACGACGGTTACGGTTATCGTAGCGATCGACCAGTTAAGAAAGCTGCGGCAAACCGGTAAACCTGGTGGTTATCCCCAGATTAAAAGCCAGCCGATCCGGGTGGATCGTTCCCGCTTGAAAACCTATATGGATGGAGAAACTCTTTACCGCGATATGCTGCTCGCGATCGAGGGGGCGAAAGAGCGAGTATTTTTTGAAACTTTTATTTGGAAATCAGACGAAATTGGCCAGCAGTTTAAAGACGCCCTGATTCGAGCCGCTGAGCGCGGCGCCGAGGTATACATTATTTGGGATCGCTTCGGAAATCTGGTGGTAGATCCGCGATTTTTCCGTTTCCCCAGGTTAAAAAACCTGCATGTCCTGGGCTATTCCTTAAAACACACGGCGCGGGATCACCGTAAAATCTTGGTCGTGGACTCCAAAGTGGGTTTTGTGGGGGGCTATAACATCGGCTCCTATTACTTGGACAACCAGTGGCGAGATACCCATTTGCGCATTAGCGGCTCCAACGTGTGGGAGTTGGAAAGCGCTTTCTTGGACTTTTGGAACTATGCCCAAAAGTGGCATTTACGCTTGAAGAAAGTACGGGATCCGCGCGCCAAATCCTGGAATTCGAAAATCCAGGCCTGTGTCAATGACCCGAAACGACTACTTTTTCCGGTACGCGGAATGTATGTGAACGCCCTAGATAAAGCGCAAGAATCCGCCTATATTACTTCGGCTTATTTTGTTCCCGATCGGGTAATTCAGCGTTCCCTCATCGATGCTGCCCGCCGGGGAGTAGACGTGAAGGTGCTGGTACCAGCCAAATCAAATCATATTATTGCGGACTGGATTTCTCGATCCTACCTAACTGACCTGTTAGATAACCAGGTGGAACTGTGGCTGTATGACAATGTGATGATCCATGCCAAGACCGCCGTTATTGATGGGTACTGGTCAACAATCGGCACTGCTAATATCGACCGACTATCGATGACCGGCAACCACGAAATAAATATGTCGATTACCTCCCGGCCGTTAGCGGCGAATATGGAAAATATTTTCTTTACCGACCTGTTGAATGCCCGCGCTATTAGTCGCCACGAATGGAATCAGCGACCCTTTATTGCCCGGATAGCGGAGCGACTATTGCGACCCTTCGCCTTCCTGGTTTAAGCCCCGCTAACCGCGGCCACCACCCCGAGGCTGGCCAAGCCTGTGGGCGTAATATGACCGGAAGTGCCGCGGGCATTAGACTGGTAATATGTCGACAATTGATAGGGATGAAGTAGTGCGCGTGGCCGGCCTGGCGCGGATCGCACTCACCGATGAAGAAATAGACCAGTTCGCGGGGGAGCTGGGGCAGATCGCGGCGGCGGTTGCCACCGTCTCCGAGGCCGTAGGGCCCGACACTAAAGCCACCTCCCACCCGATTGAAATGAGCAATGTACTCCGCCCAGACGAGGTAGGAAAATGCCTTGACCGGGAGGAACTATTGGCCGGGGCGCCTTTGGCTGAGGATGGCCAGTTCCGGGTACCGCAAATCATTGGGGAGGAGTAACCGTGGAAGACTTTTTGAAACTTTCAGCCCTGCAGCTAGCAGATAAGCTGCGCGCTGGGGAACTAACCTCCGAGCAGCTAACCCAGGCTTGCTTAGATAGGATTGAAAAATTAAACCCCGAGCTCAACGTATTTGTGCATTTAGATGCGGAGGGCGCGCTGGAGACTGCCCGGCGGGTGGATCAGGCTCGCCAGGGCGGAGAAGAACTTCATCCCTTGGCGGGGGTACCGATTGCCTTGAAAGACAATATGGTTACTCGCGGCCAGGAAACTACTTGTTCGTCGAAGATTTTGGCTGGTTGGAAGCCTCCCTATGATGCCACGGTAGTTATAAAAATCAAGGATGCGGGGCTACCGATTATCGGGAAAACCAATATGGACGAGTTCGCAATGGGCTCTTCCACCGAGCATTCTGCCTTCGGCCCCACTCATAATCCTTGGGATCCTTCCCGGATACCTGGGGGCTCCGGCGGGGGGTCGGCTGCGGCAGTCGCCTCCTTCATGGTGCCTTTAGCTTTAGGTTCCGACACCGGCGGTTCGATTCGCCAGCCCGGGGCAGTCACTGGCACCGTAGGAGCCAAACCTACCTATGGTGCGGTTTCCCGATACGGTCTGGTAGCCATGGCCTCCTCTCTAGATCAGATCGGCCCGGTGACCCGCACGGTTGCAGATGCCGCCGCGCTACAAGAATTAGTAGGCGGACATGACCCCTTTGACTCCACTTCCCTAAATGAGCCGGTTCCGGCACTGCTGGAGGCAGTCAAGGAATACCAAGGTAAAACTGATCTTTCTGGGCTGCGCCTAGGGGTAGTTAAACAGGGTGGCGGAGATGGCTACGAAGAGGACGTTACCCGCGCCTTTAACGACACGGTTGCGGCTTTGAAAGAGCGGGGAGCTACGGTTACTGAAATCGATATGCCCTCCTTCAAATACGCCCTCGCCGCCTACTATCTGATTATGCCGGCGGAAGTTTCGTCTAATATGGCGCGCTTTGACGGTATTCGTTTCGGAATCCGGGTAGAGCCGACCTCGGGGCAGGTAACTGCGGAAACCGTAATGGCGGCTACCCGGGAAGCCGGGTTCGGGGCGGAAGTGAAACGCCGGATTATTCTGGGTACCCACGTGTTATCTGCCGGATACTTCGACGCCTATTATGGCAGTGCCCAAAAGGTACGCACCTTGGTGCAAGAAGACTATGCCAAAGCGTTCTCACAGGTAGATGCGCTAGTGTTGCCCACTTCGCCCACCGTAGCCTTCAAACTCGGAGAAAAGATTGGCGATCCGCTGACTATGTATAACTGCGATATTGCCACCATCCCTGCGAACCTGGCGGGGATCCCGGCGATTAGCGTACCCATCGGGCTGGATCATCAAGGATTGCCGATTGGCTTCCAGGTGATGGCGCCGCAGCGCGCCGACGCCCTCATGTATCAGGTAGCCCAAGCCGCAGTTGATGCCTGCGGCACCGATGTTCCGGCTGCTTGCCCGGTGAAGTAGAGGAGAAGCAATGAGCGACTTAATGAAATACGAAGATGCAGTAGCCGAGTTTGATCCGGTATTGGGACTGGAAGTCCACGTCGAGTTGGGTACCAAAACCAAAATGTTTGATAGCGCCCCGAACTCTTCGCTGGGTGAACCCAACACCCGGGTAACCCCGGTTTCGGTGGGGTTGCCCGGATCCCTGCCGGTAGCTAACGAGCGGGCGGTGGAATACGCGATCAAGATCGGCCTGGCACTCAACTGCGAGATTGCCCCCTTCTGCCGGTTCGCGCGCAAAAACTATTTTTACCCCGACCTGGCGAAGGCCTACCAGATTTCCCAATTCGATGAGCCCATCGCCCATGACGGCTACGTAGATGTAGAACTCGATGATGGAGAAATCTTCCGGGTCAATATTGAACGCGCCCATATGGAAGAGGACGCCGGTAAGAACACCCACATCGGGGGAGATGCCGGACGCATCCAAGGCGCCGCCTATTCCCTGGTGGATTATAACCGCGCCGGGGTGCCGTTGGTAGAAATCGTTTCTCGTCCTATCGAGGGTGCCGGTGCAAAAACCCCGCAGGTAGCAGCGGCTTATGTGCGCACCCTGCGCGATATTTTCCGGGCTTTGGAAGTTTCCGAGGCGCGGATGGAACGCGGAAACGTGCGCGCTGACGTGAACGTGTCCCTGCGTCCCAGCCCCGATGCTCCCTTGGGAACTCGCACTGAGACTAAGAACGTGAACTCGTTTAAGGCGATTGAAAAAACGGTTACCTTCGAGATTCGCCGCCAGGCAAAGATTCTTTCTGAAGGCGGCAAAGTTATCCAGGAAACTCGTCACTGGCACGAGGACACTTCCTCCACTTCTGCCGGGCGGGAAAAATCCGATGCCGAAGATTACCGTTACTTCCCGGAACCGGATCTAGTGCCGGTAGCGCCTGCGAAAGAATGGGTGGAAGAGCTGCGCGCTAACCTGCCGGAACTGCCGGTAGCCCGGCGCCGCCGCCTACGCGAAGAATACGGTTTCTCCGATATGGAAATGCGGGACGTTGTAAACGCGGATGCTTTGGATATTATCGAGGCCACGGTAGAGGCGGGCGCCGCTCCGCAGGCCGCGCGCAAATGGTGGATGGGGGAAATCTCCCGGATTGCCAAAGAAAAGAACCTGGATCTTGAACAGGTAGCGGCTAAGCCTGCCGATGTAGCGCAGCTACAAGACCTGGTTGACCAGGGTAAACTCAACGATAAGTTAGCGCGTAAGGTGATTGCTGGGGTACTTGAAGGTGAAGGCACCCCCGCAGAAGTGATGAAAGCGCGCGGACTAGAAATCGTGCGCGATACTGCTGCCCTAGAGGCAGCGGTCGCCCAGGTGATTGCAGATAACCCGAAAGTGGTAGAGCAAATCAAAGGCGGGAAAGTCAAGGCGATTGGCGCCCTCATGGGGGGAGTTATGCGCGCCACCAAGGGGCAAGCCGACGCCGGTGAAGCTCGGGAAATGATCCTCAAGCAAATCAACGGCTAGTTCCCATACTTTGTGTCGGTGACGCACGGGGGCGGATTTCGCCCCCCCCATCCGAAGGTCGTACAGGTATACGCGTGGTTACGCGCGCGGGAGAGATTTTTCCTCCCGCCCAAGAATTCGGAAAACGTAGCGACGTTTTCCGAATTCTTATGCCCTAAGGCGTATAAGCTTATGATTTTAGCTCCGAGTTTCCGAACATCACAGCTGGTAATGTGCAGTCTGTCCACTCGGATAAAATCTCTCCCCCGCGCTACAAAGGCAAACGCGTGAGGGCGGATTTATGCCGAGCGGGCTAGGCGGGCGTAAAACTCGCAAAAGACCCGGTCTTTTGCGAGTTTTTGGGCAGGAGGCGAAATCCGCCCCCGCGCGGACTTTCGAAGCTAACTGGTTAGCGGGCTAGTTTTTCTTGGGGGGAGTGGGGTTGGGAACCGAGCCTTTTTTGGAACGCGGACGCACCATGGCCTGCAAGCCTTCGCCGGAAACCGCCAACCAGTAGAGGTCAAACTGTCCGAAAGTAGCGCTGCGCAGCTGGGTGGGGTCAGCCACCGGGGCTAGCAAACGTGCAACCACCATATCGGAAGCTCCCAGTTTGCGTAGCAAGCTGGAGAAAGTCTTAAAACTGGCGGTTTTGCCGATGCCCGCTACCGCGATAGAGGAAAAATCAGGTTCACACTCGTAAAAGGGGCGCTGATCCTGGGGGATACACTCGTTAAACGCTTCCTCCAGCATTTCTTTAGCGGCCTCACTATTGTGGCTACGCCGGTAACGTAAAATTGTCCAACCGGCGACAATCCCGACAATAACTCCCAGTAATATCCAAAGCGCCATACTTATCCCTCCAATGCCGACAGTGCCTGTTGGTAAACCTGCTGATCCTCCGGACTAAAACAGCAGATAGTAACCGATTTTAAAGTGGAGGGGAAGCTAGAAAAGTCTTTGATCTCTCCCATCGCAATCGCGGCGGCCTGATCAATAGGAAAGCGGTAGACCCCGGTAGAAATCGAAGGGAACGCTATCGAATGACAATGATTCTTGGCCGCTAGCTGCAGGCAGTTGCGCCAACAGGCCGCCAGAAGCTCGCCTTCCCGGCTGCCTCCGCCATGCCAAACTGGGCCAGGAGTATGAATCACGTACTTGGCAGGCAGATTATAGCCCCCGGTGATCTTGGCCTCTCCAGTACGAGCCCCGCCCAGGGTGCGGCATTCTTGGAGCAGACCCGGACCGGCCGCGCGGTGAATAGCTCCATCCACGCCGCCTCCTCCCAAAAGGGAAGTGTTTGCCGCATTTACGATGGCATCCACCTCCCGGGTAGTAATATCAGCTAAAATTACTTCTACCTGCAGATTGCCTAGTTGCATTTCATTAGTCCATTATCTTTAATCGAGCAGTATCCGAACGGGTTTTTCTCTAGATAACGTTGATGGTAGTCCTCAGCCGGATAAAAGACGGGGAGCTGAGAGGCAGCAGAGATCTCGGTGACTGGCTGGGTGCCGTAGAGGGTTTGAATTTTGGGAGAGAGCTCCAACAACACCGCCTGTGCCTCATTTTCTTGAGTAAGGCTAGTGGGGAAAACTTGGGAGCGGTATTGGGAACCGACATCGGCGCCCTGACGATTGCGGGTAGTGGGGTTGTGGTGGGAGAAAAATACCTCTAGCAGCTGGCGGTAGGTGACTTGTTCCGGGTTGAAATCCACTCGTACCGTTTCCGCATGCCCGGTAGTATCAGTGCAAACCTGCTGGTAACTGGGATTTTCTAGGTGCCCTCCCATATAGCCGACCGCAGTTTGTGTTACCCCGGGGATACCTGCAAAAAGGCGCTCGGCTCCCCAAAAGCAGCCCATTGCGAAATAAGCAGTTTCGTTGTTTCCCATGGTTTCAGTATAGAGGGCGGGCAGTTCCTACTTCCGGTACCAGGAGACCAATTACTCTAAGAAATCATCGGTAACCGCAATTAGCTGCGGATATTTGGGGCTGCGACCGTCTCCCGAGGAGCGTCCGCGCGAATGCCGTTTTACCCACGGCCAGAGATGATCCTTTACCCAGGTAACGTTTTCGGAGGCCGCAAAACGGTCTTTACCGGCAGGGGCGGGGGTTTGGTAATCGGCATCGACTATCGGCTGGCCTAAAGCCTCCAGGGCGGCATTCATCATAATCTGATGGCCAGCACCGGTTAAATGTAAACGGTCGGGTGCCAATATGGAGGTATCGTTGAGCGATCGTAGTCCCCATTGATCCATCACATAACAGCCGTGACGCCGGGCAATCGACCAGAGATTAGAGTTGAAAATTGCCACCGTGGGGCGGGCAAGTCCCAGTACCGGGGAATGGCGCGGTGCATAGTGGGCGCAAAGCAACACTTCAATTCCTTGCGCGCGTACCTTAACCACCATTTCTTCTAACAGGGCACTCACTTTATCGGCAGAGGCTCCGGGACGAATCATGTCGTTACCACCGGCGATAATCGACATTAATGCCGGTTTCATAGCGATAGCGGCATCCAATTGTTTCCGGTTTACCTGGCCGATAAGTTTTCCCCGCACCGCTAGATTTGCGTATTTTAGGGGCTCCAAATTTGCTGCTATTCGGCGCCGCGAAAGTTCCATCGCCAAGCGGTCCGCCCATCCCACATAAAGGGGATCATCGCTGCCATCTTCTAGGGGATCGGTCATTCCCTCGGTGAAGGAATCTCCTATGGCTACAAAACTGTCCCAAGGCGGAATCACCGGTGCTGTCGTTTCCTCTTTTCTGTTCATTGTCTCCACGCCTCCACCCTAAGCGCCCGTAAACCTACCCGCAAAGGATGTATCCAACAGGGTGCGGGAAATAAAAATATCCCACCGCGAACGGTGAGATATTTTTCAGGTAAGACTCTATTGCGGAGCCTCTGGCCTGGCGTCAAATGCTCTCGAAGAGTTACTTCTCCATGGAGTTAACTAGCTTCGCCAGCTTTGACTTGCGGTTAGCCGCCTGGTTGCGGTGAATAATCTTCTTTTGCGCGGCGCGATCCAGTTTTTGGCTGGCCACGCGCAATTCAGACTCGGCTAGCTGGGCATCGCCAGCAGCCACCGCTTCGCGGGTACGACGTACCAGCGTTTTGAGCTCGGACTTTACCGAGCGGTTGCGCAAGCGGCGCTTTTCATTCGTACGAATACGCTTCTTCTGAGACTTAATATTTGCCAATGTTTCACTCTCTATGAGTACTAATATTCGGTCCAGAGGGCTGAGCCGGATTCGGACTGGCGTGTGGGGCACGCTGGCAAGAAACCGGCAAGACTAAAGCCGACCGGGGCTAAAGTCCGCGAATCAGTTTAGCAGGCGCGAAGCCTTAGGTGCTAAATAATTCGGTGGTGGTAACCAAGTTCACTCCTATGGTCGCCTCCACAATAGTCGCTTTCACCCCAAGCTACCCGGTAACGCTCTCCTCCCAGCCTCGGCAAAGTCCGCCCCCAGTTAGTACCTCACTAAAGCCCGTGCCTCAGCTAGAAGAATTCGGGGCTAGCCGCTGAAAGACACCGCTAGCGGCGTCCTTGGTTGGGACTACGCCCTCGCAGCCGGTCTAATTGACGACGTTCTTTCTTGGTGGGTCTACCAGACCCAGCTTCCCGCCGCGGTAGGGAAGGTAAATACAGTTTCGGAAGCCGCTCGGGAGTTAAATCTTCATAGGCCAAACGCGCTAGGGGATAGCTAACCCGCCGCTCCAGCAACTGTTTAACCTGCAATATGTGGTCGAAGCCTCCGATCCGCACCACTACTTGGTCTCCTAGACGCACCGGAGAAGAGGCTTTAGCGCTCTTCCCATTGATCTTTACATGTCCAGCTTTGCAGGCTTTAGCCGCTGCCGAACGGGTTTTATATTTCCGCACCGCCCACACCCAAATGTCGGCGCGCACCGAGGTGGCGGGAGCGGCTGCCCCCACTTCGCCCTGATCACGTTCTGCTGTTCCCATCTGGTTTCTGCCGCTCCTAAAGTCACTAAGTCCTAAGTATTTCGGTTTTTAGCGCGGTTTTCTTATTTTTCATTCTAGAGGTTATTGCTTCCAGTCCCCGCTGCGGACGCAATTAGCGTAACCTAAGAGAAGAGGTTATTGCCCCGCGAGGGGTGTTGAGGAAAGGAATAAATTGGTACCTAATCCAATTCCCGCTGCCAAATTGCCCAATGGGCGGGTTCCTTTGAACATTTTGGAATTGGCGCCGCTTTCTACCGGCATGACCCGGAAAGAAGCCCTGGACACTTCGCTAAATCTAGCGAAGAACGCTGACCGCTTGGGTTATACCCGCCTGTGGGTGGCAGAACATCACGGTTCGCAAGTTTTCATGTGTTCAGCTTCTTCGGTGATAATCACCCGCGCCTTGGAAAATACTACTCGTCTGCGGGTAGGCGCCGGTGGGGTGATGCTACCCAACTGGGCTCCGCTCACGGTAGCGGAAACCTACGGAACTCTTTACACCATTTACGAGGGGCGCGTTGACCTGGGGCTAGGTCGCGCTCCCGGAACCGATCCGGCTACGGCGCGGGCGCTACATCGCGGCTCCAGTGAGCCGGCCTATTTCGAGGAAGATCTAGAAGAGCTCGCCAGCTATCTTTCAGATCAAAAATCTGTAGTGCACTCCGGGGTGGTTTCGGGTGCCGAAGCCTCGATTCTCGGGATTGAAGTTATTGGCGTGGATCGCCCCTACACCCGGGTACGCGCCATTCCGGGGGAAGGCACCTGTATCCCTATGTGGATGTTGTCTTCGTCCTCTGCAGGCGCAAAAGTTGCCGCTGACCTGGGGATGCCCTATGTGTTTGCTGGTCATTTCGCTCCTTACAACATTGATGAGGCGGTGGAGATATATCGTCGCGAGTTCAACGCGAAAGCCCCGACGGCCATGGTGGATCATCCGGTAGTGATGATGGGCATGAACGTAATGTGTAACGAGGACGAAGCGGAAGCAAAGTACCAGTTCACCACGACCTACCAGGTACAGGGGAATGTGCTTTCCGGACGTCCGGGCACGCTCACCCCGCCCACCGATGATTTGGATGCGACTTTGGGTGAAAAGCTGGCCGATCGGGTGCGGGCGCTGCCCTCTATTTCCGCGGTCGGTACCCCAGAGCAAGTCGTCGAAAAGATGGATTGGGTTTCCCGCAAATACCTGGTAGATGAGATCATTACCGTTACTCACGCTTACGACCCCGCGGTACGCATTCATTCTTTGGAGCTGGTGGCTAAAGCCTGGGGCTTGCCGATACTACCAAAAGATGGAGAAGCAGAAGCGGAGGAGCCAACACCTGCCAATCCGGAACCAGAAGTGGTAGAAATCGCCGAGGAGGAACCGGAGGAAAAGCCGACCCCGCGGCCTGGTGGGACGCGGAATCGCTCGGCAGTGTACGGGCCGGTGCATCGCAGTGAAAGAAAAAAGCCGGCGTTAAAGAACTCTGCCGCTAACTCTGCGGCTGATTCTTCCGCGAGCGAGGACACTCCGGCAAAGGCCGCTGCTGCAAAATCAACGCCTGCTAAGAAACCTACGGCTAAGAAAACCACTGCCGCTAAGAAACCTGCCGCCAGAAAAACCGCGGCGAAGACTCCCACGAAAGCAGCCGCTAAACCCAAAGCGGCGGCAAAGTCGGCAAGCAAATCCGATGCTGCTAGTGAACAAGCAGACTCTGCAGCAAAGTCAAGTGCTCGTACCCGTACCAGGCGCAAGCCGCGTCCTCGCAGTTAGGGGTTTGAGACTTAAGGCAATAGGATAACGCCAAGAAGACAGCGGGATTTTAATAGGAAGATAATAGTATTGGCTAATAGCGAGCGGGATTTAGGGATTGCCCCCGGTAACACGGATCCCCAGCGGATTCGTAATTTTTGTATCATCGCCCATATCGATCACGGTAAATCTACGCTGGCTGATCGGATGTTGGGGGACACCGGGGTGGTCTCGGAACGAGAAATGCGGGAACAGTATCTGGATCGGATGGATATTGAACGCGAACGGGGAATCACTATTAAATCCCAGGCAGTGCGAATGCCCTGGCAGGTGGGGGACACCCACTATGTGCTAAATATGATTGACACCCCCGGTCACGTGGACTTTTCCTACGAGGTTTCCCGGTCGCTAGCCGCCTGCGAAGGGGCGATTCTGCTAATCGATTCCTCGCAGGGGATTGAGGCTCAAACCCTAGCTAACCTGTACTTGGCGATGGAACATGACCTGGTAATTATTCCGGTACTTAACAAGATTGATCTTCCGGCGGCGCAACCAGATCGTTGTGCGGAGGAAATCGCGGGACTGTTGGGAGGATCTCCCGAGGATTGCCTGCGGGTTTCGGCCAAGACCGGCGAAGGGGTGCCGGAGCTGCTGGATCGGATCGTAGCGGAGGTTCCATCCCCTAATTCCAGCAGTAAGGCACCGCGTGCCCTGATTTTTGATTCCATCTACGACACTTACCGCGGAGTAGTGACCTATGTGCGGATGATGGATGGCAGTCTTAAGAAGGGGCAGCGGGTCAAAATGATGTCCACTGGCTCTGAGCATGAGCTGTTAGAGATTGGGGTTATTTCCCCGGAGCCTACTCCGGCGGAGGGGCTAGGGCCGGGCGAAGTGGGGTATTTGATTACTGGCGCTAAGGACGTGCGGCTATCTAAAGTTGGTGACACCGTAACCAGTGCCAAGGATCCCGCCAGTGAGATTCTGCCTGGTTATCAAGAACCTAAACCTATGGTTTATTCCGGAATCTATCCGGTAGATGGTGATGATTTCCCGGATCTGCGGGAGGCTCTGGATCGGCTGCAGCTAAACGATGCGGCGATTACTTTTGAACCCGAAACCTCTGTGGCTTTAGGGTTTGGCTTTCGCTGCGGCTTTTTGGGTTTGCTGCACCTAGAGATCGTGAAGGAACGTCTGGAGCGGGAGGCAGGACTGTCGATTATCGCCACTGCCCCCTCGGTGGTTTATCAGGTCACTCAAGAGGACGGCACGGAACTAGAAGTGACCAATCCTTCCGAATATCCGGATGGAAAAGTCATGGACGTGCAAGAACCGGTAGTGGAAGCCACCGTTTTGACCCCTAACGATTACGTCGGACGAATCATGGAGCTGTGCCAAGGCCGGCGGGGCACCCTAGGCAAAATGGAGTATCTATCCTCTGACCGGGTAGAGATGCATTACCGGCTGCCGTTAGCGGAGATTGTGTTTGACTTTTTTGACCAGCTGAAATCCCGGACGCGGGGCTTTGCTTCCTTGGATTATCACGAGGCGGGTACCCAGTCTGCTGACCTGGTGAAAGTGGATATTTTATTAAACGGCGAGGGCGTGGATGCGTTCAGCGCCATTGTGCATCGCGATGCGGCCTATGCGTATGGGGATAAAATGACGCGGCGGTTAAAAGATTTGATTCCCCGCCAGCAGTTTGAGATTCCCGTACAGGCAGCGGTGGGTTCGCGGATTATTGCCCGGCAAACTATTCGGGCGCTACGTAAAGACATGTTGGCGAAATGCTATGGCGGGGATATCTCCCGTAAACGCAAACTTTTGGAAAAACAGAAGGCCGGCAAGAAACGGATGAAAGCAGTGGGCGCGGTGGAAATCCCGAACTCGGCTTTCATCGATGCTATAACCCAAGATACTCCCACGGGAAAGGGGTAAGTCATGAGTGAAGAACTATCCGAGCGCGAGGAAGCTGCAGCGGTAGCAGGTTCTGAGGAGGAATTGGCGGCGGGTGAAGCGGGAGGCCAGACCTCCGATTTTGACCTGTCATCTCCGGAAGGACGCTATCTGGCCAGGTCGAAGTCTTTTGTCTCCCGGGCGCGGCAGCTTAGCGATTCTTTGCAACATACTTGGGATGCCCATGCCAAGGACTATGTGGTTGCGGTACCTACCGGAGCTGGACATACTGCGGTAGCCGAGGACGCGAAGCCCCTATCGTTTAAACGTCTTTTCGATCGCAATGCGGTGGTGCGCCTGGAAATTGGGACGGGTAACGGCGATCAGATTGTTTCTGCGGCGGTATCTCATCCGGATCGGGACTATATCGGGTTCGAGGTTTACCGCCCGGGAGTGGCGCAAACGGTGTCGAAAGCGGTTAAAGCCGGGGTGGATAACCTGCGGATTATTGAGGCCGACGCGGCTCAGGCTTTACCGATTCTGTTTCCCGAAGCCTCCTTGGATGAGGTGTGGACTTTCTTCCCGGATCCCTGGCGCAAAACTAAGCACCATAAACGGCGTCTAGTGCAGGCCGAATTTGCGGAAACGGTGGCGCGAGTACTGCGTCCCGGAGGAGTATGGCGACTGGCCACCGACTGGTCGGATTATGCCTTCCAGATGCGGGACGTCATTGAAGATTCCCCCTATTTCGAAAATCCTTATGCCGGAGTTAATCCCCATGAGGAAGACCCGGATCCGGGGCGTGGCGGTTTTGCCCCGCGTTGGGAAGGGCGCGTGATGACCAAGTTTGAGCGGCGTGCCCTAGATGCGGGACGCGAAGTGTTTGACCTGGTGGCGCAGCGGCTTTCGTGAGCGGTACCGCCCAGCTAAAAGAGCTTTTTTCGGCTGCTAACGAAGGCGGGGGCTCACAGCTCCCTGCAGTAGCGAGGGAGGACGCGGCGCACGCTGATTTGAAGCAGCAGGCAGCCGGCTTCGCGGTCTATATTCACGTGCCTTTTTGTCGGGTGCGCTGCGGTTACTGCGACTTCAACACCTATGTGAACGGTTTTGGAGCTGGCGCTGACCGGGCAAGCTACCATGATTCGGCGCGCCGTGAGCTAGCGCTGGCCGCGCAGTTTTTGCGCCAGCAAAAGCTAGTTCCCCCTCCGGCGTCCTCGGTTTATTTCGGAGGAGGTACCCCCACGATGCTGAGCGTGCGGGCGCTGCGGGCAATCCTCGAGGAGGTCGGGGACACTTGGGGGATAGCTCCGGGCACCGAGGTGTCGATTGAAGCTAACCCGGACACGATAACTGAGCAGGTAGCGCAGGAGCTAGCCGCCAGTGGTTTTACCCGGGTGTCCCTGGGAATGCAATCAGCAGTGCCGCAGGTATTGGTCACTTTGGAGCGGACTCATCGCCCCGAAAATCTTCCCCAGGCAGTAGCGGCGCTGCGTGGCGCTGGCCTCGCGGTATCTCTGGATTTGATTTACGGGACTCCGGGGGAATCGCTGGCGGATTGGGAAGCCTCGCTGCAGGCCGCCTTGGCCTTGGAAGTTGACCATATTAGCGCCTATTCTTTGGTGATTGAGCCCGGTACCAAAATGCATGCCCTGGTGGAGCACGGAAAACTCTCTCCGATTGATCCCGATAGTCAGGCGGAAAAATATGAAATGGCGGACTCGCTGCTAAAAGCAGCCGGTTATGAATGGTACGAGATCTCCAACTGGGCGAAGCGGCTAGAGGTCGAAAAACTTCCTAGCCCGCAGATTCCCGATGCTACTTATTTGGCGAATGCCTCGCGGCACAACCTGGCCTATTGGCGGGACTGGAATTGGTGGGGCATTGGGCCGGGCGCGCATTCTCATCTCGGCCAGGTGCGCTGGTGGAACTGGAAACATCCCCGCGGTTACGCTAGCCGCGTAGCCGCGGGTGACCTCCCAGTCCAAGACGGGGAGGTGGTCGCTGCGGCCAGCCGGGAACTGGAGCGAGTTATGTTGGGGCTGCGTACCGCGGCGGGAGTAAAAAGCTTGCGCGCAGATGAACGAGCCCAGTTACCGGCGCTGGTGGCAGCGGGATATCTCGATGAGGCGGCGGCGCGCCGGGGCGAGGCGATACTAACTTTGCGGGGGCGTTTAATGGCTGACTATGTTACCGGCCAGCTATTGGGCTGGTAGACCGGTAGCTCGCGGTATTCGGCAGGCAAACCGGCGAATTATAAAATATCCCCTACTAAACTGGAGACAGTTAATCAGTTTTAACTTTAAGGATCCCCCATGAATAGTGGTTTCAGGCCGGAAGCTGAAAAGCCTAGTGGAAATGATTTTTCGTCCGCGGCGGCGCCGCTGATGCCGTCCCCGGAGTGTGCCCGCAATCCCGGAACTCCCGCCGACTATTTACGTTTTTTGACCCAGTTCCCGAATCTACATACAGATTTGGCTTTAAATCCGGCCTTGCCGCCGGATTTAGAACAGTGGATTAAAGGACATCCGGATCCGGCGGTACAGGCAAACTTGCGGGCGCGGGATGAAAACTTAGCCGCACCAGCCAGCGAGGAGCCTAGCCCTGCCAATAGCGCTAGTGCCTCGCCAGAAACCGTGCACACTGGGGAAACTGACGATAATTTTGATGCCACTACTTTGGCGGGTTCGGTTCCGCCAGTAACTAAGCCGTTGCCAACGGTGTCAGGTATGCCGGGGGTGCCGCCGCAGGATAACGCCACCCCTCCGTCAGGGATATCGCCGGCGGTGACCGGCAATCTGTCGCCGCAGGCAGCTACCCAGAGTTTTCCGCAGCTATCGGGATACCCACAAGGGATGCCTCCTGCAGCCCCTTACACTCCGAACCCAAACTTTGCGCCGGGGTATCCGCCTCCGGCTTCCCCGGGGTATCAGCCGGTTCCCGGACAATATCCGCGCCCGCGGCGCAAACGCCGCTGGTTAGTCCCGCTAGTAGCGGTGCTAGCGGCGGTAGTGGTGATTCTGGGCGGAGTGGGTATCTATTTTGCCGTTGCCGGGTTCCGGCATACCGGCTATGCTTCCCCGGAAAAATTAGCAGACGCCCTTAAGGGGTCGCTTGATGATTCTGATTTGATAGGGATCGCCCAGATGAGCGCGCCTAGCGAGGATGTCTTTATCGAGGATGCGCTACAGCTTAATAAGGATCTCCAGAGATATATTTCTACTGCTGATTCAAAGCCGCAGGGGGGAAGTGTAAAGCTGGAGGATAAGGTTTCTGACCTTACTAGCGTCATGCAAAATCTAGATATCGATACTTCTGGATTAAGTAGCAAAGTCGATAATCTGAGTGATGATATTTCCCGCATAAATTATTCGGGGCGAATCCATGTAAAAATAAAAGATAGAGATAAGCTAAAAGCTAGCTTAGATAAACTTATTTATGATAATAAAAATGTTCCAGAAAAAGAAAAGAATTTAAATCAAGCTTTAAATCGCATTAAAGAGTTAGAGAATGAGGGTATTGATATTAAGTCCCGCGATCCTTTGCCCGTTATGGCGGTTAAGGAAGATGATAAGTGGTACTACTCGGCTCCCATGAGTTTTCTTGATAACGAAATTAATAAACCCTATAACGACTTCTACGGGGATCCGAACTACGGAGCTAACTGGGCTAACCTGACAAAGACTTCTAGTAATTCGGACCAGTTCGCTAAAGAGTTCTCCGGAGCCTTATCACAGGTAAGCAGTCTGGACGATTTGTTGTCCGAGGATTGCATGCGTTTCCTGGGCGTGTCAGAACGTCGGCTATTCATGGTCTATGGGGCTCTCGGCGATCCGGCTTTTCAGGTCAATCTAAAAACTAAAATCACAACCGGTGAGAAAAATAAATATGGACATGGCTATAGCTTGGATAGTTTAACTATGGAAACTCGCGGTGAGGACCGATGGACTCGCCTGGATGTGAATGGAGGGACGCTTAATTCTGAAGATAAATATAGAAAGGAAGTGTTTACCTTTAGTAAATATATACAGAGTGATAAATTTCAACTGATTGCAAAAGATACCAATCAGGGAATAAAACTATCATTTTTCGGCAGTATTGCCAATTTATTTAGCAACCTAGATTACGATCTGGGATATGAGTATTTCCAAGAAAAAAGTGGCGATGTCAGAAAAATATACGAGGAGGGCATCGATGTAAATCCCTTCCAGAGACCTTATAAGAAAGCGATTCTAGGATTCTATGGTTTGGGTGACAAAATGCGGGCAGAAACCGAGCGCGAAGACTACAGCGATGATTCGGACTCGGACTACGATTACGAGGACTACGACTACGACAGCTAGCGGGTGCCGGCGGCGGTAACGAAATCGATTAGTGATTCTACCGGTCCTAAAAGACCGGGTTCCAGATCCCGCCAGTCGCGCACTTGCCGCAAAATATGTTTCCAGCCTTGAGCAATATCGGTCTGGCTTGCTGCCGGTAAGCCTAGCGCCTGCAGGCTGCCCACTTTAATATCGGTGCCGCGCGGTACCTGTGGCCAAGCGGATAACCCCAAGCGTTGCGGTTTTACTGCCTGCCACACATCCACAAAGGGATGCCCCGAAATCGCGACTGCGTCCTCGCCAAAAGTGTCAATGCATTGCTGGGCGATACGCGACTCTTTAGAGCCGGGCACCAGGTGATCCACCAGGGCGCCGATTCTTTCCTGCGAGGTAGGAGCAAACTGTGTCAGGCGCTCTTGAAGATGATCCACCCCGTCGAGGATTTCTACTACCACTCCCAACTCCCGCAGGTCATCGCCCCAAACATGTTCTACCAGCTCCGCGTCGTGGCGTCCTTCTACCCAAATCCGGGAAGCCCGCGCTACCCGCGCCCGCCGTTTATCCTCCTGCGGGGCGCGCCGCGAACCGGAATTAGTAGCGGCACGACCGCTCGCCAACTTTGGAGATTTATCGTTTTTGGTTGCCGGCACGGGAACCCGTAGCTCCACCGGTTTCCCGTCAATCCAAAAACCGGCTCCTAGCGGGAAAGCCCGCACTTTTCCGCGGCGATCCTCCAGTTCCACCAAATACATGCCACCGGCTTTATAGCAGCGCAACACGGCGCCTACAAAACCGGTCATCACGTCTTCAACTACCAGACCGCGGGTAGCAGGAACCGGGCGGGAAGCAGGGAGCTTCCGCCAATTATCGTTAGCGAGGACGTCTTTTCCGTAGCGATCAAGCACGCCCTTACTATAGGGGAAACTTTAGGCGCTACAGGCGATCGCCCCGGCAGAGTCTTCAGATTCGCCGCTGCCGGAATAGCTAGGATCCAAGGCCGCCGCCTCTTCGGGGCTCACCCAAGCCGGCAATTTACTCAAACGAGAAAGAAACTCGCTAATGGCCTCGAAATCGCGCAAGATTTCGGGAGAGGACGAAGAAAGCACTTGGAAAACCACAAAGGCGCGAATATCGCTTTCCCGAGGCTGTTCGCCAGTAAGGAAGGGATTTTCCCGCAACATATCCTCCAGGCGCTCCAAAGCCTGCGAAAAGTTCCGCTGAGTTTGTCCGTCAGCTTCACCGTGAGAAACCGCCCAGGAAGGAGCCACCAGCTGCTTATTAAGCCAGGCATCTAAGGCATCTAATTTCGCCCGCTCATTTTCCGGATACAGGTCTGGGGCTTCAAAGTGACTGAAAGGTTTCCAAGCGGTGCAAAAATCTAACAGCATATCGGCGGACTCGGTGGCCACAATCTGGTTATTGCGCTGGGAATCCAGAATCACTGGTACAGTTTGCGGATCCTCAGGTTCGAAAGTGGGCTGGCGGCGATAAAGCTCCCGCGCCGAACGCACCATCAGCAGCGGGTCATAGGAATAGCCATCCCGAATAAATTCGAAGCCATCCGGACCGGATCCGGTAGCGTAACGCACCCCGATTGCGGCCTCTAAACCTAAAAGCCGCCGCGCAATGGTCACCCGGCGGCAATAGGGGCAGAGGGGAGAGACTACTAGCAGGTAACGGCCGGCCTGTACCGGTAACTCTTCGCTACCAAAACGATAATTGGGGATCATGGACAACTCCTGTTCTCGACGCTAGTTCCATTATCGCAAATGCAGGGCGCCCTCGCGCGCTGAGCGAATCGAGTCAAAATGTGGCATAATAAACGGGTGCTCCGGGGTCGGTGAAAATCCGAACCGGCGGTAAAGTCCGCGACCCGCCCACTAGGGGTGGCTGAACCGGTGAAATTCCGGTACCGACGGTTATAGTCCGGATGAGAGGCAGCACGGGCAGTTATGCCTGCATGGCGTCTGCGCGCGCCCAAGCCTCCTCGGAACACGCTCTAAGCGAGGAGGATTATTTGTTGGCGCTTTCAATGCCCCCTAAAGCTGCGCTTACTCACGCTCTCGCAGCCGCCAGCAAAGCTGCCCTGCAAGGCCCGCGAACCGGAGGAAATCCCCAGGTGGGCTGCGCTATTCTTTCGCCTGCCGGTCGGATTATCTCGGTGGGATATCACCGGGGAGCCGGAAGTGCCCACGCCGAAGTAGACGCCCTCGCCAATTTGAAAGAAGATACCGGATCGGCTCCGCTAACCGCGGTAGTCACCCTGGAACCCTGTAACCATAGCGGTAAAACTCCTCCCTGCACCCGCGCCCTGATTAAAGCGGGGATCAAGAATGTTATTTGGGCAGCCGATGACCCTAACCCGAAAGCTGCTGGTGGCGGGGAATATTTAAGCCGCCAGGGTATTAATGCCCAGCCGGCAAGCGCAGTAGGGATTGAGGAAAATGTCCTCGCTAAGGCCCGGGCAGTTAGTGCCCACTGGGTGCAAGCTACTAGGCGCGGCCGCCCCTGGACGATTGCGAAAGTAGCGCAGACTCTGGACGGGTATTGCGCCGCTCAGGACGGATCTAGTCAGTGGATTACCAACCGGCTCTCGCGTGCCTACGCGCACCGCATTCGTTCCCGGGTTGATGTAATTATTGCCGGCACCGGCACTGTCATTGCCGATAACCCGCAGCTGTCCGCCCGCCTAGCCGATGGTCGCGATCTCCCGCACCAGCCGCGCCCCCTGATAGTTGGCAGGCGCGATATTCCCGCAGATTTTTACTTATCCGGCAAAGCGGAACAGGCGCGCACCCATGAACTAAAGGCGGTACTTGAAAGCTGCTATCAACGCGGAGAGATTTTTGCGCTTCTGGAGGGCGGACCTACCTTGGTAACTGCGGCGCTAAAGGCGAACCTGGTTGATGAACTGCATATTTATCTTGCTCCGCGGCTATTGGGGGCAGGACGCCGGGGGATAGGTGACCTGGGGATTACCGCTTTGAAAGGCTCCCGGGATTTCCATTTGCGACAGGTTAAAGAGTTAGGCGGAGATGTTTTCTTGGCGTTAGAAAAGGAAGGGGCAGCATGTTTACCGGACTAGTAGCAGAGGTAGGCCGCATCAAGGCTCTAAAGATGCAGGAACAAGATCTAGAAATCGGGGTCGCTTGCAGTTTTGCCTCTCAACTGATGTCAGGAGAATCGGTGGCTACCTCCGGGATTTGCCTGACCGTGACCCGGGTAGAAGGCGATACTTTTTATGCCTACGCGATGCCGGAAACCGTCAGGCTCACCACTTTGGGGCAAAAGCGCGTTGGCGAGGGGGTTAACCTGGAGCGCGCCCTCCTCCCGACAGATCGCTTAGGGGGACACCTAGTCGCCGGACATATTGATGGCACCGGCACAGTGACTTCTCTAGAGGAGGGAGAACGTTGGCGAGAACTGCAGATCTCGGCTCCGCCCTCATTAATGCCCCAGATTGCCCGGAAAGGATCGATTGCGATCGACGGGGTATCTTTAACCGTAACCGCGGTGGGCGCAGACTATTTCCGGGTCGCAATCATCCCCGTCACCCGGGATAACACTACTTTAGGAACCCTTTCGGTCGGTTCCCTAGTCAACTTAGAGACTGACCAGATAGCGAAATATGTGGAACGTTTACTTGAGGGGAGTAAAAACCAATGAGTGACTTGGCGAAGTTATTCGAGCGGGTCAGCACGGCGCTGCGAGCCGGGAAGCCCGTCCTGGTGGCAGATTCTAAAGACCGGGAAAATGAAGTAGACGCGATTGTTAGCGCCCAAGCAGTTACCCCCGAGTGGATGGGGTGGATGGTGCGTTACACCTCGGGTTATATTTGCGCCCCCATGCCGGCGGAACGTGCGGATTTACTAGGATTGCCGATTCAATGGCCAGCTAATCAAGATCAGCTGCGCACCTGCTATACGGTTTCCTGTGATGCTGCGCAGGGAGTCACCACCGGGATTTCAGCTGCGGATCGCCGTACCACTTTGCGGGCTTTAGCCAACCCTCAGGCCACCAGTGAAGATTTAGTGCGCCCGGGACATATTTTGCCGCTGCGAGCGCGCAGTGGCGGGGTGTTTACCCGGGCAGGACACACCGAAGCAGCCGTAGATTTAATGAAGCTAGCCGACTTGGTTCCGGTAGCCGCTATCGGGGAGATGGTACACGATGACGGTTCTATGATTCGGTACCGGGATTGCCCGGAGATTGCCGAAAAGTTCGACCTGGAACTAATCACGGTTGCAGAGCTGAAAGACTATTTAACCGAAGAAAAACCTCCGGTAGCGCCAGAAGAGGGTACTCGGGTTACCCAGATCGCCAGTGCCAAACTTCCCACGAAATTTGGGGATTTCACGGTGCGTGCTTATCAGGATTCCGAATTGGGGACAGTACATATGGCTCTGATCGCCGAAAAGACTCCCGAGTCCACCGCGCTGGTGCGGGTACATTCCGAATGCCTTACCGGGGAATCTTTTGGTTCGCTGCGTTGTGATTGCGGACCGCAGTTGCAGCAAGCGATGAGGCAGGTAGCAGCCGAGGGCGGCGCGATTATTTATCTGCGCGGACAAGAAGGACGCGGTATTGGGCTGAGCGAAAAAATTAAAGCCTATGCTCTGCAGGATCAAGGACGCGATACCGCTCAGGCCAATCTTGATTTAGGGTGGCCAGTTGACCTGCGTGAATACGGGGCAGCCGCCGCGATTTTACGGGATTTGCAGTTGTTAAATATCCGTTTGTTGACGAATAATCCACAAAAGGCGCTGCTTAGTCAAGACGGGATTCAAGTGGAGGAAACCGTCCCGCTAGAAGTAGGGATTGATCCCCACAATATCGAGTATTTACGCACCAAACAGCGGCTGGGACATACCTTCCACAATCTCGACAATTTCGTGGCTAAGAAATAACTGCGGCGCCCAATAAAAACAATCGACCGGTACTGAGGAGGAAAAATGGCTGGAGCGGGAGTTCCTGACCTGCACACTTTAGCTGCAGGAAAGAAAGTAGTGATTATTGCTACCCATTGGCATGAGCAGGTCATGGAAGGGCTGGTAGCAGGAGCCAAACGTGCCTGTCAGGACGCGCAGGCAGACTTTGAAGTGGTGCGAGTTCCGGGCTCTTTTGAGCTTCCTCTGGCCGCTAAAGCTTATGCCGAAAGCGGGAAAGCAGACGCCTTGGTTTGCCTGGGAGTAGTGATTCGCGGGGGTACTCCGCATTTTGACTATGTGTGCGATGCCGCGACCTATGGCCTTACCAAAGTATCGGTTGAGTCCGGTATTCCCTTGGGATTTGGCCTGCTCACCTGCGATAACGTAGAACAAGCTCTGGATCGAGCCGGGCTGGAATCCTCCTCCGAAGATAAAGGTTACGAGGCCGTGCAGGCAGCGTTAGCTATGGTGCAGGTCTTAGCGCAGGCTCAAAAGTAAGCGGCCTTGTCTTTAGCTTTGCGCGAATCACCGGTTCCGGGTTAATAAGTAGCTGCCAAGCAAGGTAGAGTTAGCAGTCGAGGCGGTCGAGTGCTGAAAAAGTTTTTGATGGGATTTAGCTACGGTTGCCCGGGACAGTGAGGAGATATGAGCCAGGCCAGTATCCGGCGCGACGATGTGTTGCGCGCGATAGTCACCGACTATGTGGAGACCGGTGAACCCGTAGGCTCTAAAGCGTTGGTAGATCGACATGACCTGCGGGTATCCCCGGCCACGGTTCGTAATGACATGTCGGTGCTGGAGGAAAAAGGCTATCTCTATCAGCCGCATACCTCTGCCGGACGAGTGCCCACTGAAAAAGGCTATCGCGCCTTCGTTGACCGGATATCGGAGCTCAGCCCGATTACCGATGCTCAACGCCGCGCACTTGAGACTTTCGTTTTAGGTGCCGCTGATTTTGATGAAGTTGTCGAACGCACCGTTAGGGTTTTAGCCCAGTTGACGCGGCAATTAGCGGTGGTGCAGTATCCACATTTTGAACGCAGCGGTCTGCGCCATGTCGAGTTGATCCCAGTTGCCGAGTTCAAACTGTTAGTAATCGTGATTACTAACAGCGCCCGGGTACAGCAGGCTACGATCGATACTCGTTATGAGCTAGATTCTGCGAGTGTTCACTCTTTAGCTATGCTCCTCAACTCTACTTTAGAGGGGATGGAAGAATCGCAAATATCCCAGGTGGAACCGGTTTTAATGGCAGGAGCCCGGCCGGAACAGCTGGAAGTGATCTCGCAGGTGCTGCCGATTATTCGCGAGGCGCTTACCGGGGAACGAACCGAGAGGATCGTGATGGTGGGAGCGGGAAACTTGGTGCGTTCTAGCCCGGAGTTTTCTAGTTCGATTGGCTCTATCTTGGATGCCCTCGAAGAACAGGTAACTTTGCTGCGGCTATTTTCGGAGATCGACCAACAGGACTTGCCAGTTACGGTAACGATTGGCTCGGAATCAGGGGAGCATTCCCTGTCGGAGACTTCCATTGTGGCAGGTGCCTATGGAGATAAAGAAAGCGGGGTCGCCCACGTAGGGATAGTGGGGCCGCAAAGAATGGACTATCCGCGCGCGATGAGCATCGTGCGTGCGGTTTCGCGGTATTTATCGCGGATGATGACCAGGTAGATTAGGAAAGAGGAAAAAGGATCCTTGGCTGATTATTACGAGATTCTAGGAGTTTCCCGGGACGCTACCGAGGCGGAGATCAGGCGCGCGTACCGGCGGAAAGCCCGCAAGCTGCATCCCGACGTAGCCGGGGCAGATTCAGAGGAGGCTTTCAAAGAGGTCTCGATGGCACATGAAGTCCTCTCTGATCCGGAAAAGCGGCGCCGCTACGATATGGGCGGCGAATCCGGTTTTGCCAGCTCCGGTATGGGAGACTTTTCGATGTTCTCCGATATTTTTGAGAGCTTTTTCGGAGGGGACACGGGCGCTGGTCCTACTCCGAGAGGACGAAGAGGCGAGGATCTGCGTCAACGTCTAGAAATTGCTTTAGAGGAAGCGGTTTTTGGGGTAAAGAAACAGGTACAGGTGCGGACTGCCGTAGTTTGTCCCACCTGTGAGGGGAGCTGTTGTGCTCCGGGAACTTCCCCGCGTACCTGCCAGGTATGTAACGGTCGGGGCTCGGTGACCCGCTCTACCCGCACCTTCTTGGGGCAAATGCAATCCACAGTGCCCTGTAGCGCTTGCGCCGGTCATGGTACCACTATCCCAGAGCCCTGTCCTGAATGCTCCGGGGAAGGACGAGTGCGCACCACCTCTACTTTGCAAGTGGAGATTCCCGCCGGGGTACAAACTGGGCATAAAGTGCAGCTGCGTGGTAAAGGCGCAGTCGGACCTGGGGGTGGCCCCAGCGGGGATTTGTATTTAGAGATCAAAGTGAGCGCCCATCGGGTATTTTCCCGACATGGCGATAATCTGGAGACCACCTTGCGGGTGCCGATGACGGCCGCTATTTTGGGAACCCAAGTTGACCTGGATACTTTCGACGGGACTCAAGAGATAACTATTGCAGCTGGTACCCAGCCCGGTCAGCAGATTCGTCTTCCTGGTCTCGGAGTCGGACGCTTGCAGCGAGAAGGCCGCGGTGACCTGATTGTCAATATCATGGTGCAAGTGCCTACCAATCTGGATCCTGCCCAGCGAGAACTGATTGAACAGTTGGCACAGCTAAGACAAGAAGACCGGGTAGAGCCCGAGCCCCTAGAGGACGGCGGAGTCTTCTCTCGCTTGCGGGAACGATTTGCAGGTCACTAATGTTTCTTCCGGTATTTTTAGGTGATGAATCCTGCCCGCCGCTTTCTGCCTTGCAGGAAGGAGGACGCGGATCCCTTAAAGGTGCAGAAGCCGCCCACGCAGTAGGTTCCCTACGTCTAGGAGTAAGTGACCCCCTCGATCTGGTTGACGGTAAAGGGTTGCGCCTGCGCTGCCAGATATTAGCAACCGCGAAAAACTATTTAGAGTTCGAAGTGCTTCAGGTAATGCACCTGTCCTTACCGGAAACTCAGTTTGGGTTGATCCAGGCGCTTTCTAAAGGAGGGCGCGATGAACAGGCAGTTGAATCGGCGGTCGAGTTAGGGGTAAGTCGGGTGCGCCCCTGGGCGGCAGGGCGCTCTATTGTGCAGTGGAAGGGATCGAAAGTGCAGCGGGGCGCTAAGAAATGGGAGTCGCTGCTGCAAGCGGCAGCGAAACAGTCGCGCCGCGCCAACTGGCCGCTACTAGATCCGCTGGCTGATTCCCGGCAACTGCGAGATTTAATCGCCACCAGGAGTAGCGAAGAAGAGTTTCTGCTGCTAGACCCAGACTCGTCGCTACCTCTTGCCGAAGCCTGGAAGCAGGTAAGCGCGGCAAAAATGATACACCTGATAGTAGGGCCGGAGGGCGGGGTGAGCCCAGAGGAAACTGCTGATTTTTGTGCAGCTGGCGCGATTACTGCCCGGCTGGGACCTACAGTTTTACGTTCCTCAAGTGCCGGGCCGGCTGCCTTGGCGGCACTAGGACTTTGCAGTGGCCTATGGGGCCGGAAGGAAGCGCTCTAAAATGACCGATGAGCTAACCCAGGTGGTAATGCCCGAAGATCTGGATCCGGTGTTGGTATTTGGCCCCGGAGACCAGGTTTTGCGGGCAATGCAAGATAATCTGCCGGGGGTACGGATTAACTCGCGCGGCAATATCGTAACTTTTCAAGGCAATCCCGGCGAAGCTCGGATGGGTGCCGACTTGCTGACCGAATTGATTGCGGCTGCCCGGCACGGCAATCCCTTATCGGCGGCGGCAGTCCAGCAGGCCTTAACCCTAATGTCATCCCAAGAAACCTTACCGGTACTGCGTACCAAACGCCGACAGGTTAGGGCAAAAACTCCTGGTCAACAAAATTATTTAGAGGCGATTGCCAATAATCGGATCGTCTTTGGGGTGGGGCCAGCCGGAACCGGGAAAACCTATCTGGCGATGGCCAAAGCGGTAGAAGCCTTAGAGTCCGGGGCGGTATCCCGCATAGTTTTGACCCGTCCCGCGGTAGAGGCCGGGGAATCCCTCGGTTTCTTGCCTGGCACTCTCACCGAAAAAATCGATCCCTACTTGCGTCCTCTTTATGATGCCTTACGAGAAATGCTGGAGCCGGCAGAACTTGCCCAGCTATTAGAGTCGGGAACTATCGAAGTAGCTCCCTTAGCCTATATGCGGGGACGCACTATCTCGCATGCATTCATCGTGCTGGATGAAGCGCAAAACACTACCACCCAGCAGATGAAAATGTTCCTCACCCGCTTAGGGGAGGGATCAACTATGGTAGTGACCGGCGATATTACCCAAATTGATCTGCCCCGGGGAAAGCTTTCGGGACTTAAAGACGCGCGCAACGTCCTCACCGGAGTTAAAGATATTGAGTTTTGCTATTTGACCAGTGAGGACGTAGTGCGCGATAAGCTGGTAGGGCTGATTATTGATGCCTATGAACGACATGCGAACACTTCAGCTGAGGGGGAGAAGTACCGGTGAGCGTAGAGGTC
Organism: Varibaculum cambriense; assembly: GCF_002848005.1. GTDB lineage: Bacteria > Actinomycetota > Actinomycetes > Actinomycetales > Actinomycetaceae > Varibaculum > Varibaculum cambriense_B. The sequence continues at coordinate 76,275 of NZ_PKHX01000001.1, read as the reverse complement.
TTAAACGAAACTGAATACCCAATCGACGGGGAAGAATTCCAAGCACTTTCCGCCTATGTGCTGGAGGCCATGCATGTGTCTCCGTCCGCTGAATTATCGCTGATTTTCGTGGAACCAGATGCGATTGCCGCCCTGCATGAACGTTGGTTAGACCTGGAAGGTCCTACCGATGTGATGAGTTTTCCGATGGATGAACTCCGACCCGGAAGCGCGGATTCCCCGACCGAGGCGGGGATCTTAGGGGATATCGTGATTTGTCCTGAGGTTGCCCAGACACAGGCGGCTAATGCGGGTCACTCTTCCACCGAAGAAATGTTGCTGCTTACCGTGCATGGAATCCTGCATCTTTTGGGCTATGACCACGCCGAAAAGGATGAAGAAAAAGAAATGTTTGCCCTGCAGCGCAAACTGTTGCTGACTTTCTTAGCGGAGCGGAGCTAACTTTGTTCTCCCAGATACCTGCCTCCGGGCTCCTCGCTTTAGCGATCGTGCTAGTGGGGGTAGATGCCGCCTGGGCAGCGGCTCTGGGAGCTTTTCAAACCCTGTCTCATGCGCGCGCCCAAGACCTGCTAGAAGAGGGGCGCCACCGCGCACCGCTAGTGCGCTTATTACTCGAAGATAGGGCGCATACTGTGGCGATCTGTCAGTCTTGGCGTCTGTTTGCACAGGTCCTAGCGGCTACCTGCATGACTTTGGCTATGGTCGGATTTGGTCTGACTTGGTGGGTGGCGCTCCTAGTATCGCTACTGGTATTGGGGGCGCTGCTGCTGATCTTTGCTACTTTTGCCGGTATGCGCGTGGGGCATTACCGCCCCGAAGCTACCGCTTTGTGGCTGAGCAAAATGGTAAATTTCGGGCTAAAAGTATCGGTGCTTTACCGCCCCGTAGAATGGATAGTGCAAAAGATAGCGCCCCTCGGTCCGGCAGATGAGGCCGCTTCCCGTGCCGAAATCGCGGAAGATTTCCGGGAAATGGTCGATGAAATGGCCGAGGAAGAAAATCTAGCTTTCGAGGATGAAGATCGGCAAATCGTGCGTTCTGCTCTGGAACTGGGGACTACCCTGGTTCGCGAAATTATCGTGCCGCGTACCGATATGGTGGCGGTAGAAACCACTACTGTAGCCAGAGAGGCCTTCGAAGTTTTCATTCAATCTGGTTTTTCGAGGATCCCAGTACTGGGTGAAGATGCTGATGATGTGCGCGGCATGCTCTATCTCAAAGATGTAATTTCGCGTTGTTTTTCTCGCCCCGAATTAATGGATCATCCGGTTCCTGAAATGATGCGCGAAGCCTTCTTTGTCCCCGAAGTTATGCTCGCCGATGACTTGATGCGTCAGATGCAAGCCGATGCTCCCCATATCGCGGTAGTGGTGGACGAATGGGGAGGCACAGTTGGACTGGTGACCATCGAAGATATTTTGGAAGAGCTGGTTGGCGAAGTAACCGATGAGCATGACCGCGCTGAGCAAGAACCGGAGCAGCTCAGTGCCAATACCTGGTTGGTGCCTGCCCGTTTAGGTTTAGATGACCTCGCCGAACTGGTAGATCTGGAAATAGATGATGACGAAGTAGATACTGCTGGCGGACTGCTGGCCAAAGCTCTGGGCAAAGTGCCGCTGCTGGGATCGCATGCCCAAACTAGAGGACTGGAAATTACGGTAAAAGAAGTAGCTGGCCGGCGCCGACAAATGGATACCCTATTGGTAAAACGTCTAGATACAGAAACGGACGAGGAATGAGTGAACAAGAGAAAAAATCTCCTAGCGAGCATCGTGCAGGATTTGTATCTATCGTGGGTCGCCCTAATGTCGGTAAATCTACCCTAACGAATGCGCTGGTAGGGCAGAAAGTAGCCATTACTTCTTCTCGTCCGGAAACTACCCGCCATAACGTGCGCGGAGTAGTTCAGGGAGAAGATTACCAGCTGGTGTTGGTGGATACGCCCGGGTTGCACCGCCCTCGCACGCTGCTAGGTAAGCGCCTTAACGATATGGTGCGCGAAGCCCTGGTAGATGTAGATGCGGTGGTATTTTGCGTGCCCGCGGAGCAAAAGATCGGCCCGGGGGATCGCTATATTGCAGCGGAACTGAAAGAACTCAATATCCCGGTGATTTTGGCGGTTACCAAAGCGGATCTGGTTTCTAAAGAACAGATGGTGGCCGCGCTGGTAGCTGCCGGGGAACTGGGGGATTGGAAAGAGATCGTACCTGTCAGCGCGGTAGAGGGCGAAGTATCGGTACTGGCCGATCAGATCGCTAAATACCTGCCGCCCTCTCCGCCTCTATATCCGCGCGACCAGGTTAGTGACGAGTCGGTGGAAAAAATGATTGCGGAATTTGTGCGCGAGGCCGCGCTCGAAGGGGTACGGGAAGAATTGCCGCACTCGATTGCGGTGCAGGTTGAAGAGATTCTTTACCAGGGGGAAGATCACGGTCCGCACCTAGGGTACGGTACGCACCGCGCCCCGGAAAAAGATAAAGATACTGGAGAATCTACGGAGGATGAAGCTGGCTCCGACAGTGGGAATTCCCCTTCCGCTACTACTGCGCAGGGCACGGCCGCGTCGCCTCTAAAAGAAACCAAGCCCCTAGACGTGCATGTAAACGTGTTCGTGGAACGCGATTCCCAAAAAGGAATTTTGATCGGTAAAGGCGGCAGCCATATTCGGCGGGTGCGGATAAAGTCCAAACGGCAGATTCAAAAACTGTTAGGTCAACCGGTGCATTTGCATCTGCATGTACGGGTGGCGAAGAATTGGCAGTCAGACACTAAAATGTTGGGGCGCCTCGGATTCTAACTCTGTCCCTAGGGGGATAGCTTCTTTCACTCGCGATTATTTGGCGGCTGTTAGCTTCCGTAATGCCCCGCCTAGGGGAGGATTCTTGTAAACGTTTCCCTATCCCGGAGTTTTCCTGCTAGGATCTTTTTACATTAGGTTATGGCGCGAGGAGGCGTTTGGTAGTGGCAACCATTAGGGACGTGGCTAAGGCGGCGGGAGTCTCGATTGCTACCGTTTCGCGTGCCCTGAATGGGAATACTCATCTAGCTGCCGATACCAGGCAGAAAGTATTGGCAGCCGCCGAAGAACTGGGGTATCAAAAAGACCGGTTAGCAGCGGCTATGCGCACGGGGCGTACGGGAGCCATCGGGTTGGTGGTAGGAGACGTGATGAACCCGTTTTATGCGATGCTGGCGCATTGTGTGGAGCGGGCGGTGCATTCCCATCAAGCTTCCCTCGTGCTCTCTAATGCGCATGAGGACGGAGAGAGTTACGAAAACGGGATTCGGGCACTGGCAAAACAAGGGGTAGATGGGTTATTGGTGGTGCCTCCCTCGCGGATTAAGCCTGGTTGGAAGCATCCTGCTCCTCCTGAGGGAATGGCGATGGTGGCTTTAGATCGGGAAGCTCCGGGAAGCAAGATTCCTTCGGTGGTGATTGATTCAGCTCGGGCAATGCGGGACCTGGGAGAGCATCTCCGCGCTGCCGGGTATCGCCGTCCTGCCTACTTGGCAGGTCCCGAGTTTTCTTTATCGGGGCAAAGACGTACTGAAAAACTCCAGGAAGCTTTAGCTAACTGTGGTTTTGGGAAACTAGAAGTGGAATATTGTCACCACGAGGCAGTCTCCGCGGCTAGTGCCGCCCGGGCGCTATTGGCACTGTACCGTCCCGATATTATTATCTGTGCCTCTAACCAGATCGCCCTGGGGGTATTGATGATCGCCAAAAGTATGGGGATGCAGCTAGGTACCGACCTGGGATTAGCAGCCATCGATGATATTCCCTGGTTTTCAGTAATGTCTCCGGCCATCAGCGTAATTGATCAACCGGTTGATAAACTCGCCAACCTGGGGGTAACCGTACTGATGAAACAGATTTTCGGTGCTTCCTATTTGCCGAAAGCTGGGGATCGTTTAGTGGCTGGTGAAGGTGCCTTTATTCCTCGGGAATCTACTCAAGGTCCACAGTTGTCTGCTCAATATGCGGGCCGGTGGTTACCAGAAAGTGGAAAAACAGTTTAGAGTAGTCCCGTGCGCATGATTGTTCTGCTGCTAGGCTGCCGCGACGAAGTCCAGTAAAACTGGTCGAGGCTCGTCGCGGGATTCTTTGGTGTCTTCGGCCAGCCACTTAAAGCAGAAAGAAATGTTGCAATGCGAACTACTGGTAAAGCCCCTATTCAAAAACCTTCCGGAATGCCTTTTCAAAAGTATGCTCATTTTTGGGATACTTCCCTGAAACTTCCGGATCGTACCTGGCCAGATAAAAATGTTACCCAGGCTCCCCGCTGGCTATCTACAGATTTGCGGGATGGCAACCAGGCCTTGATTGACCCTATGGATCCGCGGCGCAAACGTAAAATGTTTGATCTGTTGGTACAGATAGGCATGAAAGAAATCGAGATCGGGTTCCCAGCGGCCTCGCAGATAGATTTTGATTTCGTGCGCTCGCTGGTGGAAGAGGACGCGATTCCCGAGGACGTGTGCGTTTCGGTGCTTACCCAGGCGCGCGAAGATCTAATTGGACGCACCGTGGAATCTCTAGTGGGAGTGCCACGCGCCAATGTGCATATCTATAACGCCACCTCACCGACTTTTCGGGAAGTAGTATTCCATAACGATAAAGCGGCTACCGTGGAACTGGCAGTAAGCGGGGTGCGCGAGGTAATCGCGCAAGCAGAAAAGCAGCTAGATGATTCCACGGTTTTCGGGCTGCAATATTCTCCAGAAATTTTCGTAGATACCGAAGCCGAGTTTGCCCTGGAAATCTGCGAAGCAGTCATGGATATCTGGCAGCCCGATGAGGACCGCGAAATTATTTTGAACCTGCCGGCAACCGTAGAGCGTTACACCCCGGACTCTTATGCGGATCAAATCGAATGGATGAGTCGGAACTTGAGCCGCCGCGAACACATTTGTTTGTCGGTACATAACCATAATGACCGGGGGACGGGGATTGCCGCGGCAGAACTGTCTATGAAAGCCGGTGCTGACCGGGTAGAAGGCTGCTTGCTGGGGCAGGGGGAGAGGACTGGCAACGTAGATTTGATTACTTTGGCGATGAATCTTTATTCCCAAGGAATCGATCCCATGTTGGATCTGTCCAACCTGGATCAGGTGCGCGAAACCGTGGAGTATTGCACTCGTATGGAAACTAATCCTCGCCAGCCCTATACTGGCGATCTGGTTTACACTTCCTTTTCCGGCTCCCACCAGGACGCCATTAAGAAAGGTTTTGATAAGCGTGCTCGAGCAGTGGCAGCTGTCGGCGGCGACCAGAATCAGGTGATCTGGACAGTGCCTTACCTGCCGATTGACCCGGGTGATGTGGGACGGGACTATCAGGCAGTAGTGCGGGTGAATTCCCAGTCGGGCAAGGGCGGAATCGCCTTCATGATGAAACGGGATTATTCCTTGGATTTGCCGCGCCGCCTGCAGGTGGAGTTTTATCGCCACGTCCAGGACTACACGGAAAAGTTTGGGGGCGAGGTCGACTCGCAGCATTTGTGGAAGATTTTTGCTGACGAATATCTGCCCGGAGAAGAACATAGCCTTTCGCCTTGGGGTCGCTTCAAGCTGCGGGATTCTCTCGCCGATACCAACCATGAAACTGGGGAAGTCTCTTTGCGGGCTCAGGTTAGCGATAACGGAACTTTGCGCACGTTAGAGGCGGTGGCGCCCGGGCCTATTGAAGCATTCATTACTGCTTTCCAAGGGCTGGGAATGGATATCAAGGTGCTGGACTATGTTGAGCACGCCATGGAAACCGGCGAGAGTTCGCGGGCAGCCGCCTATGTGGAGGCTGAGATTGCCGGTCAGGTGCTGTGGGGGGTAGGGATTGATCCTTCGATTACTCGCGCTACCTATAAGGCAGTCATCAGCGCCCTCAACCGCGCGGAACGCTAGGGATCGGTGACTTACTGAATAGTGCTTTACCTCGATTAATAGACGCTAAAAGTCGCTTTACATGAAGTCTAGCAATCGTTTTGCAGGAAGTCTAGCAATCGTTTTGCAGGAAGTCTAGCAATCGTTTTGCAGGAAGTCTAGCAGTCGTTTTGCAAGAAGTCTAGCAATCGTTTTGCAGATTTTAGGGTGGCTGCGGTATTCGCATTTACGGAGAGGCAGCTAGCTTTCGCCCGCAACTGCCCTTTGACCTTTATGAGCTGACCTAGCGCCTAGGTATGAGATAATAGCCGGGTGCTGCGAACCTATACCGACCAGGCGATTGTCCTGCGAACTACCAAGCTAGGGGAAGCAGACTTGATTTTGACCTTGCTGACTCTAGAGCATGGGCAGGTGCGGGCGGTTGCCAAAGGACTGCGCCGCACTTCCTCGAAATTTGGAGCGCGCCTGAGCCCCTTCAACCGGGTAAAACTGCAGCTGCACTCCGGGCGAAACCTCGATACCATCACCCAAGCCGAGTCGCTCAGCCTGAATGCCCCGGCGATCGCCTCCGACTATGAACGTTACCTCTCAGGGCAGGTAATGCTGGAAACTGCCGAGAAACTTTCTGAGGGCGAGGTTTCGCGCAGCCAGTACCGCCTGCTCGCGGGCGCAATACCGGCTTTAGCGAATCGGGCGCATCGCCCGGGCATGGTGCTGTCCTCCTATCTATTGCGTACTTTAGCGATTGCCGGATGGGCGCCGGCCTTAAATGAGTGTGCCCTTTGCGGGGATGAAGGCCCCTTTAAAGTATTTTCCGCACCTGCCGGTGGGGTGGTGTGCGAAAACTGTCAGTTAAGCGGAGGTTTTCACATCTCTATGCCAGTAATCGACCTGCTCACCGCGCTCTTGGCGGGACAGTGGCCGCAGGTTTACCAGGCAGATGCTCTAACCCAGGGAATCGCAGAAGAAGTGGTCACCGCCTATACCGAGTGGGTATTAGAGCGAAAATTAAAATCCCTGTCAGTGATGGCGCGAAAGGCATAATAAAGATATGAGAGAACAAGAGATTGTAGCCACTATTCCCCCGGGGAAAGGTGCTGCTATGCCGCAGTTATCTTCAGTTCCCTCCCATGTGGCACTAATTATGGACGGCAACGGACGCTGGGCTAACCAGCAGGGATTGCCGCGCACGGCAGGGCACCAGGCCGGAGAACTATCGCTGATGGATACGCTGGCCGGGGCAGTAGAAGCCGGAGTAAAAATGGTGAGCGTCTATGCTTTTTCTACCGAGAACTGGAAACGCTCCCCGGCAGAAGTGCGTTTTTTAATGGGGTATTCGCGGGATGTTATTCGCCGGCGCTCCCACGAACTCAACGACTGGAACGTGCGCATAGTTTGGTCGGGGCGCCGCGGACGCCTCTGGAAGTCAGTTATCAAAGAACTAGAAGCTGCCGCCGATTTGACCAGGAAAAACACCGGGATGGTGTTCAATATGTGCATTAACTATGGAGGGCGCGCGGAACTGGTTGACGCTGCGCGCGCGGTTTCGCGCCGGGTAGCTGCCGGAGAAATCAGCGAAAACCATATCCGCGAGGACACTTTGGCCCGGGAAATGTACCTGGGGGGCATGCCGGATGTAGATTTGCTTATCCGCACCTCCGGGGAGCAGCGGCTGTCCAACTTCTTGCTCTGGCAATGTGCCTATGCGGAACTTAGTTTCGTCCCCGAAATGTGGCCTGATTTTAAACGAGAACAACTCTGGAGGGAACTAGCAGCTTTTGGGGGACGCGATCGGCGTTTTGGAGGCGCGAAAGACCAGCCTCGATCGGCTTAAGTCTCCCTGCGTCCTCGTAAAATAAAGGCGCTAGCATCCGGTAATACTAATCCCAGAGGGGGTGGGCAAACAGGCCACTCCCCAACTTCGGCTCAAACCAAGTTGATTTGGGCGGCATGATTTTACCGGCATCAGCCACTTCCATTACTTGGTCAATCTGGGTGGGATACATATAGAAGGCGCAGGCAGCGCCGGCATCTACTGCCTCTTTCAGCTCACTATCCCCGCGAATCCCGCCTACGAACTCGATACGTTCGCTGGTGCGCGGATCTTTAATCCCCAGCAGGGGAGCAAGTACCTTTTCTTGCAGTAAAGATACATCTAAAGAGTCGGGCAGCTCTTTAGCGGCAGTCACCTCTGAATGGAAGCTGCATGCATACCATTTGCCACCTAGATACATGCTGAAGGCGCCGGGATTTTCCGGGGGAGCGAACTTGCCGAGTTCGGTGATTACCGCAACCTGCGCTAGATTGGCTAAGAACTGCTCGGGGTTGGTGTCGCCCCAATCAAGCACTAACCGGTTATAGGGCAGGCAGCGTAAATCATGATCGGGAACTGCGACTACCAGGAACTCATTCCAGGGGGCACCTGCGCGCTGCGGGCGAGAAATCCCCACTTTGGCTGCGGAAGCGGAGCGGTGATGTCCATCGGCAATATAAAAGTAGTCCAGCGTCTCTAGGGCACGAGCAGCCAAGACGGTATCTTCATCCGATAAAGCCCAAAGCTCATGGCGGGTACCATCTAAAGTTTCACCCTCAAGCAGTGGTGCTTCTTTAGTTACCCGCGCGGTGATCTCATCAATTTCTTGATTGGCTCGATAAGTCAGAAACACCGGCTCGGTATGGGCGTTCACCCGGTCAAAATGTTTAATCCGGTCGGCTTCTTTGATTGCCAAAGTTTTCTCGTGCCGCTTAATAGTGCCGTCTTGATAATCGGCCACTTGGGCGCATCCCACAATCCCCACCTGGGCGGCGCCTCGCCAAGTCTCCCGGTACAGATACAGGCAAGGGCGGTCTTCGCGAACCAGCACTCCGCGGTCAATAAAATCCGCCAGGTTAGCGGCAGCCTGCTCATGCACCTGGTCGGCGTGTTGCTCCACGCTAAGGGGCAAATCAATTTCTGCGCGGGTGATATGTAGGTAGGAATCGGGATCTTTGCCCTGCGCGGCGGCCTCCTGGCGGTTCATAACGTCATAGGGCAGTGCCACTACCCGCGGGGCAGCCTCGCTAGTGGGGCGCAGCGCACGGAAAGGACGCAACTTCGGCATCAAAATCTCCTTCAGATAGTTACCTTGGCTTCCAGCTTATCGGCTTGGCTCCAGTTCCGTAGCTGCGTACCACCTACTAGCGAGGAGAAAGATAGAACTTAATGCCGGTTTTAAGGATATTCGCTCTTAACTGCCTGTATACGCAGGGAAAATAGGCAGCATCCTCCAGCTATTTGCTGAACTCGCTGTAAGCGTCCGGGTCATAAACCCAGTCGAATTGTCCGATCATTTCCAGGAGGCCGCTCTCGCCACAGAAGGCTTTTTTGAAGCTATAGAGTCCCCCGCAGTTATCTATCTCCCAGATTCCTCCCATATCGTATTGGGTATATCCCTGTTCGATAGCGTCCTTAATTGCTTCATTATTCATTTGATAGTTAGGACGTAGATTTCGTTTTTCATTGGAACTAGCTGCATAAATATAAAAACACTTCCGGTTAAAACTGAGGGCGATGGCGCAGGAAAGGACTTCTTCCTCGGGGGTGCGGGTTTCATAGAGAGTTACTGCTTCCGGTGGAAACGCATTAAATAGCCGCACAAAGTAATCTTTGGGACGATAGGTGATTCCCTGCCGCTTCGCCATAATCTTGGTTAGTTCATAAAACTTATCGAGAGTTTCCTCAAACGCGGGATCACCACGATGAAAACGCAAAGTTTCCAGACCGTGTTTATAGGGAACTTTGATCTTACCTTTATTTTTTGATTTTACGGTCTTCAGAAAATCATCATGAGTTCCCATAGAAATGTCTGCAATCATATTCATGCGGGGATTAGAAAAACTGTGTTCATCGGCTCCGCGCGTAGTAATTGCCAGATTAGCTATGCCGGCATTGCGATAGTTTTCCAGTACTTCCTCGTCATAGGCAAACTCGGGATCCATCCTTAAAACAAATCCGTTACGTTTTTCAATCACCGGGGCGGCCTCTTTTACCAGTGCTTTCACCGTGTCGATATCTTTAAAATCGCAGACGGGATCGCGGGGAGCATACATAAAAGCCTGCTCGTCATCGTTCTTGACCGAAAGTATCGACAGAGCGGCAGTAATGTTTCCCGCATCGTCCTGAAGATATACGTAGTCACTATCCCAGTTATTTTTTACTTTTGCCCAGTTTAGGGATTGCATAACGTGACCGTACGGGCTAGAAGCAACGAATTCTTTATAGCGAGCTACCTCTTCGCTATTTGATAAATCCAAAATGGGCACGATAAAGCTCCTCGTCTTTTCGAGATAACCACATAGGTTTCAGGATGAAATCCTCATTTAGAATACTCCAATGGTGGAGCGCGGTGTTAATACCATTAAACAGCTATTTTGAGCCCGCTAATTTGTCAGCGCAATCCAGGTAAGTATTTGCCTTAAAATAGTAAATATCTAGTGATTAATGATATTTTCTCGAGGCATTCTTTTTCAGGCTTTAGAATATCTACATGACCCCAAGTAACTTCCGCCCCTTACAGAATCGTCTCGCGGAGCTCACTGATACTCGTGCCGAAGATTGGTTCTTGTTTATGCGCGCCCGCCACGGGATGGCGACCGTCTACCAAACCTTGCACCAATGCTTCGGTCAAGGAACGGTGACCACCCAGGCCTACACCTGTGTAACTGCGGTTAACCCTATCCTGGTAGCCGGGCTAAAACCGGAATACGGCGATATTGACCCCGATTCCATAGCCTTAGTCCCCGACGAAGCGCCGCTCCATGCCCAGACGCGGGCGGTGGTGTGGCAAAACACTTTTGGAATTCTCGCGGACAGCAAGGCGGCGCTGCTGCGTTCTCGAGTTCGGGGCACCCAAGCGATTTTTCTGGAAGACTCTGCTCACTGCGTTGGATCTATGGTTCGCGACAGCCAGGGGGAGCCGCTTGCCGATATTTCGGTGCATTCTTTCGGGGTAGAAAAACTTCTACCCACCAAGTTTGGGGGTGCTATCTGGATTAATCCGTGCCTAGAGGAGCGCAGCCCGCAGCATCAGCGCTTTGTCAAAGAGTTAAGAGCCGCTTGCGCCGGGGTGCGCAGCCCCCAAAGTCGCGAAGAAAAAGCTATGCACCGCTACTTTAACCAAGTTCGGATGCTAAACCATTTGCCGCGGGCGTTCTCGGCTCCCTTACGACAAAGATTAATAAAAACCGATCGGTTTTTAGCCCCGATTATTCCCCGGGAACAGCAGGGAAAGTTAGACCGCGTCCCCGCGTTGCCCTCAAAATGGGTGGCAGACCAGGCACTGTCGCAGTTGAAAAATATCGAAGATACCCGGCGGCGGCGCCAGCAAGTGCAACATATCTACCAAGAAAAGCTGACGCGGCGGCTACAAATACCGGCAGATATTAGGGATTCCCAAGCGCTAGTACGTTTCCCGTTATTTGTTAACGGCGCGCCCTCGGAAAACGCAGCGGAACGCCTCTTTTCTTTCTTGAGGGAGAAGGGATATTACCCGGGACGCTGGTATCGGCCGGCACTGTTCCCCGGGGTAAAAGACTACGAGCTCTACAATCTCGATCCTGAGTTTTCTGACTTACCCAACACCAGACGGCTGATTGAGAGTGTCATTAACCTTCCCACCCAGGAAAGCATTGCTCGCGCCCAAGAAATCGTCGCCTTGGCAAACCAGTGGGCAGAGGATAACTGCTAACTGCCGACTTTGTTTGAGCTAGGCGAGTAATACCAGTTCACCCTCCAACGAGCCCTTGGTCACAGCAGTTTTCGCCCCTGGCAGCTAGCCTATTAGACTTAAGCGCGATGACAAGCAACGATAAAATGCCCCGCACCTACCATGTGCGCACCCTGGGGTGCCAGATGAACGAGCATGACTCCGAACGCATGGCGGGTCTGCTAGAAGCTGACGGATTAGTGCCGGTAGAGCTAGTGCCGGATGCTGCTGCCCGCGCCACTAATGCTGGGGACGGGGGAGCAGACGTAGTAGTAATCAACACTTGTTCGGTGCGAGAAGCTGCCGCTACCCGCCTGTTCGGAAACCTGGGGCAACTGGCCAGTGTGAAGCGGCAGCGCCCCGGAATGCAGATCGCGGTCGGAGGTTGCCTAGCGCAACAGATGCGCGAAAAAATTATTGAAAAAGCCCCCTACGTGGACGCGGTTTTCGGGACCCACAATATTGACGTCCTCCCTGCCTTGCTGCGCAGATCTGCCCATAACCGGCAGGCAGCGGTAGAAATCGCGGAATCCCTAACAGTCTTTCCCTCAACTTTGCCTACCCGCCGTGAATCCGCCTATTCCGCCTGGGTATCTATTTCGGTGGGCTGTAATAATACTTGTACCTTTTGTATTGTTCCTTCTTTGCGTGGGCGCGAGCGGGATCGGCGTCCCGGGGAGGTACTCGCGGAAGTAGAGGCCGTGGTGGCGCAGGGGGCTTTGGAAGTTACCTTGCTGGGGCAAAACGTGAACTCTTATGGTGCCGGATTTGGTGATCGCGGAGCCTTCGCTAAGCTGCTGCGTGCCTGCGGAAATATCGAAGATTTAGAGCGGGTACGTTTCACTTCCCCCCATCCGGCAGCCTTTAGCGATGACGTAATTTGGGCAATGGCGGAAACTGAAAACGTAATGCCCACCCTACATATGCCGCTGCAGTCGGGTTCCGATACTATCTTGCGCGCGATGCGCCGTTCCTACCGGCAAAAACGCTTCCTAGGGATACTAGATAAGGTACGCCAGGCCATGCCCGAGGCCGCGATTTCGACCGATATTATCGTGGGCTTCCCAGGGGAGACTGAGGAAGATTTCCAGAAGACTCTAGAGGTAGTGGAGCAGGCCCGTTTCGCTTCTGCATTTACCTTCCTGTATTCGCCGCGCCCCGGCACCCCGGCGGCTGACCGGGAAGACCAGGTGCTTCACCAGGTTAAGCTGGAACGTTACAACCGTTTGATTGCCTTGCAAGAAAAAATCTGCCTGGCAGAAAACCAAAAGTTGGAAGGTACCACGGTTGAGGTACTAGTTGCCGAGGGCGTAGGGCGCAAAGATCAAGAAACTCACCGTATTTCAGGGCGGGCTCGGGATGGACGCCTAGTCCACGTGGCGCTACCTGCCGGGCAGAAAGCGCCGCGTCCAGGAGATATCGTCACCGCAACCGTCACTTACGGCGCTCCTCATAACCTGATTGCGGATTCTGCCCTGAACGGGGGATTATTCTCGGTGCGCGCTACTAGAGCCGGAGATGCGTGGGAAGCGCGCCAAAGTAAAGAAGAAGAATACTCCCAGCAGGTGTCCTTAGGGATTCCCGCTATTCGTCCTCGCGGGTAGGTAGCTTTATGGATGCCTCCAAACTTCCACTAGTAGCGGTAGTAGGACTCACTGCCAGCGGAAAATCTGGTTTTTCCTTGCAGCTAGCTGCAGCTTTAGGGGAACGCGGAGTCGCCTGCGAGATTATTTCTGCTGATGCTTTCCAGCTTTATCGAGGCATGGATATTGGAACCGCGAAAGTTTCCCGAGAGGAGCGCGGAGGAATTCCGCACCACCTACTCGATGTTTTGACACTTGAGGAAAAAGCCTCAGTAGCCGCCTATCAGCGCAGTTGCCGCCAGGTGATTGAGCAGATTCGTACGCGCAAAGCGCTCCCGATGCTGGTAGGCGGGAGCGGGCTCTATGTGCGCGCCGCCCTGGATAAAATCGAGTTCCCCGGAACAGATAGCGGTATTAGAGCGTGGCTAGAAGCCCAAGCAGCACAGCTGGGGGCAGAAAAAATGTATCAACGTCTCTTCGAAGTTGATCCGGAATCCGCCGTAAGAATCGTGCCGGCTAATGAACGCCGCGTCATCCGCGCCCTAGAAGTCTATGAACTGACCGGCAAGAAATTTTCTGCCACTATGCCGCGGCGGGAATACTTCCAGCCTGCTGTGCAGCTGGGAATCAAATGGCCGCTAGCAGTGCTTGATGAACGCATTAGCCAGCGCACCTCCCAAATGCTTACGCAAGGATTTATCGAAGAAGTCGCGGAGCTAGAAAAACAGGGACTGGCAGATACTCCTACGGCCTGCCGCGCCACCGGTTACCAGGCGGTTATGGACTTGCTAGCCGGAAAAATCACCCGCGAAGAGGCGGCAGAACAAATAGCGCTGCAAACCCGGCAATTAGCTCGCAAACAGCGCAAATGGTTCCGCAAAGACCCCAGAATCCATTGGCTAGACGGCGAAGCCGGCGCATCCGCCAACTTAGACCAAGCCTTAACCCTCCTCGAAATCAAGTAGTAGCAACGCGTTACGCGGGGGCGAGATTTTTCCTCCCGCCCAAGAATTCGGAAAACGTAGCGACGTTTTCCGAATTCTTATGCCCACCGCGCCTGCTCGGATAAAATCTCGCCCCCTCGTTTAGGACGCTTTCGCGTACCAAACCGGCTTCATGCGGGGGATAGTTTTATCCGATAGGTTGGGCGGGCGTAAATCCCTATTTGCCGCAGGTAAATAGGGATTTTGGGCAGGAGGAAAAACTATCCCCCGCATGCTTAACCCTTTTTATGCATGATTCACTAGCGGCATAGCACGTGCTACGGGGGAGGAAAAATCTCGCCCCCTCGTATAGAAAAGCTATTTCTTGACTTCGGTTCCACCCCATTCGATGACTGTGAATCCGCTGCGCTTGGGGGCTTTCAGAGTTTGCGGCTTAACCTTGATCGGCTTGTCCAGCGCCTTGAAAGCCATATAAACCCGAATAGTGGTTTTCGGCTTCGGGGAAACCTGCAACTTGGCGTTGTCAGTGTAGTTCTTGCCTTGGAAAGAAACCAGGTTCCACTTATTGGCCTCCATCTTGGGCAGCCAATAAACAATGAATTCATTGGCTTCGCGCCGATTCAGTCCCAGTTTGGGGAGCGACTTTTCTAAGAACTTAGCCGAGTCAGAGCCTTTAACTACAAAGCCGCGAGAGAAATCCCAAGGGAACTTGTAAGACAGCCCTTCCCAATAGAGGTAGTTATAGGTGTTTCCGTAGCCGCTGAGTAAACCGTTGGGGTTAGCCGTTACCTTCCAGCCACCCTTTGCCGGATACTTCGGGTAGGTGGTAGTGAGCTCTCCCAGGTCAGGATTGATTTTAATCTTGACGTTCACCTTGGTTTTCTTAGTGGGATACAGATAGATAACCGGTTTTCCCATCCCATCTGCGATGGTTGGTGTTGGTATTTGAGCCTGCTGGCGTTGGGCTCGGGCGGCAGCCTCCCGTTTAGCTTTAGCGGCTGCAGCTTCACGCGCTGCCCGAGCAGCAGCCTCTTGGCGAGCTTTTTCTTCCGCCTCGGCTCTCGCAATCTCGTCTTTCTTGGCTTGGCGAGCGTCAGTTACCACTTGGACTTGCTGGGTGACCTCCTGGTCTTCCATCCCGTATTCGCCGTAAACCTTCTTTAACTGTTCAAGCTGTTCATCAGTGACATTTTCGGGAGCAATCGGTTCCAGGTCGAAACTTACCGAAGGAGCCTCGCAGGAAGTACATTCTTCCGGGGCTCCTGGTGTATTTTCTGATGCGCCCTCATTGCTGGTTCCGCTGTCTTGAGTCTTACCGCTATCAGTTTTCTTTTTGGGTGGTGCCGTAACCTTGATAGGAACTGCTTTTTCCGGGATGTTGTAGATACGTCCATCATTTTGGATAGGAGAGGCTTCTATCTTCAGGTTGTAGCTTCCCCGCAAGAGCTTCACCTTAGTTCTCATCGGGAAAAACTTGACCCGTTTATCTACTTTTTTCTTATCTAGATCTGTACCTTGGATGCGGATAGGTACGAAAGTAGCTTTCTCGGGAGTGTACTGAGAGCCGGTTACGTCAATCTTTACCGCTTGATACTGGTGAGCGGCTTGCCAGGCAGCATTTTCTGCCTGTTGCTTATTGAAAATCCACAGGCCACCAATACAGCATAGAATCAGCACAATGCACAAGAAACAAGAAATAAAAATCAGTCTTTTTCGAGTTTTCTCCCCGGCGTCGTTTTGATTCGCGGGATTCGGGTAGCCCCCGGGATAACCGCCATTGGGAGGAAAACCTGCCGGAGTCGGCGAGGCGACCGGCTGTTGCGGATACCCAGGGGGATTACTTGGGTAGTTGTATCCTTGGTTACCCATCGGTGGTTCGGGGTAGTTACTCGGGGACATGACAATACTCCTTGATAAGAGATAAACGGCTACTGCAACACCAGTAGCCGTTTATGCGGGGGAAACCTTCACTAAAAAAGTTTAAACCCCGTAAACCCGCCGAAATTTAAATTTGCCAGAATGAAAATTCAGACACCAAACCCAGAGGCAGGGAAGTTTAATCTTCGATGACGATGGCGTGGGCGGTTTCCCGGTCAATGCGTCCGAAGTTATAGAACGCAGCGCATGCACCTTCGGGGGAAACCATACAGGTACCGATGGGTTTCTCCGGGGAACAGGCAGTGCCGAATACTTTGCATTCCCAAGGCTTAATCCGTCCAGTGAGCACCGATCCGCATTCACAGGCTGGGGGATCGGGAACTCGCACTCCCGGTACCTGGTACAGGCGCTCGGCATCCCAGGCGGCGAATTCCTCGGAAATCCCCATCCCGGAGTAGGGCATCCAGCCGAGACCGCGCCACTCGAAAGTGTCTCGGGTAGAAAATACTCGGTCAAGTAGCCTGAGGGCAGCCAGATTACCTTCGGGGCGCACTACCCGCGAATACTGATTTTCGACTCGTGCTTCACCCCGTTCAACCGCTCCCGAGAGGTATTGGTCGATTAGCATCGCTACCGACTGCAAAATATCGAGCGGCTCAAACCCAGTTACTACCACCGGTTTGTTATATTCTTTCGGCAAGAATTTGAAGGCATCGGAGCCGACAACGGTGGCCACGTGACCCGGTCCAATAAAACCATCAATCCGGGTTTCATCAGCGCCCACAATCGCGCGCAAGGGCGGCTCAATCTTCACGTGATTAGAAAACACGGAAAAGTTCTTTATCTGCTGTTTCTTGGCAGCTACCAGAGTAACCGCGGTGGAAGGGGCGGTAGTTTCAAACCCAATCGCAAAGAAAATTACCTTCTTATCCGGATTTTCTTTCGCAATTTTTAAAGCATCCAGGGGAGAGTAAACGAAACGGACGTCGCGTCCACGCGCCCTCGCCTGCAGTAGGGATTCTTTAGAGCCCGGTACCCGCATCATGTCCCCGAAAGTCGTCAAAATGACATCGGGCTGATTAGCTAGCCAGAGGGCGTCATCTACCCGTCCCATGGGGATGACACACACCGGGCAGCCGGGACCGTGAATGAACTGCACGTTTTCTGGCAAAAGATGCTCGAGACCGTGCCGGTAAATGGTGTGGGTATGTCCGCCACAAATCTCCATAAACGCTAGTGGGCGCTCAAAGTGTTTGGCTTCCGCATTGATGCGTTCTACCAGTTTGCGAGCAAACTCGGGGTCACGGAATTCGTCAACGTACTTCATATATTCTATCTCTTTTCGCGGTCAAAAGATTCTGGTAGCAAGAGCCGGTTAAACCGAGGTGGTTTTAAATTGCTCTAGTTCGTCTTCAAACTGCCCCAGTTTTCTAATCTGATCTAAAGTAGTGGCGGCCTCTTGGGCGTCAATCTGCGACATCGCAAATCCCACGTGTACCAGCACCCAGTCGCCGACTTTTAAACCCTCGTCTGCCAGCAAATCTGTGGAAATCATCCGTTCCACCCCAGATAGCGAAACCTTGGCACGACCGCTTTCATTTTCATCGAACGCCACGATCTCGGCAGGAACTCCCAAGCACATAGAACCCTCCTTGAGCTAACTACTTTCCAGGTTACTTGCAATTGTCAGCGCTATCAAAGATGAAAATCGGTGCCGGTTTGTGCGATTATCAAAGAGTGGATCCGAAAAACCGCCTTAATAAAGATGAACTTAAAGTAAACTCCAATATCGCGCGGGTACGCAGCCGGGGAATGAAACTCAAAGACGACTACGTGACGCTCTCGCACGGCGCCGGGGGGAAAGCCTCCGCCGCCCTAGTTGATCAAGTGTTTGTTTCTGGTTATGGCAACGAGGTACTTGCGGAACTAACCGATGCCGGGGTGCTGCCCCTAGCAGAACTGCTAGGTGAGGTAGCCGGTAGCGAGGACGCTGACTGCGGCGGCGGCAAGCTGGCAATGTCTACCGATTCTTATGTAGTTAACCCTATCGTCTTCCCTGGTGGTTCTATCGGGGAGCTGGCGGTCAATGGTACCGTCAATGACCTTGCGGTATCTGGTGCCATTCCCAAGGTGATTAGTGCCGGTTTTATTTTAGAAGAGGGTCTACCGATTGCGGATTTGCGTCGGGAAGTACAGGCGATGCGCGAGGCCGCCGAGAACGCGGGGGTACGAATCGTTACTGGCGACACCAAAGTGGTTCCCAAAGGCAGCGGAGACAAAC
This sequence comes from Varibaculum cambriense, assembly GCF_002848005.1. GTDB lineage: Bacteria > Actinomycetota > Actinomycetes > Actinomycetales > Actinomycetaceae > Varibaculum > Varibaculum cambriense_B. Next base: position 57,965 of record NZ_PKHX01000001.1, on the reverse strand, counting down.
TTTTTATCAACACCGCTGGCATCGGGATTGTGCCAGGTGATCGTCAGCTGGGTGCTAGCCAGGTGCAGCGGGGAGACCGCATTATTGTTTCCGGAGCGATTGCCGATCACGGGATGTCAGTGATGATGGCACGCGGTGACCTGGCGATAGAAGCCCCCATTAAATCGGATACTCGGGCGGTTAATCACCTGGTAGAAGCGTTAATGACGGCGGTTCCGCAGACTCGTTGGATGCGCGATGCTACTCGCGGCGGCCTGGGAACAGTACTGAATGAACTAGCGGTAGCTACCGGATGGGGGATAGCGATCGAGGACGAATCCCTCCCGGTACACGATATGACCCGGGGTGCCTGCGATATGCTCGGCATCGATCCCATCTATGTAGCGAACGAAGGCATGTTCTGCGCGGTAGTGCCCGCCGACCAGGTAGATACGGCGCTGGCAGCTTTGCGAGCACTGCCCGGCGGGGAAGAAGCCGCCAATATCGGGCGGGTAGTTTCAAAACCAGAGTCATCGGTAGTAATGGTGACCGCTTTCGGGGGGACCCGGATGATCGATATGTTGGTGGGCGATCCGCTGCCGCGAATCTGCTAGCCGGCTTAAAGTTAGCAGGTAAAAGCAGATTAGCAGGTGCCAACAGTGCTGCTAACAAGCTCCTAAAACTGCTGCCCACGCCTGCCCTAGGCTCAGCCCCCCATCATTTGGGGGAACGGTTTTATGGGTCAAGACTTCATAGCCGCCTTCGCGCATAATCCGGATAAAATGGCTGCTAAATAGGCGATTCAGGGCAACCCCGCCGGTCAGCCCCACGGTTTTGATCCCCGCTTTTTGGGCATTTTCCTCAGCCTGGGTAGTCAATAGCTGCGCCAGTCCCAGATGGAACTGCCAGGCGCGCTCTCCGACTTCCCGCTCTTCCTCAGCGAGCATTTCAAAAAGTTCCCGGTAGCTATTAAAGCGCAAAGCTGGTGCGCCTATATGCCTGTTTGCCCAGCTGGTGGCGGCGTGCTCAAGTTCCATAGCCGCCTGTGCCTCGTAGGTTACTTCTGTGCAGATACCTAATATGGCGGCCGCGGCATCAAATAATCTGCCGCAACTAGTGGTGGCGACTACCCCAAAACCACTATTTAACTGACTTTTCACCAGCTTTAACTCGGCACTTTTGCCTTGCCGATCCCCAATTTCAGCGCTGATTTTCGGGGTAATCCATTCCAGATTCCAGTCGTGGGCAATCCCCAAGGCAACTCGCCAGGGGTAACGCACTGCCCGGTCGCCTCCCACTAAGCTAAACGATGGAAGGTGAGTACGGCGGTACCAAGCAGCTCCCGCAATCTCCAGGATTTCCCCGCCCCAGATAGTGCCATCGGTGCCATACCCGGTGCCATCTACTGCCACGACTACCGCCGGTTCCAGGTGGGAGCGTTCTGCCAACAAGCTATAGGCGTGCGCCACATGGTGCTGCACCTGTAACAACTCAATGTCGCGCTGCTCGGCAAAACGGGAAGCCCAACTGACCGTGGAATAGGCAGGGTGCAGGTCGCAAACAATTTTTTCCGGCCGAGAATGCTGGAAATTCAGCATTTGGGTTACCGCCCTGTCCAAGGCCTCCTGGCTGGCCAGGGTTCCCATATCCCCAATATGACCCGAGATATGCGCCCAATCTCCACTGGCCAGGCAGAATGAATTTTTTAGTTCTCCCCCTACCGCCAAGATAGGTGCCGCGGCTGCCTGCGGCAGCGCCACCGGCAGCGGTGCATAGCCCCGCGAACGACGGGAAGGGATAGTCACTTGCGAGTTCGCTAAGAAAACTGAGTCCTCCATCGGCAGGTGAATATCGCGGTCATGGAAAACGAAACCATCGGCTATTCCCGCCAAACGCGCGAGCGCGTCCTCATTGGTAAAACACAGTGGCTCGCCTGCCAGATTTCCCGAGGTTGCCACCAGCGCCATATCAGCACATCCAGCGCTCAAAAGTTCTAAGTGCAAAGGGGCATAGGGCAATAAAATTCCCACGTCCCCCAAGCCGGGCGCCACCGCGGGGGCTAAATCGTATCCGGAGCCAAAAGGAGCGATCACTATCGGACGCGCGGGGGAGGATAGCTCCTCTAGCTGAGAACCATTAAGCTCGGCCAGCCTCCTCGCATTCTTAATATTGGGTGCCATGACTGCAAACGGTTTATCCCCCCGATTCTTCCGTTTGCGCAGCCGCGCCACCGCCTCCTGATTGCGGGCATCGCACAACAGGTGAAAACCGCCGATACCTTTGACTGCCAGGATTTCTCCGCGTCGCAAACGCGCACGCGCCTCAGCTAGGGCGGCGGCAATCAAAGGGCGGCGATCTCCCGCTGGAGGACGCAAAACCGGGTTTTGAGATCCGCTCACCCACAAGACTGGGCCGCAATCAAAACAACTCACCGGTTGCGCGTGATAGCGCCGATTTTCCGGGTCGGTATATTCTGCCCTACAGGCCGGACACATCGGGAACTTAACCATAGTGGTGGTATCCCGGTCATAGGGCAAATCCATCATAATAGTTGCCCGCGGGCCACAGTTTGTGCAGGTAATAAAGGGGTAATGGTAACGGCGATTATTAGGGTCAACCATTTCCTGGCAGCAGTCCGGGCAGGTGGCGGTATCGGGGGGAATCAAGGTACGCGCGCCCGGACGCCGCCGCGAAGACACAATCCTAAATCCGCTTTCGTCCTCCTGCTCCGGAATCTCGCGGGCGACGCTCTGGAGGACGCTTGCCAGAGGAGGTAGAGTCGCTAGCATTTTCGCCATGAAGTTTTCAATATCACTGGCGGTGCCTTGGGCTTCAATAAATACTGACTCGTCGTCGTTTCCCACGAATCCCGTTAGCGGAAAATCGGTGGCTACTTTGGCTACGTGGGGGCGAAAACCTACCCCTTGCACTACCCCTCGGAGGCGATAGGCTCGCCGCATCTGCGCCCTCCTCGTAAAAATATAACCACTTCCACCCTAGCGCTAACCCGAATGAAGGGAAGCGGGTAAGGTTAAGAACGTTCCCGCTGTGAACGGCAAGTCACGAATTCGAGGAGGGTCATGCACGAAGTTGCGCTTTCGCGTCAACTGGCGCGGATAGTGTCGCGAAACGCTGCTGGCCGTGAGGTGCTAGAGGTCGAATTAGAGGTAGGACACTTGCGTCAGGTGGTTCCCGAGGCTCTCCATTTCGCCTGGAGCGCAGTTCGCAAAAATACCTTACGCGGTCCTGCCCGGCTCAATATCACTGAGATACCGGCGGTGGTATGCTGCCGCGAATGTAAGGCCACCACCGAATTGCGGGAAGTGTTGGATTTTCGCTGTCAAGAATGTTCGTCGCGGGATCTGCAGATAATTAGTGGGGAAGAGTTTAGAGTGGTGTCTATTGAGGTGACACCCTTAAGGAAGGAATAAAATGGGACGTTTTCATCGTCACGATGACGGCACGGTGCATTCACACGAGCATGGGGATCATACCCACCATCATGATCATGGTGAATATGTAGCTGATCCGGAGTTAATCGGGGATCACTCGGGATACGACACCGAGAAGGAACGCATTGAAATCCTAGAAGATATCTATGCGGAAAATGACCACTTGGCAGAACACAATCGCCAGGCGTTCGCAGAAAACAACGTAAAAGTGGTTAACCTGATGAGTTCGCCCGGATCGGGAAAAACCACCCTCCTGGAGCGCACCCTAGCTGAACTGCAAGGAAAAATGCGGATCGGAATTATTGAAGGCGATATCGAGACTCCTTTGGATGCCGATCGCCTCCGCGGCTATGGTGCTCAAATTTCCCTGCTCAACACCGGGCAGGGTTTTGGGGGTGAATGCCACTTGGATGCCCCCATGGTGCATCACACTTTGGATGGTTTAGACCTCAGCCAACTTGACCTGGTGATTATCGAGAATGTGGGTAACCTGGTATGTCCGGCCGAGTTTGACGTGGGGGAGAACGCCAAAGCGATGGTGTTCTCTATTACCGAGGGCGAAGATAAGCCCCTAAAGTATCCGGTGATGTTCCGCTCGGTAGAAATCGTGGTGGTAAACAAGATGGATCTGGCGCCCTATCTGAACTTCGATATGGATCGTTTCCGCGGCTACTTAGAGCAAGTAAATCCGGGGGTGAAAGTGGTTGAAGTTTCCGCCGAAAAAGGAGAAGGGATCGACGCCTGGATTCAGTGGCTGCAGCAACTATGAATACGTTAATTTTATTTGCGTAATATAGGTGGATGTTTTACCTGGTTACCGTGGTGTTTGCACAGTAGCTAGTTATAATGATCTCGAGAGACGTTGTGGTCTACCTTCAATATCAGTGAGGAACCGGAAATGAGCTATGAGATAAAACCGTGGCGGGAGGGAACCCTCGCCGATAACCTCGCCAGCGCCGGGGTCAGCCGACGAGATTTCGTTAAATACTGTGCGGGCTTGGCAGCAATCTTTGCTGTGGGTACCCCCCAGATGGCGCATGCAGCTCCGGCGCAAAAAGCCGCCGAAGAATTGGCCGACAAACTAGGGGCGATCACCAAACCTAATGTGGTGTGGCTCCAGCTCCAAGAGTGTACCGGCTGCATGGAATCAGCTTTGCGCAGTGGCGGTACCACCGTAGAAGAAGTGGTACTGAACCTACTTTCGGTGAATTACAACGAGCTGCTGATGGCCGCCGCGGGAGAAGCTGCGGAAGAAGCTTTGGCCGAAACCAACGCCAAAAAGCATATTTTGGTAGTTAACGGCTCTGTTCCTACTAAAGATGGCGGTATCTACTGCACCATAGGTGGCAAAACTGCGGAACAGGTTCTGCGGGAATCGGCCGAAAACGCAGACATAATCTTGGCAGTGGGAGCCTGCGCAGTCTACGGTTCGGTGCAGGCGGCGAAACCCAACCCCACCGGGGCAGTAGGGGTAGATGAAATCATTAAAGATAAAGCGGTGATAAATGTTTCTGGTTGCCCCCCGATTGGGGAAGTAATCACTGCCTCCCTAACCTATATCTTGACCCACGGCAAGCCTCCCGAAGTTGATTCTGAAGGGCGTCCCCTCTTCGCCTATGGTCAGCGGATCCATGACTCCTGTCCGCGTCGCCCCCATTTTGATGCCGGGCAATTCGTACGTACCTTTGACGATGCCGGAGCTCGCGAAGGTTGGTGCCTGTACGATGTGGGCTGTAAAGGCCCCTCTACCTTTAGCCCCTGCCCGATTGTGCAGTGGAATATGAAAGCAGGTTGGCCGATTGGTGCCGGTCACCCCTGTATCGGCTGCACCGAGCGTGACTTTTTCGACCGTTTCTCACCGTTCTATCAAGTCCTGCCAAACGTCCCCGGATTCGGAGTGGAAGCTACTGCCGAGAAGGTGGGATTGGGCTTTACCGGAGCGGTGGCGGCCGGTGTCGCTGTGCACGCGGGAGTTACCGCCGTTAGAGCTGCAGCAGACCGAAAAGCCACCCGGAATTCTCCGATGGCTGCCTTTGGGGACGCTACCGATGTTGATACCGAACCACCTTCCCCAGAGGAAACTCCCAACGCAGAAGTTCCTAAGGACAGCGAAAAGAACAGTGAGGCGAAGTAATGGCTGAAAAAGTAGTTATCGACCCGTTAACCCGCATTGAGGGACATCTGCGTATCGAGATGGAAACCGAAGGCGAGCAGATTAAAAAGGCCTGGAGCGTTAGTACCCAGTTTCGAGGGATCGAGACTATCGTCCAAAATCGCGATCCTCGGGATGTATGGGCCTTCGTCCAACGTATTTGTGGGGTTTGCACTTCGGTTCACGCGATTGCTTCCATTACCGCAGTAGAAGATGCTATCGGTTCCAATCCCCCAGAAAATGCGCGGTTGATCCGCTCGCTGGTTTTGGGGTCACAAGAAATCCAGGATCACGTGATTCACTTCTATCACTTGCATGCTTTGGACTTCGTTAATGTTCCCAATGCGGCGAAGGCAGATCCGGCTAAAGCACTGGAGTTTGCCCACTCCATCGGTTCTAAATGGCGGGGCAATAACCTCAAGCGCTTCACCGAGGTTCGGGACACGGTGAAGAAAATCCTGGAGTCCGGACAGCTTTCGGTGTTTACCGGCGGGTACTGGGATCACCCAGATTATCGTCTTCCTCCCGAAGCAGATTTGATGTGCGTGGCGCACTATCTGGATGCTTTAGAGTTCCAACGCTCCATGATTCGTATCAATACGGTATTCGGGGGTAAGAACCCGCATCCGAACTTCTTGGTGGGCGGCATGGCCTGCTCGATTGATCCGCAGTCTTCTGAATCCATTAACCAGGTGCAAATGGATCAAGTAAAAACCTGGGTAGAAGAGATCAACGAGTTCGTCAAGGATTGTTACTACCCGGATATTTTAGCCTTGGGTGGGGTTTACAAAGACTACTTCGATATCGGCGCTACCCATCCGAATTACCTGGCAGTGGGGCTAGCCGGATCGATGTTTGCGGGTGATCCCAATAAATCTCGTCTTTCCTCACCGCACACCGCCATTAAGCCGGGAGTCATATTCGACGATGATTTAACCAAGGTTCATCCTTTCGACCCCCACAAGATTGAAGAGTTTATTACTTCTGCTTGGTATGAGTATTCGGTGGGAGACAAGAAGGGACTAACTCCCGACAAGGGAGAGACCACGGTAAAATACACCGGTCCGCAACCGCCTTTCAAATGGCTAGGTGACCGTGATAAATACACTTGGTCGAAAGCTCCTCGCTATGACGGTAAGCCGATGCAGGTCGGCCCGGTCGCGCGGATGCTTTTGGCCTATGCCCAAGGATACGAACCGGTTAAGAAGCTGCTCGACGGAGCGATAGCTACCTTAGGTATTACCCCCAAACAGATTAACTCTACGATGGGACGGACTTTTGCTCGGGCGGCGGAAGCAGTAGTGTCGGCCGATCTCATGCGCGAGGATTACAATGCTCTGGTTAAGAACATCAAGGAAGGCGATATTGATGTTTTCGATGCCAGTAAGTGGGAGCCCAGTCGTTGGCCGGCCGAAGCGCAAGGATATGCCTTCATTGAAGTTGCCCGGGGAGACCTATCGCACTGGGTATCAATCAAGGATGGAAAGGTGGATCGCTACCAAGCGGTAGTTCCTACTACCTGGCTGGCAGGAGGGCGCGACGCTCAAGGAGTTACCGGCCCCTACGAGGAATCCCTGATGGGGACAGGAACTCATCCGCTGGTGGATCCCAAGGCCCCCCTGGAACCGATGCGTACTATTCATTCCTATGATCCCTGTATGTCCTGTGGGGTTCACATTCTCGATCCCGATGGAAATCTTCTGGGTGAGGCGGTAACGTCATGAGTGATAAAACGGGAACGGCAACTGTAGGATTATCGAAAAAATCCTCTGAGAAAGCTTTAGCAAAGGCGAATAAAGATCGACAAATCGAGTTTTTCGCTCAAGATAAAGCGAAAACCGAGGGGATTGAGGTCGGGGGCGGCTTCAGTTGTTCGGATATCTCCCTGCGACGCCTGCTGGTAATGGCGGCGGTTTCCCCGGAAGGCAGCACGGATCCGGTAGATGTAGCGCTTAAAGAGTCGCTGCGCTACCGATTCCGCCATGGCGCCCCCAATGTAGAGATCCCGGCCGAAAACTTCGATCCCGCGGTCGATCGGCGCTACTCGTTGGCGCGTATCAATGATATGAAGCGGACTAAGACCGGGGAGTCTCGTAATACGGTTATTGCGCGGGGTGATCTCGAATCGGTGATGAATGTTGCCGCCCCCGAACGATCGCTGCGAACTTTGCTAAGGAAGAATGCACAGATGGCGGGGTCGCGCGGCTACCGCTGTCTGGGGGTTGCCACCGCCACCGTGGATGAAAACGGCAATATCAGCCCCTTCACGATGGAAGGCTTTGTCAATGTGCGTCCGGTCGGTACCGGTCTGCAAGGCGGAGAGCTTACTCCCACCAGTGAAGATTGGGTCAGGCTTAGCGTCTGGTCTGCTAGTTTGCGTTTCCTGCATTGGTTTAACGTTTTCCTGATCGTTACCCTCTCCGTAACTGGCTACTACATTATGGATCCGTTCTTTGGGGATACTTTCTTCCGGGGGATAGATCCGGGATACCTCATGGGGATTATGCGTTTCATCCACTTTGCAGCAGCATTTGCCTGGCTGGCGGTGGGGGCTGCCCGGGTAATTATTGCTTTCATCTCCAAAGATCGCTATATGAGGTGGGAAACTTTCTGGCCGTTTAAGAAGAAACAAGACTGGATTAATTTCAAAGAGACGGTAGGTTTTTACCTCTTCTTACGCAAAGAGAGCCCGCTTTATGTGGCGCACAATCCGCTGCAGCAGATGGCCTACACTTCTATTTATGTCCTAGGGGCTTTCCAGATGCTTATCGGAGTGGCGTTGTATGCATTGCCATACAAAAACACCAACCTTTTTTGGCAAATATTGGCGGCTCCCAATGACTGGTTGGGAATCCCGATGATGCGTTTCATCCACGCCATGATCATGTTCATGTTCTGGGGTTTCGTCATCGGGCATATTTATCTTGCTTTCCGGGCAGATTCGCTGGAACGTCACGGAGGAATCTCCTCCATGATTTCCGGCGGGGTTTGGATGCGTCGTGCCTCAAAGCCCTATGATGCTCCTGAACTTTAGATTGAAAGGAATAGATGTCGGCAGGTAACTTGACGTCTGCGGGGGAGTTTACCCCGCAATTTCCTGCGAGTTTACCATCAGAAATACCCTTAGGGGCAGAAAATAGTGATCACTATTTACCCCTTCCTGACATCTCTCAGGCTGATGGTAGTGCTTGGGAAGGAAGCCGTTTTACCGTCTTGGCGGTGGGAAACCCGATCATGGGTGATGATGGCATTGGCCTAGAGATCCTAGCGGGACTACAAGCATTAGTACCCCAGCGTCCTGCTTGGCAGGCTGCGATCGCCCGGGGAGAACTATCACTGTTAGAAGGTGGAACTAACGGTATGGAGCTGGTTCCGGTAGTTCAAGAGGCTGAGCGACTCTTGATTCTAGATTCCGTAGCTCCTGGCAAGGAGCGCCAACCGGGGCAAGCACTGCATATGAGTGGGGATCATGTACCCCGCCTACTTTCAATGAAGATGTCACCGCACCAGGTGGGACTGCTTGATGTGTTAAGCTCTGCCCGCCTTACGGGAAAAGAGCCCGCAGTGCTAGAAGTTGTAGGAGTAGTTAGCGAAAAAGTAGACCTCCACTTAGGTTTAACTGCTACCGCCGCATCGGGAATAAAACCAGCGGTCAATTATGCTGCCCAGATCCTAGATTCGTGGGTTAATCCTTAGCCCATTCCACCCAGGAAATTTCAAACTCACGACCGTGAGCCAGATTGCCAGTAGGCATCCCGCATTCTGGGCATAGCAGCGCAAAAAACTCGTCAATCTCTACCTCTTTACTGCAATTCGGGCAGTGGACACTAGCGGGAATGGTGTTTACCTCGAGCTCGGCCGAACTACAAATGGTGTTTTCGCGAGCGATTGGCCAGGAACCATAAAGAGCTTCTGGAATAGCGCCAGACATAGTACCGACATTTAGCGCGACTTTTTCAACTCGGGTAACCTGATAATCAGCGTCAGCGGCTGCTTTTTCCACCGCCGCCACTACCGAAGTTAATAGCCCAAGTTCATGCATATATTCATTTTCCCAGGAGAGTCATGAAAATCAACCTAGATGAAATCATCGATCCGCTGGAAGGGCGGGTAGTGGTATCCCCAGACTCGCAAGGCCAGGCTCAGGCTCGTTTTGATCTGCAAGGTTTACCGCGGATAGACGGAATGTTGGTGGGAAAATCTGCGCTGGAAGCCTTGAAAATGACCGAGCATTTATGCGGGATATGCCCAGTAGCTCACCATTTAGCCGGGATCCGCGCCCTCGATATGCTCAACGACAGTGCGCAACTATCGCGGGCAGCTGAGCTTACCCGCCGCCTACTACATTACGGATCGGTGGTGGAAACCCATTCCCTACGGTTCTTACGCCAAGACCGCGATAGCGGGATTACGCTAAAGAAAATCTCTAAGAAAATGCTGATTGCAGCAGGTTCGCCAGGGCATTTCCCAACTACCGCCGTGCCGGGAGGGGTTAGAAATTGGCCGAATATCGAAGATTTAAAGACCCTGCAAAAAGACCTATCTGGCGCGTTAACCAGCGCCGAAAAGCTGTGCGAACTAGCTCTCAACATTCAGCCTAAGACCGCAGTATTTAGCCAGTTTGCGGGGATAGATTTAGCTTTGATTAACGAGGACGGAGACCCGGATATTTTTGGAAACAGGGTTCGGGCAGCGCGCGCCGGTTCGACCTGGAAAGAGTTTGACTTCTCGCAGTGGAACCAGCAGATAACTGAGGATAATCCGGGCGCACCAGCACCGCGTCCCTATTTGACTGGTTTGGGCGCAAAAGAAGGGGGCTATCGGGTAGGGCCGGTTGCGCAGCTTTCGGTGGGCCTCTTACCCAGTGAGCTGGCAAGCGCGGCGCAAGTACGCTGGTTAGCGGCTAGCCGAGATGCGGCTAGTGCGCGCGCAATCATTACCTTGCACGTCTTGGAAAGAACTGTCGCGCTAGTGTCTGAGCTTATAGATTTGCTTGCACCAGGACAACTGGAAGATTGCCCCCCGGTGGAGCAGGCACGTTTTAAAGAGGGAGTTGCCACCGGGCTGGTTGATGGTCCGCGCGGATTGCTGGCTCATACCTACCGCACCGATTCCCAAGGGGTGATTAGTGCCGCTACCATCCTGACTCCTACCGCGCAAAACGAACCCTGGCTGGCAGATCTATTAACCCAGGCGATCAGCAGAAAAGATGCGAGTAGACAAGCAGTTCTAGAGCAATCAATCCGTGAGGCTGATCCCTGTCTGCCGCTGAGTTCAGCTCCGGAGGGGCAAATGGGGCTGACGGTTGATACCCTGCAAAACTAGTGAGGAGTATCCTGGGGTGAGAGGATCAAGTATCCCGGTAAGGAAGGATGTAGATCATGTGCGTGGGAGTGCCCTGCAAAATCTTATCGATTGAGTCCGGCGTGATGCCGATGGGGCGCATCGATGTAGCTGGACAAGTGCAGGACGCTTGTATGGCATATCTTCCCGAGGCGCGCGTAGGCGACTATGTCCTCATCCAAAATGGTTTTGCAATGAATCTTTTAACCGCCGAGGAAGCCCAGGAATCATTGGACACTTGGAGAGAGTTGGGAATGATTTCCTAGCCGGCAGGGCGGGCGGTGGAGGATCCCTCATCGCAAGCAGATAATTTGTTAAACTCGGTAGCAAGCTCATAGATAGTCGAAGGAGTTATCATGGCATGTTTTATTGTTCCAACCGTAGAAGCAGTGGCGGTTACGGCAGCTAAGAAACAAATCGCAAGGAAAGCAAAAAATGGTGCTTCCCCGGAAAGTACCGAACGTTCTTTAAATCTAGTTCGCAAGCTGACCTGGCTAACCAACCTGCTATGGGGCGGAGCCTTGTTGCTGGCTTTTGAGCACCTCTGGCATGGGGAAGTGATCCCATATTTCCCGTTCCTGTCTGCGCTTACGGAGCGATCAACCACCCAGCAGATGCTATTTGAAATGGGAACCGTGGGTGTCGGGATGGCAGTGCTGGTCACCGCAGTCTGGGGGATTGGAGTAGCCCTGATTCGCGCTAACGAACGGCGTACCAACCCAGCTCCTGAAAAGATCGAGGCGTAAAGGATTAACAATGACTCTAGTAATCACCCTTTTTGCGGCAATCTGTTCCACCGCCTGGTGGTATGCACATGTCCCCCAATCAAAAATGCGGGTAGATCTCCTTTGCTGGATGTACTGGGGAGCCTCTCTAATGTGGACAGTTGACCTGGCCGCTGAATATATCGAAGAAGGCGCAGAGGTATTTTCGCCTGCTGCCAGCGATATGCTCAACGATACCTACCTGGGTCTGTTCGTGGTGGCACTGGCCGGTATTGTCTGGATCGGTTACCTGATCGTTAAGGATCCCCGTGGGGTTCGCACCCAGCTATTGGCGCAGCGGGAAACTGCTCTTGATCGAGATGCCAGTGTCGACGCGAAAGATTTAGTCGCTTCTCGTTAAACGCAGTAGCAGTTTTTCAGCAGGGAAAACGTGCTGACCAGATAAGTAAAACTTAATAACTGCGCGGGCAGATACTGAGAAAAGTATCTGCCCGCGCTTTGCTACATCTGCAGTAGCTCATGAACGCGGGGGATAACTTTTTCCTCCCGCCCAAGAATTCGGAAAAAGACCGCAGGCATTTTCCGAATTCTTATGCCCTGAGCCTTTCCGGTTTCCTATTCTGCTGCCATGTATCCGATGCTGGGAGCTAATGATGCAAAGTCTGTCTGCTCGGATAAAAGTTATCCCCCACGTTTACCGGGATTAATCAGAAACTATGCAGGGGAAACCGCTAGGAGGCGAAAACCTTTTTTCGAGGCCAGGCGGTGGGTGGGGAACCCTTGCGCGCACAGCCATTTTTGCATCGAATCTGCGCCTAGATTCTTTCCCATTACCAAAATCGCTTCTCCATCGGATTTCAATAGCGGCAACCAGGTCAGCAGTAAGTCTTGGAGGGGTTTTTTCCCGATCCTTACCGGGGGATTAGACCAGATCAGATCGAGTCCTCCGGCAGCTTTGGCGGCCGCGAAAATCTCTTCGGGAGAGCCTACCTGCAGACAAACTCCTGCCCGCTGGGCGTTAGTGCGGCTGAGATCCCGCGCGCGTTCACTTACATCTACCGCTAGCACCTGGGAGTCGGGGCTTAAAAGGCCTAGGCTGATTGCCAGTGGCCCCCAGCCGCAGCCTAGATCCAAAAAAGTGCCGGTTCCCGGTGGGGTAGGCGCCTCCGCTAATAACACCGCGGTTGCTTTATCTAGGTGACGGGCAGAAAATACTCCCTCTGCGCCCTCTAACCTAAGTTTTTTTCCCCCTAGAGTCACTTTGATCTGGGTACGTTCTCCCGCACTAGCCGCGGGTTGATCCGTGAAATATTGTTCCATCACTTCTAGAATATTGTTTTTAGTTTCCTAATGCGGGTAAGCCATAATATAGGGCGATAGCTATCGTCTTGCAATCTCGCCGAGGTGACAGAAGCGAAGAATAAAGGAAGCGAAAATAGGAGGTGCGATTGACAACCGAGGTTAAGCAAATCGACGGCGTACTTGACCAATACGTCACCGCCTATGCTCGGATCGATCCGTTTAAAGCCTCCGAATGGGGAATCTCCGGATATGACGCTCTCCTCCCAGATTATTCGCCTCCGGGAATTTCTGAACGCTACAACCTGCGAAAAGATACTTTAGCGAGGATGGCGAAGACCCCTAAGGGGACAGCTCGGGAGATCAGGGAAGCCGAGGGCTTTACCCTTTGGGCACGCGCTGAACAACAAAAATTCGAATCCGGGTTCCTGACTTCCGAGATTACCGGGACTAACTCGCCGATTCAGGTTTTTGCGGAAACCTGCAAACTGATGGAGGTAAGTAACGAGGCGGCGGTAGGTAATCTTACCCGGAGATTCTTGGCTCTTCCCCAAGCATTTGCGGGTCTGAGAACCACTATGAAAGAATCCCGCGATCGCGGCTGGGTATTCCCTCGGGAAGTCTTGGAAATGGTGTTGGAGCAGACAAGAATCCTGGCGAATCCCGAGCATGATATCTACGAAGACAAACGCGCGGAAATGGCCAGTACCCGGCTGTCACAAATGAGTCAGCGTGCCTTTTATCGGGGAATCTCTGCCGCTCAGGATGCCTTTTTAGAAATGGCAGATTTCTTGCAGCAAGAAATTCTGCCGGCATGCTCTCCCATCACTTCGATGGATCCACACTCCTATTTCATTTCCTTAGCGAGTATCGGGGTCAACGAGCCCAATCCCGGTGAACTGTTTGCAACGGCTAGTGAAGATTTAGTGCGCGTGCGTGCTGTGTGCGAGCAATTACGCAGGGAGCTCGGGAATAAGCCTGTCTATCGGATTTCTGATTTAGAGGTGGCTGATGGCTTTGAGGTGCTGACTTGGGCGATGGAGGATGCTTGGGATAGTCTGCGCTCCCAGGTAGATCCGGAGCTAGCAGAGCTGGTTAATCCCGAATCCTCTTCCTTGAAATGGGAGAACGATCCCCACGGCTGCCTGGTTCATCCCTACTATTCCGCGGGAATCCGCCTAGCAAAGAACAACCGAGTTTTACCTCGAAAATATGCCGCTACTAGAGCGCCCCACGCCTATCAAAGCGGAGAAAACCCGGCGGCTATTAGTGGCAGGGCCTTCGACTCTTTCCTAGAGATTGATAACCGCTACTTTGCGCTAGCGGCTCTGGAGAAAGGTATCCCGGGCTCGCACCTCTATTCGCGGGCGCGCGAGACTTTCGGCGCTAATCTTTTTACCCGGATAGCTGCGCGTTTACCGGTCTCTAATTTGGGTTGGGATCTATTTGCCCTGGAAATGGTACCGGAGCTGTGGGATATCCCGGGGGAGATCAGATTACAAATCCAGGAGCGAATTCTGCGCTATGTGGCGTTGGCTCTAGCTGATCTGCAGCTATATGGCGGCCAAGGAGAAGGGAAAACGAAATGGGGTCTAGCGGAGGCGATCGAGTATCTGCACCATACCGTAGGTGACCCCTGGAGCCAGGTGTTGTGGCGTCAACGATATTTAGGGGTTCCTGCCATGAGTGTGGCTCCCTGGTATGGGTGGCGGCGTTGGAAAGCGATATACCAAAACTTCCTGGCGTCTGGAGGCAGTGGGTTCGCTGAGTTTGTGCGGAAAGTAGCCCCGGCCGGAGCAGTTCATTTTCAGGTGCTCGCGGACGCCGTCACCGATTAGAAGCAATCTTTACTACTGCATTCACCGCAATCTGTACGGGAAAATAACGTTATTTCGTCCGCAGATCCTTATCTGCGGGATATCGATGTGGCTCGCAGCGAAAAATAGGGATTATTTCTATTAATTTTGGAAAAACAAAAGTAAGTTGCGCAAAATATAAACTAACAGTAATAAATCAGTATTATTAAAGCTAATCGTTCCGGTTTTTAGAAAGGCATAAGACTATGCGCAGTCGTTGGCTCCCTCTAGCGGTTCTGGCAGCAACCATCCTTACTACCGGAGGTCTGACCGCTTGTAGTAACAATGCCCCCACCGATGCAGTTGACCGGATCTCAATTAACGGGGAAGAACCGGCGCGCGGGCTCATCCCCGCAGCTGCCGACGACGATGCCGGAATAAAGATTATTGATTTGCTATTTGCTGGTTTAGTCACCTATGACCAGCAGGGAAAAGTAGTCAACGATGTGGCTCGGGAAATCACGGATTCTTCCGACCATAAAACCTGGACTATTCATTTAAATACTGATCGGAAATTCTCCGATGGAACCCCGGTACTGGCGAAGAATTTTGTGCGTGCCTGGAAAGCCTCGGCTGCGCAAAAATTGGGGGCTACCACGGCTTATGAAGCGATCGAGGGGGCAGAAGGCGATGGAACCGGTAACCTCAGCGGGGTCATGGCTAACGGTGACGACAAAATTACTATCAAGTTGAAACGTCCGGTGGCTGATTTTTCTAATCGCTTGGGGATTAATGGTTTTTATCCGCTACCCGATAGCGCTTTTGACAAACAGGGGAAAATAAAAAAAGGGTTTGGGCAAAAACCGGTAGGCAATGGCCCCTACACGCTTACTAACTGGGAGCCTTCCACTCAGATAATGCTCGATAAATCCACTACCTATCGCGGACCGCGCGAGGCACAAAACGCGGGACTGGAAGTAAAAATCTATGCAGATCTATCGGCGGCCTACCAGGATCTCTTGGCTGGGAACCTAGATGTGCTTGATCAAATCCCGGACGGGGAACTTCCGAATTCTAAAAAGGATTTGGGGAACAGACGCGCCAGCGCGGTGCAAGCTGGAATGCAAACCCTAGATATTGACTACCAGACGAAACATTTTTCGGGTGAAGAAGGCAAACTGCGGCGCCAGGCGATATCTCAAGCTATTAACCGGGAAGAAATCATTGAAACCATCTTTTACGGTACCCGCAAGGCCGCCACTGATTTCTTAGCCCCACAAATCTTGGGGCATATCGCTGGGGGTGCCGAAAATAATAAGGTGCTGGAATTCGATGCCGTAGCTGCCAAACAAGCCTGGCAAGCTGCCGATAAGATCCATCCCTGGCAGGGGGAATTAAAAATCACCTATAACTCCAATGAATCTAATCAACCCTGGGTAGATGCAATTTGTAATCAATTATCAAATACCTTGGGGATTAAAGCGGTAGGCGATCCTAAACCTGATTTCAAAACTATGATGGAAATGATGGATGAGCATGCCTTCTCCGGTCCTTTCCGAATGGGATGGTCTATGGGATATCCCTCTCCGAATAATCTACTTGCTGGCCGTTACGTAAAAGGCGGTAATGGTAACAAAATGGGATATGACAATCCCGCATACACGGAGCTACTTTCTAAGGCACAGGCGGCAGATACTCCTAAAGAGGCAGGCAAACTCTACGAACAGGCGCAAACTTTGCTGCTGGCAGATTTGCCTTCGATCCCACTGTGGTCTCCCGGCTCCAACATCGGATTTAGTCAGCATGTGGGCAAAGTGACTACAGATTGGAAAGGTGAGGTAGCTTTTCATAAAGTTACTAGAAAATAATCATCTCGGAGGATGTCGTGGCAAGTAGCGAAGTTTCTGATAGTAATCCCGGTTTTTCCCCGGCAGATAGTGCCCAGCTTCACCGCAAGCTAAAGGCACGACATCTCAATATGATCGCCATCGGAGGAGCGATCGGCACAGGGCTGTTTGTGGCCTCCGGCGGTACTATTACCGGAGCCGGTCCGGGGGGAGCCTTAGTTGCCTATGGTGCCATTGGCGTAATGGTGTTCTTCCTGATGCAATCGCTAGGGGAGATGGCTACTTACTGTCCCACTTCCGGGGCTTTTGAAGTTTTCGCTACCCGCTATGTATCCAAATCATTTGGTTTTGCCCAAGGGTGGAACTATTGGTACAACTGGGCAATCACCGTAGCGGCGGAGCTAGTTGCCGCTACTATCGTGATGCAATACTGGTTTCCAGAATCGGTGGTACCGGCCTGGATATGGTCACTTTTATTCCTGGTAATCCTATTTGCTCTTAATGCCTTCACGGTTCGTGGTTTCGGCGAATCTGAGTTTTGGTTTGCCTCCATCAAAGTAGTAACCGTGATTGTCTTCCTGGTGCTGGGATTGCTGATGGTAATAGGGATTCTAGGGGGAGAGTCTCCGGGATTTACCAACTTTACTCGGGGAGATGCCCCCTTCGTTAATGGGTTTTGGGGCATTATGGGGGTCTTTATGATCGCCGGATTCTCCTTCCAAGGTACCGAGATGATCGGGATAGCGGCCGGGGAAACCCAAGATCCGGAAACTAATGTTCCCCGGGCTACTAGGGCGGTATTTGTGCGGATTCTGCTGTTCTATATCGGCGCGATCGCGGTGATTGCCTTCCTGATTCCCTATTCGGATCCCGCCCTCTTACAGGGAGCGAGCGCCGATTCTGATACTGCCCAAGGCTTTACCGAGGCCGTTACCAAGTCTCCCTTTACTTTGCTTTTTGAACGAGCTGGGGTAGCGATTGCAGCGGGAGTAATGAACGCGGTCATCTTAACCTCAATTCTGTCTGCCGGTAACTCCGGAATGTATGTGGCCACCCGGATGCTCTATTCCCTGGCCAAAGAAAAGAAAGCACCGGCGATTTTTGCTCGGCTGACCGGTCACGGCGTACCTCTAATGGCACTAGTGGCTACCAGTTTGGTAGGCGCACTTTGCTTCGCCACCTCGCGCGTAGGTACCGGTCAGGTCTATGTATGGTTGGTGAATGCTTCCGGGCTTGCAGGCTTTATTACCTGGATGGGAATCGCCTGGTCTCATTACTGTTTCCGGCGCGCCTATAAAGCCCAGGGAAAATCGGTAAAGGATCTGCCCTACAAGGCAAGTTTCTATCCCGCAGGGCCGATAATTGCCCTGATAATGTGCGCGGTAGTGATAGTTGGTCAGTCTTTGGATGTGATTAGCGGGGAAGCCTCGGTGATGGACTTCCTAGCGGTTTATATCGGGCTACTGTTCTTCTTGGCGCTATGGGGAGGGCATAAACTAGTTACCCGCGCCCCGGCCGTAAAACCGGAAGAAGCCGATCTTTCCCGTCATATCTAGTATCTAGCTGGCGCTATTGCTTCACAGCCAAGGACAACCAGGCGTGAAGACTACTGAACAAACCCCGAAAAATAGCTGTCGACATCCTGAGTAGTCGGTATCCTACCAGTTATCGCTTCCTCAAAGCCAAGTCGAGAAAATCTTGGGATTTTGTAAAAACTATAACTAGAAATGCTATATTAGCTGTGATCGTGTCAACAATTTTGCTGATACATCAGCTTTAACAATGTAAGCAACAAGCTTGGAGGCAATAGTGAAACGACGGGGCGCATTGGCCCTTGCATCTGCACTTGCTCTTTCCCTCGGGCTCGCCGGCTGTTCAAATGGGGCTGGCGACTCTTCCGCAGCTAAGGCAGATGACAAAGGGATTATTACTGTAAACACCGTAGAACCGCAGAATCCCCTGATTCCTACTTCTACCAATGAAACCGGTGGCGGTAGGGTTCTGGACGCGCTGTTCTCTGGCCTGGTCTATTACGAGCCTAAGACGGGAGAAGCGAAGAACGAACTGGCCGAATCTATTGAGTCTAAAGACCAAGTAGTTTGGACCATTAAACTCAAGAAGGACGCCAAGTTCTCCGATGGTTCGCCCATTAAGGCCGATAACTACATCAAGGCCTGGAACTACGGGGCAAACCCGAAGAACGCGCAAATGGCTTCCTCTTTCTTCGAGGTTATTAAGGGCTTTACCCCTGGTCCGGAAGAAGAAGGAGCCCCGGCACCTGATGTTCCGGAATTGGCCGGCCTGAAGAAGATCGACGATTACACGTTCGAAGTAACTCTTAACCAGCCGACTTCTGACTTTGCGCTACGTTTGGGCTACTCTGCCTATGCGCCGCTACCGGATGTAGCTTTCAAAGATATGAAAGCCTTCGGTCAGAACCCGACTGCCACCCCCGGTCCCTACACTCTAAAGGACAAGGGCTGGCACCACAATGAATCTATTGAACTGGTAAAGAACGACAAGTACTCTGGCCCGCGGGAAGCTAAGAACGGTGGGCTCACTTTCAAGATTTACACCAAGTCTGATGCAGCCTATGTCGATGTGCAGTCTGGTCAGCTGGATGTACTCGATGATGTTCCAGCTGCCTCTATGAGCACCTTCCAGTCTGATTTCCCGGATTCTCACGCCAATATTCCGGTAGCTATTTTCCAGTCCTTCACGATCCCGGATCGCCTTAAGCACTTTGGGATGGATGAGGAAGGCCGCCTGCGTCGGCAAGCGCTCTCCTACGCCATCGATCGCGAAAGCATCTGTGAGAAGATCTTCCAGAAGACTCGGGTACCGGCGAAAGATTTCACCTCTCCGGCCATGCCTAACTACGACAAAGTTATGAAGCAGGTTAAAGGTGCGGAAGTCTTGAAGTTCGATAAAGCTAAAGCCAAAGAACTGTGGGCGAAAGCTGATGCTATTTCCAAGTTCGACGGCAAGTTCACCATCGGCTATAACTCGGACTCGTCCCACAAAGACTGGGTAGACGCGGTTACCAACCAGCTCAAGACCAACTTGGGAATCGATGCAGTTGGCGATCCTTACCCGGACTTCAAGGGATTGCGCGATGCCATTACCCAGGAAACTATCAAGGGTGCTTTCCGCTCTGGTTGGCAAGCGGACTACCCGGGGATGAGTAACTTCTTGGAGCCCCTATACTCTAAGAACGGTAACTCTAATGATGGTAAGTACGACAACGCGCAATTCAACCAGTTGATGACGGACATTGCGAAGCTGCCGGTTGGCGAGGAACAGGACAAGAAGTTTGCGGAAGCGCAATCGATTCTGTTCACCGATCTGCCCGCTATCCCGCTGTGGTACTCCAATGTTCTAGGTGTTTGGAATAAAGACAATGTTTCGAACGTTGCCTTTAACTGGAAGAGTGAACCGGTTTACTACCAGATCACTAAGAACGCCTAAAGATAGCGAGAAATAACAATCCTGCAATAAATGCAGGCTCGGAGGCGGGTCTGAAGGTTGCAAAATGCCTTTTGACCCGCCTCCGGTTTTTTCTGGACGCTTTAACGCGATAGGGTTTAACACAGCTTATAGTCAAGGAGAGACCTATGCTCAGATACATAGGGCATCGTCTACTACAGATGATCCCGGTATTTTTCGGGGCAACGTTACTGATTTTCGCCATGGTGTATGCCATGCCGGGTGATCCGGTGCAGGCACTGGGTGGAGATAAGGGATTGCCCCCCTCGGTAGCCGCACAGATACGCGCGGAATACAACCTGGATAAACCGCTGTGGATGCAGTACCTGCTGTATCTAAAAGGAATCGTCACCCTAGATTTCGGAAAGACCTTCTCCGGAAGGGAAGTTACGGAAGTAATGGCTAATGCCTTTCCGGTAACTATCAAACTGGCTTTTATGGCGATTATTTTCGAGGCGGTAATCGGGATTTTCTTCGGGTTTTTCGCCGGACTCAAAAAGGGCAAAATTTTTGACTCCACCGTGCTAGTAATTTCCCTAGTAGTAATCGCGGTTCCGACTTTCGTTATCGGTTTCTTGCTGCAGTTCCTACTCGGGGTGAAGCTTGCTTGGTTGCCTACGACTGTCGGGGCAAACGTTAGTTTCCAGTCCTTGCTGATGCCAGCGCTGGTGCTGGGAGCAGTTTCTTGTGCCTACGTCATCCGGCTAACCCGGCAAGAAGTTTCAGAGAATTTGACCGCCGACTTCGTGCGTACTGCCCGGGCCAAGGGGATTCCCGAATCTCGGGTAATGACCCACCATGTGCTGCGGAACTCGCTGATTCCAGTGGCTACCTTCCTAGGGGGCGACCTAGGAGCCTTGATGACGGGCGCGATTGTTACTGAAGGTATCTTCGCGATTAACGGCGTGGGCGGTACTCTTTACCAAGCTATTTTACGTGGTGAAGCCGCGACCGTAGTTTCGATCACTACCGTGCTGGTGCTGGTCTATATCGTCGCTAACCTGCTAGTAGACCTGTTATACGCTGTACTAGACCCGAGGATTCGCTATGAGTAACCAACTACTTCCCGGACAAAAACATTTCGTTAACCAGGTCGATGAAACCGGCCTGGGGGCAGTCGATGCCGTAGCCGACGAATCGGCGCCCTCCTCGGTGTGGGGAGAAGCCTGGAAACAGTTGCGTCGTCGCCCCCTCTTTTGGGTGGCGTTGGTGATTATCACCCTGGCAGTGCTGATGGCCGTGGTGCCCCAGCTGTTTACCTCCCAAGACCCCACCTATTGCACCCTGGAAAACTCCCTGGATGGCCCTACTAAAGGCCACGTTTTCGGTTTTGATAAACAGGGATGCGACCTGTATTCCCGGATTATTTACGGAGCCCGTGCTTCGATCGCAGTAGGGATTTTCTCTACTCTAACTGCCACGATTATCGGAGTAATTTTCGGGGCTTTGGCGGGGTATTTCGGGGGAATCCTAGACGCGATTCTTTCGCGGATCGTGGATATTTTCTTCGCCATCCCCATGGTGCTAGCGGCCATTGTGATTATGCAAATGTTTAAGGAACACCGCTCTATCTGGATGGTAGTGATCGTGCTGGGTGTCTTCGGATGGACCCAAATCGCTCGTATCACTCGCGGAGCGGTGCTTTCGATTAAGAACGAGGAATACGTAACTGCAGCACGTACCCTAGGGGTATCTAATATTCGGATTCTGCTGCGGCATATTTTGCCGAACGCGGCGGCTCCGGTGATTGTTTATGCCACCGTGGCCCTGGGAACCTTTATCGTGGCGGAAGCGACCCTATCCTTTATGGGGATTGGCTTGCCTTCCTCCATCGTTTCTTGGGGTGGGGACATCTCTACTGCCCAGCAGCAACTGCGCACCGCTCCTATGGTGTTGTTCTTGCCTTCGATTGCCTTGGCGCTTACGGTATTGAGCTTCATCATGATGGGCGACGTAATCCGTGACGCGCTCGACCCGAACCAGAGGAAACATTAATCGTGAATCAAAATAACCAAAAGGATCAGATTATGGCAGCTGACTCGGATCAGAATGATGCCGTCAGCAAGGCGGTGGCAGGTAGTGAGAATGCTACCCCCGAGCCGTTACTGGAAGTAAAAGACTTAGAAGTTACTTTCCAGTCCACTACCGGGGTGGTTCCGGCGGTACGTAAAGCTAATCTCACTCTCTATCGCGGGCAGACCGTGGCGATTGTAGGGGAGTCCGGTTCCGGTAAATCCACCTTGGCTATGTCAATAATCGGCCTGTTGCGCGGTACCGGGAAAGTTGCCGGCGGATCCATTAAATTTGATGGACGGGAACTAACTACTCTCACTGAGAAAGAGATGCAACAGGTGAGGGGAGCCCAGATTGGGATGGTTCCGCAAGATCCCATGTCGAACCTGAATCCCGTTTGGAAAATTGGTTCCCAGGTAGCCGAGGCGCTGAAGTATAACGAGGCCACTAAAGGCGGAAATATCCATGAACAGGCCATGAAAGCCTTATCGGATGCCGGCCTGCCTGATGCGGAGGCACGTTCTAAACAGTATCCGCACGAGTTTTCCGGGGGGATGCGTCAGCGTGCGCTGATTGCCATCGGTTTAGCGGCCGGACCACAGCTGCTAATCGCTGATGAACCCACGAGTGCGCTGGATGTAACCGTGCAACGGCGGATCCTAGATCACTTGGAAAAAGAAACCCAAGAGCTGGGGACCTCCACTTTGTTTATTACCCACGACTTGGGGCTGGCGGCGGAGCGTGCCTCCCACCTGGTAGTTATGCACCGGGGACGGGTAGTAGAGTCAGGACCTGCCCGGGAAATCTTGAACGATCCCCGCCATCCCTATACCCAGCGTTTGGTAAATGCAGCGCCTTCGCTGGCGTCTCAGCGGATCGAAATCAATTATTCTCCTGCCGAGGACGAGGCCACCAGCGGTACTATTGACTCGCGTACTTCTGCAGATGTAAATCTGGCGGTGGCGGCGGCCAAAGGCTCCGGGCAGAAAGTTATGGGCACCAATGTTTTGGGAGAGCCCTTAGAAAAACATCTGGGCGAAGAAGTCATCCGCGTAGAGCACTTGGTTAAAGAGTTCGAAATCCGCGGACAAAAGGGTAAGAAAAAGAGTTTCCGGGCGGTCGACGACGTTTCCTTCCAGGTGCGACGCGGCTCTACTTTGGCTTTGGTAGGGGAATCTGGTTCCGGTAAATCCACCGTTGCCAATATGATCCTTAATCTGCTTGATCCCACTTCTGGCAAGGTTTATTACGAGGGTATCGACCTGTCGACTTTGCATCGCAAACAATTATTTGCGCTTTGCCGCAAAATGCAGGTGGTTTTCCAGAACCCTTACGGATCTTTGGATCCTATGTTCTCGGTCTATCGCTGTATCGAGGAACCGTTGCGTACTCACCATATCGGTGACCGAGCTAAGCGAGAAAAGCGGGTCGCAGATTTGTTGGATATGGTGGCGCTACCGCGCAGCGCTATGCGGCGTTTCCCGAACGAGTTGTCGGGTGGTCAGCGGCAAAGGGTGGCAATCGCGCGTGCCCTCGCTCTGCGTCCCGAACTGGTAGTGCTAGACGAAGCAGTATCTGCCTTGGATGTGCTGGTGCAAGATCAGATTCTGCATCTGCTTAACGAACTGCAAGGCCGGCTGGGGCTGACCTATCTGTTCATTACTCACGACTTGGCGGTGGTGCGTGAAAACGCTGACGATATCGCGGTGATGGAACAGGGCAAACTGGTCGAATACGGCAAAGCTGACGATATTTTCGCCAATCCGCAAAAAGAATACACCCGCGAACTTATCGATGCGGTTCCCGGTGGGGACTTGCTGAAAGCGCGTACCGGTTACCAGGCCGGCTAATCTGTCCTTTTCTTCCCAGTTTCTGGCAAAGAAACCGGGAGGAAAAGGAAAGTGTCGGGCGTTTTATACCCAAAAGCCGGGATTTCCAAAATATTTTGCACTCTGAGATGAGAATGAGCGTTTAAAAGGATCTGCCAGGCGCTCTGTTAAACTCTAGGTGTCTTGCAGGTTGGCTCGAGAGAAAGATTCCAAATGAAGTTGAAGAAAACGCTGCTAATGCTAACCAGTCTGGTGCTGGCGCTATCGCTTTCTGGATGTGCAGGAGGCTCGGGCGCCGCAGATGCTGGCAAAGCTAAGGGTGATGACTTTACGGTAGGCTTCGATGCCAACTTCCCGCCCTATGGATATAAAGACAAAAGCGGAGAGTATGTAGGTTTCGACTTGGATCTGGCAGCCGAAGTTGCTAAACGTAACGGCTGGAAACTGCAAAAGCGGGCTATTGATTGGGATTCCAAAGATATGGAGCTCAAGTCGGGCACTATCGACTGCATCTGGAATGGTTTCACTATGAACGGGCGGGAAAAACAATACACTTTCTCTAAGCCCTACGTAGATAACTCGATTGTGTTCGTTACTAAAGCCGGATCGGGGATTAAGTCCCTGGCAGACTTGAAAGATAAAACCGTGTTGGTACAGGTAGATTCCTCGGGGCTGGCCGCGCTGCAGGATAAGGAAAACACGGATTTAGTTTCCAGCTTCAAAGAAATGACCCAGGTTCCGGACTACAATAACGCGTTTATGACCCTGGAGGCCGGCGCAGCTGATGCGGTTGCGGTTGATATTGGAGTAGCTGACTACCAGTTGTCTCAGCGCGGAAAAGACAAGTTCGAAATTATGGATCCGCCTTTCCACACCGAGCAGTACGGTATCGGTTTCAAGAAGGGGAACCAGGCTTTGCGTGACCAGGTACAAAAGACTCTGGACGAGATGAAAAAGGACGGTACTTTCCTCAAGATCGCGAAGAAGTATAAATTAGAAACATCGATCGTCGCTAAGTAGTTTCCTGCGCGAAATTCTAAACGCTAACGCAGGGAGTTATGGGTAATGGATTTATCGTTTTTGCCGGAACTCGCCGGCGGTATGCTACAAACCTTCATCATCTTCGCGCTCACCCTGGTTTTATCGCTGCCCTTGGGGTTGGTGGTTTACGGTGGGCGGGTGAGCCGCTTTAAACCGCTAGCCTGGCTTATTCAGTTTTATATCTCGGTGATGCGGGGAACCCCCTTAATGCTGCAACTTTTGGTGGTGTATTTCGGTCCCTTCTTCCTTTTCGGGATGCAAATCGGAGCCGCCTACCGTTTCAGCGCAGTAATTATCGCTTTCGCGATTAACTACGCTGCCTATTTTGCCGAAATCTACCGCGGAGGTTTCCAAGCGATCCCGGTAGGACAATCGGAAGCCGCCTTTGTGCTGGGGTATTCTCCGGCGCGTACTTTCCTGACCATCAAGTTGCCGCAAATGTTCCGTACGGTGCTACCTTCGATTACCAACGAAGTAATCACCCTGGTAAAAGATACTTCTCTGGCTTTTGCGATCGCCTATGCGGAGATGTTTACGATTGCCAAGCAACAGGCCGCTGCTAGTGCTTCTATGCTGCCATTTGTGGCAGCCGGTATCTTCTACTGGGTGTTCAACCTGGTGGTAGCGGTAGTGATGGAACGGATTGAAAAACGCATGGGAAGCTACAAGATTAGGTGAGGAAGATGGAAGCGCTACGTATTACCGGTATGGAAAAAAGCTTCGGTACTAACCGGGTGCTTAAAGAAGTATCGCTGACGGTCAACACCGGTGAAGTCCTGGCGGTTCTTGGTCCTTCAGGTTCCGGAAAATCTACGCTTTTGCGTTGCTGTACTTTCTTAGAACAAATGGATAGCGGAGAAATCTGCTATTTCGGCAAGCAGGCTTTAAAGAAAGAGGCCGGCGTTAAGGTTTCTACTGTGGATGAGCGCGAGTTCCGGCGCGATTTTGGGTTGGTTTTCCAAGACTTTAACCTGTTTCCACATTGGAGCGTGCTGCGAAATCTCACTGATGCCCCGATGAAGGTGCAGGGGAGAGGGCGGGAAGAAGCCCAGGAAACAGCGCTGCAACTGTTAAAAAGGATGAACCTAGCCGATAAAGGCCAGGCCTACCCGGCAGAGTTATCCGGCGGGCAACAACAGCGGGTTGCGATCGCCCGGGCACTGGCATTAAAGCCTAAGATGCTGTATTTCGATGAACCCACCTCCGCCTTAGACCCCGAGCTGACCGGAGAAATCCTACAGATCATTCGCTCGCTGGCAGCGGAGCAGATGACCATGGTAATCGTGACTCACGAGATGGATTTTGCTGCCGAAGTCGCGGATCGCGCCCTCTTTATTGATAACGGAGTGGTACTGGAATCTGGCAACGCCAAGCAGTTAATCCGCAATCCTTCCCAGGAGCGTACTCGCCAGTTCCTCAATAAACTACGCGGACAAAACGCTTCTGCAGATTAATAATCCTTGGTCTATGAGGCGGGATATTCGTTAAGGCGTGCCATCCAAGCTTCCACCTCTTCGATAGTGCGGGGAATATCTTCCGAAAGACGGCGTACGCTGCCGTTCGCCTCCACTAGCACATCGTCCTCGATCCTCACCCCGATGCCGCGTAGTTCTTCGGGTAAGAGTTGATCGTCCTGGTGGAAATAGAGACCCGGCTCAATCGTGAAACACATGCCTGGCTCTAGCAGGGCATCCATATACATATCCCGCGCGGCTAAGGCGCAATCGTGGACATCTAGCCCTAAGTGGTGGGAGACTCCATGCGGCATCCAGCGCCGGTATTCCCCGCCGTCCTTTGAGAGGGTCTGTTCGGCACTCACCGGCAATACCCCCCAGGCATCCAAATGTTTAACTAAAGCCGCAACTGCCGCGTCATGTACATCTTTGAACTTACATCCCGGCTTATTGGCTTGCGCCAAGCCGGCCTCGCAGGCATCGAGTACCGCGTTATACACCTTGGCCTGCACCGGGGTGAATTTGCCATTTACCGGCAAGGTACGGGTGATATCCGCGGTATAGAGAGAATCGGCTTCCACTCCGGCATCAATCAAAATCAAGTCGCCTGAGCGGACTGGTCCATCGTTATCAATCCAATGCAAAGTATTGGCGTGATTTCCCGAGGCTGCAATGGTGTCGTATCCCAGGCCGTTGCCTTCTTCACGAGCCCGAGCTTGGAAGGCTCCCTCAACCACCCGTTCACCGCGATGGTGCTGGGTTGCACGGGGCAGCGCCCGAATCATGGCTTCAAAGCCCGACTTGGTAACCGCAATCGCGTGCTCTAGCTCCTTGACCTCGGCGGCATCCTTTTGCAAGCGCAATACCGAGGCGGCTTCTTCGAGTTTTTCATCCCGGCTCCGGGCGTCCTCTCCGGTCGGAAGCCCGGCTTCGCTACGCACTTTCTCTACCGCCGCCTGCACCGAAGCGTCGACTTCGCGTATTACTCGCAGCTGCACCAGACCTGCATCTTTAGCCAGTTGATCGGACAAAGTGTCTAAGGGGCGCGCCTCCAAGCCGGTCACTGCCTCCATTTGAGAAAGCGTCATTCGCGGTCCCACCCAGAACTCACCATAGGTGGAGTCAGCATAAAATTCTTCGCTGCTGCGCGGAGCTTGGGGACGGAAAAATACGATCCCGCGATGAGTAGCTGCCCCCGCATTTTCGGGGGCATTTTCTAAGGGCGTCCCCTCTTTATCGGTTAGCGGTTCCAGGACTAGCGCGGCGTCCGGTTCGAGCTCCCCGCCTAGCCCAGTCAAATGGGCAAATGCGGAGTGGGCGCGGAAGCGATAGTCGCAATCATTGGAACGAACCTTATAGTTTCCGGCCGGAATCACTAGGCGTTCCCCTCGGAACTGGGCACCTAGTTTTTGATAGCGAGCCGTCAAGAAATCCCGCGCGTGACTGGGAACAGGATCGGGATCTTTACGTTCGCCCCAACCGCTGCCAATAAATTCGCGAAACGCGGGACTGCCAATCCGGCGAGAACGGTTATTTACCCGGTCTTTTAAGGGTTGCTCTTCTGCTGCTGCTAAGTTGTCTTCCATACTTCCATCATGCCACGATGACCTAAAATAGTCCTATGGCGGCGACGCGAATCGATTTACACGCTCATTCTTCCTGCTCAGATGGTACTGACTCTCCCGAGCAGGTGATGCTTCTGGCCGCGCAAACCGGTTTGGATGTCATCGCGCTTACCGATCATGACACCTTCGCGGGGATAACAGCTGCCAGTAAAATGGTTCCGGAATGCGGGGTTAGTTTGGTTCCCGGGGTAGAGATCTCCACTTCCCATCAGGGAATCACCGCGCATCTGCTCGCCTATTTACCTGACCCGCAAAGCCCGGTGTTAAAGGAGTTATTCGTAAAAACCGTGGAGGCACGCCAGCAGCGGATGCGGGAGATGGTGCAGCGCTTATCTGCAGATTTTGATATTTCTTATCCGGCAGTTGTCGAGCAGGCGGGATCGAGCCCCATTGGGCGGCCACACCTTGCTGATCTTTTGGTAAAAGTCGGGTATTTCCCTGACCGCTCCGCCGCATTTGAGCAGGTGTTAGCTACTTCCAGTAAATACTATGTGCACTATCAGGCTCCCGATACCATCGAGGCAGTGGAACAGGTAATAGCAGCGGGGGGAGTCCCGGTTCTGGCGCATCCGCGAGCCGGCAAAAGACAGCGCCGTTTCTTGTCGGTAGATACTATTGCCCTGCTAAAAGAAGCGGGACTATTTGCCCTGGAGGCTTTCCACCCGGAGCAAAACCCGATTGAACAGGCCGAGGTCAGGGAAATAGCGAAACTTCTGGGATTGGCTATTACCGGATCTTCGGATTATCACGGCAGCGGAAAGCCCAATCAACTGGGACAATGCCTCACAGATCCGGAAGTATTCGCGGAAATCTGTAGCAGGGGAGCGGGAGAACTGGTGTGTCCCTGAGAAGGGGGTAGAGGCTGCGGCTGCGCACTTTATCGTTTGCAAGGAAGTTGCCACTAGAGTAGAGGCTATGACCGTAACTTTTCGAGATTTTCGTCCCCAAAATATTGCTCCGGTTTCGCTGGCGCGTTTAGTTGCCGGCTTTACCCCCGAAATTGATGCCTCCTGGGAAGAGATTCCAGTGCGAGGAGTCTCTATGGCGTCTGATGAGATTTTAGCCGGGGAGGCCTTTATAGCAGTGGGCGGGGCGAATGTGCATGCCGCCAAGTTTGCAGGTGAGGTGGAATCTCTGGGGGCAGTAGCGGTTATTACTGATGAAAAGGGTGCGGAGATTGCTCGTTCCCAAGGGGTGAAAATCCCGGTGGTGACGGTGCCGGATCCGCGGGAAGCGGCTTCACCCCTCGCGATTAGAGCCTTCGATAATCCGGCAGGGAAAATGAAAACCGTGGCGGTAACCGGAACTAATGGCAAGACCACTACTTGTTTTGCTGCCAAATTTGCTTTTGAAGCGGCAGGGCTTGCCACCATGATTCTTTCTACGGCGGAAACTCAGGTGGGGGATTTGCGGATTCAATCTTCGCGTACCACGTTTGAAGGTCCGATGTTGCAGCGAATCCTGGCTTACGGGGTGGAGCAGGGGATGCAGGCCGCAGTAGTGGAAGTATCCGCGCATGCCCTGGCTTTGGCGCGCATAGCTGGAATGAAGTTCGATGCCACCGCTTTTACGAACCTGCAGCATGATCATCTGGATTATTTCCACACGATGGAAAACTACCTGGCAGCTAAGGCGCGGTTGTGTTCTAAAGAGTTTACGGATTATAGCGTGATCTGCGTCGATGATAAGTGGGGGCAGCAATTAGCGGCTAATTGTGACACCCAAAATCTGACAGTATCTGCCTACGATCCGGCTGCGCAAGCCGATTGGGTAGTAACCCGAAAAGTTAACAACATTGCGCATGCGGCGTGCGATTTTACTTTAACTGGGAAGACGGAACCGAATGTGGGGCGCGAGGAAAAAATTACCGTTGCCCTGCCCGGGGAGGTAAATGTGCAAGATGCCGCGATTGCCTATCTGCTGGTTACCGGAATAGGGATTCCAGCTGAGGCCGTAAAAGCGGGCTTAGCGACCCTAGCCGTTCCCGGGCGCCTGGAAATCGTCAGCCGGCGTAATGAAGGTACCCCGCTGGTAATCAATGATTATGCCCATACCCCGGAGGCGTTAGCTTCGATTCTGCGCACTATGCAAGAGTTCACGCCCGGGAAACTACACCTGGTTTTTGGTACCGACGGGGATCGCGATGCGACCAAACGGGTGCCGCTAGCTAAAGTGGCTGCTCAAGAGGCAGATATTCTCTGGGTGACTGACGAAAATCCGCGCACCGAGAATGCCCAAAGTATTCGCGCCCAGCTGCTATCCGGGATTAAAGAGGAACGCCCCGAGATGGAGAACGTTTGTGAAGTAACTACCTGCCGCCGGGATGCCATCCGGAAAGCAATTTTGGCTGCTCATTCGGACGATACGGTAATAATCACTGGCAAAGGCGCGGAGCCCTATCAAGAAATTGAGGGAGTTTTCCACGCTTTTAATGACACGCCGGTGGCTCGCGATTGCCTGGCAGCCTATAAGAATCGCGCTCATATTCAGGGGTAACGTTCTACTGATGATTATCCCCGGCGCTTAGCCCTTTTGGAGGGCGCGGGTCAGATTTCTCGTGCCCCTGGGAGAGAGTTCCTAATGGCGCGGCTATTCTGAAACCAGGTCAAAGTCGTAGCTGGCGCCATCGTCTAGGGTATGGCCAACGGTGCAGTATTTATCTATTGCCTCCTGGGATTTTTGCCGTAGTTGCGCCACCTGCTCTTCGCTTAGTTCGGCGAGGTCAGTAACCATTTCTACCGTCAGGTGGGAATAGGAATCGCGGCGCTCATCTTTTTGTGCTGCTACCCCTACGGCGGCCGCAAAATCTTTTCCTAAAGCAGCAGAGAATACGTGATCAGCGGAAAAAGTATGGCAGGTGGCCAGAGCGAGCTGCAGCAGTTCCCCGGGAGTGAACTGGTTTTCTCCCATCCCGATTTCGACTTTGGCGCCGCGCTCATTTTGTCCTACATAGTGTTTCTTGCCTTGGCGGTGTGCCCATAAAATTTTACTCATGCCCTTATTGTGGCAGGAAATGTCAGTAAGTGCAGGAACATAAAAAATCCTGCAACCTAAGGTTGCAGGATTTTTGCTAGTAGCGGGGGCTGGATTTGAACCAACGACCTCCGGGTTATGAGCCCGGCGAGCTACCGAACTGCTCCACCCCGCGTCGACTTGTCTATGTTAAGCAGGCTGGGTGGCTAAAGGCAAAAAAATTCACTGTCGAAGAAGTCACGTTAGGAGCTTCAGAGACTAAACTAGCCGTTCAAATGGAATTAGGGGGAGAGCAGGGATTGAATTTAGAAAAGTAAAAACGCTGGAGCAGGCGCTAAACATTCAAGTAAAAACCGGCGGAGAACAAATAGGCTACCGCTTTATAGCGCCCGTAGGACGGTAACTACTTTCCCTAAAATCGTGGCATTGTCGCCCGGAATCGGTTCAAATGCTGGGTTGTGGGGGAGTAGCCAGACATGTCCTTCGCGCCGCGCGAGGGTTTTAACGGTAGCTTCCCCGTCGATCATGGCAGCCACGATTTCCCCCAATTCGGCTACGTTTTGGCGACGAACCACCACCCAGTCGCCGTCGCAGATCGCCGCCTCAATCATTGAGTCGCCATGCACCTTGAGCATGAACAGTTCGCCATCCC
Source organism: Varibaculum cambriense (assembly GCF_002848005.1). GTDB lineage: Bacteria > Actinomycetota > Actinomycetes > Actinomycetales > Actinomycetaceae > Varibaculum > Varibaculum cambriense_B. Next base: position 26,299 of record NZ_PKHX01000001.1, on the reverse strand, counting down.
CGGTAAAGCGGGTAGGGATAGTGAAAACGTCCTCTATATCTTGTTGGGCATCAATGGGGGTACCGGCAGCAATTTGTCCTACCAAGGGAATCGCGTGATGGTTTAGGGGGGTTACTTCCGCTATTTGCGCAGATAAAGATTTGGGACCGGGCTCACTGGTTGAAAGCGCCGCGAATTGCGGGTTTACCTCCAGGGCGCGACTACGTCCCGCGGCCCGTACTAAGAAACCCTGACTGACCAGGTTATCTAGGTGATGCTTAACCGTGGAGGAGGAGGACAGCCCCACCGCTGCGGCAATTTCCCTAACCGAGGGCGGATATCCCTGAGCGCGAATCCCGGCGCAAACCGCCTCGAAAATAGAGCGTGCACGCGGACGTAAATTTCCAATATCTAAGGCGTGATCTTGCTGTTTGCTCATCTTCCCTCCCGCTGTTAACTCGATGATAAGAAATTGTGACCCGTTATGCAAACATTTGTTCGATAAATTTGCATTTTTCGCTTGATTTTACGAAGCTCTCTCGTTAGTATATCAAACAGATGTTCGGCGAACGTTTGTTCGAGAAAGGTGTAGTTATGTCCACACAACTTTCTTTCAATCTGGAAGAACTAGCCCAAAAACGGGTAGTAGGTCTGGGGAGCTACCAGTTATCGAAACTGTCGGCGGCAAAGCCGAAGCGTCCTCACCTACAGTTGGTAGACGCCACCTATATAGAACGTGCACGGGCCAAGTCCCGTCATCCAGCGGGCTCCAAAATGCCATGCCCGCCCGCCATCGGTAGGGAGAGCCGTACGGAAGGGGCGGCTACAGCTTTTGACTCGCTTCCACAGTGGGCGCGCCGAGCGCCTCGCACTAAGAAGGTAGACTCAATGCCACTGGTAGTGGTTCCTCCCGCTGCCAAGGCAGAAAGCCAAGCTAGTGCGCGGCGCTCGGCTCCCCAAAGAAAGTCAACTAGGAATCTTCAGGTTCCCCGGATCAGCCATAAATTATTCCAAGTATCCCTAGGGCTACTGGTGATGGCTGCAGCGTTAATCGCCGGTGTGGGTTTTGGCAGTTACTGGGATGCGACCGCTAATGACAGTAAAGGAATAAGTCAGTTTTCTAATGAAGTGGCAGTAGAAAACAGCCAGGCCTCCTCGGCGGATCTGCTATTAGGGCAGTAATCCCTCCTTTCACCATCCTGCGATATTTAAGGAAATTTTGTCCCGAAGGGGGCGTGGTGGGTCATTTGGTCAGTGGCAGTTTGGCGTCGCGGGGAAATCATTCTGGTGCGGGGGGACAGATCCTAAGGAAAGCTATTCCTTTTTCTGCGGCGCGATCCTGGTTGAAGAGGTTGATGCAAGAGTGTCAAATGTTGCGATAAGCTAGACCTCCAGGATGCTTACTGATGGGGGAAAAGTTGCACTGTCCGTTTTGCCATAATGATGATTCGCGGGTAATCGATTCGCGAATCGCCGAAGAGGGAAACGCTATCCGGCGTCGCCGGGAATGTACCAAATGCAATAAACGCTTTACCACTATTGAGACTGCAGCTTTATCTGTGAAGAAACGCTCCGGCACTTTAGAACCGTTTTCGCGGGAAAAAGTGATTATCGGAGTTAGGAAAGCCTGCCAGGGTCGCCCCGTAAGCAGCGATGACCTTGCAAAATTAGCGCAACAGGTGGAAGAGGATTTGCGGGCGAGTGGAAAATCGCAAATTGATTCCCACTCTATTGGGACGGCTATCTTGGGGCCGCTTCGGGAACTCGACGTTGTTGCTTACTTGCGATTTGCCTCTGTATATTCCAGCTTTGATGATCTAGATGACTTCCAAACTGCGATCGACGAGATTCGATCACAACAAAATGCAGCTAACGCAGAGACAGTACTCGCAGACCAATAGTTTCCGGCATAGAACGAATTTCGGCCACTGCCGATACCGGAAGCTCAGAGGCAATATCGGTGAGGGCATATCCTACCTGCCCTTCGGTGCCTAAAATCTGACCATTGATGTTCACATTTTGGTTGGCAAAAACCTGGTTGATACGACCCAACACCCCCGGCATATTCGAGTGTAAGAATGCTAAGCGATACAAAGAATCCGGGTGAGTGTTGAGATTCAAGTTTGGCATATTCACACTCATCTCGGTGCTACCCCGGTGCCAGTAGTCAGCAATTTTATGAGCTACAAACTGACCGATATCAAACTGAGCCTCCAAAGTAGAGCCGCCGATATGCGGAGTCAAAATCGTGTTGGGAAGACCTAAGAGCGGAGAATGGAACTCGTTTCCGTTCTTTTGCGGTTCCTCGGGGTACACATCTACTGCAGCTCCCGAGATTTTCCCAGACCGAATATTCTCCGCCAACGCGTCCACATCTACCACTATGCCGCGCGAGAGATTAATGAAAATCGCGCCCTCTTTCATTTGATCGAACTGCCGTTTGCCGATTAAGCCTTCATTCGATTTGCGGCCGTCCACGTGCAGGGAGATAAAGTCAGCAGTTTTAAGTACTTCATCCATGGTGGGCAGAGCCCGGGCGTTTCCCATGGCCAAGCGTTGAGCGGAATCATAAAAGACTACGTTCATTCCCATGGCTTCGGCTAAAACTGAAAGTTGGGTACCGATATTTCCATAACCGATGATCCCCAAGGTTTTCCCGCGCACCTCGTGCGAACCTGAGGCACTCTTATTCCAAATTCCGCGTTGCAAATCTTGGTTGCGGGTTTCCACGTGGCGCGCCAGGTTGATAATGTGCCCGATGGCCAGTTCCACCACGGAGCGGGTGTTGGAGTAGGGTGCGTTAAAAACCGTGACTCCGGCTTTAGTGGCAGCTGACAAATCTACCTGGTTGGTACCAATACAAAAGCAACCCACAACCTTCAGGCGGGGACAAGAGGAAATCACTCGGGAAGTGACATGAGTTTTTGAACGAATCCCCACGATATCGGCATCTTGGAGGCGTTCGATTAAAGCGTCCTCTTCCAGGGCGCCTTTTACTCGCTCTACTTCAATGTCGTAACCGGTAAAAACTTCATCCGCTACCTGGTGCGGATCCTCAAGTAAAACTGCCTTTGTCATGCCTCCATTTTTTCAGCGCTCACCACGCTTGGCAAAACTGTCCGTTCTCCGGTACGTAAACCCGGTATTGCGCGGTTATTTCCATCCTGCCGGTAGCTGCTGGGTGTACAGGGTGACTAGGCGACGGGTGGGGCGGGTCATGGCCACAAATAGATTACCGACGCTTTGGGAGGAAATATGAACTGGTTCCAGTAAAATTACGCTGTCGAACTCTAATCCTTTCGAGGTGACCGCATCCAATATGCAGACTCGATCACTAATGGGATCGCTACCCACTGGGAAAGGGAACTGTTCGGCAAGCTGCCAAATCGTAGAATAATCACCTTCCGCGCAGATTACCGCTACGCGTCCTCGTCCAGCTCCCAAAACCCTATCTAAATAGTTAATCTCGTTGGAAACTGTTTCCTGCACAGCTGAAACATCAAGGGCTGATACCTGCCGGGTTATTAGCGAGCTTGGATCTTGTCTAACCGCTTGAACCGGATAAGGGGAGGGTCGCCCAGCGGCAGTGGTAACTGCCTCTGCCAAATCCATAATTTCTTTCGGGGTGCGATAGCACACCGTTAAATAGGCTTCTTCCTCTAGAGCATCGGCGGCTGGTCCCAATAGCTGGCTCCACGAAGACCCCCCGGCGGAAATCCGCTGAGCTAAGTCACCCACCACGGTAAAAGAACGTGAAGGACAGCGTCGCAGAAGGCAGCGCCAATCCATTGGGGACAGCTCCTGGGCTTCATCCACCACCACATGCCCATAGGTCCAGGTTCGATCCCGATAGGCTCTTTCTGCTAGGGATGACTGTTCACTGTTTCCGGCGGCGCGAGTGGCCAACATCTGGGCGGAAACAATCCCGTCTCCCAGTCCCTGTCCCTCAATCGCAGCTTGTGCCCGCGCCTGCTCTCGCTCGCGCGCAGCTGAGCGGGAGCGGCGTGAAGTGGGAGAGGTAGCGTTCGGCGGATCTCCCAGGAGTTCCGCAAGTTCATCAAGTAGAGGCACATCGGCAGGGGTGAATGCCTCCTGCTTGGGGCGGTAAATTATCTCCTGCTCCTCGAAGCTAAACTCACTGGCAAAGCGGGCAAGAAACGCTGGGTAGGCGTAGAGACGGCGCAAAAGATCTTGCGCTGAATAAGGCATCCAGCAGAGATTTATTGCCCGTCGCACATTAAGGTTGGAGCGCAGATCCTCCTTTACCAGGGCGCGTTCAGAAAGGGCGTCGCGACTAGTTTCGATTTCGCCTAAACCGGCTGCCTGAGCCGCCGCAGCCAATTCTGCTTGTTCCCGGCGAGTTTCACTATCTAAATACTGGTCAGTTAAAGAGTCTAAAACGTGGGCAACAAAGATTTCTCGCGCCTGGTTATGGGGCTTGCCGCTAAGGCGGGCGCGGCGAATGGCCTCTTTTACTATTCGCGGCCGCAGAAGCAGTTTACTGGCGCCTACGGTTAATGGCTGATCCGATTGTGGCACCCGCTGCAGTGAGTGTACTGCCTGCTTAATTAGCTTTACCCAGCGTAAATCTCCCTTCAAAGCCGAGATTTTCGGATGTTCCTTTCCGGGGGCACTAGTTCCAGGCAAGAGGCTTGCCATGGTGGTGGAAACCACGCCAGTTTCTCCGAGGGCGGGTAGCACTTGCTCAATGTAGCGTAAGAAAGCGGGGGAGGGGCCTACTATCAGCACTCCGGATTTTTCTAAGTGTTCTGCCTGTTCGTAGAGTAGATAGGCCGCGCGGTGTAGTGCTACTGCGGTCTTTCCGGTGCCCGGTCCGCCTTGGATTACCAGGATCTGAGAGGTATCCGCGCGGATTATCCGGTCTTGCTCGCCTTGAATCGTGGCCACGATATCGCCCATATGGCCGGAGCGTTCTGCTTGTAGTGCCGCCAGCAGCGCGCCCTCTCCCTGCAGCTGGATCCCTTCTTCCCGAGCATGAGATAAATCGAACGCTTCGTCCTCTAGCGAAATTACCTGACGGCGATGCAGACCAATATGACGCCGGCTAGCCATCCCCAGCGGCTGGCGGGCTGTTGCCTGGTAAAAAGCGGTAGCGGCGCTAGCCCGCCAATCCATTAATACTTGCGAGTGATCGCTATCTTGCAGGCCTACTCGCCCGATATAGAATTCTTTGCCGGACAACGGAGTAAGTTTTCCAAAAACCAAACGTTCTTCTACCCGCTCTAAGCGGGCGGCTTGGTCTCCTAAATGAGCTGCCATTACGTCGCGTTCCGAGCGGTTTTGTGGGGAGCCGGTGGCACCTAATGCCTCAACCTGCTGCTGACGCAGACGGTAACGAGTGCGGGCGTCATCTAATACTTGGTAAATGCGATCGACGGCCTGCTGCTCCAGACCTAGCTGTGCGGGATCATTCAAGAAGCGCCCCTTCCCTTAAGAAAAAGTAGGCATCTATTCTACCCGCTATCTCTAAAAACCGCATAGCTCGGGCGAGGGGCGATGCACACGCGGCGCTGGCCGGGTAGGCTGGACTAGAGAATGGAGGGTAGATGACAGACAGCAGCCGTTTTATAATCCCCGGTCCTGCCTACGAAGATACACAGGCAGAGGTGCTGCTCTATGCCTTTTCGGGGGCGATTGATTCCGGTGATATTGGCGGAATGATTATTGAGCAGCTCTTGCATGCCCTTCCCCATGAAGAAGTTGCGCGTTTCGCCCTCGAGACGGTGCTGGACTACCGGGCACGGCGTCCCCGAATAACCATTGAAAACTGGACGATGACCGATATGCGTTATCCCAGTTGCACCCTGGAACGGATTACCGATTATTCCGGGCGTCAGATTTTGCTATTGCGCGGACTGGAACCCGATATCAACTGGGAAGATTTTTCCCTGGCGATTTTCGAGGTTTGCCAAAAGATGGGGGTAAAACAGGCAGTTGATCTGATGGGGATAGCTGCCAACATTCCCCACACTCGGATCCCTTTCATTAACCAGACTTCCCCCAATCCGGATATCTTGCCCCCGCAAACTGAGATGCCGGGCACCTTCATTATCACTGCCTCTTTCGGGCAGTACCTGCAGATGCTTTTCCAAATGATATCGGTGCAGGCACGAGGGATCGTGGTGGGAGTTCCCTATTACTTGGCAGATGGGCAGTATCCACCGGGGGCGGTTAGTGCGATTCAATATCTTTCCGAAACTCTGAATTTGGATTTGCCGATGGGAGATTTGGAAGCCGCTAGCACCCAAATGATTAAAGAGGTAAGTGCGCAGCTGGATGAAAATCCTGAGGCTAAAGAGCTGATCGAAAAAATGGAGCAGCACTACGATGAGGCCTTAACCCAACCCTGGGGAGAGCTGCATCCGAAGTCTCTAGCAGAGTCGGTGGATTCGCGCTCGGGTGACGCGATTGCAGAACGTATCGAAAGATTCTTGGCGCAAGTAAATCCCCAAGACGCCCCAGAAGAAAATGCCGAGGGACTCCTGGCAGGGCGGGATGATTTACTGGCGCATCTGGCACAAAAAGTTGCTTCGCGCCAGCGAGGAGACAGTAGTAATCTGCTCCCTGAGCAGGTGATTAGAGGAGCTGTGAGCGGATCAGATCCGTCCTCCTTGCCGGCTAAGGAAGCGGATACTAAACAACAAAAAATCGGTACCGGGAGAAAGTCGGCTTCGCCAGGTACTTCCCCTCAGGGTAGGCATTTTCCGCCGCGCCGCTCCCATTTGCAGCGTAAACGTAAACAGGAAGAAAAATATTCCGGGAGTTCGGGGCCAACTACCTCAGCTCCGCCGCCTCCTGGCAGTCGGGAAGAATCTATAACCGATCAGCAGCGTAATCCTGAAGATACCGGGGATAGCGGAAAGAACTGACCGGTGAGTAAAGCTCCTCAGTCTGCTGCCGCCAAACGTGATTGGGGCAGCGACGATAGCGGAACCAATATTCTGCATGTCGATATGGATGCTTTTTTCGTAGAAGCCGAGATTTTGCGCGATCCCTCCCTGCGGGGAAAACCGGTAATCGTAGGAGGTAAAAGTAATCGCGGAGTGGTTTCTTCGGCCTCCTATGAAGCGAGGGCGCAAGGCGTGCATGCAGCGATGCCAGTTTCTCAAGCCAAGCGACTCTGTCCGCAAGCAATAGTGGTTGCCTCCGGGCACGGATACTACTCGCGGCTGTCCAAAAAAGTCATGAGAATTTTGGGGGAAATTACCCCGGTGAGGGAACAGATCTCGATTGACGAGGCCTTCTTAGAGGTCTCGGGCGCGCGCCGGAGACTGGGAACCCCCTTAGAAATAGCGCACCTGCTGCGTAAACGGATCCGGGAAGAACTTTCTTTACCGGCTTCGGTAGGTATCGGGACCAATAAATTAGTCGCTAAAATTGCCTCTGCGCATGCCAAACCAGACGGAGTGCTACTGGTTCCTGCGGATAAAACCAAGGAATTTTTGCAGATATTGCCGGTGGGTGCGATCCCGGGAATCGGGGCAGCAGCGGGCGCCAAACTGGAGCGCAAAGGAATCGAGACCGTCGGGCAAATGAGCGCTTTAAGTATTTCCCAGTTGAATTCTCTCTTTGGGAAAGCGTTGGGAGTGCGTCTTTATCAGTTGTGCCGGGGACAAGATTCCCGTCAGGTGGGACTAGGAAGCAAAGAAAAATCGATCGGAACCGAAATTACCTATGCGCTCGATGTGCATTCGCGAGAGACAATTGCTGCTACTTTATTGGATCAAGCGCATCAATGCGCGGCTCGGCTGCGCGCAAATAATCTTTTAGCCGGAAATGTCACCATTAAAATCCGAGCCGCGGATTTTCGTACCTGGACTCGCTCTCGCACGCTGCGCCAGCCTACCGATGTTGCCCGCGATATTGCGCGGGAAGCACTGGGGCTGTTTGCGAAAGAGCAAATGCCCAAGGGAGGAATCCGTCTAGTAGGGGTAACTACTAAAGAACTAATCGCTGCCACTTCGGGGGTGCAACTGGCGTGGGGGAGCGACACTCGCGGACGGGCAACGGAGATAGCGATGGATAAGATCCACCAAAAATTTGGTAATACTTCCCTGCGTCCGGCTACGCTGGTTACGCCCGGGAAGAACGATAGTGCGCCAAGTTATGAAACTGAGTCTGACTGAAGTAGCTTTTTGTTTTATGCTGGAAGAAGCATTGACGCGGAAAGGAGAGAAAAAGCATGGGACTATCTGAAAAAGAAAAACAGATTCTCGCAGATATGGAACGCCAATTCTCTGATGTCCGCGTGGCTGAAGCTTCGGTTACTAAGAGTTCAGAACCGGAAAAATCTCAGAAGCTGAACTTTTCCCCCAAGCTGGTCGCCACGATGACGCTGCTGATTCTGGCAGGGATTGCGCTGCTGATCGTGGGGATTTCTGTTTGGACTGTCTCTAAGTTTTTAGCAATTGCGGTAGCAGTCTCGGGGTTTATAGTGGTGCTTTTTGCAGTGACCTTACCGATGAACTCGCGGTTTTCTAGCTTCGGGGTGAATTCCAATAAGCCTGCCGTTAATAACCGTTCTTCGGCTCATAAAAATGACTCTCGGCGTTCCTTTAAGCAACGGCAGGAAGATAAGTGGAATCGCCGCAATGGTGAGCGTTAGTTAGCTAAGCTTCCTTTTTTCTTATAAAACTCGCATTTTATTTTGCTTAAAAGCGTCTGGGACGCTTGTTGATATTTTTGCACCCTTTGGTTGGCAATCGTGCTCTGCCATCGTCATCACTGGTAGCTTCTTGCGCTTTCTCGGTCTCAAAGGGCTAGCTCTCTCAATTCCGGTTCTAAAAAATAAGAATCAAATTTTTCACTCCACTTTACTTTAGGGAAATCTTCGCAGGTAAGAGTGGTAATTTTCGCGATTATTTTTCTAGAAACACCGCTATTGTGCGCCATAGTGGAGAAAAATGGGGTAAAGTGGAGTTATCTGGTTGGAAAGGAGGTAGCGCCCATGTTTTTAGGTTCCTATGAACCCAAAATGGACGACAAAGGACGCTTGATTCTTCCAGCCAAATTCCGGGATCAATTAGCGGGTGGATTAGTAATCACTCGAGGTCAGGATCGTTGTCTCTATGTTTTCCCCGCAGCCGAGTTTGAGCGGATGTATCAGGAACTACGTCGGGCTCCACTTTCCTCCCGCCAAGGTCGCGACTACGTGCGGGTAATGCTCTCCGGTGCCTCCGACGAGATCCCCGATAAGCAAGGTCGGATTGTGATTCCACCCCAGCTACGCACTTACGCAGATCTAGGCAAGCAACTAGCGGTTATTGGCGCCGGATCCCGAGTCGAGATCTGGAACGGCCAGGCTTGGAACCAGTATTTAGCTGAGCAGGAAGAAGCTTTCGCCCAAACCGGAGAGGAAGTGATTCCTGGAATGTTCTAGCTTGGAGAACCTGGCCTCTTCCCGAATGCTCTGATGCCTCTTCCCCGGTAGCAGATCGTCGGGGAGAGCCCTGGTCTTCCAGATTTTTCCCAAACTGTCCCACCTTCCAAAGGAAACCATGTTCCCAAACACTAATTTCACTCATCAGCCGGTGCTAGCTGCGCGCTGCATCGAGCTTTTGGGGCAGGGAATTGAGCAAGCGGGACAGCAGGGGCGTGCCCTGGTGATTGACGGCACGTTAGGACTAGGAGGCCATAGCGAACTTATTCTGCAGACCTATCCCCAGGTGCATCTAATCGGAATCGACCGGGATAAACAGGCACTAGCCAGCGCCAGCAGACGCTTACGAGAGTACTCCTCCAGATTTACGGCGGTACATGCTACCTACGATGCTATCGGGCAAGTGGCAGCTGCCTACGAGGACGATGCCTATCCTTTAGGTGGGATTCTGATGGATTTGGGGGTCTCTTCGCTGCAGCTCGATGATGTGGCGCGCGGTTTTAGCTATGCGCGCGATGCTGATCTAGATATGCGCATGGATCAAAGCGGTGGTAAAACTGCGGCCGATTTGTTGGCAGAGCTCTCCGACGTGGAGCTTGCAAAAATTTTGCGCGAGGCCGGAGAAGAAAAGTTTGCTGCCCGGATTGCTCGGGAAATAGTAAGGGTACGAGAAGAAACTCCACTTACTTCCTCGGCGCAGTTAGTGGAAATCGTGCGCGAGGCCATCCCCGCTCCGGCGCGTCGCACCGGGGGGAATCCGGCCAAGAGAACCTTCCAGGCACTACGGATAGCAGTAAATAAAGAGTTAAGTATCCTTAAGCGGGCGATCCCCGTTGCCCTGGACAGCCTGGCACCCGGTGGGGTGATGGTAGTGGAAGCTTACCAATCCCTAGAAGACCGGATAGTTAAACAGGCATTTCAGCAGGTAGTTGCGCCCTCGACTCTAAACGGGGTTCCATTAGCGGAAGAAAAAACTTTCCAATTGTTGATCAATGGAGCCGAAAAAGCCGGAAAAACCGAAATATCCAATAATCCTCGTGCCGCATCGGTGCGGTTGCGGGCGATTACCAAGTTAAGCGAGCCCGCAGAAAGGACCCGGGAATACCATGCCTAACTCCGCCGCCCTCAGACAAACATCGCCCACTCGTCGTCGACCAGTTCGCGCCGGGAATGCGGCTCGCTTACGAGTTGTTGGCGAGGAGCAGACGCTTAAAAAACGCTCCCCCCTGATGGCGAAAATTGTGGCTGCTGCTTTACTTTTAGTTGCCCTGATCGTTTCCCCAATGCTGATTAATACCCAACTAGCGATGATTTCCTACCAGATTCATGAAGACCAGGTGCAATTAACGCAACTAAAAGAAGATAACCAACGGGTACAGTCCCAGGTGAACTTAAAGTCTAGCCCCGAGAAGGTACGGAAAGCTGCCCTGGATGCCGGGTATGTCCCAGCGGGAGAGACTGGATACGTTACCCTAAAAACAAGCAAGATTGAAGGAGGAACTCCTCCAGTTCCGGTAGCTAAGGAATAATAGAGGTCAATGGTAGGGAAGAAGCGAAGGTATTCGCCGGCGAAGAGCGCTTCTTCGCTAAAACAGAAAACTCTTGCTGACCAGGGACAATCTCGAAAACAAGCGGGAAGCGACTTCATTTCTACGGGGATCGTAAACAGCCGGGGAGCGAGTAAGGCAGCTGGTAAGCGTGGGAGGCTGCTACTAGTGATAGTGGCCTTTCTACTGGTGCTGTGTAGCGCCAGGTTATTCGATTTGCAGGTAGTACAAGCCCCCGCTCTTGCTGACGAGGCCAGACAAGCGCGGACTGTTTCCGCTGAGATTGTCTCTAAGCGGGGAGACATTGTCGATAGAAAAGGAACGGTGCTGGCCACCTCGATCGAGGTCTATAACGTATCAGTTAACCAGATGCTGGTAAAAAATTATGTGCATCACGAAATTTTTTCCCCGGACGGAAAGATCGTTACCGATAAAACTAAACTCCGCGACCCTCGTAATCGCAAGAAAGTGGTAGGAACCGGAGCCGCCGAAGCGGCCCGACAGCTGGCACCAATTCTGGATATGAACCCGGCAGTGCTCGGGGGGAAAATGGTGGGAAACAGAGGTTTCGTCTACCTCGCTAAAAATGTTAGCGCTCAGAATTGGCGGAAGATCCGAAAACTAAAAATCGATGGTATCGATGGTGAACTACGCTACCAGCGGCAATACCCTAATGGCCCCACCGCATCTTCGATTTTAGGATTCACTGATTTTGAACAAGTTGGGCAGGCAGGTATTGAGGCTACCCAAAATAAGCAGCTGGCAGGAGTTCCGGGCAAGCGGGTGGCGGAGATATCTCCTTCCGGGCAAGTCATCCCGGGGGGAACCGATGTTTTACAGACCGCCACTCCCGGTAAAACCGTGCGGTTAACGATTGATGCGGATCTACAGAACACCGCGGAAGGCTTGGTAAATAAACAGGTCGCGGATTTTGGGGCTGCCTGGGGAACCGCGATTGTACAGCGAGTAGGTACCGGGCAGATCTTAGCGTTGGCAGATTCTGGAAACGAACCTCCCGAGCAGGTTCGTAAGCGAACTTCGGGAACCACTGGATCACGGGCGGTGCAATATACTTATGAACCGGGTTCTAGTGGCAAACTGGTGACTTTTGCTACCGCCTTGGAACAGAAGAAAATCACCCCGTTAACCCCGGTGAGCTCTCCAGATAAGATCACTATCGCCGGTCAGTCGTTTAGAGATTCCCATCCCCATCCCACCATGAACTTAACGGCCTCGGGGGTATTGGCTGAATCCTCCAATACCGGTACGGTTCAAATTGGGCAAATGGTCACCGATCAGCAGCGATATCAAATGATGAAAGCTTTGGGTTTGGGGCAAAAAACCGGCATTGAAATGCCAGGTGAATCTGCAGGGATAATTGGCAGTCCCCAAAATTGGGATCCCCGCCAGCGGATGACCACTATGTTTGGTCAGGGGATGGCTTGCACCCCGCTACAAATATCTGCGCTTATCTCTACTATCGCTAACCATGGGGTCTATATTGCACCCCGGATGATTTCCGAATATGAAGACCCCCAGGGAATTCCTGAAAAAGTAAAAGTTCCGGCGGCCACCCAAAGGTTAGATCAGAACGCAGCCGCCACTTTGGTGCGGATGATGGAATCGGTAACTAGTGATGAAGGAACTGCTAAGAAAGCGCAGATCCCCGGTTATCGCAGTGCCGGTAAAACGGGTACCAGTGAAATTATTTCTGGCCGGGGAGGCTCCCAAGGCGTAGTTGCCTCGTTTGTCGGTTTGGCACCGGCGGAGAATCCCGAGATCGCAGTATCGGTGATTATCTATCAGCCAAAATCAGGAATTTATGGAGGGGTAGTAGCCGGTCCGGTATTTTCGCAGGTAGCAGCGCAAGCTTTAACTTTGCTGGATGTTCCCCCCTCCAGCACTAAGCCGCAGCTTTATCCAATCAACGCGCACTAGCTATCCTTAGAAGAAGAACTTGGAAGTAGGAGCGGACAAATGTGGACACTGGGTTGGATTGCTGAAGCCCTGAACCAGCCGTGTAAGAATTCAGAAACTATCATTGAGGGTCGGGTAGTTACCGACTCCCGCGAGGTAGCGCCAGGAGATTTGTATGTAGCTCGTCGTGGAGAAAATTCCGATGGGCATGACTACCTGGAAAGTGCTTTGCGGGCAGGGGCAGCTGCTGCCCTCGTAGAGCGGAAAGAGCCTGCTGAACAGGTAGGTATTCCCTATGTGCAAGTTCCGGAAGCAACCCGCGCGCTCGGATGGCTAGCGCACGCTCATTTAGCAGCATTAAGGCAAAAAGGGAGTGGGAAAAGGCCGGTGTGCGTAGGGATTACCGGGTCAGCCGGTAAAACTACCACCAAGGATTTATTAGCCAGTCTGCTGCAGCTAAAAGGCCAGGTAGTGGCGCCTGAGAAGTCCTACAATAACGAGGTCGGGGTGCCCCTAACCATCCTGCGAGCTGATGAAACTACGGATTTTCTAGTTCTAGAGATGGGAGCTTCTGGACCGGGGCACTTGGCCTTGCTAACTGAAATCGCCCCCTTGGATATGGCGATTGAGCTGATGGTAGGACATGCGCATCTGGGAGGATTCGGCAGCATCGAGGGGCTTGCGCAAGCCAAAGCAGAGCTCCTTTGGGGACTGCGAAACTTTGACGGCAAACGTTACTGGCCTTTAAGTCCGGCAGCAAAGCAAGCCCGCCTAGTATTTCAGCAAGATGGTTATCGCGAGGAACCTCCCTCAGAAAAATCTGCTCCCTCGCTGGCTATCTTGAACTGTGGGGATGACCGGGTACGTCAAATGGCTTCCGGAAAACAGATTCGCTACTTCGGAGAGCTAAAACCAGAGGAAACTGTAGAAGAATCTGCCACTACCAGGGGAGTTTACGCCTCCCAAGTCGCAGTAGACAGTGATGGTCACGCCACCTTCTGGATGACCCGCGGAACAGAAGCCATTAAAGTGAAGTTAGGACTGGTAGGCCGGCATAATGTGTCTAACGCATTGGCAGCAGTTACCGCTGCCACCGAGTTGGGGGTGTCCCTTAGCGAGACTGCCCGCGTCCTCGAAAATGCCCGTCCCTTGTCGCAGCACCGTCTAGACGTGCGGGAAATTGAATCTGAGATCACAGTGATCGATGACTCCTATAATGCGAACTTGGATTCTATGCGTTCCGGGATCGCCACCTTAAAGACACTGGCGCAAGCTAAGGGAAGAGGACGTGCGGTGGCAGTCCTGGGAGAAATGCTCGAGTTGGGAGCAGATTCAGCGGATCACCACCGCCTGGTAGGGCAGGCGTGTATTGCAGCGGGAATAGCGGTAGTGGTTACGGTGGGGTCGGAAGCCACCCCGATTTACCAGACTGTTTTAGACCACGCCGAAGCGCAACACTGCGAAAACGTCGAGGAGGCACTTAGAGTGGTTAGGCAGGTTCTAGCTCCCGGCGATACGGTATTAATTAAGGGCTCAAACGGATCTGGGGTCTGGAAAATTTCAGAAGCCTTAACAGGAGGTAGCGAAAGCTAATGGTGCCTTTAGGAATATCGCTATTAACCTCCCTAATAGTATCGCTGGTAGGAACCCCGGTACTGATTCGCGTATTGCGTAAACACCAATACGGCCAGTTCATTCGCAAAGATGGTCCTACTGCGCATTACACTAAGCGCGGCACTCCCACGATGGGGGGACTGGTCATCATTTTGGCGACCGTTTGCGGCTGGGTGGCAGCGCACCTCGCTTCATGGACATTTCCCTCGCCCTCTGGTTGGCTGCTGATGCTACTGATATTGGGGCTAGGGCTGATCGGTTTCCTTGATGACTACATCAAAATCTCGCGTCAACGCTCCCTGGGATTAACTCCCTGGGCAAAGATTGTGGGACAACTGGCAGTAGGAACCACTTTCGGAGTGTTGGCACTGCTATTTCCCCGCCGCGACGAATCTGGGATTGCTATCACCCCGGCCTCTACTAAGATTTCGGTGGTACGCGACGTTAGTGGACTAGATTTAGCGATCGCTGGGACTGTGGTGGCGTTTATTTTATTCGCTCTGTGGGCTAACTTCTTGATTGCGGCCTGGTCAAATGGAGTAAACCTCACCGATGGTTTAGATGGTTTAGCCTCGGGTGCCTGCCTATTTGCTTTCGGTGCCTACACCGGGGTGGCTACCTGGCAATATTATCAGCGTTGTCCGCTGGTGGACGTGGCTCCCCGAGTTGCTTCTGCCTGCTATGAGGTGCGGGATCCTGCAGATTTGGCGATAATCTCGCTGGCGATTGTGGGCGCCTGCTTCGGCTTTCTCTGGTGGAACACTTCCCCTGCCCAAATTTTCATGGGGGATACCGGGTCTCTAGCCTTAGGCGGAGCCTTTGCAGGATTATCAATTCTGACCCGTACCGAATTCCTGGCAGTTATCATCGGCGGATTGTTTGTATTAATCGTGATGTCAGATGTGATCCAGGTGGGGGTATTTAAGCTTACTCGTAAACGGGTGTTTAAAATGGCTCCCTTACATCACCATTTCGAGCTCAAAGGCTGGAAAGAAGTCACGATTGTGGTTAGGTTCTGGATTATTGCCGGCCTGTTTGCGATTGTAGGCGTTGCTTTGTTCTACGCAGAATGGGTGGTTGCAATCAAGTGACAAACCAAAACTGGGCAGGCCGGGTCATCTGTATTATCGGCCTGGGATCATCGGGCAGAGCCTGTTGTGAAGTGCTCTCCACTCTGGGGGCCAAGGTATATGGGATTGATGGCCAAGAAGAAGCAGTGGCCAATTGCTCCCAGGACTACCCGCACGCTCAGTTCTATCAGGGACAAGGAGATAACTGGGAAGATCTGCTAGATAAGATTGATCCTTCATTGCTAGTGGTCAGTCCCGGGGTACCTCCACGCCATAGCGCTTTCACTTGGGCGAAAAAACACCAGGTGGAACTGTGGGGCGAGGTCGAATTAGCTTGGCAGATCCAAAAAACCGCTACTTCCCGCCCAAACACCCCCTGGCTAACCGTTACCGGTACCAACGGCAAAACCACCACGGTCGGGATGACCCAGTCTATTTTGCAGGCTGCGGGTTATGAGGCACTAGCGGTCGGAAACGTAGGCTCCCCGGTGGTATTAGCCGCTGCTCAGGCTAAAGCCCAAGTATTAGCGGTAGAACTATCCAGCTTCCAGCTCTATACCATTAGCTCCTTATCGCCACTGGCCGCAGTCTGTTTAAATATTGATGCGGATCATTTGGATTGGCATGGGAGTGAAGCAGCCTATGTCGCGGCGAAAGCGCGGGTTTATGAACGTGCCCAAAAAGCCGTCCTCTACAATCAACAAGATTCCCGCACCTTAGACCTAACCTTAGCTGCCGACGTAACCGAAGGATGTCGGGCGATCGGGTTCACTACTGGTATCCCCGATATCTACCAGTTGGGTCTAGTAGAAAATATGCTGATTGATCGCGCCTATAGCGCTAATCCCTATAAAGAGGCAGTAGCACTTGTGGGAATGGGGGATTTTCACTATTACCACGGTGAGCCGGGGATTACGGTGCTCCAAGATGCTTTAGCGGCAGCTGGGCTCACCAGAGCCCTAGGGGTAGCCCCCGAGGCAGTGCGTGACGGAATCCGCAGCTTCGTCCCGCAGGCGCATCGAAGGGCCATCGTAGGTCAGGCTGCGCAGGTCACTTGGATTGATGATTCCAAAGCCACCAACACCCATGCTGCGGCTGCTTCTTTATCCGGAATGCCCCCGGCCTCAGTGGTGTGGATAGCTGGTGGGGATACTAAAGGACAGTCCTTTGATCAGCTAGTTACCCAGATAGCTGCCACTTTACGGGGGGTAGTACTGATCGGGGAAGATCGCTCCGCTTTGCGTGAGGCATTGGCTCAGCACGCCCCTAAGGTTCCAGTAGTGGAAGTTAGCTCCCATGATGACATGATGTTCTCGGTGGTAAACGAGGCAGTCGCGCTCTCGCGTCCCGGAGATAAAGTGATTTTAGCGCCTGCCTGTGCCTCCTGGGATCAGTTTGCAAACTATTCTCAGCGTGGGGAGGCTTTCGCTAATGCCGTGTCCCGTTTGGAGGGATAGCTATGGTGACGCGGGCATCGACCGGAAATAAAAAAAATTCTTCTCAGGGCACAGCCGCTAAAATCAGGAAAAAAATTCCGCGGATTGAAGTTAAACGCGCAGAGTCTTTCCGATCGGATAACCCGGAGGGTAAACGCAAACTCCTGAACCTGTGGCGTTCTATCACCCATACCCCGTTATTCAACTACCAAATGCTGTGGTTCTTGATCATCGCGTTAGCGGTGATTGGATTAATGATGCAGTTTTCTGCCTCGGTAATCCTGGAGCTGTCTGCCGGTACCAATCCCTATTGGGGAGTGGCACGCCCCCTGCTAATTATGGCAGTGGGTTTCGCCGCAATGATCTTCATATCGCGTTTACCTGCGGGTTTCTTTGAAAAATTTGCGTTAACGGTAATATTTCCGCTGGCTATTGCCGGTCAGTTAGCGGTGTTTACCTCGCTGGGGCGCGGTCAAGGTGGCAACCGCAACTGGGTTTATATTCCCGGTATTAACCAGGTATTACAGCCTTCAGAGTTCTTAAAAGTAGCCTTTATTTTGCTGCTAGTCACGGTATTCAGTAGTGGCAGGTGCCGAATAGATTCTCTTGGTGACCTTTTCAAATGGGTCGGGCTGCCTTTTATAGTTATTGTGGCCACGGTAATGGCAGGTCACGACATGGGAACCCTGCTTATTTTCGTTTCTATTTTGCTGTGTGTATTACTAATCGCCGGGATTTCTCTGCGTTGGCTCGGGATAGGGATAGGTCTGCTGTCTGTGGCCGCAGTCGGGGCGGTACTGAGTTCTTCTTCCCGCAGGAATCGGGTGCTTTCTTTCTTGCATCCTTCCCAAGCTAATCCTACGGGTTCTGGTCTGCAGCCCCTGCGTGCCAAGTGGGGATTGGGAACCGGGGGACTAACCGGAGTCGGGCCGGGTGCCTCTCGCCAAAAGTGGAATTATTTGCCGGAAGCTCATACCGATTTTATTTACGCAATTTTGGGTGAAGAATTCGGACTATTCGGCACCCTTCTAGTGTTGGTAATTTTCGGGCTGCTCGCCTGGGTACTGAGCCGGTTAATCATCAATGCTACCCACCAGACCACCCGACTTTGTGCTGCGGGAACTTTGGGGTGGCTAGTGGTACAGGCACTCATGAATATCATGGTAGTGATCGGGTTCCTACCGGTAGTAGGAGTGCCGCTGCCTCTGATTTCTTCTGGAGGCTCTACGGCGCTGGCAACCCTAATACAAATGGGGGTGCTTTTAAGCTACTTGCGAGCAGAGCCAGGAGTAGCTGCAGCCGTAGCTCACCGGCCAAAATATTTGCGTACTAGCAGAGCCGTCAGATTGGAAAAACGCGATGGAAAATAATAGATCGGTACTTTTAGCCGGAGGGGGAACCGCCGGTCATGTCAACCCGCTGTTGGCTGCGGCGCGCTGTCTGCGAGATCAAGGCTGGAAGGTTACGATTATCGGTACTAGGGAAGGCAAAGAGACCGAGCTAGTACCCGCTGCCGGCTTCGATTTGCACTATATCCCCCGGATACCGTTGCCGCGCCGTCCTTCTTTGCAGTTCTTTACTATTCCCAGCCGGATGCGGGAGACGGTAAAGAAGATAGAATCGCTAATCCAAAAGAAGAAGGTGGGAGTAGTCATCGGCTTTGGAGGTTATGTTTCCACTCCTGCCTATTTAGCGGCACGGCGTGCACAGGTACCGCTGGTAATCCATGAACAAAACGCTCGTCCCGGCTTGGCCAACCGGTTAGGGGCACGGTGGGCCAAAGTGGTAGCTTTAACTTTTCCCTCCACGAAACTTAAGGCCAAGCAGGGGCGAACCACTTGCATCGGGTTACCTTTGCGACCCGAAATAGCGGAGTTGGCTAAAAAACGTCACGATCGGTCGGAACAAAAACGTCAGCGGGAGCTGGCTCTAAAGTCTTTTGATCTAGGTGTGCAGCTACCAACCTTGCTGGTCACTGGGGGATCTTTGGGAGCACTTTCCCTAAACCAAGCTTTGCAGGAGGCGGCGGCACAGTTGCCGGAAGATATCCAGGTAATTCACTTAACTGGCAAAGATAAAGATGAGTCGGTGCGCCAGGCTCTTCCCGAATCTTTAAAGCCGCGTTATCGGGTTTTAGATTACCTGGTGGATATGGAAAGGGCACTAGCCGCCGCGGACTTGGTGGTTTGTCGTTCCGGTGCCGGTACGGTGGCGGAGATGACCGCCTTAGCATTACCGGCAGTCTATGTACCACTACCGATTGGGAACGGCGAGCAACGTCTTAACGCCGAAGACGCGGTAAAAAGTGGAGGTGCGCTGCTAGTTGATAACGCCCAGTTTAATGCGGATTTCGTTACCAGACAGGTAGTGCCCTTACTGTTGTCGCCAGAACGTTTGCAACAAATGTCGCGAGCACTCCCGGAAGAGGGAATCGATGCCGCGGAGAAACTGGCACAAATCGCTAAGGAAGTATGCCGATGAGCGAGAAAAAATACCATTTTATCGGGGTTGGGGGAGCCGGAATGTCGGTGGTTGCGCAGCTTTTTGCGGCGCGTGGCTGGGAACTGACCGGTTCGGATCAAAACGAATCCGATAACTTAAAGAAACTACGGGATCTGGGAGTCGAATGTTGGGTGGGTACCCGCCCGCAGCTGATTACCCCCGACATGACTATTGTTTATTCCAGTGCAATTCGCCCTAGTAATCCGGAATTCGCGGCGGGTAAAGCCGCCGGTTGTAAGTTTATGCATCGCTCCCAGGCGCTGGCGCTCGCGGCGGCCGACCGGAAGTTCGTGGCCGTGGCGGGGGCACATGGTAAAACCACTACTTCTGGCATGTTGGCGCAAACTCTTTCCCAGCTGGGAGCAGATCCCTCTTTTGCGGTGGGAGGAATAGTCCGTCATTACCAAACTGGAGCCCATCTGGGTAAAGGCGAGTATTTTATTGCCGAGGCCGACGAATCTGACGGTTCTTTCCTGAACTACCGCCCCCAGGTGGCGATTATTACCAATATTGAGCCCGACCACCTCGATAACTATGGATCAGCAGAAAAGTTCGCGGAGGCATTTTTTGATTTCAGCAACTGTATTAAACCAGGGGGAACGCTGATTGTTTGTACTGATGATCCCGGTTGTCGCCAGCTGGTTCAGCGCCGGGAAGCTATGCCAGCTGACTCCGCTGCCCCTGGCATGCGGATCCTCGGTTATGGGGTGGAGAAACCTTCCCTGCACTTGGATGAGTTTTGCCTGATTAAACCGCTGGTGGAAGATACTACCTCGGTATCTGCAAATTTCACGGTGGCGGGGAAAACTACCGCCGTCCGCCTGCCGATGCCGGGGCAGCATAACCTATTAAATGCGGCAGCAGTGTTCTTAGGAGCGCAAGTTGCGGGTTTCTCTGCGCCAGAGATTGCTCAGGCTTTAGGGGATTTCGAGGGAACCGCGCGTCGGTTTGAAACCAAAGGTGAAGTAGGAGGGATCCGGGTAATCGATGATTACGCCCATCATCCCACCGAAGTGGAAGCCCTGATGCACCAGGCGCGCGAGGCAGCCGGGGGAGGACGCGTTCTAGTGTTATTCCAGCCGCATCTGTATTCGCGTACCCGCAATTTTGCTCCCCGTTTTGCCCGGGCTCTTGATATGGCTGATCAAGTGGTTGTGTGCGATATTTTCCGGGCACGCGAGGATCCAATCGCGGGGGTAACTTCCCGGTTAATCACGGAAAAAATGCAGCGAGGATCCTATCTGGGGGATCGGGATGAGGCGGCACGCATGCTCGCTAATGCGGCTGAGCCCGGAGATTTGATCTTAACGGTGGGAGCGGGGGATGTGACCGCGGCCGGTGGGCTGATTTTAGAGGTTTTAACCCAGAGGTTCGGGCAGTGACTTCCCGCAAATCTTCTTTTTCGCGCCGGGCTAAAGCCACCGAAGTATCCAAAAATACTCGAGGACGTACTAATCGGCGACAGGCAAACAGAGGAGAAAAAGCGGTGTCTCTGCCGCAATCCCGGAAAGTTACTTTAGCTTCGAAAGACCGGGCAGTGATTTCCAGTGGGTTGGCGCAGCGACGCGAAGAAATCGCGCAGATAAAGCGGCGTAAGCGACTGCGCCGCGGCGGTATCGGGGCGCTCATCGTGGTAATCATAGTGGCATTGGGGTATCTGTTCTGGCTTTCCCCGGTTTTTGCCTATGATCCGGACAAGACGCGAATTGTAGGCGCTAGCGCACAAGTTTCCGCTCAGCAGGTAAAAGAAGAGCTGTCGGCCTATGCAGGAAAACCCTTGATGCGGGTACCTACGGGTCAGGTTGCCGCTACGCTGCAAAAAGAGAATCCGTGGATTAAAGAAATAGGGGTTAGCCGGGAGTTTCCCCGCGGGATGGTGGTGCATTTGACGCTGCGAACTCCGGTGGCTAAAACTGCGCAAGGATCATTGGTTGATCTAGAGGGGAACGTATTTCCGGCTAAGGGATTCGAAGTATCAAATTTGGTAACGATAGCGAGTTCTTGCCGGGCAAACGATAATCGTGACTGTTTGAAATCGGCAGCTAGCGTGGTGGAATCGTTGCCGCCGGAGATTAAAAAGAAAACTAAGCAGGCGCAAGCGGCACGACCGGAAAATATAGAGCTGCAATTGAATTCAGAGCAAAAAGTTATCTGGGGAGCCAGTACAGATAATCAAAAGAAAGCCCAGGTGCTGTCAGTACTTTTGCAACGCGAAGGCAGTGTCTATAACGTCACCGATTACGCCCATCCCACCATAATCGGATAAGGATCGCTTTGCAGGTAACGGAAAACTACGCTCACCAGCGGTAAATAAAATTTTTGCAACCGATTCCATTCTCTCACCGTGAAAATTGGGGAGCGTCCGCAATGGGGTAGGCTTTGAGGGAGAAATGAAGGGAGAAAATAGTCCATGAGCAATAGCGCTAGCGATATACCGGCATATCGATACACCGCCCAGATGGCAGGTCAGATCGAGGAAAAATGGCAAAAATACTGGTTAGACCACGGCACTTTCAATGCCGATAACCCGGTGGGTTCCCTAGCCGGCCCCCTGGCTAAGAAAGATCCTTTCTTCGTAATGGATATGTTCCCTTACCCCTCCGGAAAAGGCCTGCATGTCGGACACCCGCTAGGCTATATCTCCACCGATGTCACGGGACGGTTCCAGCGGATGCAAGGGAAGAACGTCCTCTACACCATGGGGTATGACGCTTTTGGTTTGCCCGCGGAGCAGTATGCGGTAACCACCGGGCAACACCCTCGGAAAACTACTAGCGAGAATATCGCCACTATGCACCGCCAGTTGGCGCGCATTGGGCTCTCCCATGATCAGCGACGTTCTTTCGCTACTATTGATCAGGATTATTATCGCTGGACACAGTGGATTTTCTTGCAGATTTTCAACTCATGGTACGACCCGGAGGCTACCCGCCCAGATGGAGGCAAAGGCGCGGCTCGTCCTATTCAAGAGCTGATTGAAAAGTTTTCCAGCGGGGAAAAGCCTCTACCCGAGGGAGCGAAGTGGAGTGAATTAAGTGCGAAGCAGCGCGAGGACGTCCTCGAAGATTACCGCCTGGCTTACCTTTCTTACGCGCCCGTTAACTGGTGTCCGGGATTGGGCACGGTACTAGCTGATGAAGAAGTAACTTCCGAGGGGCGCTCTGAACGCGGAAACTTCCCGGTATTCCGTTCGCATCTGCGGCAATGGATGATGCGGATTACCGCCTATGGCGACCGCCTGATTCAGGATCTAGCCACTTTGGATTGGCCGGAAAAAGTACGCACTATGCAGGAGAACTGGATTGGACGCTCCCACGGTGCCACGGTAACTTTCCAGGTAGATACGGAAAAACTACAGGTCTATACCACTCGTCCCGACACTTTATTTGGAGCCACCTTTATGGTGGTAGCCCCCGAACACCCGATTCTTTCCGGCTTGGGACAAAGTGAACTTCCGGCTGGAGCGCTAGCAATTCCCGCCCAGTGGCCGGAAGGTACTCGCGATGCCTGGACGGGCGGATATGAAAATCCGCAGCAGGCAGTGCGCGCCTACCAACAGCAGGCAGCTGCTCGTAGCGACAGTGAACGCGGGGAAGATTCCCACGAGAAAACCGGAGTATTTACCGGTTTATTTGCTACTAATCCGGTCAATAATCGTCCGATTCCGGTTTTCACCGCCGACTACGTGATGATGGGGTACGGCACTGGCGCGATTATGGCGGTTCCCGCTCATGATCAGCGCGACTGGGACTTCGCTAAGAAATTTGACTTGGATATTATCTATACGATTACCCCCGCCCCAGATGCGGATAAAGATGCGGCCTGGATTGGAGACGGGGTTATCCAGAATTCGGCTAATGACCAGATTTCTCTGAACGGCTTGGGTAAAGCCGAGGCCATTAAGAAAATAACTTCCTGGTTAGAGGACGCGGGATTGGGGGAAGCTACCACCACCTATCGCCTGCGTGATTGGTTATTCTCCCGCCAGCGCTACTGGGGAGAGCCTTTCCCCGTGGTCTACGACGAGGACGGAGTGGTACACGCCCTCCCTGAATCGATGCTGCCGCTGGATTTGCCGGAAGTAGATAACTTCTCTCCGCGTACTTTCGCTCCTGATGATGCTGACTCTTCACCCGAGGCTCCTCTGGGGCGTGCCGAGGAATGGATAAAAGTAGAACTCGACCTGGGACAGGGTAAAAAAACCTATTACCGGGACACTAATGTGATGCCTAACTGGGCAGGTTCTTGCTGCTACGAGCTGCGCTACCTTGATCCGGGCGAAAAGGATTTCCTAGCTAACCCGGAAAATGAACGTTACTGGATGGGGCCGCGCGAGGGCGCGTCCTCGGGAGGTACCGATCTATATGTGGGCGGGGTCGAACACGCGGTTCTGCACTTGCTTTATGCACGTTTTTGGCACAAAGTGCTCTATGATCTGGGGCATCTCTCTAGCCTGGAGCCCTTCCATAAACTGTTTAACCAAGGTTATATCCAGGCTTATGCCTATACAGACAAGCGGGGAGCCTACGTGCCCGCTTCCGAAGTTCAAGGCGATGAGGCTAACGGGTTTACCTATGAAGGGGAGCCAGTAAATCGCGAATACGGCAAGATGGGTAAATCCTTGAAGAATATCGTCACTCCGGACGATATTTGTGCCGAATACGGGGCGGACACTTTCCGGGTATATGAAATGTCGATGGGGCCGCTAGATATGTCACGGCCTTGGGAAACTCGGGCAGTGGTGGGCTCCCAACGTTTCTTACAGCGTTTGTGGCGTAACGTGATCGATGAACACACGGGTGAAGTTACCGTTAGCGAGGACGCTCCTGATTTGGAAACCCAGCGTGCCCTGGCCAAGGCGATTGCGGCGGTAACCGAAGATTACCGGGAAATGCGGCTTAACCTGGTGGTTTCGGATCTGATTGTGCTCAATAATCATTTGACTGCGCTGAAAGCGGTTCCTCGTGAAGCCGCGGAGGCATTGGTGCTAATGATTTCTCCGCTTGCTCCCCATATTGCCGAGGAGCTTTGGAGACAGCTGGGACATTCCTCCTCGCTGGCGCGTGAACCTTTCCCGGTAGTAACCGATGAATCCTTACTGGTAGAAGAGGAAATTACTGCGGTGGTACAGATTAACGGCAAGGTTAAGTACCGTCTACAGGTACCGCAATCTATTTCTGCGGAGGAACTTGAAAAACAGGCACTGGAAACTGAAGTGGTAAAGCGCAATCTTGCGGGAAGTGAACCTTTGAAAGTGATCGTACGGGAACCAAAATTGGTGAACGTGGTGATAAGGAAAAGTAAATAATAAGCATAAATGCCTTGGATAATATGTGGGAGTTGTAGACTCGTATACAAGGGATTTAAGGCATTACCTTGATTTATTTTTAAGGAGCAGACTTGAGCCAAGAAACCTGGACGCTGAAAGCGGGCAATGACTCGGTGTCGATAGCCAAAATCGGGGCAACTGTCCTTGATTGGCAGGTAGAAGACCAGTTCCAAAGCATTTCGGAGGTTCCGATACCTCCCGATAATGGGCATACTCTACAGCAGCGTACGGTACACGTCCTTGACGGCTACCGCGACGAAGTAGAGGCCCGTAATATGGACGGTTTCCGGAATGCGATTATGGTTCCCTGGTCTAATCGTCTGCGGGATGGCAAATATCGGTTCCAAGGACGCGAGTATGACTTCGCAGGAAAAATCGCAGGGGGCTCGCAGGCTATACATGGTTTGGTAGCAGATCAACCTTTTGAATTAGTGGAGTCAGGCGAAGATTTCTTGCGGGCGAAGGTTCAGGTACCAAAACTGGAGGCCTATCCCTTTGAGGTAGAAGTGGAAGTTACCTATCGCCTCTCTGCTGATCCCCATCGACTTTCCCTAGATATCGTGGCCATGAATAACGGCGAGGGGGACGCGCCGATTACTTTGGGGTGGCACCCGTATCTGGTGTGTCAGGGAGGTAGCTCGGAAACTACTAAGATCACGGTGCCTTCCCAAGTTCGTATCCAAACTGATAAGAATCTGATCCCTAAACCAGGAATAAAAGGATTTTCTACCCAAGCTTATCCAGTTACTCTGGTGCACCGCCGCGACATTGACTGGGGGATGACCTCTTTGGTAGCCGAAGATGGGGTGGCCACCGCCTTAGTTGACCATGTCGATGGTTCTCAAACTGCCGTAGAGTTAATTGATGCCCGCCAGGGGCTGGGCTTAGGGTCTTTCCAGATCTATACCGGTCAGGATTTAGCCTATCGTCGCGGCATCGCGGTAGCGGTAGAGCCACTGCTGGCGATGACTGATGCTTTTAACCGTCCAGAATGTGAAGCACTTATTACGGTAGGACCGGGGCAGGTACAGGAATTTCACGCTGCCTTGGAGCATCGTAGTCCTCTTAACCGACAGTAGGTCTTCGGTAACTGCCGAGATTCTTCGCTAAGAGCCGCCACCATGAAATCGATTTCGTGGTGGCGGCTTTTTTAATGCTTGGTAATGTTTACGCAGGTAAACGCCTGATTGTCTACAAATTTTTGTGGCTTCCCTTACTTTTGGGCATTCTGGTTTGACGCCACCCGTCCCGGACGGTAACTTTGTATTCGTTGCCGAGCGCAGAGGCCGGCGGGAGAAAAACTTTCCCGCCGCTTATTTTTTGCTCGCGACGAATCCTGACCGGCCAGTTTGGTTGGTTTGTGGTTTGGTTGTTTGTGTTCTCGATAGTGTGTTTTTTTGTTTTGTTTGTGTGGGATTGAGCTGGGGTGCCTGGCTGTTTGGTTGGGTGTTTTGGTTTTTTCTTGTTTTTTGTTTTTTTGATGCTGATGATTTTGGAACGTTTTG